>JAHZDZ010000009.1 GCA_019422105.1 Bacillota bacterium | reverse complement strand
CTCCTTCAAGCTCTCGCTCAAAGTTTTTTTGACTTGGGTTTTTGGTTTAACTGTTCAGTTTTCAAAGTTCACATCAGCAAGTAATATAATACCAAAGGCATTTCTATTTGTCAACACTTTTTATTTAAAATTTGTCTTATTATTCCAGAAGTGCTGAATTTATGCTCTTTGGAACGAATACACTCCGCCTGCAAGCATTTCATAAAATAGTATTCCTGTTCTCGCAATAATTATACAAAATAAGGTAAATTTATAGATACTTATCCAAATTAAAATTGCCGCAGCGGCTTGTCCTAAAACAAAGACAAGCCGCTGAAAAATAGATCCCTCTTATTCCAAATGCAGTATTTCCTGAAATACCCTTCCAATGCTCTCCCTGACTACCAGGTTTGCCCGCCTGTCATAGCCTGTCTCAGTTTTATTGATAAGAACCAGCTTTTTCCCCTCGTAATACTCAATCAGTCCGGCAGCCGGGTAAACTGCCAAGGACGTACCCCCAACAATCAGGATATCCGCTTTTGCAATATACTCTATCGATTTTCTCATGGTATCATCATTGAGGAATTCCTCGTACAGCACCACATCGGGTCTGACAATACCGCCGCATTTATCGCATCTGGTTATTCCTTCCTGCCCTACAACATATTCAATATCAAATTTCTTGCCGCATTTTGTGCAGTAATTTTTGTACAGCGTTCCATGAAGCTCCAGAACGTTTTTGCTTCCCGCTTTTTGGTGCAGGTTATCAATATTTTGTGTGATTACTGCCTTGAGCTTGCCTTCCTTCTCCAATCTTGCAAGACCAATGTGGGCAAAATTTGGCTTTGCTTCCAGGAAAAGAAGATTTTTTTTATAATATTGGAAAAAAACCTCTGGATTTGATTCATAAAAACTATGGCTTAATATTCTTTCCGGCGGATAGCCATACTCGCTCACAGCGCTGTAAATACCGTTTTCACTTCTGAAATCGGGAATACCGCTCTCTGTCGAAACCCCCGCACCACCAAAAAAAACAATGTTGCTGCTATCCTCAATCCAATCTCCCAGCCTTTTAACAGACTCATCCATTTTTATACCCCCGTTTCCCTCTCGCTATTCTTCCTCTTGTCCCTCCTCCCTACTTCCCTTCATTTCCACATGTATAATAAAGGACAGCAGAGCGCGCAGCAGAATAACACAGCCAAGTATTAAAAGCTCATTGATATCCCTCACCAATACGGTTTTTAATATCTCGGCTGCCATTTTAAATTCCAGTCCGGTTGCCATAGAGTTGGCCAGCTCAAATTTCAGGGCATATTTCTCCTGTTTGAAAAGCTGTCTCAAATAATGATAAAAGCCGTTCGCCGCACCTATGGTAACTACAATAATGCCAACAAGCTCAATCGCTCCAATAATCTCCGGAAGCACCAATTCAATGATCCTCTCAAACATGCCGCACCACCTAATTGTTCATTTGCACTAGTATTGACATTATACCATAAATTTACGCGGAGTTCCTCCAAAACCTTCGGTTTTGTCGGTCGCGTTGCTCCACGAAGCCTCCTAAGAATCAATCTTTGCCTGCTTTGCAGTCCGACTATTCTTTTTTCGGCTTCTCTCCGCTTTTTCGCGAACATTATACCATAAATTTACGCGGAGTTCCTCCAAAACCTTCGGTTTTGTCGGTCGCGTTGCTCCACGAAGCCTCCTAAGAATCAATCTTTGCCTGCTTTGCAGTCCGACTATTCTTTTTTCGGCTTCTCTCCGCTTTTTCGCGAACATTATACCATAAATTTACGCGGAGTTCCCTGCAAACTTTGTTTTACTCAGTCGTTAGCTCCAAAAATCTTCAAAAGAAAGAAGCCCTGACCTTAAGCAGTCCCGTTTTTTCCTTCTCGGCCTTCTCCTCTTTTTCACATATTAAACATGAAAACAGCTTCCGCCCACAAACTCCCTGATAATAGAGTTGTTAGGCAAATTTTCAATACCCACACTCAGGAAGTAGTCCAGAAATTTAATCAGACGCTTTGCTGCCGGATATTCAGGTGCAAATCTGTCAATTTTATATAATAGGGGCAGAGCATATGCTTTTAAAACGCTGAGCTCATAAATCGTTGCAGAATTGAACATGACGTCTGCATTTTCCTGGAAAGGAAAAATATTATTTGCTTCTCCCCTTGTCACATAAGGCCACATATCTATGGTGGAAGCCGCGTCATTGCCTCTGAAATTGTAATCCCGCACAATACGGCGTATCAGTCTGCTGTCTGTTGTCGAAACCCTGTTATGATCGTCCACATTGAGCTGCGTCATTGCACTTATAAAAATGCGGAATTTACATTCCTCCGCAATCTCATTTGTAAGGGCCTCATTCAGTCCATGAATGCCTTCCACAACAAATATCTCCCCTGCCTTCAAGGTTTGGTAATTACCCTTATACTCCCGCATACCTGTCAGAAAATTATACTGCGGCAGCTGTACTGTCTCACCGTGTATCATTCGGTTTAAATCCTCATTAAACTGCCTGGTGTCCAAAGCGTTTATATTTTCATAGTCATGGCGTCCAAACTCGTCTATGGGCGTTTTGTCACGGTCTATAAAATAGTCGTCCAGAGAGATAACATGAGGTATGATACCGTTTACCCTAAGCTGTGTACAAAGTCTGTGGGCAAATGTGGTTTTTCCAGAGGAGGTGGGCCCTGCTATGAGTACCAGCTTTACCTTATCCGCACGCTCCATTATCATATCTGCAATCTGAGCTATTTTCTTTTCATGGAGCGCCTCGTTTACTCTCACCAAATCCCAGAACTCTCCGTTTACGATTGTGTCATTCAGTTCCGCCACATTGTTGACCCGCATCAGACGGCACCAGTTAAGCTGTTCCATGAATACCGCAGAAATTTTTTCCAGATGCTCATAGGTTTCAACCCGTCTCGGATTTTCATTGGAGGGGAACTGTATTAAAAAGCCCTCTTCATAAAGGCACAAGTCAAAAACCTCCAGATAGCCTGTGGAGGGTACCATATAGCCGTAAAAATAGTCGTAAAAATCATCCATGCGGTAGAGATTAATGCTGGAATTGCTTCTATAGCGAAATATTCCCACCTTATCCTCCATGCCAAAGCTTTTCACAAGGGCCATAGCATCCTCTCTCTTGAAAACCTCCTTTACAATAGGAATATTTTCTTCCACCAGCTCCTTCATTCTCTTTTTCAATCGGTCTAAAAGAGATTGGTCAACCGTAATACCCGGCGTTCTGATTTCACAGTAATAGTTTTTATTGATGGAATGCTCTATAACCACCTTCGTGGTCTTTCCCAGTATATCCTTCACGGCCTTAATCATGAGAAAAGACATGCTTCTTGTATATACTCTCCGTCCATCCTCGTCCGTAATATCAAAAAATTCAATAGCATCCTCAATTTCTATGGTACTGCTCAGCTCCCTGAATTTGTTTCTGCTCTTGGCAATCAAAATCGGAGAGGAAAACCGTCTTTGATATTCCCTCGCCAATTCCTCATAGGTTGTTCCTTTTTCTACTGTCCTTTCCTCTCCATAAACAGAAACCTTTCGATATTCCTCCATTTTGTCCCTCCTGACTTAAATGTCTGTAAACACCTGTCCATCTACCTGTGAAGGCAGAATCTCCGCATTTCTGCCGAGAGCCGCCAGCTTTTTCTCCAGATATCTGCATAGTACCGGCACAATAAGCACCTCGCTGGCATAGTGGGTTGCGTCTATCAATGCGATTCCCAAATCCAACGCCCTCTGTGCGTCATGGAATTTGATATCCGCCGTAATATAGACATCTGCTCCCATAGCCTTTGCTTTCTCCATATATTCTATGCCGCTTCCCGTGCAAAGAGCAATTTTCTTTACTCTTTGGCGCAGGTCTCCCACGATCCTGATATTTCTTAATCCAAGAGCCTCCTTCACCTGCCGTGCAAACGCTTCAAAGGAAGTTTCCTCATCAAGCTCGCCTATACGCCCAATGCCATAGGCTTCTCCCTCCTCCTCTTTCGTATAGACATCAAAGGCGGGATCCTCATAGGGATGAGCGGCTTTTACCGCCTCCAAAGCCGGCAAAAGCAATTCTTCCCGTATAACAGTCTCTATTTTCATTTCCTCCACTTTGCTGAGCTTTCCCGTCTCGCCTGTAAATGGCATAGCCCCTGCAAGAGGTGTAAAGGTTCCCTCTCCTCTCTGGGAAAAGGTACAGTCCGCATAGTTTCCTGCACGGCCGCAGCCCGCGCGCAATAGCGCCTCCCGTACGACATCGGCATGTGACACGGGTACAAAAACCGCCAGCTTTTTCAACCTTTGCCCCTCTGTTTTGTCAAGCAATAGGACATTATTCAAACCCAAAAGCTCTGCCAGCATATCATTTGTCCCGCCATAGGCAATATCCAGATTGGTGTGGGCACTGTATACACCAATACCATTTTGTATCAGAAGATAGAGCTTTTTACCAATATCACTGTCTTTTGTGATCCTCTTGACTGCCCGAAACAAAATTGGGTGATGGGTGACAATCAAATCGGCCTTCTTTTCTACAGCCTCCTCAATAACGCCCCTTGTGGCGTCAAGAGCCACCAAAACCCTTTTTACATCCGCCTGACTGTCTCCCACCAAAAGGCCGGGGTTGTCCCATTCCTCCGCCAGGGACAGGGGAGCCAGCTCCTCCATCCATTTTATAATATCACTGCATTTTACAGACATGCCAAAGCCTCCTTATATTGTATTTCTTGCCTCTCAAGTTCCCTCATTCTCTGCTGTGACTTTTCGCTGCCGCTTCCTTTCAAAGCCTCTCTGATTTCTTTCTGCTTTTCAATACCGTTTAAGAGGTATTCCTTCAGCACAGTATCCTTTTTGTCTATCAGTATTTTTCCAAAGGTATACTCTATCTCTCTTTCATACCTCTCCCCGCCCGGAACAGCAGTGATAACATTATAGTATTTCCCCTCTTCCCGAAGCATTATCTCATTTTGTATACGAAAACCGATGCTATGTAGATACCTTCTCACACTGTCTATATCAAGCTGAGGCTGGAGTACAAGCTTATCAAGCTTTTCCACTGTTATACGGCTTTCTCTCAAAATATCCGTCATAAGCATGCCGCCCATGCCTGCAATCACCGCTTCCTGAACTTCTCCTGGCCGCACCGGCTTTAGTCCGTCGCCCAGCCTCAACTCCACTTCCCTTTCAAATCCGTACTTATTGCAGTTTTGCGCCGCTTTTTTTAAGGGCCCGTTTTTAATATCACAGGCCACAGCTCTTTTAATCAAGCCCTTTGACAGAAGATAAAGGGGTACATAGGCATGATCCGTACCAATATCCGCCATAGTGCAGCATGGCCCCACCTCTCCTGCCACTGCCTGAAGCCTTCTGGAAATTTCCATATGACACCTCCAAATATAAAAATAGGGCGGGAAAGCAATACTGCCGTCCCGCCGCCTCAACTTTTACCCTTTTCAATTACCTTGTCTGCAATGCCATGTTTACTCCAGATAATCCTTCAGTTTTTTGCTTCTGCTTGGATGTCTCAGCTTTCTCAGCGCCTTCGCTTCAATCTGGCGGATTCTCTCCCTAGTAACGTTGAATTCCTTTCCAACCTCTTCAAGGGTTCTCGCCTTACCGTCGTCCAGTCCGAAGCGCAGTCTTAAAACCTTTTCTTCCCTGTCGGTCAGGGTATCCAAAACTTCAATGAGCTGCTCCTTCAGTAAAGTAAACGCCGCTGCCTCCGCAGGCGCCGGAATATCATCATCGGGAATAAAATCTCCCAGATGGGAATCTTCCTCCTCGCCAATAGGCGTTTCCAGTGAAACCGGCTCCTGAGCAATTTTCATAATCTCACGGACTTTTTCCACCGGCATCTGCATCTCCACTGCCAGCTCCTCCGCCGACGGCTCTCGTCCAAGCTCCTGCAAAAGCTGCCTGGAAATACGGATCAATTTGTTTATGGTTTCCACCATATGCACAGGAATACGGATTGTCCTTGCCTGGTCGGCAATGGCACGGGTGATGGCCTGACGAATCCACCATGTGGCATAGGTGCTGAATTTATAGCCCTTGCGGTAATCAAATTTCTCTACAGCCTTAATCAGGCCAAGATTTCCCTCCTGAATCAGATCCAGAAAAAGCATACCGCGTCCCACATACCGCTTCGCGATACTGACTACCAGACGCAGATTGGCCTCCGCAAGCTTCTTTTTCGCAATCTCGTCGCCGTCCTCCATCCTCTGCGCCAGATCAATTTCCTCGTCTGCGCTCAGTAAGGGCACTTTGCCGATCTCCTTCAAGTACATGCGGACAGGGTCATCAATGTTGATGCCCTCCGGAAGCGAAAGGTCGAGTTCTTTTTCAATCTCTTCCTCGATTTCCATAGCACCCAACACATCAATGCCTTGCGCCTCAAAGTATTCATATATTTTGTCTATCTGGTCGGCGTCAAGCTCAATATCTCCAAGGTAGTCCATAATTTCTTTATATTCCAGAACACCTTTTTTCTTTTTTCCTATGACTACCAATTCCTTCAGACGGGTAACTAATGTATTTTCTTCGACGGATTTCAAAACAATCCTTCCTTTCTAATGTGTTAACTATTTTAACCAACCTGAACCTAACTATACATCCGCCCCGAAAACAAAGGCGGAAAGTCCCTGTTTTAAAGGCTGATTTCTATTTTTTCAAGCATTTTTTTCTCTTCCACAATCCTTTTGATGCTCTCTACGTCCAAGGCCTCTGCTGCCATTGCGTCTATCCTTGTTTTTTTAATCAGGCGTACCTCTTCGTTAAGTGCCTTCTCCAGATCCTTTTTATTTTCGTAATCCATACGAACCGCAAAAATTTCCGTTACCTTCTTTTGTTCCTCCAAGTCACCGAAATAGTTCAAAAGCTCTGCCGGAAACACTGTCTGTCCCTTCTCTCCCGCTTCATATAAAAGGGCGGCAACTCTACTGTAAACAGCCTCCGCATAATCCTCCGGCTTCAGGTACTCCTTCACCTTCCGGTAAACAGCAAGGTCCGTGGCGCATAGATATAAAATATCTCTCTGCGCCTCACTGATACCCTTTGATTTTCTCACACTCACTGAGGTATCACGGTAAATTTTGAGGCGCTTTTTGTCCGCCTCCGCCTGAAATATTTCATCGGCCTTATTTCTGATTTTCCGAATTTCATTTTCAATGGCTTCCGACGATATATCTGTCATTTTTGCTACTTCCTTGACGTAAACGTCCCTTTCAATGTCATTGTCAAGGGCAGATAGCACCTTGGCCGCCTCTGTGGTAAAAAGCACCCTGTGCTCCGCATTTTGCATATTATATTTTTTTTGAATACAGCTGATTTCAAAGGTAATATAGCTGACCGCGTTCACCAAAAGCTTACTGAATTCCATAGAACCGTTCTGCTTGATAAACTCATCAGGATCCTTACCGTCAGGAACCTGCAATACCTTCACTCTGAAGCCGTTTTGCACGAGGTGCGGAATAGCCCTCAAAGCAGCCGTAGTACCGGCCTCGTCGCTGTCAAATAATAGTATGACGTCCGTCACAAACTTTTTCAAAACCTTTGCGTGCTCGTCATTAAACGCCGTGCCCAAAGACGCTGCCACATTGTGAAAGCCTGCCTGATAAATGCTTATCATGTCCATATAGCCCTCCACAATGATAAGCTCCTGTCTTTTGGCCGCCCTGGCAAAATTCAGACCATACATATTCTTAGACTTGCTGAAGAGCATCGTTTCGGGAGAATTCAGATACTTTGGCTGACCGCTTTCCATAATCCGTCCGCCAAAGGCGATAGTCCTTCCCTGGACATCAAAAATAGGGAACATCAAACGGTTAAAAAACCTGTCATAATATCCTCTTCCCCTTTTGTCCTCCATGATAAGACCGCTTTTGAGCATCGCGTCTATGGAATATCCCTTCTCCTCCAAATGATGGTACAGCTTGTCCCGTCCCGCCGGCGCAAAGCCCAGGCCGAACTTTTTTTGTATATTAGGCATTACCTTTCTTCCGTTCAAATACTGGAGCGCCTGCTCGCCCTCTTTGGAGTGGAGCATATTATAATAAAAAAGCCCTGCTGTCTTATGTATCTCAAAGAGAATCTGTCTCAGCCTTTCCGCTTCCTTTGCCTGCGGCGTAAACCCATTCTCCGGCAAAGTGATGTGAGCCCTGTCAGCCAGTTTTTTCACCGCCTCCACAAAGTCACAGTTATCCATCTGCATAATAAAGCTGTATACGTTTCCCGCCGCACCGCAGCCAAAGCAATAGTAAAATTGCTTTTCCGGCGTTACGGAAAAGGAAGGCGTACCTTCGTTATGAAACGGGCAAAGGCCAAAATAGGAGCTGCCTTTTTTTTTCAAAGGAACATATTCCGAAATAACATCCACTATGTCGTTTTGCATCCGTATTTCTTCAATTAATTCCTGAGGGTAATACATAGGGCCTTGGCATCTCCTTTTCTGCATAGTTATTAATTTCGACAGATTTTCATAAATTCCTGCTTCGGTCAAAATGTTTGTACACATATACAAAATTGCGCAAACTTTTTCCCCTATCCTATCTAATTTTTATATAGTAAAAAAACAAAAGTATACAAAACACACTATACCTTTGGTATTCTTCTATTCATTATGACAACATTTTTCAATAAATATTCCACGATTTCGGTATAAAAAGGTCGCTGTAGCGTTTAATCGCATACCGGTCTGTCATACCGGCAATATAGTCACAGACGACGGTTTCCTTATTGTCGCCGTTTTCCATAAGCTTCAGAAAATCCTCATGCATCTCATTCGGATGCTCCATAAAATAATAATATAAATCGGTGATAAGATTATCCACCTTCACAAGCTCTGTGGAAAAACGAAGTCCTGTATATACCTTATCAAACATAAACTGCCGCAGTGCGCCCATGGTTTCTTTCATAAGCGGGCTCATCTTTATGGTGTCAACACCTGCGCTGTTTTCTATTGCATCCCTTATCATGGCGTTAATACGCTGGCTGGAGGTCTCCCCTATGATGTGGGTAATCTCGCAGGGTATCGCATCCCTTTTTAATACCCCTGCCCGCATGGCGTCGTCAATATCATGATTGATATAGGCTATTTTATCGGAAAGCTGCACAACCTTTCCCTCCATGGTTGAAGGCTTCCCGCTGGTGCGGTGATTCAAAATGCCATCCTTTACCTCCCATGTCAGATTCAGCCCTTTGCCGTCCTTTTCAATGCGCTCTACGACCCTCAGACTTTGCTGACAGTGCTCAAACCCATTTTTCGATATATTGTTCAGCACTGCCTCCCCAGAATGTCCAAAGGGTGTATGGCCTAAATCATGGCCAAGGGATATGGCCTCCGTCAAGTCCTCATTCAAACTAAGCGCCCTTGCAATGGTTCTGGCAATCTGAGATACCTCTAAGGTGTGGGTAAGCCTGGTACGGTAATGGTCTCCCTCCGGTGAAATAAAAACCTGCGTCTTGTGCTTCAGCCTCCGGAAAGATTTACAGTGGAGTATCCTGTCCCTGTCCCGCTGGAAATCTGTTCTGATTTCGCATTTTTGCTCCTGTACCTCCCTGCCCCTTGTATCTGTGCTTTTCATGGCAAAGGGACTTAGTATCAATTCCTCTATCTGCTCCTGCTTCTGCCTCAATAACATTTATTCCACCTCCATTAGGCCAAATTTCACTTATATTTATATAAATACGCCTTTTTTTTGCATTTTCCTGCCTCTATCAGTCTTTTTCGTACAAATTTAAGAACTTCCCCCAAAAAGAATTTCTATGCCCGAAAACCGAAAATCATACCGCATCCACAGAAAAAATACCATTTATCCCTTTTCTCTGTTATAATGACTTCAATGAATTGCCGGACTTATCTTCATATAAGGAACAAATTACAAAAGTAAAAACACAATCTTAAGGCGGCTTGACTTGAGAAAATAAAAGAAAATTGGATTCTTAAGGAAAACGCCAAGTCATGCGGCAAAAGGAATAAAGCGATATAATTTTAATAAACAAAGAAAGCTTGATAAATCAAGCTTTCTTTGTTTCAAGGTTTTCTTATGCCGCCGACCATTATCCCTGTTGTTGTTTATGTTTCTATCCAAAAGAGTGCCGCCCTGTTTTGCCCATTGCTGTTAAAAAATAGAGGAGTGATTGTATGTTTAAAAATAGAGACGGCCTTATCCGTTCCGGCTGGAAAATTGCAGTCGTCATCGGTTTCTATTATCTCATTCTTTATCTTTCCGTCATACCAATAGACAAAATAACCCAGCTTGCTGCCGCTCATATCGGTGCTCTTACTCCATCTGGCGGTTTAACAGAAAATTTTTACAACACTTATTTTCTGACTGTCATGATTGTTCAAAATATTATAATGATTGCAGTTCCGCTTTTCTTTTGGTGTATCCTTCAAAAAAAGACTCTTTCCGAAATGGGGTTCCCTCCGTTAAAAGAAAACAAAAAGAATTTCACGGCAGGCTTGTTGTGGGGATTTGTATCCTTTACGCTTTTTTTTTGCCGGCGTTATTTTAAGCGCAAGCGGCCAAATCACCTCCCACGGAATATATGTGAGCAAAGATACTTTTCTCTATTTTATACTGTTTGCTATGATAGGACTTGCGGAGGAGATATTGTATAGAGGTTATGTCATGTCTGTGCTGAAACAGACAAAAAGTATTCCTGTTGCCGTTATTGTCTCTGCCGTTATATTTTCACTAATTCACAGCACAAACAGCAGTGTCAGCCTACTTGCCTTCGTCAATATTTTGCTGATTGGCATATTCCTAGCCTCTTTATTTATCAAAACAGGCAGTCTCTGGATCGGAATCGGCTTTCATATTATGTGGAACTACTCTCAGGGAAACATTTATGGTTTTTTCGTAAGCGGCAGTTCTGTAAAAGGGATAATAACAACGGAAACGGTGAATCCCAATATACTTAACGGCGGCGCATTTGGGCCGGAGGGCGGAGTTTTTGTCACTCTTGCCACACTGCTAAATATATTTCTCGTATTTCTTCTCTTCAGAAATAGGAATATTTCTTTTACAAAATGAAAAAAGACAGGTATCTACCTGCCCTTTTCATTGCGCTCATCATTTCAATTTTATTGTAAACGCCTCCCCCGCCTTTTTATAATCATTGCTCATTCTTCCGCTTTCCTTTGGCAATTCAACTGCATAAGGTGTCAGTGTCAGACTCTCCGCTTCCTTACAAAGCGGTCCGTTATCTATGGTTTCCAGCTTAAATACGCCGCTGCCATCCTGCACGGAGGCGATATAAAAGACGACAGGATTGCCAAGATTGTCCTCACCCCGAAGCTCCATCTGATACAAGAAATTCTCCGAATTCTGCTCAAAGTAGATTTTGGGGCCAATCTTATTTACTGTCATTTTCTGAAGCGTTATCATTGAACCATCCTCTAAAGAAATAGTGTTGTCAAGCATAAAGGCTTTTGTATCCGCCATCAGATCCTCCCCGCTTGCCCTGAACTCAAACGCCCAGTTTCCTTTTCTTTCCTCGCCGTTTATCCATACAGAGGTAAAGGCTATTTTTATATTCATTTCCTCCTTCGTATCAATACCGTCCAGAGTGTCTATCTGTACCTCCTCCACCGTGTAATCGTCAGACCTGACAGAGGTACCTGTTCCTCCGCTTACCGCCATTCTTCCGTTAATAAAAACATTGCCGGACATACTTGTATGGCTATCGCCAAGAGCCTCTTCAAAGACTGTGCTGTAAGAATACAAAATCTCATCCTGATCCAGTATTACCTCCTTTAATGTCACTGTAATCCCCTGATCCTCCACAGACTGGTTTATTACCGTACTGTATTTTTCAAGGCTCTCCACAATGCCAAGGCTTTGCCCTATGGTATGAAATATGTTGCTGATGTCCCCATAGGTATTTTGGCTGTATCCTACACCGATAACACCTACGCCCACTAAAAACACCGCAGCAGCAGAGGCATATTTTTTAAATCCTCCCTTTTTTGTTTCTTTTTTTATCCTTCTCTTCATCCTCTTAACCTCCAAATTGCTCATCTCTTCTTTTTTATAATCATCTATTCCAAAATCCCCGTCATTAAGCATATCGTATAAATCCTCTTTCATCCTTTTGTCCCTCCGTTTCCTGTCATACCAAACCGCTTTCTCACCTTCGCCTTTCCCCTGCTTAGTCTGTTATAGAGCACTTCCTTTTCAAGTCCTGTCTCACGGCTTAAGGTTTCCATATCCTTTTCCTCCACATACCGTTTTATAAAAATATCTCTGTCCTCCTTCTTCAGGCAGGCAATCATTGCGCTCCACTCTTCGCCGAGGCCCTCCTGTGTGAAGTGCTCTAATCCCTCGTCCACACACTGTATTTCTATATTGTCCAATGTGACATTCTGCCGCTCTCTCAAGTATTTTCTCTTGCAGTCAACGGCCTTAAATCTTGAAATACCGGCCAGCCAGTTTTGAAATGTACTCCTTTTCGGGTCAAAACTTTCAATGTGCTCCCATACGGCCATGAACACATCCAAACCGCAATCCTCCTGATGTTCTTCCAGGCCATATAAATGCTTTTTCATAACAGTCTTCACAACCCATCCATATTTTTCAATGGTATATTCCAGGGCTCTGTCGTTTTTCTTCTTCAGCTCCTCCACAAAATTTTCTTCCGTGATAACCACCTGCCTCACTCCTTTCCTTTTACATCCTATATTTCGTCAGCAAGAAGCTGTTTTCTATCCATTTTTATAAAATCAATGATAACTTTTAAAAAATTTTAAATTATTCCATCCTTCACGGCATATAGCTCCTCAATACAATTGACACTATCTTACCATAAAAGCGGAGAAAAGCGCATTTAAGAGGCACACGGGCAAACTTGCTTGTTAAAGTGCGCGGCATAAGCCGCTATTTGCGCAGCAAATGTACTGAGAATCCGCAGGTTTCGAGATTTCTCCGCTCAAATTTTATTGTCATGATTCATAAAAGCGAAAAAAAATAATGGCGGCAAGGATATGCCGCCCGAACCTTGATGTGCTTTTTGCCCCAGGCAAAAGGGATTGAGGGACAACGGAAAAAAATCGGGCGGCTGATAGTGGTTTGCACAGCAAAATACTGACATTTCATGCCTTGGAAAAGCCGCAGGAACAAATCTCTTTATTTCTTCGCCCAACTCAAAAAAGCCCCAAAGGGACTTTTTTGACAAGCCAAACACTATGCTCTCATATCTTTTTTCTCATTGAATTTAATATCGCAATGAAGGCAACTCCAACATCCGCAAACACTGCCATCCACATGGAAGCATAACCCAGAGCGCCCATTACCAGAACAACAGCCTTTACGCCTAAGGCAAACACAATATTCTGTACAACAATTCTATTGGTATTTCTGGCAATCACTACGCCGTCCGCAATTTTTCTCAGATCGTCGTTCATGATAACCACATCCGCCGCCTCAATGGCTGCGTCAGAGCCGATTCCACCCATGGCTATACCTACATCGGCTCTTGCCAGTGACGGCGCATCATTGATGCCGTCTCCGACAAAGGCAACCTTGCCGCTGTTTTCAAAGAGCCCTTCCATTTTTTCTACCTTCTCCTGAGGAAGAAGCTCCGCATAGACCGTATCCACTAAAACCTCACGTCCTATCTTGTCAGCCGTCTCCCTGTTGTCTCCGGTCAGCATGACAACATTTTTAACACCGAGGCCTTTCAGTCTTTGAACCGCTTCCTTGCTGCCCTCCTTTATCTTGTCGGAAACAACGATATAGCCCGCGTATTTCCCGTCCTTGGCAACATAAACCACACTGCCGAAGCCGTCAAATTTCTCATAGGATACATGGTACTTTTTCATCAGCTTTTCATTTCCCGCCAATACAATACTGCCGTCTATCTCCGCTTTGACACCGTGTCCGCTTATCTCCTCATAGGCATTCATTTTGTCCTCCGGCAAGCCGCCATACTCCGCTTCATAGAAAGCCGCAATAGATTTTGCAATAGGGTGATTGGACATTTTTTCGCTGAGTGCTGTCAAATACACCAGTTCATCCCTGGAAAATCCCTCTGCTTCCTTAACGTCGCTCACTTCAAAAACACCCATTGTGACAGTGCCTGTTTTATCAAATACTATGGTTTCTATTTCATGAAGCACCTGAATGTAATTGCTTCCCTTTACCAAAATCCCCTTTCTGGATGCCTCTCCGATTCCGGAGAAGAAACCGAGAGGAACAGAGAGCACCAAGGCACAGGGGCAGGAAATGACAAGGAATATCAGCGCCCTGCCTATCCACATCCTGAAATCAAAGCTTCCCATGGCAATTGGCGGCAGAAACGCCAAAAGCACGGCCGCAATCACGACACAGGGGGTGTAAACACGGGCAAATTTTGTGATAAACTGCTCTGTTTTTGATTTTTTTGCAGTTGCGTTTTCCACCAATTCCAGTATCTTAACTGCTGTGGACTCTCCAAACTCCTTCGTAACCCTGACTCTCAATAACCCATTCAGATTAATGCTGCCGCTCAAAACCTCATCCTTTTCTCTGGCCTTTCTTGGCACAGACTCCCCTGTCAGCGCAGAGGTATCCAGCTGAGATTCTCCTTCTATGATAATTCCGTCCAGCGGCACCTTCTCACCCGGTTTAACCACAATGACATCTCCCAGATGTACTTCCTCAGGCGCCGTCTGAAGGACACTGCCCTTTCGCTCAACATTGGCATAATCCGGCCTTATATCCATTAGATCCTTGATAGAGCGTCTGGAACGGTGAACCGCAAATTCCTGAAACGTTTCTCCTACCTGATAAAACAGCATGACAAACACTGCCTCGGCCAATTCACCTATGGCAATGGCGCCGACGGTAGACAGGCCCATCAGAAAGTTTTCGTCAAAGACCTGCCCCCTTGAAATATTTTTCACTGCATTTTTCAGCACACCAAAGCCAAAGATCAAGTAAGAGGCCAAAAAAAGTCCAGTTTGCAATGTTTGTTCCAAAGGCAGAAGCTCTGCGCCTAAAAAGAGAAGGACGCCGATGGTATATTTTATAATTCTCCCCTTCAGGTCAAATTCCTCTTCTGTCTCTTCCTCAGAAGCTGCCGCTTTTTTTTCCTCATCCGCCCAAGCCACCAGCACATCCGGCTCATATTTGCCGGCGATATTTTTAACCTCTGTAAAAAGCTTGTTTTTGTCTCCCGCAGCCGAAAGCCGAATCTCCATTGCCTGCTTCATCAGAGAAATGCTGACATCCTCCACACCTTCAAGCTTGCGGGTGTCATTTTCTATTTTCGCCGCGCAGTTGGAACAGGTAAGGCCCTTCATCTGTATTTTTAATGTGTTCCCCGAAAGTTCCGCCCCCGTTTTTGCTTCATGATGATAGCACTCTTCATCGCAGGTACACGCTTCCCTCTCATGATGGTGGTGCTCATGAGCGCAGCCGCACACCTCTTCCTCATGATGATGCTCATGGTTATGTTCCTTTCTGTCTTCTCCAAAGGACACCTCCACATCGGGTTCAAACTTGTGTACTATCTGTGGTATTTTTTCTTTGAGCATCTCCGATATTCCCTCTTCACAAGACAGAGCCATCTCCTGCTTCATCAGATTAATACTGCACTCTCTAACCCCTTTTGTTTTCATCAGGGTATTTTCAATTTTGGCGGAACAGTTGGGACAATCCAACCCCTTCAGCTTTATCTTTAACTTATCCATTGTATCCGTCCTCCCTGCTGTTGAATACATTCAATCACATGCACATTTGAGTAACCATTCATATATTTGGTAAAATTTTTTGGCAGGAGACTATCTCCTGTCAAAAAATCAGCATTCCTCATAACCCTTTTTATGTCCGATATGGCTGACACCCTGCTGCAGCACAGTTTTTACATGGTCGTCATCCAGGGAATAATACACAGTCTTTCCATCCTTGCGGTATTTTACCAGATTACTCTGCCTCAATACCCGCAGCTGATGGCTTACCGCCGACTGAGTCATCTCCAGCGTCTCCGCAATATCTCCCACACACATCTCACTGTTTAGAAGAATATACAGCATTCTCACTCTGGTAGCATCCCCAAAGACCTTGAAAAAATCCGCTACATCATTTATAAATTCCTGTTTCAGTTCATGAACAGCCGTTTTTTTCTCTTCCCCTGTATTTTCCATCTCCTGCTCTGCTGCCCTTGCTTTTTTTTGACTTTTTTCCGGTTTTTCCTTGATTTCTTTTATATCCTTGCTTTTCTTTCCCTTTGCCATGGCTTTCTCCTTCAAAAAAACGCTAATATATGAACAACCATTCATATATCTTGATTTCATATTATACTTTTTTATTGCAGTTGTCAATAGGTATTTTCAAAAGAAACAAACTATTTTTCTAACCAATTTTTCAGATCGCTGTACCGTCTTCTGGCATCACGGTACCCCTCCTTATAAAATTCAAACAGCTTTCTTTTATCCCTCTCCATTCTGCCAACCCGCACCGCAAGAGTGGGACGGATGACAAAAACCTTTCCCTCCTCCTCCAAAGCTTCAATTCTGTCGAGGGTTTCATTATAAAGCCGATGCCTGTTTTCCATAGCCTCTAAAAGGTGTGGGTAACGTCTGTATTCCACCCGCGCTATCTTCATGCTGCCCTTTGAAGGCTTTTTCCGATAACCCTTATTTCTGGTAAGAACAACAACATTTTTTTCATAGCCATCTGATATGGCCCTGCCAAGAGGAATGGAATCGGAGATACCCCCATCCAGATAGCATCTTCCTTGAAAACAAACCTTTTTTGACACCAGCGGCATAGAACTGGACGCCTTGCAGACAGTAAAGAAATCCTCTATACCCATCTGAGATTTATAAAAAAATCGTATCCTTCCGGTCTCACAATCTGTAACGCCGACGGCAAATTCCTGTTCTGAGCGGAGGAAGGTGTCAAAGTCAAAGGGAATAATTTTTTTGGTCACTTCATCAAACATAAAATCCAGGCCAAACATACCGCCTTCACGGATAAGATTCCGCAGACTGATATATCTGGGATCTCGTATCAGCTTCATGGTGACCTCCTTGCTTCTTCCAAACTGCCCCGAAACATAAGAGCATGCCTGCAATGCACCTGCCGAAACCCCTATTACATAGGGAAAATAAAGATCCCTTTTCATAAAAAAATCCAAAACGCCTGCCGTAAAGATGCCGCGCATAGCGCCTCCCTCCAGCACAAGCCCCGTTTTTTTCTCCATAGCCCACCACCTGCTTTCAAATCACAATCATATATTTAAATCAAACAAATTGACAAAGCCTCTCGCCGCATTCGACAGGGCAACATTTTTCAGCTTGACAAGTCCCACAGAGCGCTTGGGCACCGGCGGATCCAGAGGAATTTCAAAAAGACTTTCATTGTCGATTTCTTTGGTAAATTCCTTTATGACAAAGGAAAGTCCCAGATTGATTTTTGCAAATTCCACCAGAAGGTCGCTGCTGCCAAGTTCAATAACAGGCTCCAGAATAACCCCGTTATTCTGCGCATATCTGTCTACAAATTTTCTGGAGTTGCTTAAATCCTCCAAAAGCAGCAAAGGATACTTTCCCAAATCGCGGATATCAAGACCCTCCTCGGCAAGCTGCCTATAGTTTCTGCCACCAATAAGGCAGTCCTGCACCTCCATGCATTCTATGACCTCTAAATCATGATCCTTCTCAATGGGAAGATTAATAAAGCATAAATCTACAATACCATTTTTTAAAAGTCGCAGTGATTCATAGGTTGTCTTATTGGTCACTTTAATATTAATGCCGGGATAGGTACTGGTATAGGTCTCAAAATAGGGCATCAGAAAATTGCTGATTACCGTATCGCTGGCGCCTATTTTGATTTCACCGTTTTCCAGGTTTACCATCTCATGATACTTCTTTTCCGCCGTCTTAATCAGATTAAGCGCCTGCTCCAAATATTCGTACAAGACGCTACCCTCCGGCGTTGTCCTGACACCCTTCGCCGTACGGATTAAAAGCGGGCCGCCCATTCGCTCCTCCAGCTGCCTCACCGACATGCTGACCGCCGGCTGGGAAATAAAAAGATCCTTTGCCGCCGCAGACATATTTCCGGTTCTTACAACTGCGCAAAATATTTTATACAAATCCAACGAAATATCCAATTCCTTATCCATAAAAGTCCCCTTACCCGTAAAGTGCTTTATATAATCTTTTGTTATGCTGAAGCAATACTATATCAATTTTTTTTATAACAACATTATAATGATCCACTGTTAAAAAATCAACAAGTAATTGGGATTTCTTCTAATTATTTCCAATAAAGCTCCATGTTGACGCCAACCTCCCCTACAGGTATTTCCCGGTTTAGCATTGCCTTTACGCCAAAGGAGGTACAGTGGCAGGGATAAAGCTCGCGGACGCCGTTTTCTTTGAAATACGCAATTGTTTTCTCTATCCGTCTATCGGCATGAAACAGATGCAGCCCACCGATAACACCGGCTATCCTTTCCGCCCGGCACACTTCTTTCGCCCTCTCCATAATGTTGCAGATACCGCTGTGAGAGCATCCGCTTATAATATAAACGCCTTCCCTCCCCTTATAAGCCAAGGCGCTGTCATCCATAACAAAATCCTCTTGCTCAACACCGTTTTTCACCTGTTTCCCGATTGCACCTGATGCTTCAAAATCCATTATACGGGGAATCTCACCCAAAAACACGATATTTTCTGTCAGCCATAAGGGTTCCTTTGTCAAAATAAGACGGCATTTTTTCCTTATCTCCTCTTTTGATAAGGGAGAACCTATCTTAAGTCCATCTGCTTCCTTCTCCAAAAATGCGTCAGGATGGGCAACCACCCGTAAATCCTCGCGCGCTCCATTATGAAAAAGAGAAAAAAGCCCTCCTGTATGGTCGTCATGTCCATGGGAGATAGCTATGGTTTTAATGTCTTTCATATCCAACTGCATCTTTTCCATATTTTTTAAGAATACATCAGAATAACCCGTATCCAAAAGCATTTTTTCCCCGCCGTCCTCCATATAATAGCAGGCTGCCGGTTCCCCGAGATAATACTGATCAATATAAGTATTATTGTCAACAATCACTTTCAGCTTCAATTCGAAATCCTCCCCCATATCTCAATTTTCATATGTTTAAAAAAACGCTCTTCTAAGCAAATGCTTCCAGGCTTACTGCCGGCCATTTTCCATTTTCTCGGTCTTAATAATTTTATCCTATCAGATTGGAAACATCCTGTATCTTATATTTTACCACATGTCTCTCCTTATCAAAAGAATGGAAAACCATATACAATGACAGCGCATAAAATCTTTTAGGCTGCGAAAAAGAACCGGCTTACCTATTTTGCCGTTAAAAAACATAAAAGCAAAGAAGGCTTGATTTCTCAAGTTTTCTTTGCTTTTAAAAACCCTATTGTATTTAATTCTCTCCCAGCACTTCCTCATTCAGCCATTTCAGTAAAAAGCGGTAAACATGGCTTTTGTTCCTTTCGTTCAAAAGTTCATGCCTTGCGCCCTCATAGAGCTTCATCTCTACCCTCTGGCAGCCTGATTCCCTCAGCCTGTTATAGACCTTTTCCACGCCTTTCCCATAATCACCGACAGGATCATCCTTACCGGAGAGCAAAAGCATAGGCAATTCCTTTGGAACACCCTCCGCCCATTCCTCCTGACTGATCTTTTTCAGCAGCATAAATAAATCCCTGTATCCTGCATAGGAGAATATAAATCCGCATTTTGGGTCCTCAATATAGTCCTCCACCACAGCCTCGTCTGAGCATATCCAGTCATAATCCGTCTTTTTCGGTAAAAATTTCAGGTTAAACGGCCCAAAAGCAAGCTTATTGACAGAATGACCACGTCCATGGGCACCACCAAGCTTAATGCCCCTTTCGCTCAGTGCTATGGCAATATCAATAAACGGATTGCCCCCGCTTGTGCCCACAAACACAGCGCCGTCCACAGTACCCGGAAATTCATAGACAAACTCCCGTGCCAGAAAACTTCCCATACTATGCCCCAAAAGCACATAAGGAAGTCCAGGGTACCTCTTTTTCATGAAGCTTAACAGGTAATGCATATCCAGAATCATATTTTCATAGCCGTTTTCTTCCCCGAAAAACCCCAGATCCTTTTCCTCCTCCACGCTCTGGCCGTGGCCTCTGTGGTCATTTCCACAGACAATAAAGCCCTGCTTGGCAAAAAAAACAGCAAATTCCTCATACCTTAAAATATGTTCCGCCATACCGTGAGCAATCTGTATCACTCCCCGTTTTTTTAAGGTACCCTCGTCATACCATAAGCAGGCATAGCTTTTCAGCGTGCTTGCGGCCTGCTCAAAGTTAAATTCTTTTCTGACAATAGCCATAGGCCCCCTCCTTGCGTTATATATTTCCTTTCAGGCCAATCGCTTCGGCACATTCCTTCATGCCTTCAATGGTTTCCTTCACGATAAAGTCAAAGTCCTCCCCCAATCTTTCGCAGCCATCCAGTATCACCTGCCGGTTTACCTTCGCCGCAAAGCTGGGTGTCTTAAATTTCTTTTTAACCGATTTCGGCTCTATATCTAAAACGCTCTTTGACGGCCGCATAAGACAGGCCGCATTGATAAGGCCCGTTAATTCATCAATGGTAAACAAAACCTTTTCCATTTTCTCCGTCGGCTCCACATCATAGCAAAGTCCGTAGCCGTGGCTTACTACCGCATGAATGTAGCTTTCATCAATATCTCTTTCTCTCATGATTTCCTCTGTTTTTTTGCAGTGTTCTTCCGGATATTTCTCATAGTCCAAATCATGAAGAAGACCGATAACGCCCCATTTCTCAACGTCTTCGCCGTAAAGGGCAGCGAAATGCCTCATAACGCCCTCCACCGTCAGGGCGTGCTTTATCAAAGCGTCGTTCCCGTTAAATTCACATAAAAGTTCCCAAGCTTCCTGCCTGTTAGGTTTAATACTCATTTTATGACCCCCATTTCTTAACTATGATACTTTTTGTAATAAATTATACGGCTTTGACTTGAAAACTTCAATGCTTTTTCGAGAATGGACGTGGGAAGAGGAGACATAGGAATGGAGGTAATACTAAAACGTATAGGTTTTTAAACAAAGTATTAAAATTATTTATCATTTTAATTCCTGTTTAATTAAGTATTTTGCTGCTACTTTCAGCGTGAAAGCAGCCAAAGCGCCGGGGGGTTCGATTCCCCGGACTCCTCGATTCAGGGGGAGAATCCCCCCTGAAATCCCCCTCTTTCATGCCCTAAAGGGCAATTAAAATTCTGTGCCCTATAACAAGAAAGCGATAAAAGGATAGTTAAACCGACTCACCGGGCTGTATTTTTCAAATGGGGTCTGGGGATGATTTATCTTTGGTACCGCCAGCGGTTAATATAACCGCGAGAGGTTTGGTACCGCCAGAAGTTAGTATAATTCAAAATCGATACCTTAAATTCCTACCATAAACAAAAAAACAGACAGGCAGAAGTCCATCCGTTCTTTTCATTATGTATAAACCCTATTCTGTTTCCATTCCCGCTTTTTTGTACAGCGTATAGAAATGATTTGTCGGCCCGACACCGTGTCCAAGCTCCAGAGAATGCTCGATAGCTATGGTGATATATTCCTTTGCCGTCCTTACAGCCTCCTCCACAGTCATCCCTCTGGCCAAAGCCGCCGCCATAGCACTTGATATGGTGCAGCCCGTACCGTGGGTATTTTTAGTCGGTATCCGCTTCATGGCCAGCCGCACCATTTTTTTGCCGTCATAGAGCACGTCCGTGGCATCGTCTAACAGATGCCCGCCCTTTACCAAAACGTTTTTCGGCCCCATAGCGATTATTTTTTCGGCGGCCTTCTCCATCTCCTCCAGGGTTTCAATTTTCATCCCCGTGATAGCCTCCGCCTCAGGCAGATTCGGCGTCACAATAAAAGCCAGAGGCAGCAGCCTCTTGATTAACGCTTCCTTAGCGTCAGGCTGTAAAAGGTCATAGCCGCTTTTTGAAATCATGACAGGGTCAACTACAATATTTTTCGGCTTATATTCCAACAGCCTGTCGGCAATGGCGTGGATGGTTTCAGTTTGGGAAACCATACCGATTTTAACAGCGCTGACCTCAATATCTGTAAAAATAGCGTCTATCTGCTTTTGAATCATCAGCGGCGTAATATCCTGTACATCAAAAACTCCCATGGTGTTTTGCGCAGTTACCGCTGTAATTACACTCATACCATAGGTGCCAAAGGCGCTGAAGGTTTTTAAATCCGCCTGAATACCTGCGCCACCGCAGGTATCAGACCCCGCTATGGTCAAAACGTTTTTCATAGTTTCTTCCTCTCCTATTCTCTGATTCTCTCTCCTATTTTAAAGGCGTCAAAGGCTTTCAGCAGCACATATCCTATAACGCTTCCGATTCCCGAAGCGGTAGTAAAGGATATGACATAGACAAAAGCGCCGCTTTCCTTTCCCATAACAAGTGTGGCTATGGGAAGCGCCAAAAGACCGCCCAGCAATCCCGTTCCGATAACCTCGCCTACAGCACATCCAAAGTTACTTTTCGTCGCCTTATAGATAAGCCCTGCAAGACAAGCGCCTATCATGCTTCCCGGGAAGGCCAGAAGAGATCCTGTCCCCAGAAAATTTCTCAAAAGCGAAATGCAAAAAGCATTCAGCACGGCATAGCCTGGCCCCAAAAGCGCCGCCGACAGCACATTTATGGTATGCTGTACCGGAAAGCACTTGCTGGCGCCCACGGGAATATAGATAATATTTCCCGCCAACACGCCGATAGCGATAAGCATGGCACAAAAGGTTAATTTCTTTGTTTTCATTTTGCAACACTCCTTCTACTGATATAAAATTAACAGATACATTTTTATCAGTCAGGAACTGCACTTTCTTTTAAACTGATTTCCCTTATTCGACTTCACCAAAAAAGGCATACTCCAAAAGGAATATGCCTTAAATAACAAAGTCACGCTTCCCTCCGCTGGCATAATCCAGATCAGGTATAAGGAGTTAAAGATTTCTCTTTTCTCAGCCTCAAAAGGCACCCCCAGCTAATATATTAACTTACAAAATTAAGCATACCACGTCACGGATAAAAAATCAATGCCCTTTCCTGACTGGATAAAAAATACAACTTAGGCTTGCTTTCCAAATGTTTGATGCTATGGGAAAACAAGAGTCTGCTGTATCATCTGCTCTCCCCCATCAGTAAAACTGAATCTGCCGGTGCAATCCTCATCTGCAGTCCTATGAAAAAAAGACTTAACCGGAATATAGAAGTTGCGTCCGGGCATACGGCTTCAAAGGCGGGCCGCTGAAAGCCCTTTCGGCGTCAGTGCTGTGTCTATGAATGAAGCCTTAAGCGAAAAATCCGATTATAAATTCCACCTTTCAGGCGGCTTCATTGGTATAGTGCACCAGCGCCTCAAGCTTCTCCATGGCCCTTCCGCTGTCTATCATATCCTTTGCGGTTTCAATGCCCTCCTCAATGGTCTTTGCAGCCCCGCCTGCATAAAGTCCGTAAGCGGCATTCAGCACAACAATATCCCGCTTCGGCCCCCTTGTTCCGGAGAGAATATCCCTTGTAATCTCCGCGTTAAGTCTTGCGTCGCCTCCCGTGAGCTGCTCCTTTACCGCCCGCTCAAAACCAAACTGCTCCGGCGTAACAGTATAGTTTAATACCCTGCCGTCCTTAATCTCGCTTACCACTGTGTCGGCAGAAACCGTAAACTCATCCATGCCGTCAAGACCATTCATAACAATAGCCCTCTCCACACCAAGAGAGCGCATCGCCTCCGCATAAGGCTCTGTCAGTCTGGGATTAAACACACCGATGACCTGCGCCTTCGCACCGGAGGGATTTGACAAGGGTCCCAAAATATTAAATATTGTTCTGATTCCCAATTCCTTTCTCACAGGGGATACATTTTTCATCTTGGGGATAAATCTCTGTGCGAACATAAACCCAATTCCGATGTCCTCCACACACTTCTCCACCTTCTCCGGAGCCAGCATGATGTTTACTCCCAATGCCTCCAGCACATCGGCGCTGCCGCTTTTGCTGGATACCGCACGGTTGCCGTGCTTTGCCACAGGAACGCCTCCCGCTGCCACAACAAACACAGCGGTAGTAGAGATATTAAAGGTGTTCGTCCCATCTCCTCCTGTGCCCACCAGATCAATGTAATTACAGTTTTTGGGACGAATGTGCTCCGCCTTCTCCTGCAATACTCTGGCGCAGCCTATCATCTCCTCCAGGGTTTCCGATTTCATCCGGAGCGCTGTCAAAAAGCTGGCCGTCTGAGTGGGGGTACACTGTCCCTCCATCATCATATTCATGGCCTCCATCGCCTCATCTATACTCAAATCATTTCCCCTGATTACCTTTTCAATCACAGTCCTCATTTCCATTTTACGTCTCTCCTCGTCTTTTCTCTTCTCAACTTGTCATACCCTTCCTATTTCGCGGCCAAGCCCTGCACCCGTAAGCCTTTAAAATTTTATGGCAATCAGAGCAAAGCTTATTTTTCAATGAAAACAAAACTTTCTTTTCAGGCTCAGACATGCCGTTTCCAAAGGAACAACTGAAACTATGCGTTTTTTTATTACGCATTCCCCAGAACTAATTATCACACTGATTTTTTCTTATTTTTTCTCCAGAATTGCCGCAAGACAAAGCCCCTTATTTTGTTCCCGCCTTTAAATCCCTGATAAAAGCGCTTATCTCCTCAAAATCACAGCAGCTTTCATGAATTTTATTCACCAGGGCACTGCCCACAATCACACCATCCGCATAAGGCTTAAACCTCTCCACATCCTTCCTCTCTCCTATGCCAAACCCTACACAGGCCGGGCAGGGCGACGCTTCCTTCACAGCACTCAGAAACTCGTTGACATGCTCATCAAAGCCCTTTCTGACTCCAGTGACTCCCATGGAGGATACACAGTACACAAAACCCCTTGCGCCCTTCGTTACCGCCGGTATCCTGTCTCTGCTTGTCAGCGCCGCAAGAGGAATGAGGGCAATGTCCGTATTCTCCAATAACGGCGCCAGTTCGCCGCTTTCCTCCATAGGCAAATCCGGTACAATCAGCCCGTCTATATCCGCATCTGTGCAGGCGTCCACAAACCTCTGCGCCCCATAGCCGAAAATCGTATTATAATAGCACATAAATACAAGAGGAATCTGACTGTTTTTTCTGATTTTTTTCACACAGTCAAAGGCATCCCGAAGCTTAAAGCCCTTCTGTATAGAGCGGAGTCCCGCCTCCTCTATGACCGGGCCGTCCGCCAGAGGGTCGGAATAGGGAATACCAAATTCAATAATGTCGCCCCCCGCTTTCTCTATACAGTATACCAGCTCTTCTGTTTTTCCGATGTCAGGATCTCCTGCCATGATGTAGGGAATAAGTGCCTTCTCTCCTTTTTCTCTCAGCTCACAGAATCTATTCTCAATACGGTTCATATCCAATCTCCTCTCCTCTTATCTGTTCTCAAAATAGCGCATAACAGTATCCACGTCCTTGTCGCCTCTGCCGGACAGGTTAATGACTAAAATCTCGTCCTTTTTCATTTCTCTTGCCATCTTTAAACCGTGGGCTACAGCATGGGCACTTTCAATGGCTGGAATAATACCCTCTTTTTTACACAGCAGATCGAAAGCATCCATGGCCTCATCATCATTGATAGGATAGTATTTTACACGTCCTGTCTCAAAAAGATAAGAGTGCTGCGGGCCGACACCCGGATAGTCCAGCCCCGCAGAAATAGAGTAAACAGGAAGCACCTGCCCCTCCTCATCCTGCAAAAGATAGGATTTCATTCCATGAAGCACGCCCTTTCTGCCGCCGCCATTAAAGGTAATGGCGTGTTTTCCGCTAGCAAGTCCGTAGCCTCCGGCTTCCACGCCAACCAGCTTAACCTCTTTATCATCCAAAAACGGTGCAAACATGCCCATGGCGTTGCTGCCGCCGCCTACACAGGCCACAATGGTGTCAGGAAGCCTTCCTTCCTGTTCCAGTATCTGTTTTTTCGTTTCCTCACCGATAATTTTCTGAAATTCCCTCACCATGGAAGGATAGGGATGGGGGCCTACCACAGAGCCGATAATGTAGAGAGTATCCTCCGCCCGGGAAACCCATTCCCTGATGGCGGCATTCGTGGCGTCCTTCAGCGTTTTCGTCCCGCTTGTCACCGTCCTCACCTTCGAGCCCAGAAGCTTCATGCGGAACACATTTAATGCCTGCCTTTGGGTATCCTCCTCACCCATAAAGACTTCGCATTCCATGTCAAAAAGCGCCGCCCCTGTTGCCGTTGCCACACCGTGCTGTCCCGCGCCTGTCTCGGCTATGACTCTTTTCTTGCCCATGTGCCTTGCCAGAAGAATCTGACCGATTACGTTATTAATTTTGTGAGCTCCCGTGTGGTTCAAATCCTCTCTTTTCAGATAGATTTTCGCACCTCCGGCATATTCCGTCAGCCTTTCGGCAAAATATAAGGGGGATGGTCTTCCCACATACTGTGTCAGATAATACATGTATTCTTTCCTGAATTCCTCTGTGTTGCAATAGCCCAGAAATGCCTCTTCCAGCTCCTTCAACGGATTCATCAGTGTCTCCGGCACATATTGTCCGCCAAATTCTCCAAATTTTCTATTCAATTCCATCTCGAATCCTCCTCATCAAATCTCTTATTTTGTTCTCGTCTTTTCTCATATTGGTTTCCACGCCGCTGTTAATATCCAGAACCTGCGGCTTTACCGCCTCATAAGCCTGCAATACATTTTCCGGCCCAAGTCCTCCGGCCAGAATGGTAAAATGTTTTTCAGGGATTCCCTTTACCATATTCCAGGAAAAGGTTTCTCCTGTTCCTCCCGGCACTCCCTTCCGATAAGTGTCAAAAAGAAAGCCGGCTGCATCGGGAAACTCCTTTATTCCATCTGCACTTTTTCTGCCCCTCGACGGTATCATCTTCCACACGGGGCATATGGCTTTTTTGCAGTCCTCATTGCTTTCCTCCGAATGCAGCTGTATGATATCAAGATTCACCTCGGCGGCTATTTTGTTGACTTCCTCTATGGGCATATGAGTGAACACCCCTACCGCTTTGATGTCTCTTCTCAAAGCATGCCGCATTCCCCTCGCCTCGTCCGCTGTAACTCTTCGGGGGCTTTGGGCAAATATAAATCCGGCGTAATGGACAGCATACCGGTTGATGATTTCAATATCTGCAATGCTTCTCAGCCCGCATATTTTAATTTCCATAGGCATCCCTGAATTCCCTTGCTTTCTCTTTGATATCCGCGCACCGCATAAAACTCTCCCCCACTAAAACAGCGTCCACCCCCGTCTCCTTCAGTATCCTGATATCCTTCGCCGTGTGTATACTGCTCTCGCTGACAACCGCAATACCCTTTGGTATTTTCTCTCTCATTCTCACCGTCGTCTGTATATCCTCTGTAAAGTCGTACAGATTGCGGTTATTGACGCCAATAATATCTGCCTCGGCATCCAAAGCCTTATATAGCTCCTCCTCATTATGTACCTCCACTAAAGCGTCCATGGAAAGACCATGACTCAGACGGATAAACTCCCGAAGCGTGGTTTCATCCAAAACGGAAGCTATCAGTAAAACCGCGCTGGCGCCCAGCTCCCTTGCCTCCAGTATCTGCAGGGGGCTTATGATAAAATCCTTCCTGAGAAGAGGCAACGTAACCTCCCTGTGTATCTCCGCCAGATAAGAGGGACTCCCCTGAAAGAAATGCTCTTCCGTCAGTACGGAGATACAGTCCACAGCCCCTTCATAATCTCTGGCAATTTCCACAGGTTCAAAATCCTTTCGTATCAGTCCTCTGGAAGGGGAAGCTTTTTTCACCTCTCCGATAATGGAAAGCCCTTCCCTTTCAATAGCCTCTTTAAAGCCTTCCGTTTTCTGCCCCCGCAGGCTTTCCAAAAAGTCTTCCAGACAGAACCGGTAATCTCCTTTTTTCAGTGCTTCCCTTTTTACCCTCAAAATATCGTCCAGTATCATGCTGCGCCTTCTTTCTCTGTCTTACAAGCAAGGAAAACAAAATTCTCAATCAGTCTTTTATCCCTCGGCATGCAAACGCTTTTCGTGCCGATCCGCCGGTCAAAAACGAAATACATATCGCGACACACAGTTCCTCCCTGCAAAATATTCAAAAAATAAGCATTCTTATGGACACATGGTGCTGTTCTTTTTAACAGTTGCTGATAAACCTTTAAATTCGTCATTTTTCCCATCTCCTCTCTTCCTTTTCCTAGCCTTTTTCTCGTCTCTTCTTCCCTTCGGGTAAAAAAAAAGTACTTCATCCCAATTGGGACAAAATACAACATAAGCCACCCAATGCTAAACGCATTAAAAGTCATCATACGGATACCGACATATCTATCTGCTGTAACGTGCATACACGGCGTGGGCTACTGTAATTCACCCTGCTTCTCCTGAACCCATTCACCATTTCTCCTTGTACCGGGCCTCGCACCGCCGCCGGCTCGCTGAAACTGCTCAAAATAGCTACTCTCTTCAATCGCTGAATTTGTTTTTTGAAATTATTGAGATTATAGCACGCCTGAAAGGAAATGTAAACACTTTTTTATACAGCAGAAAGGCAGAGGTTTTAAAAATACAGCGAAATCTTGCCTCTCTGCAATAAAAGTTTTTTATTCCTATGGGCTTTGTAATCACACCACAATGGAGTATTCTGCCTCTCCCCCGTTTGAAAGGCCAGCATCACCATCTCTACGTCGTTATTGGTCACTGGCCCATTGTTATTCATCACCATTTTAAATGAAGAGTACTGTCTTTTCCGTCATGCAGTAACAATCCATATCAACGGTAAATAGTTTACCTTCTAATATGGCTCATCATCATAAACGTTGCCCAGGCAAAATAGAGAAATCCAACAACTAATATCACCGCTGACACGATGCCGATTAATTTTCCCCAAATGCTTTTCCATTTCGCGCTGGAATAACCGATATTAAAAATGAAGTAATAAACAGGATATAGAATCATGTATTCATTTATATACTCAGTCATACTTATTGGGATAATTCTAAAAACAACTGCAATAATTCCAATCGCTATTCCCATTACTGGTACTGATAAAAAATAAATATATCTTCCCATTCTGCCAATGCTACAGAATAATATTGGCATGCCAATCAGCATTGTAACGACACCTATTCTGTATATTCCATCTTCAAGAAAAGAGGGAAGCTTTCCTCCGCTGAATAAATAATTAACTGTCCAAATTGTAACTATATCGACTATCATTATGACTATAATATAGGGATAATACTTTTTTAAAAACAGCAATAAATTTTTGTTTTCTTCCATAACATTTAATTTCCCCTCCCTATGGCAGTTGAGATTTCAGTTGTTCCCAATATCCATTGTATGAGTGGATTTTTCCCTTCCAATTGATAATTCTGCCTCTCCCCCGTTTGAAACGCCAATATCACCATCTCTATGTCGTTATTGGTCACAGGCCCGTTATCATTCATCACCATATGAACTTCACCCTTTTCATTTCTTGGGTATGAACCCAAGTCTTTCGGATAATCATCCGGATTAACCCCGTCCATATATATTTGTAAACTATATTCCTTATATTACTTTTAAGTCACTAAAGTTCTATGACCTAGTAAAATGTATAATATAAAACTAAACCAACAAATACAGCAAAAAACAATACTGAATATGGAAAATATAATGATAATCCTTCTTTTTACAATACTAGGTATACCAAACGCATAACCTATATGATAAAAATGAAGCCAATAAAAAACAATCAGCATGCTTCCTATAAACATAAATATTATGGTACTCTCAAATCCGATATCTTGTAGCATAATAGGCAAAATAAAAACTACTTGTAATAAAGATAAAACAGGAATAAATAATACAAGCCTGTAAACATGCATTTTGCCAAGCAAAAATAACATAATAGGAATCCATAAAAAAATTATCTGACTCCAAGCTTTTAACACTAAATCACCAATTGTATTATGAAAAAGCGAAGTAAAGAGAACAAGAAGAAAAAAAACATAAAATAATACGATCAACCCCCATAGGATTCTGTATCTTTTTATATATTTTATAAACTGATTAAAAAACATAATCAGTTCTTCCCCCCTTTTAATTAATTTCCTTTTCCCAAAGCCTCAGAAATATTGCTATTGCCAAAAACCTTTTGTATAATATCAATCGTTCCCTCTATCTGATAATTTTGTCTTTTACCTGTTTCAAATGCTAATATTACCATCTCAATATCGTTGTTTGTTACAGGACCATTATCATTTATCACCATATGGACCTCACTCTTTTTATTTCTTGGGTATGAACCCAAGTCTTTCGGATAATCATCCGGATTAACCCCGTCCCTTATCCTTTTAGATTCGTTGCATTGATGTCAACATTTTATCTGTTCCCGTAAAAAAACATCAATCCTTTTGCATAAGTTGTAAAATAAATGACTAATATAATGCCAAACGATAATATAAAAAACATCTTTTCTCTTTTTTTTATCCACACTCTCATTCCATAACCTAGTCCATAATAACCGCAGAACAGAAAGAAAAAAATAAAATTATCTAAACAAAATTTTTTTTGTGTAAAATAAGAATTTATTTTGCAATACACCAATTCTATCAATATGAAAAGAAACCAAACTGTTAAAACATACAGATAACCTTTATCAAATCCATTCTTTCCTACATAATAAAGCAGATAGGGTATGCCAAATAAAAGTAGATATAAAATTGTATATTGTAAACATAAATTTAAAAAAATCAATATACTTCCCGTTTGCATTTCTCCAACAACGACTGTTTTATATGCCGCTTGTAATATAACCATTAGAAATAGAGTTATCATTAAAAAACATTCTCTTTTTATAATTAAAATAATCATAGTATAAAAGGAAGACATTATATTTCCAATATGTATAAACATAGTATCAAGCAACCTACCCATACGTTCTACCCCCTTACTTATTTATTAACGCTAGTCATAGTAGTATTTATTTCTGGTTCCACATATCATATTCAACTGTGAAACCAAATAGTTTTTCAATTACCTTTTTTAAATTGCCTTCGTTAATAAAATTGGAACAAATTGTTTTAGGCCCTTTTTCTGTATTTATGATCAAACTATATTCTGTTAAATCGTCAGAATTTACTCTAAAAAACCAATTCGCATTATCTGGCAATATTATTAAATTGGAGCGAAGCAAAAATCTTTTTAGCTCTTCAAAGTCCCTATCCGATAGCTGCTTTTCTAGTTGAATATTTGTTCCGGCCATATCAAAATTATATTTTAATTGTATACCTCCATAATTTTTAATAATTATTTGATATCCTGCATGAAAATCAACCATAGAAAGTTCAACAAGATTCTTTTGATCCTTATTTAAATCAAACTCAGACTTTATATTACAATAACTTCTCCACAACAAAATTTGCACCAAAATAAAAGAAAGAATAATTGCCTTTCGCAAAAACTTTTTTCCTGGCAAAAAAATACCTCCCTTTTATCTTCCCATCGCTTCTGATATGTCATGTCCATTTTTCTTGTAATAATATTGCTTTTCATTCCTCTGCCAAGCCAATATTAACATTTCAATATCATTACTTGTAACAATTCCATCATTCACATTCATAATCATTTTTGTATTATTACTTTCTGTATTTGGTTTATCGAAAGCGTTAAACTCGTCCTTGATATCGTTATAAATCAAATAATCATTATCCGCTGAACCTCTATATGCGTCTGCCAGACCAAAAACATGTCCAAGTTCATGTTTTGCAACGTTGGTATACTCATATTTGTTATATTGGTAAGACTTGTTCAAAGAATTATACTTTTCTGATTGTGTATAATTTGAAAACATTTTTATTTCTGCAACATCTAATTCATGTCTCCAAGGTTCTGAGGTTCCTGTGGTTACTGATATTCCAAGTTCAGATTCAGGCCTTATATTTACAGCTATTGCTTTTTCAGCATTTGTTTCTTTTACTCTACAAACTACCTCTATCTCCTGAAAACCATCTCTATTGTTAAATACTTTATTATATTTTCCGCTCCATTTAGTAAAGCCATCAATAATTGCTTCTTTTTTTATAGTTCCATCCGAAAACTTTTCATTTATTCCAGTACCTTTAAAACAAACATTTATAGTAATGTAAAGGGTACTTTCTCCATTTTTCCACTGTAACCAAACACCTACGGGATAATCTTCACCTACATATAATAAATCAATCACCTTATTATCAAAATCCTCCAGCCTTCTCAGCTTCAGAAGCTTTTCCTCCATACGCCCAAGCCCAGTGACCCTAAGGCTTTCCAGTTCCTCCTTAGCCGCCAGCATATTCTGCCTGTTCTCATAGACAATATAGGTGTCACCGCCAATATTGCTGTTCAAATCCCCAAAAAGCACCTTTCCAATTTCCTCCAGTTCCCTTTTCATAATTTTATCATATGTGGCGTTGTTTGTATCCACATATTCACCAAAAACCTGTTTTTCATAGTACCCGATATATTCATCGGAGCAAAGCCTCCGCCTGCTTCTGGTTTTTATTTGATCCTTTTTATAGCTTGCCGTGTATTGGCTGATTACATCCTCCAGATACCTTTCGTCTCTTCCTCCCGTCAGTTCTTCCATAAATTTGGCCCTGTCCTGACCTCTTTTGGCGAAACGGGCAATTCCTTCCTTTTCTGCCTTCTGCGCCCAATCCAGGCGGTGCATGGAGGAAACGCCGCTTTTTCCCCCAGAGCGTAAAAGCTCCACTCCCTTTTTGATTTCACTGTCGCTGTACCCGCTTCTCTTTTTGGTGTCGGAATCCCTAAGACTGAGCAGAGCCACAGCGTTTTTTATTTTTCCGTAGCTTCCCCCTGTCATTGCCATAATTTCACCATAGGCCGTCAATGCCTCTATTGTATCATTTCTCTCCTCCTGTGAAATATGGCGCAGATATTGCCCGTTTTCTTTTAAGTCCTCGTATATCTCGTTGACCGCCCTTTTGATATCATCGTTCAAATCCCGAAGGGCTCTTGTATAGCCGCAGCCCTTCCCCCCTGCTTCTAGCTCTTTAAACAATGTATTATCATTTATTTTTTCAAAATATTCCTTCGACCCGATTACCTTCCCATTTTTACCTTTTGCTTCTTTATTTAATAATCCCATATTTCTTCCTCCTCATTATTTAATTGTATTATCATTTATATTTACGATAACATATATTCACAACTTTTGCAATACCTTTTTTCCAAAGTTAAAAAATATCTTCATTCAAAATTTTTTATCCCATCCCCTTAATCCATAAGCCTGACTGATAGCATTGAAGGTTCGCGGTTTCACAAACAAAAACATCTCACTTTCATTAATTCACATTTCATGTTATATAAACAATAAATATACACAATTAGTGTAGTTTTGACCTTTTCTTGCTGACAAAATAAAGGATTCCTATAAATATACGATATCCGTATAAATCAAGGATAATCCTACCCTAATCCGCAAAAGAGCTGCATTGTAACTTTTTCCGTTCCCCAATTACAAATACATACCATAAGCATCTCTAACATTCCTACAACCAATAAGAAACGCGTTTTATCATCCATCAAAATATGAATGGCTGTGTAATTTATCCCTTTTCTTATATGAAGCAAGCATAAATTTTACGTATCATGATTTTTTACTTCAAATATTATGTAATTTAACAAAAAATGACACAAATCATGTTATTTCTAGTGCACTGCCTATGGTTATCTTATCGTTTATTCCTCTTCCCTCTCACTGCTTTGTAAACCCTTTCTGCCCTTTTGGGCATTAAAAAATCCCGCACCTTTTTAATTAAGGATACGGGATCGCTGTGTCGCTGATAAAGCATAAGAAACAGAAAATTAGCCTGGTATAGGACAGATCAATCGAAAATAATATCCGCTTTGAAGCGCTTATTCCTCTTCGCCCTCTTCTTCCTCCTCATAGAGGTCATAGAACGCATTGGAAACCTTCTCGAATTCCTCATCACTCTCAATCAGACCAAGCTCTATGTCATCGTCTACTTCCTTGTACTCATAAATCAATACAGTCTCGTCGTTGATTGGAAGAAGGGCGATATATTCCTTTCCCTCCACCTCAAAAACGCCTAATATACCACATTCCACCTCAGTATCGTCATCCAGGGTCAAAAACATGGTATCCATTTCTTCCTCACAGCCGCAATCGTCATGGTCATGTCCGCAGCCACAGCCGCACTCTAATTCTTTTTCATCGCTCATTCGTTTATTCTCCTTTTAATCGTTGTTATATTCATTCCTAAGGGTACTATATCTATATACTACCCTATATGCGGCAAACACACAATTATTTTTTTTCATTTTTTTGTTTTTCTGCCAGTTTTCTTGCCTTGCGGGCAAAAAAGCCCTCCTCCTGTATTTCCTCCTTCAGGCTTTTCTTCCTGACAATAGCCTTCTTCGATACCGCTCTTTCCACTCTTTTGTCCTTTACTGTACAGTCCTGCTCTTCTTTATCTATTTTCTTTGCGGGGGCCGCCTTATTTATTCTTTCCACTTTTTTCTCTTTTTTATCCGTCAGCGAACCATATGACATTTCTTTCTCCATAAATGTGATATGAAATGCCCTCTCATATTTGCGGATCCATTTTTTCTCATATTCCGTCACAAGACTGATAACGGTGCCTTCCCGTCCGTCCCTGCCGCAGCGGCCCGCCCTATGGAGATAATATACCGGATGCTCCGGTATGTCCAGATTGATAACGTGGGTAATTTCAGGAACGTCAAGTCCTCTGGCGCCCAAATCTGACGCTACCAACACATTGGCCCTGCCTTCTCTGAAATCATCCAGCGCCTTTTTCCTTTCCGCCTTGTGGGCACCGCCGTAAATGCCAACGGCCTTGATAGAGTGATACCGAAGCTTCTCCACCGTCACCTCAATATTCTCAGGATTGTTGATAAATACCACCGTTTTTTCCGGCTTCAGGCCATGTACTATTTTTCTTATCATAATGACCTTTTCCCGCCATTCACAGGCAATATAGAAATGCCTGATATGCTCAGGCAGCTTATCCTCCTCCTGAGCCTGTATCACCTCTGCGTCTTCCTTCATAATGGACTTTGACCTGCTCACTGTATTTTCATCAATAGATGCAGACAAAACAACAATCTGCCTTTCCTTAAGGGTCGTCCTGACAACGTCCAAAACGGCGTCCCGATTGAGATCATCAAGCATTCTGTCCCCCTCATCAATGACAATGGTTTTTACCAGATGAGCAGGGATTTTTTTTCTTTTAATTAAATCTAATATCCTGCCGGCAGATCCAATAATGATATGGGGCTTTTCCCTGAGCCTTTCTATCTGCCTTTCTATATTGGCACTGCCAATAATAAGGGCGCTTCTGATTTCCAGTCCGCTGTTTTTTGCCAAAAGCTCCGCCTGCTTAAATACCTGGCTGGCCAGCTCATGGGTCGGCGTCAGTACAATCGCCTGTGCTCCCCTGACAGAAGTATCAACAGCCATAAAAAGCGGGACCAGATAAGCCAGAGTTTTCCCCGTTCCCGTCTGTGATTTTGCAATAATGTCCGATTTCTCGCAGAACGGCCCAAAAAGCATAGACTGTATCCTTGTGGGAATTGTGATTCCCTGTTTTTCCAAGCCTTTGGAAATTGCGTCCGAGACGCCCAATGCCTTAAAATTGTTTTCCATTTTTATATTACCTTTCTATTCTTAAAATTTAAGCATACCAGTATTAAAATTCGTTTATAATCCTATTTTCCATTATATCGGTATTATTTCCTTATGTAAACAAAAAGCATACCCTCATGCATGCCGGCATTTGAAAAAATTCAAGTTTTTTGGTATTGAGACCCCAAAACCAGCACGAGCTTTGCCCTTGACAATAGAAAAAACAAATTAGCCTCAATCTCTAAATATACTTGCCTCGCTTTTTTCAATACGCAAGGAGCTTAAGAAAAGTGCACGGTTAAATAATCACGTTTCAGCGGAAGAAGTTTACATAAAAAACCATTTCAGATTATCAGTAAAGGGATAGCTCTTCACATTAAAAAAAATGCAAAATACAGAAAACTGTACTTTGCATTATCGTAAATAACATTATTCTTTAATTATCCTTAAAATAATCCAGTATACCCAAGTATATAGCCCACGCTACCTTCTCCTGGTATTCATCAGTATTGAGCTTCTGCTCTTCCTCCATATTGGACAAAAATCCACACTCTACAATAGCTGACGGAATGCTTGTATTTTTTAGTATGTAATAATCCGTATTCGCTTTCGCAGCCCTTGTATTCATGGGGTCAACCTCCTCCTTGAGTTTTGCCTGTATCAGCTCCGCCAGCCTTTTGCCCGCCTCGCTGCCATTATGGTAAAAAACCTGCCCGCCCTTGGCAGAAGGCTTTGGAAAAGCGTTCTGATGAATGCTGATAAGGATATCGCCCTCGCTTTCATTCACAATTTCCTTTCGGTTTTTCATATCCTCTTTTTTCTTGCTTCCAAGAGCAGTATCGTCCCCTCTGGTAATCAATACCACAGCGCCGCTCTGCTCCAGATACTGCTGCAGCTTCAAGGCAATTTTCAGGTTAATGTCCTTTTCATTCTCCCCGGCCGTACCTGTTTTCCCGGGATCCCATCCGCCGTGGCCCGCATCTATAATAATAACCTTCCTATCCGCAGGAACCATGGTATATATAGCCTCATTTTCTCTGTGATAGGTTGATAAGATGCCTCCCGCTATAATAAAACATAGAAAAAATGCAATTATCTGATCCTTCCTGATTGTAAAAACCCTCATCATAACATTGCCGCCCTTAAACATATTCCTATATAGCTTATTCAGCAATAAAGGGTTTCATACTGGTTTTCTTTAAATTTGTAAAAACCTATACATTAAAAAAACAGCAGATACTCTGCTGTTTTTTTAGCGTAACAAAAGCTACAGTGTTTCTTTATATCAAGCCCAGGCAGGCTGAAAATGACACAACTGTGATACCGATCCAAAATGCTACGCCAACTATAATTTTTGCGACCGAAAAACCATCCATACCCTGCACTTCCCCCAATAAATTCATACTATATCGTATTTCTATTGTTTTATTCTATCATAAGGGAACGGGGTGTCAATACAAATTTAACATTTTTTTTACATTTTGTTCATAAATTCGTCATTTTATATTCTGCTACCCCGGCTGTCAATCCATAATGCCAAGAGCTTCGTTTTCGTTAATCCATTTATTGAGCTTTTTCATTTCAAAATACGTAAATATACCCACAACAATACCTGCGGTCAAATCCGCAACAGGGCCTGCATATAAAATGCCGTCCAAGCCAAAGCACAGCGGCAGGACAATAATAAGAGGTATCAGCAGTATAAGCTGTCTGAGCATAGACAATATGGATGCCTTAACCGCCTGTCCCGTCGCCTGAAAATAGCTTGTCGCAACAATTTGGAATCCGGCCGTAAAAATTCCGGCCATGAATATCCGCAGACATTTTATGGAAAAGGTACGGAAAAGCTCATTCTCCGTGCCAAATACAGAGAGTATGATTCCCGGTATCAAAAGACACATCAGCCATCCCGCCACCGATATGATGGTCGCATAGCTGCATCCCAGCCGGAAGGCCTCCTTTATTCTGTGAGGCTTCCGCGCCCCTGTATTAAATCCCAGTATGGGCTGAACACCAACGCCAATGCCAATATCAAATGCAACCAGTATCATACTGACCTTCATGACAATGCCCATGGCGCTCAATGCCACATCGCCGGTTACTTCACTTAAATCCCCATAATAAACCAGAGAATTGTTCAATATTACCTGTAAAATGGTGGAGGCCGCCTGTGTAATACAGCTGGAGACGCCCAGTACCATAAACGATCCAATCAGGGGAAAATCCGGTATAAAATATTTCCACCTCAGCTTCATCTTTCCTTTTTTCAAAAAGTACCAAACCAGAATACCCGCAGATATAATTTGTGATGTGATGGTCGCAATTGCAGCGCCCTTTACCCCCCAGTGGAAAACAAAAATATAAATTGGATCCAGTATTGTATTGAGCCCTGCGCCAATGAGCATACCAACCATAGCAATTTTAGGACTTCCGTCCGTTCTGGCCATATTGGACAATCCCGCCCCCAAAAGCACAAAGGGTGATCCGATGAGCACAATCCTGGAGTAATCCTTCGCAAGAGGCATTACCGTTTGCGTTGCGCCAAAAAGTCTCAGCATAGGCTCCAGATAAAGCACACCAAAAATTGCGGCAATAAGTCCTATAATCACTGAGAGCATAAACATATTTCCCAATGTCTTTTCTGCAACATCATATTTCTTTTCTCCCAGCTTAATAGACGCAAACGCGCTGGCGCCGGCGCCAATGAGCATAGAGATGGCGAGAGCAATGGTTGTAATGGGGAACGCAACTGTTGTCGCCGCATTGCCCAGATAGCCTACGCCCTGTCCGATAAATATCTGGTCCACAATATTATAAAGCGAATTCACCAGCATAGAGACAACTGATGGAACCGCAAACTGAAAGAGCAGCGTTTTAATTTTTTCATAACCCAAAGGGTTATTTTCCAATCTGTTTCTTGCCTCCAAATCCTTTTCTGTCATTTCCGTTGTTTCCATAAAAATCCTCCTGACTCTTACAAGCTGCAAAATAAAAAACTGAAACCCTCCCCAAAAAAGAAAAACTTCTTTTTTATTGGAAAAAAGAAGAAAAAAATAGTTGCTTCCGCAACTATTGATAAGTGTATCATGTATTCTGTTTATTGTAAACATATCGGCTATAAAAAATGAGGCTGCCATTTACAATTTTTTTAGTAAAATTTTCGCTCATTTTAACAAAACATCCTATATCTCATAAAAAAGTATTCCCCGTTTCTGTATTATATACAGTATAAAAAGGGCAACGCTTGTCCCTATCAGCATTCCGGCTATTATATCACTGGGGAAATGAACACAGAGATAAAGTCTGGAAAAAGCCATTAAAACCGCAAACAGCAGCATCCCTGCGCCAAATTGCCTGTTTCTCTTCCATGACACCACAGCGAAGGCAAAGGCTGCTGCCGTATGGCCGGATGGAAAGGAATAATCTAACGGCGTCTTTATCAATATCGGCAGATTCAAAACATCAAAGGGTCTTGGCCTTGCCACATATGGCTTCAAAATAAGATTAGCAATCACCGCCGTTCCTGCCAGTGACAGAAGCAGCACGAAACCAAACTTCCGCTCTTTCCTATAAAAAAAGAGACAAAGCGCCAATAAAATCCACAGAAATCCACTGTTTCCAAGCCAAGAGACAGCAGGCATTAAAGTATCCAAAAACTCGCACTGCAAATTGTTTCTCACAAACAGCACAATCGCATTATCAATTGCCTGTAACCATTCCATTTTTCCACCTTACCCCATTCTCTTTATGCCGCTAAGAATAAATGCTCTATCAATATTTTAATTCCAATTACAATCAATATGGCGCCGCCCAAAAATTCCGCTCTCTCCTTTAATACAGAGCCGATGCTTTTTCCGAGATTACCGCCGGCAAAAGAAATAAAAAGAGCTACAATTCCAATAATAGACGCCGCATATAGTATATTAATGTCCAGTATGGCAAAACTGATACCTACCGCAAGGGCATCTATACTGGTGGCTACCGCCTGTACTACCAATTTTTTCACAGTCAGCACATCCCTTGCCGTTTTGGAACAGACAATGTCCTCCTCCTTGTGGAAGGACTCCAAAACCATATTGCCGCCGATGACAATCAAAAGAATAAAGGCAATCCAGTGATCCACCGCTTCTATGTACGCCTTGACGCTGGTGCCCAAAAGATACCCGATAACAGGCATAATAAACTGGAAAAATCCAAAATATACCCCCACCTTCAAGGCATGTCTTTTTCTGAAATCACAAACCGCAATACCGTTTGACACAGAAACGGCAAAGGCATCCATGGCAAGACCAACCGCAATCAAAAAAATAGATATTGTATCCATTGTATACCCCCACAAAATAAAAAACTGACTTGACTTGTATCCTATTTTTTAGGATATTAAGGCAACGGTAAGAATATACCACCGATTTTATCTCAGGTCAACGGAAAAAATAAATGTCCCTTTCTCATTTGAAAAGGCACAGGTTTTCAATCCGTATTTTACGCCGTACCTTAAAGCAGATGGCGGGTATTCCCCGTAAAAGACCGATTTTGCCGTACACCGCTTGTTTTACATATGTTTTTTCCCATCATTGGCGGAATGCGGCTTAGGTCGGCTGCCCACGCTTACCCTGACGCAGATGAAGTCTTTTCTTTTCGGCGGATGGAATGAGTATATCAAATGGCATATAATAAAGAAGTGGTAAAAGCGCTGTTACACACCTTCACCACCCGGTTTTATTCCTTAAATTTATCCCAGAAGCTTTTTTTCTTTCCCTGTTCTTCTTCCGGCGCCGCATTATCGTCATTGCCGTAAAAATCCTTTAACAGGCTCTTTTGCCTTTCCGTCAGGCTTGTCGGAATTTTTACCTTAAATTTGATAATCATATCACCTTTAACCCTGTTGTTCCTTAAATTAGGAATACCAAGACCCTTTAAGGTCACAACGGTTTCCGGCTGTGTGCCGGCCTTCACAGTGTACTTCTGCTCACCGTCAAGCGTTCGGATGTTTATCTCATCGCCCAAAGCCGCCTGTACAAAGGTAAGCGGAATATCACAGTAAACATCATTGCCCTTCCTGATAAAATACTTATCAGGCTGTACATATACGGTCAAAAGCAAATCTCCGTTTTGACCGCCTCTGTCTCCGGCTTCACCCTTTCCGGCCAGACGGATTGTCTGTCCGTTGTCAATACCCTTGGGAATATTCACCTCAAATTTCTTGTTTTTCTTAACCTTGCCTTTTCCCTTACAGCTCGGGCAGGGATCCTTAATGGTCTTTCCTGTGCCGCCGCAGGCCGAACAGGTTCTGACAGACTGCACCATACCAAATATAGACTGCTGAGTAACCCGCTCCTGTCCCGTGCCGTTGCATTTCTTACAGGTTTCCGCATGCGTGCCCGGCTTCGCGCCTGTTCCATGACAAGTTTCACACGTATCCATCACATTGATGGAGATTTCCTTTGTCGTGCCGAAGACCGCTTCCTCAAAGGATATCTGAATCGAAACGCCGATATCGGCCCCGCGCTGCGGGCCGTTCTTTCTGGAGCCTGAGCTGAAGCCGCCGCCAAAGCCGCTTCCTCCAAAGCCAAACATGTTAAAAATATCTCCAATGTCCCCCATATCAAAACCGGCGCCGCCGTAGCTGAAACCGCCCGGACCGCCGCCCTGCTCAAAGGCAGCATGGCCAAATTGGTCGTACTGCGCTTTTTTCTGCGGATCACTTAAAACCTCATACGCCTCATTTACCTCTTTAAATTTCTGCTCCGCCTCTTTATTGTCAGGATTAGCGTCAGGATGGTATTTTTTCGCCATCTTGCGGAATGCTTTTTTTATCTCATCGTCACTGGCTGATTTGCTAATGCCGAGGACTTCATAGTAATCTCTTTTTCCAGCCAATTTTTTCACCTGCCTTTTTGCCAAATATACAAAAACTACCGTCTCTTATCTTATCATAAAATGCAGAAATTACAATAAATTTTTTCTTAAAACGCCATATAGGCCGCTTTTTGAAAAGCGGCCCCAGGCTGTCGAAAAACCTATTTCAACCCTGAACTTCGCCCAAGTCCACTCGCATTTTTTCAAAAGGACGAGGCAAAAACCTTTTGAGAAACCGCTTATTTACGCGGTTTCTATTGGGTCAAGGGTGCTGAACGTCCGTTGGACGTTCGTTTGGCACCGACTGGAGCGGAGACACCCTCCTGCAGGGTTTTTAGGGACGGAGTCCCTAAGAATTTGACTATCTTATTTCTCTGTGAAATCACCGTCAACCACATCGTCAGGGCCTGCCTGGGAAGCTCCCGCATCCTGAGCGCCGCCTGCCGCCTGCTGCTGCTGATATAATTTTTCAGAAATTTTGTAGAACTCATCTGTCAATGCCTTTGTCTGGTCTTTGATTGCGGTAACCTCATCCTCTGTCAGAGTTTCCACATTGGCGTTTTCCACAAGGCCTTTCAGCTTGGTCAGCTCGCTCTCAACAGCCGATTTTTCTGTGTCGTCAATTTTTCCTTCCAGCTCGCCCAAGGCTTTTTCTGTCTGGAAAATGAGGGAGTCCGCTTCATTCTTAGCATCAATTGCCTCTTTTCTCTTCTTGTCAGCCTCCGCAAACTGTTCAGCTTCCTTCACAGCCTTGTCGATTTCGTCTTCGCTGAGATTAGATCCGGCTGTAATGGTTATTTTCTGTTCCTTGCCTGTTCCCAAATCCTTGGCAGAAACGTTTACGATACCGTTGGCGTCAATATCAAATGTCACCTCAATCTGCGGCACACCACGTCTTGCAGGCGCAATACCGTCAAGCTTAAACTGCCCTAATGTTTTGTTGTCACGTGCCAGCGGTCTTTCACCCTGTACAACATGGATGTCAACAGCCGTCTGATTGTCCTCCGCTGTGGAGAAGGTCTGCTTCTTGCTTGTTGGGATTGTTGTATTTCTTTCTATCAATTTTGTGGCAACGCCGCCCAATGTCTCAATGCCGAGGGAAAGAGGCGTTACGTCCAAAAGAAGCACGCTGCCGGCGCCTGCATCTCCCGCAAGCTTGCCGCCCTGAATGGAAGCGCCAACGGCAACACACTCATCAGGGTTAATCCCCTTAAATGGGTCTTTTCCGGTATATTTCTTTACTGTATCCTGAACAGCCGGTATTCTCGTAGATCCGCCTACCAGCAGTACCTTGTCAATCTCGCCAACCTGTAAACCTGCGTCTGATAAAGCGGTCCTTACCGGCTGCATGGTTGCGTCCACCAAATCAGCGGTCAGCTCATTGAACTTCGCCCTTGTCAGGTTAATATCCAAGTGCTTTGGCCCATCCTGGTTCATGGTGATGAAAGGAAGGTTGATGTTTGTTGTGGTTACGGTGGAAAGTTCCTTCTTTGCCTTTTCTGCCGCTTCCTTCAATCTCTGCATTGCCATTTTGTCCTTGCTTAAATCCATACCCTCTGCTTTCTTGAACTCAGCCACAAGATAATCAATCACTCTCTGGTCAAAGTCATCGCCGCCAAGACGGGTATTTCCGTTTGTAGAAAGAACCTCTATAACGCCGTCTCCGATTTCAATGATGGAAACGTCGAATGTACCGCCGCCAAGGTCATATACCATAATTTTCTGCTCTTTTTCATTGTCAAGTCCGTAAGCCAGAGCTGCCGCTGTCGGCTCGTTAATGATACGTTTTACCTCAAGACCCGCAATTTTTCCCGCATCCTTTGTCGCCTGTCTCTGGGCATCGTTAAAATAAGCGGGAACTGTGATAACTGCCTCTGATACCGTCTCACCCAAATAGCTTTCCGCATCCGCCTTCAGCTTTTGCAGAATCATAGCGGAAATTTCCTGCGGGGAATATCCCTTTCCCTCAATTGTCACCTTATAATTTTCGCCCATTCTTCTCTTGATAGAGCTGATGGTATTATCAGGATTCGTGATTGCCTGTCTTTTTGCGGTTTCGCCTACAAGCCTCTCGCCGTTTTTCGCAAAGCCCACCACAGACGGAGTGGTTCTGGCACCGTCAGAGTTCACAATAACAACCGGCTGTCCGCCCTCCATTACCGCTACGCAAGAATTTGTTGTACCAAGGTCAATTCCTATTATTTTTCCCATAATTATTTTCCTCCTAAAAATTTATACTATTTTCTGTATCTGTATATTTTAATTAGTTTGCCACCTTAACCATACTTGGGCGGAGAACCTTATCTTTGAATTTATAGCCCTTCAGCATTTCAAACATAATTTCATTTTCGCCGAACTCTTCATTGTCCTCATGGGCAACAGCCGCATGCAGATTCGGATTAAACTTTTCGCCCAAAGCAGGAATTTCCTCTACCCCCAAAGAGGTAAGGATTTCTTTTAACTGCTTATGCACCATTTTTATACCCGTCAAAAGGGAGTCCTCCTCTGCGCTTTTTCCCTCCTGCGTCTTTATGGCACGATCCAGATTATCCAGAACCGGAAGTATTTTTTCCACTGTATCTCCAACGCCGTCGTTATACATGCCGGCCTTTTCCTTCATGGTCCTTTTTCTGAAATTATCAAATTCCGCTAAAGTTCTCTGATGCTTATCCAGACTGTCCCTGAATTTCTCCTCCAGCTCTGCGATTTTTTTCTCGCAGGCCTCATCCGCTTCCTTCTGCTCCTTCTCCGCCTCTATCTCCTCGGGGGTTTCCTCCTCCACTGTCTCAAGGCATTCATCACTTACCTGCTCTTCTTTTTTTAAATCGTCTTTCTCCGTATCCTTTTCCATTTTGCCCTTTCTCTCCCATCTATGAATCATTCTTGCCATCCGCAATAAACTTCAGGACACGCTCTATGTTTTTCACCATACTGTTGAGTACAGATACAACCTGGGAGTAATCCATTCTGGTGGGCCCTATAACGCCAATGGTGCCATGGGTGTTGTCTCCCACCTTATAGGTTGTTTTTATGATACTGCAGTCCTTCATTTCTTCTATACTGTTCTCGTTTCCAATGAGTATTTCCATGTCGCTGTCCGCTGTTTCCCCCAAAAGAGTTACAAGCACATCCCTCTCCTCCAATGTCTGGAAAAGAGATTTTGCCTTCTGAACATCACTGAATTCCGGAAAAGTCAGTATATTTTTTGTGCCGCTTAAATGCACCTGCACATTTTCCGCCGAGCGTATCGTCTGTGCGATAGCCCTCAAAAGGGGATGGATTAAATCGCTGTGCTCGCTCAGCGCATAGCTTAATTCCCCCACTGTGTCCTGATTAATGTCCTCAAGAGTATGCCCCTTTAAAATAACATTTATCTTGTTTGACGCCCTGTAAATTTCCTCGTCGCTTAAGGCATTATTCACCTTCAGGATATGATTCTTGATAAAATTTTCCTCCGTTGCAATGATAAGCATGACACTGTGCTCGTCCAGCGGAATCAGCCGAATTTGCTTCAGCTTCGTCTTAACCACAACAGGCTCTGATATAATGGAGGTATATTTTGTCATCATGGAGACTGCCCTGGCCGTTTCCTCCATCAGATAGTCGATACGGCTGATATTGCGGTTAATGACATTTTGCAGATAAACCTGCTCACTGTCATCAAGCTCCTTATGCTGCATGAGCCGGTCTACATAAAGCCTGTAGCCCAAATCAGAGGGGATGCGCCCCGCCGAGGCATGGGGCTGTATAATAAAGCCCATCTCCTCCAAATCGCTCATCTCATTGCGTATGGTGGCAGAACTGATTCCCAAATCATATTTCTTTGCGATAGTTCTGCTTCCGACAGGTTCAGCTGTGGCGATATAGTCATTAATGATTGCCTGCAATATTTTTATTTTTCTTTCATTTAATGCCATCCAACCACATCCTTCCACAGTCCGATTTGTTTTGTTAGCACTCAACTTCTTTGAGTGCTAATTCATACTCTTAAAATATCACTTGACACCCGTTCTGTCAAGTGATATTTCGTATTTTCAAAAAATTTTTCAATTTCAATTTGCCCTTTTTTACAGCAGAAATGCTTCAAAAACCACATTGGATAAATCCATTCCGCGCCTTGTCAGGGCTATTTTATTTTCATATTCATATACGAGACCCTCCGACAGAAGTCTGCCAACCTGTTCTCTATAAATATCCATTATATTTTTGCCGAATCTTTCAAAAAAGCTATCATTTGATACGCCCTGTGTCATGCGAAGTCCCATGAACATAAACTCCGCATATTGCTCCTCTATGCTCAGCTTTTCCCTGTCCTCCCGCAAAAGATGCATCTGCCCCTTTGCACTGTTATATTTCTTTAAATCATAGGTATTGTGAAAGCGTTCCTCTCCAAAATAGGAGTGGGCGCCAAGGCCGAAGCCTACATATTGCTCATCCCGCCAATAGACCTTATTGTGGCGGCATTCCATTCCTTCCCATGCAAAATTGGAAATTTCATACTGATGATAGCCGTTTTTTTCCAACAGCTCTCTTGCCATGTAGTACATCTCACGGTCAAGGCCCTCATCCGCTTCCCGGATAATGCCCCTCCGCTCCATGTCATAAAAGGGTGTTCCTTCCTCTATGATTAGGCTGTAGGCGGATATATGCTCCGGATTTAATAAAACAGCCCCCTCCAGTGTTTCCCTCCAGTCATCCAGGGACTGCTCAGGAAGTGAAAACATTAAATCCAGATTGATATTCTGAAATCCTTCCTCTCTGGCCTCTGCGTAGTTTTGCAGAAACTCCTTTACAGAGTGAATTCTTCCAAGCCCTTTTAATAACCTGTCCTGCCATGCCTGCACTCCCATGCTGAGACGGTTTATCTCCATTGACTTCATTTCCCTCAACATCTGCCTGTTCAGGGTACCCGGGTTAGCCTCCACAGTAATTTCGGCATCGCTTGATACGTTATATCTCTCAAGAACTGTATTCATAATCCTTCCCAGCATATCCGGCGGAAGCACAGTGGGCGTACCTCCTCCTATAAATACAGTGTCAATGCTGCAATCGTTTAATTGTGTACTGCAAAGGCGCAGTTCTTTTTCCAGCGCCGAAATATAATCTCCATACTCCGCCTCACAGCCGGAAAAAGAGGGAAAATCGCAGTACAGGCACTTTCTTTTGCAAAACGGTATATGAATATATATGCTTAAAGGCTTCATTTGGAGGTCTCCCCCTTTTCTACAACATGAATGGTGCCAAGCCCGCTTTTCATAACCAGCTTCCTCAAAAAAGGATGATAGAGAAAAGGACATTTCAGCGTTTTTAAATAAAGGGAAAAGCGTATGGAAAGGGTTTTTCTTCTATAGTCCTTCTCAGCAGAAGCAGATCCCTCATTCAATATTTCACTTAAATAGTAAGAACTCTTTAAAGCAGAGCTGATTCCCTCCAAAGAGCTGGGGGAGATAAAGCCCGCTGCCTCCCCCAATAAAAAAGCACCCTCATAGCCACAGCAGAAATCAGACATTTTTTCGGGCCGCAAAACAACACACCCCTCCGTTTTAACCGCTTCGCCAAAGGCAAACCCTTTTTTCCGAAGCTTTTCCTTCTGACTGTCAAAACGTTTTCTGGCGTTTTTATAGGGATAAGCACCGCCAAATATAAAATAGCCGTCCTTTGAAATGGACCAGGAATAACAGTCCGTATTTTCTGAGTCAAATACGCAGGAATAAAACGGCTTTGCATTTTTCTCCTCAAACCACTGCTGTATGGAGACATAGCTTCTTATTTTTTTATCCGGATATAAAAACTTTCTCACCATGGAATTGGCGCCGTCTGCCCCAACAAGATATTTCGCTGAAAAGCTTCTTTCCATTTCCCCCTGCCTAACGGAAATGAAAAACCCATCCTTCCTTCTTTCAATTCTCTGACAGTAAGCCCCGTGGAGAACCTCCGCCTTCTCCTTGATTAAGCCCTTCATCCATAAATCAAACTTATGTCTGTCAATATTCATATAAAAACGCTGATAGTGTCGTGTCACACCACTGTCCAAATCAATCGTCTTTACTGAAAAAATCTGTGGATCGACCATTATCTCCTTTGGAAGCGTTAAATCAAAGGAAGCCAGGGCCTTCTGGGAATCCGGTGCCAAAAGGCCGCCGCAGGGCTTGTGAAATCCCCTGTCTGATACGCTCTCTTCTTTTTTATCTATGGCAATCACACTGTATTTATCGTTGAGAAGCCTGACAAAATTTGCACCTGCCGGCCCCAGTCCTATCACCGCAATATCATAATCCAATTCAATCACCTTCTTTTTGTACAAGGGCCGCATCAGAATAAGCACTTCGTATGCTCTGTCATAAGCGGCGCAATACTGTATAAATACTATTTTGAGTTTACCCGAAAATTCGTCCTTTTGCAATCCTTGCAGCTTTTTCTCCGCTTTTATGGTATAATGTCCGCAACAAGCGAAAAAGGGGGTTAGAGAAAACGTTACGTCCGCTTATCGGTCAAGGGTACTTTCCTTAATAGCTTTGAGAAGTAAAACAACCGAGCAAAACCTTTCTTTTGCAAGTTAATCCGCTGCGCATTTGTTAAAAAGGAGGAAATCCATGAAAAACACAAAAATAATTTTGGCTGCAAGTATCTTTTTAGCTTCTGTAATGGTATTGTCGGCCTGTACAAACGCAAGCTCAACCAATCCGCCGTCCTCAGAAAAACCATCGGAAAACTCTGCTGATAAAACGGAGAATTACCAGGAAAGCAAAGAGATTAACATTGACAACAGCAAAACAGGAATCTCCATGATGACGCAGGAATATATTGAAGACAATATTGCGGAAATCCCATATATTACCTACGACGGCGAACAGCCTGCTCTTGCGGATTATGGCGGTAAAAACCCCGAAATTGACATGATTAATAATGCTCTCAAAAATGGTATACAGCAGACTTATCTGGACTTTATGGAAAACAGAGAGGGAGATTTTATAGAAATACGTACCTACCCATTCAGCAGTGATACCTATATACAGTTTGTCATAACCTGTAATACCTATCCCTCCTATGGTACAGTCGGACAATTATCTTCCTATAACTTTGATAAAGCCTCCAACCACTTCATCGGTCTTGACGAGATATTAGAAAACAGCAATCTGAATCGGGAGACAATTACAAAAGACGTGCAAAAGCTTTTTAAACCGGAAACTCCTAACTTGTCCATAAGTAAAGTAGAAACCGCAGGTTTTCTGATAGAAAACGGTACTGTAAACTTTCTGTTAGATGTCACCATAGATAATACACAGGCTGAACCCTGGTCTTATTTTTACAGCTATATACCGGAAACAAAAACATTGACACGCCTTGACGCACGGCAGCTCTTTGCCCCTTCCAAAATGGTGCAGATGGAGCCCCCCCTTTCCTATCAAAAACAAGAGTAACGCAATTAACTGAGCAAAACAAAAGCCGCTAAGGTTTATACGCAGGCAGCGGCATCTTCCGCAGCCCGCCCAAAACCTTAGCGGCAATACTTGGAGCACAGTATTGATACTCCCTCCCTCTGAAGGCTGTTACTATTTGCCTTCTTCCCCGCCGCTTTCTCTTTGCAGTCTTCTTCTAGAAAGTTCAATATACTCGCGGCTATTGTCAATTCCAATATACTTCCGTTTCAGTCTCACTGCGGCAACACCAGTTGTTGAACTTCCGCAAAAGGGATCAAGAACCGTATCTCCCTCCCTTGTAGAAGCCTCTATAATCCTCTCAAGCAAATAGAGAGGCTTTTGAGTGGGATGCTTCCCCTCTGTTTTTTCAGATTTTTTCGTCAGACTGCCCGTCCATACATCCTTCATCTGCTTGCCGCCGTTTTTCTCCTTCATCAGTGGGTAGTTATAAAAATGCTTTGCGGTCCGCTCATTTTTCTGCGCCCACAGTATGGTTTCTGTACTGTGTGTAAAACAGCGGCAGGCTAAATTGGGAGGCGGATTGGTTTTCTGCCAGGTAATATTATTGATTATCTTAAAACCCTCCTGCTCCAAAGCCAAGCCAATACTGTATATATTGTGGAGTGTTCCGCTTATCCAAACAGACGCGTCCCGCTTCATAACACGCCTGCAAAGCCGTATCCACCGCCTGTTGAATTCATGCTTTTCTCTAACGCCCACACCGCTGTCCCATTCGCCCTTATCCACCAAAACCATACGTCCCCCCTGGCAGGTTATACCGCCGTTGCTGAGAAAATAGGGCGGATCCGCAAATATCATATCCACAGATTCCTTCTTCATCCGCTTTAACGCAGTAAAGGTATCTTCCAATATCAGTATGCTGTTTTCCGTTTCATAAAAGGGTGTTTCCCTGTATAATCTATTCATCGCAATAATTCCTTATAATTACTTCCTGACCCGTTCTGTTTTTTGCGTCCCTGTTGATTGCCCGCCTCACATTAAACTCCTCAATGAAATATCCCTTGTATAATTCATGTACAAGACCCACATTGTGATTCGTCATCATTAGCTTTACACCCTGGCCATCCAGCTTTCTGAACAGTTCTGCCAGCCTGATGTGCTCCTCCATCTTAAACCCGTCCCTCGCATAATCCGTAAAGGAAGGCGTCCCATCCAGGGGAATGTAAGGACTGTCAAAAAAAACAAAGTCACCTACTGCCGCGCCCCTGCACGCCTCCTCAAAATCCCCGCACAGAATTTCCACATCAGCGGAGCGCAGATATTCCCCTGTTTCAATAAGATTAGCCACATCTACCGAGTTTCCCTTTATTCTGTTATTATAGGGTACATTAAAAAGCCCCTGCCTGTTTGTGCGGTACAGGCCATTAAAGCAATGCTTATTCAGCCATATCATCATTCCCGCGCATTCCGCGTCCAGCTCGCCCTTTACTATTTTTTCATTGTAACCCGCTCTCACAGTCAGATAAAAATCCCTGTCACACAAGGATTTGTCCAATGCCTCCACAGCCTCTATTACAGCATTGGTATCCTGCTTTATCCATCTGTAAGCATTCATCAGCTGACCGTTAATATCATTTATAACGGCCCTCTGCGGCTTTAACCCCAAGAGCAGAGCGCCCCCGCCCACAAAGGGCTCATAATATGTTCCATAGCTTTTCGGCAGTCTCTTCGTCAGCTTCTCCATAAGCTGACGTTTTCCCCCTGCCCATTTGACAAAGGGTAAAATCGGATCGCTTTTTTTGGCCTTTGGCACGCCGCTCCACAGCATGTCTCTGCCGGAGTAATTCCAATAACGGATATCCTGTTCTATAAAAAGCCATTTTATAGTCTTACAAAGCAGCTCTACGGAGTAACCCGTAGAGAAAGTCAAATGCTTTGTATCCTTTCCTTCCACATCCTCGCACTGGTACACTTTTTCCAAAAACCGAAATAATTCCGCATACCTTTGGGGCGATTCCGCCGCTTTCCCCTTCAAATCCTCTATGATGTCTTCATGCTTTGGATAATTTCTTTTTCTCTTGCCTTCCGTCTTTTCAAAATTCATCCCCTCCACACAAACCAGGAAATCAAAACCGTTATGAAGATTTGCCGGCCGGCGCAGATATATTTTTCTATCATCAGACAGCGTCTCCACATAATAGGTATACCGAGACGCCATTTCTCCCTTTCCTTTGCCGGCGGCCTCCTTTGAAAGAATATCAATAACCCTCATTCTGACTTCATTGCGTGTACCGGAATTGCTTACTTTCACTGTCTTATAATTCTCGGCCACAGGCCGGCACCCCCTAAAAAATGATGTAAACGCCGGAATCAAATGAGCCCCGCCGTCTTTCTGATATATTGCACAAAGCTTTTCTGAAAATAAAACGCATGGTTTTTGTTGGAAACATATCTTCCATATAAATCGGAATAAATGGGATGGTAATTTCCCCTTGCGTCCTTGGCATCCTTGCTTCTTATCTGGAGCTGAGCCCCATTTGAGGTATGTATAAAACCATCGCCGCTTTTGTTTTCAATATGGCATTTTAACTGCTCACATATAGAATAATAATCAGACCTCCAAATGTCCCTTAAACCCGAATATTTACTGTCCTCCAGATCAATGTGCATGCTTGTCAGGAACATCCATTTCTCAGGCGGCCCCTCCTTACACACGGGAACATACAAAATATTGCTGATTTTTTGATACAGCTTCGTTTCCTCAAAGGTTTTTTTCTCTAAAAGCTCATCTATAATACTGCTGATTTGTGTGATAAAAATAGTCTCCAGCGGTTTTCCGCTTCTGTCGCATTTATTGCTTTTCAACTCTCCATCCTCAAAGTCCATATTGGAGCAGGACAGCTGCATTCCCAACGCCAGCTCCAGCAGCTGCCCTGCTTTCCCTTTGTTGAGAATAATATTATTTATCTGTGCTTCGCTAAACAGATCCCCAAACTTTATATTTGCAATTTTATTAAATCTGACGCACGCTTGCTCAAGCTTCATCGATATTCCTCCCATCCGGCGCTTAACCGGCACTCTTTAAAGCTCTGTACCCTTCTCTTCAAAGCCCGAAAGGGACATTTTCATCCTGCAGCACGTTTAAGCGCTGCCCTTTCCCCGCCCATTATATTTATTCATCCTACCCGATTCTGCATAAAATTCTACTTTTCTGTCCACGGATATTTTAACACAACCGCACGTTTTTCACACCCCTAATTTTTATTCCTTCAATATATTCAAAGGCAGAGAAAAAGACGCTTAAATCGTACTCCGTGCAGGCTTACCTTTATTGAACGTAAAGCATAAGCGGTTATTTGCGAAGCAAATTTATCGAGATACCGCAGGTTTCAAGGCGGATCCTTGGAAAAAGCAAAAAAAGGCGCTTAAATATCATACACCCGCTTAAAATATAAAAAAGAAAGCCCGGCATTGGGTTAAGCTTTCCCCGCCGGGCTTTTTTCATTCTCAAACACAATCATTATCTGACAACAGCGCAAATTTCCTTTATATTTGCCGGTGTGGTGCGGCAGCAGCCGCCAATAATATCCGCACCGCTCTCCATCCACTCTCTTGCCCACTGTCCATAGGTCTTGCCGCTCTTATCCCCATGCCATGTCTTTGTATGGGGATCATACTGCTCTCCGCTATTGGGGTATACAATGACATGCTTATCCGTTCCTTTTCTTACTTCTTCTATTAGGCTTTTGACAAACTGAGGTGCCGTACAATTGATTCCCACAGCTTTCACACACTTAAAATTGTTCAGGGCTCTGGCACAGTCCCGTATTGGGGTGCCTTCGCTGATATCAGTGCCGTTTTTGCAGCTAAAGCTTACAAAGCACTGAGCGTCAAGCTCTTCCGTAAGCTCCGCTAACGCCATTGCCTCCTCAAGAGCCGGTATTGTCTCCATGGCAAATATTTCGGAACCTGCCTCAAGCAGAAGCTCCATTCTCCTGAAATGAAAGCGTTTCAGTTCTTCCTTATTGATTCCATAGCATCCCCTGTACTCGCTTCCGTCAGCCAGATATGCCCCATAGGGCCCTACCGCCCCACTCACAACAGGATAAATCCGTCCGCTGTTTTCTCCGCCGTTTTTCCACCACTCATCCCGCGCACTTATGAGCTGCCTCATAGACCTTCTGATTAATTCCTCCGACTGCTCCACGCTATAGCCCTTCTTCAAAAATCCGGGTATTGTAGCCTGATAACTTGCAGATGTGCCGCAATCCGCCCCGGCCTCAAAATAGCTCAAATGCACCTTCCGAATCAGCTCCGGCGCCTCCGCCAAAACTTTGGCGCTCCAAAGGGCATCATTCAAATCACAGCCCATGGTCTCAAGCTCAGTAGCCATAGCGCCGTCCAGCACCATCATTTTCAATTTCTCCAGTATTTCATTCAGATCCCGCATAAAAATCCCCCAAATCAATTTCACTCCCGCCTAAGGTTATACTGCCAAGGGCCCTCCCCTTTGCGTTTTATCTATCATAACGCTATCTGCGTTTCCTTTCAAGCTTTTTAACAGGCAGCTTACTCAAACACCGTGAGTGCCTGATTAAAATCGGCAGTTAAATCCCGGATATCCTCCGCACCTGTTGATATTCTGATCAAGCCCTCCTGCAAGCCCATTTTGCAGAGCTCCTCCTCCGAAAACTCATTTCTAAAGGCCGACGCCGGATGAGCGATTGTCGTTTTAATTCCGCCAAGCGTCCCAAGATACTTCACTATTTGAAGCCTGTGCATGAAACTGTCAACCTTTTGCCTGTCGTCCTCCACACGAAAACTAATCATTGTGCCATAGCCCTGTGAGAAAATCCGCTCTGCCAGTCCATGCTGCGGATGCCCCGGAAGACTTGGGTGATAAACCGCCTTTACGCAGGGGTTTTCTTCCAGCGTTTTTGCCAGAGCAACAGCGTTTTCCAGTTGAATTTTCATTCTCATACCCATGGTTTTCATACTACGCTGAATAAGCCATGCGGAATTGGCATCCAGCACAGCCCCCAAAAGCTGGTAAGTATGACGGATTGCTTTTATCATTTCCCCCGATGCAGTAATCGATCCTCCCGTAACATCACTGTGTCCTCCAAAAAATTTAGTGAGGCTGTGTACTACAATGTCCGCACCAAAATCGAGGGGCTTTATGACAAAGGGTGTTGTAAAGGTACTGTCCACCACAACAGGGCTTCCGTTTTTATGAGAAATATCACAAATCCTTTCAATATCTACTACCTGGGTAAGCGGATTAGCAATTATCTCCGTATAGACAAGCTTTGTATTAGGCCGAAGGGCGTCCTCCAACGCCTTATGGTCTGTAAAATCCGCAAATGTGATAAAAATACCATGGGATATTAACAGTTCCGTAAGCTCTATGGTTTCCGCGTAAATGGAACGGTTAAAAACCGCATGGTCACCGGCTTTGAGCAGGGAAAAAAGCACGGTGGCTATTGCGCCCATGCCGGAAGAACATATCAGCGTTTCCTCACCGTTTTCAAGCCGTGATATATCCTGTCCCAAACTGTCTCTGTTTGGATTTCCTATACGGTTGTAAAAATATTTTCCCCCGCTGTTTGCATAAGCATAGTCCTCCGTATCCTCAATAATATAGGCCGTTGAGGGGTATATGGGCGGCGCCTCCGGATTGACAACGTTCGTTCTTTTCATTCCGTATCCGTGTAAAATCTCTGTATTCTCATGAAACATTGCAAAGACCCTCCTCCAATCGTATGATAAACAGATAATAATCCTTATAGCTGGAATAAGGTCAATAGATACTTTGAACAGAAATCCCTGACCGGCCCTATGATATACCACCAAAGAAATCCGGCAGCAAATCTCAAAGAAGCACACTAATCCGTGATTTGTTGTCAGTATTTGACGTCTCTTTTTTGCGCTTTGCGCAAAGAAGAGAGTGCAGGCCACAAAATAAGTCGATTTGCTTTTCATTTATTCATCGAAAGTGTATAATAAATATATGTTTTTCCAAGCTTTTGCCTTGGAAAAAAGCATGACGACGCCTGACCGGATCAAGGAGTGAAAACAATGCATAGCGAAAATCTAGTCAACCTGCTGAATGCGCTCAGCGCACTGAGCATCTATGTAATTGAAGAGGACACACATCAGCTGCTGTACTTCAATCAGCGCTGTCAGGAAACCGGCCGGGGAAGGGCCAGAATTGGCGTTAAATGCCACGAGGTATGGCCTGAGCTGTGCACAGACTGTCCCCTTGATAACCTAAATGGAAATTCATCGGGAAGAACCGTCCGTTACGATCCCCTTCTGAAAACCACCGTTGACATAACCGCCAACCGCATCCTCTGGGACGGGCACCGAAAAGCTGTTGTTATCACAGCCTCCCCTCATATGCTCAGCTATGAGGAGGAACAGGGCTTTCAAAAAATTGAGCAGATGTACGCACAGAGCCTTGTCACAGTTTTTGACGAGTGTATCATCGCAAATCTCACCACTAATTATTATGTCAACTGTCAAAAGGATATGATGTGGAGCGGCATTCCTGAACACGGCAATTTTGATGCTGAAAACCGTATTTATGCAAAAAAGACTCTGCATCCCGAAGATCTGCCTCTTTTCAATGAAAATTTTTCCCGTGAAGCGATGCTTCGCCTCTTTGAATCCGGAAAGCATCAAATTACAAAACGCCTTCGCCGCCTGACGGAAAACGGCGTCTACCATATGGTAGAATTTACAGCGGCAAAAATAGGACAAATGGGAGAGAGCGAATGCTGGTGTGTTTTGGTTTATCGGGATGTACAGGAGGATTATCTTCTGGAGCAGCAGCGCAGTCTGGAAATAAGCCAGCTTGCAACTGCCGCGCAAACCGCATACCAGATGCTTATCGCAGTAAATCTGACGCAAAATACTTATCATATGCTGGAATATGACCGCTATCCCGTTAAAAAGCCTGTCAGCGCAGGCTATTTCAATGACCTCATTGCCGAGGAGCTTGCCACAGTGCACCCTGATTACCGCACTGAGTTTATACAAAAATTTTCACGCCGCTCCCTCATAGACGCTCTAACCCATGGCAAACATATTATATCCATGGAGGTTCCCCATCTGGGTGAAGACGGAATATACCATTGGCACTTTACCCAGGTTGTAGGGGTAGAAAGTGCCATCTCCAACGATCTCATTGAGATTACTCTATCCAGAAACATTGATGAGGAACGCCGTCTGCGGGAAGAAACCCTGGAAAAAGAGCGCCGTGCAAAACAAATACTGGAAAATGCACTGCAAAAGGCCAAAAAAGCCAGCAGCGCAAAAAGTGATTTCCTGTCAAAAATGAGCCACGATATCCGCACTCCCCTCAACGCAATACTTGGAATTACCGAGCTGGCACAAATGCATACAGGTGAAGAAGACAGGCTTAAGGATTACCTCAGCAAAATAGCCGGCGCAGGCACTCATCTTCTGGGGCTCATCAACGAGGTTTTGGATGTCAGCAAAATTGAAAGCGGCTCTTATGATCTGATAGAGGATGAATTTAATCTTTATGATCTGGCAAAGGAAACCATTGAGATGGTACGGCTTACTCTTGAAGCCAAGGGGCAAAGCCTTACCGCCGATATTGACAGCAGCCTTCACCCGCAGGTCATGGGAGACGCTGGGCGTATCAGGCAAATACTTGTAAATATTCTGGAAAACGCTTCAAAGTATACGGGGGAAAAGGGAGAAATCACATTTCGTCTTAAGGAACTGCAAAAGGAAGAGCGTCAGGCCGGCACCTATCAATTTGTAATTGAGGATACCGGAATTGGTATGAAACCGGAATATATAAAGCATATTTTTGAGCCCTTCAGCCGGGCGGATGACAGCCGCATCAGCAAAATTTCCGGTACAGGGCTTGGTATGACTATTGTTCAAAATTTGATAAATATGATGGGCGGCAAAATTCAGGTGGAAAGCGAATATGCAAAAGGTTCCCGCTTTACTGTCACCCTTTGTCTGACAAAATGCGCCCTTCACACTTCTGCATCTCTCACCGGACAGCCAAAGACGGAGGAATCTGTTTTTCATTTAAGGGCATTGCTGGTTGAGGATAATGAGCTTAACCGCCAAATTGCCGCTGAGATGCTTGAGTTATTGGGCGCACAGGTTGAAACCGCGGAAAACGGGCAGGAAGCAGTGGATGCCGTTATATCTCATCCCCCCTTTTATTATGACATAGTCTTTATGGACATTCAGATGCCGGTACTGAACGGTTATGATGCGGCCAAAAAGATTCGGGGCAGCGCCATGGAGGGAATAGACAGACTTCCTATTATTGCCATGACAGCAGATGCCTTTGCCGAGGACGCCAGACAGGCGCTGTTGGCAGGAATGAACGGGCATCTTGCCAAGCCTATTTCCATAGGTCTTTTAAAAAATGCCCTTGCAAACAGCCTTGTCTGGAAGAGACAAAGCAGGAACGCAAACGAAGATGCCCCCACAGTGTAAGACGGAATTTAAAATCGGAGCGTTTAGCTCCGATTTTTTTATCCCTGAAAATTAAGAATTAGGGAAACGTATTGAAGTACAGACCATTCTATCTATAAAAATACCCTTTCTCGCCTGTTTTTTATGATGTCATTTTATTGCACCAGCTAAACGGCCCATAAATATCTCCTTATAAATTATATCGTCCTCCTCTTTAAAAACATTAAACACAATCCTGTCAATGCTGTGCAAATACGGCAATACTTCCCGCACTGTACTCACAGCTATTTCGGCCGCCTCCCTATTGGGAAAATGAAACTCCCCTGTCGAGATGCAGCAAAATACAATACTTGACAGCTTATTTTTGTCTGCCAGCTTCAAACAGGAAACATAGCAGCTTTTAAGCGTCACACAGTCCCTCTCCGTCAGCTTTCCAGCAACAATAGGCCCTACTGTATGCAAAACATAACGACTTGGAAGATTAAAGCCAGGCGTTATCACAGCATTCCCGGCCGCCTCCTCATAGGTTCCTCCCATCCGCTCTCTCTGTTTTTCCATATAGGAGGCACACTCTCCTCTGAGCTGCACACCGGCCGCTGAGTGGATAGCGTTATCAATACAGCCATGGCATGGCACAAAGCAGCCCAGCATCTGCGGGTTTGCGGCGTTTACAATTGCATCCGCCTTAAGTCTCGTGATATCCCCCTTCCAGAGGGAGATTTTATCATCGTTTTCCGCTTTGGAGCCATACTCCATCCTCACAGAGGGTATGGACGCTGCCTCCACTATTCCTTTCTCCGACGCCTCCTGCTTTAAAAATGCGTCCTGTATCTGTATAAATTCATCAGAAACAGGCTCAGGCCTCCTGATATTCATCAGCGCCCTCACTATATTACGTCTTTCCGCTTCTGGCACCTCGAGATTTTTATAGTACACGGAATCGGCACAGAGATAGTTTAACATATAGCTGAGTCTCTCCTCCTGATTCAATTTTCAGACCTCCTTTCCTCTCTTGAATACCCTGCCGATGTCGCAGTTCAAACAAAGCGATTTGCCTTTTATCTCCTCAGGCGCCCACGCCTCGCCCTTATTCAGGCAGATATAGAAGGCATTATCATATTGACTCGTCATCTGCCAGAAAGGATATTTTATGATAGAGGGAGTATTCATCCCCACTCCCAGCTCCAAAAACAGTATTTTGTCCTTCTTATATTCATCTATGAACTTTACATACTCTCCGCAGGCTCTATTCCACTCATCGTCCTCTACAAAATAATTGTCACACCGCAGATGAGGCGTCATGTCCCCGCCGCACACAGGACATCTGGGAATTAGGTCGGCAGGAATTTTACACTCCCTCTGCCGCACGAGCATAGTCCTCACCGCATCCTCATTGGGATACAATCTTCTATGGCACGCTTTGGCACATTGAAACAAACCGTAATCCCCCTGTACGGCAAATATTTTGCTGGCATCAAAGCCTGCCAGCCAAAACTGGTGGTCAACATTTGTGGTAATCACAAAATAGCTCTTTTCCCTGACCAGTTCCAACAGCCCTTTATATGTCTCCCCCGCAGGCACATCATATCGATTGTAATAAATGTGACGGCTCCAGTAGGCCCATTTTTCCTCCTGTGTGGGAAAGGGATAGAAACCGGCCGAATACATATCCTTCATTCCGTATTTTTCTTTAAAATCAGAAAAATATCTCTCAAAGCGTTCTCCGGAATAGGTAAATCCAGCTGCCGCCGACAAACCGGAACCGGCACCAATCACAACTGCATCCGCCGCTTTGATGCGCTCTTCCATTTCCAGCAGTTTTTTTTCATAGTCTTTTTCTTCAAAAATCGTTTTCATCATCTCCTCCTCTCCACTGCGTGATACGGACATACAATAAAGCAATTTCCGCAGTGCAGACAGTTTTCCTGACGAATAACGGCAGGAATTTTCGCAGTATCAATACAGCTTTGAGGACATTTCTCAAAACAGATTCGGCAGCCCCGGCATTTCTGTGTCACAAAATACCCTTTTTCCACTTTCTGCGCCCTTCCTATCACAAAGCTCTGCCGAAATACGGGCTGACAAGACAGGTCAAAAAATTCGCCCCAGCCTTCATAAAGCAGGAAAACCTCCAGCGCTTCTCTGCTTTCCTCCCCTTTGTAAATATTAGCCATGTAAGGATTTTCCTCAAACACCTTATCCAGATTTTTCTTTCCGATATTTTTAACCCATCCCCTGACGGAGACTGCCCTTTTGCTGAGGGATCCCCCGCCCTGCGACATACCGCTGAAGGCAGCATATTTCTTTTCCATCAGCTGTTTATAAAAGTCCTTCCCCCTAGCAGTGATAAAATAAAGCCCGTTTTCATCTGCGAGCATTATGTCTATGACTCTGGTGCAGGGATACCCTTTTTCGTCTACTGTGGCAAAAACCACAGAATGTATTTCATCCCTTAACATCTTCAAATAGTCTGTCATGCGACTTACCCCCTCCTGAAATTTTTGTATTGCATTCTGCCGGCAAGACAGTATAATAATAGATATTACAGCGAAAAGGATACCTATTGTAAGGGTGGTGCTTCCTATGGCAAAAGAAATTCCGGCATGTCCTGTAGAAATGACATTGCAGCTCATCGGTGATAAATGGAAAGTGTTAATTATACGTGACCTTTTAGATGGTACAAAGCGTTTTAATGAGCTGAAACGCTCCGTCTCGGGTATCACACAAAAGGTACTCACCTCAAATCTCCGCTCTATGGAAGAATCAGGCCTTCTGACAAGAACGGTTTATCCCGAAGTTCCTCCCAGAGTGGAATACACGCTTACGGAAACAGGGTGCAGTCTGAAGCCTATACTTGACTCAATGGTAATATGGGGTACAGAGTATAAACGGAAAATAAAAGAGAATTCATAACAATCTTTTCCGGCAATTTATTTTGCCGGCACAGTGCTCTCTCCCACTTCCGGCTCTTTACCTCTGCACCGTCTGAAAGAATTATACTTATCACGCCTGTTCCTTTAAAGCCCACAGAACCCTATCAGGCAAACACAGTTATACAACAAAAACAGCCTTTGGAAAATCCTCAGGCTGTTTTTGCGGTAAAAGAATCATTGTTTGTATGTTTTTGGCGGATTACCGGAAAAATCCGCAATTACAGCCTCCGCGTTTTCCAGATAAAATACTTCAAAAATTGGGTTATCTGCACTGCTGTACTGTCCTTTCACAATTGGATTTGCCATACAGCCCTCCTTTACCTCCCTGTTGTCCTCAAAAACAGCCTTGCCGCTGAGCCGGATCCAGACAAACTCCGGGCTTGAAACAGAAATTTGAACATAGGGATTTGCCAGTATATCCTTATAAACCTCTTTTGTGTTGTTCGTGCAGAACCAAAGCCTTCCATCCTTTTCAAAGCAAAACATAAAGGGTCTGCATTTCGCTTTTCCGTCCCTGCCAACTGTCGCAAGATACTGCACAGGATTCGCCTGTAAAAAATCTACTACTTCCTTCATACCTACCATCCTTTCAAGTCATACTATCCTTTCGCCTTCTCCGTAGGATCGGCTTTTTCTATTGCTTCCTGAAAATACCTTTATTTTTACTTACAGTCCTATGATAAAGCCTTCTGCGTAAAATAAAAAGTACGCACTTTAAAGTGGGATAGTAACCGGAAGGATACCCTTACCGTTTTCTGTTCCTTTCGGATAATCAGCCTTATTATAAATAAAAGGCATTTCTTCCCATAGGAAAGCAATGCCTTTCATACTGCTTTATTTCTCATAAATCCTTTTCTGTTTCAATTCTGATTGTCTATATTTATCCACGCTGACAAGGTAACCTGAAAAATTATTCTAAAAAGCACTTTATCGGCTAACTGCCTTCTAAAAGCAATTTGCGTACAAACAGGGCCGCAAGGCATACTGCCTGCGGCCCCAATTCTCTTTCGTCTGTTTTAACAATCCTTTGCTTATGAAATAGCATGGCTATTGCACTGTGATAGTGAAGGGAGCGGAAATAACTCCATCCGCTTCAGCCGTGACAGTAAAAGTTCCTGCCTTTTTACCCACTACCGTACATGAAGATCCGTTTGGCGTAACAGCAGCAAATATGCCGCTATTGTCGCTATTCACCCACACAACGGATTGATTTGTCGCATTTTGGGGCGTAATGGAAGCTGTCAGCGTTATTGTACCGCCTACCACTACCTTGCCGGCACCGGAAATTGCCACGCCTGTCACCCTGACAATCTTGGTACCGGTCTTTTTCTGACTGTTAAACAAATCCACCGCTGTTTTAAGCGTCTGCGCTGCTGTATCTAATTCCGCCTGTATTTTAGCAGTGTTGGAAGTTTCCACCGCCGCAGTAATTGCGGATCTTAGAGTATCGGCATCCGCCTGAAGCCAGCAGTCCTTTCCGCTTTCCACCGTCGCGACGCCGGAAACATCGGCAATAAACTGCTTGCCTGTTAAAGCCCCATTCGCCTGCTCAATGGCAGCCTCCAGTCCGCTTTTGTCAAGGGGCTTGACCTTTACTGTCACATTACAGAATGCCGTCATACCACCATCTGCCGTCTCAGCGCTTATCACAGCCGTACCCTCCGTCAGACCCCGTATTTTACCGTCAGAGGTCACAGTCACAACCGTCGGTTCACTGCTATTCCAGATAACATCCTTGTTTGTAGCGTCGGCCGGAGATACCTCCACGCTCAGAGTTGCCTCATCCAAAACAAATAACTCCTTGCTTTCCGGCGTAACAGCTATGCCCGTTACAGCTACTCTGGTACCTGTCGTTTTAGCTTCCTGGAAGATGCGGGCCGCTTCCTCAAAGGCTGCAAATGCCGCATCTATCTTCTCCTGACTCTCAGGCGCTTTCTCAATGTCATCCGCCGCTTTGATGGCGTCTGCAAAAATGGCGGCGTCTGCCGGAAGCCAACAGTCCATTCCTATTTGTATCGTAGACGGTTCGCCTATTACAATAACATCCATTTTTTTCCGTGCAGCTTCAACTGCGGCTTTCAGCTTATCGGTATCCAGTACAGTGACGCTGTGTGTTGCTTTCTTATCCTTATTCTCAGAGGATACTGCTGTAATTGTCACAGTGCCCCCGCCTTTACCCGTCACCTTACCGTTTTGATCTACAGACGCGACAGCCTCGTTGCTGCTTTGCCATGTAACCGCCTTGTTTGAGGCGTCTGACGGCGAAACCACAGCTGACAAAGCTATACTTTCTCCTTTTTTAACACTGTCTTTGCCGGTTATACCGATGCCGCTAACGGGAACCGGAATATGGCTTTCCGTTTCTCCCACTGTGACGCCGCTTACCGTTACTTCCTTATATTTGGCTATTTTCTGAATATAGCCGCTTCCCTCCACCTTTAACGTGCCATAGGAGACAAGACTTGTGACAATACAGCCGTTACTCATAGAAAGGGTACTGCCGTCAGCGCCGCTTTCCACTCTGTAATCAGAAATTCTGGCATTGTTTCCCATCTCTACATCTGCGTATTTTTGAAGGACAAGAGACTCCACATTGGTACGAACCTCCAGGCTGCCATTTAAAGCTCTGTCCACCACAACCTTTTTCAGTGTTATGCTATTTCCGGAGCTGTATGGCTCTATAATGGTATTTCCCCTCACTATGACACTGCCCTTGAGGGACGTATCGCTGTAAAATTTCAGCGCCACAGGGTCGTCTTTGTATCTGCTTGAAACATCCTTATTGGAGGCATCCGATATAATATCGCCCTTTAAATCACAATTATCAAATACTACAGAGTTTTCTCCGCCGCCGTACACATATACATCGCCCCTGACCTCAATATTCTCAAGGGTTACTGTGCCGTTTCCAACCTCACTGCCAATGGTCAGATTTCCGTATACTGTCATGTCCTCCACATGAGCGCCGGAAACTTTGATTCTCACATTATTATAGCGCCTTCCGTTTCCGTCAAAACTTTTGTTGTCCTTATCCGAGATCGTCAGATTGTCATAGCTGGAGGAAGAGGAAGAATCGCTGTCGCTGGAGGAGGAGCTGTCGGAATAGGACGGCCTTTTTGCCCCATCCATGGTTTTCAGCGTATCGGGACGTATTGACGAGGTAACGCCGTCCTCATAAACCGTAAGGGTTTTGATGTCTCCGGATCCGGTAATTTTCATTTTTTCACGCAGTATAAGTTTTGAAACCTCAGCGCCTCTGGCAATATTCACAGTACGGTTTTTGGCCTTGGAAGTCGCTTCAAACTCAGTAATGTCGGCATCTGACATAAGCCTCACGTCACTGTCACAGTTTAAATAAACACTGTCCACAACCGCATCTATGCTTACAGTATTAACACTGCTGTCCTCTATCCCCACCAAGTCATAGCCTGAGCCTGTAATTTTACCGTTTTCCAGAAACTCAACTTCCTTTACCTTTGTCTTATCCTCAGACTTGAAGGTAACATTGTATTTATCCATGACAAGTTTTTCTATGTCACAGCCCTCAGCAATAACTGTAGAGCCGCCTTCCAAAAGCAGCCTTCCCTCCACTGTCACTCGGTACAGCGATATGGATTTACTGCCCATGGATGACGGTATAATGAGATCCCCCGTGATTGTTTTATTCCGAAGGGAGGTATCCTTTAAGGTATAATCCTCAGTTTCTCCCTCTTTCTTTGTATCTTCTGACCCGCTTCCCAAGATTAGAGCCCTATCTAGCGCTGCTACCGCTTCCGCTCTGGTGATTGGCTTTTCCGGCTGAAAACTGCCGTCGGGAAAACCGCTCATAATGCCATTCACAGAAACCGCTCCGATATACCCCTTTGACCATGAGGGTATCTGCCAGGAATCATTGTAACGGGTGCCATAGGCACTGTTTTGCGCCAGATTTTTTATCTGGGCAAGCATTACCGCTGCCTCCTGCCTTTGCACCGTATCGTTCGGGCGGAATTTTCCGTTTCCGTCTCCCCGAACATAGCCCGCAGCAACTGCCGTTGCAATACTGCCTCTGCCCCAGTAATTTAGCGGCACATCCTGAAAGGAAATACCTGCGGAACCCCGATAGGAAAAAGCCTTATTCGCCAGCACTGTAAACTCCGCTCTGGTAATGGAAGCGTTTGGACGAAAAGAGCCATCCGGATATCCCGATATATATCCTGCATTTGTCCACTTTTTAATGACAGCTTCAGCCCAATGCCCTTTGGTATCGGTCGCACCAAAGGCCGCTGAGGGTGCCGCACCCAAAATAAGAGCTCCTGACAATACCGCAGCTAAAAATCTGATTTTATATTTCTTCATAACTATCCCCCGCCTTCCCCGGTAAACCAAGAAAACATTACCTTATATTATAATTATACGGCATTGGCGATTCAGACTGCAACATATTAGGAAAATAGTAAAGTAAACTTAATAATTATGAAATCTGCGGCCTTTTATTTCAATCGGCCCGTTCCTGCCTGACTGCGGTAATCAATCTAAAACCGGCTCGTTCTGCCATTCGTCCCTCAGACATAACAAAAGCGGCACCCTGTTTTCAGAGTGCCGCCCTCCAAATCAATTTATTTCTCAAAGCCCTAATTCGCTTCTGAATGCCCTTACCTTATCCATGAATTCCTTTACCCTGCCTTCGTCAGCGGCATTTTCAAATTTGCCGTCCACCTTGAAGGTGGTACCAACAACAGCGCCGTCCGCCACAGAGAGCTGACGCTCAATGTTTTCAAGACGGCAGCCGGTGTTGCAAAATACAGCCGTATCCGGCACTGTTTTCTTCACCTTGCTGAGTATCTGCGTATCCGCCTCGGCACCTGCCGTCAGACCGGAAACACACAGTACGTCGGGCCTGTTGTTGAACACTGTGGATTTGGCAATATCACAAATATCCCTGTCCGCCAAATACCTTGCGGCTTCCGGCACAATATTGAACAGAAGCTTTAAATCCTTGCAGCCAACAGCCATTTTATGGCGGATTGTCTCTCCGACATTTGTATTCCAGAGGCCAAAATCACTGGCATATACGCCCGTAATAATTTCGCGGATGAATTTAGCGTCGGTTGCTGCGGCCAAATCAATGGATGCCATAGGATCCCAAAGTACATTTACACCATAAGGCACAGTAATATCGCTCTTTAATTCACCGATTACCCTGGCCATAGCCGCTGTCGTTTCTGTTTTCACCTTTGTCAGATAGGGAAGGCTGAACTCATTTGAGAACATGACCGCGTCCACGCCTCCGTTTTGAAGAGCCATCAAGTCCTTGCGTGCCATATCCACTACCTTCTGCATGCCGCCCTCCGCGTCATAGTAGGGGTCACCCGGCATTGCCTGCAAATGGCACATTGCAATAATCGGTTTATAGGTGCCGAAGGTTTCCTTGATCCAATCTATCATACTATTGTCCTCCTAAAAATTGTATTATAATTCATGCATTAATTCTTTGTTTACCTGGTACAGCTTTGTATAGATGTCCTGATATTTACGGTACTTTTCAGTATTTTCCGTATCTGGAACAACCTCTCCTCTGAAATGGATGAGTTTCTTTACCTCCTCCATATTTTTGAACCGGCCGGTGCCTAAAGCCGCCAGAAGCGCATCGCCGTAAGCCGCGCCGAAAACTTCACCCAAATGAAGCTTCCTTCCGCTGACGTCGGAAACTATCTGCATCCACTTTGGATTTTTGGTGCCGCCGCCCACTGCCACAACACGCTTTGTCTCCATACCCATTTCTCGGTATCCGTCAAAATGCTGTCCAATACCATAAGCCGTTCCCTCCAGGCATGCCTGGTAGATATGTCCTCTGGTATGGTGCAGGTTGCAGCCGAAAATCATGCCCTGCGCTTTGGGGTCGTTGATAGGTGTACGCTCGCCGCTGAAATACGGCAGTACAACAACACCGTCGCTTCCCGGCGGAATGTCCTTCATTTCCTCCATCAGAGCCTCATAGGCATTTTTGCCGCCTTCCTTTTCCCGCTCCATCAAATCCTTAGCAAAATTATCACGGAACCATCTGGTCAGAGTACCTGTTGTAGACATACCGCTGGCCACCATATAGGTATCCTTAAACAAATAGGGTCCTGCCCAAAAACGCGGGTCTACTGTCAGCTTGGGTACAACATGAATGATAAACACAGAGGAACCAAACATTAAAAGCATATCACCCGGATTTGTCACGCCGATACCTACAGCGTCTGCGGAAGCATCAGCCGTCCCCACCGTAACCGGCGTGCCGGGATAAAGACCTGTTTCCTCCGCCGCTTTTTCAGTCACGCCTCCGGCGATTTCATCCGTCCAGGCGCATTTGGCCAGCTGATCCGGACGACAGAATTCCGAAATATTTTCATAGTCCCAGTCACAGTTTTTTAAATCATACATAGGCGTAAAATACGCCGCTGTGTAATTATCTATGTAATACTTCCCCGTAAGCTTTGCCACAAGATAGGTCGACGAGGTGATAAATTTTGCTGCTTTCTCATACACCTGGGGTTCATGCTTTTTTACCCAGAGTATTTTAGGGCCTATGGACTGGGAAGTGATGGGGTTTCCATATTTTTGGAGTACATATTCCTCCCCCAGCTTCTGATTGAGGTATTCAATTTCCTCGCTGGCCCGCACATCCACTCCATAGAGAATAGCTTTTCGGAGAGGATTACAGTTCTCGTCAACAGGAAGCAGACAAGGGCCAATAGCGCTGACGCCTACCCCCTTGATTTCCTCCGGGCGGACGCCGGAGGAGACAATTATTTCCTTTGTAATCTTACATAAATCCCCCCACCAGGTGTCTACTGCATCATGCTCGGCAAAACCGGGCTGTGGGGATTCCATAATATGTGCCGCCGAGGCGGTTTTGATACATGTACCATCCTCATCTATGAGCATTCCCTTGCTTTCATAGGTGCCTATATCCACGCCAAGATAATAGCTTTTTCCCAAGCGTCTCATCTCCTTTGCCTTTTTTAGCGCCTGCCCGCTTACATGCAGGCGGCATGTTCCTTAATAGCGGTGCAGGTCAAAGCTTGCGTCAATTCTTTTTACCATGGCAAATAACAGCTCTCCAAGCTTCACAACATCTGTGTAGTCGCACACCTCAATAGGCGTGTGGGTATAGCGGGCAGGGAAACCAAGCTCCAAAGCTGCAACACCCATACCCTCAAGCTGCAAGTAAGCGGAATCCGTCAATATTCCAAGAGACGCAAATCTCTGAAGCGGAATTCCATCCTCCTTTGCCGCGCGAACCGCCATATCCGCCAGGCCCTTATGGGGCAAAGTACCGTTTAAGGTACCACGGCCGTGGAAGCTGTACATTATCAGAGCAGGGCCCTTTCCCAGTACATCCTCATATTTATTCTTCAAATCAGGCGTATCTCCCGCAAGCACCACATCGAGACTCAACGAAATATCCGGTTTGCAGGTGCGTCCCGCAAGCATTGCCCCGCGCAGATTGAATTCCTCCCATACCGTTCCCACCAGATATACGGTAGCGGGTATTTTGGTTTGGCTAAGCTTATTGGCAGCTACCGTAAGAGCAACCAGTCCTCCCCTGTCGTCCACAGCCGTTCCGCTGACGCGGTTTCCCATCAAATCACTGGCAAAGGGCCGGTAGATAACCGGGCAGCCAACATCAATTCCCGCTGCTCTGACCTCATCTGCATTTGACGCACCGACGTCAATAAAAAGGGCCGTCACATAATCCACCTTATATTTTTCCTCGGGCGCGGCGGCATGATGCGCTTTGTTGCCAAATACGCCGTCCACCATTTTACCGTCCGTGTTCATTATCTGAACTGCAAGGCCGGGAAGAACCTTCTCCGGGATACCGCCCAGGCGATCCACCTGAATAAAGCCGTCCGGCTCAATTTTACGCACAATAAAGCCCAGCTGATCCAGATGGGCATACGCCATGATAACCGGCGCTTTTGGATCGGTACCCTCAAACTTGGCAATCACATTTCCCGCCAGATCAATAGTAACATCCGGCGTTGATTTTAAAAATTCCTCTTTCAGCCGGTAGGCCATAGCCTTTTCATAACCGGAAACAGAAGGAGTCGTCATAAATTCCTTCAGCAGCTGTCTATAATCCATTTGCATCCCTCTTCATCTATAATCTGATTTTCCGTATAATAAATATAAGTCCGTGGGTTAAGCCTGATCATTTTCCTTCTGTCCGGCAATTTACGTAACTGAGCCAAAAATTTCTGGCCTCATGAAAGAAGCATTTCCTTCAGCTTTTTACTAACGGCCATACCCAGGGCCTCATGGGATTCCCGCGTCATATGGATACAGTCAATGCCCGGTCTGGTATACAGGGCAGCGTCCAAAAATTCCGCCCCATTGAGCTTTGCAATGTGGGCATAGATATCCGGAAGCTGTGCCGCCTTTTCCAGGCAGGTATCATCGAAAACTGTGCCATGGCTGGTTTTGGACCAGTCCCCTCCAAATTTCGAGGGTGACATCACAAGAATTTTCGGCTCTCCGCCGTCCCTGCCGCAGTGAGCGCGCTTCACATATTGAAGCAGTAAATCCATACCCCATCCAATGTCCCACGCCGGCATATGGAAACGAAGCTTTATGTCATTTCCGCCAAGCATAATCACAATCGCATCCAAAGGAGCGCATGTTTCAAGCACCGTGGAAAATCCCGCTTTCCCGCAGCGTCCTTCCTCTATAGGGTCTTCAAAAACAGTGGTTCGGCCGTTTAAAGCGTTTTCATAGATACGGAAATCTCCTCCAAGCTCTCGCTGAACAATTCCCGGCCAGCGCGTGTTAAATGCAAAACGCGTATGATCGTCGGGATTCACACCCCAGGTATTGGAGTCGCCGTAGCATAAAACATACTTCATCTTTCCGCCTCCCGCTTTTTAATTCGGGAAGAACAGCAAGCTGTTCTTCCCGATAGCTTGTCAAAAAAGTCTCCGGCTGTGCCGTCAAAACTTTTTTGAGTGACACTTGTATAAAGAGACTTGTTTCGGCGCTTTTCAAAATTCATTGAAAAGCTTTGAAACTCGCTCTTTTCCTCGGCGGAAATTAATTCCGCCTGCGGATTCCATGGACTCTTGCTCCTGAAACCTCCGCTGTAATCAAAAATTCACTTTATCAACAGTCTGTAGGCCAATGATTAATGCGCTGCTTTGTAAACCTCTGATGTGCACTCATAAGCCGCTGCGTCTGCCTCTACTTCCGCTCTGTCCCATGTTGTGTCTACAAAATCATTTGTAAATACCTGGTCAGCAGGAATTTCTTCTGTAATAACGCCAACCTTCTGTGCCCACTCGATAACTGTTTTCCATTTGTCCTCACTCATGATACCAATACCTGCATCAAGAATTTCTTTTGTTGTCTCCTCATTTGTTCCGAACGCCTGCTGGTTTCTGCCCTCTGCACAGCCCAAAGCGCCTTCCCATGTAATCTGGATAGACGGGAACTTGTTCAGAGTAATATCAGCAGCTGCCTCTGGGTTGCATTTTACAAAATAGAGGCCCTTCATCATAGCGCGAACAAATCTTGTGATAAGTTCAGGGTTATTGTCAATTAATTCCTGATTGGTAATAACAGGGTTTGCAAGAACCGGAAGCACCTCATTGCCATCCAGATAGATAAAATCAAAGCCCTGGCCCTTTAACTGCTCATACTCGCTGATCCATGTAAACAGAGCGTCAATTTTCCCCTCTGCTACCATCTGATAACGTGTGTCGCCTGCTACTATGTATTCCAAATCTGTTGCAGGGTCTAAGCCTGCTGCTGTAACGGTAGGCGCTGCAATTGTTTCCCATGCGGCATCGCCCAGAGCGATTGTCTTGCCCTTCAAATCAGCCCAGTCCTTGATACCGGAATCGCTTTTTACAGCCATACCGAAAATGTTAATGCTGTCTGCCGCGCTGACCGCTTTTACAGGAAGACCCTCCTGAATAGAAGAAAGAATCAGGTTTGGAGACGGATAGCCAAAGTCAGCCTGACCTGTGGCAATCATCTTGATATCTGTTGTGCCAAACGCCTGCTGCATATCAAACTCAATGCCTTCCTCCTCGAAATAGCCCATGGCAACAGCTGACCACAAAGCCATATCGTCCATACATTCCAATCCTCTTGGCACTACGAATGTTACTTTGTCCAGTGCCTTATCCCCGTCCTCCTTCTCGGCGTCCGCAGGCTCCTCCTCTTTTTGATCCTCTGCCGGTGTTGTCGCAGGCTCCTCTTTCTTAGAAGAACATCCTGTCATTGCGCTGAAAGAAAGCGCCGCTGCCAAAGCAAATGCTAAAAACTTTTTCATAAATACCTTCCTCCTTTAGATTTTTATTTGATTTATATGGATGTTGCAAAATCACTGAGTTAAATTTTCCACTTGATAACCTTCGCTTCAATGAAGCTTGTTACGGCATAAAGGAATACGCCGATAATTGCCACATAAAAGATACAGGCGAAAGCCATATCCATATGCATAAACTGAGTATTGGCAATAATCTGTGCGCCCAGCCCCTTACTTCCGCCTGAAAACTCGGAACTGATACAGGCCGTCGTCGCAAAAATACCGCTGAGCTTCATACCTGTAAAGACATTTGGCAAAGACGCCGGAAGCGTACAATGCAGGAATGTCTGTAGCCTGCTCGCACGCATGGAATGCATCAGTTCAAGCCTCAGGGTAGCCACATTGTTAAAGCCCGTGACTGCGTTCATATTCAAAATAGGAAACGCCTGGAGGGTAACCGCCAGCACCATAACCCACTGGCCAAAGCCAAGCCATAACAGCAGCAAGGGCACAAGGGTAATAACAGGAGTCGTACAAAGCATATTCAGATAAGGCGTCAGGGCAATCCCCAAAAGCCTTGAGTTGCTCAAAATTGCCGCCAGTGTTATACCCACCACCACAGCGAAGCAAAAACCACATAAAATTGTAGTATAGCTGCGGATAATGTGGGGCAGGAATGTGTTGAAATCAACCACCATGGACTTAAATACGTCCGTCGGCTTGGGCATTTTCCACGCCGGTATTTCAAGCGCCACAACCACAATTTCCCAAATAATAAGCAGGCAGATAAAGGTAATCACAGGAGCCGCAATACCCAATATTTTGTTGCTGCGTTCACGCCGGAGCATCTCCAGCCGTTCATTTGATACTGTTTGCGTCTGCATTTTTTAAGCTCCCCCTTTCCTACTTAATTTTACTTAAATCCAGATGACCGATGAGCTGTGTCAGCTTCAGACGATACTCTTCAAATTCCGGAGAGTTTATCATATCCAGATTTCTCGGCCGCGGAAGATTGATAGGCACCTCCTCTACAACACGTCCCGGATTTGTTCCCATGACATAGACGCGGTTGGAAAGAAGTATGGCTTCATCTACATTATGTGTGATAAAAATAATGGTTTTTTTCGTTTCCTTCCAGATATCCAAAAGCTCCAGATTCAGCTGCTCTCTTGTCATCTCATCAAGGGCACCGAAGGGCTCATCCATCAAAAGTATTTCCGGCTTATGCACCATAGCGCGGATTACACCGGCTCGCTGCATGGAACCGCCTGAAATCTCCGTGGGATAGCTGTTGGCGTTCTCCGTCAGCCCCACCATTTCAATCAGCTCATCCGCGTATTTTTCCCACTCGCTTCCGCCAAGCTTAAAGGTTTTAATGGGTAGCATGACGTTTTCCTTTACTGTCAGCCATGGATACATATTGGGCGCCTGAAAAATGAAGCCCATTTTCCGCACTACCTCTACGGGTATTCTCTTGAATTTGGTAATATCCTGACCGTCAACAAAAATTTCTCCGCTGGTCGGTTTGATAATATCAATAATCATTCTGATTATCGTTGATTTGCCGCAGCCGCTTGGACCGACAATGGACACGAAATCGCCGTCGGCGAATTCCATTGACACATCCTTGACCGCTGTAATGACCTGCTTTCTGGTTTGAAATACCTTGGTCAGATTTTGAATCTTTATTTTAGGCTCCATTTGTGTCAATCACCTCCGGCTACTTAATCCATACAATTACTTTTCTTTCTATAATAGATACAATTTCAAAAAGCACAATGCCTATTAACGCTACAATGAGAATTGTGCCAAAGGCCATCTCCGTCATAATCAGGCTTGAATACTGCTGAATCCGAAAACCAAGCCCCATTTTTCCCGCCGCCAAATCCGCACTCATGGCAGCTATGGTCGAGAAGATACAGCCAAGCTTTAATCCCGTAAATACCTGAGGCAGAGCGTTTGGAAAAATCAGTTTGATAAAGGTCTGCATTCTGGTTGCGCCCATGGAGCGCATCAGCTCAAGCTTTGAGCTTTCCACAGTCTGAAAGCCCGTCAGCGTATTTAAAATAATAATAGGCGTCGCCTGCAGTACAACAACAATAATGCGCACCTTTGTATCAAACCCCATCCAGAGCATGAATAAAGGCACCATGGTTATCATAGGTGTGACAACCAGAAGAATAATCAGAGGCGTCATGCCCTTAATCAGTATCTTAAACTGGCTGCAGACAGCCGCAATCAGAATACCCATGGGAATTGCAATGCAATAGCCTGTCAGTATCACCCGAAGAGTAAAAAGCATCTGCGGCAGAATGTCCCTTGTAAAGTTTTTCGACATTTCCCTCAAGATAGCGTGGGGTGCAGGCAATATTGTTCTGCTGATTCCCGATACCGCGACAAAAATCTCTAAAAAAACAATCAATAAGACCAGGAGAATCAGAGGGGCGAAAAAATAAATAGGCTCTTTTTTCTTTTTTGGCTTTTTCTTTTGTACCGAGCTTTGCTGTATTGTAGACATCAAACCCTTCCTTTCCTCAATTTTCTGAAAACTGGTATTTGGCACCGCTTAACTTGCGGACAATAATGTTCAGCTTCTGTCTCAGCTCCAAATATCTCTCATTTTCAGCGATTTCCTCATTGCGGGCCTCTGCCGGAATGTCGTTTTCAATATCATACGCAATCTCTCCCGGAAGGCTTGAGAGAATAATAATTCTCTCGCTCAATAAAAGTGCCTCGTCCACACTGTTTGTCACCATTACAATGGTTTTTTGTGTCTTCTTCCAGATATTATAAAGCTCATAGGCCAGCATTTTTCTGGTGATTGCATCCAAAGCGCCAAGAGGCTGATCCAGCAGAAGAACCTGGGGGTCATGGACCAGAGCACGGGCAATCCCCACCCTCTGACGCATACCGCCGGAAAGCTCATGGGGAAAGGTGTCCTTATAATCAAGCAGTCCGACTATCCTAAGCATCTCATCAATTCGGTCGTTTTTATCCCTGATTCCAAAAACCTCCAGGGGAAGCTTCAGATTTTTTTCCACTGTCCTCCACTCCAGCAGGTTATCCTGCTGAAATACAAAACCGAAATCCTTCAGCCGCCCGCTTGGTATACCATGCTCAAAGGTTTCTCCCTTAAAGTGTATTTTGCCTGTCGATGGCTTTTCAATACCTCCCATTACCTTTAACAGAGTTGATTTGCCGCATCCTGTAGGGCCAAGAACACAGATAAATTCTTTTTCCCTGACTGCCAAATCAATTGGCAGTATGACCTGATTTGTTCCGCCTTTCATCTCAAAGTTCTTGCTGACGCCCTCTAACATCATCAGATGCTCCGACAATGGCTCCACCTCCTCACTATTTTTATACAAGCTGCACTTCTTTGCCTGCATCGATAAATTTCCTGTAAATTTCCGGCTTCAGCTCTCTGCCCGTAATAATTTTTGATATGTTTTCAATAGAGCAGAAGCTGACAAAAGCTGTAGACTCAAATTTGGAGTGATCGCAGAGTATGATAACCTCATTGGACGCCTCAATCATTCTTGTCTTCAGCGTCAGCTCATCCATATTGGTTATCATGCCGCCATGTACTACGTCAATGGAATCCACCGCCATAAATGCCTTGTCAAAATGAAGCTGGCTGAGCATATGCTCGGCATAATGTCCAATAATGGTATAGTATCCCTTTCTCACCGGTCCTCCGCCAATCAAAATCGTATTGATATCCGAATATTTTGTCAGTCCCATAGCGACCATCAAATCACTGGTCGCTATGGAAACCCCCTTCACATCAAACATAAACTCAGTCAATTCAAAAATGGTCGTGCCGCTGTCAAGCATTATCATATCACCCTGCTCAACAAGAGCGCAGGCCGCCTTTGCAATGCGCTGCTTCTCGGCGTTATTGATACGCTGCTTTTCGGCATAGGGCGGTTCAAAGGTTGTGCCCTTTTGCTTACTCATAACGCCGCCGCGGGCCAGCACAATTTTCTTTTCCTCCTCAAGCTCCAGCAAATCCCGCCTTACGGTGGCCTTCGATACGCCAAACTTCTTTGTCAGCTCTGTAATTGTCACGTACTTATTTTGATTGACGAAATCCTCAATTTTTTCCAGCCTTTCCGTTTTCAGCACAGATCTCACTCCGTTTCCCTTTTTTCTCATGCAGACCGAAAAAAATCCGGCAGGCAGAAATTAGAGTTTTATTTCCATGTCTGCTCTTGTTCCGTGCCAGTTTGGCATTTTAATGGGGCGTCCTCCGTTTTGCGCACTCAATTCAGCCAGAGAGGCAACCGCACTCCATTCGCATGCTTCATAGACATTCACAGGATTTTCAATTTCTCCCCTGATTGTTTTTATAAAATCCTGAACGACATAATAGTCGCCGCCGCAGGTATTGTAGTCTCCGTTTTCCGCAAGCTTTCTGGCGCCCTCCGGCATATTTTTATAGTTATCAGGCAGTAAATCAGAATATTTCCACAAATCCTCCCACATGAGTCCTCTGGAAACCTTGGCGCTGCCATCACTGAAATATGCCCTGTCCATGCTCTTTTGTCCAAGGGGTCCCCTGCCGGTTTCAATGGCACCCTTTGTTCCCTGCAAAACAAAGAAAGCATTCTGATTTGGTCTTGGGCTCATGACGTCCACACGGATATTGATAAGCTTTCCGCTTTTCAGCCGTATCATGGTAGTTGACGTATCCTCCTGACGATAGGTAGGATCCACATAAGGACCAACACCAAAGCAGCTTACCGTATCAATAGGGTCATTTTTAAACCATTTCATAATCGGGCCCAGACAATGAGTTGGATAAAACGCACCTCTCTTGCCTACCTGCCAGTATTTTCTCCAGCTGCTCTTGCCGTTTGGATAGGTCAGCCAGCTTCTGATATCTTCTATGTATTCGCTCTCCGCGTAATAAACCTCTCCGAAATATCCCTTTTCCAGAAGCTTGTTAATCAGCACTACGTCAGGACGGTAGCAGTAATTCTCGCACATCATATAGACCTTGTCGCTCTTTTCCGCCGCTTCCTTCAGCCAGAAAAGCTCCTCAAGGTTTGTGCTGGCCACAACCTCGCTCAAAACATGCTTGCCCGCCTCCAGCGCCGCAAGAGATTGGGAGACATGCTGCTGCATAGGTGTTGAAATCAAAACCGCATCAATATCCGAATCCAGCATATCGTCAAAAACACGGAAACGGTTGGGAATGTTGTATTCGTCTCCAAGCTTCTGCAGCTTTTCAGCATCCAATTCGCAAAGAGCAGCTACTTCCACATCCGGCATATCTGCGAAACCGGGAAAATAAGTAAGTCCCCGCGCGCCGGCAATTCCAATTTTAATTTTGCTCATACATATCTCTCCTTTTTTAATAAGTGCCGTCAGCATTTTGCCATAAAAATACTATATTATCATGGAAAATATGGATATTTACTCCACATACAATCCACCACGCACAAAAATTACAGTCATAACCTTCAAAAATGCACATTTATTTTCATTATTTTTATCCTTTTTATACCATAGTTTTATTTTAAATCATGAAGTTTCATTTGTCAACGAAAACACGACGCATAATGAACCAATTTGAAGCATTCATTTTTTTGCAAATCTACTAAAATAATCATTTTCACTGCCGGTTTTGTGAATGGTATGGATAAATATAAGTGCTGTCAATGTGATAAATAACGGAATTACGGCTTTTTCATATAAAAGTTCATATGGAGGTCTCTCAGAATCGAAGCGAATGAATCATATTGGGTCAATTTGATTCAGTTTGCTTTGACATATTTCAAACGCCTGTGCTATACTGAATTCAAATGAACTAAGGATTGATAAAGGAGGGAAGAATATGACATCATTAAAAAACTGCCATATTGAGGTAGACACCCACACGCATACAGTATTAAGCGGCCACGCCTGGTCCACACTGAAGGAAAACTGCGAAGCCGCAGCGGCGATTGGGCTGAAGGGCCTTTGCCTTACTGAGCATGGTCCAGCAATGAAGGGCGCGGCACCCTGGTTTGCTCCCTGCTCTCATAAAATGCTGCCGGAGGAATTATTCGGCGTCAAGATTTTCCCCGGATTGGAATTTAACATTGTTGACTTTGAAGGAAATGTAGATAACGACCGTCCCTCGGCGCTTGCCGGAATCCATTTCGGCATTGCCAGTATGCATGACGTAATCATGCCCCTTGGTACCCCCGAGCAGCATACCTGCGCCTATATCAAGGCTCTCGACAACCCTTATGTAGATATTCTCGGCCATCCCGGCTACACCTATTTTCCGAACCATCCCGAAGAAATCGTGCTGGCCGCCAAAAAGAAGAACAAGCTTATTGAAATTAACAATAACTCCTTTACTTCCAGACCGGGCTGCCGGGACAATTGTATACAATTCGCTAAAATGTGTAAAAAACATGAGGTGCGTATCTGTATCTCCAGCGACAGTCACTATTATACCATGATAGGTAAGTTTCCAAAGGCTTTGGAAATGCTGGATGAAATCGGCTTCCCAGAAGAACTCATCGTAAATCGGACTCTTGCTGGCTTTGAGGCATATATGAGAGAGAGGGAAGGGAGGTTTTGAAACTTCCCTTTTACTGCATATAAAAGCTCTCGCCGCCACTTACTTTTGGGAAAGGTCTACAGGATGGACGGAATAAGTTATGACATGTATTGCCTTTGGTCAGTCAAAAAATGATAGGATTTTTACATACCGCCTATCCTCATGCTTTATCGGTTCATCAAAAAAAAGAAAAAGCATGTCAAAAAGTCTTTTCCGACGGCGGACGATGGTTCTGCTTTGGTTTTCAAATTGCAATCATAATATGCTGCTAAAGCAAAATGTGCCTTTTGCCAAGGAGCCCGGCAAAATGGATTTTTTCGGAATAAAACAGGGCGCTAAAAGCGGTTTGGGGCCAATAAAAAATTCAAAACCTTGAGGACTTGTCCCTGCTCCGCTTTGTGCCCTTGAGCCATAAAGGGAAAATTGTGTTTTCCTTCAAATTCAAGCAAAGTCAAAATTTGTCTCAAGCCTAAAGGCTTGCAGGAGTTAAAGGACAGCGTCCCCGAGGTTTATTTGATACGTTAAGAGCGCTGAAAGCAGTTTTACCCAGAACAATGCCAAAAAGGGCGTGATTTAATAATCATGCCCTTTTCATTATGTATCCCCTATTGTATCCCCATCACTCAAATACAGCCCGGCACTTTCTCCCTGTCGGCAAAAAGTTACCTGATGGCAAGTGAAACTCTACTGCGTTACTTTACTCACAAATTCCAGCAGCATATCCTCCGAGACCATTCCCTTGGTCACATAGGCCTCTTCCTTTACCATAGCCAGAATTTTCTCAATTTCTTCATTTGACACAGATATATGATACTTATCCAAAATCAGACGGATAGAGTTTTTACCGCAGCTCTTGCCAAGCACAGGGTGTACCTCCTCCCGGCGGCCGACCACACTGGGGCTCACGGTAATATAGGTGTTTGTGACATGGCAATCGGCCTGGTTGAGCTTATACTCAATATCCATGGAAACGCCTGACTCCATTTGTACCTGTCTGCTTCCCATAACCGGCTTATTTGGTGCAAACGGAAAGCCGCTGATGGCGGAAACAACAGAACAGGCCGGTGCAATCTTTTCTAGATTCACTCCGGTTTGAATTCCCTTATGCATTTGTGCCGTCAGCACAAACTCCTCTGTAGGTACGTTTCCGCAGCGCTCGCCCAAACCGTTTATCGCCGTATGAATGACCTCCGCGCCGCCCCATAAAGCAGCCAGACAGTTTGCAACGCCGCATCCGTTATCTGTATGTCCGTGAAATTCAAGGCGAAGCCCCGGAAACCACTCCTTGAACAGTCTGAACATTTCCTCCACCGCATCCGGTGTGGCGCAGCCGTAGGTGTCCACAATAACCAATCCATCCAGCGGCGCCTTCTCATAGATTTCACCTATCAGGCTTTTTGTAAACTTAATGGGAGTGCGGAACCAGTCCCAGCCCATAAACGCAACGTCCTTGACGCCTTTTTCTTTGGCATATCGAATCGCATTTATCAAATTCTCAACAACACCTTTGGGTGCTTTTCCGTAAGCATATTTAATAATGATAGGATTTACACAGTATTCTACTATAATACCATCACAGCCAATATCAATACACAGATCAATGTCGCTCATAACAGCTCTGGCAAAACCATATATCTTGCTGACCGGATATTTTCGGGCCACCATCCTTCTCATAGCATTCTCCACCGCCTTGGACACGGTAGGCATACCCGCCTCAATGCGCGGAACCCTCATTTCAGACAGTGCATCCGCTATTCTTACCCTCTCATCCTCCAAAAAGGCCGTACCCGGCGTCTGGTCACCGTCTCTCAAAGTTACATCGTGAATGACAACACTGTCAATATGCTTCTTTTCAAGCTCAAAATTATGCCTGCTGGTCCATTTAATGTCCTCTTTATAAAATGGCTCCGTCATATCATAATCAGGAACCTCCTCCATTTGAGAAAAATATTCCTTGTCGCTCATAAAATTGTCCCCTTTCCAGTCACAAAGCAATTATCAATTATTTCTGTCCAAAATTCCCGCCCATAGCATAGTGCCTCATTCTACAGTAAATCATTATTATAGACGGGAAAGGGCATGAGCAAAACCGCCCGTTCCTCTCTCCTGCCCCTTCTCCGTCATGCAGTCTATTATCCCTGATAAGGCTTTTTGGTTATTTTCTCTCTGCTGCCAAAAAATGCGGCCCCGCTCATTTTTCCTCAAGGAACAAGGCGTTTTACAAGCTTTCTGTCCTCTACCGCAAAGCCGCCGCCGTAAACGTCTGTCGTCATAAATTGCGCGGACAGAATCTCAGGCTCTAAATCTGCGATTGGATCATATTCCGAACCATAAAGATTCATCTTGACACGTCCGGGTATTGGATCGGAATAGGCAATTTTCGGACGGCGGTAAACAATATCAGCATAGGCCGTTGCAAGCTTCTCCGGGTGAGGCAGACGGCGTACATGTATCTCACCGGCGGGCTGCTCCTCTCCGTCTACAAGACGCACAACCGGCGCCGACGGGTCAGGGGTGAAGCTGAAATCAGCAATTGGAAAGCTTCGGCGGGTACACGATCCGGTAATGGAGCCGTCCGCAGCCTCGTCAAAAGTAAAGGTGGTGCAGTCTTTTTTTGTATAACCATAGGATTCCCTGCCGCTTGCCAATCCCATCGGATCACTGCAGTACATATAAATGTGGGTCTGTGTAAAGTAATCCTCATAACGGACAGGAATTGTAACCATCAAATCAAACATTCTGTCTGTATGATAAGCCATCGTATGCCCCGGAGACACCATAAAACGGAATGCAACGCGGTCATTAACCATCTCAAAAGGGGAAGGCACATCACCTGTTGCAAGCAAAGAGGCAATCTTTTTGGGATCAACCCGCGTCATCACCTCAAGAGTTCTGACCGCGCATTCCCCCTCAGGCGGAAAAGCCGGTGAATACGGCGGATTAATGCCGCTGTTTACATTTAAGCTGAATCTGCCAAACATTCTTTTTGGGTCCTTCATATTTCATTCTCCTCTCGTAATTACACCCTGTGTATTTTTTCATTCCTATTTTCTGCCCTTGAACAAACCAACAGAATTTATAACTAGCGGCAAGCCCACCCGAAACGGCAGCCCACCATTCTATTACTTCTAAACAGGCGGCAGGTTATTCTTCTTGCGTATCAGATTGATTGTTTCCCTGACCCCCTCAAAAACGGTATATTTACACTGAAATCCAAGCTCTTTTTCAGCCGCACTTACATCCAGATTATACGCAGAAGGGAAAACACCCGGCTTCAGCGTAATCTCGGCGCCGGGCAGCAGCTTTAAAACATAATCCCGCACCTGTGTAATCGGTGTAATGTCTCCGCCGATAATAAAGTTTCTTGTCGTCGGGTTTTTGCACTGGCTGGCAGCGACAGCCGCCCGCGCCGCATCCTCCACATATATCCAGCAGGGAGCGGTATCTCCGCCCTCCACCTCACCCGAAAGTCCCATAGCGGGCCTGTTGATGAGATTTGCGGCAAACTGAGCCAGGCCGCGCATACGTGCAATTCCAAAGACAATACAATAGCGCAGGCCGATGGTTTCCAGACCGTATCGGTTATAATACATCTCTGCTAAAAACTCATCAAAGGCTTTTGTCGCACCATAGACCCACCCCGGCTTTGGAAGGGCATCGTTAGGCACCAGATCACAGTGGTAAAGGCTGCGGTAAAACTCCTCCGGCCCGAAAACGGTCTGAGAGCTGGCCCACACCACCCGCTTAATCCCCACCTCCAAAGCTGCCTCAAATACATGGATAGTGCCTATAATGTTGACGCGCACCGCCGCCTCCGGATTATCCTCTCCGGCCTGTCCCAGCAAAGACGCCAGATGGATAACGACATCTATTTTTTGCTCCCGCATAATATGGGCAAGCCTCTCCTTACTGTCCAGATCCCCCTGTATAATGGTAATTTGACTGATCTCCTCCGGAGTCAACACCTGCTCGATAGAGGTCTTATCCGGTTGAATGTCATAGGCGATTGGATTGTGTCCCTGCATTTTTAACTGACGCAGTATATGGCTGCCGATAAAACCACAGCCGCCTGTAATGAGATAATTCAAAATCAAGCCCCCTTTTCTTATTTCATTCCCCCATATAGTAAAATCATTTTAAAATCATTTGCCCATACACTATCCCCAATGCCCTTCCTCAACCCTTTAAAGCGTTTGGAAGAAAGGTAATCAGTTGCGGAAAGGCAATGAGCAGCAGCACAAAAATTGCCATAGCGATATAAAAAGGTATCATTTTTTTCGCAAACCGCTCAATGGTCATTCCCGTATTGCGGCAAAGAACAAACATGGCCGTGCCCACAGGAGGCGTAACTGTTCCGATTGACATGAGAATTCCGATAAATACGCCAAAAAACACAAGGTCTATGCCAAAGGCGTTGCAAAGAGGTACGAAAATCGGAACTGTTGTGATAACACTGGCTCCGCCGTCCATGATACAGCCCAGAAAAAGATAAACCAGCATAAAGATTACAAGAAGCAGCGCCTTGCTTGTGACAGCCGTGCCAAGAACGGCAGCAAGGGTTTGAGGTACCTGTGAAAAGGTGAGACAGAATCCAAACAGAGAGCCTGTAGCCGTAATCATCAGTATCGTGCCGGTTGTCTTTCCCGTTTCATACAGCACCCTCAAGAGATCTCTCCAGGTCATGGTTCTGTAGACAAACAATCCAATAATCATGGCATAAAGAGCAGCTATGGCACCGGATTCCGTGGCAGTGAAAACACCGCTGAAAACGCCACCTAAAATAATGACGGGAACCAAAAGAGCCCAGAAAGCATTGATCAGCGATTTGAACGCCTTTTTTGCATTAAATTTTTCTCCCCGCGGAAAATTGAACTTTTTAGCAAAGCGCCAGCACATAACGGCAAGCATAAGGCTGAAAATAAGACCCGGAATAACGCCGCCCATAAACATATCTCTGATAGATACCCCGGCGGTAACGCCGTAAATAATCATAATGACGCTTGGCGGTATAATCGGTCCCAAAATAGCAGCCGAGGCCACCAGGCTCGCGCTGAATTCCTTTTCGTAGCCCTGCTCCTCCATCGCCTTAATCTGAAGCGTTCCAAGACCCGCGGCATTCGCCAGGGATGAGCCTGACATAGCGGAAAACACAACGCTTGTCAAAATACACACATAAGCAAGTCCGCCCCTGATTTTTCCCATCATATTGTTGATACAGTCAAAAAGCCTTGTCGTTACGCCGCCGCTGTTCATAAGGTTGCCGGCCAGTATAAAAAACGGCAGCGCCAGCAGCGGGAAAGAATCAATACTGATGGACATTTTCTGCACAAAGGTCATCAGCGACAGATCGTGTGTCAAAAAAAATGCCAGACTGGAAAATCCCAGCGCGAAGGTAATGGGCATCCCCAAAAGTACCAGGACAAACATGGCAATAATAATAAACATATCCATATGCGCTCACTCACCCCTTCACACATCCGGCATTTCGCCGGTTTTTCTATTTTTCTGCCTGATAAAATCGCCAATATCAGCAATTATATTTGCAATACTGTAAACACCTATCAAACCACCTGCCATTGGCGCCGGATAGTAAAACAGATTGCGGTGGTATCCAAGACTTGTGGTGACATCATTTGCCGTAAACTGCACATGCGCGATACCGTATCGCACCATTACATATGCCAAAAACACAATCAGCCCATTGGTTATCACCTTTAACGCAAGCTGTATAATATCCGGCAATACGCCGACTAGGGCCACTACATTCATATGCTCCCGAAAGCGCACCGCCAAAGCCGCGCCGAAATAGATACACCAGACAATTGCCAGACGGGCGAATTCCTCCGCATACGGCACTGATATATAAAGAACATATCTGCAAAGCACCTGCCATGCCGTAAACAGAACCATTGCCGCAACCGAGACTGTCAGCAGGGCGGCGATAATTTTGATGATCACCTGATCAATTTTTTGTATGATTTTCATAGCTGCACCTTCTTCTTTCCCCCTTCTGAAAACGGCCTACTGGTTCAGTTTCTTAAATTCCTCTCTGGCCTTCAGATAATCATCATAGGCATCCTGTCCCCAGTTTTCCATATAGGTATTATACAAAGGTGCAATAGCGTCGCTGAACTCCTTGCGCTCATCATCCGTCAGCGTAATAACCTCTACGCCGTATTCGTTTACCATCTCGTCAAGCATTGCGTCAATACCAGCGTCTACCTGCTCCGTGGCGTACACGCCGGCCTCCTCCACCGCCTCAAGCAGTATCTGCTGATCCTCCGCAGAAAGTGCCTGGAATGCGGCATCGTTGACAATCAATAGCTCTGTAAAAATCTGGTGGTCCGTAATGGTCAGATATTTGGCCTCCTCCATAAAGCGGCCGGAATATAGGTAGTCAATAGGCAGCTCAACCGCATCGACAACACCCTGCTGCATACCTGTGAATGCGTCCTCAAGTGCCAAAGACAGGGACATAGCGCCCAAGGCCGACCAGGAGGCCTCCCAAAGGGGCATGCCCGCCGGAACACGAATCTTAAGCCCTGCCAAATCCGCTTTGGAGCGCACAGGCTTGGTGGAAATCAATTCACGGTTTGCCTGGGGCCAGTGGTCAATCAGACGAAGGCCCTGATTTTGGAGGAAAGGCTCGTCCAGCCATTTTTTGCCCCAGTCCCCTTTGACAAGGTACATCAGCTCCTCACGGCTGTCCACGTTATACAACATCGCATACAAATCCATAACACCGTTATAAGGTGTGAGGAAACCGCCGCCCATGGCTACCATCTGGATGCTTCCGTCCACAATCATTTCACGGGTGGAATGAGAAGGTCCTAATAGGTTATTGGGGAATACCTCAATTTCAAGACGCCCCTCCGTTCTCTCCTTTACAAGCTCTGCCAGCTTGTTTGCACCCAAATCTATAGCCTGACCGGGCGCAGCGTCATGAGAAAGCTTCCATACTACCTTTTCTCCGGTTGTCTCACCGGAGGATGAATTCCCGCTTTCAGATGACCCGGGCGTCTGTTCAGCGCCTTCTTTGGAGCTGCTGCATGCGCTGAGACTGGAAGCCAAAAGAACCAGCGTTAACATGAAAGAAATCTTTTTCATACATTTTAATTTCATAAATCGTTCCTCCTGTTCTTTTTGTGTGCCTCTGTTTTGGTTACCTGCTTTTAAATCCTTCCGTTTATACCTGTGAAACTCCCTTCTTCCCATTTCGGGCTTACAGATCCACAGGGTTTGCCTTTACCGCAGCAATCAAATTGTCTTCTATCTTCGCCTCCTTTGCCAGTTGTATCAGTTCATCCGCAAGACTTTCCGTCAGCACGATACCGTTTTTTTCGGACTTGATACGGCTGCGCTCCTCAAGCTCTCCGGGATAATATAATTCATCCACGCCGTTTTTGCGCGGAGCTCTTTTGATATTTTCAATAAAATCATCCACATCCCTTCGGAAACCCGTAGGATCCCTGAAAGCGCTGATGCGTATGGCGCCGAAATAATGACTCAGGGCATTGGGCTCGTCAAGCTTGTTATACATGGAACCGATTTTGTCACCAAAAGCTCCTTCTGACAACAAAGACGTCATCGCCTCAATCGCTACGGCTATACCAAAACCCTTGTGGGCGGCAAAAGGCGCGACAATGCCATCCGAAAACGGGTCGTTGGTATACTCGCCGTCAGCATCGACAAACCAACCGTCCGGGAGTCTTTTATTCAGCTGACGGTATTCCAGAATCTTACCGAAGGCAACGGTACTTGTTGCCATATCCACACAGACATTTGTATGCTTTTCCGCCGGAAAAGCAATTGCAAAGGGATTATTTCCAATTACCGGCTTTCTGGAACCGATTGCTACCATGTTCATCTCCACATTGGAACCGCTGAAGCCTATCATATCCTCTCCCGCCAGTTTGAGCGCCCAGTAGGAGCCTGCACCAAAATGGTTGCTTTGCCGCACTACACCAAAGGCAATATTTTGCTCCATCGCTTTTTTCCTTACCATATCGACAGCGTGTTGGGATACTGTTGAACCAAAACTGTTGTGCGCGTCTATCAAGACAGTACTCGGGGTTTCCTTCACAACCTCATAGGTTACATTGGCTACAGTTCCGCCGGCCCGAAGACGTTTTATGTAATTTTCAATGCGGGCAACCCCGTGGCTGCGTGTCCCCCGCAGATCGGCCTCAACCAAAGATTCTGCGACCGTGCATGCATCTGTTTCCCCCACACCTTCACTTTCAAATATCTTTCTGCTCAAATAAATTAAATCGTCCTTCTGCATCACATAACCCTTACTCAAATCTCATCCTCTCCATTCATCAACCTTTACTGTGTTGCCATTCACTCCTGTATACAGATAAGTACCGCTGAGCTCCTCCTTCCGCGATTATTTATGCTTCAATTTTTTTGCGTTTGAATATTTTTCAATTTCCGCTATACGGAAATGATTTTCATTAAATTGGCTGTTAAAAGTATCGTAGTATAAAAATTCCAGTTTGTCAAGCCATTTGTTTGCAAAAAAATACATTTATTTTGTATTCCTGTTTTTTAAATGACAGTGATCCTTGCATTCAAACGACAAAAGATATAAACTAAAATAATTAGAAAATTGACATAATGTGACTCCAGGCAAATTTTTCTTTGTCTAAAACCAATTTCAATATAAATGGGCAGTGAATATCGGGAATCAATTGTACTACAGGTTCCATACCTGTTTATCACGCAAAAGAAAGTCTGTTTTCAATTGTATCAGCATTTTATGAAAGGATGTTTTTCATGGCCAACGATCAAATTACCAGCATTACGAGGGCAATGCGTATTCTTGAACTTTTTGCATTCGGAACGGGGGAGCAATCGCTGTCTGAAATTGCCGACGCGCTTAAGCTTCCAATCAGCACCATACACCGTCAAATCAGTACGCTGATAGAATGCGGTTATATCAGACAGCATCCCAGGAGAAAAACATATTTGATTGATAACCGCTTTATCCTTATGGGCTGTTCTGTTATGAATAAATATGAGCTGCGGATCGTCGCACGCCCAATTCTGGAACAGCTTGCGCGTGAATCTCTGGAAACCGTACATTTGTCACAGCTGATTGAAGATGAAATTTTTTATGTTGACAAAATCGAAAGCGAGCAATCCATTGTTTGTAACTCACGCATAGGCAACCGTATGCCGGCCCATGCCACCAGCACCGGCAAACTGCTTTTAAGTGCACAGCCGGACGCCGTTATCAATTCCTACTGTGAACGGCTGCACGAAATGCGACAAATGACTGCTAACACCATAACCGACCCGGAAGTTCTCAGGCAAACCCTTAACGAAGTGCGCCGCAATGGTTATGCGCTGGATCTGGAGGAATGTGAAGAAAATCTACAGTGTATTGCTGCACCAATCTATGATATAGACAAGCAAATGATTGCAGCTATCAATATTGCCGGCCCCTCCTTCCGCGTCAGCAAGCAGCTGGACAGCTTTATACTGGCAGTACAGCGCAGCGCCAAACAAATTTCAAATTTGCTGGGTTACACAGAATCCGCGCGATTTCACGCGGAAACCAAACCGCAAAAATAAAACAGCCGTTTTACGGCTGTTTTTTTGTGGTTTGGTTCCGTTGTCCGTCTTTCTCCTCTCAGCGGGCAAATCCATAATTTATAAAATATAGGGCAATGCAATAGGCTTTGCAGAAAAAAATTTACACATAGCAATATCCGGCTCCACTGACGATAACCGATCATTGACTGATTTTTCACCATAAAAAAACAGTGTGAATATTTCTTTCACACTGTCTTTCACATGCAGCAATTCTTTTTTTTACTGCACGGCCATTCCCATATTATGCCCAACGAATTGGCTTCTCCTCTCCAAGCAGAAGAATATCATTATGTACCGCGCGCAGTTGAGGCGTTATCAGCTGATCCGCATGCATATGCCCGAAATACCACTTCTTTAGCCTTGGCGCCTTTGATATTATTTTATACCAGTCGTCAAGCTGTGCCGGAAGATGGTATCCATCTTCAATCGGTTTTGGTCGGGATATATGCGCCCTGGCAAATAAAGGCGTCTCATGGGTAATAATATAATCAATTTCATCAGAATGGTGGATTAGCTGTTCTCTGCCGTACTCCAGCTCTTCAGGCGTAGGTTCCTCCTCCTTCCACCAGCTGACGCCCTCTTCCCTTCTGTCCTTGTCAATAGAACTGGCCCCGCCAAAGGTAAAAAAATTATTGTCATAAATAGAGTACATCTCACCCCGCATCAGGTGATATACCCTCTCCCCTACCTGATGAACCCTGCCGCCGTTCCATCGGCTGATATCCAAATTATTTAACAGCGCATGATTCTCATGGTTGCCATCTATAAAGGCAATGGTTCCGGGGAAAATCTGCTCCAGACTTTCAATGTTATAGCAATAATCGTCCGCCCAGACATAACCCGCGTCACCGGCTATCATTAAAACATCCGTGTCTCTCAGCTCCACTTTTTCAGCTAATCCAAATAACGGGATAAACGTCCCGTGTTTATCCCCCGTGATAAAAACTCTTCCTGCCATACTGCTCACCTAACCTGTTTTAAATTTTTTCTCTGTTAAGTGTGAAAACAAAAAAGCTGATGAGGAAAAAACGCATTCCAAAAACAAGTGCTTCATTTCTACGTAGCACCAACCTTTGTCTCCACACTTCGGAAGTTATAATCAATGAAAAATGATATTAAGGAAACGGATTGAACTATAACCGTTCTACCCGTTAAACTAAGCCGCCCTGCGGCTATTTTTTGTAGTAGTATATTCCGCCCTTTTCCTCGCGGGAAACCTTTCCCGAAAAATACAGATACTGCAAATGGGAAATAGCCTCCCCCGTTGCAAACCATTTTTGGGGCGCCGGAAATTCACTCCAGTTTTTGCAGTCAATTTCCCATGTCATATCCCTGGCGACCATGTATCCTGTTTTCCATTCATCCCCCAGTATATACATTGCTTCCGCTAATCTTTCCTTGTGGTGCTGATACAATTCCCGAATCCTCGCGTACATATCCTCTATGGGAGTTCCATGAGCTGTCAATAATAAATCGACATCCAGTTTTTCCACTTTAGCAAGACTGTTAAGATAATCCTGCAAAGGATTTTCTGCGCTCAGCTCTATACAGATATTCGGCGTAATCGTGCCCAATATGTGATCCCCGCCAAACAAAATTTTCTTCTTCGCATCATATAAGCACATATGCCCCGGCGTATGGCCCGGTGTGGCAATAACCTCCAGCTCATAACCGCCGTATTTCAATACGTCGCCTTCCTTTACATATGTAAAATTAATCCTCTCCTCATGGCAGTATTTTCTGCCCGGATGAATATCGGTGTTTCTGCCGAAAGTTGCTTTTGGAAATCCATACTTTATAAATAAATCATCCAGCATTCTCCAGTAAAGATTTCCCGCCTCAAAATTTATCAGCTCCCCGTCTGTTTCACCGGAATAAATAGTGCTGGACTTTGCTGCGAATTTTGGGACAAGACCGCAGTGGTCTGAGTGCAGGTGTGTGATAAACAGATCCGTGGAATCAATGCCAAGCTCTGAAAACGCACTCCTTAACGCTTCCTCACACTCCGGCCTGTTAAAGCCTGTGTCAATTAAAAGATTTTTTTCTCCCCTGATAATATACGCATTAATTTCCCGCAGTGGGTTATTTGGTAATGGTACTACCTTTTGGTAAATGTTTTCCGCTACTTTTTTTAACATACTTCCTCCTCTTAAATTCTGATTCATCACTGTATTTATCTTGGCAGCTCCCGTTGGTTCACCATAGTCACCGTAAAAACAATCGGCAGAAATTTATTTTTAACGGGCATGGCAGGATAATTCCCGCCTGGCAAGCCTCTTCCCCGTTTAAAAAAAACAGCGGGCAGCATTTTGCCGGCTGCGGCTGCTTTGATTTCGCTATTATACCATAAATGTCGCTGTGTGTCTCGTAAAACGAAGTTTTACGCGGTCTTTTCACTCTTTTCAAAAAAACTTCTTTTCGGCCCTTCTCCGCTTGTTGCAGGCAGTATAAAAACAGAAAAAGGAATCTCCCTGTACAAGTCTTCTTATAAAGGCTGGCGGCATAACGGTCATTCGCTTAGCAAATATGCTGAACAACCACAGGTTGCAAGGTTCTGCGCTGAAAATTTGTTGTTATTATATCACACGAGCCATATTCTGCATAGCCTGCTGTCAGCTTTAAAATACACTTTTATGTTTGCCAATCGTAAATAAATCTCTTCTTTAAATCTGCCGCTTGCCGAAAAAAAGGCAGCCGGTACCGGCTGCTTTCATGCTCATATTTTTATAGAGGTTTCAACTGTATTTTCTATTGTGGTATTGATAATATAGCCTTACTTTTAAATCGTTTTTGAGTATCTGCATTCCCTGCAAGCGATATATTTTATTAAAGCAAAACGGTATTGATGCCAGGGAAGAAATGCATTTTTAAAATTTTAAAATTCCTCCGGCAGTAAAAATGCGGCTGCTACAAGCAAAACACCCACAAACAATAAACCCGAATATCCTATAGAAAACACAGACGGGTACTTGTCAGAAATACGGAACAGTGTAATCTTACCCCAGTCCATAGTGCTGAATAATCCAATACTTTTCCAAAATGCATATGTTACAGAAAAAACCCAGGCGCCGAATAATCCGCCGAAAACAGCGCTGATAGCCTTCTTATAGCCGCCGCTTGCCGATGCTGCCACACAGGTGCCCGGGCAAGTTCCCACCGTTCCAAAGCCAATACCGAATAAGAGTCCGCCTGCCACGACACCTAAATTAGTTGCCTTGACACTCAGATGTGCCGTATTGAAAATCCCCAGCATACTGCATACGGAAAGAAGGATATTGGCAAATCCAATGGCAAACACAATGATTTTCATTATGGAAAGGTCTTGAAGCCTCAACATGGCAATCAGTTTTTTAGGCGATGATGCTCCAACCCAATAGAGCGCAAATCCAAAGAGAAACCCCAATATAACCGCCAGTACAATTTCCATATTACTTTCCACCTTTCACTGTTTTGCCGGTAATTATTGCAACAGGAATCGCAATCAGAAAAGCTGCTGCCGCAAATATATATCCGCTGACGCTTCCCTGCATCATACCGCTCATCATATGACCGCTTGTGCAGCCGTCGGCCATACGCGCGCCAAACAGTATAATGAATCCGCCCAGAAAAGAGGGCAGATAACGTCTCCAAAAGCTTTGTTTTGATGCAGGCTCATCCGGTATCTGGCCTACATCGCTCATCTGGAGGCGGCGCCTTTTATCGTTTGCAGCATAGGCTGCATAAGCTCCAATGGGAATTGCCAATACAAATACAAAATCGTAATTCCATGGATTTTTAATCGCTTTCGCCAATTTGCCATCACCTTTATCGTAGTATGCATTGGTACTTTCATATCCCGTATCTCGCTGAACATTTTCCACAATCACATTTTCATCCAAGGCACTATGGAATATGCCGGATAGCACTGAAAATTGAGTGGAAACGCCTATGGGCTTTACAAGTAGGACAGCCAGAAAAAAGACAGCACCTAAAGCAAGCGCTTTTTTTACCCATAATTGCATCATCATAGAAACCTCCGTTTTTCTTATTTCAACCCTTCCTAACACCAGGATTCTTCACTAAAACTATAGTGTAATTATAGTATCCAAAACATCTTTGTCTATTCAGACTTATATATAGCTTTTCTCACTTCCGAAAGGGCAAAGCACGTTTGGAAAACACAAGTTTTGACATACTCCACAAATAAAAGCTATGAAATCATTACCACCATTTCAGCCGGTAGTTTGCTCAGCGGCCATAAGCCGCGGTTACCCTCAAAAAAGGCTCTTTCGCTCTAAAGAGCCTTTTTAATTTCCTCATTTTATCAGCTCCCCCGTAAATGGGTCTATATTCTCCTTTAGGCTCATTTGCTTATATTCTATATCTTCTCTCAACTGGTTTTATATATTCTTTTATTTTTCCCCACTGTATCCACATAGTATCCTCTGCAACAGAAATGCCGATTTTTTCATACTTGTATTTTAGATTTGTATGTCTCCAAATATCATTAAAGAACTTTTTTCTTTTGGATATCCCATTATCTCTGACTCACTATATTGCGACGGTATTCTTATTAATATATGTATATGGTCTGAGCACACCTGCGCCGCTATGATTTCTATCCCTTTTCTCTGTCACTTAGCATTCTTAATATTTTTCCTATATCCTCTCTTGTTTTACCGTATGCTGCTTTTCTTCTGTATTTTGGTGTAATTAACCTCCTTTGGTTTTTAGTGTACTCGGCAAACCTTTTCATTTTGCCGAAGAAGGTTCTTTTCTTCTGCCTAAAGCTTTTCGGAACACTCTGGCTTAGCCGCAGTTTATTTTTTGGTATACAAAAAAGTTTAGGCTGGTATACACCGGCCTAAACTTTTTATTTCATTATAACGTTTGAATGGAATGAAGCTCTCTGCTGCTGCCGGATAAACAATCAAAGCCATCTTCCGTCACAGCATAATTTTCTTCCAAACAGAATACACCGTCTTTTGTGATAAAGGTTGGTTCAATATTGATTATCATACCCTGCTGTAATTCTCCTTCTTCAAAAATCGTAACTGACGGCGGCTCTGTGCTCACCAAACCCATGCCATGGCCAAGACGTCCAAAGTCATAAACCACTTCGTATCCCCGTTTTTCCAGTCCCGCTCCGCAGGCTTTTGCCAGCTCTTTGATAGCTATACCGGGCGCAATCTTTTGAGACGCTTCCGTTGTAGCGTTGTAAACATCCTCCTGCATGCGTTTACGCGCGTCATCAATTGGTCCGACAATCCCTGCGCGGCAGAAATCGGACCAATATCCTTCGTATTCGCATCCCAAATCCAGCCAAAGCATATCTCCCTTTTGCAGACGGCGGTTTTGATTGACGGAGCTGGTTCTGTTGTAATTCTCCGGTCCGGAACAAATGATAACAAAACCGTCCTTGTCGGCGCCTCCCTGCAGCATATATTGGCGAACAATATTTGTAATCTCATATTCGTCCATGCCTTCGCCAATCTCTTCAAAAATATGGTCAAACACATAGCTGGTGGCTTCGCAGGCACGTCTATGGCATTCAATCTCCAGCGGCGATTTAATCAGGCGCTGCTTCCAAAGAATTTTAGACGCATCGGCAATTTCCACCTTATCCAGCATTTTTGTCAACGCCAAATATGTATCCACCTGATAGTTAATTCTCTGTTCATGACCGATTTCAAATCCAACGATGCCTTTTGTCATGCCTGTTTCTTCCATCAAATCATACAGCTCTTTTGCCGTTGGTCCCAGCATGCTCATAAAGCCTCTATGCTCCATATGCGGCGCTCTGAAAGCGGCCTCGGGTGAAACAAATCCTTGCGTGTAAACAATGGGCTTGCCTTTCGCCGGCAGAAGCAAAAACATCGGACGGGTAAAGGTACCCCATGGAAGATGAGTGCGATAACCGGAATAGTAGTGCATATTACTTTCCGAACTCAAAACCATGCCGCTCCAGCCGGCTTCTTGCAGCAAGCACTGAACCTTCTCCACTCTGCTTTTGTATTCCGACAGCGGAATACTGATTCTTTCTCTTTTCATAATGATCCTCCTTTTCCTCATGTTTACAATCATTTTTAAGATTTATTTGTATGTGCCTCAAAGTTTTACAAATATATTCTAATTTTCCGTTTCCTTTGCAGCAGCGGTATCTCCTTTTGCAGATATCATCATTTTATAAATTCGGTAGAGAATAGCGAAAATATAAACAGCAACACCAACACGGCCAGAAACAGAAACCAATATATTGATAATCTGAGCATATGAACCTGCAAAGCTGATGATGAATGCCAACAGTACAAGCACCGTTCCAATGATTTTATAACGTTTCGACCCTGATTCTGCAAAATACTCAGCCGCTATTACCGCAATCGGCGCAGTTGTGGTAAAGGACGCCGCAACAATCAAAAATACTAAAATCGTCGCTAATTTCGGTGCATGAAACGTGGCAATAGCAAGATTTGGCGCCGCTGTTCCGATTGCAACACTCATATTTGCCACGTGTGACAATATCATAAGCACAACCATTGCAGTTAAAACACAATATGAAATGACAACCCACAATACCGTTTCCTTTTTGCTGGCTTTGGTATCCATCATATAACAGCTTACATAAAAAGGAATAACGAATAAGATTAGATACGTGTGATGCAGCATAGTGGATCCTACCCAGTTGGAATGTGTTCTTACAATCTGATCGGAAGAAAGTGCCAGCGCAGAACCCGCCTCCAGACCGTCTACCGGATCAATCAAACTGATGAAAGACGTTACGGCCATGATAACTAAAATAAAGGGGGCTATTTTACTGATAATATTGATTACCTTCTTAAAACCAAACAGAACTGACATAACACAAAGAGCGGCAAGCACACCGGCTCCCACAAAGTACGGCCAGCCATAATACTGTGTAAGCAAGCTTCCTGTTCCGGAAATAAGCTGAATCATCGTACAGAACACAAAAGCCATCGTATAGTAATAAATAGCAGTTCCCACATACTTGCCTAAAAACCATATAAAACATTCTTTTGCATTGGCAATATTATATTTTTTACAGACTAATATAACCACTAAAGCAAGAGTTGCCAGCAGAATATGCTGAATAATACCACCGACCGCTCCTATCACTCCATGGGTGGAATATACCTGAAAAAACTCTTGCCCTGTTCCCGTGGACGCCCCAATGTAATAGGCAATCATACCGCCCACCATACTGAACACAAACATCGGCCGAACTTTACTTTTTTCCTCTGCCATGCGCTCCCCTCCTTTATTTTTCCTTCCTTATCTCTCCTGCGCTAAAAACTCCATTGCGGTTTTTACATGAAGCTCCACACCAATAATCAAACTTTTCTCGTCAATTTTAAATTCCGGGTGATGCAGCGGGCAAGTTGCTCTAATCTCCGCATTCCCGGTTCCCAAAAACGCCATTGCTCCGGGAATATGATTACGATTCATAAATTCACAGAAATCTTCCCCTGCCATGGTAGTAAGTGCCACAGTGTTTCCCGCTCCTATCGTCTCCGGCACTACCCTATCGTTCATAAAATCCACAAAATCAGCTTGATTGCTTAACGGATAAGCGCTGACCTCAAAACGAATTTCCGCCTTCACTTGATAGGTATCGGCAACGCTTTTGACAATTCGTTCCAATCGTTTTTGGGGCTGCTGTTCCGAGTTTTCCCCTCCATCGTATAAATAACGAATTGTTCCGCTTAATTCCGCCGAATCGGGAACTACGTTATTGATAGTTCCGCTGTGAACGCTGCCAAACATAAGAACAGTGGTATCCATAGGATTTATTTCTCGTGTTTGTAAAATCTGTGCTGTCTGAATAATTGCCGCTGCGCAGATAATCGGGTCCTGACACTTCTGAGGCTCCGAGGTATGGCCTCCTTTTCCCGTCAATGTAATGTAAAAATTATCAGTCTCCGCAAACATAGGCCCCGCTGCAAGACCAATCTTTCCGCTTTCAATGGCATTATTGACGTGCATCGCAAAAGACGCGTCCACTTTCGGATTCTCCAAAACCCCTTCTTCTACCATAAAATGCGCGCCGCAATCTTCCTCGTTGGGCTCAAATACCAGTTTAACACTTCCATATAGCTCAGCCCTATGATGAACCAATACCTTCGCCGCTGCAAGAAGCATTGCCGTATGCGCATCATGCCCGCAAGCGTGCATAACTCCTTCATTGCGCGACTTATAAGAAACCTCATTCATCTCTTTAATAGGCAGCGCATCCATATCGGCGCGCAGCAGAATCGTTTTTCCAGGATGCTCTCCTTCGATTAATCCCACCACACCCGTTTTAAACATCCGTTTTGATTCAATACCCAGATCATGAAGGTACTTTTCCACCAACTGGGAAGTTCTGAATTCTTTTGTACCCAATTCCGGATTCATATGAATATCGCGCCGAAGTCGAATTACTTCAGGCTCTAACTGTTTTATTTCATCTTTTAGATCCATAAGCACTCATTCTCCCAATGTATACGCTATGATTTCCTTACAGTGAACATCAACAGAACTGATAAGCTGTATCGTCGTATCCTCCTGATGCAATAACAAAGGCAGCTCCGTACACCCCAAAATCACACCGTCGGCTTCGTATCCCGAAATAATCTGTTTGAAACGCTCTCTTGTGCTGTCTTTAAATATTCCAATACAAAGCTCATCAAAAATAATGTTATTGATTTCATCTTTGTGCGAGTCGTTTGGAACAATCACCTCAATACCGTACTGAAGCAGTCCCTTCTGATAAAACGTTGCATTCATGGTATATTTAATTCCGGTCAGAAGGACTTTTTTCATGTTGTGCCCCATCGCGTATTTTGCCACAGAATCAACAATGCTGACCATTGGAACCGGCGCCAGCGGAGCAATCTCGTCATATACAGAATGAGGTGAATTAGCCGACATCGCTACAAAATCTACTCCGGCTGCTTTTAAAGACTCTATGCTTTCCAAGATATACTTTTTGTAATCCTCCATTCGATTCTCATTTTCCATATCGGTAAATTTCTGAAAATCCATGCTGTAGATTACAAGTTCAGGGTAATAATAGTCATGAAACCTTTCATAATATAATCGCATCAGATTATCATAATACTGAATAGTCGATTCATAACTAAAACCGCCTAAAATACCAATTTTCTTTTTTTTCTTCATCACCTTACCATCCCTTCCTGCATTCCGCCAGAGAATTTAGAGAATCACTTCCGTTGCGGAGATTTTCATATTTCTGCATTTAGATAAAATCCCCTGAATCCTCCCATTTTCTCAGTATAATTTGTTATATTTTCAAGATTTTAAGGTCGGCCGTCCTCTTAATTCACAATATACTATTGAAATTGTTTGTTGTAAATGGTAAAATTGTTCTGCAAACAATATTTTATTGTTTGCAGAACAATCGCTTATTGTTTGTCACATACAATTTATGGGAGGTTGATAAAAATGCCGGTGAATTCATTTGAAAATTACCCTATGACGTGGAAACCCTGCATTTTAAAAAACGGAATTGTTCCGCTTCATGTTGAGATAGCGGAAAAATTGGAACATGATATTATGGATGGCATTCTGCAGCCAAATGAAAAGCTTCCCCCTCAAAGAGAACTGGCGGATTATCTGGACGTCAATTTAAGTACTATCGCCAAAGCCTTTAAATTATGCGCGTCTAAGGGGCTTATCTGCGGAGAAATCGGAAGGGGCACATATATCGCCTCCGATGTTTTGTCAAATCTTCCTATGCTTGACGAGACAGGATTGGAGCACTGCATTAACCTGGGCGCCTCCCATCCCAGTTATGGACAAAACAAATACATTACCAACATGCTGAAGCAAATACTGAAGAAAACGAACATTGTCAGTAATATATTTGAATATTCCGGTATTAGAAGCAGACCCGACCATCGCAAAAGCGGAGCAGCCTGGATAAAAAAATTCGGCGTGTCTGTCTCGGAAGACGATGTTATGGTCACATGCGGTTTGCAAAACGCTCTGGCTGTTACGTTGATATCGCTTTTTCAGTTCGGGGATAAAATTGTAACCAATGCCGTTATCTATCCGGGTATTAAAAACCTCGCAAACAGTCTTGGAATACAGCTGCTTCCCATTCCTTATGAAGAGCGCAGAATAGACTTGCAATTTCTCAGTCATATATGTAAGAATGATGCTATCAAAGGCATCTATCTAATACCCGATCACCACAACCCTACAACGATATATATGGAAAAGGATGAACGCGAGGACATTGCGGAAATCATTAAAAAATACAATCTAATCTGCATCGAAGACGGCACCTATTCTTTTTTAAACGATACGCCCCATATTCCAATGAAAGCTCTGCTTCCGGATCAAACTATCTACATATCCTCTGTATCAAACTCCCTTTCGCCGGGATTTCGCATTGCCTTTGTTGCTATGCCTTCAGTCTTTAAAAAACAAATGATAACTGCCAACAGTGATATTAACGTCATGCCCCCGCCCCTTGAATCGGAACTGGTCTCTCAGCTTATAGACAGCGAAATTGCTCAATTGATGGTGGAGGAAAAGAAAAAAGAAATGCTTTTACGAAACACGATTGCAGAGCGATATCTTCCGATACACCGTCTTTACGGAAACAAATATTCACAATTCCGGTGGCTTCTTCTGCCCAAAAAATGGAGTGGGAAAAAATTTGAGCAAACAGCAAAAGAAAACGGTGTTCAAGTATTCGGAAGCGAACGTTTCGTTGTCGGAAAAGCGTCAGTTCCTCCCGCTGCAAGACTTGCTGTAAGCACTCCCGAAAATCTGAAACAGCTGGAAACGGGAATCAGTATTTTAGCTAATATTCTGGATTGTTAAGCTTAGGATAATAACCATAATAAAAGGCAGCGGGATTTTCTATATCTCACTGCCTTAAAAATAAGTATGACTCTTTTGAACTTTTCAATAAGTGGTTATCAAAATAAACACCTTATTTTGAAACTGCTCCTTGGGCTTATAAAAGCGGCATGGTTTTTCAATCATGCCGTGTCTGAAATCATCTGCTTTGTCAAATCATCTCCTGTCATCATAAAAAAGAATTATATAATACAGTACACAGAGGGAAAACAATAAAAACTTGTTAGGCTTTGAAGAGATGGACAATTGTATCGCAAGTCATTCTGAGGACGGCAATGAAATTTCTAACCTTCCTGTAGCATTATATTTTGTATGGGCAAAAATAAGGCAGAAATAATTTCTCTGCCTCATGCTGACAATAAACGAATCTTTAATAAGAGCATTGCAAATAAATTGAAGTTTTAAATCGCCGCATTGCAGGCCTTAGCTGTCTAATATCCATCTGCAAACCAATAGCGCTTCCTATCCGGTGTCCGTCTTAAAACTTTCATTTTTGAAAAACATTTGATGATTACTCATATCATTTATCAGATGCTGTACTGTATCGACCCTCTCCCGCTGTTTCCTTCGTTTCTTATATAGAGCATGCACAAAACAAACTTGAACTGCCCCCTTTAAAATCATGGGTATGCGTCAGATTTTATCCCCTGTCAATTCATCAGAAAGGATGGAAATTTGTTCTGCAATCGGATCCCATTTGACAGTGACACCTAAAATTTCGGCAATATCCCTCAGCTTATAAATATCCCCCGAGGCTGTTTCATAAACTTCCAAGGGCTTACCAACTCCATGATAGACAATCGTTGTTTGTTTTAGCTTGGGAGCGGCGGATTCCAGCCCAGCAGGAGTATCCGTTTGAATCCCGTCCGATTCCGTCAGCAGCATTTCTCCGTTTTCCCCAACCGTGACAGCGAATTGCCTGTCCAACGCCCGGAAGAGAAGGGACAAGTCGCTAAGCCTCAGATAATGGCTATTTTGAAGCTGATAGGAGGGCAGAGAAAAAACTTTTCCGTCGATTAAAAAATTCGCTTGAGATGGTGAAACCTGATTTTCTTGTTCATCCAATTCGGCAAGCCATGGATTGGCTTCATCCGGGTCCGTTGGATCCCAGTTCCTTTTTACCGGATCACTAAAATCCAGCTTTATCGGTTCAGCAGGTGTAATGGAAGAGGGTTTGTCGCTGCTGATAATTTGAACCTCGGTGCCGGAAGGGCAGTTGTCATAGATCCATTTCGCATCGGCAACAGTCAATCGGATACAACCGCTGGAAGCAGTAGTACCGAGTTTGTTATATTCTTCATATTCCAGTGTGTCTTTGCTGGTTTTGTAATATGGCACAGAGTGAAACAAAATATGTCCGGTAATTCTTGTGGCGTATTGCCCATAGACGTTGCCGAATAATCCCCGCCAGATATATTTATCCGAAGTGCGGTAGGAGCCCAAAGGGGTATAGGAACCTGTGGAACAATAAAATGCCTTTATCGGCACAGTAAAATTTCCATCTGCATCATTTTGATAAACTGAAACTATGTTGGTGCTTTTGTTTACTTCCACCAGATACCTGCGGTTTTTTGCATTGCCGGCCTCATCCGCATAAGCTGCGGTTTGGAAGACAAATAAAAACAGAAATAACAATAAGAACCTTAATGTACATTTTTTACGCATGAAGAACTGCCCCCTAATCCATACTATTGTCGCAGAGCCAACCGCGTCTCCGCCCGCATATTAGCCACTGTCTTTCACACCGCCTGCCGCAGTCATTTCTTTATTCACAACCGGAGCGGCTGTTTCAAGCCGAAACAGTGACCGCGATTTTGCTGTACGTTGCGTTTTCACCCGATGCAACCTTCACATAAATGAATTTCACATCTGTCAAATTGACACCTGTCAGTGTATCACGAAACGTATCACTCAAACTCAGCGCGCTGTCATCTGTTTTCGTCAAAATGCTTACCGCTGCGTCTGTTGTATCACCTTCAAGATTCAACATCACATTTGTCAAATCAGTATCACTTGGAAGCTCTACCTCCAGCTCTACCGGGCTTTCAAAGGTTCCAAAGCCCGCCGGTTCAGAAGGTTCCATTACCTTTATCCCCGCTACCGTTGCAGTGTTCACTTTTAAAATAGGATTTGAAGCCACGATTTTTTCTGTGAGTGTAATTTTATAATACACCGCGGTGCCCATCACATTGTCTGTGACCTTCAAATAGATTGCCTTTGCATTCGTCAAATCCACTGTCATATCCGTGCCCTTGACTGTCGCCATTGATATTGCAGTCTCCGCTGGTTTCTCATCAGTCGCTGCAATCGCATAAGTAATATCAATACCGTCATCCGCTCCAACTACAAGTGTCTTGCCGCTTGTTAAGCTGCCATTTTCTAAAATGAGAGATAGCTCTGCCGGACTCTCATACGTACCGCCATCTCCTGTTCCTCTAATATCCTCACCGGCTACTCTTGCCGCACTAAGCTTCAAATCCGAAGTCTTCACATTCAAGGAAACCTTTGCCGCCCGACTTGCTCCCTTCGTTTCTGTCTCCGCATATCTTAGAAACATATAAGCGCTGTGACCCTTTGTGACAGTAATTGTCACATCACTGCCGTCTGACTTCCTTACGCCGGTACTGTTTTCCCAATCGTCGGCAGTTGGTTCACTGTCAGTATCTGTTAAAATATACTCATACTGTATGTCAGCTTCCAAACCCTTGATGACTGATGTATATAATTCTGTTCCGCCTTCGGACGTAACACCGACAGGAGCTTTCCTCTCCTCCTTGACATTGAGTTCAGCCGAGTCAGTCACATTTCCTAATGTCAGCGTTGCCTTATATTTTCCACTGCCGCTATCATACGTAACCGCAGCCGTTGTGCCATTTTCAAGTATTCCCGTGACCGCCGCCTGAACCCAAGTGGTTTTTGTGTTTTGTTCATTCTGGTTTGCCAGCGGTATTATAAACTTATAGCCTATCATTTTTTCCTTGTCCACATTCAGCTTTTTGATATTCGCATCAGGTACAATTTTAATCGTAACAGCGTCAGATGCCCCATAGTTATCCGCCGTACCCATTGCGCTTGGCAAAACCGTCAGCGTATATAAGGTTTCACTCTGAATTGCGGCATCCTCTCCGCTTAACGTAAGCTCCACCGTGCCATTGGCGCTGCTGCCTGTTGCCGTCAACACCAACCCTGTCAAAGCCGGACTTACTGTAATATCAGAAATGCTCATGCCGTCCTTCACGCCCGGAACAGACAATGTAATCTTTTCATCCGCCGGGCTTGGGTTCCCATCCTTGCCCAGAGTAAAACTATCGGCGCTGCTTGGCTGAACGCTCGCGTCAATCTTCTTTTTACCAACCTCAAATTTAATCGGTCTCGACTTGACTTTGGTACCATTTAAAGTGTAGGTCAATACAAAGTAATATGTTCCCGCAGGCGTTACATCTGCTGACGCTACCGCGATAGTATCTTCATTAATGGATACGCCCGACGTTTCTGTCGGCAATATCGCACCGTCCGGCCCCGATGTATCTTTTCCTCTTGAATCCGTCCATTTTGCCGTCGCCTTGATATTTTCATCAATACTTAAGGTATCAACTGTATAGGTTACACTTCCTCCTGTGCCAAATGTCAATTTGGTGTTATCGGATATAACGTTATCGATATTTGCCACAGTAACCATACATGTACCGCTTATTCCGTCTGCCGTTGCCGTGATTATCGTTGTTCCCGTCGAAACCGACGCAACTGTTCCATTCTCATCCACCGTTACTATACTTTCACTGCCGGAAGCCCATGTAATATTCTGTACAGAAGCATTGCTTGGCGTAATGGCCGCTGTCAGCGTCTGCCTGTCGCCCAGCGTTAATGTTATGCTGTTTGGTTCAAACGTAACGCCTGAAACCGCGATTTTTGCCGGTATAATTACATTCACGGTCACTTCGGCGGACTTCGCCGTATCCTTCGCGTCATTCCTGTTTGTTACTGTATACGTACCAACGATAGTCAGAATCTGCTCCGAAGTGCTTACTGTCGGATCGTTAATGGCTGCATTAGGTGTAAAGGTAACCTCATAGTCCGCGTTTGCTGCTATAGCCGTGCCCACCTTCTTCAATTCCGCCTTGATGTCCGCTGCCGCTGCGTTAAACTTGTCCATCCTGATATCGGCGACGTTGATAATCTTTTTCGCCAAATTCTCCGCAGTTACCTTAACTTCGCCGCTGCCCCCTCCGGAGCTGCCGCCGCTTCCGGAGCCGCCGGAGTCAATGGAGCTTATTCTATAATTCCCGCTCGTCGTATCAATTTTAACGCTGCCGCCGCGGGTAACACCGGATACATTTGCCTCCAGCATCGTTATGCTGCCGCTGCCGAGGATTGTTACTTTACCGTACGCCGCCAGCTTTTTAATTGTCTTTCCGCTGGCAATTTCCACCTTGCTTCCTGACGCTGCGCTGCTGACCGTAACGAAATCTACATCTTCCTTCAATTTCAAATACGATTTTCCGTCCAGCGTCACAGAATCCGCAGGTATGCCAATAATAACAGCACTTGATGAATCCGTAGCCAAATCCTCTGAAACAGTAACATCGCTTAAATAATTCTTGAAATTCACGCCCAGAACAGAACCACCCTGTTTGAATACAACGTCATAGGCTTCCGTATCCGCTTTAAGGGTAACGGTCACGCCTTTTTTATCCATAACAAGCCTTCCGTCTGCAGCGCAGTCCGTCAGCGTCACCTTACTGCCGCCCTGTACAATGATATTGCCCTTAACGGTTACGTTTTCAATCTCAACCGTACCGTTTGCTGCTTTACTGCTGATAATTAAATCCCCGTTTATGGTCTGGTTTTCCAGTTTTTCACCGGCGTTTTCAATTGTATGGTTTTCCTGCGATACAGCTTCCTTTGGCTTGTCCTCTTTCTCTTCGTTTTCTCTCAGCAGTCTGTCCAGTGTGGATACAGCTTCCGCACGGGTAAAGAACTTGCCGCTTCGGAAACTGCCGTCTGGATAGCCGCTCATCAAGCCCGCTTCCGCAACCGCGCCCACAGCCCCCTTGGACCAGTCAGGGAAAGCTGATGCGTCTGTAAATTTTTCAGCCGCCGCCTGATTGGCGGATAAGCCCGCCGCATTGGCAACAAAGACTGCCGCCTGCGCTCTGGTTACCGACGCGTTCGGCCGGAATGTTCCATCCGGGAAACCGCTGCAATAACCCTTCTCCATAGCACTTGACACATCCTTAAAAAACCAGTCCCCGCTATTCACATCAGTAAAATCCGCAGAGTCGCCGCCGCTAAAGCCCATTGTCTGGTTAATCAGCCTTACAAATTCTGCTCTTGTTATGGCGTTATCCGGCTTGAAGGTTCCGTCCTCATAACCCCCGATGAATCCTTTGTCACGCCATTCGGCTATTGTCTGCTCCGCCCAATGGCCCTTCACATCATTCGCCGCCAATACTGATGCCGACGGCGTCATCATGCCAAATACCATTGTCAGTGCCAGACCTCTCGCCAGCATACCCTTTGCCGCATACTTATATTTACCCATTCCACAAAAGCCTCCTTAAACTTGAAATAGCGTTTTTCATAAATTACGCTTACAATTCTCCTTTTTAAAAAATTCTCTATTTAGAATTGTTTTTCGTCTGCCTGGCTTTCCCGCTCTGCTCTTAGAAAGACAATCAAAATTCGCTCTTTTTTATTGAGAAAACATGAAAATAGTCTCTTTTCTTTGTTATTTTGCAGCATAATTTCTCTTCTGCTGCAAAACCGGAGACCTGTTATGCTCTTTCCGCCAAAATATTTGTACCATCAATATTGATCCACCACCTCACAAAAAGTGTACACAGTATCGGAAATATCAATAATTTTTTCCGGGTGCAGTACAATTTTCAGATGTATCCGTTAATCCTGCAATTCATTATATCAAAAAACAGCTGTAAACACTATGCCTGCAAGGATGTTTTCAGAGAAGCTTTTTTCAGTCCCCTTTTTTCTCTTAATTATATAACAATACAAAGGATAACGGAGTTAAGAACGAAAAAGAATCTATCTCAGTCTTTTCTTTCATATAAAAAAAGAGGCATGATTTTTCAATCATACCTCTTTTGAAATCTCCTGTTCTGTCAAATCATCTCTTGTCATTTGTTAGCCTGTTATTTATTTTCCAGCTTTCTCGTTGAGTTAAACCCATACATTGTATTAAGAAATTACCCCTCTGTTTTCCGTTCTATTTACAGTAATCGTTTTCACTTTAAAAATAAAGAAATAAAACTTTGCCAACAGCACAATCCCTAATATGATTCTGACATGAAAATGGTTTACCAGAAAAAAGCTCAATCCAATTGTAATCGTACCCATCAGTAAAATATTAACTTTTTTTCTTCGTGTCATTCCCGTCCCTGGATTATAATGATATAGATATGTTTTATAGAGCTTTGTTTTTTTAAACCATAAATCCATTTTCCTGCTTCCTCTCATAAAACAGTAAGAGGAAAGCAAAAGAAATGGTGTTGTTGGCAGCACAGGCAGAGGCACCCCCAATAGCCCCAAAAATAAGAACATTCCGCCTAAGACAATAAATATAACCTTCATTGAATTATTGTTCACCTTTTCTATTCGGATTTTTCGGATACCAGCCTTTTCTCACCCGCTCTCTCTGTTCATGCAGCTCTTTTATACTCCAAAAGCATGTAAACCCCAATACTCCGGAAAGCATGGAGAGTATATCGTTTTGAGCAAAAACAGAAACCAGTAAAAATATCATCCCAACCTGCAAAAACAACTTCCATATTTTATACGAGAAATAATATTCACATTTTATGACTATGGGATGAAATATTCCTATTATAAAGAACACTGCCAATCCTGCGAGAATCCCACCAAAATGCATATCTTTTCCTGCCTTGCCGTCATTTTATTTTTTACTCTGAGATTAAAGCATACAAATAACTTCAATTTCTACCCTCGCTTGTTTTGGCAGACTGGCTACTGCAAAACAACTTCTTGCCGGCGTAATACCCGTAAAAAACGCGGCATACGCTTCATTTACCTCTGCAAAGTCATTTATATCCGTCAAAAACACAGTGGTCTTAACCGCTTTTGACAAATCTGTCCCCGCCTCCTTTGCTATAGCCTGTGCATTATGCAAAGCACATTCTGTAAGCTCCCCTATCGTGCCCTGACACATTTCCCCTGTAGCAGGGTCTACAGGCATTTGTCCTGAAATAAACACAAATCCATTCGCCGCAACAGCTTGCGAGTAGGGTCCTATTGCGCTTGGTGCATTTTGAGTCTCTATTCTTTTCAGTTTCATTGTTTTTTCCTCACTTTCAATAATTAAGCTTTCATATTTTGTTCATCCAATTCGGGATAAAATTCCATACCCGCTTTTTCATCTTTCGTTTTCAATAAATCAAACTGAATCGTTATAATTGTAAAAATGGCCAGGAATATCAGATAATAGGAATGCCTTATCAATGAAAACGGCGATAAGGATGTCATTGTTACAATCATTAAAATAGCTGAACTCATCGGTGAAATTCCGGGTATAATGCACGCCCAGATATCCAGCAGAGAAGCAAGTCTTTGCGGTGCAATTTTGAATTTCTTTGCTATCGGCTTTGCAAGAGGAGCAGTAATGATGATGGCTACTGTATTATTTCCAATAAAGAAGTCTATGACAGTAGTAATGGCAGCAATCGCATATTGAGCGCCTTTTCTTGATTTGATATTTTGATTAAACAATCCTACCAGCCAATCGGTTCCGCCCATGTCCGTGGCCAATCCCGTAAGACCTTTCAAGAAAATCGCCAGAAGAACTAAAGACAGCATGCCTGAAATTCCGTTTGTAGCCGCTTGACATGCAGTAACAACATCCAAGGATCCTGTAGCAAATCCAATGATAACAGACAGGGCAGCCCCGCTGATTAAAACCTGTATTACATCAAACCCAATGAGCGCAAAAACCAAAACCACAATATAAGGCACTACTTTAATTAATTCATATTCATAGACGCCTGTAGTTACACCGCCTTTTCCAATAACTGAATAAATCAGTATCGTTATTAACGCCGCGGGCGCCGCTATCTTTACATTCATCTTAAACTTATCTTTCATCTCACAGCCCGCATTGCGTGTTGCCGCAATTGTAGTATCCGAAATAAATGACAGATTATCACCAAACATACTGCCGCCTACTACCGCTGACATCGTAATTGCCATATCCAGACCGGCGGCCTCCGCAAAACCGATAGCTACCGGAGCAATAGCGCTGATCGTGCCCAGGCAGGTACCCATTGCCGTCGATATAAACACACAAATAATAAACAAGCCCGCTACAATAAACTGTGCCGGTATAAAGGTCAGTCCCAAATTAACGGTAGACTCTACACCTCCCATAGCTTTTGTTACGCCGGAAAATGTACCTGCCAATATGAATATAAAACACATAAGCATAACTCCCTGATCGGAGCAATGCTTGGCAAAGGCATTGGTTTTTTCCGAAAAGTTTCTTTTCCCCATAAATAAACCTATCACCACAGCAATCACCAAGGCAATTTCTTTGGAAACCAGTTTAAACGGATTTTCCGCACCAACAGCAGAGTAATAAAGTCCGCTGCCCAAATATATCAAAAGAAATAAACACATGGGCAGAAATGCCAATGGCCCGAAATTTTTTTCCTGAGTAACAATTTTACCGTCTTTCTTACTCATAATTTCCTCTCCTTAATCAAAATAAAGCTGATTTACAGTTCATTCTCTAAAAGCGTATATGGAACAATTCTCAAATAAAATACAAATAAAAATTAAAGCTTGCTGAAAGCGTTTTCAAAATCCTCAATTAAGTCTTCCACGTTTTCCAATCCTACGGACAGGCGTATAAGTCCTTCAAATATCCCTGCTTTTTCCCGTTCTTCTCTCGGTACTCTAAGATGTGTCATGCTTGCAGGATGCTCAATCAAAGAGTCCGGGTCGCCCAAAGAAACCGCAATGGCGGGAATGGTCAGATTATTTAAAAGTTTTTTGCCTGCCTCGTAATCGGACAGCCCATTGATACCATCCTTTAATTCAAAGGAGATCATTCCTGTGTACATCCCGTTCATCTGCCTTTTTGCCAACTCATGCTGCGGATGATTCTTTAGGCCAGGATAATAAACTTTTTTTACATATTCTGATTTAGATAAATATTCAGCAAACACCATTGCATTCTCGCAGTGCTGTTTTACCCGCAACGCTAAAGTTTTCATACTTCTAATCACTAAGTAGGCATTGCTTGGGGCAAGTGCCGTACCGCAAATTCTCGTCATACCTGTAGAGCGTATATTCTCAACATCCTCGTGGCTTCCTGCCGCAACACCGCCTATGACATCTCCATGGCCGTTGATATATTTTGTTAAGGAATGAATCACAATATCAACACCAAGTTTTATGGGGAACTGAATTGGCGGCGGAGCAAAAGTATTATCCACAACTACCTTCAAATTATGTTTTTTACCGATTTTAGACATTGCTTCTATGTCTGTTACTGTCATTAAAGGATTTGTGGTAGCTTCAAAATACAGCATTTTGGTATTTGGCTTAATTGCAGCTTCAACCTCAGCCAAATTGGTAGTATCAACAAAGGTGACTTCAATGCCAAAATTCTTTAAATTTGTACCCATAATAAACGAAGTCCCGCCATAAACACATTCTCCGCATACAACATGATCTCCGCTCTTTAAAAAAGTTACCATAACACATCCTATCGCCCCTAAGCCGGAAGCCGTTACGACAGCATCTTCTGCTCCTTCAAGAATGGCTATCTTGTTTTCCAAAACTCTATTTGTGGGATTTGATGTTCTTGAATAATAATGTCCGGGAATATCCTTGGCAATTTTGGCCTGTCCTTCTTCTACAGTTTCAAAACAAAACGTAGATGTTTGATATATCGGCGTAGACAATGCTCCAAAATCTTTATCTCTATACTGCCCTGCATGTATCGAAGTAGTTTCGAAACCTGTTTTTGTAAAATCAATTTTTGACATTACACTCTTCCTTTCTTTTTTTAGCCAGCGCTTAAATCAATTGGTAAAATCGCATAAAAAAATGTATACATTCATCATATATGTGATTAAAGTATACATTTTTTTCTATTTCCTATCAATTTTAATATTCTGCACTTCCACGAACTTATTGCGAAACATAAGTATCTTTTGGATTTTTCAAACGATTTTTCAAAACATTCCTTCAACGGTTTCCATAATCTTACTACAGTATAATTCTACTTTTTCCATAACTTTTTCTTTGTCTGCGTTCCGTTCGTTTATAGAAGCATTATAGAAAAATCCCTGCTTAAAATATGTCAATTTTTCTTCCGCTTCTACGCTGGGATATTCCACATATCTGCTGTCCCCATAAAGCCGGTTCATTTTCGGATGCCCGGCTAATTCCTTTCTGTACCCTTCCGGTGTTTTGCCGCAATACTTTTTTATATATTGTATAAAGGTTTTACTGTCTGAAAAACCATTATCCAAGGCTACTTTTATGACCGGAGCAGATATGTCGCTTAAAGAATCCACAGCATTTTTTAAACGCACACGCATTACATACTCATTGAACGTAATCCCCATCTTCTTTTTAAAAAGAGTTGATAAATAAGTTCTATTATATCCCGCTGCTTTGGCTGCTTCCTCCAAAGATATTTTATTGCTGAAGTTTTGGTCGATATAGGTCATGGCGTTTATCAAAGCTGTAGCGTCATTGTTCAATTTTTTATTCTTACTGTACCCCGCCTTGGCCACAGAGAAGTTTTGCACAATCTCATTGACAAGAACAGCCGTATATATGTTTACTGAATTTTTATTGACTTGATTGCCCGTCATAGAATAGCTTATCATCTTTGCCATATAAAAACGTATTTGTGAAAAAACGGCATTATGTCTCGTAACGCTGTCAGAAAAGCAATTAATCTCCAATGCATCATAATCAAAAAAACATCGGTTGAAATAATCCGGTGAAATTTCAATAATTAAAGTAATACTTTCTACATCTTTGGCAAAAATGGAATGCCCTAAATTAGAATTGATAAGCAAAACATCATTCTCCTGGAGATTATTCAGTTCCCCCTCAATATACACTTCAATTTCCCCTTTTAAAACCAGCATCAGCTCCACTGCTTTGTGCCAGCAAAACTGATAGGTACCGCCCCGCATAAGATATGTTCTCAGATAAACCTGATTATTATCATCTGACAATTCGGAATAATATACCGGCATAAAATTTCACCCCCTTTTGGATATTATATCATAAGTTTGCGCGGTGTTCCTCGCAAATCAAAAGTTTTGCTCGGTCGCGTTGCTCCTTGTATCCTTCAAAGAAACATTCCTTGCCCGCAATGCGGACAGACTGGTTCTTTTTCGGATCCTCTCCGCTTTTTCGCGGATATTATATCATAAGTTTGCGCGGTGTTCCTCGCAAATCAAAAGTTTTGCTCGGTCGCGTTGCTCCTTGTATCCTTCAAAGAAACATTCCTTGTCTACAATGCGGACAAACTGGTTCTTTATCGGATCCTCTCCGCTTTTTCGCGGATATTATATCATAAGTTTGCGCGGTGTTCTCTGGAACTTTTAAAAAAGCATTCTGACCGCAAACAGTCAAAATGCTCTCTTTTGGGCTTTTTTTTCTTACTTCGGAAATTAATCACTAAAAAAATAAACCTCTTATCTAAAAAATGAAGAGGTTTATTTGAAAATTACAGCTCTATTCATTTAAATAACCTAAATATTTTTTGTTTTTAATAATATCCTCTCTCGTTTCAAGCAAATCACTGATGTCAAAAGGCTCATTATCTTCCGGAACATGATATACATCTACAAAAGGTACATCTTCCGGTTTTCTTACAGGAGTCTCTGTTTTCCCAGAAACGTCTTCCCAGTCACATTCAATCACATACATATTAATTGCCTTAATACCCTTTGGGTTTTTGCATCCCGTTCGATGATTTTTTTTAAATAACGCCTGAAGCGCCTCTCTGCAATGATCGGGTTCTGTTTTCAAATCTACCAAACGGATTTTGCCAAAAGCCATTACCGAGCGAAAATCATGCACATGACCTTTATAAGGTCTGTCAGGGAAATTAATCCACGCAGAAAAGCTTAAACATACCAATGGATTTTTTTCAATCAATTTAAGTTTATATCCCTCTTTTGCAGTATGTATAAATATCAGCAGTTTCTCCTTTGTGACGCCATACCCATAATTGGCCGGCACAACATATGGACATTCTTTATCCTGGAAACCAATTGTCACAATTGGACATATATCCAAAATTGCTGTTATTAAATCATGATCATAAACGTATCTATCATACCTCACCATAAATATCCACCCTTCTCTTAACCGATATAGACTCTTTTTTCAATCAATTTAGGTATATTCCCTGAAGTCTTTTAAAGTATATTCCCTGGAGTCTTTTTGCTCAATGGAGAAGCCCTGATACTTTTGTTTTCTTTCTTCAAAACATTTTGGATATTTGGATTTAAGTACCTTTTTTATTGAAATATTTTGTATCTGAATTTATACAGGAGTATATGCTGGTATTCAAATTTTGCTCTTCTATTTATAATAAAGCTGTTATAATAAATACATTCATTTTTCTGATGTCGCACAATAGAAAAATGTTTTTTATAAAACTAAAAGAGACATAATAATATGCCTCTTTTTGATTTATTCAAATTCTAACTGACTGCCTTCTGCTTCTTTTCTAAGGGAAGAAACCGACTGCAGGAGCTGCCGCTCACTGCAAGAATTACTGTTTTGTCTGCTTACCCAGTTTCCTTATATGTAATTCCCTCTTGCCCTGATGATTTCAAAAGAACTGTTTATAGCCTGTTATCGGCCTATGGATTATACAAAAACAGGTTGGGTATTCTGTGCAAGCAGGCATCCACCAGCCTGTTATACGCCATGATGATTTTTCAAGAGCTATGACACGACATCCCCGGAAAAATTCCACACTGCCTATTACCGTCAGTGCTGAAAGTGGTTATCAAAATAACTGCTTTCTTTTGAAGACACTTTTTGGGTATAAAAAATGCGGCATGATTTTTCAATCATACCGCATCTGAAGCCATCTGTTTTGTCAAATTATCTCTTATCATCTTTGAAAACAAGGCGAAATTCAGTATAAAAAACATCTCTCTTGCGGCCTGAATTTCTTTTACATACCGCAGCTATTCGGTATTTTACTTCACAAAATCGCCTTCGGCGGCCGCACTTTTCTTCGGCACTGCTTGTGTTCAAACTCCCATTTTTGCCATTCAAACCACAATTGGGCATCTGTTTCACCTGTTATTCATCCTCCGGTTTTCTCCATGAATCAATAATGATGTCGTTTGAACCCAATGCCCTCTTGGCTTGCGATAGAGTATAGAATACCATCTATAATTATTTACAGCCCTTACTTTGTATTCTCCAAAAATCTTATCAATATGCTGGCCGCCTCTGCCCTCGTTGTGCCGCCTGTGGGGTCAAGCTCTCCGTTGTCCCTTCCCGACATAATGCCGCTGCCGCAAGCCCATTGTATTGCAGGTATGGCATATTCGCTTATGAAAAAAGAATCTGTAAAACTCAGTATATTCGTGTTTTCTCCGACTGAAACATCCATACCCTTATGCTTTGCGTAACCGTAGAGCATAACCGCCAACTGTTCCCTGGTGATAGGTTCATCGGGTTTAAACGTACCATCGTCAAAGCCGCTGACTATTTCGGTTTCTGCTGCCCACGCCGCTGCCGACGCGTAATACGCTCTTTTTGCCACATCGGTAAAGCTTTCCGATTTCTCAGCCTCTTCTCCGCTCATACGATAAAGCACTGCTATCATCATACCCCTTGTGATGACCGTGTCAGGTTCAAATGTATCGTCTGTTATGCCGCTGAATAACCCTGCTCTATAGGCTTCCAGTATAAAATCCTTTGCCCAGTGGTTTTCTATATCCCCAAACGGATTAGGAGCATTTTCCGGCTTTTGGCTGGGTACATAGTTATCTAATATGGTAAAAGACACCGTCCCTTCAGCCTCAAAATGGAGATAGCCCTTATCATCATATACGTTTTCAATCACAGTCTTTTTCCCGTCGGGATTTTCTATTTCCACAGCCACATTTCCTGTATTCTGATTTTCCTCATAGGGCAGCGTTATTCCAATGACGCCAATATCTCCCAGCTCCTTGCCGTTTTCCGCGATTATTATCGCCCCGTCATCAAACATAAATGTAAATTTACCCTGCCAAACGCCAAGTAATTGGTTCGGTATCGAAACCCTGCCATTCTTTGCCGATACTTCAAGCTTGGCATTCGTCTGCCTTGCCATACTCTCAAGCATTCCTTTGGGCAGAGAAATTTTATTATTTGAGGAATCAACAAGTATTGTATGAGAATTCTTGTCCTTAGCCTGTTTTAAAGCCCTTTCCGCAGTATTTTCCGAAACCGTTCCCGATGTGGTGATTGTTGTTACGCCGTTCTTTGTAGCCACATCAGGTTTACTTGAAGAACCTCCGCCACCGCCTGTATTCCCGCTTTCGCCGGAGGTATACACCTCAGCCGTAATGGTGCCCAAGCCGTAAGCAGTGTTTTCCGCCGTATCCTTTGAAAGGGGAACATGGAACGTAAAGCTTCCGTCAGTTCCATTGGGTTTGGAGGATAAACCCGTCTCCGCGGCTAAAAAACTGTCAATTTCTATTTCGCCCACTGTAACACCCAAATCGGAAAGCCCGGGAATAGATGTCACCTTGTCTTTCAGCCAATTTTTTACTTCTTCCGCAGTGTTAGCTTCCTTCTGCGATACGGTATATGTTTGGTTTCCAATAAGTCTCGATGCGTCAGCCGCTGCTTTGGCGCTTTCCGAAGTATAGATTTCCGCCGATGAAATTACATCTTTATAAATCCTGCCGCCTGATACCCTGGCAAAAAAGGTATAAGCGGTGTCGGGATTCAACCCGTAAAAAGTCCTTGATAACTGCCAGCCGTCGGTGGGAATATTATTGTCCGTGTTTACGGCGTATTCCACCTTGTCTCCGCCATAATCCATTCTTGACGCCCTAGCCTCTTTAAGCGTTAAATACGTTGGGTCCACAACTTCTGCTTCCGGCTTAGCCAGTGTACGCTGTACCTTTAAGCGGTACTCACCGCTGCCGTTTATTTCAAACCCTCCGTCACCGGTCAGTGTTCCCTCTCCGTCAACAACACCCAAATTAAGAAGCCTGTGGCCCTGGTTTACGGTAAGAGTCACATCCTTGGGCACAGTGAGTGTTGTTCCGTTACTCACAGACGTATAATCAGTTAACGTAGCCTGCGGGTTTACCGTTGTTGGCAGTGTCACATTCCCCCATACCTTACCGTCAGAATGCTGAAAAATGATGCCTCCCGTGATATCTACGGAGTCCTCTGGTGTCTGTGTGCCGCCAGAACCCGCGCCGATATGGTCCGCACCGTTTTTCCCCGCAGCATAGACATATACATTGTCTGAAATGCTTATTTTACCACCGGAACCCTTGCTGCCTCCGCCTATTCCGGCGGCTTCTTCGCCTCCTATGGCTTTGACATAGGCGCTGTCGCGTATAGTGATTTCACCGCCAAAGTTATTATGTCCTCCGCCGATTCCTGCTCCAAAATCTCCTCCCAATGCGTCCACACAGGCATTGTCGGATATGACAATAATATGAAACCCGGAGTCGCTATCCAGTCCGTTTCCTATTCCCGGGGCGTATTTGCCGCCTTGGGCCAGAACATAAGCCCTTCCGGTTATGGTGATATTTCTGTTTTTAGAATTATTTAACGACCCATCTGTCCCGGCGCCAATGCCTGCACCATAGTCGGCGCCATAAGCCCTTACATCGGCGTCACCGGATATGGTGATATTGCCTCCCATGCTTGCATGTCCTCCGCCGATTCCCGCTCCGTTTTTGCCTCCATGTGCTGTGACATGAGAATTACCAGAAATGGAAATATTGCCTCCGTTACCGGCAACACCGCAGCCGATGCCCGCTCCGTAATCTCCGCCTGTGGCTTCCACAACGGCCTCTCCTCTTATGGTAATATTGCCGCCGTTTCCGGTAACGCCCTGAGCAATATCATCCGACCTTGAACTGCCGCCGATTCCCGCCGCAAACATACCGCCCTGAGCTGTCACTTGGGCTCTGTCAAGTATATTGATATTTCCGCCGTTTCTCAACATACCACTGCCAATGCCTGAGCCGCCGTATGTGGCGGTAGCGTCTACAACGGCGTCTTCAGATATGGTAATACTGATATCATTTTCCATGTCAATTGAAATAGCGCTGTTGGATTCACAACCTATGGCGGCACCGTCTCCGTTGCTTTTGGCCGTAACCTTTGCACTGTCGGTTATTATGATTTCACCGCCATAGCCCACGAAGCATCCGATTGCCGGGCAGCCGCTCTGAGGGGCATGAGAGTCTAGACTTGTGTCAATGGTTGCGCTATTTACCTCAGCATTGCCCGATATGGTGATTTTTTTACCTTCAATTCCCGCACCGGTGCCTTTGCAATAGGCTGTTACTTTAGCGTTTTCCGTAATAGTAATCTCGCCTGCGCTTTCCTTAAGGTTATCAAACTTATTACTATAGGTGCCGCCTATGCAGGCGCCGCTGTAATAGTTTCTGTTGGTCCCGCCGCCTTCCTTATGGAAAATATAAGGGCTGTTTACTGCCAGCACAGCGACATCCCCCTTAATCGTTACGTTTCCGCAGGCTGATTCAAAACTGCCGCCTATGGCTGCCGCCTGGCAACCGCCGGTAGCAAAAAATTCTCCCGCTCCGTCTATGGTAAGCCTTGCTCCCGGAGGAACCTCCACCGCCGCGTAGGAATTGCCGCTTTGGAACACGCTGCTTTTTCCCCGTGGTATTGTAAGGGTCACATCAGCCCCGCTTTCTATGGAAAAAGCGCAGACATTTAATTCTTTATCCGATACATCCGTAGATGCTATGATGCCCGCATTATCCAGCACCACATTGGCGGTAACGCCGGATTTCACCGTAATAACCTTTTTATTCGCAGGAAGTCCTTGCCCTTCCCAATTTCCAGTGATAGTATAGGTCCCGCTTTGGTTCAGTGTAAAACCATTTATCAAATCAGCGGTTACATCCCCTCCATTGCCGGCTATGACGGTAAGTCCGAATATTGTAGCGGAATTGTTGCTCCGGGTCTCCCCCGGCATACCCTGTAACCCGTTTTCCGCGAAAGGCAGGACCTCACTCCGCTTTTCCTCTTCCTCTCTTGGCTCTACATTCACCGTAAAAATGGGAGCTGTCAATCCCTTTTCCATCTCAAAGGCGTCCGAAATCTCCGGTGTGAAGCTGTAAGGTCCCGGCGTCTCAGCGTCATATTCTCCTTGCGGTATCCAATGCCTTATGGAAATTGCCGTAGTTATTTCCGTTTTAGTCCCTGTTTCCCCATTTCCTTTTTCGGCTGTCTCTGCAGGCGTTATTTCTGCTGCGATTTCGGGTTCTCCCTCAGACTCAACAGAAGAAATATCCTGCTCCGCAAGTTCCATTTTTACCTGTATCGTGTCCGGCAGAACACCCTTCAAATCCTCCGTCCCAAAGGCTACTGACACAGCACTTTGCTCCAAAGGCAGAAATGCCGTTATCCTGCCGCCCGCCTGTATTGTCTCTGCCGCAAATAAAGAAAGGCCGCCGGTCTGTGATACCACCAATATGGCTGAAAGCAGCATCGCACATATCTTGCCTCTTCTCCTCATAAACCATTCCTCCTTTTTAACCCGCCTGTGCCAGTCCCCCTGCCAGACAGATACTGTTTCTCACAATATTTTGTTGCCCGCGAAAAGAGAATACTTACATAATTATAAATTTATTATAGCATGTAAAAAGTCGGTTTCTGAAACCTTAACAAAATTTAAGGCTGGCCGCCGAAGCAAAACAACAGGGGTTCACAACACCAAAACGCCTGTAAATCCAACATTTCCGGGTAATTCTTCCATGCTGACCCCTTTCTTTGAAACAGTCTGAAATTATGCTATACTGAAAAAAACAATGAAATATGGGAGAAGAATTGCCATGTAAACCTGTCTGTGAATGGCTTACACAAAACATAGGCACATGCATTTGTCGAAAAAGAGGGGGCGGTTTTTATGCGGCGACTAAAATATATACTGCCGGCGGTAGTAGTTTTTATTGCCCTTCTCGTCACATTTTTTGTTCTTGGCGGCTTTGTCCGCAGTGAAAGAATCGAAGTCCACGCCCTCCAAGGTGAAATAGATTTGCGGCCGATGGACTTTTTACAAGAGGTAATTGAACTTCCCGGAAGCTCCGAATGGGAATATTACCCCGGTGTCCTTTATGAGCCCTCGGATTTTGCATCGGGCAATACAGGTGAACCCTCTGCCTATATTGAAAAAAGAGATAAAGGTATCACAACGGGTACCTACAGACTCAAACTTCTTTTGCCTGAAAATAAAATACTTGCTTTACGGTTTAACTCTGTGGATTACGCTTCTCGGCTTTATATAAACGGAAAAATTGCACTGGAGGCGGGAACGGTATCAGATAACCCCGACGAAATGGAACCCCGAATCAGGTACGCAAGCGTTCCGCTTTATACAGATGATGGGGAGGTTGAACTTATTGTACAGTACGCCAATTTTGTTCACTTTGAAGGGGGCAACCTACGGCCCATGCTTCTTTCCACGCTGGATAATCTGGATCGCGCGGTACAGCTTGATATGCTCCCTATTTACATGCTCCATTTTGGCTTGCTTGTTCTGGGGCTATATCATTTGCTGAATTTCTTTGCCAGCAAAAGAAAAGAAGTTCTTTATTTCTCTTTGTGTTGCATACTGCTTTCCATACGCAACAATCATTTTTTCCTGCAGATGGTATCTGTAGATTATACCTGGCTGTACGCCATACGACTTTTATATATCGGTAATATCACTATTTTTTTCCTATTTGCGCTGTTGTTGTCAACGGTTTCGCCAAACCGTTTTCACCGCAATGTTCTCCGTGCCTTCGGACTCGTTACAATACTTTTTATACTACTAATATTGTTTCTTCCATCACTCATATTTACCAGAATACAATCTATGCTGTCGGTTGTACTGGTTCCGTTTTTGGCTTATTACCTTATCAAAGGAACGGGATACATTTTCGGACACGAACGCGGCGACAGGGTTGCTTTTACAGGACTTTTTACACTGGTTGCCACCTCCATATTCGATCTGGTTTACAGGGGAAGCCTTCCCGTTATCGGCAGCAGCGGTCTCATGACCTTCGGCATACTCATTTTTGTCATGTGTTATATGCTTGTACTGTCCATGAGGGCTTCTGAGGCAGACCGTCTCCTGGGTGAAGCAAAAAGCCAGGTAAAGGCGCTCCAAGAGCTTGACAGAATGAAAACCGATTTTCTCGGAAAGATATCCCACGAACTGAAAACGCCGTTACAGGTAGTCTCAAGCTACGCCCAGTATACCAATGAGTTTCTGGACTCCCCTGAGCATGAAGAAGCGAGGGATAACCAACGGCATATTATATTGGAAACCGACAGAATGAAACGTATGGTTCACCAGCTTTTGGACGTTGCCGCCGCTGAAAGCGCCAAGCTTCGGCTTAATTTGAAAAGTTGCTGTATACAGGATTTGATAGAGGAACTTGCAACAGACTATTTTCCAATGCTGGATTTAAACAACAACCGCCTTGCATTAAACATGGATGAGAGTATACCGGAAGTTACGGCAGACGCTGAGAGGATTCGTCAGGTTATTATCAACCTGCTGTCCAACGCCACAAGAGCGACAAAAGATGGCCTTATTACTATAAAAGCTGAAAAAACAGAAGATACTGTTCTAATTACAGTGACCGATACAGGTACGGGAATAGAACCTGAAATAAAAAATGAACTTTTCAGCCGTTATCTGACAAACAGCGGAAATAAAGGTCTGTCTGCCGGCACAGGACTTGGACTTTATATCAGCAAAGAAATTATAATTGCCCACGGCGGCAGCATAGCAGTGGAAAGCGAAGTCGGAAAAGGTACAAGTGTTACCTTTTCACTTCCGCTTTATAGAAAGGAGCATTCCTATGACAAACAATAAACCGTTATTGCTCATGGTGGAGGACAATGAAGAGGTGCGCAGACTGAATAAAAAAATGCTGGAACACAGGGGTTTTCAGATAATAGAAACCGGTACCATTGACGCCGCAAGACAAGCGATGAAATCTTTTCCCATTGAACTGATTTTACTTGATATTATGCTGCCTGACGGCTCCGGTCTGGATTTTTGCCAAGAAATCAGGCTGAACTCAAACGCCCCTATTTTAATACTCAGCAGTCTGCGTGAACAGGAAACCGTTGTAAAAGGACTGCTTATCGGTGGTGATGACTATTTAACAAAACCGTATACAATCGATGAGCTCCATGCCCGTATCGTCGCTTTACTCCGCCGCTCCTCATCATCAAAGCATGACATTGACTGTTTTGGTCTTTTACGTGTCGATTATATTGCCAGAAGAGCTTATATTATGGATAAGGATATTTTATTGAAGCCAAAGGAATTTGCCATTTTAGAAGCGCTTATCAGACGAAAAGGAGAATTTATATCAACCAGTCAATTATACAGCGCCGTATGGGCAATGGAAGCCTCCGGTGACTTCAGAACTCTTTGGGTTCACATCAACTCCATACGGAAAAAAATTGATTATGAGAATAGTCCCTATTTCATAGAAAACAATAAGGCTTTGGGATACAGGTTTGTATTAAATGAGTGATAAATATGAAACAGTAAAAAATAACCGCCTAATGGCGGTTATTTTTTTCTGTATTGTTTATTTTTCAAGAAACCTGACAAGCATGCTTGCCGCTTCTGCCCTGGTTATGAAACTCTTTGCATCAAACGTACCGTCATCTCTACCTGACATTATGCCGCTGCCGCACGCCCACTGTACAGCCCGCACCGCATAACCGCTTATGTCTGATGAATCCGTATAGACCGACAATTCCTTGACCTCATTAGTATTCATACCCATATGGTTTGCGTAGTTATATAGCATGACCGCAAGCTGTTCTCTTGTCACAGGGTCATCGGGTCTAAACCGACCGTCCTCAAAACCGTTTACTATGTTGGTTTCTAACGCCCAACGCACCGCATCGGCATAATAAGCCCCCGGCTCAACATCATCAAAGCTTTCTTCGGCTTTCGTTTCTTCGCCGCTCATACGGTAAAGTATCTCCACCGCCATACCCCTTGTTAAAGCGGTATCGGGTTCAAAGGTATCCTCTGTTACCCCGCTGAAAAGTCCCATCTGCGTTGCTTTCAGTATAGCGTCTTCTGCCCAGTGTGTATCAATATCCTTAAAGGGGTTGACGGGTTCTTCCGGAATACTTGCAAGAGGTACATAGTTATCTAAAATTGTATACTGCACAGTGCCTTCTATCTCAAAATTTACATATCCATTTTTGTATACGTTTTCTATCACATACCTAACTTCGTCAGTGTTAATAATTTCCACAGCCACATTGCCTGTATCCTTATTTTCTTTGTATGGCAACGTTATTTCGATGCCGCCTATATCCGCCAGTTCCTTGCCGCCCGCTGATATGCTGATTTTCCCGTCGTCGATACTTACAGCAAGCTTTCCGTCAGGATCCAGCACTCTAAGTATACTGTTTGGGATAATAACCGTTCCGTTAGGCATGGCAACAACCAAGTCCGCCTTTGTCTCTTTTCCCACTTTTTCAGCCATTCCGTTTGGAAGTACGCATTCATTTTCACTTGTCGATACTTTAATTTGGGCAGAACCTTTTATCTTGGCATACTCCACTGCTTTGTCCGCGTCGGTTTGGGATACTTTCCCGTCGGTTTTTATGATTATCCTGTCATCATCAACCGTAACATTAGACTGTGTGTACGACGAACCGCCGCCACCACCGCCGCCGCTGCTTCCGCCTCCGGTGGGATTTACAATAAACTTCACCTGAACAGCAGCTATGTTTTTGTTATATTTTACAGTAATATTCTCTGCGTAATTTCCAACTGGCAAGCTGTCCTTCGGGCTTATGGAAAGCTCCGTCGTCTCACCATGACTGAGACTGGTTGAACCTTTAATTGCAGCCGCAAAATGCTCAGAACTTATAGCGGCTATTTCAACAACTGCGGTCCCCTTGTTTGTGATTGTGATATTCTTTGCATCGGGGTTTTTATCTCCTTGTTTTATGCTGGCGAAATCCACAGTCTGTTGGCTTAACTCTATACTCTCTTCGGTAACCGTCACTGTAGCTGTGGCTTTGCATTGTTGATTTACTGCCGCTGCGGCTGTAATCGTCAATGCCTTCGCCGTCTCATCCTCCGCTATCTTTAGCAGTCCGTTTGCGTCAATTGCTGTTCCCGCACTGCTACTGCCTGAAACCGACCAAGTAACATCCTGACTAACGCCGTCCCAGCCGGACACCGTTGCGTTAAATTTCTGTGTCATACCTATGCCGACAGCGATATTTAATGGGTCAATTGCTATGCTCGGTGTTATCCATGACGCATATACCTTTGTAGGAGCTGTGATACCCGACAAAAAGTCAAATGCCGCAGTGCCGTCTTTGGATGTATTCCACCTTTCAAACGAAACACCATTCTTTTGTGGATTCATGGGTTTTTCCGCATTTTGTCCGCTCAATACGACCTGCGGTTTTTGAGCAGTGCTGTCCCCATACGCTGTATCCCCGTCATAAAATTGTACCGAATAATAGTTTATTTCCACAGACGTATCGATACCTTTTACCACCACATCCACACCTGAATATTTTGAACCATCATAAACCTTATACGTTCCCATAGGAACCTTATCCAAATCAGTAATAACATCATTACCGTTTTTCAGTACAAACTCTCCTATGATATCCGAAGTCTTTGCACCGTCCAGCAAAGTCACTATATCAACCTTGACCGGAACTTCTTCAACAAACGTGTCGATTTCATAAACACGTTTCGGCAAAGCCTTTAAAGCCGGATAATATCCCTCTTTTAAGTTCCAGTATGAATCCGCGAACAGGGTACTGTCATTTGCGATATCCCCGATTGGAGCGGCTTTTCCATTATAGCCATTGGCATTGTCAGTTTCCGTTACTGTAAAATTATTTAACATGGTTTTATTGCTGAAATTGTTGGTTAATGTACCCTCAACATCACTTGTGATTCTTCCGCCGCGTAATGCAATTACAGATGGATTTAACGCCGCGCAGTTTGAGACAGCACCCGTATTTTTCCCCGTAATTCCGCCTGCCGTGCCCGACTCAGCTTTCATATCTCCCATACTGAAGCAATTTGAAATGCCTCCGCCATTGATTCCCGCAATCCCCCCGTAATTTCCTGAGGATTCCATTTCAATGCCGGATATACTGAAGCAGTTTGAAATCTGACCTTCGTTCTCTCCAACAATTCCGCCGGCAACGGTGAATTTTCCTTTTATATCGCCAATTGTAAGGCAGCTGTCAAGCAATCCCTTATTGTAACCTGCAATTATGCCAATGCTGCCTGTGTTTTCACCTTCTAACCGATTACATGTTACGCCCAGCCTTTTGATGACGGCCTTCTCACCCACATAGCCGAAAAGGCCCACATAGCCCGAGGTTTCATTGAATCTTATTCCCGTAATCTCATATCCGCAGCCGTCAAACGTACCGTTAAAAGGATGTTCAACTGTGCCTATGGGTTCCCAGCTCCGACTATCAATATTAATATCTCCGGACAGCGTAACGGTGTTTCCTTCATATGAGTTTCCACTGTTCACGGCGTCTCTGAACTCTTCTAAATCGTAAGAGGAGCTGATTATTTTATGCGTACCGGTTGTAATTTTTTCAGACAACTCACTGCTTTGGGTTCCGCCCGCATTTTTAAGCGTAGGTCGCTGCTTTCTGCCCATATTCTCCCAAAGCTCAGGCGAAACAAATATACTCTCCCAGCCTATATCAAAACCCGTTCCGCTGTCATAGGTCATATCAGTGCCGTCCACGCCGTCTATACTCTTGATATCTATGGCTACGCTGGCAAAACAGTTTTTAACGGTGGATGCGTTTAAATTACCTCCGGCTATACGCCCTACATACCCTTTGCCGCTTACGGATAAGTTTAAAGCCACACAGTTTTCAATACTTCCTCCGGATAGCTTTCCCGCAATACCCCCTGCAAAATCGTTTTTCGCCAAAACTTCACTTGTGCTGTAGCAGTTTATTATACTTCCGCGATTCTCTCCTGCAATTCCGCCCACACAGTCCTTTAGTGACTCTATTCTATTATCGTCGCTGTAACAATCCGTTATGATACCATCATTGAGACCGGCTATACCGCCGGCTCTTGTTACGGTTGATTCATTACTTTGAGTCGTAACGTACGCGGAAGAATAGCAGCCTTTAATCGTCCCTTTGTTGTATGAGGCGATTCCGCCGATGGTCAATTCGGGCTTTTCATCTAAATTACTTATATATATCTTCAACATGCCCGTGCTGTAGCAGTTTAATATTGTACCGCTGTTATTGATTGCAATAGCTCCCGCTGCCTTCTCTTGGGTTCCATTATTTATATGTACACCAAGATTTTTGATTGCAGCCCCCCTGTCCACAAAACCGAACAGCCCTTCTTTAAGGGTTATACTGCCCTCAATCTCAAAGCCATTTCCGTCAAATGTACCTTTAAACGGATGGTCGGTGTTGCCTATGGGCGTCCAGTCATCTCTAAAGTTTAATTCTATTGGCGCTGCCAGAAGCACAGTCTTACCTTCATATGTATTGCCGCCGTTAACGTCATCTCGGAATGCCTTTAACTCCTCATAATTGTAAATGATTATCTGAGCGCCCATAACAACATTATCCGGTAAATTGCTGTTTTGTATTCCGCCCGCGTTTTTCAGTATCGGACGCTGTTTATTGCCGCCTGTAATTTCCCACAGTTCCAGCGACGTAAACATTTCATCCCAGCCCTTATTAAGACCGGCTGTGCTGTCATATGTAATGTCTGTGCCATCCACACCTTGGTTGCTGTTTATATCAATAGCCACACTTGCGAAACAGTCCGCAACACTTAAACCATACACTCCGTTTCCCGCTATACGACCCACATTTCCCGCGCCGCTTACAGACACGTTTAAAGCAACACAGTTTCTAACGCTTCCCTCAGATACATTTCCGACAATTCCTCCCGCCTTGCTGTTTGTTCCGTCGGCGGAAACAGCGCTTATGCTGTAGCAGTTTGTTATACTTCCCGAAGAACCGATTTCCGCGGCAATTCCGCCTGCCTTTCCGTCGGCTGCGACCGAAACATTTCCTGTACTGTAACAGCCCGTGACTGTTCCGTAATTATATCCTGCAATTCCTCCCGCATTCAGACCTTGTAAATCAGCCGTACTGTAGCAACCGGTTATTGTTCCGTCATTTTGCCCTGCGATGCCGCCAAAAATTCCTGTACCTGTAATATTTCCCGTACTGTAGCAGTTTGTGACAGTACCTTTGTTTTCACCGACGATCAAGCCTGCTGCGCCGCCGCCCGCAGATATAACCGCGTCTTTTAAGCCAAGGTTTTTAATTGTCGCCGTTTCGCCTGTTACGCCGAAAAGCCCTGCTTCCGCACTGCTTTTTTCGTCAATATTAACGCCGCTTACCGTCATTCCGCCGCCGTCAAATATACCTTTAAAAGGATTTGCTTCTGTTCCTATACCTGACCACTTTTCTTTTCCGTTCAAGGCTATCGACGCAGCCAAAAGTACGGTTTTTCCCTCATATGTATTGCCGCCGTTTACATCGTCATGGAAAGCTTTCAGCTCCTCAGATGTTGATATAACAATGCGGTTTTCCTGCTCCTTCATGTATTCGGGTATAAGGCTTTTTTGATTTCCCAAAACGTCTTTCAACGTTGGAAGCTTTGTCTTTTCCGTGTTTTCCCATGCGGTAAGGTTTGAAAATATATCTGTCCAGCCTGCGCTGAAACCATCACCTTTGTAAGTTAGTGCAGTCCCACCTATGTCGCCGCTTCCGTTAAGTTTCATGACAGAAATGGCATAACAACCGCTTACTGTTCCGTTTGCCGAGCCTTTATCGTCCGTAAGCCTTCCCGCAATACCCCCAGCAGTCGTTCCGCTGACGGACGGGTTGAGAGCCGCGCAGTTTGAGACCGTGCCTATGCTGCTTCCCACTATTCCGCCCGCAAAACCGGATGACGCCTTGACAGTGCTAAGCGTGTAGCAGTTTGTGACAGATGCGCCGGCTTTGGTTATTGCTCCCACAATACCTCCGGCGCTGGTTCCCGCTCCGGTTGCCGATACACCGCCGGTGCTGTAGCAGTCTGATATACTGCAATCTGTTGTTCCAGCTATGCCGCCGGCCATATTTTTAGACGCCACGGTACCCGTGTTGTAACAACCTGCAATTTCTCCATTTTGATACCCACACCCCACAATACCGCCACACTTTTCATCACTTGCAGAAATATCCCCCGAGTTATAGCAGTTTAAAATTTTACCGCCCTGCTTGTAACCGACTATTCCGCCGCTCCATTTGGTTGCGGAGATATTGCCTGTGCTGTAGCAGTTTGAAATTTCACCGCTGGTGTTCCACCCGGCTATTCCTCCCACATGGTAATTTGAATTCACATTGGCGGTGCTGTGGCTGTCCCTGATATTTCCATAGTTTTCCCCGACGATTCCGCCTGCGTAATATCCATTTGCAATGAGAGTTCCTGTGCTGTAACAGTTGATGACATCTCCATTGCTTTCCCCGGCTATGCCGCCCACATTGCTGAGTGCATTTATATTAACATTGATTACGCCAAGATCTTTAACTGTCGACCCCGACGCAATATATCCAAAAAATCCTATTCCGCTCTCTTCGGGTGCATTAATTGTAATTCCGCTTATTGTATGACCGTTTCCGTCGAATGTACCCTTAAATGGGCTGCTTTGCGTACCTATAGGTTCCCAATAATTGAACTTCAAGTCGTCCATAAGCATGACCGTCTTATCTTTATAATAATCGGTGCTGCTGTTAATCTCATCTCTAAAGTCTTCCAACTGTTCAATGGTATAAATTTCTATTACAGATACAGTGGATTTTAAATGCTCCGGAATATCACTTGACTGGTTTCCTCCCGCGTTAAGCAGTGTGGGAATTTGTGTTCTTGCCGTATTTTCCCAAGCGGAAGTATCTGAAAATATTGTATCCCAACCGGTTGAAAAACCGCCTGTACTGTCATAAATAATCTTTGTACCGTCTGCCCCGCCGCTTCCTATCACTTTAATTGTGGATACTGCGTAACAGCCCGTTACACTCCCCTCATTGCCGCCCGTTATACTACCGGCATTTCCACCATTTCCACTAATATCGGAATTGAGGGCCGCACAGTTGGCAATAACACCGTTTCCCTGATTTACTCCGGCTATACCTCCCGCATATTTAACGTAATGTAAGTTTTCACGTACACTGCCCGTGCTGTAGCAATTGGATATATTTCCCTCATTGATTCCGGCTATTCCTCCTGCCGCATAATCGTCTGAGACATCCGCCGTACTGTAGCAATTGATGATATCGCCATAGTTTTCTCCTGCTATACCGCCGCTTCCGCCTGACATAGAATAGGCCTTTCCCGTGCTGTAGCAGCTTTCAATGCGACCTCTGTTATTTCCTGCCAAAATACCTGCACCAAAGCTGACTATAAAAGCATCAGTCACACCAACATTTTTAATTACCGCTTTTGTGTCCGTAAACCCAAAAAGCCCCTTTGTGTTATCTTCTTCCGAATGATACAATCCGCTTATTGTATGACCCTTTCCGTCAAAAACGCCGTTAAAAGCAAATTCTTCTCTCTCACCTATGGGTATCCACTGGCCCAAAAGTGCAATATCTGCTGTTATGATATAGCTGCTGTCAGCGTATTTGATTCCTCCGCCCCATGTGGCGCCGCTGTTTATCTTTTCCGCCAACTCTCTCAACGTGGCTTCACTGCCTATAGTAAATGATTCTTCCCCGGAGGAATATGCCCTCGCGTTGTTCTGTGTTCCATTTTCGGCCATCAACATTAATGCGGACATTTCACTCTCCCGCAGCTTAGCCTGTTCCTCCAAAGATAAATCACTCAGGTCTATTTCCTGTTTTTGTTCCTCTTGTTCAGCTTCGAGCTGTTTCGGGACATCCGAAACCGACTCTATTATATTATCGGTTACATCCGTAATTTCAGGATCTAAGGTATTCTCAGGCTCTAATATCTCTTTAGGCTCTAACGTATCCTCAGGCTCTAATATTTCTTTAGGCTCTATCGTATTCTCAGACTCTAATATTTCTTTAGGCTCTTCTGTCACTTCCTCCGTATCAACAGGCAAAAGCTCAATGATTTCAGTTTTTACATTCTGCACGTCATCCTCCGCAAAAACCGAAACACCGCTAAACTGCGATACCGTCAATAATGCCGATAACAGCAGCGCATATGTTCTATTTTTTCCTCTCATAATCATACCCCCCTTGTTTTAATTAACATCTGTCTTATATATTTTCACTATATCATAAAAAATCTTGATTTTTAAAACCTTAACAAAATTTAAGGTCTGTACCTAAAACCTATAATATTATTTTATTCAAACAAAAGCACAGTTGAAATTAGGGTATTAAAAAACGGTATGAAATACAGATACTGCCTTATTTTGAGGCCACTATTTTGGCATAAAAAAAGCGGCATGATTTTCTAATCATACCGCGTCTAAGACCAACTTTTTTGTTAAATCGTCTGTTTCCGCCTGTTATTCATCCTCCAGCTTTCTCGATGAGTCAATAATGATACCGCTTGAGCCCACCTTCCCTTTCATGAAATGATACCTAGTGAAAGCTCGGTTTTAAGATTATTTGCTACAGGCAGTGTAAAATACACCGTTGTTCCAATTTTTCTATCACTTTCTATCCATATCCTGCCACCATGGGCTTCTACTGTTTTCCTGCATAGATATAATCCCAAACCTGTGCCGCTGGCTTTTAAACGGCTGTTGACGCTTTTAAGATACTGCTCAAATAAATGCGGTAAAACTTCAGGCTCAATTCCCTCTCCCGTATCAGCAACCTTTATTTGTATGAATTCCCCTTTCTGCTCAGCGGAAATTGTAATGACTCCATTTTTCGTATGGCGGCAGGCATTTTGCAGTAAATTCATAAAAACCATATCTATGCGCTCTCTGTCAATATCCACATGAGGTAAATCACAAGATTTCTCAATTCGTATCTCATTATTGTTTTTATCAATTACATGAAAATAGGTATCAACAATACCTTCAATCACCGCTATAACATCAATCACTTCTCTATCCAACTGAAAACAGCCGCTTTCTATACGGGAAATATCTAAAAGCTGCTTTATCATACGCTCTATACGGCCTGACTCCAGCACAATCTGCCTTTGATTTTCATAAATCTCATTCATTTCGGTGGGCTTCATTTCAATCAATTTTTCGGTAAGCTGGGCATAGCCCGAAATCACAGCGATAGGCGTTTGCAGCTCATGGGATACTCCGCTTAAAAACTCCGACTTCATTCGGCTTGTTTCTATAAGGTTCTGTTTTTCTGATTCCAGTACCATGTTTTCTTTGTATGTTTTCACAGTATCCCACCATAGAACACCCGCCGATATTAATATAAACACCAGTCCCGCCATTTCCGCAGACCAGCCGAATCTTACAGGCTCAAAAAGGGGATTTACTCTATCCATTATTAAAGCCAAAGAAAATATTACGCCGCTTATCAAAAAGGGTTTTGAACCTGTCCGGCCCCGCCGCAGTCCATATATACTCGTAATAATCAGCCATACCGCCAGCAATATTTTATAAAAAGCCAGAAAACTTCCGTATCTGTATTTTATAACAGCTTTATTAATAACAAAAAACGGCTCAATACAAACTGTTATAATAACAGCTAATCCCAACGCTGCCATACACATGTAAGCCTTTTTAGGCAGTTTTAAAATACGCGCCTGAAGCAGTACAAAGGCCAAAAACATACCGTAACAGCAAAATCTTTCCGCAATGGAAAACAGATATCCGTCAATGCGGAAAACCTGAACCAGCGGGTAAGATACCATAACAGCAAAGCATACGCACATAGTAAACAAAATCCCATAAGGTCTTTTGTAGCGGCTTCCCAAACCAATGCATAAAAACAAAATGCCTATAAACACAGCCAATGCCGCTTCCGCAACGTGAATCAACAGGCGGCTGTATATCATATCGGATACCTCTTCGGGGCTCCCAAATGCGGGAGGATATGTAAAACCGCTGTAAAGCCCTTTCTCCGCTGAAACCGCCAATACAATTTCAATACTGTCCGACGCTTTAAATGTCACCATGGAGTTTTCAGGGGCTATCGACGAGTACACGGCGTTTTCCTCTCCTCCCGTCGCCATCATTTCTCCGTTTATATAAAGTCTCCAGTCCGTATATATCTGCGGCAGCTCCAGTGCATATGCTCTCTCGTTACTGTCAGTGAAAATATGAAGTCGGTATGTGGCTTTCCCATAGGGACTTTTTTCAGGGTTTCCCATATCAAACCCGGCGAATCTTCCTATATAAGTATACATGTCCGGCGTATCATTGACGATTGTTTCCGGCGTATGCAGCTTGTCAGCGTAGTATTCCCAGCCGTCTATAAGAAATACCAGGGAGGATTTTTCATATTCCGCCGTATCCAAACAAACAATACCCTTTTCAGCCTCAGGCGCAGGATATGTATACTTGTTATCATACTGAAAGCTTAACTGAAACATCAGTATAGAAAAAGCCGCAATTACCGTTAAAATAATTGGGAATTGTAACTTTCTGCAATCCATATACTCCCCCTACCTTTTTCTAATCTTCAGCCACCAATATAGAATGCCAACCGCTAAAACAGCAATCATGACCGCAATAGGTGACATCCACACTGATTTCCTATTCTTATCGGTCTTATATTCACTTATTTTGTCATTGTTTTTTATATTTTCTTCGTTTGTGGCGGCTGTTTTATTGCCGTCCTCAGAATGGCTTGCGGTATGATTGTCCTTTCCTTCAATGCCTAGCGAGTTTTTACCGTTTTCTGTCTGTGTATTGTTGGTATTTATATCACTCTCTTCGGTGACAATCACATCAGTATAATTATTATATTCCCGAGTTATATCGTCCATATTTTTATTTTCCGTACTGATATTTTCAGGCTTAACGGCATCAATTTCAGACAGCTCTTCATTGGGTTTCTCACTTGTATTCTCGGTTTCATACTGTTTTCCCTCATAGCCTTCTGACAGCTTTTCATCCATCTTCCTGAAAGCTTCCACCACAGGCTTAAAAATCTCCGCCAAAGATTTCAATTTATTTTCGTCTTTTATTTCACTTTTTTCATCTGAATTGACATTTTCCGATTTCTCTTTTTGCTCAGATTTTGCAGCACCGCTTTCCCACTCTCCCTGGTCGCCCTGGTCGCCGCCGTCCCTGTCGCCGCCGCCGTCATCCTCAGGAGGCTTGCCCGTAAACTCAAACGCTTCGGTTTCCGTCTCTCCCGTCTGAAGCATAAAACTGACGGCAAAAAGAATGCTCCGCTCCTTATCACCCGTAAGCTCCCCAAAGTTTTTCAGTGTAATTGTGCTTTGACTGTCGTCAATATAAGCTTCGCTGTAGCAATTCCAGTTTTCTCCTTCGTCTGTACTATATTTTGTCTTAAAAGTAATACTCTTAGGAATCTGTACATCAAATTTTAAAACCAAATCCTGAAACACATAATATGCCCGCATAATTTCAGGCAGTTTTTCCACTATGGTAACATCGGCCAAAACAGGCTCAAAAGAAATGCTTTCAAAATCAGTGTATTCCGATTGTGTGGCGGTTGCTGTATAAATACCCGGTTCAAGACTGTCCGATTGGGACATATCCCACTTAACCTTTATAGGATTTCTATATACAGAATTTACATACGACGAAAAATAACCGTCATACTCCGTTTCATTGACCTCAAAGCTGAACTCAATGTATTCAGGCAGCTCATAATCCTCCCCTGATAAAGAGGCTATACTCACCGTCTCAGCAAAAGCCGTTCTTGTAATATAAACGGCGTTTTCCTGCTTAGTGTTTACCTTACAGGCATCGAAAACAATCTCCCCTTCCGTATCCGCCAATATATCCTGACCCTCAACCTCTGAGAAAAAACAGTATATATTTCCGTCTGTCCTTACCGCCGCGCTGTTCTCTCCGGATGCACTGAAAGACATCATATATAAAGCAATATCCCCCGTGGTCTTAATGGCAGACGAATTCATTCCCTTGGCGATAACGTCACCTGCTACAGAAACTGAAGAAACCTCTTCCTCATTACCATTTATCAGCACAGCCACACAGTCATCCCCCTGCGCAGAGACAAGCTCCGCTGTCAAAGCAGACAAATTACTCATTCTTACCGCCGTAGTCTGCGCTCCAATTGCCGATATTGTTACGCCATTCTCTCCCCTGAGCCTACTGTGTTCACCTAAAACAAACAATGGCTCAGTCTGTCCGTTTCCCGTAAAATGAATGGGGCCGTTCATCATTAAAGATGCGTTGTCCTCCAGTATAATTGAATGACCGTTCATATCAATATTAATATCCCTTTGCGCTGTTATAAAGTCCTGTGACCTTTCGTCCCAGTAAATATCGTTTGAAAGAATAATAGTTTCGCCGTTATTTTCATTTATAAGGCTTATGAATTTCTCAGATGTATCATTGCTTACCGTCTGGGCATCAGCCATAACCGTGAAGCAAAGGAAAAATATAATACCCAAAATAAAAAACTGCTTTTTTATAGAATAAACCATAGAAATCCCCCGTTTAATCCCTTATTTGATATTTTCAGAATACCACATTTTTCGCCAAAAATCTTCCCGTATCTTAAAATATCACAATATTGGGGCTTTACTTTTGACAAATCTTTTTACATCATTTAATATTATCCATATAGAATACGGATACATCGTTGTGTACGATGAAAGGAACGATTGGCTATGACAGATAAAAAACGTGTGCTTCTTGTAGAAGATAATGAAGCGATAAACAACATAAACCGACGTGCTCTTGAGCTTACGGGCTATGAGGTTAAAACCGCGCTTACGCTCTCCGAAGCCAAGGATTTAATAGAAAAATATCCCCCGGACGCTATCGTACTGGATATTCTTCTGCCCGACGGCAACGGTGTGGAGTTCTGTGAGAAAATAAGGGCACATACAAGCGCCCCCATACTTTTTCTCACCAGCGTTGCCGGACACCATAACATATTGGAGGGCCTTCGCTCAGGCGGCGACGATTATCTGACCAAGCCTTACTCTCTGGATATACTTCTGGCACGTATAGCCGCCTTTTTCAGGCGAGAAAAGATTTCAGAAAACTTAAAAAACTCCGACAGAATTATAAAAGCAGGAAATCTGACACTGGATTTATTCGCCCTGAATGCTGTTGTGGATGACAGTGATTTACTGCTAACACCAAAAGAATTTAATCTCCTGTTGTTTTTTATAAAACATATTGACGTGGTTTTTACAGGGGAACAGCTTTACTCGGAAATCTGGAAGCAGCCCATGCAGGGCGACACCCATGCCGTAAAAAATGTAATTTACCGCCTGCGTAAAAAACTGGACGAGGTTGACAGCGGCTTTGAGATTTTGACAACAAGAAAAGAGGGTTATGTATTAAAGCGGGTTGACTTTTAATTTTCTGTTTCTTCTGCGCTGCGCTTATATTTAACAAAAAAGGGAGGCAAAGCCTCCCTCTTTTTTACGCTCATCACGTTTATAGTGCCAAAACACGAATAGAGCTGTTATCATTAATAATAACCAAAGAAACACATCCACAAAGTGGTGGTCCCTGAGTAAATATTTTGCATCAATACATCCTCTGCTTTGCTAACCCATGGCGTACCATCATCATAAAAGTTTCCCCTAATTGCCCCCTCAGCCAATCTAGGGAGACTGAGAGCTAGCGTAACCACACCCAGCGCAGTTGTATAATGTTCCCAGTACCGGTAGTCTCTGTGGAATTCATCATATTCTCTTTCCCTTACTTTTCTTTCTAAGTATTCTTCGTAAGTCTCTTCTGTATAATTGAAGTCATCATCGGGATCCCTATCGAACAATATAAGGTATGGATAATAGTAGGTTATGTAATCATCACGGTAGTTTTGCAGTTCCTCCTCAAGTTCCAATGTTATTTCAAGCTTTGAATCATCCACCAAATAACTATTCGTGGAAACCTGTTCTTTACCCATGAGCTGATCCAAAAGCTGACCTATCTTATAATTGGACTCTTTTGTCTTTTCACTCTCCAAAACATTCACAGATACCGAAGGCACCGATGCGATTCCGGTATTAAAGGTATATTTTTCAGGTAACACACCTGAAAACATATAAAATCCATCATTTGCTTTTACAAAGCTAAGATTGGGTTTCGTCGCATAACTGTCTCCCGATACAAAACCACGCTGCCATGGGGTTAAGGATTTAAGTTCGCTTGAAAGGAATTCCTCCTTCCATGACTCTACCGGAATAAATTCAAATGTAATCATGTCCTCGCCATCAATTGTATGCATTACCTCGGCAAATATAAATTGTGGGAAATAGTTGTTTACCAAATCTCCATAGCCCGGCGCCAATCTGTCCACAAACTGGATATAGTATGACGCTCCGTATGGGCCTAATGTTGTGCTGTAGCTGTAATTGTTGAGTACATTCTCCTCTCTCTTTTCCATCAGAACCTTGGTTTGACCCTGAATTTGCCGGCGCTGCTCATCGCTTAAAATCGTTACCACGTTAGGGTCGCCTATGTCTACCCCAAGCGCCTCAAGCTCTGCAACGGTTATGCCATACTTATCCGCCATCTCTTTTGCTTTCTTTTCCGCTTTCTGTTCAGGGAGCATATTTTGCTCCTCATACAGCGCTTTTTGCTCTTCCGCTTTGCGTTTTGCATCCTCTGCCTGACTTTCAGCCATTATTCGCTGCGTACCCAGGATTGTCAGTTCTCTCCGCTCTTCTTCCGTAATCCATGGTGTTTCCGGATTAATTTTAGAATTGTTTAAATCCTCAGTGGTAACGCCATAGGCTTCTTTTAACATATTCTGGACTATAGTAGCATCATCTTTAATTTGATAGTCGCCATCCAGATAATCCGTCATCATCGAAAGCATTTCCTTATCTGTGATGAGTCTGTAATTTAGTATTGTGGGCTTTTCTTCTTCTGTAAATGTGTATGTCACAGGCTCCATGCTGTAAAGGTCAGAGTCCGCGCTTAATTTAAATTCGTAGACGCCATTTTTTTTGTTCCTGGCAAAATTCATATCAACCGTTCCCTCTAAGGGCGCCATTTCAATAGGATTCCAAACATTACCGGTTGTTTTATAAGGTATCATGGTATTAACGATGTTTTCATTGTTCTCATTTCCATCAACAATTTCTTGAAGTTTAACAGGCCCGAATCCTCCTTTATTCTCGCTGACCATAAAATCAAGAGGCGTCAACGGGTACATTCCTTTAATTTTAATATTCACGCCAATGTTAAAATCAGTCTTGCCTCTGGAATTTTCCTTCATATCCACATCGGCGTTAACCGTTATCATACCCTCAGAGTCAAATTGAACCGTATTTTCGTCCTTGCTTCCGTAATTGAAAATAATTTTTGAATTTTTAAAAGGATGTTCTTCGCGCTTCTCCCAGGCGTTCTGTATAGAATACGCCGGCGGCAAATAACTGGTGGCGGTGCATAACGTGGCGCCGTCCTCCAAAATCAGCCGGCTGTCCAATGACAAATCCAAGCTGCCCACAGTCATTTTTTCCGACCATTTTACGCTATTGCCTATTTTGCTTTGTAATATAGGAACAACCTTCGCCTTTGGGCCGGTGATTACAATCGGCCTGCTTTTGACGTTAAATTCTCTTTTCCTCAAATTTCCTTGGGTGTCATAACCCTCCTGCCCATTTAAAAGCTGTTTGGCGATGTTTGAATCACTGTTGGTATTTGCGCCCATAAAGCTAATGGTATTTGCAAGATCTATGTTTTTGCCAAGCTTCAGAGGAATGTCGTTGATGAAAATATGTCCGCATTCTTCGTCATCGCCTATCACCACATGGTTCATCGGCCCTATCAAGGTAAGCTCAGTATCGGCATTGTTCAGACCGCTGATGGAAAGCATGGCGTTATACGGCACACGTATCACCTCGCCGCACATTGCATCTGCCTCAAGGCTGTTCTTACCGGTTACATAAATATTCAGGCTGGAGGTAAACTCATTGGCGTTCACCTTCGGATACCAAAACTCGAAATAGTCTTCTGCATCACTCCAGTACTTTTCAGCACGATGGGGCCTATATGGTTTCGTCTGCGAAGTTGTATACTTGGTGGAAACAATATCTATTAATGGTAAACCCTTCTTTTTATATGAGACTTGCTTCATACTCACATTATCCAGTATAAGGTTAACGTTTTCATCTTTTACAGTCAGCAATGTTCTGTCTAAAAGCCCCATACTGTAAAGGAAACCACTATCATCATTTGTATACAGCCTGATTCCGGTATAATCCTTCATATTATAGGTATCTTTTATATCGTAACTTACGACTTTACTAGAAGGAGAATACATATCCTCGTAATAAGTATATTGGCCGGTTTCCGCCTTAATATTTATAAAATATTGATGGGGTAGATAGCTATGGTTGACGGTAAGTATGCCATTCTCAACTGTCATACTTAAATCCCGCGCATATACGCCAATATCAATATTAATCCAGTCCCTTAATACTAATATGTGTAATTCCAAAGGCTCAACGCCGGGAGCATGCTGCCACTCCTCGCCAAGATTTGGAGCCTGGCCTTTTAATACGGCTTCCGTCTCGCCTCGTTTTTCGTTAAAGCCTTGTATATATGTATAGTGTCCAAGTTTAGTCTGTATTTTGCCAACACTAAAAAGATTGCCCTCCCAATCAAACCCATAGTATATCGGCCCGTTAGGGTCGCTTGGATTATTGTTCACCATTTCCCAATCAAGATCGAGAGTTTCTTGACCGGTCAATCCACCATCGGTGTAGTAGTCCACCACCACTTTACTGCTCCAGCCGAGGGACTCTAATGTCTGATTGGGAAAAGCGACATAATTGAATTGGCTGCTTATATTCCCATAACCGGACTTCTTTAAATAGTCGTACTTTTCTTCCAAATCCGGCATGCTTTCAACATGGTATTTTGTGATATATTTTTTGTTTTCAATAATTACGGTATTTACCTCCGACTCAGAAGTGTCGCTCGGATCATAGTTATATTGAACAATTTCAACAGCCATCCTAGGCCGCTTGGCGCTTTCCAATTCTATATAACCATCTTCTAATGCCGGTACGAAATAAAGAGTATCCCCTATTTTCGCAATTCCCTCAAGCACGCTTGAAAGGTTTTCCCCATAATAATCCGGGTCAAGTTCCCACTTTAATGGTAAATGTTTTATTGATTCTTTGCCCATACCCCCGTAAAGCCCAACAAGAAGTCTTATTAAGGCGCTTTCAGGCAAATGTTTTTCTAATATATTCTTTACAGCCACCCCATCGCCATTTTTTACTGCAATATTTAATTTCTGGTCCAAATAGTACTCTTTAATGAGATAGCCAACCTGAACATCCACTTGGATGTCTCGCCAGAAGAATTTATCACCCGTTTTGCCTACCCATTTTTCTTTCAGCTCATCGCTTGGAATAAAACGGTATATACCCGGCTTTATACCTTTTTCGTTTGAACCCGGAAACTTAGACGGCGAATCAGGGTCCGGCACCCAGTTTCCTTCCATTTTCATCTGATAAGGCCATTCTCCATCATTGTCAGTAACCTTAACAAACACCCTGTCGAACATATTATTGACAATATTTTGAAGCTGTTCTGTAGAATTAGCGCCTGAAAGTCCGTCTACATCAATGAGATTATTCTCATTAATTCCAACCTTAAGACTTAAATATCTCGTTATCTCCTCCACTGCGGAAGACTTATCATAATACCCTTCAAAGCCTGATAAAGTAACCGAAGAATCGGGCGATTTATGGTTCAGTTTGATATAGCTGTCAAATATGTCACTCACTACAGGAGGATATGGACCGTTTGGAACAAACTCAAACATACCTCCTATATTCTGGCTTCGATAAGCGTTAATCCACCAGTACCAATAGTCATGTCCTGTAAAAGAACCTACTTTTTTTTGGTAAGTCCTATCTGGGTCTTCGCTGTCTACGCTCCAAACCGATGTGGGCATATATGTATCCGTCCAATCAAAATCCGAGTACAGATTAAAATCATATCTCATTCTGGCGCCTGTAACACCCGTGTTGAAAGGACTAAACTCATAGACCTCGGGACCGCCGGGAAAGTATGACATATAAATTAATCCAGCTATACCTTCCTTCGTTATACCTCTCTCTACTGATTGAAGCATAGTCAGACCTACATTTAACGGCGGCATAAGACCGGATAATTCCGGCACTGCTATAACCGTCGGAATTTCAGTAAGCAAATACCCGTCTTCAATTACAGCGGTAAATATATGCTCCCCTGTTTCCGGCCAAAGACCGTTTTCATCCTGAATATAGGTATCGCACTCCCAGCCGACAATCGGAATATCAAGTTCAGATTCATCTTCTTCAGATACAATTGTGGCATGGATAGATTGAGGAAGCATTGATTTTAAGTCTGTTATATCCAATTGCGTCCCTGACTTCAAAACCCGAAGATAGTTGTCCTCAAGAGCGGTTTCCGAAGCGTTAAAGCTCCATTCAATTACCTCTTTGATGGTATCAGTTGGCTGTGGAGGTGCGGTATCCGGCGTTGTACTATCCGGTGTCGTTGTATCCGGCACAGTTTCGCCCGGCGTTGTACTATCTGGTGCAGTCGTATCCGGCACGGTTTCATCCGGCATGGTACTATCCGGTGCAGTCGTATCCGGCACAGTTTCGCCCGGCGTGGTACTATCCGGTGTCGTTGTATCCGGCACAGTTTCGCTTGGCGTGGTACTATCCGGTACAGACGTATTCGATGAAGCTTCGCCTAGCGTGGTACTATCCGGTGCAGTTGTATCCGACGTTGTCGAGTTAGATATTGTAATATCAGATGACATTGTTGAAATATCTTGTATATCATTTGCATAAAATACACCGTGGTACTGTCCAAAGAACATACAAATCATAATTACAAAAGCCAGTATGCGTTTTTTACTTCTCACTATAATCCCCTCTTTTCTTTATAAATTAATTTTCCTTTGACACTTTATTCCCTCCTATATCCTGTTGTACCAACTGCTCAGTTACAATCAGATTGAATATTCTATGGTTTTATTGTATCAAATCTTTTAAACAACTCTGATTAGTCGCAAAAAAGAGACTTAAATAAGGGATTATATTTTAATTCTATTTTTTAAAATTTAGCTCAATAAAAAAACAGTAAGAATTTTACACCATATTGCTTATAATTTATGAACTTGAGATGATTTTTTTATTAAGTCTTCCTCGTCGAGACACTAATGTCGCTCGCTTGAGCCCACTACCCCCTTGGCTGTATAATAGAGTATAACAAGCCATTGAATGAAATAAAGGAGAAAACAGAAAATTTAAAATTATATAATAAAAAATAGCCGCAAGGTGGCTATTTTAACGGATTGAATGATTTTTAATTCAATCCGTTTCCTAAAAATTCGTTTTTATTGCATCAGCAATAAAAAATGGTTATCAAAAAATATGCTACGTTTTTTAGAAATGAGGTCAATAAAAAAAGCGGCATGATTTTTTTCAATCATCCCTGCTTTTCATCTGCTGCTGTTTTATTCATTTTTCTTCCGGCATCTGTGAAAACGCCTATTTTTATAGGCTTAAAAGCGCCCTTTTTTTGCCCGAAAAACCACTGTTTTTCTCGTGCAAACCACAACATCTTGTGGTCAACCCTCCATTTTTGCCATTCAAACCACAAAACGGTATCTATTCTGTATCGTCAAGTCGTGTTGCTGAGTCAATAATGATCCCGATTCTACCCAATATCCCCTGGTTTAAATCCTATCACTATAGTTGCTCTTTCCTTTCAAAGTAAAAGAACACCTTAATTTAGGTGTTCTCTGACATTAAAACATTCTCTATGTGCATCTCGCTATTACTTATAAACCTTAGCGAGTTATGGCCAAGCTGTAATTGTAAGCGGCTAACATACACTGAATATTATTTATGCAATTGTCTCATTGCAATTTTCCATTTAAGGTAATTTTTATTTAGCAAAAATGTTTGAGACATCTAATATAGCGCCTTTATTTGCGGAAGAAACCATTGCGCGGTATCTTTCAAGGTATCCTGATACCTTCTTTGGCGGTGTGGGAATGATTTCCTGTTTTCTCCTTATTATTTCTTCTTCACTTACAAGAAGCTCAATTTTATGGTTAGGAATATCAATGGAAATCTTATCTCCATCTTTAACATATGCCAATAATCCACCGGCAGCGGCCTCAGGACTTATATGTCCTATAGAAGCGCCTCTTGATACACCTGAAAATCTTCCATCCGTTATAAGCGCACAGGTAGAGTCAAGACCCATGCCGGCAATTGCCGCAGTAGGACTTAACATTTCTCTCATTCCGGGTCCGCCCTTTGGTCCTTCGTAACGAACAACAACTATGTCACCTGAGACTACCTTTCCACTATTGAGTCCCTCGCAGCATTCTTCTTCGGAGTTAAAGCATTTTGCAGCCCCTGTATGAACCATCATTTCTGGTAAAACTGCACCCTTTTTAACAACTGCTCCGTCTGGTGCAAGATTTCCATAAAGTACAGCCAGTCCACCCGTTTGTGAATATGCATGTTCCACATCACGAATTACATCTTCATCCGTAATTTCAGCTTTTGCTATTCTATCTGCCCATGTGCCGTCTACAGTTTTTGCGGAAACATCAATTTTCCCAATACTCTCTAATCTCTTCATAACTGCTGAAAGGCCACCAGCATTATCCAGGTCAACAAGGCAATGTGTACCTGCCGGATTTAATTTAACCATATGAGGTACAGAATCAGAAATACTGTTAACCTTAGTTAAATCAAACTCCAAGCCCGCTTCATGGGCAATGGCCGGAAGATGAAGCATTGTATTAGTAGAGCAGCCAAGTGCCATATCTGCAACTAAAGCATTATGGATTGCGGTTTGCGTTACAATATCACGCGGACATTTATTTTCCTTCACTGAATCCATTATCTTCATTCCGGCATATTTAGCTAGACGTATTCTTCTTGCATCCACTGCCGGAATTGTTCCGTTTCCGGGTAATCCAAGACCCAACAGTTCTGTCAAACAATTCATTGAATTTGCAGTGAACATACCTGCACAGCTTCCACAACCGGGACAGGTTGTATTTTCAATATTCTTTGCTTCTTCTTCATTTAATTTTCCTGCGCGAACTGCCCCCGGTGCTTCAAAGGCATCGGTCAAAGCTACCTTTTTACCATTTGCATTTCCCGGAAGCATTGGTCCGCCTGAACAAAAGATTGCAGGAATATTTAAACGAAGTGCAGCCATAAGCATACCGGGTACAATCTTATCGCAGTTTGGAATAAATACCAATCCATCAAACGGATGAGCCATTGCCATGATTTGTACTGAATCCGCAATGTGCTCTCTTGATGGAAGAGAATAAAACATACCTTCATGGTTCATAGCAATACCATCACATACACCAATCGCCGGAAACTCAACTGGTGTGCCGCCAGCCATGCGTATTCCTGCTTTTACTGCCTCACATATATCTCTAAGATGCTTATGCCCAGGAATAATTTCATTAAATGCGTTGGCAATTCCAATAATCGGACGATTAATTTCTTCATCAGTTAGTCCTAATGCCTTCATTAACGTTCTATGCGGAATTCTATCAACGCCTTTTTTCATTAAATCACTTCTCATACATAATACCTCTTTCTGCCATGTTATTTATTAAAGTACAGCACCTTTGCCAGCTCTATGTAAAGACGGTCACGGTCACGTATAGCATCATCTGCTTTATCCCCTGAATAATCATAGAAGCCGGCACCATTTTTGACACCGAGCTTTCCTTCTTCTACCATCTTTTTTAAAACAGGACTTTCAACCTTATCATCTGCAAGTTCTGCGTTAAGATAGCTTGTGATATGGTCAAAAGTATCAATGCCACCAAAATCCGCAACGCCAAATGGGCCACATGCAGCATATCTGATACCCATACCGGCTTTAAGGGCTGTATCAACATCCTCAAAGGTTGCTGCACCAATTTCTACAATATGCAAAGCCTCTCTGAGCAGAGCAAACTGTAAACGGTTGATGACAAAACCGTTGATATCAGAAACAACAATCGGCTGTTTTCCAAGACCTTCGACTAATTTTCTCATCTTTTTAACATTTTCTTCGCTTGTTTTCTTGCCTGCAATAATTTCACATAAGGGAAGAAGATGTGGCGGATTGAGCCAGTGCTGTCCCATAAACCTTTCAGGATATTTACACGCCTCAGCTATTTCGGTAATGCGAAGCCCTGAGGTATTTGTTGTGAGAAGTGCCTCTTTTGGAGCAATCTCAGAACACATTTTGAAAAAATCCTGTTTTATGTCCATTCTCTCCACAGTAGATTCAACAACCAGGCAACAATCAGAAAACGCTTCCTGTGGGTCTTTGGTAAAGGAAAGCTTTCCCATAGCAGCATCCGACTGCGCCTTTGTAATTAATTCTTCCTTGATCATCATTTCCTGATTTAAAACAATTAAGTGTTTTCCCTTTTCGATACCCGCTTCATAAATATCATAAACCCATGTATCATATCCCGCCAATGCATATACCTGTGCAAGAGAAGCCCCCATTACACCTGCGCCGGCTATTACAACTTTGTTTTCATCCATAAAAATTTTCCTTTCCGAGTAATCTGCTGTTCGTTATTGCAATATTTTTTACCTTAACGTTGTATATTTTATATCTGTTTAACAAAATTCCAGCTTCTGTCGGTTTCATAGCACATCAATTTTAAACATTTCGTCTCAAAATGTATTTTACAGCATTATGTAGCACCAGCTTATAACATTTCTTACTGTCATCTGCAACTGGTGCTACAATTAAAGTTACTCTTCTTATTGTATTTTTGCTGCAAGAAATGCCCGGCACACCTGCTTCAGCTTAAAAAATTCATCTTCATAATTTATATTTTTCTGTAATTCCTTTTCTCTCGAACTGCACTCTTCTCAAAAAAGAGTCCAATACACACTTGCCATTTTATACTTTAAGAGAAAAGAAAAAGCACATTAATGGATTAGTCCATAAGTAGCCGCTGCAACAAAACTTGCAAGAATAGGCAAGATACAGGTCAGTACAAAAACATGTTTGTATCCTTTTTTAATTCCTACTCCGCTTAAAGCCAAGATCATGACAACCGTTCCATTCCAAGGCATAGAATCCAGACCTCCACTGGCAATAGCAGCCACACGAGCAATGATTTCCGCCGGATAACCAAGAGTCATAAATTCTTCGCCCAAAAGATTCAGAGTCATCTGCAAACCACCCGATCCGGAAGCGCATATGCCGGAAATCAGAGTAGTGGACATGGCAACTTTCACGAGTCCACCTATAGGAAGATTCATAATCGCATTGCGCATTACATCGAAAACAGGGGTCGCTGAAATAGCACCACCAAGCCCTGCAACTGCTGCAACAAGAATACATGGTATCATGCCATCTTGAAAACCTGAAGATACAACTTTAATTTTATCATTCGTATATTTATTGAATAATATCAATGCCACAAAGCAGCCAATGCCAAAGCCAAGAATCATATGTATCCTGACAATATCAACAAGAACTAATGTTACGAGAATAGGAATTATTGATATTATAAAATTTGGAGCAGTCTTTTCCATTTCCGCATCATTTATTTTTTCGGTATCACACAAATAGTTGTCAGGTGTATCAAAAGCCAGAGTGTCTTTCCCCTTTTTGGCCTGCCACATAATATAAAGAATACCAACTCCCAACAAGAATATTGATGCGACTATACCTTCAACAGGGGCTGCCATAGTTGAGACTCCCATACCATTTGCTGCTACAAGATTAATAACACCAAGACTTCCGGGCATTGTAAGACCAACTGTTACTGTAGCCAAGCCAGCAACTCCAGGAGCCAAAGACCAAGGAATCTTGCTCTTTGGGAACACAACCCTGGCCAGCGGATACACGATAAACAACGCAACGGGAGCGTTCATTCCGGCATAAACCAAAATGACACCAAACAAAATGATGGCAATCAAGGCAAGGCTGGAACCCGCTTTTTCTACAAGCACACTTCCGATTCTCCAGGCAGCACCACTTTTTTCATAAAGACGGCCAAGAAGACCTCCAAGAGCAAAAATGATTATCCATGTTTGCACAAAACTTGCAAAACTTTCCATATAAGGGCCAGTTAAGACATTAATAAAACCATTGCCACCAAAAAGTCCTACGATACCTGCGCCCAAAGCTGCCACAAGAACAGTATTGATATTCTTAAAGGAGGCAAATATCAACAAGGCAAAGCAAATAATAATACCTATTGCACTAACATATACCATAATATTATCCTCCTCAATTTCTTTCTATCTTAACACCATTCATCTCCTCAAAATGGAAAGCAATTGCGGAAAGATCCTTCGCTGCATGTCCGTGATTACGCAATGATTTCAAAATTTCATAAAGATAGGAGGAATACGGAACAAAAGCGTCAATTGCGTTTGCTGTATCAATAACGTTTTTAATATCCTTGAGAATAACAGTAACAGAGCCGCGTGCTTTAAAATCTCTGTTAAGCAGAAGGGGCATTTTGTCGTCAAGAATCCAGCTGCCTGCAGCTCCTTTACGAATAGCATTGAATACTTTTTCAGGATCAACCCCGGCCTTCTTTACCATAGCCATTGCTTCCGCCACAATAGCCATATTACAATTTACCAATATCTGGTTTGCCAGTTTACAGACATTTCCTGCCCCGACATCGCCAACTAAGACTGCACCGTTGCCTATATGGCGAAAAATCGCTTCATTGGCTTCATCAAAATCCTCCTGGGTGCCGCCTGCCATGATAGCCAGCTGACGAGACCATGCACCGCCGGGGCCGCCGGAAACCGGTGCATCCATGAATCGTATCCCGTACTCTTTCAGCCGATTACTGCATTCCTTTGATGTTTCAGGTGAAACAGAACTTTGGTCAATTATCATGGAACCCTTTTTCATATGCTGAGCGATACCGTCTTCACCAAATATCACATCCAAAGAAATTTTGTGATTTGGGAGAATCATTGCAATTATGTCGCAGTTTTCTGCCATTTCTTTTTTGGAAACCTCTTTTGCCCCACAGGCAACCAGCTTTGCTACCTTCTCAGGAATCATATCGCTGACATACAGCTCAGTACCCGACTCTGCAATATGTGTAGCAATAGGTTCACCCATTAATCCAAGACCGATATACCCGATTTTCATACATATTCCCCTTTTCATGTTTAAATATATTCTCGTACTGTTTTGTTTCCTGCTGTATACGAAATAACGTCAAAATTTCAACAGATTTTTTTCAAAAAATTCAGTTATTATTTTTTAGAGCGTCAAGTTCTTCCTGTGTCATTCCTAATTTTTCCAATAACCCCAATAATTCTATTGTTGTTGCCCCCTGCTCGCACTTTTTGCGTTTTTCTTCTACCTGCTGAAAATATTCCTGCGCTTTTTTCAGTGTTTCTTCTGCCTCATGTTGTTTTATTACAACTATGCCGTCTGCATCGCCTACAATGATATCGCCAGGCTCAACGTCAACTCCCCCACAGCAGACGGGTTGATTCACCGGGCCGTTGTATTCAGAAACAGGTTTTTTTAGATTTACCCCTTTGCAGAATACTGAAAAACCTGATTCAATAATAGACTGCTTATCACGGCAGTAACCGTCTATAACTGCCGCCTTAATGCCTTTTGTTGTACACATGCTGGTAAAAAGATCGCCAAACATCGCACAGTCGGGTCCTTCTTTACAGGCAATCACCAGCACCGATCCAGGTTTTGCTACTGCCATAGCTTTATTTATCGGAAGTGTATCACCTGCGGCACACTGAACAGTTACCGCAACCCCTGCGAATTTCATCTGATGGTGAAGCGGCAATAAGTTCGGGCGCATCATTCCTTTCCCATCCTGACTGTCGCAAATATCGGCCGCCGCCAGCTCACTGAACTCTTCTGCCAGTTTGTAAATATCCTTCATTTTTTCTGACCCCTTCCTTGGTTAAAAAATTATATTGTGCCACATTAATTTAATATGGCTGCATGTCCGATTAAATTAGTATTACTACATACATAATTAGTATGACTACATACTAATATATATAACTTAAAATGTCAATCTCTATTATTAATTTCGACTATTTTTACAGTAAATTCCGAAAAAAATTGTGCACAAGTGACAATACTTGTTTTTTTATTAAAAAATTGTATAATGTGATTAGATAAATTATAGGAGGGGAACCGAATTATGAAACAAGAACAGAAAAGTCTAACGCACATTACTGCCGAGCGCCTCCAGGAATTGATTACAATTGAATGCCGCTTTAAACCGGGAGAAAAGCTTCCCAATGAGTCAGCCCTTTCTGAAAGCTTGGGTATCAGCCGTTCTACACTTCGAGAAGCCATTGGTATTCTTGTAAATAAAGGAATACTGGTTGCGCACAGAGGACGCGGTACATTTGTTGTCGATCATCTCCCACTTGATTACACATGTGATTTCACCGCATTGGAAAGCCAAAAAATACGTCTTCGCGACCTGTTTGAAACACGGTTATTATACGAGCCCCATGTAACGTCAATGGCTTGTATGAGAGCATCCGATGAGGAAATTTTAAAAATATGCGAGCAGGGAAAAAAAGTATCCGACATCATACGTCAAGGCGAAAATCGAACCGCCGAAGATCAAAAATTTCACAGAATGATTACGGCTGCAGCCCATAATGAATTCCTTTTAAGCCTGTCCCCTATCATAGATAAAGCAATTCGGGATGCTATTAACTTGGATTTAGCAAGTGCTAAGCTATCAAATGAGACATTGCAGGATCATGAAATGATCATGATTTTCCTAAAAAAACGAGATGCCATCGCCGCACGAAACGCAATGGAAATTCATATCCATCGAATCATACAGGCAATCGAGCTGGATAAAATGGGAGAACCTCTTTATTACTGATTCTTAAAAATCGGACACCGCCTTAAAGTTTCAAAACGCATAAAAAATTTATCGTGTTTCCGCAAACCGCCACGCCAAGTCTTCTCGATGAATAGGCATACCATTCATGCAGAACTGTTTTCTTGTCATTGCCTGTGATTTTAAAGGGCATGTATTACTAATAAAAAAGTTCTTGGATTTTTTCCAGGAACTTTTCTCTTGATAACTATGTGTATCACAAAACTGCGATATTTTGAAAAAATAATATATTTTTCAAATTTCCGCAGTTTTTAATGTCCAAAAATATAATTAAATTAAAGATTCCTGCAATATGCGCAGAGGAACAAGGCATAGAAATGCTGCTCATCCACTTTTTGATAACGTGCATAAACTGTATTCACAAAATTCTCTGTTATTCTACTCGTCTAAATCTTTCTGACAGACTGGGCAGTATACGCTGCTCCTGCCGCCCACTACAATACGGCATAGCGTTGCCCCACAGCTCGGACAGAGCTTCCCACCCTGACCGTAAACTTGCAGAAACGGCGTATTGCGGTAGTCCTGCCCTTTGGTTTCCAAATATTCCTCTGGTGTCATTTTATTTACTTCAATAAAATGGGAAAGACATTCCGGAATAGCGGCGGCAAGCCGTTCCCAGTCGGTACTCTTCAAACTGTTTGCCGGACGCGCCGGATATATCCCCGCCGCAAATAAAATTTCGTCCGAATAGGTATTGCCAATACCTGCAACCACACTCTGATCTAACAGACATTCTTTCACCGCTTTTTTCCGTTTTCCCAAATGGGCTTTCAGATATTCGGCGGTAAAATCGGGAGAAAAAGGCTCCATTCCTAATTTGTCAATTCCACTGTACGTATCAGCTTCACCATTTTGCAGCAGCCAAAAACGTCCAAAACGGCGCGTATCAGAGAACCGTAATTCCTTGCCGTTATTTAATTCAAAGATAATGTGTGTATGTTTTTCTTCCGGGTAGTCTGCCTGAGTAAGTAATAAACACCCTGTCATTCGTAGATGTAAAACGATATGATCGCCGCTATGAAACGTAAAAATCAAAAACTTTCCCCGACGTTCCATATGAGAAATTAATTGTCCTCTAAGTACATTGCAAAACACATTCGCGGTAGGATATGCGATTACTTCCGGGCGGTTGACTGTTACATTCTTAATGGAAAACCCTTGTACCTGCGGCTCAATAATGTTCTTTATTGTTTCTATTTCGGGTAGTTCAGGCATTATTTTCACCTCCTTTTCTGGCTGACTTTTTAATCTCACTATGATAGAAATAATTGACAATAACTGGCGGAGCGTCGAAAGGACGGCTTATACTGTCATCATTCGTTACATAATCAAGACCGATTTCGGCTGCATAGGCTTTTATCTCTGCGTCAAGCATTTCCCAATAGCTGCGGCTCCCGTCATGGTAAATCTCTCGATAGAGGGGAAGCAAATGCGGATATTTATTTTGAATGTAGTCCAAAATAACCATTTTGTAGCTGCCGCGCAGATTGAGATTTTCAAGCCAAATCAAATTGCATTGTTTCTTTACACGCTGGATAATCGCCTTTATATCCGTAATACCGGGAAAAATCGGTGAAACAAAACAGGTGGTACGAATCCCCGCACGATAAAACGTTTCCATAGCGGCAAGCCGCCGCTCAATGGACACCGCGCTATCCATATCAGACTTAAAATCTTCGTCTAATGTGTTGACAGACCACGAAACGCGGGCTTCCGGGAAAGTCTTTATCAAATCCAAATCGCGCAATATTAAATCACTTTTTGTTGCAATACTGATCTTTGCACCGCTTCCCTTTAGCTGCATAAGCAGGGCTCGTGTACGCTCGTATATTTCTTCCTGTGGTAGATAGGGGTCGGTAACAGAGCCGATAAACAATTCCTTTCCTGCGTATTTCTTTGGGTTTTTAATTTCCGGCCAATGTTTTACATCTAAAAAGGTTCCCCACGGCTCTGTGTGTCCTGTAAATCGCTTCATAAAGGACGCATAGCAATATTGACAAACATGCGTACAGCCCACATAGGGATTGACAGAATATTCGCATACAGGCAGATTGGATTTTGAAAGAATACTTTTGACTTCGGTTTCTTGAATGGCTGGGATATTCATATTCACCATTCCCCCATGTGGATATGGCCGTTCGGGTCAGCGGGGTACTGCTCCAAAATCAGTTCGTCCTCTTTCGGATACCCAATCCCAATAAAGCATGGGGTCATCCAACCACCCGGCACGCCAAGTTTTTCAAGCACAATGTTGTGTTCCTTATTCAGTGGAATGCGTAAGGAGTAACCAAGCCCCTCATTGATAACGGCAAGCATAATATTTTCAGCAACGCACCATGCAGTAGTAAGTGGGTTTAACTTGCTAACCCATTCGGCGTTAAGCCTGCTGCATTTGAACAGCGGGACAATCACATATGGGCAGTCAACTAACATGGTATATTGTTTCGGCATAGCATACGCATACATTTTTTGCGCGAAATTGAGTTTCCTGTTTTCATATTTGCTTGTATCGAATTTTTCCGCTATGAATTTTGCGTAACGAAAAGCGTTCTCTTTTTCTTCTTTTGTATGAAGAACAACGAATTGCCAGTTACGATAGTGATCCCAGGAAGGAGCTTTCATTTCAGCTTCAATAATTCTTTTTATCGCCTCAAAATCAACTTCCTTATCCGTCCATTCCCTGCTTGTTCTTCTTTTATCGATAACTTCGTTAAATTCCATTTCCATATTCCTCCTCATAATTCAAGCACACTAGGGGTTTTCGGCTGCTCTTTTGCCAAAAAACTTTTCTGCGCCCCCTGTATGATTGTGTCCTCCGGCTTTACATGGCATAACAGGAGCGGTGAAGCGGGGTCGTGGAGCCGGTAGTTCTCCCGCGCTTTTTGCGGCTTTGTATTTGCATAACAATACTTGCAGCCATTTAAACAAGTATCATAGGCCCCTATATCCCGGCTTTCGATACAATGACAGCCTTGCCGCATACCTTTGTGCTTCAAGTCCTTAAATACAATTCCATTTGCCGTACCCAAAATGTCAAGCGTCATGCAGCCGGAAGTATGAATACTGTATTTCGTGAAATCGCCGTTTGTTCCGCAAGTTTGTATGGATATACCATACTGATTTGCGATTGCTCCCAGCCCTTGCGCCAGCGCATCCTTATCTTCTTCAGAAAGCGGAATAAGTTCAGGCATATTGCTTTCCAGCTTCTTATACATTTCGACAAAGCTGAAAATGCAGCGGTCAACATAAGGAGAAAGCACTTTCGCCATGCGTTCAAAGGTTTCTAAATGCCCTTGTATCGTATATTTTTTTGTAAGCAGAACAGGGTCGTACCGCCATGCAATCCGCTGCCTGCCGACCTGCTTTGATAACTCGATCAGCGTTTCCATACTTTCCTCAATTGTGGGTACGCCCGGTTCAATATCTTTTTCGTAAGCGGTAATGGTATAGTGAAAGTAAGTGTTGAAACGCTCAGTAATCTCATGTAAACGCGGTAAAATCGGTTTATAGTTTTTCGAGCAGAAAACAACGCAGTCAACATTGTCAGGGGTCAATTCATAGCGCATTACCTTGTTTGGAAAAAGTGGATTGCGTGAAAGGACATAACCCTCTGAAAAACGGCGCAGCAGCCATTCGGCATAGTATTGAACGGTATCTGTCCGTCCGCCTGTATTGAGTATCATTCTCCTATTTCCTCCGTTTCTTGATTAACGAGTTTCGTAAGATTTTTCGTAAATGTCCTTGATAAATCAATAAGCTGTTTTTGTTCCTCCGCAGTAAACATAGACATTGCCGTATCCTCTGCCCATGTGATATGACGGACGACCTTCTCGCAATACGCCCTGCCTGCTTCCGTAATCGAAACGATTTTGTTCCGCTTATTTTCCGGTACTTCGGTAACTGTGACATAGCTTTCTGCCAATAGATTTTTAATAATCAAATTGACGGTCTGCTTAGACTGAAATGTTCTTTGACAAATTTCTGTCTGCGTCATTCCTCCCTTTGCATAGAAGAGGACATTTACTACCAGCAGTGTTTTCATCAGCATTCCGTGACGTTTTGCATACTCATCATATAAGGCAAACTGCTCATCTCTGAACTTGCAGTACAGATACGCATTTCTTTTATCTTCCCTAGTCATAACCCACCGTCCATAGTCCATTTATTTACAGTCAATTTATTGACTTTATTATAACATGAACAGTATAATTTTTCAATAGACATTTTCTACAGGTTGTTTGATGTATCTGCAAATAAAAATATAATTTCAAATTTAGCCAGAAAAACGAAAAATCCCAGCTCTTTGCTTTCGGAGCAAGAGGATAAACTTGCATGGGCATGCGGCAGTATCTCGCACCAAAGAGTAATATGTATAAAACTACTTCTATGTAAATCCTGACCCCTGCAAATCTTACGCAACATGGTAGAATTACGTTAATCCCTTTTGTGCCAGACTTGTAATAGACTTATTGGGTATTGGTATCCTATGTACTTTTGCTGTAATACTTTGAGATTCCAGTTACACTCCGATCGGGGAACTCAGTATACTGATCCCGCTTTCCGGCAGCTTTTGGATTCTCTAAATGTATGTAATCATTTTCCAAAAAAGGATAACCCTTTGACAATGCATGCTGCAAATGTTTCATTAAATACCTCAAAAAGGAAGAAATCAGCCATAGAAACTACCGCTCTCTGCAGGAATTACAGTTCTCTGTTTTTGAATATATAAAATGTCACTATAACTCCAAACGACCACATGTTACACTTGGCATGCTTATCCCAAATGAAGCTGAGGATTTATTCTGGCAGCAAACTTGATTCACTGCTTCTTGATTAATTTCCGCTAATTGTGTGTCTACTTACTTGACTATGGTGCACTTACCTCCATCAGCTTCTCCAATAAATCTTCCTATATGCCGCCGCAGTTCACTTGCTGCTGATTTTTCTCTGTACTGTTATCACTCTCGTCTGTAATTACAATTTTAATTGATTTCATTTTAAAACCTCCATCCGAATTATTCTTTGACTGTTTTCCCTCACTATCGTATCATTTCACTTACAGTTCAATCACTTCCTCTTAATAAATAAATATTTTCACTTCATGTCGGAAACTGCCAAAATATTTTCAAAAATTTTTTACAAAAAGGTTATCACTTCCAGCGTCCTGACTTTCCCGAATCATAATTGCTCCCAGTATGCATCTGACAACCAGTTTTTGAGCATTTATTAAATCAGCTTTCCTGAGCAATCTTTGCGGTAAAAAAAGTTCCAATTTCAGCGATTTTTTTTCTCTTTTCAACAATTTATTCATCCCTTCCACATCCTTTCTTTCGTTTTTTAAATTATTTTTTAAAAATATATAAAAAAGTGGTTATCAAAATAACTGCTTTATTTTGAAGCCACTTTTGGGGCATAAAAAAAGCGGCATGATTTTTCAATCATACCGCATCTGAAACCATCTGTTTTGTTAAATCATCTCTTGGCATCTGTGAAAACGAGGCGAAATTCAAAATAAAAAAGTATCTTTTCCGACCTGAATTCCTCCTACAAACCACAACATCTTGTGGTCAACCCTCCATTTTTGCCATTCAAACCACAAGACGGCATCTGTTTAGCCTGTCATTCATCCTCCAGTTTTCTCGATGAGTCAATAATGATGCCACAAGAGCCCACTACCCCCTTGGCCGTACTTTAGGGTATAACCTACCCTTGGATGAAATCGAGGAGAAAACAGAAAATTTAAAAATTTTAAGCTAAAAATGGTTATCAAAAATTACGCTATGTTTTTTAAACATCTGGTCAATTAAAAAAGCAGCATGATTTTTTCAATCATCACTGCTGTTTTCATCTGCTGTTTTGTTCATTTACCTTCCGGCATCTGTGAAAACGCCTATTTTTATGGGCTTAAAACCGCCCCTATTTATCCCTGCTTTTTCACGTACAGACCACAACATATTGTGTCTATCACCCTAACTTATGCCGTTTCACCACAAGACGGGATCTGTTTATCCCCTTATTCTTCCTCCAGTCTTCTCGATGAGTTAATAATGATCCCGCCAGAATCCACTTCTCCCTTTGCCTTACATAAAGTCTAATATCAACTTAGATTCATCCAAACCAGAAATTAAAAATTATGTGCTAAAAATGGTTATCAAAAATTACACTACATTTTTTAAGCATCTGGTCAATAAAAAAAGCAATATGACTTTTCAATCATCACTGCCTTTCTTATCTGCTGTTTTGTTCATTTTCCATCTATGAAAACGCCTATTCTAACAGGCTTAAAAATGCCATAATATAAATTCAATATTTGCTGCTCTACACTTCATTTTTTAAAGCAAAGCTATTTAATATAGCAATATCAAGATACTTTAAAAATAATTTTGCCGTATCATTTAATGTCCTGTCTGCATGCTTAATCCAACCAATATCCATTTCCTCCTGTTCAAATAAAGGAATAGTACAAAGCCTTAAGCGAGAGTGAGGCACCAAAGCGCCTGTACCCACACCAAACATATTGGGGTTGCCTGATATAATATCTTCCATAGCGTCTTTGTCACTAATCCCGACCCTTTTTGCAAAGGACTGTTCATCAATCACCTCTTCTGAAAAGCCTTTCAAAGTACTCTTTTTTTGTTGGAAATAAACAAAAGTCATGCCCTGTAAGTCCTCTATCTTAATAGTTTTCTTTTTCGCAAGAGGGCTTTTTTTCGATATATATACACATGACTTACAGGTTTTTAATTTTGTAAATTCTAAATTTCTATTTTTCAATACCTGTCTCATATATTTTTCACTGGAATTGCTGATATATATAACACCTATATCACTAAAACCTTGAGATACATCAGCAAATATATCTATCGTTTCGCCTTCCCTGATTCCAACATTATATCTGTCTTTCAAATCCAGCAGCATCCTCTGAAACGCGGTTACTACAAAATGATAATGCTGTGAAGAAACAAAAAAGCATGTTGAATTATTCTTCTTTTTATCTTCATAATATTCATCAATAAAATTCATCTGATCCAACAATTTTTGAGCAAATATCAGAAATTCTTTACCCTCTTCCGTAACTGTAAGGCTACGAGATGATTTTTTAAATACCGTTATTCCGTACTCCTTTTCAATATCCTTTATTGCTTTCCAAAGGCTGGGCTCCGATATAAATAAAGCTTTCGCAGCTGTAGCATACGAACCATATTCCGCAGTTAAAACCAGATATTGAATATGCCTGATATTTCTCACCGACTTACACCTCATTTCGGTTGCTGTTATCTATTCATTTTTTATAATAAATTGAAGCTTTGTTCCAGATCCGCTAATATATCCTCTATTTCCTCAAGACCAACAGACATACGAATTAATCCCTCCGGGATGTCTGCGTCCTTTAACTCGCTGTGAGAATACTGACTATGTGACATAGAAGCGGGATGTTCAACCAACGTTTCCGCATCACCCAGACTTACAGCAATTGAACACAGCTTTAAGTTATCAAGCAATTTCATTGCTTCCTTTTTTCCGCCTTTTAATTCAAAAGAAACCAGACCGCCGTACAGTCTCATTTGCTTGGCAGCAATTTCATGACTCTCATGGGTTTCAAGCCCCGGATAATATACTTTATCCACTTCAGCTTTTTGCTCCAGAAATTTTGCTACCTTCATCGCATTTTCACAATGTTTTTCCATGCGGATAGACAATGTTTTAAGACCTCTTATAATTAAATACGCATCCCATGCACCAAGCACACATCCCGCTATAGCATTAAGGCCAATTTCCCTTATATTTTTTATATCTTTTTTGCTTCCAGCAACAATACCGGCTATTACATCACCATGTCCGTTTATATATTTTGTTGCTGAATGTATTACAATATCTGCACCCAGATTTAATGGATTTTGCAGATATGGCGTTGCAAAAGTGTTATCTACTACTACTTTAATATTCGGATTGATTTTATGAACAGCTTGAGCAACGTTAAAGATATCTGTAACTTTCATTATCGGGTTAATCGGTGTCTCAAAGTAAACAATTTTTGTATTTTTTTTAATAACTTTTTTTAGATTTGCAGTGTTATTAATATCAATAAGACTTGTTTCCACTCCAAACCGATCCATGGCCTGAGTCAGTATAGAATATGTACCTCCATACAATGTTTTATCCGAAACAATGTGGTCCCCTTCCGAACAAATTGATGATATTGTTGAAAATATGGCGCCCATTCCGGAACCAACCGCCACAGCAGCCTCTGCGCCTTCAAGTATTGCCATTCTTTCTTCTAATGCTACATTGGTGGGATTGGAAAGCCTTGAATATACAAATCCTTCCTCTTCCCCGGAAAAGCATCTGCCTCCCTGCGAACAGCTGTCAAACTTATATGTAGTAGTAGCAAAAACCGGCTGTGTCAAAGCTCTGTACATGTTATTTTGATTGTGCAAGGAATGTATTGCCCTTGTTGAAAACCCCTTATATTCCATCATATCGCCTTCTCTCCTTATGTTTTTGCATATAATTAAGTATTACCGGCTAGTCAGCCGGTAATTCTTAGCTTCAGTTTTTAGTTGCAATTTTTTCATCACCTGTTGCAAATAACGCCGCAATCTGCTGCTTATCTTTATCCCCATAATCCTTCTTAAGCATTTTCATTGTTCGTGCGGTCATAACGGCAAGGACTATGCCAAGGGGAATGGCTACAATAAAAGCTATTGTTTTCAATGTATTCATCGGCGCTTTGATGATTGTAAGCGCAAGGGGAATAGCCGCAAGGATTGCACACCACAACAAACGCACCAAAGGGGAAGGATTCCCTTCTTTGTCAAGCTTGCGACTGACAAGCGTAGCGAGTGTAAATGAATTTGAGTCTACTGTGGTAGCCATAAACAACAGCGCAACGATGGTAAAAGCGATTAGTGCCATAGTGCCAAAGGGCATAGCCTGAATCATTGCTACGATAGCCTCATTGTCCAGACCGCTGTTAATCATATCTGCAATGGGAATACTTCCCGCAAGCTGTGTATTGATTGCGTATGTCTGGCAAATACCATGCATCGCAAAGCATCCAAGGGAACCAAATATCAATGAAAGCCATACCATCTCCTTAATCGTATATCCTTTCATAATACGGGCAATAAAAATACCCATTCCCGGTGCAAAAATAAAAACATACACCCAATAAAAAGCTGTCCAACTCTGAGGAAACCCTCCACTATTTATCGGATCTGTCCATAGGCTCATCCTGATATAATTATTGAAAAGTAAACCCAATGAATTTGTAATTCTATCCAGTGTAACAATTGGACCATTTACAAACAAAACAAATATAAGAAAAGCTATAAATACCCAGGCATTTGCTGTGCTTAGGTTTGCCATTCCCTTGCTGAGACCAATATAAGAAGAGAATGAAAATACCAGAGCAATCGCTATAATGATTCCTATATTCAGCGCCAGAGATTCCTGAATGCCAAAGGCTCCTGAAAGAAGCTTTGCAATCATGGGAATACTAAGCCCAAGGCTTATGGCGCAGGCGCCAAAGCAGGAGAGTATATAAACGATATCAATGGCTTTCCTCCCCCAATTAGGCGTCTTGTTATCATACAGTTCATTACATACATCACTAAGCTTAAGCGAACGTTTTTTCCGGAGATAAAACGTATAAACAACCGGAATAGCACACATAGGGTAAAGTGCCCACGATGTAGGTCCCCAATGCATAAAATTGTATGCCAGTGCCCATTCTGCCGCCGCCGCACTTCTTGCCGCTTCGCCGTAAAATGAATATTCATAGTAAAACATCGCCTCTGTCATACACCAGTACATAGCAGAAGCTCCATATGTAGCTGAAAAAATCATTACAAATACTTTCCACTTTGAAAATTCTGGTTTTTCTTTTCCCAGCCTGATATTTCCATATTTTGAAAAACCAAGCCAAATCATAAACATAAGTATAAATAATGCTCCGATCAACAATATTGATGTTGTTTTCGTTAACACAAAGTTCCAAATCGTATTAACAATTGCCATTGTTTTATCTGTATAAACAAGTAAAACTATTACCGCAAGAGTTGTCAGCAGAATACTGGCCAATATAATGCCAATATCTATTTTTCTCTCCTTCACCTTTCATCACTCCCTTTACTATACAGATTTTAAACCCCCAATCATTTATTACACTGACAGATAAAGTCATCAAAAATCAGTCTGGCTGCCATTGATGCTGTTCTCCCATTCGGGTCTGCAATAGGTGTTATCTCACAAATGTCAAAACCGCAGGATATGGGGAATGTTTTATTCAGTATCGTAAGAACCTGATGGGGCGTGAGCCCAAATGGCTCTTCCAAGCTACAGGCAGGAGCATAGGTCGGATCAAATCCATCTATACAGATAGAAATATATACCTTTTTAAATGACTTTAGCTCTTCAAATATTTTTTCCGCTGCTGTATTTGCGCCCATATCATGGACCTCATAAGAAGTAAACTGTACAATAGGATTCTCCTCAAAAACTTTGTCATAGCTTGGATAGTTATATCCCCTGATTCCAACCTGTACCAATTTTTTTACTCGAGGCAATTCAAGGCTTCTTCTGAAAGGACTGGAATGTGAATATCTTCCTCTGTCCTCACCCTCATCAAGCAAATCAAAATGTCCATCAAACTGCAGTATTGCAATATCATCCTCACAAGAGTCATGTAAAGCCTTTACCAACGGATAAGTTACGGAATGATCACCTCCAACACTGCAAAGGTAATCGCCGTTTTCAAGCACCTCTTTTGCTTTTTCTTCAATGTTGGCAAACATTTTAAGAGTGTCATAAATAATACGCTTTACATCACCATAGTCAACAAACCTGTCAGCGTAGGCATCTACTATTTTATGCTGATCTATTGAATAAACTTTATTGTCAATGATTCTTTCCAGAAGGGCCGGTAAAATTTTTCTTACAGCCTCCGGGCCAAACCTTGCGCCTGCTCTACATCCTGAGTTGCCCCAATCATAAGGAATACCAATCAATCCAAATCTATTATTCATAATGATTCCTCCTTCGACATACTCTTTCATTGACGAAACAACATATAGCAGCTACTATGGTTTCATTATAATTTAATATCTTATTAGACACAATTATTTAAAAACTTACGCTTTTGATAGTTTTTATAATGATGAAATAACATTCAATATTATTTTTTCTTACCCTCTAATTTATTTATCCCTTCCACATCCTTTCTTGCGTTATTAAAAATATATAAAATAGTGGTTATCAAAATAAAGACCTTATTTTGTAACCACTTATCTTTTTTTGGGCATAGCAAAAGCGGCATGATTTTTCAATCATACCGCATCTGAAACCATCTGTTTTATTAAATCATCCCTTAGCATCTGTGAAAACAGGGAAAAATTCAGTAGTAAAATCGTATCTTTTTCGTCCCCAAATTCTTTTACAGACCACAACATATTGTGTCTATCACCCTAACTTATGCCGTTTCACCACAAGACGGGATCTGTTTACCCCCTTATTCTTCCTCCAGTCTTCTCGATGAGTCAATAATGATGCCGCTTGAACACACTCCCCCCTTGATAAAGTAATTTAAAATACAATACCATTTTGGGGTGTGAAAAATCCGGATATATCAATACATACTATTAAATATATATAAAAATTAAGTACAGGGTTTTTAAACCTGATAGTTTATTGATTTTAAAAGATTTCCAAGCATAACAACGGCCTGTTCCCTTGATACTGTTTCAAATGGAGCAAACCTGCCGTCAGCCATACCGTTTATTACCCCTGCTTTACCAAGCAGAGATACTGAGTTCTTTGCATATCCGGCTATATCATCGAAATCCGTAAATGCAATGTCCTCATTAATCTCCGTTAATTCTCCATAGGCAATTGCCACCCGAGCAAGCATAACCGCCATATCCTGACGGGAAATTTCCAAATCAGGTCCGAACATGTTATACTCAATACCCCTTGTAATTTCATTCTCCACAGCCCATAGTACATTTTCGTAATACCATGAATCTTCTGAAACATCACTGAATTTATTTATTCTGTCGTCAATTTTTATGTCGTAATTTTTAAATATACCCGCCAAAATAGTCACAAATTCTGCTCTGCTTATTTTACGCTCAGGTTCAAATTTTCCATTTCCCATGCCTGAAATAAAACCTTTTTCCGCAAACAGCTCTATTGCCTCGGCTGACCATCTGTCCGTAGGAACATCCATAAACTTCGCCTGTTTGATACCTTCTAATGATTTATTTATATCCACATCTTCCGGCTTATTCTCTTCTGTATCAATATCCTCTTTTTTAGATTTTTCCTTCGCCTTATAGTAACTGTCAGAGCTACTGATGTCAGAAGAGTTTTCCTTTTTAACCGCATCTTTCACTTTTATTTTTATCGGCATACTTTCATATAAACCGGTTTCTTTCACGCTTACCCAATAATCCCCCGCCGAAATGCCCATACTGCTTATAAGTCTAAGTTCGCCTGAGATGCTATCATACTCCACATCTACATTTTCTGTTTCTGTATCAGTTCTGACATCACTGTATACCTTCCATTCAGCCTCATCAGTATAGCTGATTTTCTCCAACTTAAATGTTACCGTTGAGCCTGTGTCTCCATCTTTAATAAAAGCATCATCATTCTTTAATACAGGCTTCTCCGTAACATCACCCATTATAACGTCAAAAGTCACACTTCCGTCAGCGTCAGCGTTTCTGTCAACACTTAAGGCAATCATAGGGTTCTGCTCCTGGAGAATCATATTGTAATGTGTTTTTTCGCTTGGGAATTGTATATCCGGAAAGGCTGTTTCATCGTAATATCCCACATCTATTGAATCAGAACTCCACATTGGAAGAGTCGAGTAAACTCCATCGGCAAAAACCGGGATAAACCCATAATCCTCCGCAATGGAATTAATCTCATTTTTCTCCCAATACTGCTCAATGATAGCTTTATTCATTCTCCATACAACGATTCCGCCGTTTTGCTCCTCGCCGTACATGTATCCCAAAGCAGAATCAAAACCGCTTGACTGTCTGTTCTCAATGAGATAGCTGATGTTTTCATCATTGGTGTCAAACATTAAAATGTTATAATTCACACTTGAAGCCGGATAAAGTGTGTATTCTCCGCTTTCCATCACCTTAATCGGCTCACAAAATCCAACCGCCAGTTTATTTAAAGGGTCAATATGCGTAGGCGCAGAGCCTGGTACAGGACTTTCTTCCGTAAATCCCCATTCTCCATCTCCCATAAGCGTCATATAATATACATTCATACGATTTGTAAGTGCATAGTGTATATCATATAAATCGTCAGCTCCAAAATAATGTGCCAGCTCATGGCAAAACACCCCCATCTGCGCATACACTTCTTTCCCAATGGAGGATTTAAAATCCAATATCTCACCTACCTGTAAATGTTCACTCAAACCCACACCGTCCAATGTAACCTGCTGTGTAATATCCGGGTCAAGGCTACCGTCGCCGTTGTCAAAATAACAAATAGCCCAGCGATGACACCAACTAGCCGGCTGGTCCTGGGGGTCAGCCAGTGTTGATGCCTCATATCCGGCCATTATTGTAACCACCGCCAACTCGTTGGTGTCCAGATAACCGTCTCCATTTTTTTCATACTTTCCGAAATCTATCTCCTCATGCTGCTCGTCCACTGCGTTGATGGCATAAGCGTACAGGGAAGCGTCATTGATAAGCCTGTAATCCCGTCCGTCTGTACCGCTGTATATTCCCGGTTCAATACTTTTGTATCTTTCATCCGTCTGTTTTTCATAAAGCGGTCTGTCTAATGGAAGTGTAACCTTCAAGACACCCTCTGCGTCCTCTGCCCCGGTATCCGCCGGAACAAATGAAAATTCACCCTTTGAATTTTCCAAAAAATAACTGTTTATGCCGTTTTCTCCGAATATGGCCTCTGACCAGTCCTCCTCGCTGCGAGTTGTCTTGACATCATTGAAATCAACAAGGACAATCAAAAGCGGAACGGTTTCCTCTCGCTCACTTTTTTTATAGCTTTCTTCGTCCATATTGCTTATTTTGTTCCTGAGCGGGTCTGTATCCGGCTGTGGAAACCATATCAAGTCATCCTCGCTGTTAAATATGGAGATACCGCTTTTTAAAAGTTCCACCGCTTCCGCCCAAGTCTTGTCATCAGAAGTGTTGCGGTTTACTACTTTATCACCTACGTCTGTGCCATTTCTGTCAGACACGCTAAGACCAAGGGCGTATTCTCCATCGTCATTCTTTATCATATATCTGAGTATACCCTCATCATCACGTATCACAAGGTTTCCGTCCATGTCTGTTTCAATTAAAAAATCTTGGTTTCCGTAGTGCATTACCTGAACAGTATCCCCCATTCCGTTGTCCACGTCGTACGGACCTGGATATGCTGAACCCGCAAATACACACTGGCTAATAAAAGTCAGTAAAAAAAATGTGGTTAAAATAACCCTTCGTACTCTATTCAAAACTTATCATCCATTCTCTGTGTTTATACTGTGAAAAAAATATGATTATTCATTCATAAATCTTTGGAGCATTGCCGCGGTTTCTGCCCTTGTAGCCATGCCTTTTGGATCAAGAAGGTTGTCGCCTTTGCCGCTTAAAATTCCCTGACCGATTGCCCAGCGCACAGCGTCCTTTGCCCATACGGAAATTTCATCCACATCGGAAAATTCCCTCACAGCCATACCTTCTGTCGGGGTATCCAAGCCAATGGCTTTGGCATAGTTATATAGTATTACCGCAAGCTGTTCCCTTGTGACAGCTTCTTCAGGTGCAAAACGGTTTTCATCCATACCACTTATAATACCCACACCGCCAGCCCACTTCACAGCGCCGCTGTACCACATACCCTCGGGAACATCGTCAAAGGCAATTTGGTTTTCCGCTTCAATGCCGTACTTGTCATAGTCTTTTATGCTGAGGCGGTTCAGCACTGTGACAAGCATAGCCCGTGTCATTGCCGAATCCGGAGAAAATGAGTTTTCTGAGATACCGCTAAACAGATCGTTTTCAGCCGTAAAGCGTACAGCGTCAAAATACCATGCGGTTTCCGCAACATCGCTATAAGGATTTTTCCAGTTTCCATCGCCAGCCGTCACTTCCTGCGCCTGTTCCTCTGTGGCCGATTTATTAGAAGTAATTATATATTTGGAGAAACTGTTCGTCTCAAACATGACTTGTCCTTTGCTATCGTCATAGCTTGACTTCATTGCCGTAATGCTGCCGTCCTCTCCAAGACAGGATACCGCAATATTTTTCTGTTCTTCCCCATCCTTTCGGATATAAGGAACAGAAACTTTTATTGTACCGTCTTTGATGTCTGTTATGGTTTTTCCTTCCGCGCTTAACAACAGCTCTATACCAGTAGCGTTTCCAACCGCCTGTTTCTGTTTTGCTGTCAATGTATTTGGATTTATTTTGGCTATTGTAAACAGAAGCATTTTTGTACCGCCTCTGTCGGCGGCAGTTCTTAACGCCGTTCGGTCAAGCTCCATTGTTCCAAGAACCGTGGATAATGCCAGCTTTGTTTCTCTTTCGCTTGCAGCCATGGTTTTTAAAGCTTCCGCCTGAAAACCAACCTTCACCTTTGCGGTTTCTTCACTGCTTGATTTTACTTTCACTTCCAGATTAGCGATGGACTCCTGCGCCTTTGCTTCCTTCAGTAAGGAGTTTACCGCTTTTTCCATTACACTTGCGGGTATTGTTGCTGTATCAATTCCGCCGTTTGAGGAAGGTATCAGTTCTATGGTTACCGTGGTCTGTCCATCCTTAGTACTTGGAGCTCCCGTTTTATATTTAGGGGCTGTGCTTCCCCCGCCTCCACCGCCGCCGGAACTATGAGATCCGCCGGAACTGCCAGAACCGTATTCCCGTATTTTGTCTTTGTACGCTTCCCAGTAAACACCGGTATAGCCCTTTGCCCCCGCGGGGATATAAATTACAAGCTCTTGTGAGGTATCGGTAAACGCATCATAAAATTCCGCAGGTGCATCACCTATAAATGTTGCAGTTTTTAACCCTGTACATCCACTAAATGCCTCGCCGCCGATAAGCTCCACATTCTCGGAAATTGTAATCTCCGTCAGTCCCGTACAGCCCATAAACGCCTTGTAGCCAATATATGTGACACTGTCCGAAATTGTAATGCGCTGCAATGTGGTACAGTTTTGAAATGCCTGTAAAATTGTATTCACACCATCCTGCAATATAATCTCTTTCACTTTATCGCCATAAAGCTTACTGGGGTTTAAGTCGGGATTCTCACCGCCATTTGCCCAATTATTCATGCCTGTGTTGTCTTCAATGGTCAGCACGCCTTCAGCGCTCAAATACCAGCCCTTCCCGGGTATATCGTCCTTATGCATGATATTGTCTTTATAATATACCCAGTTTCCGTCGGAGAAGCTTGTGTCATAGTTTGGCACAATGATTTTAATATATGGGTCAACATTGACAAAAACATTGGCATTCGGCAGCTCCGGCGCAGTCCCCAAAAACGTAACCTCCGCAAGTCTGCTGCAATTGATAAATGCACCGAAATTTATAATCTCAAGGCTGGCTGGAAACGTCATATCCACAAGACTGTAACAGCCCCAAAAAGCACTGTCTCCAATCGAGGTAAGGCCGTCCGACAGAGAAACTTCAGTCAGTCTGGTGCAGTCTTTAAACGCGTTATCCCCAATGGTTTTAACGCTGTCCGGCAATATGACGGTATTCAGCTTAACACTTTTATAAAACGCGCTTTCCCCAATATAAGTGATACCCGAGCGCAGCTCCAGACTTCTTACGTCCTCTCTTAAGTCTGCGCCCACAGTAACCCAGTCAGCCATACCGGCATCGCTCATTATGGTAAGCGCGCCCTCCAGTGTAAGCTCCCAGCCATTACCGTCAGGCTTGACTTTAAGCTGTTCTCTGTAATCGTCCCATTCCGCTCCGTCAAACCCCGTTGCGCCCTCCAACATGTAAATAGGAAAGTCTCCCGTAAACACTCTGGCTCCGATGCTATCCGGCGCATTGCCTTCAAACAATACCCCCGCCAATCCATTACAATTGGCAAATACGTGTTCGCCCAAAGTTGTTACACTTTGCGGTATGATAACACTTGTCAGTCCGCTGCAGTTATCAAAGGCCGAGTTACCAATACTTTCTGTCTGTTCAGGTATGTCAATAGCTGTAAGTGAAGAACAGCCGACAAACGCATGTGGCCCTATAATTTTTAAATTTTCAGGCAGCGTGGCGGTTTTCAGACCGGTACAGCCGGAAAATGTACCGCTTTCTATTTCTGTTAAATTTGCCGGTAAAGAAATTCCCTCCAGATTAGTAAGGCCGTAAAATACGTTTGGACCGATTTTTTCTACGCTGTCCGGTATGGAAATATCCATCAGCTCCTTGCATTGATTAAACGCTACACTAGGAATGGCGGTTATGCCTTCTTCAAGCACAACATGTTTTATCTGACCTTTATCACCCCCAAAATTATCATGCCAGTCTTTCATACCTGCATCACTTTCAATCGTCAGCATGCCGTCTGTCAAATTCCATTCAGTACCAACCTCATTCGCCATTGCCGTCATTCCGCCTGTCATAACCACAAACATTGCTCCGATTATAAAGGTGTAAAACATTCTCTTCCACTTATTTATCATAGTGAAATCCTCCTTTTTTACATAATCCACTGACATTTTTATTCTACAGGCACTATTCATCCTCTAGTTATATTGTCATTTGATATAGGCATCTATAAAAGTGCTAAATAAATTATAGCATTTTGCTACAATATTATCCATTATATTATAAACAACTTTGAACGGCTATTTTTCTTTTTGACACTTTGTTCATTCTATTTCATCCATCCTTCGTTTACAAAAATATTTTTTTTAAATAATAAAAAAGTGGTTATCAAAATAAATGCCTTATTTTGAGGCCACCTATCTTTTGTTTTTGGGCATAAAAAAAGCGGCATGATTTTTCAATCATACCGCATCTGAAACCATCTGTTTTGTTAAATCATCCCTTGGCATCTGTGAAAACGCCTATTTTTATGGGCTTAAAACCGCCCCTATTTATCCCTGCTTTTTCACGTACAGACCACAACATATTGTGTCTATCACCCTAACTTATGCCGTTTCACCACAAGACGGGATCTGTTTACCCCCTTATTCTTCCTCCAGTCGAAGCACAGACATAAACGCGCTCTGAGGCACCTCCACATTGCCAATCTGGCGCATTCTCTTCTTGCCTTCCTTCTGCTTCTCCAAAAGCTTTCTCTTTCTGGAAATATCACCGCCATAGCATTTTGCCAAGACATCCTTCCGCAAAGCGCTGACCGTCTCGCGGGCAATAATTTTATTGCCGATTCCCGCCTGAATAGGAATTTCAAAAAGCTGTCTTGGTATTTCCTTTTTCAGCTTCTCACAGATTTTTCTCCCTCGCTCCACAGAAGTAGATTTATGCACAATAAAGGAAAGAGCATCCACCACTTCCTTGTTGACAAGAATGTCCAGTTTCACAAGCTCAGATTCCTGATAGCCTATAAGACTGTAATCGAAGGACGCATAGCCCCTGCTTCTTGATTTCAAAACGTCAAAGAAATCATAAATAATTTCGTTTAAAGGCATATGATAGACAAGCATAGCTCTTGTTTCATCCAGATACTCCATGCTGATATACTCTCCGCGCCTTTGCTGGCACAGCTCCATAATGGTTCCGATATAATCCTTGGGCAGTATAATTTCCGCCTTCACAACCGGTTCCTCCATATGCTCTATTCTGGCAGGATCCGGCATATTGCTGGGATTTGAAATTTCTGTCATTGTTCCGTCTGTCAGATACAGCTTATAGATGACACTTGGCGCCGTCGTCACCAAATCCAGATTATATTCCCTCTCAAGTCTCTCCTGCACAATTTCCAAATGCAGAAGGCCCAAAAATCCGCAGCGGAAGCCAAAACCAAGGGCTACAGACGTTTCCGGTTCAAAAAACAGTGAGGCGTCATTGAGCTGCAACTTTTCAAGAGCATCCCGCAGATCGCCGTACTTGGCTCCATCGGCAGGGAATATTCCACAATATACCATGGGATTTACCTTTTTATAGCCGGGAAAAACCTCAGCCGTCGGATTGAGAGCGTCAGTCACAGTATCACCCACATGGGTATCCGCCACATTTTTGATACTGGCTGTAAAATAGCCTACTTCTCCCGCTTTTAATTCCTCGCAGGGAACAAACTGGCCCGGGCCAAAAATACCTGCCTCCACAACGTCAAATTCCTTCTGCGTTGCCATCAGCCGTACTCTTGTGCCCTTTTTAATGCTTCCGTCAAATACCCTCATAATAACGATAACGCCTTTATAGGGATCGTATACAGAGTCAAATATCAGTGCCTTCAAAGGCGCATTTTCATCCCCCTTGGGCGCCGGAATATGCTCTATAATTTTTTCGAGCACCTCTTCTATATTGATACCATTTTTTGCCGATATCTTTGGGGCGTCCTCCGCCGGTATACCAATAATATCCTCAATCTCCTTGATAGCCATATCAGGATTTGCGCTTGGCAGGTCTATTTTATTAATTACCGGCAAAATTTCCAGATTGTTGTCTATCGCCAGATAAACGTTGGCCAGCGTCTGAGCCTCCACTCCCTGTGCCGCATCAACTACCAGTATTGCTCCCTCGCAGGCTGCAAGGCTTCTGGATACCTCGTAGTTAAAATCCACATGGCCCGGCGTATCAATAAGATTAAAAATATATTCCTCTCCATCCTTCGCCCTGTAGACCAGGCGCACCGCCTGTGCCTTTATCGTTATACCTCTTTCCCTCTCCAGATCCATATTGTCGAGAACCTGCTCCTGCATTTCCCTCTCCGTCAAAAGACCTGTTTTTTGAATCAGCCTGTCCGCCAGAGTCGATTTGCCATGATCAATATGGGCTACAATACAAAAATTCCTTATTCTATCCTGTCTGCTCAAAGACATCTTTTTGTGTCCTCCTCAAAATTACCGAATGTACAATGTTATTTTAAAGCCTATTTCTCATTACAAACGAGTATATCATATTTGTAAAGTGACCTCAATAAAAACCTTACTTTCAGACGAGAGTTTCATAGTCACATCGTATATTATCAAACTCTACGGAGCGTTTATTGCTATTTTTCCCGATTAAGGCTATCCTTATTACTGGAGGTGAGAAAATGGATAACAGCAAGGTCGGCAAACTAATTTATCGTTTGCGCAAAGAAAAAGAAATGACACAAAAACAGCTTGCCGATACGATTTCGGTCAGCGATAAAACCATATCAAAATGGGAACGCGGGTTAGGCAGTCCGGATGTCTCTCTGCTTCATACGCTTTCAGAAGTGCTGGGAGTCAACATCGAAAAAATACTGACCGGCACACTAACGCCCAACGACTCAGACGGAGGTAATATGAAAAGAGTAAAATTTTATGTATGTCCCACCTGCGGAAATATTATAACAGCTACAGGGGAAGCTGAGATTTCCTGCTGCGGAAGGAAGCTGTCCCCTCTTATTCCACAGGCGGCAGATGAAAGCCACAGACTCCATATAGAACCGGCGGGGGATGAATACTATATCACATTCCCCCATGAAATGACAAAAACTCATTTTCTTAACTTTGTGGCACAATTAAGCGATGAACGCCTTTTACTGGTGCGGATGTACCCGGAGCAAAGCGGTGAACTTCACATGCCCATTATACGGCGCAGTAAATTTTATTTCGGATGCAGCCGGCATGGGCTATGGCAAAATTAATTTTACAATTGCAAGGGACACCCCTATGCGGAGTGTCCTTTGTATTCGGCAAAAGTCTATAGTAACTTCTATTCCCCTCTGCCCTATACCACTTCTGTCAGATGATACAACTTCAATGGGAAAAAAGAAAACATCATCTATTGCCTGCCTCACTTCCTCATAAGAGGAAAGACTTGTCCATAGCTGATGTTTTGTCCTTTCATCATGTCATTTTCAAGTATGGCTGGCTATATTACTTGTTAGAGTATACACCTGTAATCACATCAAAATTATTTTTCCATCAGTTCAAGAGTTATCCCAAACAAAATACAACCGGCATATCTTTCTATCCACACCATCTAATCCATAAAAATGCGAATATACGGGTACATCCATAAAGCAAGCCTTACCATGACCCGCTTTTATAACAGAGCAGAGTCTTTATTTTCTGCACCTGCTTCCTTCATCCTGCAATGCTGCATCTTTCAACGATACTTTTTATCCTGTTTACATCCTCCGCTACGCCATCCAGATCTCCTTTTACATGGGAGCAGTACTCAATCACAATATCCGCTTTTGGTGTGAGTTTCATGTAATTATCAAAAAAACCGTCCATATCCAAAGTACCGTCATAGATACGGTTGTGATCATCCTTCTCCTGATAGTTATTGTGAATATGATACGCTGTAATTTTATTCTGTAAATCCTCCATGAGCTTTGCAATATTCCAGCCGTTGCAGTGAGCATGTCCAATATCGATCAGGCAGTCGTTGCCAGTACCAAGACACATTTGGGTAAATTCCTCCTGATTGAAAAGGACATTACGGCAGGAGGGAACACCGCAGTTTTCTATAATCAGCCTCTGCCCATACCTTCCGGCAATGCTGTTTAAGTCATGAAGGTTCTCCAGGGAAGCTTTTCTCATCTCATCCTTTTTGTACTCTGCCACCTCACAATTATTATGATGATGCACAATGTGTCCGCTTTTCAAAACCTTGGCCCACTCCAGCGTTTTGCGGAACATTTCCATTGTCCTCAGATAGCCCGCTGTCCCTTTAGAAGCACTGTATTCCGCATAGTAATAGGGGCCGTGAAATGTAATCGGCCTTTGCTGTAATTTATCTATATTTTTTAAAAGACGCCTTTCATAGTCAGATTCATGCCACATGGGGAAAATTTCAATTCCGATAGAGGTGTCATTCAGTCTGTCAAGAAGAGGAAAAACTTCCTCAAAATCATGGTTTAAAAATAAATTTGTACTGATATAGATTCCCATACTAAATGCATGCCTCCTCAAAATACGCCTTTTTCTCCCCAGGATAGCCTATGGTCATGGTTGTTTTATAGTCAAAAAGGTGCATCCTCTGCCCATCCGGCCTAAAATAGACTCTGTCACCCGGCCCAGGCGCTTCGCTTTCGCACAGGGCAATAAGCTCCGCACCCTCTATATCCAGATATACACCAAGCTTGTTTCCATAATCCTCCACATACTTTACAACAGCCTCAAAGGTATTTTCCTCCTTCTGCCTGATTAGTCTTATATGCTCCGGCCGGATACCGAAATAAAAATGGTCGGTCCCGCTTTTGGCTGCCTGTCTTTTCCATCCATCCTCCATCTCAACCCTCTGGGATGCTATGATAAGTCTTCCCTCGCCGGTATGAGCCTCCACAATATTGGTTGCCGGAGATCCGATAAACTTCGCTGTAAATACATTTACAGGATGGTTGTAGACGTTTTCCGGTGTATCTATCATCTGCAGCTCTCCTTTTTCCAGAAGAGCAATTCTGTGGCCTACTGTCATAGCCTCCACCTGATCATGGGTGACATAGACAAAGGTCTGCCCAAACTCCTCGTGTATTTTCACCAATTCCTTTCTGGCATGCAGCCTAAGCTGTGCGTCAAGATTTGAAAGAGGCTCGTCCAAAAGAAAATAGTCGGCCCTTTTTACGACGGCTCTGGCCAAAGCAACCCTTTGTCTTTGACCGCCGGAAAGCTCTTTCGGCTTTCTTTTTCTATAGTCCGCCAAGCCAAGCATTTCCAAAGCGGCTTGAAGTCTTTTTTCGATTTCACCCTTTTCCACTTTGTTTACCTTCAGCCCATATATAATATTCTCCTCCACCGTCATGTGGGGGAAAAGTGCGTAATTTTGAAATACCATTCCCACATTTCTGTCGCCGCAGGAAACCTCATTTACTACCCTTCCCCCCATATAAAGCCTGCCGTCTGTAATATCCTCAAGACCGGCTATCATGCGAAGCGTAGTGGATTTTCCGCAGCCGCTGGGCCCAAGAAGAATAAGACGCTCCCCCTCGCGGATTTCCAGATTCAAATCCTTTACGACACTTGTTTTGCCATAAGACTTCTTTACATGCTCAAAAACAATATCCTTCAAATTAAACTCCTCCTAACCCTTCATACCTGATGATGCAAAAGTGTTGATAATATACTTCTGGAATATGATATACAAGCACAGCGGCACAATCATGGTCATAACAGATACCGCCATGGCAATGGTAAACTCAGTTCCCCCCTCAGAGCTGATATACATCTGCAGCGCAAGAGAAAGGGTATAGTTTGTCTTTGTTTTCAGTATGAGAGACGGCCATACATACTCATTCCAGGAATTGATGAAAAATATAATGCCGGATGAGATAATCGCCGGCTTTACAAGGGGCACCACAATGTCACGCATAATTTTAAGGTTTCCCGTTTTGTCAAGCTTTGCCGTCTCAATAAGGGAAACTGGAATGGTACGCATGGATTGCCTCAAAAGAAAAATACCCATAGCGTCGCCAAGCTGCGGCAGTATCGTTCCAATCAAAGTATCACCAAGCCCCATTGCGGAAACCGTCAGGTAATTTGGTATCATGGTTACGGTAAAGGGAATAAATATAGTGCTGATGAGTATAAAATAAAGCGCGTTTCTTCCTTTAAAATCAAAGTAAACAAGGGCATAAGCCGCCAGCACACTTGTTGCCGTTTTAAAAGCTGTCACTGTTGCTGCAATCAAAAATGTATTCAGCGTAATACGCACAAACGGAAGTCTTTTGAATACATGAAGATAGTTCTCCAGGGTAGGATTATCGGGAATGACAGCAAAGACATTATTAAACACCTCATTCAGCGTTTTAAAGGAATTGGACACCGCAAAAACTAGGGGCATAAGCATCAAAAATGTGACGGTGCAAAGAAGAACGTGCCACCTTAGCTGCCCATGGGTTTTAATTTTCATAGTAAACCCCCCTCTCCACAAATTTAAATTCCAGTACCAGCAGGAATATAAAAAGCGCCATAGTTACAATAGCGAAGGCCGAAGCCGTACCTGTCCGGTAAAGAGTAAACGCCTCGTGATAGGCATTATAAATCATGTTGGAGCTTGCGTAATTGGGGCCGCCCTGGGTAATTACCTTGATAGGCGTAAATACATACTGTAATCCCTGTACAATAGTGATAATAAACACATAAATTCCGGTGGCCGAGCTCATAGGCACAACAATATCCAGAAATATCCTTCGGTTTGGTACATTGTCAAGCCTCGCCGCCTCTACTACTTCGCCTGATACGCCCATAACGCCTGCCAGTATCACGATAAAGTTATAGCCAAAAACCTTCCAGGAGGTAATCAGGCTTAAAACAACAATGACATAGCCTTCCGTCTTAGACCATATAGGCAGGGCAACGCCAAAAAATCTGGCAATAACAGCAGCCGGCCCTGAAATCGGGTTTAATATCCAAAGATAGAGTATAGACCCTACGACAAGCGAGATGACACTGGGCAGGAAAATTGCGCTTTTATAAAAGTTTTTCCCCTTCCTGATAACACAGGACAGTATAAAAGAGAGAACATAAGGCGCAATAAAGTTAATCACCAGCAATATCAATATATAAATAACCGTATTTCCCATTATCCGACAGGTATTGGGGTCTTGAAACATATTTATATAGTTATCCAGAAATACAAATTTCTTGACAGGCTTAATCATATTCCACTCAAAAAAGCTCAGATAAACTGTCCGCAGAAGCGGCCAAAACATGAAAAAGCCAAAGGCCGCAAAAGATGGAAGTATAAATAAATAGGCCAGTACAGCAGTGCGTCTTTTTTCCTTTTTTGTTGCCATAGTTTCCATAATTCCTTTCTTTATTTTGTAAACAGCAGTAATAAGTCAGGCTCCGGATAATCCGGAGCCTTTACCCATGTATCCTTGATTATGCCATCAGCTAAGATCCGGCATTATGCGTATAACACCATGTTTGTCAGGCAGATATGCCCTTTGCAATAAACCTAATAGCAGATTCCTCTATTCCAATTTCTTCTCTGCGGCTTTGCCGCTTTCTCAATACCTTCTGATAGATAAGGCTCGTCCATAATAAGCCTTTCCCCCGACATTGCCGCAAAGGGAAAGAATAAGCTTTACTGCTGCTGAAGCAATGCATTTATGGTTTCCTGCGCCTTTGTCAGACCCTCCTTAGCAGTAACCTGTCCCCCAAGAATCTGATCCCTTACATCCAGAAGTGTCTGCTCTGCCACAAGACCCGCATCCCCCGGAAAGGAGGTCCACGGCACTACAGCGTCCATCTGACTTGTAGCTGCTTCCATCATCTTGTTCTCAGCCAGGAAGCTTCTCAGTCCGTTTTCAGCCTCCGCTACATCCTTTCTGGGAGGGACGTATCCGGTGCCAATCGTCCATGCCGCCATTGATTCTACACTGTAAAGATACCTTTCAAATTCCCACGCCGCTTTCAGCTGTTCCTCATTCTGCGCTGTAATCGCCAGAAAACAGCCCCCCGCCGGTACTGCCCTTGTCTTTCCCTCCCATACCGGGGAATTCACAGCCGCTGCATCAAAGGTCGCACCCTTTTGTATACTGGCCCTTCTGGCTATTGTTGTATAAGCCATTGCCACATTGCCGTCAATAAAAGACTGCATACCCTCATCCCAGGATATATGCAAAGCGGTTTTATCCTTCAGCACCATATCCGCGTATGCCTGATATGCCTCAATTCCCTCCGGGGAAGCAAAGGTTGCCATCATGCTGTCCCCTTCCTTTGCCACCATTTTCGCTCCGTTACTCTCAATCAATGCCTGCTGTGCCCAGTTATCAGCGGGCTCCTGCATGTAAAAGCCCATTTTCCCGGTTTTTTCCTTTATTATTTTGGAGAAGGAAATAACTTCCTCCCAAGTTTTCGGGCCCTCCTCCGGAAGTCCCGCCTCTTTAAAAATATCCTTGTTATAATAGAGTACCGGCGTACTCAGCGAATAGGGTATTCCTACCTGGTCTCCGTCTGAATTTACAGCCAAATCCATAACATTGGGCAGGAAATTTTCTGTCAAAAACATTTTGTCCTCCGGGAAATATCGGTCAATCACCTCCTGTGGCGGTGTGTAATCAAAATTATTTGAAAAATAATCCAAAAACGCCCAACCAATCTGCACAACTGCCGGAGAATTGCCGGCAGCCGCTTCCGCCTGCAAATTTGTCATAAGCCCCTTGTACATGTCCGGATTATACCTAGCCACTACCTCAATATGGTCGTTTTGCTCGTTAAAGGCCTTCACCAAATCATCCACTACTAAACCGCCCTGCGTCTCCGCGTTTACATGCCAATATTCAATAACAGTTTTTTCATTGCTGCCGTTTTTTCCGTCTTCCTCTGTACTGCTGGCTGTACTTGAGCTCTGTTCCGCTTCTTTTTGTGAACAGCCGCCGAAAATCAGTACCGCAGCCAACAAAAACGCACTTGCTTTCCATAATCTTTTCAATTGATTGTCCCCCTTTTATTTTGTTCATGCTCATTATAAAAATAAAATGTTAAAGAGGTGCTATGAAAGGGATAAGTCTTCGTTAAATCAGGTTAACTAAAATTTACAAAAAAATCCCCGACTGTAACGGCATAGAAGCAGTTCCACAGACAGGGAGCTTTATGAGAGGAAAAAAGGAGTAATTAAAGGCCTTTGAAATCTATTCTTTTCAATGCATATGCCCGAACAATGGAATCGGCAAAAGAATGGCAATTCCGCTGATTTACTAAAAACCTATGGGTTTTTAATAAACACCACTTTTAAAAATCACCCCTAAATAATAAAAAGACATTACCACCTTCATTTTTTTACACATTTTCCCCCTCCAGCACACTGACCAGTATCTTCGCCAAAGGTTCCATAGCGTTTTTCACCTCCTCCACAGTATTGGTATTGGCACCCGCCTCCACCAGCAGAGAAAGGGGCTTCATATGCAGGCTGTAGCGGTATGGCTTTATGTATATCTTTCTTGTAAAACCGGGATACAGTGTATTGGCCATAGCCTGCATGCGGAAGCTGAAGGCGAGGTTTTCTTTGATGTAAGGATTAGACAGGCCCTCCGTCGCCTTTGGCACACCGTTATCGTTAAGCTGACAGACACCATTGAAAAACATAATTTTAGCTGTAGGCTTTCCATTGATATCCGTCACCAGATGTACGTCCTCATTAACGCCGTCTCTGTGCAGGTCAATTACCACCTCAATGGAAGGGTACTTTTCCAGTACTTTCTGTATATTCGGCTCCATATTTTCATAACTGTTTCCCCTGTCAAGCTTCCCGTCCTTCATGTCATATACACCCACATCATGCACAACGCAGACATTGTATTTTTCCGCCAATATCTCCGCCAGGGTTTGTCCTACTCCCACAATGGTGTCCTCTGTTTCCCCCGGTACACTGTCCTTGAAATCCTCCTGGGAATGGGTATGAAATATCAGCACCTTGGGACTGCTACCCCGGATGTCACAAGATACGGGCGTTGTGATAAGATCATGGCTGTTCAGCTCCTTTTCCGTCACATACGCCTTTGCATCCACTGTATACATATACCTCTTTAAATCCTCCAGACTTTGGAGCATATCCATATTATCATAGGTTATTATTTCCGCTTTTTCTTCCGGCTCCGCCTTTGCCGCCGCTTGCATGCTTTCTTCGGCGTCCGGAATGTATTCATCGAAATAGGGCAAAACTTCCCGGAAAAATATAGTCTTTCCCCAGTAGCGCAGTCCCTTGCCCTGTTTATGTTCTCCGTTCTCCACATTATTTTCCCGGGGAACCATTGTGTCAATGACACTGCTTCGTTTTCCCATCCATGCTCTAAAGGAAAAAACCAGCAGAAACACAATGCAGAAAGCAAGAAAAAAACGCAGGGGGATTTGCAGACCTTTTCCTGTATTTTTACGGTACTTTTTATATTTTCTATATTGAAACCGGTGAAGCCTCCAGTTTTTCGGCACCTTAATTTGTATCACCTTATAAATCCCCAGGGTGATTCCCTCCTTCAAAATGCATATATACTTATCTTATTAGGGAATTTGCGGAACTATACATCTAAAAAACCAGTGCCTTTCCTGCTTTAGATTTATCTTCGTTATTGTTAGGAAAAAATTCAATTTTTGTTCATATTTTATACACATTTTTTTACTATACTGTATTCAAGCAATGAACCATACCCTTCATTGTTTATATAACGCATTACCATTTCGCCCCAAGTAAAAAGGTAATGCGTTACCCTTTATTACTTTATCGAAGGAGTTTCACTATGGCTGTCAAACAAAATCGCAACTGTATGGACGAAATTTTGAATGTCGCCCATGGGGAAATAATTGATATGAACGGAAAAGAGATGGACAGGAAAGCAGAAGCTTTCCCGGAAGAATGCCCCCTTCGCGGGAAATGGAAAAAAATAGCGCTTGTTGCGGCCTTTATTGCAATATTGGCTGCGGCCTGTACTTACTCCATCCATTCTTTCAAGGACAGTATACAGATAGCCTTTAAAAAATAGTTCCAGAATAAAGTAATAGATTACTCCCCCCAAAAAGACTGATTTTAATCAGTCTTTTTTTTATTCTATACTGCCTCCTTTCCTATTACGCCTGGCAGTGACACAACAAAAAAGCAGACAGACCAAAATCAGTCTGCCTGCTGTCAAAGCTAAAATACTTATACGTTAAACCGGAACAGTATAACATCTCCGTCCTTCACAACATATTCCTTTCCCTCGGAACGCACAAGTCCCTGCTCCCTTGCCGCATTGTAGGAGCCCAGACCGGTTAAGTCCTCATAGCTTACCACCTCGGCGCGAATAAAGCCGCGCTCAAAATCGCTGTGTATTTTGCCTGCTGCCTGAGGCGCTTTCATGCCCTTCGTGATAGTCCAGGCGCGGGTTTCCTGCGGACCTGCGGTGAGATAGCTGATAAGCCCCAAAAGCTTATAGCTTGCCGCAATAAGACGGTCAAGCCCACTTGCGGATACTCCCAGCTCCTGTAAAAACTCTTTCTTTTCCTCCTCATCCAGCTCAGAAATCTCTTCCTCAATCTTTGCACAGAGCACAAAAACCTCAGAGCCCTCCTGGGCAGCAAATTCCCTGACCTCCTTTACAAAAGGATTATTCTTACCATCATCCGCCAAATCCTCCTCCAAAACATTGGCAGCATACAAAACCGGCTTTGCCGTCAAAAGAGTCAAGCTGTCCACAAAAGCTCTGTCCTCCTCTGTATCAAAGGAAACCGCACGGGCGGATTTTCCGTCTTCAAGCTCTTCCTTCAGTCTTTCTAAAATCTCCAATTCCTTTTGCAGAGATTTATCGGCCTTTGCCGCCTTAACTGTTTTTGAGATCCTTCTCTCTAAAACCTCTAAATCAGAGAAAATAAGCTCCAGATTAATGGTTTCTATATCCCGCAATGGCCCAACAGAACCATCCACATGAATCACATTGGCATCCTCAAAGCAGCGCACCACGTGTACAATTGCGTCTACCTCCCTGATATGGGACAGAAACTTGTTTCCAAGTCCCTCCCCCTTGCTGGCGCCCTTTACAAGACCTGCTATATCTACAAACTCAATAACGGCAGGCGTTATTTTTTCCGAGTCATATAAAGCTGCAAGCTTTGTAAGTCTCTCGTCCGGCACAGTTACAATACCCACATTGGGGTCAATGGTACAAAAAGGATAATTGGCGGCTTCCGCCTTGCCAAGGGTCATAGAATTAAATAATGTGCTTTTTCCTACATTTGGAAGGCCAACGATTCCAAGTTTCATAGCTTTCTTCCTCTCCTCAATCAATTGTTAATAAACACTGAAATCAATTATACTTTAAGTTTTTCGTTTTAGCAAGACAAGTAATTTTATCTCTGCAAACTGCCGTTATAGCCTTCTGCATAGCCAGATTTAAAATCACAGCATTTTTTAGACCGTAAAAAAGCTATAGAAAAAGGAAAGCCGACTACAGGCGGCTTCCCTTTTTGAAAACGACTATTTTGTATTCTTAATGCACATTCTGTCTGCATTTGACCCCAAAAACCGCAATATCAAATTGCTTAAATTATATCAGTTTATTTTTTTAGCGCCAACGGAATCATCATTAAAAAAGAAAGTGCGATAAGGCCCAAAGTAATCAGAAAGCAGCGCTCCTGCTCTTCTCTTGTAACATAGATGCCCTCATATGGATCCTCATAAATTTCTTTTTTTGCAACGCGGTAATGCTTTCTGTGATTTTCATACATGCGCAAGACCTCCTTATTAATATTTTCTTATCATCATTATACCATAAAAGCGGAGAAAGCAGGCTGCACAGATGCAATACTGCAAGCTTGCTTGCAAGAGATTGT
>JAHZDZ010000008.1:174604-207743 GCA_019422105.1 Bacillota bacterium | reverse complement strand
TTTGGTACCGCCAGCGGTTAGTATAACCGCGAGAGGTTTGGTACCGCCAGCGGTTCATATAACCGCGAGAGGTTTGGTACCGCCAGCGGCTAGTATAACCGCGTGAGGTTTGGTACCGCTAGCGGTTAATATAACTGCGAGAGGTTTGGTACCGCCAGCGGTTATAATAACCGCGAGAGGTTTGGTACCGCCAGCGGTTAATTTAACCGCGAGAGGCCCTGGCGCACTGGGGTGTGGGGACATTGCGCCAGTCCCCCGTTCTTTTGGTACTTTTCTTCAAAGAAAAGTACATAAGAGCTTTGCATTTATAATAACCATATAAAAACCTATAGGCTTTTCATCCATCATTTTTTTCTCTCACCGCAACACATTAAATCCTTTTTTAATAATCCTACTCCTTCAAAAACGCCGCCTCTAATGCGTATCGGTTCATCTTTTCAAGCTCTTCCTCTGTAAAACCGTATTCCTCCTTCAACAGCCTGTATTCCTTCTCCAGTGTTGTGTCGGACACTGTCATATTATCCGTATTGACTGTGACATGGATTCCTCTGTCGAAAAATTTACGTATGGGATGGCTTTTCCTGTCCTTCACCGTTTTTGTCTGTATATTGCTGGTAACACACATCTCAAGCGTTATCTTCTCCTCCGCCAGCTTTTCCATCAAGGCCTCATCCTCTATGGCGCGCACACCGTGACCTATCCTTTTTGCGCCATATTCCAATGCTTTCCAAACGCTTTCCGGCCCGTCCGCTTCCCCTGCATGTATGGTAAAGGGAATATTTAATTCCTTCGCCCTCTCAAAAAGCTCCTGAAAGCAGGATGTTTTAAACAATCCCTCAGCTCCTGCCAAATCCACAGCCGCCACGCCTTTTCCCAAATACCTGCCGGCTGTTTCTATGGTTTCCATATTTTCCCTTTTATTCTTATCGTCCCTCATGCAGCAAAGTATCAAAGCCGTGCGAATTGTGCTGTACTTATGGAGTGCTCTATTCATTCCCTCTATGACGCTGGCTGTCACCTTGTCCTGGCTGAGGCCCTCTTTTGCGGAGAGCTGAGGCGCAAACCGAATTTCCGCATATTCCAGCCCCTGTAAGGCCAAATCCTCCACCAGTTCATAGGCTGCACGCTCCAAAGCGGCCTCATCCTGCAAAACAAGCAGGGGCAAATCAAAACGCTCTAAATATTCATTGAGGCTTTTGCAGTTCTCCGGTGCCGTGAGAAGCTTTTTCAGCTCCCCCAAATTTTCGGCGGGCAGTGCAATTTTCCTGTCCTCTGCTAACTCCCAGACCGTTTGGGGCCGCAGAGAACCATCCAGATGCAGATGCAAATCAACCATGCCATTTCCTCCTTTAACCTTCTTTTCTGTTTGCCGTATAGATGGTATAGACAATAACAATTGTCAAATACGGTATCATCTGTATCCATTCTATCGGAAGCCCGCCGCCCTGTAAATAGATAGACAGGCTTTCGCACAATCCAAAAAGCAGAGAGGTGAAAAGACCCACAAACGCATTTCCGGCAGCCATAGCCTGCGTTGCAAGTGCAATATAGCCCCGCCCGTTCGTCATTCCGGCAGAAAAAAGACTGACATAGCCCATGGATAAAAAGGCGCCGCCAAGACCTGCCATAACGCCGCTGATGCTTAATGAAATATATTTTATCCTCTCAACGGATATTCCGGCAGATCGGGCCGCCTCGGGAAACTGTCCCACTGCACGTATATGAAGCCCCAGTAAAGTATACCGTAACAGATAGTATACTGCAAAAACGGACAAAAGACCCACATAGGTCAAAATGTGGTGTCCTGACAGTATGCCTCCTATTACCGGAATATCCCTCACAAATGGAATCTGCAAATTAGGCAGGATCTTAGACGGAAGTGAGGTTGAAGCCCCCTTGTCCCCTGTCGCCAAATACAATAAAAAAACCGTAGCGCCGGCAGAAAACAGATTCAGTGCAATACCCGTGATCACAATATTGCTTTTCAGCTTTAAGGCAAAATAAGCCAGCACAGAGCTGATGAGAAAGCCGCAAAGCGCGGCCCCCAAAAGTCCAATCCACGGATTTTGACTTAAGGCACTGCAAAATACCCCCGCAAACGCCGAAAACAGCATAGTTCCCTCCAAAGCAATATTGCTGCTTCCCGCGCTGCTGGCAACAATAGCGCCCATCGTGGTCAAAAGAACAGGCGTTGCCAGCCGCAAAAGGGCAAAATAAAAATCCTGTCTCATAAAAAGCTCAAATATCATATGCATTATCGCCTCCTAGCTGTTTTCAAGCGCCTGCTTTGCTTCCAGCCTCTGCCTGTAAAAAAACAGAAACCTCTCCGCCGTTACCATTAGTATGATAACTGCCTGTATGACACTGACCAGCTCTCCCGGAATATCCGTCCGTCGTGACATCACATCCGCTCCAACTCTGATATAGGCCAGAAAAAAAGCCGCAAGGGGAACAAACTTCGGATTATTTCGGCTCAACACCGCCAATATCACACCGTCCCAGGCATAACCGGGCGCATCCGCCCATAAAAAACGCGTATACATGCCAAGCTGTTCTACAGCGCCGCCAAGGCCCGCTATGGCGCCCGCGGCCATCTGCGCCATAAGGATAACCCTGCCTGCCGGTATGCCGGAATACCTGGCGAAATCGGGATTACTTCCCGTCACCCTGATTTCATAGCCCCATTTTGTCCTGTACACATAAAGGTAAACCAGTACCGCTGCAATAAGAGCTATAAAAAAACCGGAATGAAGCCTTGTACCCGTATAAATATTTTGAAGAAGTGCTGTAGAGCCGTATTTAACAGAAGCAAAATTTCCGGCTGTCCTGTCTATAATAAAAGTTTTGATAATATAAAGTCCCAGATAATAAAACACAAAATTAAGCATCAGCGAAGTAACCAGTTCATTGGCTCGAAATCTCACCCTTAACACGGCAGGTATCAAGCCTATAACAGCGCCCGCCAGTGAAGACATCACCAAAATAAAAAAGGGATGCAGGACAGGCGGCAGGGTAAGACGTACCGCAAGGCAGGCGGCAAGTACAGCCCCCATATAAAAGGCGCCGTCACTAATCATGGAAAAACTGCCCGACTGAAAGACCAGACTCAGCGCAAGCCCCGTAAAGGTCAGAGGTATTGCCATTTCTAGTATGTTAAAGAAATGCCGTTTTGAACTGAAGGGGCTTAAAAACAGGGCGCGCAGCGCCTCATAAGGCGCTTGGGAGGTCAAAAATAATATCGCGCTGGTTAAAAGAAGGGCAATGCCCAAAGCACAGATAATACGGTAAAATTCAAATTTCTTTTGAAGCGGTATCCTTCCTTTATGCGTCATAGGCTTCGCCAATCCTTTCTGCTGTATCTTCCTTCACTCCAAGCATGTAAAGCCCCAGCTCCTCTTCACTGATGACAGAAGCGTCCTTTATAAAACCGGTAAGCCTTCCTCCGTTCATCACCAGTATGGAATCACTGAGCGCCATAACCTCATTTAGATCCGCTGAAATAAGAAGTATAGCTTTGCCGTCTTTTTTCAGCTCCATAATCTTTTTCCGTATCAGTTCTATGGCACCCACATCAATGCCCCTGGTAGGCTGGTTCAGCAAGAGCACCTCTGGGTCAAAATCAAATTCCCTTCCAAAAACAAGTTTTTGTATATTGCCGCCCGAAAGGGAAGAAACGCTGTCCTTCTGTGTTTTATACTTTACCTGAAAGCCATCCAGCAGCTTTTTCGCGTAAAGACCGACCTTTTTACCGTCCATCAGCAAAGAGCGGGAGAACAAAGGAGATCGGTACAGCTTGGATATGGCGTTTTCCTCCAGACTCATTTTCGGCGCTGTACTGTACCTAAGCCTGTCCTCAGACACATAGGACAGCTTTTTTTTCTGCCGATCTCTAACAGACAGCCGGCTTATCTCCTCGCCCCTCAGCTGTATGCTTCCCTTCGACGCTTTTCTGACACCCCAAATTGTCTCGGCCAGCTCTGTCTGTCCATTTCCCTCAATACCGGCAATACCAAGTATCTGTCCCTGCCTGACTGTAAAGGAAATGTCCTTTAGCCTTGTCCTTTCATGTGCGCCGCCATATACGCCCCTTACCCGAAGAATAACGTCTCCAAAAGGCTCCCCCTGCCTTTCCACAAATAATTGAACCTCACGGCCTACCATAAGCCTTGATATTTCCTCTTCCTCCATTCCCGACGCCTCATAGGTACCCATTGTTCTTCCATCCCGAAGCACTGTCAGGGTATCAGCCAATTCCATAACCTCCTTCAGCTTATGGGATATAAAAAGTATGGTATAGCCCTGCTTTTTCAAAAGCTTCAGCTCCCGAAAAAGCTCCTGTGTCTCCTGGGGTGTTAAAACAGCCGTCGGCTCATCCAGAATCAAAAACTCCGCTCCGCGGTACAGAGCCTTCAGTATTTCCAGCTTTTGCTTCGCGGCCAAGGACATACCGTCCGCCCTCTCCATAGGGTCAATGGAAAAATGGTATTTTTCCGAAAGCCTTTTTGTATCCTCAATCGCCTTTTTAGAATCAAACCTTCCGAAACGATATGGTTCCGCTCCCAGACACAGGTTTTCAGCGGCAGTAAAAGAAGGCACCAGCATAAAATGCTGGTGCACCATGCCGATTCCCTTTTCAATAGCGTCTTTTGAGGAGGAAAAACGAACGTCCTCCCCCTTCCACAGCATCCTGCCCCCTGTCGGTGAGAGAATACCGTATATGAGATGCATCAGCGTTGACTTCCCCGCACCGTTTTCTCCAATCAACGCATGAATTTCACCTTTCTTAACCCGCAGACAAATATCCCTGTTGGCAACAACCCCGCCCGGATAAACCTTTGTGATGTTTTGAAGCTCCAGCAATATTTCTTCCATATCTCTGCCCCATTTCCTATTTTGCGCTGTTCCTTATTTCCTGCAGACGGTCTGCATCCATACCAAAAGCAGAATCCACCATCACTCTGCCATCCAGTAAAGACTGCTTTGCCGCATCCACCTCATCCCTGATTTCCTGAGGCACTCTCTCCGTATAAATATTGTTTTCCGCAAGACCTACCGCCCCCTCTGCAAGACCGAGCTTTTCATGTGTTCCAAAGGGAAGCTGATCCTTCAAGGCATGCTCAACGGCAGAAAATAGGGTGGCGTCAATGCCCTTGACGGCGGATGAGAGTATATAAGACGCCGTATCCGTATCTCCATAGGCCGCCGCCTGATCGGAATCTACGCCTATAATATAGTTACCCGAGGCCTGTGCCGCCTCAATGGCCCCAACAGAGGCAGGCCCCGCCGCCACAAAAATAATATCCACACCGTTATTATACTGGGAAAGGGCAATTTCCTTTGCCTTGGCAGAATCCACAAAGGAACCGATATAAGACACCTCCACCTTAACGTCCGCATCCGCGAACTGAGCCCCCTCAATATATCCCACTAAGGAATCATTGATGACAGGAGAGGTATCTCTGGCGCCGACAAACCCAATCTTTTTTTCACTGTTGGCAAACTCCATTTCAGAGGAAGTCACCAAGGCCGCAAGAACACCGCTCAAAAAACCCGCCTCATTTTGCTTGTAGTCCATGGAATAGACGTTGTCAAGATTATAAGATAAGAATTCCACATCCGTATCAAAAATGATATACTTCTTATCCGGATACAGGGAGGCAGTCCGCTCCAATACCTCCTTCATATCCCATGTTCCCGTGATAATAATATCGGCATCCGACTCCGATGCGTCAATGAGAGAGGGCTCAAACTTTGTCTTGTCACCGCCCATTTCCGTCATGGTAACCTCACACCTGTCGCCCAATTCCCTTTTTATCCTATCCATTCCCCTTTGCGCGGAATCGTTGAAAGACTTGTCTCCAAAGGTACCCGTAACCAAAAGGGCCACCTTTATTTTACTGCCGTTATCACTCGCAGCGCTTCCCATTTCCCCCTTAGAGGAACAGGCGGAAAAACAAAAGCTAAACAGCAGAATAAAAGATAACAGCAATGAACGATGCCGCAAGAGGGAGTTGGAGCGAAAAAAAGCTGACTTTTCAGGCTTCCTATGCCGGTTCCATAAAAATAGTTTTGTCAGCTCAGGACACACTCCGTCAGTGCTTGACTTGGAAAACTTTTGTTTTCCCGAATAAAATCGCCTTACAGACGCATTCCTTTTATTTTTCATTTTTTTCTCCTTTATAAAATGTCTTTTTTTTGCGGAAGGATTCCAATGTCTGCAAATAAGACTGCTTATCCATACCCGACTTAAAATTATCCATGATAAAATAGCCCTTTTCCCCATTCTGGGATAACAGGTCCGCGATACTGTCCAAAAAAAATCTGACGGGAATGCCATAGGCCATGTTGGTGTCCTCCGTTTTGAAATCATCTCCGTGTATCGTTCCCGAAAATCCGCCTATACCGATTTCAACCGTCGGCAGCAGCATAGAAATATCCCCCATATCCCCTGACGCAAAACCATGGCTGTCCCTCAGTATTCTGTGGGACGGTATATATTTTAATATGTTTTTTTCAATGGCGTGACTGAGATTCCTGTCCTGTCTCAGCGGAAAATACCCTGGCGTATTGATAACCTCCACGTCACAGCCTACCGCCAGCGCGCCGCTTTGCAGACATCTGTCCACTCTGTCATTCAGGGTAAATACTGTACTCAAATTTTTCGCCCGTATATACATTTCAAGCTCTGTCCGCTCCGGCACCGAATTGACACTCTGACCGCCGTCGGAAAGTATGAAGTGAAGCCTTATGGCATCCTCCTCACGAAAGGTTTCCCGCAGGAAATTCATGGCGCTCATAGAAAGCACCGCTGCATTCAGAGCGTTAACGCCGTCTGAAGGATAAGAACCCGCATGCGCCGCTTTTCCGCGGAATACTGCCCTTTTACTCAAAAAACCGTTGAGGCTGGCGTCTATTTCCGCGTCATAGGGCACCCCCGTCCCAAGGGTATGACAGGAAAGAATCAAATCCATATCGTCAAAGATGCCCAATGAAATCATTTCCTGCTTGCCGGACATATAGCCTATTCTGCCCTCCGCCATCAATTCCCTTCGGAATGCAAAATCACAGAATTCCTCCGCCGGCGTTGCAATAAGCGTTACCTTTCCGCAAAGATCCTCCATCAGCTTCTTTTCCTTCAGCGTACAAAATACGGCCAGCATTACACCTACCTGAGCATAATGCCCGCAGGTGTGGGCCGCCCCATCCTCTTGATTGGCAAGAGGGTGGCCGGGCGTCGGCACAGCATCAAGCTCGCAGATTAAACCGATATGCGGCCCCTTTCTGCCGGAGTCAACGGTAGCCGTTATTCCGGTTTGCGCTATGGGAAATTGATAGGGTATATGGTATTTATCAAGCTTGTCCATAATTTTGCGGGCCGTTTTTATCTCTCTGTATCCCAATTCCGGCTCCCTGTAAATATCCTCGCCCAAAGTAATCATTTCCCTTATGATTTCATCAGAATACAAATTTTGACTGCTATTCATTTTTTATCCCTCATTTGTCGTTTCTTAAATTCATTTTTACCAAAATTCAGAAAAATATGAGGCAAATCAGACAGAGACAAAAAGTATCGGTTTTTAAACAATAATTTTTCCCAATCTATTTTTAGAACAAAGAGCTTATGTATGTACTTTTCTTTCAAGAGAAATACCAATACTGGGTAATCAGCACATTTCCGCCGCTGGCGGAGTGTCTTCCCCGCTGCGAATTGCGCAAGGCCCCCCGGCAGCGGAAAGAAATCCGCCGAGCAAAGCGAGCTTTGCGGCTGTAGGCACAAATGTGCTGACAATGAATCCCGAAGATAGAAGGGGCATAGCCCACTTTTTCTAAAAAGAAAAGTTCTGGCCATTCGCCGCGAGCCTCTCGCGGTTATACGAACTTCTGGCGGTACCAAACCTCTCGCGCTTATACTAACCTCTGGCGGTACCAAACCTCTCGCGGTTATACGAATTGCTGGCGGTACCAAACCTCTCGCGGTTATACGAACCGCTGGCGGTACTAAACCTCTCGCGCTTATACGAACCGCTGGCGGTACCAAACCTCTCGCGGTTATTATAACCGCTGGCGGTACCAAAGATAAACCATCCCCAGACCTCACCTGAAAAATACGGCCCGGTGTATGGTCAGCAGAAACAGTTTTGGCTGTGCCAAAACCAGCCGGAGGCTGTCCAGCTAACGCTGGGTGTTACCGCTATCGTAAAACCGCCTCTGGCGTCCGCGTCTATCTTCGCGGTGCTTGGTCTGATTTTTCAGATATTTCGACTTCCTTTTATCGCTTTCTTTTTTCGGGTCACTGATTTTCAAGGGAATTCTTCCCCATTTTTAAATAATTTTCATTTTCATATATAAAAACAGGCGCCAAAAAGCGCCCGCACTGCTACTGTATTGAAAATTACCCATCATGTCTAAGCACTGTAATTCCAAGGTTTTACTTTGTTGCATATCCTTCCACATCCCATTGGATCGTATAATAATTGCATTCCTTTGCCGCTTCAATCACCTTATTGTCATACTCGCCAAAGGGAGGGCGGAAAAGCTCCATATCAACACCTGTTAGCTCCTTCACCTTGGCATGAGTATCCATCAGCTCTTTTTTAATTTCTTCCTTTGACAGCTGGCTCATATGAGGATGGGTTGCCGAATGATTGCCCAGGTCATGCCCGTCCTCCGCAATTTTTTTGACCTCCTCCGGATAATCCTCCACCCAGTACCCGCACATAAAAAAGGTCGTCTTTACATCATTTTCCTTCAGTATCCGCAAAAGCTCATCTGTATCATCTGCACCCCAGGGAGGGTATAAATTGCGAATAGAAAAATCTCTATGAAGATAACCCGCATGTATTGAAAACCAGTTCTAAATCATTCTCGAATGTGTAAAAAATATCAATGTTTTTATTTTCCCCAATCTCTATATGGTCAATCATTTCAACAACCATATTTCGAGTTAGATTCTTTATTTTTCTATACTTTAATAGTTGCTGTATCTTTGGAAGATCAAAAGGAGAAAATTTTTCCTTTTTCGCCTTTCCCTCTTGCTGATAAGAAGAAACTTGTTGCTCTAAAAAGACAATTTTATCATTGTATTCTTTTTTGTATTGTAGATACTCGTTCTTATCAATAAGCCCTTCTTTTAAATCATGGTAAAGTGTTTTTTTATTCGTATTGATTTTTTCAATTTCAATTTTAATTCGTTCCACATTCGACTCTTTATTGTTTTTATCAGTTAACTGATTTTCATTTTGTATTTCCTCAATCATAGAGTGCAAATTTTCTATTTTTTCGACAATACTGTTTAAATCATCAAGGACAATTTTTTCAATGATGGTATGATTTATTCTATGGTGAGAACAAACATGAATACCATATCTTCTATATGACCCACACACATAGTAAATATTATCGTGGTCATAGGTTTTTACCATTGCTCTGCCACAGTCTTTACATTTAAGGAACCCTGCGAATATACTGACATTTTCTTTAAAGTCTATTTGGCGCGTACGGACTTTTAGTAGTGCCTGTGCCTTATCCCATATTTCTTGAGATATAATAGGTGTATGTGTTCCTGGAACTTTTATCCATTGAGATTGGTTGACTGATGTTGACCTGGATCTCCGGTATCGTGACTTATTATCTTTCCCCTGAACCATATTTCCAATATACAACTCATTTTTTAATATTTTATGAATAGTGGAGTATGTCCAATAAGTTGTTGTCGCCATTTTATTTCCGTTTTGATAATTCAGGTTTGTTAATCTCTTATATTCTGTCGGAGGCAGAATACCTTCTTCATTTAAAATTTTTGCGATAGCTATTTTGCCTTTCCCTTCCACAAACATTTCAAAGATTCTTCTTATAATACCGGCCGCATAATCATCAATAAGAAGCCTATGCTTATTAAGAGGGTCTTTTTTATAGCCATAGGATGCAAAGGCCCCAATAAAATCACCTTTTTTTTGCCTTGTTGCGATTGATGATTTAACCTTTTTAGATATATCTCTGGCGTACTGCTCATTGAATATATTCTTAACCGGCATAATAATGTCAAAGTCCATATTCTTTTCACTGTCTATATTGTCATTAATTGCAATAAATCTGACATTGTGATTCGGGAAATACTTTTCTATATAAGTACCTGTCTCTAAATAATCACGTCCCAATCGAGACAAGTCCTTTACTATTACGCAATTTATCTTTCCATCCTCAATATCTCTTCTCATTTGAATAAAAGCAGGTCTTTCAAAATTTGTTCCGCTCCAACCATCGTCAATATATTCATTGAAAAGTATTATGTCACTGTTATTATTGACAAACCGAGTAAGTAAATCCCTTTGATTTACGATACTGTCACTTTCAGCTTTATCCCCATCCTCCCTTGAAAGCCTAATATATATTCCGGCTAAGAAAACATTGCTGTCAATTTTCTTTCTCATATTATCGACCTCCAATCATGGCATCAATTGGTGGTCTGTGCATATCATATTATACCACAATTGAAGCCTATATAAATGAAAAGAAATGGAGTGAGCCTACTCCATTTCTTCGTACTTCTTTTGTTTACAGATGTTTTTTAAAATATTTTTTATACAATCTTCTGTACGCTTTTTCCCCAAAAAATGACGTGTTATTTTATAACAGGATATATTATCTTCTTTTCTCTTTTCTATGTAATCTCATTCCCTTATAAAATATATTCTGATATTAATATATTTTAGTTTGTCTTAAAATATGCTATATTCCGGTACTCCCAAACCCTCCCCTGTCATCCCCCTTTAAACTGCTGACTGTTTTAAACTTAATCTGAGGCTGGCTGTGAATAATCCTGAATTGACATATCCTGTCATTTTTATGTATCTGAGTATCCCTTAATGCGTAAGCCGGAAACATCCATTGATCATTGTCCCCGCAATAGCTTCCATCCACTATGCCGCAATGGTTTGCTTGAATAATTCCAAAGTTTTTAAAGGTTGAACTTCTTGGCACAATATGCGCTTCATAGCCTTTCGGTAATTCCATTCCCACACCGAGAGGTATTAATTTAAACTCTCCCTTTTTTAAGCAAATACTCTCTGATGCCCTTAAATCAATCCAATTTGATTTTTCTCCATCAATATATCGAAGCTTGTCAATTCCTTCGGCGAAATATTTTATTTTAATTTTCATTTTTCTTTCTCCATAATACATATTCTACGATTTTTACCCTTATCAACTAATCCTTTCTGCATACTGGTTATCACTGGCCAAGTAAACTCCCAAAATATTATCATAATGCTTCTTGTGTCCGGGCAGAAACCTTCCAAACTTCATAATTATATTGGGAAATAACGATAAAATTTCAACTTTTCTGCTAATCTCTTCTTTTTCGTATCCGGTATATATCACTACCATATCCATGGTATACCTGCGGAAAACGGTCAAAAAGTTAATGAGGTCATCAAAGGTATCAATTGGTTCAAGACCTCCGATAATAAGCGAACTAGTCAAATGATTCTTCAAATATCTATATGTTAATTCAGTATTATCTATCTCAATATCCGGCGCGTGTGCAAGTACGCTATTTTGACATACTTGCACTCCACACTCTTTATCACACTTAAATGTACATCTGCTAGTTCCTATAAACATAGAGGGTTTTTTGTAATTAGAAAAATCCTCATTCAGTATTGTTTTAATTTTCATATTTCACTTGCTTTCTGTCCTTAAATTCAGCAAGTTTTCCCTTATTAAAATTGTCAGTGCATCTGAGGTAACCGGTAATTCTCTGATACTTCCTCAGTCTTTTTTTGCATATCGGACACTTGTCAACGGTTTCTTCAATATATCCATGCTCGTTGCAATATCTTGAAATAGGCGAAATGCTCATATACGGGACTGTATAGTTTGTAAACATATTTTTTACAATTGCCTTAGCCTGCTCTCCGCTAATTGCACCTTCCAAATAATTATGAATTACTGTCCCGCCGGTAAACTGGGACTGCATTGTTTCCTGATGCTTAAACGTAGAGTCAATTCCGTTAACCAGGTTAACCGGAATATGGCAGCTGTTCGTATAATAGCAATCTGCCCCTTGCCCCTGCGTTATAATGTCTGGATAATCCTTTCTATCCTTTAACGCCAGCCTATAGGATGTGGACTCTGCTGGCGTTGCCTCATAGTTGAATAAATTACCGGTTTCCTCTTGAAACTCGACTAATTTATTTCTTATGTAACGGCCAACCTCCTCAGAAAAGTTCTTCCCCTTTTCACTGAGAATATTTATATCCTTACCATAAAAATTCATGCACATTTCATTCATTCCAATAACGCCAATGGTTGAAAAATAATTGTTTAATGAGCCGACATATTCAATAAAGGCCGGTATCGCATTGGTTTCAATAATATTTTTATTCAGCCAATTTCTTTTAATTGCAAGACTGTCTTTTGCTTTTTCAAGGTAATAATCCAAGCTGTCATAAAATTTGTTTTTGTCTCCCTTATTCTCATATGCAATTCTTGGGAGATTTATTGTCACTACCCCAATAGAACCTGTGCTGTCTCCCGCTCCAAAAAGACCGCCGTTCCGTTTTCTTAGCTCTGTTAAATCTAATCTTAAACGGCAGCACATGCTTCGTGCATCCTCCGGATTCATATCACTGTTAAGGTAGTTTGCAAAGTAAGGTGTTCCAAACTTTCCGGTCAGTTCCCAAAGGAGCTTATTGTTGGGATTATCCCAGTCAAACCTCTTATGAATATTATAGGTTGGTCATTGTGTACCCCCTATTTCTAGGTACTTTAACACTGATTTAACAGTGGGATTAGACTATATCATCACCCAATTATGGGTGTGTGGCACTTCCAAATAAGGATTTTCACCTTAAATGTACTTCCTTGCGGAATAGTCGTTTGAGTTTTCAATCAATACAAATATGTTTCCATGTCCTTCTAATTAGAACATCTCTAATTGTTGCTTTACTAACACTATCTATATTAATTGACTTACCACAGGATTACCTTGTCGAAATATTCTACCGATTTAGGCTTCCCCTGTTAGCACGATTTCTAACCGTCATTTCCTACGATCCCAATTGTAAATCGCACACCCTAGATTTCTAGGTTCACCACATTTTTCGATACACATTGCTGTGTAAAGCGACTACCAATTAATCGGATACGCGAACAACTTGCCTGCTGAATCCCCTTCAATCATTATTTCAAAGAATGCTTTATTAAGCATATCCATCTCTCTCTGGCAGGAACGGTATGTAAAGCTTTCAAGATCTCCGCCAATCATTACATATTCTTCCAGCAAATCATTTGGAGGTGTTAAATCAAACGTCAGATTACTGAACGCCGGTTCCGCCCCCATCCTGCTATTTGAGTTAATACTGAAAATAAAATTTTGCATGCATTGCTTTACCTGCCCGTAAGACAGGTTATCCTTTTTAATAAAAGGGGCCAGCAATGTATCAAAACTATTCAGCGCCACGGCGCCTAAAATTTCATTTTGGAAAATTGTAAGAAGATTTGATATTTGATTTAGTATACTGTCAAAATGCTTTGCGGGAGATGATGTAGGGACGTTAGGTATACCACAAACCCCTTTCAAAAGGATATCCCTTAAGGAATAACCGCTGCAATACAAACTAAGTCCGCCTAAATCATGAATATGAATATGCCCAGTTATATAAGCCTGTGCTATACCCTCTGGGTAAACCTCTCTCAGCCAATAATCCTTACTTACTTCAGAAGTAATATACTTATTTAACCCTCCAAAACTAAAGGGAGAATTTGAGTTCTCTTTTACCCTCCAGTCCTGCTTTTTTAAATATGGTTCTACAATTGATTTACTGCTTTTCATATCCATGTCCTCCAATTACTGTTTATTCAACCATTCGCTTGCTTCCTGAAAATTCATTTCTACACCGTTCACATCAAGCATAGGAGCAGAATAAAAACCCTTTTTTATCATAATGTCAGTATCGTTCACTTCTATGTAATCTACACCCTTTGATTTTAGTCTTTTCTCTAAAATATTACATTGGGGACAATGGGTACTATATAAAATAATCTTATTCAATACTTATCCTCCGTTTTAGCTAAATTCTAATTCATATCTTTGATTTTTACTTTTAACGCTTCTAAATACTTATATTTATTGCTTTCATATTTTTCAGGATTCCTTGTAATGATCTGAGTCTGTTCATTGCAAATTAGTTCTATCAGTAATTTTTTGTCTTTGTGATTTAACATACACGCCTCAATCTAAATAGTAAGTTAATACATAGTCCACCAAATCTGCCCTGTCCGTAAATATTTTATGGCACATGCTCTTCTGCCAGGGGTGCAGCAAAATATTCTCACCATTTTCACATAATCCGATAATCGGTATTTTTCTCTCATATGCAACAGCGAGCTCGGCCATTGTGCCCAGGCTGTTAACATCATTAAAATTACAAATACCAATATTGCAATTTCTCAATTTATTTAAATCAAATTCCATTACTTCCAGTTCAGAATCATATGTCGTATCATCCAAAAAGCTATGATAGTTATTAGGGTTAATCACATGTACTTTATAATCAGAGCATTTTGTTTCCAATTGATTTTTTAAATCAACTCTCCATTTATTTCCCTCATTAAAATTTTCTTTGCCAAACTTGCCCATACCACCTAATAAATAAATAAGAAACCGTTCCAATTACTTCTCTCCAATCGCAGCCTTATATAAAAACAAGATTATTTTTGCCAACACAGCAGGATTAAAGCCGGTATCGTTTCTAAGAGAAAAATCAATATAATTATCAATATTGGCAAAGTCAACTTTATCAGCCTTTCGTCTTCTCCTGGCTTCGTTTAAATCATCCCCACGCTCTAACATCCGTTTTTGCAAGCTTTCCATATTGGACAATAAATAAAACGAAACAATATGAAATTGTCCTAAGTCTTTTAGCGCTTTTAGCCCTTCTGGATTTATTATCATGACCTTATGGTCTGATAAATCCTCAATTGCACTTCCATAGTGCCATACCTCATTATTCGCCGCCCGATAGGAGGTTGTCTCTGCAAAAAAGCCTGATTTTTGTTTGTGAAAAAAGTCTTCCTTTGAAATAAAATGATATGTTGTACCGTCTCTTTCTCCCTTTCTCATCGGTCTTGTCGTATATGGGACAACCGGATATAGTCCCTGTTTGATTAGCTCCTTTTGAATTGTATCCTTTCCTGCTGCGCTTTTACCCAATAGCAATAAGATTGTAATCCCTACCCCTCAAATAATATAAGCTCTTTGGCATATGGCAGTGTTTCCAACCATTTACAAAATACATTCTGCCATTCCTCTTTCAGCCTATGATTTCTGCGCTGAAAATACATATTTCTTAGCTCTGCATAATTGGTATCAACGGTGCGAAGCTGAAGGAAACCCTCCGGAAGAAGTCTTTTTGCCCGTATCAGAAGCTCATCCTTTTTTGTTTTAAGAAATTCTTCCCTCAATTCGTTGAGACGGTCAATTAGAAACTCCATCACATCATCATCTTCTTCACAAGTCAAAAAATAATCTTTTGTAATTTTTTCTTTGTTGTTTAAGAGCCTATGCATCGTTGAACAACTATTTTTTGTGTTAAATTTATAGGTATCCCATTCACTCCAAATATATCTTGGCATCTCAGCATCAGCCCACACATGTATCATCCGTAGAAACTTTGCATGTTCATTTCCTGCCTTGATAAGAGCCTGGGCAAGCTTTAAGTCCTCCTTTCCTATAATATAATTATGCCTTAAATATTTGAAATCACGACCGATACTGCTGTCTGATTTATTCCAGCTATTCATCGGATTGCGCATCCCTTGAAAGGCAGCGTCAAAACCGCCGACATTAAGTGTTACTATTTTCAAACTTTCATCCATCCCCCGCTATATGTAATTGAATGACACCGCAATATATCAGGCAATCAGCCAAACATCAATATCCTTTTGTTTTCCAAACTGCAAAGCTTCTGTATGGCTGCTGACATAAACATCAATTTTATTTCCCTTTATCGCTCCGCCCTTATCCTGAACAATCCTACAACCAACGCCATCAATATAAACATACGAACCCAGTTGCACCTTTCCCGTGTCCATGGCTATCGTGACACCTTCTGTCGCTAATGCCCCTGATGCCGTAATTCTGTCTGTTTTTCCACAGCATTCATTGCAATGGCAATAATAGGTAACTGTAAATTTTCCAAGATAGATCATTTTTTTCTCTGTAGCCTGCTCTTTCAATTGTTCCTCTTTTAACAAATCAATCTCAAAGCTTTGCAAGTCCACAACTGTTTCTAAATTTTTGATTTTCAAATCTTTCTCTGTAACCTTTTTTTGCAATAAATCTATGGAAGCCGCTGCCGCTATGGTTTTAATATCCATATATTGTATCGGCAAAACAGCACAGGCTATAATGATGAAAGACGCAATAATCTTTGGTACTAATTTTAAAACAATCTCCTCCTTTGTGACTATCAGAATGAAATCCCAGATTATTATGATATCTGCAGAATTACTTTTCCTCTATATACAACATCTCTTTCTTAGCTCTATTAAAAAAAGTACGGTCAATTTCAAAACCATAAGCATTTCTTCCAAGCTCTCTGGCAGCCCTTAATGTTGTTCCGCTTCCCGCACATGGATCTATCACAACATCTCCCTCGTCTGTAAATATTTCAATAAGCTGTTTGAGTAATCTAACCGGCTTCTGTGCAGGATGAATTTTGGGTATTTCTTTCCCGTCACGTTTCCATTCAAACCAGTTAAAAATCATATGTCCTGTCCCCTGAATATTTTTACCATTTTCATCAATTTGAAGACCATTTCTGAATTTAGGCAGCTTATCCCGATATAAAAGCAGCGCATATTCCGTAGCGCCGACAACACGCATATTTGCTTTCAGTACCTGTGGGCTATAATTCTTGCAGAATACAAGAGGTATATAATGTATAAACCCATGCTTCTCAGCCGCTTTAATTAGCGTCTGTGTCTGTTCAAAACTACAAAATACAATCATACACGGTGAGTTACTGCTTCTGCCGCGGGGCACCGGATTTCTATCGTCTTTCTTCAGCATCTTAGAACAAAAATGAAAATACTCGTACAGGTTAAAGTTAAAATCGGAATTGAAAGCAGCCTTTCCTGCAAGCTTACTCTCACCATTTTTGTTGTCTCCTCCCTTATACCACATAGGATTTGAACCGTAAAAGTTATTTCCTACATTGTACGGCACATCGGCAATGATTAACTGTGCCGGCGGTATTGCATATCTCTTATGGTTTTGCATTGAGTCCCTGTATAATTCACATTTAATTTTCTTCTTATATTCCATTCTTTTTAAGGAGTAAAGTATACTTTAGTGGCTAGCCAAACCTCTTTTCTCCTTTCACTATTTACAATAGTTTATCTGTTCATTTTTCTATTTATTTGTAAACACCTGCAGTTATTTACATCTCTTTCTATCATTTTAAAATCTAACTTATAACACGATAGATTCGTATGTTTCATTTTTATAAAAAAGTTGTATTAGACTTCCATACTGTCCCTTAGCGCTAACCATGTATTTCTATGATTATGGCTTGTACGAATGCATTGTAAAAACGCTTGAGGCTCCGCCAATAACAGGCATCTTTTCTTAGCTCTTGTAAGCAATGTGTATAACATGCAGTTATCTAACAGTTGATAGTGTGTGTTATCTATAATGCCAATTACCGTTTTTCTGCCGGCCCCCTGTAATTTATGAACTGTCATTGCATAGGCAAGATCCAAGACTGCCAGTTCCTTCTTTGTATATTCTATTTCTTTCAGTTCTTCTATGTATATATCTAAACCTTTTCCCCTGTGCCCTGCTTCTTCTTTTTCTGTATTTTGCAGTACAGATATTTTATAAGTTACTACACAATACTCTTCTTTCCTTTTTCCTTCGCAGCGCTCATCAATTTTAGTAATATATCCTATTTCTCCGTTAAAAACACCTTTCTCATAGTCATTTACCGTCTGCATAACCTTCGCGCCCAATTTAAATTCCACATTAAAGCCTGAAATGCTTTTTCTTTCATTTGCAAGCAGTCTGCGTTGAATGGCCTGATTTAATTCGTTTGTACTATTTAAACAATCCTTTCGCCTCGGAACTGCAATAACAACATTGTCCATACCGTCTTCCTCAACTGATTTTAAATATGTTTTCAGTGCAATATCAAACAGAGACTGCCTGTTGCTGCGAAACATATAATACATATCCTTCAATTCGCCATGTATGATTCTGGGCTGAAGTTTTTCTGTAATGGGGTTCTTATTGTCGCGTATCAAGTTAGCATCTACTAAAATACCCGATTTTTCGGCCTGTCTCATTGGTTTGGTTAGTTTACTTACAACAGTATCGTCAAACATATCTACTAAATCAGAAAAGATATTTCCAAATCCGATAGGGGGAAGCTGCTTGTGATCTCCCGATATAACAATTCTCGTGTTATCGTCTATAGCTTCCAACCAGTGTAGAAACAAGCTGGCGTTGACCATACTTCCCTCATCAAGTATCGCAACGCTTGTAATCAAATGGTTATCCTTATTGAACGCAAAATCATTTAATCCTGTACATCCCAATGTTCTGTGAATAGTCATAGCCAGAAAGCCTGTGGCCTCTGTAATTCTCTGTGCCGCCATAGCGGACAGGGCAGATGCGGTAATTGAAAATCCGTTTTCACTATAAGCTTTTACAATAGCTCTCATAATTGACGTTTTACCACAATTACCAGTAATAAAAATTTTATTGTTTCTTCTCAATATAAGCATATGACTTGGAACAGTAAAACAATATTCATACCCATCCTTTGTTTGATATTTTTCAAATTTTGTTGGAGTATGATTTTTCCTTTTATCACAACATAACCCAACCTTTATCCTATCTGTAATTGATACCGTATATTCTATTGATTTTGTTTCATAATCTTTTCCGTTAATATTACGAACTCGTCCTCTTCTATCATGTTCCAAGATATTTGCTCTTTTACCAAGTGAAGAAAATACAAATTGTATAAAATCTGCGTTATTTTTATTAGTTGTAGAGTACCTATCTTTTCTCATGTAATCTCCATCCCAATACATAACCTCTTCAGCAATTATTTCTAATTGATGTTTTGAACAGTTATACCATTCTTTTGGAAATTCTTTTATTCTATATGGAAGATATACATAAATATTCACATGATCATCATTTTCAAAAGTTTTTATCTCAAAATCAAGTTTCAAATCCTTTATAATATGAATTAGCCTTGATATTTTTCTGGCTTTTTTAATCCTAAATCTTGCTCTATTATATGTATTCCACGTTTCATCTGCGTTATAGTCATAGGAACAATCTGCTGAAGCCGCTACCATTAACCTTAGCATATCATCAGACATGTCAATACCGCTGCCGCTATAATCAAATGCAGTTAAGAACTTGTCATAAAAACACAACGCATTTTGTCTTCTCATCACAGAATTAAATTGTTCTTCTTTTAAATTTCCTTTTTGAGACACCAATATACAGTTATGTTCTTCACTCAAACACTGGTCTAACCCATACATTGTTTCAAAATGCCATAAATAATCTTTGGATTGCCTTATATATTCCAGTGGTTCTACCAATTCTGCCGTACCATCTTTATTGAATTGTAAAACCTTATCGCCATATGAATAATCTGCAATCCTTTTCCATTTTTCCCCGTTGAAATATTCAGTATCACAATCAACACATCCTGCTTTCCCAGTTATAAAACTAATTGTTCTATGTAAACTCTTTTTGATAGTATCTAACTGCTCAACTACATATTTAAAACCTTGCTCATCTTCAGCATGTTTTATTGCTTGTCCTATTCTTTCATCAGAGATATTAAAATCTGTCTCTTTTCTGGATTTCTCCAAAAGCAAATGATAAATTTGCCGCTCAACCTCATAATAATATTTCAATCCAACCTTACCATTGCTTCTATGCAAAAAATCACTATTTTGCAATAGCCAGTCTGTTTTTTCAGAGCATTCCAAAACATAATTGCTGATTGCAGATTTTAAGATAGTTTCTGACACCCACGTATGTCCTTTGTTCTCCCCAAGCTCGGTAAAATAATACTTTACAAATGCAATTAGCCTTTCCGCTGTATCAATTAACTCCGGCTTTAGTTTTAACGCCATATCATCAACTTTTTTAAATCCCAACCCGTTTATCCTCGTTAAAATATATGGGTTGTCTTCCAGCTGTTTCTTCAGCAATACAGGGTTAGGCTCATCTGTCAGAAGCTTTTTTATCATTGTATAGGTAACACCCAGCGGCCTCAGCATTGCAATAATATCAGAAATCAAATAATTGTTTATAATCTTCTCTTTGATTCTGTTCCATGTAATTTCTCTGATGCCCTTTACCCTGGTATAGTCAATTTCTTTTAAACCGTTTACTACATCGTTTACTATGTTTGGATAAGCGTTAATTAGGTTTTCAGCGATTCCTGGGGAAATAATCGACTGTAAAAACATGAGCTGCGTTTCTCTCGTTTGCGGTATCAGAGCATATACAAAAACAGGGGTATACTGATCTCCATACATTTTATCATGCTTATATTTCGCTTTTACCATATATTCGCCGCCGACAACCAATTCCTGCATTTTCCCTGCAAGGGTACTTAATTTTTTATCAGGATTACATTGTGATTTGTCCTCAGAAAAAAAATCCGTTGACGGTGCCCTTGTAAATTTCGGTATTTTATCTGATGTGGAAAAGCCATAGCAGCCCCACGTAGTATCAGTGTTATAGTATCTCTCATATGTAATGGTTGCTTTAAATTTAAACATTTCATCCTCATCTGTAAACAAAGTCTATATAGTCACCCCTTTCCTTTTCATTTGTTCCAGCCAGACATTGTATGGTTTTACTTTTTCCACAAAGAAATGTCCTTCTTTTTTCCTTCCAAGCATCGCAACGCAACTTCCCTTTTTAATGTCTTCTGTAAATTCTTTTAATTGGCTCGACCAGATAGTGGCTTCAATGATTCCAAATGGCGTATATAAATCCAAATAGGCGAACTGGTTGCCATTCTTATCTTTTTTTCTTTTTATATCAACTATCACGCAAAATAATGTCGTCTTTTCCCCGTCTTCTACCATATCCCAATCTGTCTTTGTATATTTGTAGGCGTCCTTTAAGGGGTCATTGGTCAGAAACATGGATAACGTATCAAACTCCCACATATATTCATCCTTTGTATACTTTTCCTGAAATTCTGTCATATGTTTTTTATATTTCTGATTTTGCTCTGCCAGAAATAGCTTTTCTTTAACATAGTTATAGTCTTTCAACAGTAAAACTTTATCTATGTTTTTTCCGTCCCTGTAATTTTCTACATCTATTCCAAAGGGAATCAATTTGGAATAAGGAGAAGGGACAGTTGTAACCGGCTTATACTTTTTTCTTTCAAACAACTTATCAGCGTATCTTTTCAACATAAGCATTTTATTTTTTGTCGGTACGGCGCCCGCCTTAATTAAAGTAATAATCGCTGCTTTATCCGGTATCCTCTCAATTAAGTCCTCTATACTCTGATACGGCCTGTTTACAATAATCCTTTGAATAACCGACTCCCCAAGACCCTTTACAGCCAAAAGTCCAAATAAAATTTCACTTTTTTCGGGCAAGGCTGTAAAATAAACATCCGATTTATTGATATGAGGCGGAGATACATTTATTTTTAATCTTTTACAGTCATTGATTACCATACTGATTTTTTGCACTTTATCGCTTTTAGAGGTGAGTAAAGCTGTCATAAAATAAATGGTGTAATGTACTTTCAGATACGCAGTCAAATAGGACAATAAACCATAGGCAACAGCGTGCCCTCTGTTAAAGCAATATTCCGATTGTTTTAAAACCAGTTGCCATATCTCAATCAACTGTTCGTTGCTCCAACCCTTTTTCATAAGTCCCAGTCTAAAATCAGTTTCCAGCTGCTTCATAACATCTTTTTTCTTCTTACCGATGGCCCGTCTTGCATTATCTACCTGCTCTTCAGGAAATCCAGCATACCTGAACAATTGCAACGCCTGCTCCTGATATAACAATATAGAATACGTCTTACCAAAAAGCTCTCTTAAATCTTCATGGAGCACTGTAACATTATCAGGATGCAGTTTATTGCGGCAATACAGGGGAAAGCTATCCTTCGTACCAGGGCGGTTAGCGGCATTTACAACAATAACATCCTCTATATTGTCCGCTTTCGCCTCCACACACATTCTCCTGGCCTCTGCGGATTCCATCTGAAAGACACCAACTGTGTTTCCAGTTTTATAGACCTTATCAAAGACCTCCCTGTCCTCCAGATTTAAATGATTGATGTCCACATCCTCCCATGAAATACCTGCCATTTTTAAGGTATCGTCTATAATGTCAAGGGTTTCAAGTCCAAGATAATCCATTTTGACCAAGCCTAAATCATCCATTGCATTATGCATTTCCAGCTCGATCATCAGATTCTTTTCAGAGTCATAGCACAGAGGACAATAATCTGTAACAGGTGTTGGAGTAATCAAAGTACCGGCAGCGTGTCTTCCCATTGATTTTGGAAGCCCCTCAATATCCATAACATATTGAAACCACAATGGGAAACGCTCATATATTTCTTTTAATTTTTTGTTTTTATTCAGGATATCCTTTAAGAGAATATCCTTTTCTTCCTCTTCACCCAAATCATTTAAAGTTTGAACAGTGGGAATCATTTTCGCAACCTCGTCGCGAAGCTTATACGGTATTTGCTTGTGGTAGGGGGAGCCCTCTTTCTCGTCTAATACCTTCCCAATATCTCTAATGGCTACTTTTGTACTAAGTGTGTTAAACGTAGCAATTGGGGCTACATTATCTTTTCCAAATAACGCTTCCGAAATTTCAACCATTTCTTTTCTTCTTCTTTTAGAAATATCCCAGTCAAAATCCGCAATAGCACTTCTGCCCAAATTGGCAAACCGTGAAAAATCCAAGCTCCAGCGAACACTGTCTATCTGTGTCACATCTAACATATATAAACACAGGCAGTTTGCGCCGGATCCTCTGGAATATCCCAAAGGAATCCCTCTCCGCCTTGCCTCCTTTGCCAGCATATACAGCATAATAAAATAATCCGTATATTGAACTGCATATAATACCTTCAGCTCACTTTCAAGCCGTTGTCTTCTTATCTCCTGTTCTTTCTCTGGCATCAATCCAAACTTTTTATGAAAAGTCCTGAATACCAAATCTCTTAAATACGCCTCATGGCTTCCGTAGCCACTTTCGATATCAATTTTCGGCATAATACTGCCTTTATTTAATCCAATATCAATTTCCTCAACCATATTCGATATGGCCATAGATTCTTCAATGCCTTTTTTTATAATATCTGCCGAAAACTGATCGGACAGCTTTTCGTATATTTCACTTTCCGTCTGTAAATAGCAGTCGGTATAGCTTTCTCCCACCTCTCTTCCTTCCCCGATTTCAACAAACATTGCATGGGAATCTTGGAACGAATCGCTTAACATATGCGCATCCGTTGTAATTGTATATGGAATACTGTTTATTTTAGAAAATTCATAAATACATCTATTGGCGATTGACTGTTCTTTTGTTTGATGCGATTGTATTTCGCAAACAACATAATCAAAGATTTCTTTTAAATCACTGACAAACCTTTCCGCCTCTTCATATTTTTCATCAACAAGGTATCTGCTCAATCTTCCTGCCTGGCAAGCCGTCAGACAAATGACGCCTTTGCCAAGCCCCTTTTCTTTCATGTAATTTAAATCAATTCTCGGTTTTTTATAAAACCCTTCCGTTCTTGACACAGACGTTATTTTAATAAGGTTTTGAAACCCATCTTTCGTACGTGCAAGCAAAACCAAATGATACCTTGGCTGTGAATATACTTTGGAATCCGCCTTTTCCCACATATTATCAACTTCATAAATTTCATTTCCGATAATAGGTTTTATATTATGCTTGTTGCACGCCTTTACAAAATTCACAAATGAGGCCATACTTCCATGATCCGTCAGTGCTATAGATTTCATACCATTTCTGCCTGCAAACTGAACCGCATCCTCTACTTTTAAAATAGAGTCAAGCAGGGAACCGTGAGTTGTATGTACATGCAAATGTGTAAACAACAAATCACCCACCTATCCAAGCATTTATATCGCTGTTACTGTGAATTAAAACCGTATCCTCAATTATAATCTGAGGCGTTTTAACCCCATTATATTCATTGATAGTTGGCTTTCCGACTAAATGAAAAAAGACAAGATCATCTTCATCCCATGCACTCTGTAAAAAACAGTAAAGCGGACTTTTATCTGTACATTTAAACTGGATATATTTTATATCGCCGACAGTAAAGCATAGAGTATCACTGCTTCTTCCAAATATTTCAACAGAAGCTCTGTTTAATGTAATATTTTCAACGGCTATCCTCGGTTCCTCTATACCCTGGCAAATAATAGAGTCAAACTTTGAAAGCTCAGTAACTAATTTTACCGAAACATCCTGTATATCTAAAATAAAATCCACCAGATAGGTTGAATCGTATACAACATCCCTTAAAGCATTATTAAGTGCACTCTCGGCATCCTCAAGCCTGTCCGTATCAAGGCTTACACCAAAGGCGTTGGCATGCCCCTTTCCATAATGAAATACTCCTGTACTATTCACAATATCTTTAAAACTGCCTATAGGACTGGAATTGATGTTTCTGGCGCTCCCTTTATAGGTAACATTATCCGTTTTGCCGTCCATAACCTTGTTTACCAGAATACAGGGTTTTCCATATATTCCCGCAATTTTGACTGCCACAACACCTGTTAAGCCTGCATCCAAAACATCTGATGTGTCAACCATAATCACCTTACCGCTCTGAGGCAGAGCATCAATGATTTTCACAATTTGACCTATACTTTTTTCTTTTAGCTTGTCCTGCCTCGCTTTTGCGTTTTTACACAACCTGGCTGCTCTGTCATATATATTTTCTTTTATTACTGCCGCTTTTTTATCTTTTGAATTGCGCTTTTTATACATAAAGAGAGCATCCTGTTCAATAAACGCCCTGAAAAGCAACTCCTTCTCTTCCTCTGATCCAACCCGAATCATTCCGTTTAAAACAGGTGTGATATACCATTGAGTATTATGTATCGTCAATTTTCCTTTCAAACTATAATCCTGTGCCGAAATCAATGCTTTCAGGAACTTGTTTTTAATATGCAAAAGCCCTATAGACGTTAAATATCGAGTTTCATAGGAGCGCATATCCATAGCATCGCTTATATTAGCTAAAGCGCACAAATCCAAATAATCATCTGCAAACTCATTCCAGTTTTCATCATCCATAGCCTGCAAAAACTTATAGACGACTCCGGCGCCGCAAAGATGCTTGTTGGGATAATTTTTGCTCATTTGATTGTTTACAATCAGTGCAAATGGATTTTCTTCCTCTTTTTCATGATGGTCAAGTATTAAAATATCAGCGCCTTTATTATTTAAATTCCTGCACGCCTCCACATCGTTCGTTCCTGCATCCGGTATAATAAGTAATTCGATATCCTGTGGAATGCTGACATCTTCTGTCAGACCATGCGCTTTTGTCCTGCTGTGAAGAATATAGGATATGGGATACTCAGCCTCCATACGCTTCACATACATGTAGATCATTGCGGCAGAGCAATAACCGTCCGGATCTGTATCTACCAATACTGCTATTTTGTTTTTTTGATTAAAATGCTTCATAAACATATCAACGGCAAATCTCATATTGTCCAGGTTTTCATAAGGAATAACCACATTTTCATCTAAATTCAAATACCTGCTGTAATCGTCAATTTCTCTGTTATTCAAGACTTCCTTCAATACATTTGAAGTATCGTTATGTCCATTTTTATATAATCTGTACTGCAATACATTCCTCCTACCGCAATTTATAAATATTATTTTTTACCAGACTATTCCATTTCACAGGGTTATCGGAAGGAGATTCCTTATCCTCCAGTATATTTTCCTCGTCATATATATAATAAATCGGTACTCCGTCAGGGAATTTTCCGGCAATTTCTTCAAGTCCTTCCTTTTTGACATCCTTATCCAATGCCAAGACAATATTCACACCAAGCCTTACAAGCATTTCTATTTGATACTGAGACAATTCTTTCCCGCCGGCTGAAACACAATTTTTATATCCATAACTCCACAATTGCAATACTGCTTTTTCCGCTTCAAGTACATAAACTAAATTTTTGCTCTTGATATGGCGGATGGTTTTATGAAGCCCATATAAAATTTTTGACTTTGCACATGGTTCCAAATATATATATTTACTCACCTCTTTGGGAGCTTCCCGATAAAAATACCTCCCTTTTACGCCGACTAAATCTCCTATTTCAGAGCGAATAGGAATGGTATATCTGTTGCTTGCCTCATCAAAACCGATTTCAAATTCCTTTTGCGTCGCATAATCAATATTGTCTTCATAAAACAAATCATTTACGAGGCTTTTATAATAAAAAAGTATTTTTTCGCTAATAGGCTTTAATGGCAATTCCTTTTCATATAACTCATTTCTATTCATAGCATCAATTGTTTTCAGTATGCGAAAGCTTTCCGGTAAATCATCTTCAAAATTATGATAGTAAGAAACGCCAATCTCTTCACATATGTATTTTAACCCATCCAGGAATGGCAATTTTTTTAGATAGCAAATAAGATCAATGATATCCGTTTTTCTGCTGCCTTTTACCAATTGTCTTGTATAATCCTCACAGAATAAGTAAGAATTGTTATAGATTACTATTGCAGAGAAATTGTCCCCATCAGGATTAGCGGCTGAAAAATACGCGCCGGAAGCGTGATATTTCATATGGTGGCAGCCAATGGATTCCAGTACCTGCTCAACATATTTATTTTCATATATGTAGTTTTTAAGCTCCCTGACGTCCATTTGCCGCCCCCTCTATGCCTGTCATTATGAAAGCTTCTTAATAATGCAGCCAACATTTTTCCATATATTAAAATTCAGGTCAATCTCAAAAAGCATAACTCTATCCTTATTTCCTGCTCTGTTTTTGTCCGGTTTAATACAAAAATACTGTTTTTTTAAATCTAAATCCTCAGCCACAGGTTCTCCCCATGCGTCATTTTCTACAACCATTTGATATTTATAATAGTCTTCTTTGCTGAGTTTTTTACCCAGGTTCAATATGTCGGCTATATGCTTAATTTGCTTTGCGTTAGAAATATTATTGCTGCTCAGGCTGAATACATCGGTAAAAACCGTATCATCCGTCAATTGGAAAACCGCAAAACCGCTCATACGAAGCTCCTTTGTAATTTCCTTCAGCCTCGTGGCAAACTGTTTAATGGCAGACCAATCGTCCGTATTATATCCCTTCAAGGTGTCATAGCCATAAAACCTGATGTTTTGAACCATCTTTGCTTTGCGCAATTCAAATTCAATCCTCTGAAAGCCGTAATCATCCCCTACATCCTTAAACATAACATGACCTTTCCTATCGGGGCTGTCAATCCAGTCCGTAACCGTTCTTACTTTCCAATATTCATCCGATTCCCGCTGCACTCGCCGTCTATACTCCTCATTTGATTCTACATAAATCCCGAAATCATCTGTCTCCCGTCTGATAATTTCTCCACTTCTATTGTGATAGACTCCCAAAACAATTTCTTTTTCCGGCTTTTTCATAACAACACCATGCAAGTCCTGAAATTCTTTATTGTTAATAACCGTAGTAATCAGACAGCTTCGGAGATCTTCCTCATCCATTTCATTGCTCATAAGGAAAAAATTTTCATTCTGAACAAGAGCGACATAAGCCGCCAGCATAACCAGCTTACGGGTTTTCCCCTCATTTGACAGAAACCCCTCAAACAAAAGCTTTGTCTCCCTCATGCCAAGATACAGCTCATTATACATATACCAGGGATACGGCAGACCAAAGTTTGGTTTTTCAAGATATTTGTCAATTTGTATTGTATTTTTATCCGTCAGCTCTACAGGCTCTTCCCCCGCATTAATGACTGTATGAATCTTATCGGCTTTCGTACGTATGATTCTATAAATGTCATTGGCAGACAGCTTATCAAAATTTTTATGAGACAGTATTTTATCAACAGGAAAACCGTTTCTTCCATACTCCCTCACAAGAGAATATTTTTTTACAGTATCAAAGTAATTTTTGCAGTCATTTTCATCGGCTAAACTCATATACTGCTGTATCGTTTTCCATCCCTTATATTGTTTGTACAGTTGAAGCCGCTCCGGCTCCTGATTCATAAAAACATTAACTTTCGTTTCATTCACTGTCTGAGAAAACGTTAAATAATACGTTTCAAAATTATCATAAAAAAACTTTGTAACGGGGTCTTCAAAATCATATTTGCTTCTCACAAAATTTCCATAGCTTACAAACAAATCGGGATTTTTGTATAAAGACCCAACAAAACATATCTCAGCAGAAATATTGCTGGTTGATCTATGTATTTTTTCTTCCATATTAAATAGGGATAATCACCTCCCGTCATTTAAAAATATCATCTACCAGACCGGAAATATCCTCTTTCTCCTCAAAAGTATTTTTTTGAACAGCATATCCGATACTTTTACCTACAAAGTATTCCTTATTCTCTAATTCCGTTTCTTCCGATAATATTTTTTGCTTTTCCATCCACTTTAAATAGCTATCATATTTATTTACAAGTATTGTCAAATCATAAGTAAGCCTCTGATCTGTACTCATTTTCTTGCCCTTTGCGGCATTTTTATCAGCCACTGCACATAGCATATTCAATTTTCTTTTCCACATATCCAATAGGTGCTCAGGGGGTATTCCTTTTGCCATACCCTTAAAAGAGCCTGCATAAACACTCGCTATTTTTTGCCAGACTGTAGTCGGAATAATTGAAATGCCATACGCATCCCTTATAAACTCAAATAGGGCTTCTTTACACAGTGCATCATATAAATAGCGATTGGAATTTATTTTTATCAATCTCATATTTTCCAACACCCAAGACCATTTTTGAGATACATCCGCCCTCTTCATTTCAGAACGCTTTTGGCTTAATGCAATGAAGCACTTACTATGATAAGTTTTTTTATCATAGTAAATTGCTTCCTCCACCGTATCGTTGCTTATGGATATGGATTCTTTACAGTAACTGCATATTCTCTTGATGACAGTCCCTTCCTCCTGAATCATCACTTCACCTTTACACATATACTTATTCGGATAGTAATTTTAATACTTTTTCCAAGCTCTCAATATCCGTTACATTTTTAAAAGCCGTAGGCAGTCCCATACCGCTCATTTTCTCTTTTATTTCTTTCTTTTCCATTGGGGATAAGGCATTGATTCTTTCACGAATTTCTACCTTTAATTTTTCAATTTTAATATCATTACTATTCATATCTGCTTTTTCTGTATTATTCTGAGAATTATCAGTTTCCCCCAAAATTTCTTTCGCATAAATATCCTGTTCAATGCTTACGGCCTGTGTCAGATCATTTTTAACAACAAATTTACTCCTGTTCGCTGTTTTATCAATAACCGACTGCCAGTCAATGAGCGTTGGGTCTTCAATCACTGCATTTTCCTCATGGGTATGTGTCCTGTCTTTTTCCACATGGGCGCATACAACACCATCTTCATTTCTGAACATACGAATTACTGTTTTTGCATTATATGTCATGCCTTTAAAGCCATCCGGCATTTTTCTTCCCGTTACAACACTCATGGTTGTTCCGTCCGGCTGTTTAATTGTCTCTTTTTCATCAACCTCACGCGCAGTCGCTACATAATGGGCACCCGATGCCATCAAGTCAAGAATCAAATCCTGTCCCTTAAAATTGATTATCTGATAATCCTTTAATTCAAGCCCTGAACCCTCAACCTTTACAAGTCTGGCTTCACCAACAAGCCCATCTTTATCTGCTTTCACTCTGTTTCTCTTTTTTGAAAATTCTATAAGCCCCTGTTTTGTAGTTAAATTTAATATACTCGTTCCGTCTACAGCAATTGCATCGGCCCTGAATGGCTCTCCGTCAGCGTCAAGAACGATATTGTCGGTTTCTTCCCCTTCATCATTTAACTCATAAAAATCCTCGTTATTCTTAACCTTCGCAATATACTGCCTCACCTCACCAAGAGACTGTGTATATACAATATAAATATTATCCAGATTTACACCATTCTTTTCCAGTTCTCCCAAGTAATCATCAATTGATCCGGTTTCGGGGTCAAGATATAAAACCCGAAATGGCTTACCGTCTGGACGTTTAAAATAAGCCAGCTGCATAGCCATTGTTGATTTGCCTGTAAACTGTTCTCCATACAAAATCATTCCCAACTTACTTTGCGTTACACTTGCCTTTCTTGCTTTTGCCATTAAATCAAATTCCTCCAATTATTGTATTTTCATAAAATGAAACAATTTTAAAAAATTATCATTCCCAAGGGTCATCATCGTCATCATCCAGGTTGGCATCTCCCCAATCTTCACGGTTTGCATTTTTTCCAAAGTCATTTTCAGCCTTTTTCGCCTGATTGATACTTACCATTGCTTTTTCTATGTTTTCTTCTGTATACAGTTCTTTTTCAATAGATGAACCTTTAGCTCCCGTAATAAAAAACTCTCTCTTGGCGGGAGAAGACACCTTTTCAATTGTGTCGATTTCTCCCCATTCGTCCTCAGCCTTTTCTGTCTGAATAGAGGACACCATATGCCCGCTTACCTTAATAGCGTTATACGGTTTTAAATGCTTTTTAAACATTCCAGCTAATTTTTGATCTGTTATAATAAACTCAACATCCTCAATCGTGCTATATGTAATAATTTTCGCAGCAACAAGAAAGCAGCCTGCATCCTTTTCACTGTCATCCTCTTTACTGATTCCCATAAATACGATTACCTGATTAAAATCATTTTGCCGGTTAAATTTTTCATCATTGAAATGAATATCTGAGCAAAGTGATATTTGATTTGGAATTAATTTAGTAGACACTCTCTTGTTTCCATTGTCATCTTCGTAACTGCTATAGTTTAAATTTCCCTTAATAAATACACTGGCGCCATCTTTTAAGCCCTCATGCAGCTCTTTACAGGCATCAAATTCAGTCAGTATCTTTTTATCGTTTATTGTTTTGCCATCTGCATCAACTTTTTTCTTAACCCCAATATTCTTCCCAATAAGTTTATAACCTTCTCTGTTATAACTAAAACGTTCTACCCATGGTACTTTTACTGTATCCCCTTTTTCTCCTTTTTTTTCAGCTTTTTTTGAGAAGTATACATTTTCCTGCTCCATTCCCTGCATATTTAAATAAAGAGTTGACCCTTCTATGTAGGTTACGCCAAAGTTAACCATTCTCATTGGCTTATCTCTCTTAGTTTTGATTTCTTTATAAAAAGATTCTTTCTCCGTTCCTGTTATGACTCCTTTTAACTGAAATACACCTTTTGTTTCCGGTAAATCAAACAATCTTGCTTTTGCCATTTATTTTTTACCTCCTAAATTCTGCACTGTCTTTTTTCTATAATAAACATTGGGTAAACCAATGGAATAAGGAAATCGCTCTATATAAAACGGTGAAATAAACATTTAGGGAATACAAATAACAGGGGTGCACCGTTTTTTCACCCAAACGAACAACAAATTTTCAGTTTCCCTTAAATTGAATTTAAATCGATATGCTATGAAAAGTAATTTGAAAATTGTTTTATCATACTTTTGAGAAAATAATATGAAAGGATATAAAATCAGAATAGTTTTTATATTTTAATTTTGTCTTTTTTAATAACTGCGAATTCCGGTATCTTCTATTTTAAACAATCAGACATTGCCACTTTTAACCGCTTCTCTACCGCTTCAAACTGTTCAATGGCTTCTCTAAATGTTAGTTCGTTTTTCTTTATAATTTCCATTTGAAGCTGTTTGTAGAGGGCAGAAACAGCATTCAGCACGCTTCCATAATACCCGCATACCTTATATGACTGCTCTCCCGTTTTTGTTTTCCAATTCATTTTCTTTTTCAAAACGAAATCTCTCTCTGTTCCGTCTATATAATAATCATCAATTAATTGAATCAAAAAATTTCACCTCTTTCATTCCTTCCCGTCATTTTTCTTTTTTTCTGCTTTTAGAATATCGAAATCATAGCCGCTTTTTATAAACCTCTGCGTTTTAGAGTGATTGCAGGCATTCCCCAAATATGTATAAATAAAAGCCATTTCATCCTCTGAAAAGCCTGTACCAAGAAACTGATTTATCCCTGTTCTCATGAAGCAATGAAATTCTTTATTTTTCTTTTCGCTTCGAAACGGAGATGTCTTGAATGCACTTCTTGAAAATCGTTCCAAAAACTTGCACTGAATATCAAATTCATTTTTGCAGTTAGATAATATAAAGTATTCATTTGCTTTCTCATGCGCAATAAATTCACCTTGCTGATTGATGAAACTTCCATTAAAGCAATTCATAAGTCTTTGTATCAGTTTCCAACTCAACAGAAATTTTTCCTGCTCATCTATGCTCATTCCGTCCCCTCCGATACAATCCCCGTAATCTCTTGAAACACCTTCCTGTCAAACTCTGGCATGCTTGTTATGTATTGCAGCATTTTATCCGGCATCCCCGCCCAAGGGTTTTCCGACTCTCTCAGTTTTTCAAAATTGAATGCCCACCAATCCTTGTTTCCTTTTGCCTCATCCCATGTCAGGTACTGAGGAAACCAATTGAAGGACTTTATTTTGTCAAACACTTTATTAAATCTGCTTTCGGATACCTGTTTATTAAATATACAGTTTTTAGTAACTTCTTTTTTGAAGCAGAATACACAGTTTATTACCGCTTTACATTGAGATACCGCATAACAATTACTTACGGCTTCGCTCCCACTTACCGCTTCGCTATCGTTTACCGCTTCGCTCCCACTTACCGCGTTGCTCCAGTTTACCGCATAGCTACCGTTTACCGCTTCGCTCCCACTTACCGCGTTGCTCCAGTTTACCGCATAGCTACCGTTTACCGCTTCGCTCCAGTTTACCGCATAGCTACCGTTTACCGCTTCGCTCCCACTTACCGCGTTG
>JAHZDZ010000008.1:67830-174504 GCA_019422105.1 Bacillota bacterium | reverse complement strand
TCCAGTTTACCGCATAGCTACCGTTTACCGCTTCGCTCCCACTTACCGCGTTGCTACCGTTTACCGCTTTGCTGTTATAGTCGTATTTTTTAATGATCTCAATAAATTCCATTAAATCATATTCTTCCACAAACTCAATGGTTCTTGCTACCGTTTTTTCTGTTTCATTTTCTTTGATTTCCTTATAGGCTTTCACTTTAAAATATCGGTTATAGCCTAATGGCTCATAAAAACGAAATACATGGGCCGGATTCTTTGAAAAGTGCAGACCCCAGTTGCATTTTGATATATTGTCATCCACTTCCCATACTGTTCCAACAAGAACTTCCCCCTCGCTGCCATAATGAAAGGCGGAATTACCTTTTGTGGAAGAGTCCCATTTTATCGCCTTATAGCCCTCTGCCAATACCGGCAGGTCTTTTATTTCTTCTCTTGCTATTGGATATGTTTTCATTTCTTCCCCTCCCGTTCCTTAAGGTTGGCTTCTGCCTCATGATAGGATAAAAATATTCTATCTTCTTCCAATCGTGTCATCCTCTTATCCTTTGATAGAATTTTATACATTATCCCCTTGCTATAAATTATAATTTCATTTACTATCCCGCTTAAAATTCCGTTTCTAAATGCGCTTAAATAAAATACCGTCTCTCCTATCTTACATGGCAACTCCACTGTATATTTTGCCTTTAATTCCAATTCATTTTTATCCATTCTGCCCTCCTACCCTTTATCGTTAAACGCCTATGCTAACTACTTTTCGCTTTCCGCTTGTAACTCTTTGATTTTCATATCCAAATATGTATCAATGGCTATTTTCATTACTTGTAAATGCTCAATTGTTTTACACTTACTATACATTTTTCAACTGTAAGCACAATTAAGTGTATTTGCAGAAAAATTAATTACTAGAGGGTTTTTCATTCCGCACCACCTTCCAAAGTTCCGACCTTATGGCCTGTCAGTTGCTCCAGTTCTGCAATTTGCTCACTATTTAGATTGCACTCATGCGTACAATGAAAATCCTTGTCTTGCGGCTCACAAGTGCCATAGGTATATACAATATCGTTTTTATCATAAAAATGGCAATTTATACAATTCATTATTTGTTTTTCTCCTCCAACCTATGGGCGTGTATCCATTGCCAGTTTTCATGTTTTTTAAAGTCCGAACATCCCCCAACAAGACAATTCATTGGAGGTACTCCAACCCAATATTTACAAGTATCGCATTGTTTAGGAATATAATTTATCGTTAATGTCAACAGTTCTTCAATTCTTTGTTTTTTCTCCACAAGATTCTGCACTTCCTCCGGCGTAAAACCTGTGTCCTCATATTTCCCCAGCTTATTAACCGCAGTTAAGTATGCGAAAAATCCATCATAATCAGTAAATAGTCTTGGCCTTGCACTTGCTTTTTCACTTAAGCCATAATGCTCGCCTAGTTTATAAGTTAGTCTCTCCATCCTTATTCCTCCTCTGGCTTCCCGTGCCGCCACATAAATCAAGTATTATCTTGTCTCTGTTTTTCATTTCTTCCACAAAGGAGGTAACGCGCGTTTTCTGGTCGACCAAACCTCGCTACTCCTTTCTTATTCAAAAACTGTATTTTCATCGCATTGTTCATTCTTCGTAATTTTGTATTTCATTTTATCTGTAATTTTGATTTTCATGTAAGCGGCTTTCCCATCAAAGGGGATGAAAGCATTATTCCAACTCTCACAAATTAAAAATTCTTCATCAAGTATAAATGTGTTGCCGCGCGAATCTTTTAAATTACTACCAATTACCATTGAGTTTATATATGCCCACTTACCTACATAATTAGGTTCTAAATCATAGTTTGGATACTCTTTAATAAATTCAGCGTGCAAATTCGGCAAAACTTTTTTTATCTGCTGCAAAAGTTCCGGTATTTGCTCATTAGCGTAATCCGATATTGTCCCACCCATCATAGCGCGCGGCTTGTGAGTGCATATCCTGTATAGCATATCAATATTGAAATCATTTTTGTTAAAAGAACACAGCCCGCTGCTCCCATAGCTGCTAAACTTATATTCTCCGTCTATATAATCAACGCTTAAATGAGGCACTTTCAGCAAAATTTTATCTTCAACAATTCCTATCACTTCATTTTGAGGATAGTTGAGCTTATTATATGCAGTGTCGTTTGTATATTTTGATTTGAAATTATAGTATTTTCTTGCCCTGCTTGTATATCCTTTTTCTGTTTGGATTCTGCCAAACTTACAACGCGGAGCCAGAAACGTCCTTTGATTCAGGCACTTTCCATTTTTATAAAACGAACAATTTTCATACTTATCACAGTATATTATGTGTGCTTCAAGCGGAGTTTCTTTGCCTCCAAATATTGATTTTCCACCAAATAAAGATACATTAATTTTATCCATTTTCGACACAAGGAGGTAACGCGCGTTTTCTGGTCGACCAAACCTCGCTACTCCTTTCGTTTAGTTTAGTTTCTTCTTCCATTCCGTGACAGTGATTGTTTTTTCATGCTCAACCTTCTCGACCTCATATGGTTGGTAATGGAATTCATTTTCCTGATATTCCGTAAGCCCGTTCCCCCAATTAACGCAGAAATACCTTCCACACATTTCAACAATAGTTTCCATATCCCTTGTCCACCTGTGGGTATCTCCCTCAATACATGCAATTTCTTTTGTCTCATAAACTACGTTTTTTAGTTCTTCCTCTGTTAATTTCTCTCCATTATCAATCTTACGAACCATTATTTCATCAAAATGCTCCCAATAGTATTCTTCATCCTGTTTTTCCTTTTCTTCTGCCCTTTGCTTTTCCTCTTCTTCCTTCTGTCGCTTTTCTATAGCATCCAGAGTTTTCTGTTTCAAATACGGCAATTCCCGTATCTGAGAAATATCCAGGTCATTCCAGTTCTTTCCTGCCTTGGAAAGAGCTGATACCTTGTAATTTACCTCTATACATCCGTCCCAGAATCCCTGCATTTGCTCCCATGTATAACCAAGCTCCTTTAATAACGGTTTAATATCCTTCTTATATGCCATAATGCATTCTCCTTCCCTTTTTCATGTTCGTTTCTTTTTCCCACTATCCGCAGTATCCCAACCGCCATGGCCACCAATAGGGCTATGGTGGTATAATCCGTTTGTATCATAGGCTTTCCCTCAATTATCTGAAATCCTTTTATTTTATTTCCCTACAGCACTGCCAGAAGCTTAGATTTTGGTTTCTTTCTTCTTTTGCCTTTTCCACTATAGCATTGTAGTCTCTGTATCTTTTTTGCCTGCTTTTCTTGTTTTCCAGTATTTTTTTGATGACAAGGTCAACGTCTTCCGCCGGGAAAAATTCCTTTGTGTACTCCCTGCCCTTATTGATGTCATGGGTTTTTCGGCCAAGTATAATATTGAACCTGTAATCCAAATGCTTATAGCCCTTGTGGTCTGAAATTCTTAGGCTATTTGCAATGCCATAATCAAATTTCAAATAAATACTGTTGGTTGAAAAAGCGTCATACCTGTGAATGATTACTTTTCCTTTCAATCTGTCAATCACATAATCCGCTATGTTGTTCAACTCGTTATTCATATCTTCCTCCACGTCTGGTTCTCCCTGACGCTTAAAACGGCGGTTTACCGCCAATGTGTACCTTACCACCGCTATAGGCTCCGCCCCCAGTTTCTCTCCCTCAGTCTCTGCCGCTCCCAGTGCCTCTCCTCTATGTAGATCTTCCACAGCAGATAGAAGCCAAAGCCGATAAAGAATATGCCTGACAGCAGTAAAACAATTGATAACATAGTTTGTCCCTCCTTTTTAATTTATGTACTTTAGCAACCTTTTCTTTAGCTTGTCCGTTCCAAATAGCCATTATAGGCTATTATCCTTGCCCTCCAAATGAGCTATCACATCATCCAGCAGCCTTTCCCAATATTCTTCAGGTGCCTTCTTGATTTCTCTGATGATTATATCTGCCTTGACCTGTGCCAACTTTTCATAGAATCCTTCCGGTATTTCTTTTATGTACGCTCCTTTTAACTTAAACAAGGCTCTAACTTCCTTTCCTATGCACTTCTCTTTTCCTTGCAAGCAACAAAGTTGTCAAAATCATTCTTCATATATAAATAATTCTCTATTTGATTTTTATAATATGTAATGTTTCTATTATTAAAGCTTACTATCCAGTCCTTTATATAATTATCCTCATCTGTCTTACACGCATAAGCAAGCAATATTAGCAGTGATGTGATATTTCCATCATCGCGCATTTTTGAGTCTTCACTAACTTCATCCAAGTAGTCCCTGCACATAGACCTATATAATTCAATATCTTCTTCCTCTATGTCTGTATCAACATTATTCCGAATGTAATCAAGTATGCTAAAATCATCTTTCCCCTCAACAATTCCAAAATATTCATACATCAAATTTCCCAAATGCCTCATTTTTTTAATAACAACATTTTTATCTTTGGTTGACTTTTCATTTAAAGTATCAAAGGCCACGCCATCTATCAGTTTACTATGTAAAGACTGAGAAAACTCAGCCATAAATTCTATAAACCTTTCATCCTCCTTTCCCAATTGGATAAACCTTGCAAATAGTCCAAACCACAAAAAACTGTCCTTAGAATTAAACATATCAGCAACGTCTTCTGTCACTACCTTTTCAAGCCTCACAACCATATCTTCAAAATCATCAAAAACTGACGTTGAAGCATTTTCCTTGATATACTCACACATGTCTTCCTGCTTCTTTTTCCAGTCATCAATAAAATTAGTGGCCATAACAGATTCAATAACAACACGGTTTATCGTGTCATTTTTAAACTCTGATACTTTGTACCCTCCAATATCTTTAAAAAACGGCATACAGGAAATAGATTTCACCATTTCCGCAAACGTTTCACCTAAACGCGTAATTCCTTTTTGAGACACATTCATAGGCTTTCCGTCATTATATCTGGCAATATGGTACGCAATATCTTCACTGGAACAATTGAGATATTGGGTAATTTTAAAACTATAATCGGTAAACCGCTCCTGAAGCTCTTCCGGTAAATCAGAAAATTTCTTGCCGCGTATATCAAATTCCTTTTGTTCATATACAGGAAAATTATTTTCATCAAGCAATATATTTTTATCAGTATCCATAACAGGAGACTGATACCCAATCATATAGCGCCTTATATTTTTTGAAATTTTATAACCATCCTTCATAAACATATAGGCATTTGTACATTTCTGCTTTCCGTCCAAATTCCAGATAACCGCAATGCCATTTACTACCTGCTCGGCAAAAACCAGGGAAGGAATTGGATTTCCCTGCAAAATATCAGAAATCAGGTTTCCCTTCATAGAAGGATTCCATTGATCCGATTCCCTTTGCAGAGGATGGTCAAATCTCAATGTATGCTTGTCCATTTTCTTAGCAATTGAAACAACGCTTAAATTATATTCCTTGCTTTTTTCCAGCGTCACATTATTATTTTCTTCCATCTCACAATTTTCCTCCTTAGTAATCGGCAAAATATCATTGCGGCACAAATTTTTTATATGCCTATACGTCTTTAACTCATTACAGTTTTTTGTAAACTGTGTATCGTTTAATCCCAATTTTTCTTTCATTTCTGAAGAGGACATACCCTCTATTTTCATTTTAATAATCTGTCTTTGCACCTTTGATAAACTATTAAAAAATTTCTTTGTATTTTCATCATAATCATTCCCCCCCTTTTCCAGAAAAGCGGCCTCTATATCGAATTGGGAAGGAAGCATGTCCCCCACTGTTGCATTTCCATCTTTTCCAAGAGGCGCATCCATATACACATCAGGCACAGGAACGCGCCTTAACAGTCCTGTTTCCTTATCCATAACTTCTATTTTTGTCCGCCTTTTATCTCGATTTTGTTTTTTAAACTCATCTATAATGGCTAAATCTAATGCTCCATACAAAAAACCATCAAATTCCCCTTTGGACGAATCATATCTTTCATGAAGTATAATATCCGCAAAAACATCGTTAGCGACTGAATAAAACTCTTCCATATCCTTATCGGCAATACCACCATACTTTTTATAAAATATTCTGTTTACTACGCTGCACAATTTCTTTGCATTATTTTCATAGTAACGATTTAATATTTCGTCCATCCCGCACCCCCACCGAATCAAAAATTTATACTCACATTCTTATTACTTCTTTTCCTTTGAAAATACTTTGAATAAAATTCTCATATCTTCCATTGACGTAATAACATTTTCATGGGATAATGAGTTGTAATCGTATATTTGCGTCAACGCAAGAGTTTTCAAAAGTTTTTTTGATGAATTATCGTAAATTTACGTCATTAATTATGATTATACGTATATTTATGATTTTGTCAATCCTATTTACGTATATTTTCACACAAGGAGTGAAGAAATCCATGACTTTATATGAAAAAATTCAGAAATTATGTGAGCAGAATAATTTGACAATCGCTGAATTAGAAAGGCAAGCCGGTATTTCTCGTGGAGTTATTGGCAATTGGAAAGATAAATCTCCTTCTGTTGACAGACTGTCTAAAGTTGCCAAGGTTTTAAACGTCACAATCGACTATTTAGTTGGTTTGACGAACGTACCCTTTTCGCCGGAAATTAAAGATAACGGCATTATTTCAATTCAAAGAGCGAGAACTAAAATGTCCGACAAGGACAAAGAAAAAATGGATACCATTCTAAGACTTGCCTTTGAAAAGGAATTTTCAGAAGAGGATGAACAAGATGATTAAATTTGCGAGGTGTTTCCTATTTCTCAAATTAGATATAACTTTATTAAATCAAAAATAATACAATTTTTAAAAAACGAAGGTTTGCCTATAAGGTACCAATTTCCGGTCAATGTGATGGCATATTTTGACTACATTCCTAATTGTAAGGTACTCACATATCAGCAGTTTGCTCGGAAATATAATATGGATATTAACTCTGTTATTCAGCTTTGTGACAGTAATTCGGGATGTACACATTACTCTCCCAGCATGAAAAGACATATGGTTTTATACAATGACTCAGAAAGCGGATACAATGTAATTGGGCGTATCAACTGGACACTTTCACATGAATTAGGACACATCATATTAGGCCACTGTTCCCAAATCGAGGAAACCTTTATAGCCGAAAATAATATGTATAGCTTAAAAAACAATTGTTTTGAATCAGAGGCCGATTTTTTTGCCGCTACTTTTTTAGCTCCCTTCCAGCTTTTTGAAACATTAAATGTCCACTCGCCTATCGATATTCAAAATATATTTGGCTTATCTGTACAGGCGTCCATTATCCGCTGGGACAGCTATTTGCAATGGAAGCATTATCACTTTAAAACCTCTTTTGATTCAGATATTTTAAAAATATATAATTTAAGCGCATAAAACAAACCCTTCTTTTACAATATAAAACAGTAAAAGGAGGGTTTTATCATGGATAAACAATTATATTCAACTCTGAGAGAATTGGCATGGCATATTCTTATTCAAGGAAATATCAGTAAACTTCCCGTTGCAATTACCCCTATTGCCAAGGCATACCAATTAGAAGAGCTAATGGACTACTCTGGCTCAAGATACTCAAACGCTATTATTATTTCCGAACACATATTAAAACACTATGGAATAGATACTTCAAGAGAAAATATAAAATTTCTCGCTACTCATCTGTTAACTCCGTTGTGTATTTTAAAAGAGTGTCATATTTTAACGCCTGACAAAATTTCTAAATATTGCGATGTGCCGTATGAATTGGCAAATGAGCGCTCCAAGCGACTTAGTACAGCAATAAAATACGATAAATTTTATCTGTCTTCCTTTGAGGAAAAGGTATCAAACAATTTTACAGACTATATCAATAATTTTAATGATAAAGATATTTAAAATTAAATTTGTTGAAAAGGAATATGTCATTTTATAACCAGTCTATGAGATATTCCCTTTCAGCATACTATTTCAGTCTGTCGCATCCAATTAAAATATCATGCATAATACCTTTGGGAAGTATGTTGCTAATGTCTTTTTGCAAAATTGAAAATACTTCCAAATGCGATATGTACTCATCATTATTATGAACTATTGTTTTTGCCTTTCTGATAATATTGCAGCTTTCATCATAGGTTACAAGCTTCTTTTCGGTTATATCATTATTAAAATCAATAACATATACAATTGCCTTTTTATTCTCCCTTTTTAATCGAATCAATTTTTTGATCGCTGCATCTATGTCCAAAAATTTATAGCAAGCTTCCATTTATAATTCCTCCATTAAAATCCCAGGCTAATCGCACAAGCTCTTGAAATATCTTTCATCAGCCTGTCATTTTTAACCTTTCCAATACGATTTTTTATTTTTCTCTTATCAATCGTCAATATCTGTTCACATAACGCCATTGAATTAATTTCTAAGCCGGGCGCATCTTCTGGCATTACGATCATATGCGTAGGCAGAGACTCCTTCTTTATCTCAGAAGTCAAGGGAACAATAATGGTCGTAGGACTATATTTATTTCCAATATCGTTTTGCATTACTAATACTGGCCTGATTCCTCCCTGTACACAATCAAACATTGGCAAATCCGCCCAAAATATATCTCCTCTCTTAACAGTTGTCATAGGCCGTCCTCCTTCCTCCCATTATAAATTTCCTATCATGAAATATGCAAAACATTTGATTTACATACTGAGATAAGCAAAAAGTATTATTTTATGCGTCATGAATTATTTCATTTGTCAAATCCGTTCTATTTATCTTGTGACTTATGAAATGAAAAAGCAACTCAATCATGAGCTGCTTTCATTTTTTTACACATAATTTTACTTCCATTCCCTTATTATTTTATCCCCTTCCCGAAGTGAGGTTTCCCATCTGACCGTTTCTGTTTTTGCACCCAAAATTTCCGTTTCCACTAAATATTTCTTTGGCTGTCCCGCTCTTGCTATCTCCCATCTTGCCCTCTCGGCAGGATCATCGCTCCACTGACCACCTCTGCATTTACTGTTATCCGATACATACCTTGTTGTCCCAAATCCATCAACATAGGTACTTGTCAAACCAACATTGCCATCCTTTAAACGCTCATCTCTCAAATATTTACTTTCTTTCGTAGATTTCACTGTTTCACTGATAACCTTGCCCCCAAATAATAATGCGTTTAATGTTGACAGAAAACCCATACTATGACCTCCTTCTCTTTTATCTTAACTCCTATAATATTGCGTAATAATCCTTTGTAAAAAGCTACTAAGCTACAGCTGACTCCCCTAGATACTTTGGTTGCTTTTTTCTCTAAAAGGACAGAAAAGAACTTTTTGTTTTATTATAGCACAAACACAGAGCACACACATTGGCCTCTATTCACAATTTTCCAGCAAAAGAACGCAGGCGCTATTTTTTGGCTTAAAACAAACAACAAATATAGAAAGGCAAAACTATTACTTATGTAAAAAGCAAGTAAACTAAGATGCAACTATGGAAATATTCCTGTTTGTCTTTACTTGTTCCTTTGCGCCATCACACCTGACAATTTCCTCTAATACCAGTCTTACTCTTGTTACATGCCCATATGTAGGATATTCGGCGTTAGCCAATCCCATAATTTCCGTTGGATTACTATTCCGCATGAAATCAATAAGCTTTCGCCTTGCTGTCTCCAACTCGCCTATATATTTTTGATACACAATTCCAAGCCCCTGAATAATGTCAGCCGAATAACTTTCCTTAAAATCCTCCCAATGAGCCTCCTCTATTAATGAGAAAACCCATTCCAGAGCAGATATTCCACTATTCCTGTAAATAGCTCTCACAACCGATACGCTTCTTAACTGCTTTGCTTTCCCCTTTCGATCAATAACTGCAATACCGTATTTATCACACACATTTTTTATAGCCGTATCATTTACCTCTCCCCAGCAAATATTTGCCTTGAAGGTATCAAAAGGGCTTAGTGACTTTGTGCCTGTATTATAATACAAAAACCGTCTGGCCTCTTCCTCTACGGTTAAATCAATAAAAACCTCACACGTCAGGTAGTCAATCCCTAAAATTCTTGCGGCCTCCGCCCTATGCTGTCCATCAATCACATAAAACCATCCCTCATCGCTTCTGTAATTGACAAGCAATAACGTACATTGTGAATCGTCCCACTCTTTTGACATTTTTACAATATGCTTTTTTTCCTCCCGCTGATAAGATTTGTGGTCTACTTTCAGAAGGGATACAGGGACAGCCGCAATCAATTTCTTTACCTTCTTACCATGCAACCCTGTATGAATCATTTCTTTCACATTCATGATGACACCCTGCGCCAATTTTTTTCTTGTCTCCATATCCATCTCTGCCTGAATGTCCATTTCATTATGTTTCATAGTAAATTCTCCCTTTCTTCTTATCAAACGCTCTGAATTAAGTCTAAACTCCTATTGCTCTGCTGCTTCTTCCAATATCTGTTCTACTTTTTTCATGGAATCATTTATCATCTCCATAATCTTTACAGGATCTTTCTCATTGGCATTTTCTATCCCCTTTACCATAAAAAACATAGCGGCTTCCCTTATACATTCCAACAGTTTGCTCGTATTACAGACAATTTGCGGCACCTTTTTGTGAAAGGGGATTTCCTCTCCATTTATGGCGTATTTGATGAAATCTGCACCCAAATCATCCAGATATTTTTCCTTCAGCTTGTCCGATTCACCAATATAATGGCAGAGCATTTGCTCGCTAGAATGTTTACTGATATCCATAATAATCGTTTTCGCTTTTGGATCATTTGGATGGGATTCTAGCATATTTGTAAAAGCGCCTCTTCTAAAACCATGGGAACGCAATTTTTTCTCTAATTGTAATTCTTTTTCAATTCCAATAAGTGCTTTTCTATATCCTTCCTGTGTCAAAATTTTCCCCTTGTGCGTTCCATGTAGTTGACGAAAAATATAGTCATGATAGGCTTCCTCCGTTTTTTCAAAAGCACTTTCCCCTTCAAAATATGTCCGAAATGCAATTCTAACTGCTTCGTTAATTTTTATATCGTTCTGTTTGTTCGTCTTTCCTTCTGTCAAGCTCCAAAATTTTTTGATTCTCCATTTCTCGTCAAACATATCTGACCATTTTAATCGCAATAAATCCCCAATTCTTCTGCTGAGATTATAATTTAAAACAAACAGCAAATATATATTCCACCTTTTTTGCTCCAATAAATACGGGTAAATACGGCTCATATCACTATAGGAATCCACACAGTCCCTTACGTTTCTCTCTCCTGGCTGTTTATTGGCCACCTTACCATTGCGGTCAAGGTATTTCCTTTTGCCATTTACTTCAATGAAACTCTTATTATTTTTCAAATCTGGCAAGACAAAATATTTTTTTCCATTGTACTCACAAATTTCTTTACTTTTATTTGATTCGGTCATCAACTTTTCTTCCGTCATATATATAGAGCCTCCTTTCATTCTATTTTCTTCTTTTTTATATCAACCAAGAATCCACATCAAGCTTGTAGTCAAAATTTGATGTAGTACAGCAAATCAAATTCTCCATACAACCCTTTACTATAGCAGCTTTTAGTATGTATCAGCTTATCATGGCTTCTATCCCTAGTACCCAATCTGTAAAGGTTATTTAGTTTTCAAAGTGCTTTATCTTTATAGTTATATAATATATCTTTTAAGTTAACTTGTCAAGAAAAAAATAACCCTAAAGTTAAATTATTTTTCTTTAGGGTAAAAAATTAAATTTTTTCATTGGATTCATTAAGAATAAAAGAACCATCGAAAGAAGCATTTAATATTTTTGCTATCTCTTTTAAATCCGATTCTCTCCAATCATCCAGTTTATATTTTTTGGACAGATTCGCTTGTGATGTTCCTAATCTATCCGCAAGTTCTCTTTGCGTCATATCTCTTTTTATAAGTAGAATTTTTATCTTTTCCGTCATACTCATTTACTTTAACCTCCAATTTATATAATATAACCTATTATATAGAAAGTCTACTAGATTTTCAAGTTACTAATTTCTGCATTGGTGCGTTAAAACGAATGTTAGCATTTTACTCATGGATTTTATCGCCATGGCTGCCCGCACACTAACAAGAGTATTTTCAACCCATTCACGAGGACTGTTTCAGTAGTCAACTTTTTATGAGTTTTCAAGGTACAATTTGCCCATCAGTGCGAAAACTTGTGGCTAACTGGATAACACACGGCTGAACCGTCACAAGCTGGAAATTATGCTATTCTTGTAAAGAGTTTTTCTAACTCTTCAAAATGTCCATTTATCATTGTAGACGCTGTTCCTTTTGAAATATTCCCACTTCCAAGAGAAACTATTTTTTCTTGTAACTTCTGGTAAAGTTCAAATTCTTTGTTGTAGGCTTCGTCAAATGCCTTTTCCAATTCTTCATTACAAGGGTCTTTGTCCCATGCGGTATCAACTTTATTGATTTCTTCTAATACTTTTTGATATTCATTGAATAACTGTTTTAATTCTTTCATGGTGTGTTCTCCCTTCTGGTGTATCTCTTAACTTATCTTTATAATACAGGGTTTCCTGTAGTATGTTAATAGTTTTTTCTGTATTTTATACAGTTTTTTCTGTATTTTTTGGGTAAAAAAAGACACCTTAGAAATATTCTAATGTGTCTAAATTTCTTTTCCATCTGGAAACCTGAAACAACTGTAATATTCTGCGCCTAGTGCTTTTGAAATAATTTCAAAGTCATCATCTGAAAATTTTCCAGTTCTAAGACGTTGTGAAAAAGCGTTTATATTGCTTCCTATCCGTCTAGCAAGTTCAGCTTTGCTAATTCCAGCATACGCGCAGGCCATATCAATTTTCTGTTGTATAGTAATCTCTACCGCCCCCTTTATCATTTGTAAAAAAATCTGTCATAGCACCTTTTTCATTGCTTGCAATTTACTGGAATGAGTTGTTACAACCGCTTTTACAACATCTACATCAAACTTTAATAACTCTACATCCTCCGCAATAGTATCAATTTTATTGATTTTTTCAGCGTTTTGCAAATGTCCCTCTACCAACAGATTAATATTCTTTTTAATGTCATTTTCTAAGGTAAGTTTAATTTCTTTCTGCCCGCTTTCGAGAGATTCCAGGCGCGACTCAAATTTATCCATCCTGAAATCAAATTTATCCATTCTAGAATTTAGTCCACTGAACATTTCTTTCATAACCTCAATTATTTCTTTTGACTCGGCGTTCATTTTTTTATCCCCCTAACACTCTAGCTCCATTATACAAGTTATAAGTCAGATTTTCAAGTAACAACGTCTACTCTTTAATCTTTCTTATGCATATTCCTTATTTTAAACTTTCTTTTCCCTGCTATCTGCATTTACAGGCTTTAGACTGTCTATGGCTGCATTACAGCATGTTTAATATCCTATTGACCGCTACCCATTCGCAATCCTGCACTTGTTCCACCGCCAATCCAAAAGAGGTTTTAAGAGTTCTTCTGGTACTCTGGTTAAGTGTGTTTGCTTCCTTAACTGTCTTTATTATAACATTCCATTTTCGGAATGTCAATATGTTTTCGGAATAATATTTTCTTTTTTCGGAATGTTTAAAAATGAAGAAAAAGCATTATACATCAACGTATAATGCTTATTACTCTACTTTGTTACCATCTGGAAATTCAAAACAAGAATGATATTTGCATCCCATTATTTTAGCCATTTCTTCAAGTTCCGACTGTTTAAATTTTCCAGTGTCCAGGCGCTTAGATATTGATGATTGACTCATTCCCATTTTTGCACCTAATTCAGTTACTGTAATACCGGCCATTTTACAAGCTGTTTCTACTTTTTGTTTAATATCTATTGTTTTTCCCCCCAATCTTCGAAATACGCCAATATTATAACATACTCAATCAAAAAAGGCTAGAATCAAATTCTTAGCCTTTTGGATCCTTTCTTAACCTGATACTGACTTAATTATCCACTATGCTCCACTCAATGTCCCCATCATAATCAAGCTCGCCCGCCTCCTTAGATAATCCGTAATATGTTTCAAATGCTAAAGGGGAACAAGTCAAAAATATTTCATCTTCCGCCTTTTCTAAGGCTTCCTCTTCACTTTCTGCCTCTATGATGGTTGTTATTTCCAGTTTTGCTATTCCTTTTACAGTAAACTTTTTCAAAATGTATCTTCCTTTCTGTTGTTGTTTGTAATCCTTTTCCCTTCAGGTGAGTGATTGATTAAATAAGTTCGCATAAATCCTGATAATAATAGATGTCTCCGGTGGAATCCACAATAATACCATGCTGAGATATGTTCTCTATCCAGTCATAAAATTCCTCTGGATTGTCAAATTCCCATTGTTTGTTTTCTAAATATTGCTTCAATTTTGAAGTGGTAGAAAAATGCAGCTCTATTCCCATAATACTCCTTTCTGCCCTTAATGCCTGGGGCAAGATTTTTTCAAAGACTGATTCCATATCCATCAGGGCCATATACAATCTGCCTGATAGGGTCTGTTATGATAGATTTAATAAAATCTTTTGCGTCCCCCATACTGCCGGACTCATGTATGAAAGACCAGTTATAATCGGTTGATTTCTGTCCGCTGACAAAAAAGCCATTCACTGCCTTATCACCTATAATGGTGCTGGTGTCTATACGATAAGATATATATTTCATGATTTCCCTCACTTTCTCCCCGTATTCCTGATGTGCCAGGCTACGTAATTTTAAAATCTATCACTTACTTTCCAGCATCTTGGAATAACCATCCTATACGATCTGTGTAAGAGGCGCAAACCACTTCCATTCCATTTAATCCACCGTCTTTATGCTCATACATAATATCTACATTCACCCAATACCTCAATTCGTTTGTATCTTTGTTTTTGCTTATGCCATTGCTGAAGCTGGAGAGATAGCAATTTTTGAGGATTGCTGCAAATGGGCCGGTTTGCTCTGCAATATTATCAGAGGTAAAGGAAATATATACACCTCCTCTTACTGTGCTGATTCTATTTCTGGGACTTTTTCCCTTGCAAATCAATGCAATTATATTGCCGTTTGAGCTATAGAAATGATTTTTTCACTTAAAAAAATCTATCAACCAATACTTTAATGATTGCTTTTTTTAATTCATTTGTATGTTCAGATAAATCAACCGTTATACTACCATCCCATGCTTCCATAAATTTATCATCTGCATCAGTAAAACCAAACTCAATACTATAATCAATCGGTTTTCCCCCCTCTAACCGTACCCGCAAATACGTATAACACATAATAACGGGCTTTTCACTCCATACAGTACCACGCTTTAATGGATGTCTTGAAATACCGCTTTCCATATCTTTCTTTACTTTCTCCGAATAACGTACCTTTTCAATCTCAATAGCCTTGTTTAATTCGGTTTTTAAGTCCTCTGACATATCGCATATATCAATAGATATTTCCATGTAGTCCTCATCAAGTGTGATGTTTCCTAACTCTAAAACGCCGATGTTTGTTGTCTCTGTCCGTGCTTTCCATTTCATCATAGTAAATACCGCCCTTTCATAATTTAATTAATCATTTGATTAATTTTCTTAATTGTTACATTAAGTATAATACAAAGATGTATAATTGTTAACTAATTTTTCTTAATCATTTAATTAAGTTTAAGTTGACTTTTACGGTTGTGTTTGTTATTCTCTTTTTAAAGAGGTGATAACATGGTAGCAAGACAAATAAAATCTTTATTAGCTTTTAAGGATAGCAATGCCGCACAGCTTGCGGAAAAATTAGATTGTACACAAGCAAACATTTCCCAAAAATTTAAGCGTGACAATTTCAGCGAAAAAGAAATGTTACAGATTGCCGAAGCTCTTAACTGTGACCTTGAAATAAAATTCAGGGACAGAGAAACAGGGAAAGAGTTTTGATTACTCATGACCCGATACCTCCATATTTATGCCATATTTGCGAAACCTGCCCCAAGGAATCAAACCCCGGAAAGTCTAGCGGTAATTAGGCCGCTTTCCGTCCCGTCAAAATCTCCGTCGGGTCAAAGCGGAAGATGAACCCATGCTTAAACTTGCTGTAATATCCACCGCGCATTTTCATGGCGGCAGCTTCTGCTTTGTATACTTCGTTGTCTAGAGTTTCCTCAATCCGCACAACCCACAATTCCGAACCGTCGCGGGTGTCCTCGCCCTTGGTTATTTTGTAAGTGTAGCCCAATTTACTCTCCAGCAACGCTGTATTTGCCGTTTCTGCGGCGTTTTCCTGTTTCGGTGTGAAATCCTTAGCCTTTACTGGTTTAGTGCCCTTATTTTTGATTCTGGCGGTTTTGGGAACGATTTTAAAGCTGTCTGTCCTACAACCAAAGTAGTAAAAATCAACGTTGAAATAATCGATCATGCCGTCACAATCCTCATAATTATAAGATTTGACAAAAGCGTCAATGTCTGCCAGCATTGCGGCGGTTGTCTCGTTGTAAACCTTGTAAAAATCGCTTTCCGCCCATGCGGAAATGATAGCCTTGTCAAGATCGGCGTCAGTCCAGCGATCCATTGCCATTAATTTGTGCGCTATCATAACGTTAACGTCTTGATATTCGTAATATGTACTCATAATCCACCATTCCTCTCTTATATGTACTGTTCTTTTATTCTTTGTCTCTAATATTACTTGATTGACTTGTTACGCTCTGCATTTTCCAGACTTGCGACTGATTGAATTTTCAAGTTGCATTATAACAAGTAATTTTACAGCGAATTTTTTCTATTATCTGAGGAGTTCGCCAGCTCCCAACGATTTTTATACTTGTTTCCGTTGGCTTGCAAGTTCTCTGTATATACTTCCGAAAACATTCATAAATTTCCTTTTTCGTTAATTTCATTATAATAGTTACGTTTGCACTTGTCAATACATTTTAGTAAATTTATTTACGTTTTTGTTAATACAGATACGAAAAAAAAGCATTATGCAAATAACACATAATGCTTACTCTACTTTTTCCCCACTAGGAAAATAAAAACCGCTTTTATACTCTGCCCCTAATGCTTTAGCTATGTTTTGAAAGTCTTTATCTGAAAATTTACCAGTTTTGAGACGCTTATTCAATGCCGGTGGACTCATGTTTAACTTTTTCGCAAGCTCTGCCTGCGTCATGTCCGCTATATCTAAAGCAACCATAATTTTCTGTTGTATAGTAATCTCTACCCACCTCCTTTAATAAATATTCTTAATCTCATTATGCCGATACACCTTTAAATAAAGATGGCTCTGGAATTGGATCTCCATCTTCTAATGCACATTCTATCCATTCTCGGATAATGATTTCCGCATTCTTAACAGCTTCCTCCGGTGTTTTACCATCTGCCATACAACCTGGTAATTCTGGCACTGATACAATGTAAGCTTGATCCTCTTCAGACCATGCTATAAACATAGAATATTTTGACATTGTATAACCTCCTTTATAAACCATATTTTTCAAATAATAAGCGAACTTGCTTAACCTGATACGCCTTAGCCTTGTTTCCGTTTTGGCTGTATGTTAATTCTTTCAACTATATCATTTTTTGTGTATATAAAATGATCACCTTTGATTCTCTCACAAAAACCAAAAGAAAGAATCAAATTTCTAAAATCTGTAAAAGTATATTATTATCGCTTTTACCACCCGTTACAATATCATATGTATTATTCGCCATTATGATACGCCCCTTTGATATAGCCATTATACTAGGTATTTCTTAGATTTTCAAGTCATTGTCCAGTCTGTTTCGCTCTTGCTCTTCAGTATCGGACTTTTACCGATAGACAGAACATTTAATATCCTATTGGCCGCTACGCGTTCGCAATCCTGCACTTGTTCCACCACCAATCCAAAAGAGGTTTTAAGAGTTCTTCTGGTACTCTGGTTAAGTTGTTGCTTTCTTAACTGTTTTCATTGTAACATTACGTTTTTCTAATGTCAACACGTTTTTATAATATTTTATTATATTTTAATAATGTTTTTGGGTAATAAAAAAGCACCTACAAACAATTGTAAATGCTTAACTTTACTCTACTCTATTACCATCTGGAAATTCAAAACCGGAGAAATATTTTGCTCCAAGTTTTTTCGCAAATAATTCTAATTCTTCTTGTGTAAATTTTCCGCGCTTTAAACGCTGTGAAAAAGCAGATTGTGAATATCCACATCGTTTTCCTAATTCAGTTACTGTAATACCGGCCATTTTACAAGCTGTTTCTACTTTTTGTTTAATATCTATTGTTTTCCACCTCCTATCTTTGAAATACGCTAATATTATAGCATATCCCACCCCAATAAGGCTAGATTGATTCTAAGTTAATCCCAATTAATATCATCATGGGAAATAGTACCATTTTCTTTCCGGTCTTGAATTGCTTCTTCAAGTTCCATTTTTTCCATGGGTGTTAGTTTTGTAAAATCTGGATCCCATGCAATCACAAGTTTTTTTATAAATTCTAATGCAAAATCTTGTTCGCTCTCTGGTAATATTTCCATAAGATCAACAATTTGCTGCGTAATTGTACTCATTTTAACACTTCCTTTCTTATTTATAAATATCGCCTCTCGAATCTATATTCATAATATATAATATGGTTACAGTGCCATCCTGCTCATAATTATATATAATTCTGAATTTCCCTATCCTCAAACGCTTTCGTCCATCTGTAAACCCCTGTAAAAGCTTTATATCACCTTTTGGGGGCTCAAGTGTCAATCCTTCAATACCGATTTTGATTCGCTGCCTGGTTGGTTTGTCTAAAGCATTAATGTATTTAACTGCTTTTTTACTGTATTCTATATTCACTTTACAAACCCCTCCTTTACCTGTTTTTATTATAATCATTTTAACAAATTATTTCAAGCCATTCTGTTTCCTGTTTCGCTCCTGCTCTTCGGAGTCGGACTTTTACCGACTGACAGAATCATCTTTCCTATTCCACTTCTTCGCAATCCTGCTCTTCGTTGACTTGGCTACAACTTCATGAAATAGACGGATAGTTTTTAGCGGTTTCCGCTCCGCTCCTTGTTGGAGAGTGGCTGTCTCTGGTTAAGTTGTTGCTTTCTTAACTGTTTTCATTGTACACTAAATAGTGTCGATTGTACATTGACATATTTAACAAAGTAAACCTTATAGTTTCTCTCATTTTGTACACTTTTTAGTTTCTATAATTGTTTGCACAAAAAAAGAAGTATTTATAAAGTACTTCTTTTTAGTATTTAATCTTATATTCTTTTTCTTTATTTCGGAAAATCAAATCACATTCCAATTTTTCTGCTATTTTTGATAATTCCTCTGGAGAAAAAGTTTCCCTTGAAAGTTTATTAACAAAATTCTGCCTAGATATTCCCAAATAATCAGCAATATCTTTTTTCGTTATCCTCTTTCCATCTTGTTTATATTCATCTAATATTTTCTCAATTATCTCTTTAATTCCTATCTCTATTCCCCCCTTTAAATACGCTATCATTATAGCATATTGCATAAAAAAAGGCTAGATTAATTTACTCTCTAGCCTATATAGCACGTGTCGCTTATACCTGAAATAATATTTTATTGAGCTTGCCCTTTTAAATTTGCAATATCATAACAATTATTTGCTGTTACTCTTTTTATTTCCTCAAACTTCTTATCTAATGTTTTCAGCTCAATGTAATTTGCTTTAACATCTACCTTGATCTCCGTTGCGTCTTCTTTTAATGTAGATACATCTTCTTTTAGGATAAACATATCTTCTTTCAAAACGGTAACGTCTTTTTTTAGTTCTGTAACGTCTGACCTTATTTCTCTTACTTCTGTCTTTAGAGTAGAGACATCTTCTTTTAATCCGGTTATGTCTGACTGCATCATATCAAGTCTTGATAAAATCAAATTAAACATATCTTTTGTTTCATTATCCATGATATTTTCCTCCTTATGCTCTTTTACCTTTAAGGACAGTTAAATCATAAAGGTTTTATGCTGTCACTGTTTTGACCCCTGTGACCTTTTCACGGATAGAATCAATTTTATCATTCATTAATAAGGTTCTCTTATCTAAGGTTTTCAACTCCTCATAATTAGCCTTTACGTCTGCTTTTATTTCTGTAATGTCTGACTGCATATTATCAATTTTAGAATCCATAGTATCCATTCTAGTATTCATAGAATCCAATTTTGTCAAAATCAAATTTAACATGTCTTTTGTTTCATTATCCATGGTATTTTCCTTCCTTTTTCTGACCTCTAACTAATAACAGTATAACTCAAAAAGAACAAAGAATCAATGTTCAAGTATCGACTATAATAGGTGGACAAGGTACAATTGACATTGACGTTGCTCAGTATTTATATGGGCTGACATGGCCTCATACAAATCTATTTAACCTTCCATCCAAATATTATATAACTGTTCCGGCGTGTATTCCCCAAACCATGATATAACCATTTCTAAAGATTCTCCCATCTCTTCCCAGATGATTTTTAAATTGTTGTTGATTATTTCTGCATCAATAAATTTTCCGGTAATGCCATAATCAATAGCAGCGTTTCTATACCAGCTGTTTGTGATTTTCTCATTTAGATAATTTTTGATGTATGATAATTTCATAATTCATACCGTCCTTTCATAATTGAATTTGATTATCATTTCCTTTTGATGATTTTATTATAATCAATATTGATTATTTTGTCAAGAGGAAAATATAATTATTTTTGATTATTTAAAAATCATTATTGATTTGAAAATAATTAAATGCTATTATTATTATGAAAGGAGGAGACAAGATGGGAGCCAGTAAACAAATAAAACAAGTAATGATTGAAAAAGATATAAAGCTTAATGAGTTAGCAGAAAAAATAGGAATGAAGCCCCAGCCTCTGAGCAATAAATTATACCGTGATACAATGTCGTATACTGATGTTGAGCAAATAGCCAGTGCTCTTGGTTGTGATGTGAAAATTGTGGACAGAGAAACAGGGAAAGAGTTCTGATTACTCATAATTTATACCGTCCTTTCATTCTTTTTATTTTTTATATCTATATTTTATACTAAATCGCGTATATTGTCAATCTCAATTTTAATATATTATACGTTATTTTGATATTTAATAGTGCATTTGATTTTTTTATCAGAAAATTGTATAATTAATATAAATATAATTTACTTTGCGAGGTGTCTCTTTTGATAAAATCAAAATTAAAAGTCTTACTTGCTGAGCATGAAATGACACAACAAGAGTTAGCTGATAAAATCGGAACACGTCAAGCGACTATATCAAGTATTTGTAATAATAAAATTAAACAAATCCCTGTTGATGTAGTTAATAATATTTGTAATTTTTTCAATTGTGATATATCGGATGTTTTTAAACATATTCCCGATAATGACAACACACATATTTAAAACACAATTACTCATAAAATCAACCTCCCTTTCATTCTGTTGGCCGATATGCTATAATATAAAAGCAATCAGCCAGTTAATATGTAATGGTTGAGAATAGGGTATTTGCAAGGGGACTTACAAGCCTTTCAGCTCTGCCCCTTTGGTGATTAACTGGTTATGTAGTCAATGTATTCGGACTCTGTCGCAAACAGTATGTATTGCCCGCTTACATATCCCATGTAACCGCTACTTATATAGTAGCCTTTCATGTTTTCACCCCCTATTCAGTTATTAGATATTGGAAAGGTAGTTACTTGCTAGGTGCTTGCCTTTCCTTTATCTTATAGTTATATTTTACACTATACTGTTATGTTTGTCAATGCTATTTTGAAATATTTTAAACTTTATTGTTATGTTTCTATTGGTATGGTTATATAATAATTGACATTTTTGACTTTCTTCTTTATAATATAAGTAACATTTATGAAAGGCGGTATCATATGAAGAAAGACGAAAATAAGACAAGAGCCAAAATAAAAGCGTTTCTTGCGTTAAATGGTGTAACATTAACCGATGTAGTAAAAATAATGAATGAAAGACATCCAGACGAACCAACAACACAACAAAATCTTACAAACAAATTAGCAAGAGAAACGATAAAATTTTCAGAAATTGAGGAAATAGCCGACATATTGGAGCATGATATAGTATTTCAGAAGAGAAATAAGAAAAACCTTAAGTAGGGAGGTTTTCAGATATGCCAATAAGCTATAACAAGTTGCTTGCACTATTTGAAAAGAAAGGCGTTACTTCTTATACTATTACAAAGAAAGAAAAGTTAATAGGTCAATCAACATGGAAGAAGATACACGAAAACGGACATATTGACACAAGAACCATAGAAGCATTATGTAAGTATTTGGATTGTCAGCCTGGCGATATTTTGGAGTATGTCCCAGATAAAAATGAAACAGAGACAGAGTAACTATATTAGTAGCGAGCCCCTATTCAGTTGTATTTAAGATATAAGCAAGAGTTTTGACTTGGTAGGTTGTTGCCCTTGCTTTGTCTTATGTATTGATTATAATCTAAATTTTAGATTATATCAACAGACATTCTACACAAAATGTAATCTAAATTTTAATTTATATTATACATATATACCATTGACTTTTTAGAACATTCGTTCTATCATGGTCAGTACAAAGGAGATTACTATATATGATACGATACAAAATAGATGTATTATCAGCCTTGAAAAACATAGGTTATAGCACATATAAAATACAGAAAGAAAAGATTTTCAATCAATCACAGTTGCAACAAATAAGAGATAACAAGATATTAACACAAGACGCATTAAATAAATTGTGTACCCTGTTAGACTGTCAGCCTGGCGATATACTAGAATACGTACCAGATGAAGAGAAATAAAAAAAGGTGTAAAACTTTTAAACGTCCTTACGCCCTTTTTACTCTTCTTATTTTAACTGCTTTTAGCTTGTCAATTTCAGGAATGATATAAAAAATGTATGTTTCCTTTATAAAGCTTTGAAACGGCTTTTAAAGAGCTTTTGTTTATAAAGATATAAAGTTCTGCCAAGTTATATAAATGTTGTCTAAAGGGCAAATATGTAGGTTAGAAGTACATTGGAAGTGTATGGAACTATTGATTATGAATTGTGGAATAATGATTGTAGCGTCTAGTGAAGGAATAAGCAGGGAAAACAGTATGTAATAGTTGTGTAATAAGTCGAAATAATTTATTAATTATTTGTCAATACTTTTGTAACAATATAGAGATATATTGTTAATATTTATTTAATACTTTTGTAATATATTGGTGTTAAATTTAATAATTATGTAACATTTAAATACTACATTTGTAGTAGCTACTTGGCCGCAATCGAGGCGTAAACGTAAAAATTCGATTGTCTCAAGAGAACGAAAATTATTTCATTTAACCTAAAAGTAAAATACTTAAAATTCAAATTATTTTCAGAAAAAATATTATCCCCTCCTCTTTCTCATAAGTTGCAAAAAATCGTAAAATACAACTTATCATGTTATAATGCCAATAGAAAGGGGGGTAGTTTACATTGTAATTAATTAATAGTTGGCCTAATTTTTGCATATCAGACCTTTTCACACACCCATATTTATTTTCCAAAATAATCTCATTTATCTTTGTAAAAAATCATAAAAAAGCAGCCTTTGCATTCGATAACGCTTACGATTAAACCCAATAAATCTAAGCGCTTTTTATTTTTCTGATTTTTTATTTTTTAATAACATCCCCCTATCAAATCCACTTTAATCATATAAAATAAAATATCTCACGAATCCTCCTAAATTATGTTAATCTGCCAGTAATCTCACCCACTAAAACAAAAAAAATTCTTCTTTCCCTAAGACCATTGGTTTATCCGGTCTTTTTATTTTTGAAAAATTTTAATCCTAAATATAGAAATAAATAGTATAGCTTCCATGTAACTATAACAAATCATTATGCAAAGGAGATTCAAAATGACAACAAACACAGCTTTACAAGTAACTAATTTTAATTTCTATGGTGACGATCTGATAGCTCTTAGAGATAATGCAACAGGAGAAGTATATGCAGCCATCAATCATATTCTAAGAAATATTGGATTCACAGAAACTCAAATTCGGAAAAAACGAGATAGCTGGGTCAATGACTCTATTATCTCAAAAGGAATATCAAAATTTAATATTCCTAATAGTACAGATATAGAGACTGACCAAAAAAGGGCACCCCTAACCCACTATGACACATATTGTATCTCTAATCGTAAATTACCCCTAGCACTTGCAAAAATTAACATTACCTCAAAAATGAAACTATCACAGCCTGATCTAGCTTTAAAACTAGAACTTTACCAAGACAAATGTGCAGATGTATTAGCCTCTGTTTTCATAGACAGACAAATTCCCTCAACATCTGATATATCCCCTATTTTAGAGTCAATTGCAATGTTGGACGTTAAAATAGCAAAGTTACAGAAAGATATTACTCAAATGTCCCAAATCCAGCAAAATAAATCTCTGCCGGAAAAGAAATACTCACGCTGGAAAACAAATATGTTCCAAAAACTGAAACTTCTCCAATCTCATGTAAATGAGAACTCAGACCTTGATCTTACTCTCCCATATACAATGAAGCTAGTTTTCGATGAATTACAAGACACGTACAATATAGATTTATCAGATTATGATGAAATGTACAAATGTGAATACGGATTAGATATGGAAACAAAGGTACAAATATTAGATGTTATTGACCATTACAAGGATATACGAGATATGTTTACGCAGACATTAGAATCTATCTTTGAAAGACTGCATCTTCAAAGTAATGACTCTCTAAAATTAACAAAGAATATATTTGATGAACTAGCTGATAAGCTAGAAAAAATAAAGAAATAGATATTTGTTAATCTGGTATGATACATACTTTTTTGAAATCTGAGCGTCAGCGAAGATACTAACTATTATGAATGAAATGAATAATAGTTAGCCAGTCTATCTTAAGTATATCTTTATTCCGTTCAGTAGACATGACTTTTGTCACATGAAATTTCAAAAAATCAATAAAGTCATGTGACTTTTTCCTTGTTTGCTGAACGCTCGTAAAAGGAGGCATTATTCATCAATAAAGAAAAACAAGAATACTTTACAAAATTTCCCAACGAGTACATCCAAGGAAACATTAAAACAAAATTTGGAATTAGCAGAAAGTTTTATATTACATATATCCTCATTGATAAATACCGTTCTTATGAAGATTACAGCTGGATAACAATTCGTAAAATTTTAGATTTCTATGGATATAAAGCTAACAAGAATAAACCAAAAGCCTTTAAAGAAATTTTGGATGTGCTGAAATACATGATTAATAATCAGATGATTGAAGTAAAACAAAATTTGGACTCTCTTACTTATGACACCGGAATAGAAATTAAAATTATTTCAAAAAATTTTGATAGCGAAAAATGTTTTTCTAAGCTTACATCTTCCCAATACAACATGATTATGATGGCCAACACCAGTTTAAGCAGAGAAAGTATACTTATGTCTTTCTTGTATATAAATTCCTATATTATAGGTCGTAAAAAAAAAGAAGATGGGACTTACGAGTCAAAACACCCACAAGATTCACCAGAAGCATTTTACGGAAGTATTGAAAATATGGCAAAAGAGTTATCAATGTCAAAAGACACCATAAACCAATGTATTGATTATCTTACTGCTTCCGCTGATAATCACAACGCCCTGCTTATAAAAAAAGAAGTAGGCAGTGTAAAGCCTGATAAAAATAAACCCCCCAAAAATGTTCCAAATATTTATGTTCTCAATAAAGATGGATATCAGCAAGAAATTGAATGGGCTTTATTGAAAATGACAGAATTACACGAAGTGAACAAATTTGAGGAGATAAAAAGGGTTAAGTAAAGTTAACTCATCTCATAGCACACCACAAGATCATAACAACTTGATGAAAAGGAGATTGCTATGAAAAATAAAATACTAAGACACAAAGGAGAAAATATCATTGAGGAACATATTACATAATGCAGCATTTTATTTTACAAAAGATGAAATAAGCAGACGTATGCCTCCTTGCATTTATAAAAATGATTTTGGAGGTTATACTTCTATGTCCGTCATAGCCGATAGGATTGTGGCAGATACAAAATATGAAGAACAATGTAAAAAAGTAAAAACAAATTATAAATGGTAAAGGAGATTAAACATGGTCTACGATAAAAAAGTTAGTTTAGAAATACCAATTGAACAGTATGGGTACCCAAATTACACCGTTATATGTGACTATTATCCCATAGACGAAAATACATACTCAGTAGCAATGTGGCTTATGAGAAAAGACTTGGGCGATAAGTACGAAGTAGACAAGCAGAGCATTCACAGCGTAAAGGAAGACATTGAAATAGATATATGCAGACTAGTAAAGCAGGTTTCATTATCAGGTTTTCTTGAAAAATACATCAACAGAATAACTTACATATGCAAATGTTTTGATATAGGCAACAGTTATTTAAACAACGAAAAAATTGACATAAAGGACTTTGACGTCTCCCCTATTAAACAAGGCTCTGTCTTTCGAAAGGAGTGTGTTTCAGTATAGATAATAATAGAAAAGCAAATTGGGGAGGTATGATAATTGGCAAAATTTTTAGCGGCGCAGCGATATGTTTTTAAAATACATTCCTCTCGGCTTCGTAGAGCAAAATGGGATTTACAATTAACAGTATCAAAAGCAAGGGAAAATAAAGAATTGATTTCTTTGAACGAAAGTCAAATGTTGAGATTTATAGATGAATTAAACGGTATCGTAAATCCAGAATTACATATCGCTGATATTAGGAGTCAAATTCAAAAATTAAAGCATGAAAAAAATCTATCAATATCAAGACCTAAGATGAAAAAATTGTATGACGAGTTAGATAAATATCAATTTAAAAAAGACTATGTTTGTATTGTTATTGATAAAGATAAAGATTATCACAAAATTTACAAAAGCGGTTTTAAAATAAACGGTATTACGTATCGCAGGCTCCTTGGAACAACTGGAGGAGTCAAAGCAAACACGATTGTTTTTGTAAATGAAGTTTTGCTGCCAGAGTTAAAAAAACGGATAGATAACGGCAGAAACATGGATAAAACGTTCACGCCTGCAAAATTAGAGGCCTATAACGCATTGGTATGCAGTTCATCTGTCCCTGTTACGTGGCCGCGCGGAATTGTAGTTGTTCCTGATTGTATTACCCATTTCAAGGCAGATGTAATTGAACTTGATGATACCGGATTAAATCAGCCAAGTATGAAATATATCAAGGATAAAGACTGTGAACTAATCGACAGTGATGGATATGGACTTGCTGCGCCAGAGCTTATGAAGCGATGGGGAGAAGAAATCGGAGAAGATTTTTTATTGCCTGGCTGCATTATCAGAAACGCCTTTTGCAAAGGAACTGTTTACCCTATTGACTTCAAGAAATTTGCAGAGGAACATCATATAGTAACCGGTATTGATTCATGGGGGAATGAATTTACGTGGAATGATGTAGAGCTTGTTCTCACAGAATCAATGCTAAAACTATGGGATTCCTATTCTTCTATGGATAATTATTTGGAAAATTGCAGGCTAAACCATTATACATTTGCGATTACGAAGTCATCCGAAGCGGAATTAGAAAATGAACGCACTATGAACTATCAATTTTTACAAAGCTATAATTTTACCGACGAGCAGATTGACGAACTAATTGCGCCGACTGTCAATGAAATAAAAGATATTTTATCAGACGACTATCGCAAGACTATCCTTTATGTAAAAGGCATTGGCCTAAACGACAGAAATATCCAGCGCTTAGACAGTTCCTTTGCAACCGCATTAATGATAGAGCCTCAAATGATCAACGACCCATATGTGAGGAATCAAATTTATACAATGATACATAAGAGGATAAACGATGCCAAAGTTGGAGTTTTACAGCTGCCAGCAAACTATTCTTTAGTATCCGGCGACCCATATTCCCTGTGTCAGTCTATGATGGGACTTGAAATAACAGGCTTATTAAAGGCAGGTGAAGTATACTCAAAATATTGGATAGACAAAGGTGTTAATCAAATAGTAAGCTTTCGTGCTCCAATGACCTCACATAACAATATCAGATTATTAAACGTTGTTCACAACAAGAAGATGGATGATTTTTATCGGTATATGACAACCCCCACTATTTTTAACAGTTGGGACACTTGCGCCGACGCAATGAATGGTTTCGATAAGGACGGGGATGCCGTAATAAATACATCATTCCCCGTAATTGTAGAAAACACAAGAGAACTTCCAGCTATTGTATGTGTTCAAAGAAAAGCTCCAAAGTGTGTCCCTACAGAAGACGACATTGTACAATCTAATATAAACAGTTTCGGAAATGCGGTCGGAGAAATAACAAACAAGATAACATCCATGTTTAACGTGCAGGCTAATTTTGAGGTTGGCTGTCGGGAATATAACATTTTGGATTATCGTATCAAATGCGGTCAGCTCTACCAGCAAAATGCTATCGATTAATTTTAGTCGCTTTACATAGTGATATGTATCGAAGAACAAGGTGAACGTAGAAATCTACGGTGTACATTGCCCGATCAGGAATTGTAGGAAATAACAATTAAGCAATGTGCTAACTGGGAAAATCTAAATATATAACAATAAAATGCGAAAAATCAAACGGAACGGAGGTGAATTTATGGGCTTATATAATACATATGGCATTTATGGAATACGAAATAAAATGAATAACAAAGTTTATATTGGTAAACTGAGATGAATTTTGGTGACAGAAGGGACTGTCACTTTGCAAGTCTTCGTGGTGGGTATCATATTAATCCACATTTGCAAAAATCTTTTAATAAATATGGAGAAGATTGCTTTGAGTTTATAATTTTGAATAAATGTTATAATAACGAATCTTCTGACGCTGTTAATGAACTTGAAAAAGAATATATCAAATTATATAAAGAAAAAGGACTTGCGTATAATATCGGAGATGGTGGTGACGGAGGATATAATTTGGGAAAACACCTCTCCGAAGAAACAAAAAAGAAAATTGGTACGAAAAATAGTATAAATATGACAGGAAGAAAAGCAACAAATGAGACAAAAATAAAGATGTCTAAATCTCAAAAGAATAGATTTGCAAAATTTTCTAAAGAGGAACGTGAGCAATATGGAAAATCCATTTCAGAATATGCTTCTGGATATACGTGGTCACAAAAATCTAAAGATAATTTTTCAAAACTACAACAGAAAAAGCCAAATGGTGCAAAGTACGATATTTTCACTGTCAAAGAGATACGCAAATTACACGAAGAAAAGAATTTATCATATACAGAAATTTCAAACCTATTAGATGTACCAAGACCTACTGTATATTTAATTGCAACATATAGAAGATGGAAACATATCGCATAATCCATTAAATTGTTATATACATGATAACCCAGTGCCAAGCTATAATGGTGACATTATAGAAGGTCAAACGAGCAAGACATACCATCTCAAAGAGATGATGAAGTCTGTATGAAAAAGGTGAAAATCCTTATTCAGAAGTGCCTTGCCCTCAAAATGTTCGAGGTGATGATGTGCTCTACTCCCCTAATAAATATCGGGAAACCGAGGGTATAAAGGAAAACTAAGGGTATTGAATCAAAACCAATGCCTGATAAGTGGTCGAACTGGATTACAAATAAGATTAGCAAAGGAAAAGATAACGATGAAAAAAAGCAAAATTGGCTAAATCGATACATACTTGCAAATAAAAAGCCTTACTTTATGCAATACATATATCCATCTGAACGATCTAAAATAAACGACTATGTGAAAAAAAACAATGAAAAATGTATTATGAAATTTAGAATTACCTTAGGTGAACTTTTATCCAAAGAAGATTTGACATTAGACGAACAAAAATTTGTTCATTTCTATTTCAATAAAATGCCTTTAGGGATAGCACCCTGTACAGTTAATCGAATCTGTTGGAAAATTGAAAATATGTTTGATGGCTTCCAAATTGAAAATCAGAAGAACTTCGATTACTCCATTATGAAAAGTGATTCATCTTATCCTGGCCATTTATATGTAAAAATAAAGAAAATATATGAGAGATACCGCCGTGAAACTGCTAATTACATGCAATATGCCAAAAGCGAGCGTATAAAATTAGATGAGCGCCAGATGCAGAAATATATTTTTAAAGAGGAATTTAAAAGACAATGCTTCAACGAATGTCCCAATGAAGATATGCTGTGTAATATAGTCTTGGATTTATGTTATGGAAAATCAAAAAACAGCAAACAGTTTGCATGGGATATTGCCGGTGACACAATTATAAAAAACCTTCTTATAAAAAATAATTTTCTGATTACATATCCAGAGGCAGATAAAAATGGAGACGTAACCTTTAATGGGAATCGCTTTTCTATGAAAACTGCCAAAATAAATATAACGGTGGACATGGAGGATGGTAAATGCCAGTCGTTTTAAATGAAGCAAAACAAGCCGAAGAAATTATAAGAACTGGAGAAGTTGGTGCAAAGCCATCTTCTACCCTTTTCTTACTGGGAAAATATTATAGGCAAAAAATGGGATTAAGTAAAGATGCAACTGTAACTAAATTAAACGAGTTTATGGAGCAGAACTATAAAAACTACAATTCTGTATTATGGGAAGAAATCATTGAAAGTATTTCAAAAAAATCAATAAAATATCAATTGCGGGAAATTAATTTTGTTGGTATTACAGAATATGAACTCAGCTGTATTAGACAGCTTAAAAACATAAAATACGAAAAACTGATATTTACGATGCTATGCCACGCAAAATACTATAATTTCATTTCAGAAAACAATAATGGATGGGTCAATATAGACATTCCGGAAATTTTCAGAGTATCCAGAGTATCTGTAAAATATCAAAATGATAAATTTTTGTATCTAAACGAAATTGAACAAAACAAAATTCTCAGCGGCAGCGGTCTTATTTCGTTTTCCAGTAAAAATGACAATTTAAATATACGAATAAATTTCGTAGACATGGATGGAGAGCCGATATTATATATATCTGATTTCAGAGAGCTTGGATATGAGTATTTAAATTATTATAATTTGAAAAAATTCAAGCGATGTGAGAATTGTAACAGACTATTTGCACTTAAAAGCAAAAATGACGGCTCTTCAAAATATTGTTTGTCTTGCAAAAAAACGAAAGACCTTGAGAAAAAAAGAAAGTGGTGGAGCTCAAACAAAATTCCACTAGACCGAGGTTATGCCTCTCAAACCCAGTGAAATCAACGGCTCCCAGACTTGTTCCCGTTTTTCTTATTATGTATAGATAATAAGAGAACTTGATATTTTGTGTTTCTCTCCCGTCTTAACAACATAATAAATGCCCAGTTTATTATATATTAGTCCGAGTTGTTGTCTCGGCAGAAATTTTTAATCAACTCCTGGTGTTAGACCTCCCAAAATACGGGAAGCGCCGAAACCAGGAGTTTTTGTTATACAAAAAATTAAGAAGAAAGAAGTGACGATTATTAAAGAAATATCCAAAGACGAGGTTCAATATCTTAAAAGTGTGGGATATTCTCTTCACAACGAAATTTTCAAAACAAATACAAGATATAAGAAATATTTTTGTATGGAAACCAAAAACATATTAACAGCAATTAGAGCATACCGCAAAGACAGAACTGTATTTCGGAGATAGAATTACATAGAGAGCACCCTACTCTCTTTTTTTAATTGGAGGAAAATAAATGAAAGTTATAGATACTTGTAAACGGACGCTCAAATTTGACGATGTTATGTTAGAGGACAATAAATTAATAGACTCCACCGGCAATATTCTAACGCAAATCAGTGAAAACATGCCTCATGAAGTTAAATACTTTACCGTTCAGATTACGGCTATTATGCCCTCCCCTATTAACAATAACGAAAATGGAAGTGATAAATAATTTTTAATATTGAAAAAGAATTAGGTAAATACAACCTGTCAAAAGAAAGATATGAAAAGTTATTAACAGATTGCTATAACAAATCAAGTCACCAGACGGATGAAGATTGGTCTGAAATTGCCAATAAATATGATCTAGGATGGAATTCAGATTCATTAAGAAAAGCGTCAACATCTATCCTTGGAGGATCTTTTGTAAAACAATATATTGAAGAAAAAATGTCGCGCTCTCTTGATAAAGATGGGTTTATAAAAAATTTACAGGATGAAAAAGCGGAAATTTATAAAGCAAAAAAGCAGTTATATGACCAGAGGCGCGAGTATAATAAATTACTCACAGCAGACGCCAGGGCCGAGCACTTAATAAGCGAAATAAGTAACGCCGCGAATAGGCTAAATAAATTACTTCCACTTACAGGTGATGAAAAATGGATTGCTCCAAATACTCGAAAAGCAGCATGCTTGTTTTTGTCAGACTGGCACTATGGAATGGTCACAGACAATATTTGGAATACATACAATACTCAAATTTGCAGAGAACGCGTTTCTAAATTAATTGATTATACGAAACAATATTTAAAACTAAATAACATTGATGTATTAAATATTATAACCATGGGAGATGCGTCGCATGGTGGCTGCCATGTTACCTGCCGTATAAAATCAGAAGAAGATGTTTGCGATCAGATTATGAACGTTTCAGAGCTTATGGCAGAAGCAATCAATGAATTGTCAAAGAGTGTAAATCATATTACTGTCTATTCCTGTTATGGAAATCATCTACGTACAATTCAAAATAAAAACGACGCTATCGATTCCGACAACCTTGAAAAAATAATCCCTTGGTGGTTAAAACAAAGATTAAAAGATAATAACAAAATTGATATAGTAGATTCCAATTATAAAGAATTTACAATGCTGAATGTTTTCGGGTATAACATTTGCTGCGTACACGGTAATATCGACAATTTCAAAAATATAGGGATAACTACCAATACCATATTCAGCCGAAAGTTTGGAGAAGTAATTGATTATACTGTGTCAGGCGACAAACATCACCTGGAAGAGTTTGAGCAATTTGGTATTGAGAGTATTTTAATTCGCTCTCTTTGCGGTACAGATGATTACGCAAACGAAAAGCGCCTATATGCAAAAGCCGGACAAACTTTAATTATTTTTAACAATCAATATGGCAGAGAAGCCACCTATCACATTCCCCTTAATTAAATAGTAAAACTTATCATACAGAAAAAATAAAACTTAGGAGATATAAAATATGAATAAAACAGAGTTAATCAACAAAATGTCTGAGGTTGGAAATTTAACAAAAAAAGACGCCGGTATCGCATTGGAGGCATTTAAGGAGGTAGTCGCAACAGCCCTGTCTGCCGGAGATAAAATACAATTGATCGGATTTATAAGCCTTGAAACGGTAAATGTGCCGCAGAAAACTTGCAGAAATCCAAAGGATGGTTCCAGTGTTGTTGTCCCTGCCCATAAAAAGGTCAGAGTAAAGATTGGCCAATCATTGAAAGATACAATAAACAAATAACGAAAGAAGGGTTTCCTTTGAAAAAAATGATTTTTGAAAACAATGAAAAATTTTTGGAGAAATTTCTCCAATCATATAGGCTGTATAAAGATAGTGAAGATTTCCCTGGCGTAAGCATTGTCACCCATTATAACGTTATGATAGACATACTGAACATCTTAATTAAACAAACTGGGCTTCTGTTATTTTATTGTTATATTACGGAAGAAGAAATAGACGGATATGCAGATGAATACATACTTACCGTAGATAGCAAGGGTCAAATTTGGGTACAGGAAGCAAAATATGATACCGGATATATTACAACTGATGATGCTGTCATTTATATTCATTCTGATTGCAGCAGTTCTTTTGTCGGGAAAAACAAAGATGCACATATGATTGAATTTGATTTTTCTGATCCTGAAAAAGAAAACATTGCAGATGCCACAGAAAAAACAGTAGACACAGACAAGTATCATTCTATTATCTCAAAATCCAAAGACGGATGTGTGAACGGTTTTAGCAGTTCCTGGCTTGACAGAAACGAATATGGCAGTACATATAGCTCCTATTCGTATTATTCAAACAATGAAGAAGAGGTAAAACAAGTAATGGACAGCTTTGGGATAAAATATTAATCCAGAGATAAGCTATCCCCTTTCCTTTCTCTGCGCGTTCCCATTATATGAATAGCTGGGCTTATCAATATTGAATTGATAGCCCTTTTTATGATAAAAGAAGGAAGGTGTGCCTTTGGCTCTATCAAAGGAAGATATGGTACGTGAGTCAATGAACTTGCCAAAAAAAATAGATAAAAGCATTGAATTTAGAATTCCAAGAGCATCACAACACTTTGACCCTGAAAAACATAGTTATAAATGTTCGTGCTGTGGCAAAGGATATACGTCTCAAAAAAGAAATTTCATGAAAACGAGTAGTCCCCTATTCCAGTCAAATAACGGCTATTTACCATGGTGCATTGAATGTACCGATATTTATGTTTCATTATTAACTGCATTTTACTCAAACAATGAAGAGCACGCAATCGAACACTTTTGCCAGCAAGCAGATTGGACATACGACATAGAGCCTTTGCGGTATTCCAGAGAAACCTCATCAGACAGAAGCCGGATTTCCCATTACGCTTCAAAGAAGAATCTGAATGTTGACGGAAGAAAAACCTATTGTGACACACTAAAGCACAATTATGGTAAAAGACAGGATGAAATAATCACTTCCAAAGAAGATATAAAAAAATCAGAGGAAGTGTCAATAACAGGCGCTGCTATTGACCGTTGGGGTACAGGCTTATTTGAATGGGATTATCAAATTCTTGAAGACCATTACAAAATGCTGAAAAAGAATAACCCAAATGCGGATAACAACCAGGAAATATTTATTAAATCGTTATGCAACCTTCACTGGCTGCAAGCGAAAATGCTCAGAGGGGACTCCGTAGACGCTAATAAATATACGGCGCTCGTTGAGCAGTATTCCAAAACATTTAAGCAGGCCGGCCTAAGAGCAGTTGAGGAAAAAGACAACAGTAACACTGAAACAGTAGGCGTTACCCTCGCCACCATTTCTCAATTTACACCGGAAGAATTTTATAAAAACAAAACACTATTTGTTGATAACGATAGAATTGGAGACTACTATGATCGGCACATTTGCCGTCCCATGCGAAATTTGATGTTTGACGAGGATGTAAGAGATAAAAAATACTTTGTTCCTGATGGTGACATTGATGACGACGACTAAATATCCTGCTGATAAAAACCAATTGGCGTTGTATAAAAAATTCCCTTCTACCCACTATCTGAGCAACCAAAAAAATGTGCTTCATATGATGGCATGGTGTACATTTTGGCGAAGAAATATGCATAGGTTTGTCTCAGATTATCTCAAATTAAAGCTATACCCATATCAGCAAATAGCAATGTATGAAATGGGCATTTCTAATTTTATATGCATGATCGCAAGCAGAAATGATGCAAAATCATTCCTTATTGCATTATATGCTTGCTGCAGGTGTATACTTTATCCAGGTACCATATTCGTTATCGGCAGCGCCACAAAAGGACAGGCAAAGCTTATGGTAACAGCAAAAATACAAGATGAATTAATGGAATGGTCACCTGCCCTAAAAAGTGAGATAACAGGAATAAGTACTTCCATCAACGACATCAGCGTCAAATTCAGAAATACATCTAAAATAATTGTTTATACGGCAAATGATAATGCCAGAGGAAATCGCTCGCATGTAAGCTGTAGAGAAGAGTTTCGACAAATAGATAAAAGAATTGAAGACTCAGTTATTTCGCCCTTTCAAACGGTAAGAAATCGGCCTTATATGTTAAATGAATTTTATGGTGATAATAAAGTATTACAGGAAGATCCCGTTGACATTTATATTAGTTCCAGTTGGATTGACGATGGAAATTGGATGTGGGGAATTGTAGATCAGGCATTTCATGGAATGCTGAAAAAAGATGGCTCTGTTTTATTAACATTTGATGAGAGTATAACACTGAAGCATCATTTAAAAACACTGAAGCAAATGAAACGGGAGAAGAAAAAACAAGATCCTGTTACATGGAAAACAGAGTTTCTCAATTTGAAGGTAAAAGAGTCCAGATCTTCTTATTTTACATATTCTATGCTTATGAGCAGGCAGGTTCTGAAACATGTTTTTTATCCTAGAAATACCCTTAATTTTAAAGAAAAACACAAGAATAAATATTTCATTCCAAAACAGGAAAATGAAATAAGAGTAATATCCAACGATATCGCTTTTGTGGCAGGCGCAAAAAACGACAATTCTGTATATAGCTGTATCCGTGCAATACCAGAATCTACAACCTATGAGAGTGATGACAACACAATTGAAGTAAAAAAAGGTTATAGAAGACAATATTGTTATCTGGAATCAAATCAATTAGGAGACACAACCAGACAGGCCATAAGAATACGTCAGCTGTACGAAGATTTTGGCGCTGATTATATTGTGCTTGACGTGAGAAACGGCGGTCTGCAAGTTCTTTACAGCTTGCAGAAGGTATTATATGATGAAGAGCGCGGCGTGGAATATTCCCCTATTTCCTGCATGAATAATGAAGAGTATACAAAGACATGCTCAGACCCTAACGCAAAGGCATGCATTTACGCGATAAACGCGACACAAACTCTAAACAGTGATATAGCAATTTCTTTTAGGAAAAATCTGAATGAAAACAAAATTGACTTTTTAGTAAACTGCAACATTGCAAAGGAAGACATTTTGTACAACGATCCTATTTATTCTACTGCTACAGACTTGGACGCTCAAATTGAATATGAAAGACCATTTTTAGAAACGCAGGCATTGATAAGCGAATGCGCAGAGCTCCAATATGAAAAAATGCCGCAAACAGGGGTAATTAAAATATACGAAAAGTCAAATCATCGTAAAGACAGGTATACAAGCTGCTCTTATGGCTCTTATTTTATAGATCAATTGGAACTGGATAGGATGGGAGGCACATCAGATTACGATTATTGCTGTTTGGTAAATTAGTTAACGAAAATAGAATGAAAGGAGGCTCCAATGCCTGAAGAAATAAAACGCAAGAGGGGCAGACCTCCAAAAAATGCAGAAGCATCCTGTGAATTCAATTCTTACGCATCACAGACTATATCTGATGCTATTTATAGCTGCGGTGTATATGATCACTTCTCAAAAAGTGAAATTGACGCTGTACTCAAAGACCCAATTGCCAATCACGACACCGCAATTAAACTATCTGAGTTTGTTTACGGTAAATCCGGTATTATTGGCAACTCCATAGACTACTGCGCCTCTATTATGACTTTAGACAGAATAATTACAACAAAGGCAAAATCTAATAAAGCAGTGCAAAATAAAGCGCTCATGTCATCTACATTAAAAAAAATCAATGACAAAGCGTTTATAAGAGATGGATTGTTTACTGCTATGTTGGATGGAATTGCCTTTTATTATTTTGAAACAACTCAGAAAATTTCTGACAAAACAAAATATTTGTGTGACTATGAAGCTGAAAGCATTATGGAAATTAATGAGCTTGGTATGAACGCTTCTATCATTACCCTACCCTGGAATTATACAAAAATCGTTGGAAAGAAAAACGGACGGTATGTACTGGCATTTAATTTACAGTATTTTGACACATATACAGGAGAGGATTTATCGCGCAAACTGAGAAAATACCCAAAAGAAATCTCAGATGGGTATAACGATAAAACACGCAATGAAAACTGGCTTATTTTAAATAATGATAATACCATGTGTGTCAAAATCAAAAGCAAGGACAGCGAAGCATGGGGCAGAAGCCTTATTATAGCGGCTCTGTCTGATGTGCTGTATAAAGACTATTTTACTGACACAAAACGAAGAGTCCTTGATGAAATCAGCAATAAGGTCATATATCAGGTATACCCCGAAAATAAACAGGGAAATGGATCAACTCTTAATAAAACACAGCAGGAGACACAGCATAACACAGTAAAACAGGCAATTATGAATAAAAACAGCCGCGGAGGAATTAGTTTTATGTCATTAGCGGCCGGAACAAAACTAGATGTCGTAGACACCTCAACCGATATCTTTAACGAGAAAAACGAGACAAGCCTTAATCATGATATTGCGATGGATCTTGGTATATCTGCCTCTCTTATAGGCGCTATGGCAACAGGTAACTATGGCGCCGGAAGTCAAAATTTGGAGATGATAACAAGTCAGCTGTATACCTGGGTTTGCGCCTGGAGGGATGAACTGGTTCACGTCATCAATAAAAATATTATAAAGGACGATAAAAATAAGGTAGATGTTTACTACTTCCCTACTTCATTTGTAAACCGAAAAGAATTTTTCGACATGATGAAAGACTTATACAACATTGGTGGTTCATTGACATTTTTAATTGCCAGCGCTGGTATTGACGCTGAAATATATTTGGATACATTGGATACAGAAATTGAAAATGACTTTTTCAATAAATACCTCCCCCATCTTACGAGCAGCACAATTTCAAAAAATGACGATGTCGGAGGCCGTCCAAAAACAAATAATCCAACGGAAAACACTGTTAATTCCAGAAATAATAACGGAAACAGTATTCCGTCTCCGTCAGATAAGTAATAATAAAGATTGACCTAAATATCATTAATACGAAGAAGCCTGCATATAGTCGGCTTCTTTTATTTATATCAAAACAAGGAGGTTAGGACTATGTTCAATCACATCCTTGAAATCTCAAAGCGGGCGAATAAAGGCGGCCGTGTACCAATAAAAATTGCACTCCTGAAAATACACGATGATCCACTGGAGACGAATAAAAATGGCATTCATTGGGATTTTAAATATGTAAAAAGTAATATGGATTCGGCAAAAATGATGCCTATCTGTTGTGAATTCACAGATGAAACAAAGTCAATACCACTGGGGCACGGACTAACTGGCAGTTCCTATGATGAAAACGGATTTGAAACTCCTGAATTTCTTAACTCTGAAACTGTTGGTGTTATTGAATCAGTAGACATTGCAACGGTTATGATAGAAAACACAGAAACAAAGGTACTCCTTGGCAATGGTTATCTATATAGCCAGAGATATCCTCAATTAGTGAAATGGATTAGGCAAAACTTTGCCCTTGCATCTGTTTATACCTCAGTTGAGATTATGGGGTTGGAGAGCAACAATAATAAAATTACATATTTAGAAAATAAGCCGACAGAGAAATTTAGAACTCCTGTCGACTTTGTATTTTCAGGGACTGCCATTTTATCGGTGCAGCCGTCAGATCCAAACGCAATCGTTGTGGAAGTCGCTCAAAAAAATATGAAGGAGGAAAACAAATTGACTGAACAAGAAATTATGGAGGCTGTTCGCAAAGCTGTTGCAGAAACAAATTCCGCAAAAGAAAATGTGGTAGCTAAAATCTCTGCGCTTAACGCGCAGTTAGCAGAAAAAGACAATATAATTACGGAATTCAACGCTGCCGTCACGGACTTAAAAAAAGCGTTAGAAGATGGGAGTACAAAGCTGGAAACTTATAAGGCAGAAAATGAATTGCTTGAAAAAGAACTGGTTAAAACAAAGGTTAAAACAAAATTAGGTGAGTTAGATTCTGTACTTGGAGAATTTAACGAGACAGAATGTGAAATAGCAAAAGAGGACATCGCAAATTTAAAAGCAAGTATCAATGCCTGTGATAAAAAGGATGAATTAGATTCCTTCACCTCTGAAATCAACTCAATTAAGTCAAAGATTTGCATGTCAATAGTTGAGAAGCAGAAAAAGATCGCGGCAGAGGCAAAAGTTACTGAACAGAACGCAGCAAAACAATACGACACGGCAGATATTTTTAGCGAGGTAAATACAACTGCTTTTGACAACAAGGACAATGATGTCAATATTTTTTAAGGAGGAATTACAACTATGGTAAGATTTGAAAAATTAGCCAGCACAGAAAAAACATATCCTTTTATAGATGCTATTATCGCTGACGAATATGCAAATGGAACTTTCGGCACAATAGCAGACGGTATATTTACAGCAGGTGCGGCCGGATTTTATGTAATTATGAATGCAGAGGATGGAAACGATGCAAAAAGCGATGACTATAGAATTGACAAAGGAGCACATGCGAGAATTGCAGATTTAGCGCTTGTTGACGGGCATATTATTGACATTACATCAGCCCAGCTGCCAAGTGGTGTTAAAAAGGGCGATAAAATGGTTTCTAAAGCAGACGGGTCATTAAATGTACCGACTGATGTCCCTACCACCGAATATATAGAAGTTATGGAAGTAACATCTTTTGGTGTCCGTGCGAAAGTTGTAAAATAAAAATTTCCGATTGGAGGGAAAAATAAATGAACTATACATTTGAATTGAATAACGCAAGAAAAGATGAAACCTTTGCTTCCGGTAAAGTAAACGCGCATTCTCCAGTTGTAGAGGTTTTCTCTGCTATGGCCAACGGAGAAGATATTTCTAAATTTGGGAAAAAGGCTGATATTGCCGCCAATTATATTAAAGAACTTGGAGTTAAAGCATCTGCCTATGATCAATGTGCCATCTCCGAATTGAATGAAATCAGAAAATTTGCAATTCAGCCCAGGCTTTTACAGGAAATTAAGCTGCTTAGTTTATTCGGCTCATATAGGCCTCTTGGCTGGAACGACACTGCCTATTTAGAGAAAGTTACATATGAAAATGTAAGGGCAGATTTTCAGGCTGAAGGACAGGATGTCTCTACCGCATTTACAAGAAAGAGTAAAACGCCCCTTGCTCCTGTTACTGTATCTGGCGGTTATAAAGTTGATTACCGTGAAATTTCTGTTGGAGACATGTCAACCGAAAATATACTTATGGGCGAAATACAGAAAGAAATCAGAAACAAAGCAACTCTGTATGTAATTGAGACAGTTTACAAGGCAATTGAAGCCGCTTCCGGCGTTAAGTATTTCTATGAAGCAGCTAATCTTGCAAAAGCCGGCGTAGACGCGCTTCTTACAAAGGTAAGACGCTATGGAAAGCCCAACGTAAACGGAGATTATGCCATTCTTGCACAGTTCCTTCCCTGGATTGGTTATGCGGGAACAATCGGATCTAATACTGTCACAGGCATTTCGCAGAAAATCTTAGATGAAATAGCAGAGACAGGTATTATAGGCTCTTATAACGGAGCTATACTTTCTGAAATCCCAAATGGGTATAATTTCAATAAACTGACAAGTGATGGCTCAAATTACGAAACCATTATCCCTGCCGGACTTGCTTTTGTTACACCGACTGCTCCTGTTGGCGGTGTCGCTCCCGTTCAGACATTCAGCATTGGCGGTCTAACCAGTTTTTCTGGAAATTCGGTATCTACCGGGGAAATCTATACACGATATGATCTTAAAATTGCCTGTGGCGTTGCGCAGACAGATGCGATTGGTATTATTCATGATACAAACCTGGATTCGCTTGCAGGTTAAGTAATATAGAGGCAGCCGGAATTGCCCCTCTATTAAATGAAAATTTATAAATAGTTGAAAGGGATTTCTATGAACGAAATAAATATGGACGATAAGGTAAGTGTGATTAACATCGCAACCTGGGATGTTGGTTTTCCAAATATCGTTGGGCATGGCGACACAATTATCTCCCCCAATTCATCTGTGAGGATGAAAAGAGAAGAGGTTATTGCACAGGTAAGCGCAGGGAATAAATTATTGTCCGGCCTTGACTCTTATGGATCACATGCCACATTATATATTGACGATGCAGAAACAAGAAGGTATCTGGAATTTGATTCGGAGGATGGGAAACGCACCCAAAACGTTATCTCAAAAGAAAAAATTTTAAAATGGTTTGAGTTAAAAACTGCTACATCATTTGAAAAAAATATTAGAGAAAATGTTGTTACAAGGGCAGAAAAAAAATTTTTACTAAAAACTATTAAAGACTTAAAGTTAGACAGTTACGAAAAGATTGAATTTTGTAAGGATTACTGCAAATTTTCGTTAAGAAATTAGGAAGAGGGTTGGATATGGCTACAAGTTTTACTGATGTATATGATAGCTTTGATTCCAGTTTTATGGACAAAAAAATAATTCCTGATTCCTTAAAAAAAATATGGCTTATGAAGGCAATAGCCCAATATGGTGTAGAAATAAGTCCTTTGGCTTATGATGAAGAACTAAATGAATTTACGGATGATTTAGGTCAGTATACAGTAGATGTACTGGGAACCATGATGAAGGTTTATTATTTGTATCGAGAATATTCCAGGACTAACAAAATAGCATCTATCGTTGGAAAAGATTTATCTGTGAACTCCGGAATGTCACTTTCCAAATATACAGAGGATGAATTAAAAAAAGTAAAATCAGACTTGTCGGATATGCTGGATAACCTGAAACCATCAGCTTACAGTTAGGAGGTGTAATTTATTGAAATCATGGTATATGGAAAATTACACACCAAACATCACCGGCTACGAATCAGACGCATTATCGGAATATGCTCAAAGTAATTTTACTGATGTACTTCTCACATCATTCTCTGACACCGCAGCTCTGCTTAATTATGATCTGTCTGAATCTAAAAATATTAAATGTATAATTCAGAACAATACCGCTGATACCCGCATAAAGTCGTCTGAAAGACAAATATTATGTGCCATTGGAACATTAAAAGCCGGAATGTATTTATATTTTGACAATTGCTTTTGGTTAATTACAGGTTATCCAGGAAACAACAAAGTATATGAGAAAGCCACTGCCATACTATGCCAGTACAAATTAAAATGGCAAAAATCAGACGGAACAACAATTGAGAGATGGTGTAATTTATCTTCGGCAGCCAAATACGATATTGGAGAAAGCGGAAATAACACCCTGACATTGACGACAAATAATTTTACAATTCTAATTCCAAATGACGAAGACAGTATGACAATTGAAGGGAAACGGGTATTTATTGACAAAAATAAATCTGACCCAAATAAGGTATTTAAGATAACGAGAAGTGATGATTCCATATATGAGTACGGCGTACATGGCGGAATATTAAGTTTAATAGCAGATAAAACAGAATTAAACAAAGAAAAAGACAGTACAGAATTTATGCTGTGTGATTACATTCCCCCTTCCCTTCCCTATCCAGCCACAGACAATATAACCAGCCGCATTTTAGGGCCGCCTGCTGTTAAGCTGCATTTCCCACAAAAATTTAACGTTGTATTTTCAGATACAGAGAATAAAAAAATCCAGTCCGGAACAGTTAATTACAGGTGGAATTTGAGAAGTAATTTCCCTGACAGAATATCGTGTATAACAGAGAATGATACCATTTGTATACAGGTTGATGACAGTCAACTGATAAATGAGTCTTTCTTGCTGCAAGTATTGGTGAACGGAAATTTAAGTGCGGAAGTTTCTGTTCTTATAAGCGGAATATATTAGGGGGTGGCGCAGATAACATTAAATGACATTGGTATCTACAAGGATAGGATTTTTTATAAGATTATCAGAGATAAGGATATAGGCAGACAATTGCTTGGAGACATATATAACGAGGAAACTGTTGCAGTGGATCTTCCCTATCATCACATATACCCATATCTTTATATCGACGGAACACAGACCGAAACAAAATCATATATCTGTATCGAAATAGATGTACCAAGGACTTCGGATTTTACATATAAGGACATGAAAGTTATTATTTGGGTTTGCACACACAAAGATTTAATGAAATGTTCTGTCAAAGGATATAGCGGCACTATGGTAGATGTTTTATCCACCATGATTGATAACCTGTTAAACAGTTCAAGAAATTTTGGGATTGGTAGATTAAAGCTGGAATCATCTACCTACATAAAACCCAATAATACATATTATGGCAGGCAGCTTATCTATAACTGCTCTGAATTTAATTTAAAGGATAAATTGTAGGTATTGGCATATGGATAAAAATGATTTAGAGCATAGCTTACTTAGCGGTGCCGCTATATATATGGGACAACTTCCCACTTACAAAGTAACTCTCATGGATATGGCAAAATTAGGATTTACCAAAGTCCAGTATATTATTTCGCTATTATGCATGAAGGACGAACAGGCTTCCCAATATTTCAATCAGTCAGATGAATCTCAAGGCAGCACTTTTCTTTTGATATATTACACAGTATTAAATGAAATGAATCTGCTCGAAAATAATGCACAGACAGATATTGACAGCCTCATACATCCCACCCTTCTTCCCCTTTTAGAATTGGTATTCAGACAAAAAGTATTGTTTGACAGGCACATGGGTTTTAAAATTGGCGAAACAGATTATCTCACAGAAAATAATTTTCATGAATTTCAAGCTATCATAAAGGAACGGAACTGTTTAAACGATGTTGATAATATTGTTGATGACAATCCAGACAACGAGGCAGCAAAAAAGCTGCTTGAAAAAAGAAGAAAAATACGGCAGAAAATGAAAAATGCCAAAAGAATGAACGGAGAGAACGTATCTTCTATTACTATGGCTGATTTAATCAGCATCTTTGCAGAAGCTGAAAAAATGCCGTTAGCGGATGTTTATGAAAAATACGATGTATATCAATTCAATGATCAATTTAACCGCTTAAAAATAATGAGAGACTATCAAGAAAACATACAAGTCCTATGTGCCGCTGGTGGGACAGATATTAAAATACAGCATTGGCTTTCCAAAATACAAAAACAAAACGACTAAAACCCATTTAAAAACGGGTTATATTACCTATTTTAAGGAGGAATTTTAACATGGCAAACGGAAAATTCGGAGCAAAAGAAGTGCTCAATGTAACATTATATGATATGGCTACCAATAAGCCGGTTATCTTTTTTGACACATTAAAGACATCCAACATTGAATTTACAAGTGAAAAGGTATATGCGAGAGGCGGAAAAGGAAATCCCAAGCTTATTACCTGGGAAATTAATAAGGAAGGTAAAATGACGATTGAGGATGCCCTGCTCTCTCCTAAATCTATGGAATTGATTTCTGGTATTGCCACAAAAACAGGGGCACAGACACTTCATATGAGGCAGGACACAGACTACGATACAACCGGCTCTTCCCCTGTAGATAAGGGAGATTTATACCCCCTTACGGCAAACGCATCCGGTGTAATCAACCTTGCCTATACACCAAAGGAAGCAGCAGCAAATATCCTTGTATATGATGCGGACAACGACTGTGGTACTCCGCTTGATATGGCAAGCGCTACTTTAACAGGAAAAACGCTGACAGTAGCTTCAGCGGCCAATAAAAAAGTAATTGTATACTACACCTACGACAGCGGCGATACAGCGGAAACTTTTGTCATTACAAGCGATAAATTCTCAGGCACTTACAAGCTGGTTGGGGACACTGTAGTAAGAAACGTTGATACAGGCAAGGATGAAGGGTTCCAGGTTGTCATTCCAAACTTGAAATGGTCATCCAATCTTAGCCTTGGCTTCTCTGCGGAGGGCGATCCTATGACCACATCCTTTGAGTGTGAGATTTTAAAAGCATCTAATTCCAACAACATGATTCAGATGATTAAATATTAAAACTGATTGGAGGATTTGGATGAAAGTTAAAGTAGCAGATGCGTTTTACGGCAATTACGGCTATGACTGTATTGAAGTAGACATTGACAGGCAGAAAACACAAATCTGTTTTAAAAAAGAAGAGAATGTTGCTTTGTTAAAAGGAAAAGAAATTGAGCTAACTTTCCAAAACGGAATATATAAAATAAAAGAGACAATCAACACAAAAACAAAATAACGTGTTCCTCAATCCATTAAAAATTGATTCAAGGGGGACATATGGATATGCCATAAGGCAATTTCTATGTCCCCTCTTTTTACGAAATTTAGAAAGGATGAAAAGTTTGAATATAAAAAGATTTGGAGAACTTCCATGTAAAGATTATGGGGTTGATATTGTTCGCATTTATGATATAAACCAGCTTATGCTTTATGTGTCTAACGGAGTAAAGCCAATTGATATGTATGTGTCCTTAAGCGACAGAGATGAAAGGCCAATTATGATTTATGTATTCAGCCGAAAAGAAACGGCGCCGTTATTCCCCAAGTACCGTAATCACCAGCTTAAAATGGGAGATGTATATACAAAGGAATGACAAAATTAATTGCTATTGATTCCTCAACCAAAAGTACAGGAATAGCCTTGTTTATAGACGGAGTCTATCGGGAAAGCCTACTGCTCTCCTACCCCACCAGTATTGACATGACACAAAGATTCAGAAATATGTCACTGTCTATTTTAAGCGTCTTAAAAAAATATTCTCCCGACATAGTATACATAGAGGAAACCGTAGTTGTCCGTAACCCACAGGTGCAAAGATTTTTAACACGCCTGCAAGGGGTAGTATACGGATGGTGCATACAAAATAATTGCTGCTTTGAAACCATACGCCCTACGGAATGGAGAAAGCTTTCTGGAATAAAGCAAAGTAAACAAAAACGGGATCAGTTAAAAAAAATGGCCATAGAAAAAGTCAAAGAGGACTATGCGATCGATGTTAACGATGACGTGGCAGAGTCAATCTTAATAGGACAGGCTGTTATCAATAAATTCTCAAAATCACCTGTGAAATAGACAAATAAGGAGATAAAAATGGTTGGTTTTATTAACAATTGCTGCAACTGTGCCACCCCCTCGTATCCATGCCAACAGGAACTTTGCCCAAACCGTCATGTAAAAATATATATCTGCGATAAATGTAAAAGTACAGTTGATTTTGGTGAGCTTTTCTATTTCGATGGAGACGAGCTTTGCATAGACTGTATTCAATCTAAACTAGAACTTGTCAGATGAAAGGATGAATCAATATGGTAAAAAGGATCAGAGAATATTTTAAATTAAGAAAATTATATAAGGATTCCAAGAAAATACTCGTTATCAACGCCGCATCAGCAATTACCGAGATAAAAGAAATAGTAGATACTGTAAATGATTACATAAAATCGCAAAAGGAAACCATTGGCTCTTTAACAAAAGAAGACTTCAAAAAAATAGTTCAATATATGGAAAATATGAATAGTCCCGAAACGCAGGAAACAATGATAAAAGACATTATTAAAAATATCGGTGCCAATAAGTAAGAAAAGAAAACCCCGTAAATAAAATTGGAGGTATTCAATTGCCGACTATAAAAAATATAAACGAATTTGCCTCCATTATCGAAGCAAAAATAAAACAAGCAGTTGATCTAACACAGCAAGAAATCAATAAGGTATTAAACCTTTATATTGACGCATATTATGAGGAATACAAACCAAAAGTTTATATTAGGCAGTATATGTTAAGAGACAGCCCTATTCATCCCAAAATTACCATAAACAACAATACTGTTTCATGCGAAGTCGGTATCAGCGAAGAATATCTCAAATACCAGTACCCTGACACATATGGAGAACCCCGCACAATATCCAACATACCTGCAACAGGAGAAGATATTCTTTATTGGAATAACGAATCGGGAGCGCATGGATATACCAGAGCAGGAAAAGTCCATATCTGGAACGACACCATCAAGGCGCTGGGCGGAGAGCAAGGAATCGGCGCATTATTAAAAAGAAATTTGATAAAAGCCGGACTGCCAATACAATGAACCAAAGCACACTTAATCGTGTGTTTTTTTATTGCCATAAATGAAAGGAGTGGTCAAAAAACATGGAGGATTTTAAAATATTGCTGCAAGGCGTTTTAGACAAATCTAAAACGCAGAGCAATATAGAGTCTGAATTAAACAATCTTAAAAACCTTTCAATAAATATAAGCCATATAGTTTTAAATAAATCAGCTCTGGCAGACATTAAAAGTGCCCTTTCCACCAGCAAAATCACATTAGATGTCAGCCTTGCACCTGATAAAATTCAAAGACAGGTACAAAGGCTTGGGCAAAGTATTAAGTCAAATAGTAAAGGCTCCATTGCAGAAGCGATATTGAATCCGTCTGATTTGGACAAACAGCAAAGAATATATGAATCAAAGATTTATAATTCTGTAAAAAAAATGTCGGAGCAGATGAAAAAAACTTTATCTTCTAAAGGATACACTGATATTACAATAAATGGAGTCGAAAAAGCCAACGGCCAGGTAAAATCTCTTTCTGCCACTGTCACAGATGCTAACGGTGTCATCAAACAATTACAATTTGAATTGGCAAAGGTAAAATTTCCTTCCAGAACCAGAGGGAGCCTTGTTCAAACCGATGATGTAAAGATAATTGGGCAGATTTCAGGAAGTGTTGCAGAAATGCAGTCAAAATTGGACTTGCTGGAATCAAAGTGGAGAGAGCAAGGTATTCTAACCGGCGAGTTTACAGATAAGGTAAAACAGCTTGAGACAGAATTAGCTAACGTATCATCAAAGGGTGATATGACAAAATATAAAACGAGTTTGCAAGCTGTTACCGCTGAAGCCAATAAGGCATATCAGGAATTAAATTCCCTTAACCATTTTAAGTCAAATATTCTGCCCCAAATTAAGGATAATATGGGAAGCGGTTATTACAATAGCCAGGTACAGCAGCAAATTGAGAAATATCAAAGGCTGGGCGTAACATTAACAAGCGTCCAAAACAGAATAAATGAATTAGAGGCTGCCGAAAGGCACTTAAATGCGGTTATGGGGAACAGTAATTCTTCGCTCGAACAGCAAAGAGTAGCCTATCAAAAATTCCAAGCTGCACTAAAAAATACAAATGCATCCAATTCTCTTGCAAGCAGTATGTATATGACAAGAGACGCAGTGGAGGCATTGATTGCTAAATTACAGACCTTTTTAGCGAACAATACGGCAATGACAAGCGGCGCAAAAAATCAGATAAGCGGATATATTTCACAACTGCAAAATGCCGCTACCGTTACAAAAGCGAAAGGCAACGAAATTACTACTTCTGTCAGAAAAGTCGAAGCCGAAATGCGGGGTATGGGCAAGCTGGGAGATTCCTTCTTTCAAACAATAAAAAAAGGTATGTCCTCCTTTGCTTATTGGACAAGTGCAACCTCCCTTATTATGACAGCGGTAAGAAAAACAAAAGAGGCTATTATTTCTGTTAAAGAATTAGATACAGCTCTGGTTGATTTAAAGAAAACAACAAGTATGACAGCATCACAGTTAGATAAGTTCTATCTTTCTGCCAATGTAACTGCAAAGCAAATGGGCGTTACCACAAAAGAAATTATTGAACAGGCCAGCGCCTGGTCACGTTTAGGGTACAGCACAGCGGAAGCCGCAACTAAAATGGCTGAATACTCTTCACAGTTCGCCGCAATTTCCCCTGATATGGACACAGACGCCGCCACAAATGGCTTAGTTAGCATTATGAAAGCTTTTGATATAGAACCTGATAATGTACTTGATGGGATTATGTCAAAAGTGAATGCAATCGGAAATACCGCTGCGACTTCTAATGGCGAAATTGTAAACATGTTAAAAAAGTCATCCTCAGCAATGAAAGAAGCAAACAATACACTTGAAGAGACAATTGCACTTGAAACGGCAGCCGTAGAAATCACTCGTGACGATGATTCTGTAGGTACTGCTTTCAAAACTGTTGCAATGAGGCTTAGGGGTAAACTTCACATGCCCTCATATAATGAAAATTATATGCTATGTGCCTAAAACATAGATGATAACTATATAAGTCAAAGGAGTGGGGACTCAGAGACTTAGGAAAGATTATGGATTTTCAGGAGCTTTAATTATGTGAAAATTCATAAAATCCTCAGAGACTGCAGGATATATATGGTAACATATATATTGAAGTTATCCTCCCTGTTGTATAGACGAGAGTAATATACAGTCCAATCTCACGATATACCCCTTAATTATATGAAACGTGAGAGTTAGCCAGAAATGACTAACCGCCATAAAATTATGGTCAGTAACCAGTCGTGGTGAAAGTAATAGAATGTACAACGAAGAAACGGAGTCATACACAAATAATGTTGAACAACTGTCCGGTGAGATTGCTGATTTAACAAAAACCGCTTCTACTCCAGGCGGAATAAGTTTATTTACAGACGCTGCAAAAACAGAATACAAATCAACATATCAACTCCTGGAAGAAATAAGTGAAATTTATGATCAGCTTTCGGATAAAGACCAGGCAGGACTTTTGGAGGTTATTGCAGGCAAAAGGCAAGGACAAAATGTAGCCGCTGCAATTAATAACTTCAAGGCTGCCAAAAAAGCAATGGAAACAATGTCTAGCAGCGCAGGAAATGCAGAGGCAGAAATGGCCGTTATTATGGACAGCCTTGACTATAAACTCAATCGACTTTCTGAGACTGGCGTTGGAATTGCGCAGAATCTTTTTCAACGTGAAGATATGAAAACCATTGTTGACGGTTTAACACAAATCGGAAATGTTGTGGATACCGTTACGGGTAAATTGGGACTTTTTGGAACAATAGGAGTAATTGGCGGACTAACCGCATTTATCAAGAACTTAGATCTTACCGCCTTCGAGGTTAGGTATGCTTAAAAATTGCCTAGATTTTTAAATTGGTCTAACACAGATAAGGAAATGATAAAATGGTTCATAGTACAAATCTGTGCGTTTGGGAGTTCTAAAATAAACCAACGAGGAGTAATTGCTGGAACTGACACCTATGAATATTCTCCTAAATCGAAATCGGCAACGATATGCGTAAATGTGCGAAAGGCAGAAAAAATTGAATATTCGGCATATGGTAAACTGTGTGCAAACACAGTGTACGCCTAAGTGCTATTAACAAGGTGAAAATCAGCAGCACACATTCCTAAGATTTTATATCTAAACAATATACCCCCGTAAAAGGGACTAAACTGTTGAATAGGAATGGATGTTCAGAGACATACCGATCCTCAGAGTATCCCCTGCCTTATTGGGTATGCTTTTAATGTATAGTGCGTATTGCGATTTTGTAAATTTCAGTAATACGTTTAGATGAAAGAGTCTAACCAGTAAAATTTAACAACAATAATAATAGTAACAACTCAAATAATTCCAATGAAAATAGAGGGTGATTTTATAGATCTAATTTTTAACATTATAGAGAATATACCACTATTTCTTACATATGTTATTCCAGGCTATCTTTTCCTTGAGCTTTTTAACTGGATTTCGAGTAAAGGAGAAACAGCAAAGATTGACCATTTGATTTTTACGAGCGTTACGGCAAGTTTTTTACTAAAAGTATTGTTTGATTTTGTAACAAATTCTATAATAAATGAATCTTCTCGCCTCTATCCCCTGCTCTTAATATTATCAGGTGTGATGGCAGGTATATTGGGCGGATACGTGGTCACAGGGAATAAGTTTAATAATAGGTTAGCAAGCCTGCATTTGGGTAAAACGACGAACAAGAATATTTGGATAGATGTTTTACGTCCCAGCTGCTTAATAAGAGTATTTATGCCGGATGATACTTCTTATTATGGTGTTTTTAAATACGTTGAAGAAAACAATAGAGAGCCTATCGTTGTATTGTCAAATTATCAATATCTGGACAAAGACGGAAAAATTTTAATAGATAGGTTTAGACAAGAGGAAGATATAATAATGCTAAATACATCACAATTTACAAAAATTGAGATTACCTATTATAAAGAATAAAGAGCCGATGGCTCTTATTTTTATAAATTACTGTGTCTTAATTTTTAGTGTTCGCCTCTCTTCTTTTTATTGGATTCTTGAGGCATTCCATTTTGAAATAACTTAACACAAAATTCTAATATGTTGATTCATATTTGCAACAACCTCAGAATAATATCTCTTAAATGAGATATTAAGAATTTGTTCGCTTGTAAAATATTGGATTAACATTTATAATAAAATTAAATTGAGACAATAATAAATAAGAGGTTATAATACATACATTAGAATGAAGCATGGTAGTTTCTCCATAGAGCCACATTATAGCAGGTATTAAGAAAAAAAGTAACCATGTAACCCAAATATTTTGTCAAAACAATAAAAAAACTCTAAAGCCCATGAAAGGATGTGAGTATAATAGATAAAAGATTTAAATTTTGTATGTTTATAACGTCTTTCATTCCACTTTGGATTTCTATATCTTTTTGTGAAATATGGAACATCGTTGTTAAACTAACCCATTTATGGAACGAGGCTGCTATTGAAATATCAGTCAAAACAATAATAAAAACAACTATATCTGCCGAGCTAGTTGTATTAGCCGCAATAAATATAGTTGTCCTGTACAGCATTTTTTTCATGAATCATTTTATTAAAAAGCAAACAGCAAATATCCCTAAACCGAGATGTGTTGTCCAAAAAAGCACGAAAGAAAAAAGATTATCATCAGAGTTTTTACTGGCCTATATTTTACCAATGATAGCTTTCGATTTTTCAGCGCCGCGTGACATTGTTTTATTCCTCATATATTTTTCAATACTGGCCTTTCTATGTATAAGGAACAACAACATTTATACAAACATATATTTAGAATGGAGAAAATATAGAATGTATCAATGTGATTTAAAATGCAATATCCTTGGCAGAGAACACATTTATGAATCATGTCTTGTTCTAAGCAAAAATGATTTAACAAGGGAAATCGGCAATGAGATAGAATATTATGACTTTGACAAAGATATTTACATCACCTTTTAACTAACTTTTGTAGCATTGGGTATTTTATAAATAACATTTGTATCGGCTTCTTTGATACGTTTCATACACAAATAATCAATTAGATTTCTGGCCTTTTCAAGACTGTCGATTACAAAATAACCGTATTCATTTGTTTCAACATTTATAATATCTTTTAAAGACGCCCTCCCCTCTGCTGAAAGGCATTTGCTGTATCTGTCCTGGTTAAATGTTAAATATAATTTATCACAATTTTTAAAACTGTTAATATATTGCCTAAAATTGTCCTGATTAGCGGTTATAGGAGTTTCTAAAATTTTTTCAACAATTTCATTTTTATGCTTTTTAATCGTTTGTTCTAGACCAAACACTTTTTCAAATGCTAAACTGAAAGAATATATGGCATTATTAAGAATAATACTATCAACTGTAAAATATAGCCGGTAATAATTATCGTCTGAATAATCCAGTTCATATCCCCTTTTGATAAAATACATTTTACTTTTTGATTGTATTTTAGCTTGTGGCGGAGAATGCTTTAAAAAAGCTATATTTTTATAAGGAGAATCGTCAGGCAAATCTATGGCAGTACCGGCAAATAAATAACCGCTATAAGCCTGATTCTCCAAGCCATCTTCCCCTGCATTGATAATACTGGTAAGAAAGCTATCATATTTATCTTTTAAAAGTTCATGATCGGTAGAAATCTTATCACAGGATGTTTTTAGATTTGACCCATCGTATTTTTCTACAGAAGTGATTTTATCCCCTATTTGGAACTGAAGGACACTGTTTACTAATCTTGATGCATAATCCGGTAACATATTTTCATTTGTGAACCTGATTTTATGTGTAATATACTCTTGTCTGACTCTGCCCTTAATTTTATAAAAGTACATTGTCCAGACGTATCTTTCTTCCCGTGTTTTTTGTAAAGCTTCTTTTAAAATGACTAAGCTCATTTTTTCCTCCTGTAAAGTAAAACCATATAACAAACGAATTGTGCAATATATAGTATTCAGAACCTGCATATGCCTATATATAGTATTATATCACCTCCTGGTGGCTAGCACAATATAAATGCTTTATCAATACTGCACACTTTTTAACAGCACCTCCGTTCTTCAAAATATTTAATTTCAAAATATTTATAATTAAAATATTCATGATTGTAAATAAAAACTGTGCAAATTTTTTAGTTTAGGCTATAATGAATAAGTAATAATAAAAGAAAGGGGCTTAACTCATGATTACGTATTTAAAGGGCGACATTTTTAACAGCCCCGCAAAAGTTTTAGTCAATGCTGTAAATACCGTTGGGGTAATGGGTAAAGGCGTTGCTTTGGAATTTAAAAAAAGGTATCCTGAGATGTTTTCTAAATATCAAAAAATGTGCGCCAATCATAGTTTTAGTACAGGGAAATTGTATCTTTGGAAAGGACAGGATAAATGGGTATTGCTTTTCCCAACAAAGCAGCATTGGAGAAATCCATCAAAAATAGAATATATCGAAGCTGGTCTTCAAAAATTTGTCGATCACTGGCAGAGGTTAGGAATAGATTCCATTGCTTTTCCCCGCTTGGGATGTGGTAATGGAAACTTAGATTGGGATGTTGTGCGTCCGGTAATGGAAAAATACCTAAAGCCACTGCCTATTCAAGTATATATTTATATTGATAATTATCATGATTCTCTGCCAGAGCATAAAGACCAAATTAAAACTGAGGAATGGCTTCATAGCTCTCCTGATGTAATCGGGTTTAATATGCTTAAAGAAGAATTACAACAGTTACTTCGTAAAAGCAATATAATTTCTTTTGCAGATGGCACAACTAAAAAAGTAATATGGGAAGAGGATAATTTAAAAATTATAAACGGAGAAGAAATTACAATTCCAGATATTGATTTTTGCAATTTATGGGATTACGTGAGAAGTTCTGGTGTTTTCTCTTTAGATGCGCTGCCACAGCATTTGTGCTCTCACCCAAGAGAGCTGCTTGAAATATTAAAGAAACTGGATTACCTCCAAGATGTTATTCTATCAAAAAATGGTATTGATTTTTCTGACAGGGCAAATGGCTATCAATATATCAGGGGATGAATTTCATGACATATAAAGAAATAATTATGAATACCAGAAATAATTTGCATTCCTCAATTTCATGGTGGCCTATTTGCTTTTATCATTTTACAGATATTCACAACGCTCTTGGTATCCTTGAAAAAAACTGGATATACGGAAGAAACAAAGCGAAAGAGGCACATTTAATGCAGTCCGATAACGCCAGTAAAAGCGTAATTGATGTAACCAGTGATTATGTCAAAGAATATGCCAGATTATACTTTAGGCCATTAACGCCTACACAATACCATAATGAGGGATTTAAGCCACAGCACATCCGAGAGCCTGGGATAAACGCAAGCTGTCCAGTGCCTATATTCTTTTGTCTGGACGCAGAAAAAATATTAAACCTTGAAGGCATAGAATTTGTAGAATGCGGCTTGGCAGGTAGCTATCATGGACGGCTGCAACACGGTGTTGAGGCCTTTTCAAAATTAAATTTCAATAAAATTTATCACAATGGCCCTTTTGAGAAGGGCTGTGACATTACACAATATCGTCACTCAGAAATAGTACGGGCAGGCGGAATCCCAATAAAGGGAATAACACGCAAAATATTTTGCAGAACACTTCCAGAAAAACAGACATTTCTATATATGGTTAAGAACAGAATGCCGGGCAGATATAATGAAATATCAAAAATAACGGAATATGCACCTCAGTTACCCATGTTTTACAATAACGGAGTCTTTATTAAATCTATTAAACAAAATGAGGAAGACTTGATTGTAGAGTTAAACGACCATAACATGAGGTATTATACAGCAAGAGCAAAAGAGGACGGCAATGATTTTTATTTTAAAATCGTCATTTATTGGCTATCAGATAAATCATCGGTTTTAGATAATAACAGTGCAGGGAGGTATATTAATTATAAAGAAAATGATAAAGTTATTGTTCATCTGCCAAAGGGGAAAAGCAACAGAATCCTTGTCGAAATTTATTTTGACGATTGTATGATGTATAAAAATATAATAAATTTAATAGGGCAAGAATTAATTGAGTGATAGGATATACTACATAGGATTTATTTATATAAGAAGCTGGAAATATTAATTAAAGGGAGGTACCGCCTCTCTTTTTTATTGTTTTAAGAATTACTTCTTCTCCTTCTTTCTTTACGAAACCAAATATAATTGGTATTAAGGAGGAAGAGATTATATGGGAGATAGTGATATTGACTTAAAAATTGTCGAATTGAATACCAAGTATACAAATTACACGCAGTATGACTCAACACAAAAACCTTCTAAAACGGTAAAGGAAATATCAGAAATAATACAACAGCAAAAATCCAATAATGGATTGAAAGATTTTATTATCGAAGAAAACGGGTCTATCTATAATACGGAAGAAATGGATGATAATCCAAAACTGGCCGTTAACTTAAAAGATGTCAGACGGGTAGAAATATATTATGGGAAGTGACTGTTAAAACAACAAGGAATCGTGTTTAATTGAAGAATAATATATTGCTTATATTATATAAATCTGATATAAGCATAATTATGGCCTGAAATCAGGCGTATATCAATACTCCGTCAAATGGCGGCTAGGGAGTTGAAAAACTCCCTAATATATTTTTATAATGAAAAAACTTTATTTTAGTACATCTATAATCAGAAGATTAAAAGTAGCCGGAATATAATTGAAAGGAGGAATTATCATGAAAGAATATGCATTATATACGTTAAAGGACAAAGAATATGATGGGACCCTCCTTTATCTTTCTTTTGAGAATATATTATATTATTTAAAAAATAGAAAATGAAGCATTAGTATCTGATACAAAAGGAATTTTACTTGTTGATCAACTTTTAGTCACAGGAAATGGGAAAAATCGTTTTATTCTTTGTCCATTTGATCATGGAAAAATTAATATAAACGCTGCTCAAAATACACGCCCCAGGGAATATTATAAAAAACTGTCCATCCAATTACTACAACAAAATTATGAGTTACTTCACAATTCAATTTTAACTGAACAGCAAATGAGTAATGTCAGAGACGGAATTGTATTCTAAAAAATAAGCCCGATAGGATATATATCCTATCGGGTTATAAAATGTAATTTGTTAAATTCAATTTTTAATAGTATTTATTTTATAATGTTATCATAATAGTCTTTAACTTCCTTTGGTACTACTTTAATTGTAATAAATTCCATTTGTTCAGCCCCGTTGTATTGAAGCCCAATATACCCTTCTCCTAAAGCTGTGGCTGTTACAGTACAATGGTATATATCCGAAGATGATTCTTTCTTTGGCTCTGGCAAGTAAAAATCAATTACCTCAGAAGAAAATAAACAATTAAAATCTGCATCCTTTTTTGCTTTTAATTCAAGAGGTAATGTTTCTCCTACTGTCATATAATAAATCTGTCTTTCTGCCATTGGGGATGAAACAAAATTAAAAGGCTGCTTTAATCTAGAACTATTATCATTTATCTCATTTTTTAACATTGCATTACGAACTCCATTGGATACTATATTTACTGATATATTTTTTAAAGATTTAGCATCATTAAAACTAAACGACAAATTAGAAGTACCCAAATTATTACCTTTTATAACAAAAAATTGCTTTTTCTCATCTTCTAAATAGTCTATATCAATGTTAAAGAGGTTCCTATTTTCATCTTCCCAAGGGTTAAAATTTTTAGATACAGCCCACCATGCAGGTGAAAATTCCCCTGTTGGTGAATCCACTTGCGCATATATGGTTTCACCAATTGTTAAATAAATATCTTCGTGAGTATTATAATTAAATTGATTATTTATCACATTTTCTATTTTTCTGTTTTGCTTGTCAAACATAGTCTTCATCGATATTTTTACTTCAGTAAAATTGGGAGTACCTTTTTGCTCCTTATAAAATAGTTTAATTGATGTATCTAAGGGATATGCGGAATAGTATATTCTTAAAATAGAATAATCGTCTTTGTTTTCTATCCATTCAAATAATGGATTTTTGAAAATTGTCTTTTGCCCATTCTTTGTTCCAAAATAGGAGTATACTGAATTGCTGGGTAATTCACTTTCTACCTCAACAACGCCTTTGTTTTTTGTATATATTTTAAGATCATATGCCTGCAAAGATTCGTCTAGCTCAATATAATTAGTTTCTGCCTGTGGAATAAAATTTTTATCAACAATTTCATTGTTTGTATTCTTAGTATCTTCTATATATATAGTACGGGTCTTATCATCCCACGAAACCTCTGTGTCCAAAGCTGTTGCCACAGAACGTAAAGGAATATAAGTCTTGTCATTAATTAATTTAGGTGCAACTGACAGAGTATCATCATTATTGTTAATAGAATACTGTAGTGTATCTATAGTTAGTACGATTTCATTGTTTCCCTTTTTAATAGTTATTGTTTTTGTTTTCGAGTCCCAGTCAACATTACCTTTTAAAGATTCTGTCACAACACGTATAGGAACTAAAGTACTACCATCCTCTACTATTGGATAAGCTCCATCCCATGAAACGTTCTGTTTATTTATAACCAGTTTAATGTCTGTTGCTTCATTTTGTTGTCCTGCCTGCACTGAAACACATGCCCCAATAACTGAAAATGACAAAAATAAAGCAGGTAATACTTTAATCTTCATAAAATCGCCCCTTTTTGTAAAATTCTTACAAATAAAATTTTACCAAATGAGATATAGAATTACTATTGGCAATAGAAATAGAAAAAATAAATAATTTTAGGTAATATTACAACTTAAGGGAATACAAAAAAGAGTGGTAGAAACCACCCTTTTTTATTTTACCACTTATATTTACAGTTCAAACATTCATATGACTTCCCTACTGTTCCGTTTGCAAGCCCAAAGGTCAAAGTACCAACAACACGTTTAGTGGCGCTTATTGGCCGGACGTTCGTGCTGCCACATGTTGGACATTTGGGGGTATTATCTTTAATTGTATTTTTTAGTTGAATACTTTTTAAACTTGGATTTTTCTTGTACTCAATAAATCCATTGCCAGCATTTCCACATTCACATAATATATTCTTATCATCACATAGAACACAGTAGTCTGATTGTACTATTTTAAATTTAGACATATCTTTTTCAACTATTATTTTGCCACATATATTACATATTAGTTGAACTTCTTTAGGTTCATTATTTTCATCAAAATAAGCTAAATTGTAATACATATTGACCTCCAGATTGCAATAATTCAACTACTATTAAAAATCACTCTTACAATTATTACAATGCCACTGTTTACCCACTTTACCAACAGCAAATATACCAAACAAAGCGACCGAACTCGCTTTTGATAATCCCCCTATTTTCTTAGTATTTTTACTATGGCAGTATGGACATTCAGCATTGTTACGGTAAATATAATCTTCATGTGCTTTCTCTTTTGCTAATTTTTCTTGGCACATTTCTTCTATCTGCTTTTTTCTTTGTTTATCTTCTATTTGTTTTGCTTTTTGTTTCTTTTTTGCTTCTTCTGCTTTTTGTTTCTTTTTTGCTTCTTTGTCTTTTTGTTCAGATTCATTTGTCTGAAGAATAGAATTACTTTTTTTCGTTTCATAATCTATTTTTAAATCACACCAAATTAGTTTAGCCGTTTGATCGTCACAATTTGTTTTTTCTTTTATTATTGCTATACCTTCTTTTATATTGCCACTCATTAGTGGAGTATATATGAAATCTTCTAGTAATTTATATATTTCTTTTTTTGCTTCTTCATATTCCATCTTAATACCCCCTTACTTTATATGATTATATCATAAAGCGATTAAGGAATCTAGGCAATTCTGCAAATGCAATAGGCGAGGTATCAAATGTATTAAGTAAAACCAATAAGTATGGAAGATTAGCAAAAGGTGCTTTTACAGAATTACAAATTGTTACTTCTAATTATTCCAAGGAAGTTTTAACAGCAGCAATAACACAAAAAGTATTTACGGCAGAACAAGCAAAAACAATATTAGCCGCCAAAAACGTTGAAGCCGCCGAAATAGAACAAATAATTGCGACAGCAGGATTATCTACCGCAGAGGCAGGCGCAACAGCCACAACAGGCGGCCTTTCCCTGGCATTTAAAGGGTTAGCGGCCTCTTTGGGCATCACAACAGCGGCGCTAGGCGTAATTACAGGAGGATTGGCTGTATTAGGAATAGGTGTACTTGCCTATAAAAAGTATCAACAGGTTCAGGAAGAGATACATCAATCTACTGTAGAAGCAACCCAGGCTTTCCAGGAGAGCAGCAACGCTATCAAGGATTATACTTCCCGCTACAAAGAGCTGCGTCAGGCCTTACTGGATGCAAAAGGCGATGAAGAAGAAACCTATAATGTTAAGAAGCAGCTTCTTGCTCTACAAGATGAAATCAACGAAAAGTTTGGCGACGAGTACGGCAGAATAAATCTAGTTACGGACGCTTACAGAAATCAAACCAGCGCCATTGAGGAATACAACAAGAAAATCTCCCAAGCTTACCAAAACGAAAATATTAAAGGTTTTGAACAGGCTAAAAAGGAAATCGAACAAACACGAAGCTATGATCTTAGCTCTACAGCCAAAGTATCGGCATCAGATTACGAAAAAATATCAGGTATTGTTTCAAAATATCAAGATAAAGGTATGACAATTGATGGACATGCCATCAGTGCAGATTCCTATACAGTCAGAATCCACTTGGTAGCAAATGCAGATGATGCCAATAAAACCATCCAGACTTTTATGAACGACATAAAAGAAGAAATTGAAGATTATAACAAAAAACCGCTTTTTGACAGTATCCTCGGTGTTTCATCCGATGCCTTAAACAGCGCTAAAGAAACCATCAATGAGTATAAAAACCTTTACGTACAGGCACAGGTATCAGAGATTCAAAGTGACGATACCTTATCCAAAGGGTATGAACAGGCTATCCAGGCAGTTGAAGCATATAACGACGCTGTGGCTTCCGGCAAAGAATCCGAAATCCTCAGGACACGGGACAACCTGAATGCAGTAAAATCCTCTATCGATTTAACCTCTGACGAATGGTCTAAATATGGCAATCTCATGACAGATATATTTGACCAGGCTGATACAGGTCTTTATGACTTTAAAGACGCTATTGATACAAACAAAGACGGCATGAAAGAGCTTACAGAATCCTTAAAGGGTAGTTCCGACATTGATTTATTGGCTATCAAAGATGAACCAAGCTCTGAATTTAATCTCCTTATCACAAAAGCAAAGGAATATGGCCTTGAGGTACAGGATGTTATTAATCTTTTAATTGAGATGGGCATCGTACAAGGGAAAATAGCCGACAGTACAAAAGAGGAAAAAATAATTGATTTCTCTTCTGTCACGGAATCCTTGGAAAAAATGACAGGCGTTATGGATTCCTTTGATAAAGCCTATGCTGATTTTTTGGACAAGGACAAGGAAGTAGATTTATCTGATTTCTCCGCCATACAGTCCGCCCTTTCCGAAATAAACGGCTATGATATGTCAAATTTTGAAAGCTTTATGTCTGTACTGACCGATTCAGCTTCCTCAACAGAGGATGTACAGAAAGCTTTCAATGACCTGGTCGGCTCCTATATTGATGCCAGCGGGATTCTGGACAGTCTGGATGACAGCGCAGCGTCCTATGTTACTACACAGCTAGAGGCAATGGGCGTTGCAAACGCAGAGGAAATAGTAAATAACAAACTACAAAAAACACTTGAACAAACTGCTGCTCAAAAATATTTAAACGAGCAACGCAGTATTAATCTGTCCAATGCGACAGCAGATGAAGTTACACAGCTTGTTGATGAGGGTACTTTTGCGGGAATTGCTAAAAATGCTCTTATTGAACTGGTTGCTCAAAAAATTATTTCTAACAGCACCGCCCTCTCAACATCAGGGGATATAGAAAATCTGAAAGCTCTAGCGATACAGGCAGGTATCACCGGAGACGCTCTTGCCAATGCCAAACCAATAGGCGCTGGTATTAATTTTAGGGGTGCCAATCCATATTTTGAAGAATATAAAACTGATTTATATGACTTGGTTATGGAACAGATAAATAAAAACAGCCCCAATGTTGAATACAGCGGCGGAAGCAGTACCAACTCAAAAGGCAGCTCCAAAAATTCGGACAAGAGCTTTTTTAACCAGTTTGACCCAATATTAGAGCAGAAGAAAAAAGAAATCGAACAACTTATTCAGGCCAACGAGGAATTGAATTTACAATACGAAACCGCTGTAAAACGTCAGGATAATGAACTGGCCGAAAACCTTTATAACCAGATTATCGAAGGAAAAACACAGCTTCAAAAGGCATATGCCGATTCTGCACAGGCAATCCGATCCGTACTACAGGGACAGGTATTGCCCGCCCTCTTTGAAATTGCGCCGGAATTAAAAGGACTGCCTGTAGATAAATTTTCAGAGGAAATTATCGCTGGGATTGAAGAGAGGTTAAAGGATAATTCTTACTCTTCCGGTATGTTTTCGTCCCTTCTCTCCACAGCCCAAAATATGTTTGATATGGTTGGCAGCCACAGCGGACAGGGAGACTGGGCAAAGGATTACGCCGGAGTTATAGAGGAAATTGATTCTGCCGCACATGGCTTTTACGAGCATCTCTTTCAACTGATGGATGAGGAAGCGAAAAAGCATGAGTACGCATTATCTGTCATTGATGATGTGATAGACAAGTATGACGACCAGCTTTCTCTTCTGGAATCGTTTCAAAAACTGTATGGCAATTCTCAGGATACGGAGGAGGCATATTACAAGGCAAGCTTATATAAGCTGCAGGAATATGTCAACAAGGAAGGGGTTCTCCATAACCAGCTTACGGCAAATCAGCAAAACCTTGCGGAAGCAAAGAAGCACTTGGCTTCCATCTCCCCTGCCGATCCAAGATACGCTGACACATTTCAATATCTGTCCGGACAGGTGGAAGAATACACCAAGGCCATCAGAGAAAACGAGGACGCAATCAGAAACAATAAACAGGCAGAGCTTGACTTCTATAATTCTGTCGTCTCCGAGATAGAAAACAATCTATCCGATATCTATAAGCTTCAAAAGGAAAAGGCTGAAAAAGTATTATCGGAACGTCAGGAAGAAGATTTGCAGGATTTACAGGACAGAAAAGACGCGGCTGTAAAAGCGTCTGAATCCATTGTAGACGGATTAAATGACGAGCTTGAAGCTCTAAAAAAGAGAAACGAACAGTTGGGAAAAACCAATAAGCTTCTCGATATACAGTTAGAGCTTCAAAAAGTATACCGTGATAAATCCTTTGCCTATATCGATGAGACAACAGGGAAAGAAATATCCACTTATGACAGGGAAAAGGCAAAAGAACTGCAACAGCAATTGGAGGATGAACTTCGTTCCCAGGCTTATGACAAACAGGTTGAGGATATTGAAAACCGCATTGATAAGCAGGAAGAGGAACAAAAAGCCATAGAGGATAAATACGACAAGCGTATAGAATCATTGAAAAAAGAGCAGGAAGAAGAACAAGAAGCCTTTGACACTTATTGGGACAGACAGTTAAGCTCTTATAACCTTCATATGGAGGCCATGAACCTTGCACAGAAATTTGGATATAATGAGGCGTTGTTGGGAACACAGCAGTATTTAAATAATGCCAACAGCCTTATCATGCAGGAAAATGAGTCTTTATATAAAAGCGGATTATCTCTGACCCAAAATCTCATCAAAGGTATGTTTGAAAACTTGGACGGCTATCTCTCCTCCTACACAAAAGCATTGAGGGATGGACTGGCGGGAGAAGAAATTATTGTTCCCGATTTCAGCTATCAATACGCCGGTTCCGACAGGCTAGCAAAAATTGCTCAGATGAAAGCCAATTCAGGGCAATGGGCTGTAGGAAACAGACAGCAGCTTGAAAGCGAAAATCAAAGTCTGGGACAGGAATTAGGCGCATATTTTGACAGAGCAAGCGGCAATTGGTATACAGACAGTTCAAAATCAAATCTATTGTTTGATGAATTGAACAATAACGCACAGGCATCAGAGAAAAACACAAGTGCCCTTCTCTCCCATGAGACAAAGATACAGGAAAACAGTAACGCTCTTTCCTATCATTCCAATGGTATAGGCAAAAACACGTATTCTATCGACCAAAACACAGTCACTGTGAGTGACGGTGTAAATACCGTTAAGATAGCTACAGAGGAGCTAATCAACAGCAATATTAACCTCATGGATATGCTGAGTTCCTCCATGGAAAACATCATAAACGCTCTGGAAAACGCTTCGGTCGGATACTCCCCCTCCATTCATCCAGAAGACAAAAAGGACAGAAATAACACCTCTGACAATGGATATGCTTACTATGACAAAGGCGGCATCATGCATGTTGTGAAGGATGAGAAAACAGCACAGCAATATGCCTCCGGTGGAATTTACAGTAAATATGAAGGGTCTTATCATGGAGGATATGCCACTGATGAAAATGGCAATGAACTGGTTGTTTATGACAACGGGAAGCAGTACAGTAACGGCAATGCCGGAGACAGCGATCCTGATAATATACTAAATAAAGATGTGGAAAAGGCCATGAACAAGCTGAATGAACAGTACCGTTCCAATGGCAAGGACGTTTCACAAAATACCAAGTCACAAAAGCAGAATACGCAGAAGATAGACTCTAACACATCACAGTCAGCTGCCACGGCAGCGAGCATAGCGGCAAGCGCCGCCTCCGTGGCAACAGGTATGGCTTCTCTCCCTGCCGCAATCGCTTCTTCTGTGGCGGCAGGGACAGTAAGAGGGGGCAGTTCATCGGGTCACTCTGGGAGCCCAAAATCATCCTCAAGCTCAGACAGTTCAGGATTAACAAGCGGTTTTGTAAACGGTGTTTATAATGCGATAGGAAATGCAGCACAAAACACCATAGATGCAATTAAGAAAAATAAAAAGCATGATGGCATAGAATCGGGATTTGTAGGAGAAAACCATTCCTTTGGTGATAAGGATAAAATTTTCAGAGACATTGCCCTAGGAAACTTAAAGCCCAACGAGCAGCCTATTGTCGCATTAAAGGATGAAGCTATTCTAACTCAGGAACAGATAGGAAATGTGGTGGATACTGTAACATTAAGGTATTCCCCCAACGAATTAGCCGCTGTATTAAAGGGTTCTTATACACCCGTAAATCCACTGGCCGGATTAAAAAGGTCAAATCTAAGCGGTTTACTAAGTAATTCAGGAGCAGCACAGCAGTCCATTGATAATTCCAGTACCTACAATATCTACGGGATGACAATTAAGAGCGATAATATTACGGAGTTTGTAAGGGAGCTGAAAATTAAGAGCAGACTGGGATAATATCTGAATAAAACATACCGTTTTGTTATTAGGGCGGTATGTTTTATTATGCCGATATACACAGTTTGTGTTAAATATTTTGACTTTCTCACTAGAGATAATTTTCTTATCCAAAATAATACGAAAACACAAATTTGCATAATATATAAATTAAATTTCATTATACAGCTTGACTTTTATTTATTATGCACTATAATTAAACCAAGTACATTTGTAGTATGTATGAAAATTATTGCAAACCATCAAATATTTTATAGGAGTTGTGTGTATGAAAAGAACTCTTTGTTTAATAACTACCATCATTCTATTGGTCACGAACCATAAATTTATTTTAGCTGAAATGTATAACACTGACGCCAAAAATATTATTAAAAATGAAACTCTCATTACCAATATAGACGATAAACTGACTAGAGGAGAAGCGACAAGAATATTGATAGATACTAATTTATTTGGACATAACAATTATGCTGTTAACCCATTTCTTGATTTAAAACCAAATAATTCTTGTTACAACAGTATATTAAGTCTGTATAAATACCACATTTACAATGGTATTGAAGAAAGCGGAAAACTGTATGCTAATGCAGAGCAACCCTTAACCCGTGAACAGGCAGTAATTTTAATTGCTAAGTCATTTTCGATAGATTTTAGAAATTCACCAAATTTAATACCTGAAGACTTTGATTTAGTTTCTGATTATGCAAAGCCTAGCTTATTGACTTGTTTAGAGAATGGAATTGTAAATTTAAATAATAATCATTTTTATCCTAATGATACTATAACAAAAACTGATTATTTACAAATGATTGATTCTGCTCTCCAAATAAAACCTTATGATAACATTAGAGGAGAATATAAAGAAACAACTTTCAGCAATAAAGATGTGTCTCCTGCCATAGAATTAAAAACCAATAAAGAAAACATAAAAATAGATGAAAGTTTCACTTTTACAACTGCCAACAAATCTAGTCAAAATTATGTTTATGGCGAAGAACTTCAATTAGAAGTATATATGAACGGAAATTGGTTTTGGATTCCCTTCAATAAAGGCGGCATCAATGATGATCTTATTATATTAAATGGCAATAGCATCAGAGAAGATCATTTAAAATTAAGCAACTATATTGGTGAACTGGAAAGCGGACATTATAGAATCATACGGATTGTATATCTGCAAGTTGACATAAGAGAAAAGCAAAACGCAGCTTTTTGTTCTTTTGAATTTAATTTGACTGATTAAAGTAATGTTATCAGTTAAATCAAATTAGTTTATAGTAATCATTTATAAGGGAGGGGTTATTATGTACAAAAAGAAAGCAAGTTGGTTTTTGTCATTACTCTTAATTGTTTGTTTCAGTGTGCCCATTATGGCAGACGAAATATCAGAGGATGAATACAATCCGCCTGTTATTTCGGAAGAAACATTGAAAGAAAGAGAAGTGACACTCACAGTTCCAACAGAAATTGATGAAAAAGTAACGGCCTATGTCCAAAATGAGCGGGATGTATGGTCAGTGATTTCAGGCAATGTTGACAAAGACGATTACGGCGGGATGTACATCGAAGATGAAGAGCTGCACATTAAGACAATGAATTCAAACGTTGAAACTCTTATTGATGATATTTCTTTGTATACGCCAAGAAGTGTAAACGGATTTGAAAAGAATATTATTTTGGATGATGATGCTGTATATAGTATCGCTCAGTTGGAAGCTGCTACTGATAGACTGTGGACAGCTTTTAGAAATGATGAAATTAACATTGTAGCTACTGCAATAGATGAAAAATTAAATGGTATTATAGTGGAGGCTACCGAATGGACAAATGAAACTAAGACTTTGGCGGAAGATATATTAGGTATTGATAGTTCCCATTTAGTCTTTGAAACCGTGGACGGAGTTTTTGACGAAGAGTCCGAAAATTCATCAGCACAGGCATCACTATCTACAAGATCATCTCTAGCTGACGCAATGCCAGGCAGTTTAATACATAATAAAGATACAAATAGAGATTATACGCTTGGCGCAGGAATTTGTTATGAAACCAAAAATAGAGAATCATTAAAGGTAACAACAAAATATGGATTTTTAACTGCTGCTCACAATTGTAATGTTGATGATTTATTTTATATGGGAAACTATAAAGTTGGAGCTGTTAAATTTTTAGCTACTGCTGAAAATGCACGTAATGGTTATGGTACACTGGATGCAGCAGTAATAAGAGAGACAAATAAAACAGCAGTTAATTATTCACTAAATACATATAACGGTAAAATTATATTAAATGCAGCAGGCCCAATACAAGGTGAAACCGCATATATGATTGGCGGAATATCAGGACTAAAATCAGGTAAAATAACCAGCGTAAAATATGAAGTTAATTGGACTGGAGATGCTCCTGGTTTTTATAGATTTATGGTAAAAACAACGATTGTTTCAGCATCTGGAGACAGTGGAGCTCCCCTTTTAAGATTAAATAATGACGGAACCTATACTTTACTTGGTATATTAAAAGGAAGAGAGAGTTCAGATAACATGGCGATATTTACCTCTTGGGATTGTCTTGAAAGAGAATTTTCACGTAGTTATGATAAATACAAATATTTTAAAATTTTCTTATGGCCTTAATTTACCAGTAAAAAATACTAATTATTCACTGCCAAAAATAATAAAAATACCACTCTAATTTTAGAGTGGTATTTTTATTATAGGAATTTATTGATATTTCGTCTAGCATATAAAACCCGATATATTTCAATGATAGGGACATCTTGCCTGACCATATAAAAAATCAAATAGTTTTTAATAGGGATAACCCTATACTTATTTTTGATTTTGATATTTGATTCGTAGAGTTTATAGGAATATGGAAAATCTCTTAGCACTGTTATACTCTTTTCAAATTCATTTAATAAGTCTAAAGCCGCTGATGGAGATTTTAATTCTTCTGAAATATACAATATTATTTTGTTAATAACATTTTTCGCTATTGGAAGATAAACAATATCATACATTTGTGCTATTCAATCCTTTCAGTGTTTCCCTTAAGGATCCAAAAACTTCTTCATGAGAAAACCTTTTTTCAGTAAGCTCCGCCTCCAATTCAGCTTCCCTTAATTTTAAATATAATTCATTGTCATTTAAATATTTTTCATACGAGTCAATGCTCATGATGACCATATCTCCATATCCGTTTTTTGTAAGAAAAATTGGTTCTCCTGTTTCATGGACTATTTTTGATATATCGGAAAAATTATTTCTAAGATCTGAAACTGGTCTTATAGATGGCATAACAATACACTCCTTTTAAAATCATTATATTATCATAATTATTATACTTATTTTATCATAACATACTGCTTATTTCAACATAAAAACACCAACGGAAGGAGGGAAATCATTGATATATAAACCGTTAAGTGTTCTGCCTGACAATGACTATATTGCCGAAGGACGCTCTATTCCCTTTTCATGGAAAACTTCAGGGGACATGATGTATGCTTTCAGGATTCATATTTACAATAACGCATCAGGCGAGCATTCTTATGATACGGGAGAAATCACTTCCTACACACCAAAACACACTGTGACACAGAATCTTCCCATTGGAGAATACAAATATAGCGTTACCGTTTACAACGCCATAGCCTCCGTATCAGACAGAGGAACGGCAGAAAGCGAATATAAAATATTCCATATTGTATCCTCCCCTACTGTCACATTAAATCTAAACAATAACGACACTATTACAACCCAGGAGTTATCTATATCAGCAAATTATTCCCACCCGCAGGGCACAAAACAAAAGCATTACCAATTTCTGCTCTTTGACAGCGACAAAAATATCATAGAGAGAAGTCCATATTTGACAAACAGCAATTTTGAATACACCTACTCCACTTCGCTTGAGAATAATACAAGCTATTACGCACAGTGTATCGTTACCACTTATGACGGCATTGAGGCAGGTTCAGCGCAGATTAAATTTACTGCCGCTTATATTAAACCATCCTTAAATTTTGATTTAGCAGCAAGAACGTTTCAAAATGAGCCTTATGCCCTTATCTCCTGGTCTGTTACAAGAATCATAGGGGAAATTGAGGGACAGGGATATTTTGTTGACGACAATAATATTGCCGTAGGTGAAAATTTGGAAAACGCCGTAAAGTTAAACCTGCAATCAAAGGATGCAAAAGCTGTTTTTGATAAGGCGTTTCGGATAGATGATGATTTTACTCTTAATTTATGGGTAGAAGGATTCACCGAGGATTTGCCGTTCTTTACACTGAAAAGCATTTACGGAACTATTTATCTTACATATTACAGCAAAAAAATACATGCATTTAAAAGCAATTCCCTGTATGTCATCCATATATGCAGCGAAGAGATAAATTACACCGGGGCAGAGCAAATTATGATTCGGCTTCAGCAAAAAGGAAAATACCTCAATATATATGCGAAAATCCAATAAGAAAGGAGAAAGAAATGCCAAAGAACTATAGTACCTTTAATCCTGAAAACAACTGGCAGATAGATGAATTTGTGGAACTTTCAGACTATACGGCAGACGATATATCAAACATTGAAAGATATCAGGCATTAAAGAAAAAAAGTAACTTAACCGTTGCAGAATCTGAAGAACTGCTCGCCCTATCAAACGGGTTAAAAAACAAAATGCTTACCTCTCTGCGTATCAATACATATGAACAGGGGTTAATCTTTCTGCAGGAATATTTTAAAGAAAATACACTGGGGCTTTTAGAATCCCATAAGACAAACATGGATGAGAAAATTGCCCTGGCAGAAGAAGAAATTTTAAACTATATTGCCAGACTAAACGGCAATTACGACTATGACGAAACAATTACCTACTTAAGTTTAATGCCTTTATTTTACACAAATAACGGAATTACCGACCTATACATATGTAAAAAGGACTGTCCCATGGCAGGAGTGCTTCCTACCAATACGGAGTATTTCATTAAAGTAACGCAAAGAGGAAAACAAGGCGAACCAGGGGCCAACTTTGTATGGAGATACGGCTGGCAGGAAAGCGTAAATTATGACTCTCAGGCTTTAGTAAATTATAACCAGAAAATGTATTTAAGCTTGCAGGATAATAACCTAGGACATTCCCCGGAAGAAGAAAACAGCCGGTGGTGGCTTTTCTGGCAGTATCAGGTTCCCAATCAAAGCATTGGAATGGAGCAGATTAGCCAAAGTGCCATTGATGAATTAACCTCTGTCAAAAACACCGGACTATTAGGCGGATCTTACAAATTAGTGGTGAATGCAGACAGCGGCGCAGAAAAAATATATTTACAGAGATTTAAGTAAGGAGGAGCGAAAATGAATGTCGGAGACATGATACAGATAGCGACACAAAACGAGTTAAACCAGGTAAAGACAGACATTGGGGAGAAAATCGGGGAAACAGATGATCCAAGCGGTACTGCTGCGACAGGTACTGTAACAGGAAAATTAAATAAGATTATCAAAGATACAGAAGATTTAGCGTCAGTGAAAAGTGACGTCACAGGCATAGGCGGGAAAGTGGAGACTGTAGGGGAAAAACTGAACTACAAGCTCTATGTGGGAACATCCTTTTACAGATGTATGGCGGAGGGCATTTATCGGAAGATGGCAAGCAGCAGCTATACAAATCAGCTTATGGATACAAGGATTTATTTTAGGGGGGATAAAAAGCTTTACAGTCTGCGTCAGGCGACAAGCGAGGGAGTGCTTCCGGTAAGGGTGTATGATTCCGGGAATTACAGCACAAGAACCTACGAGTTTCCGGGCACATCCGGTAACGCTATAGGGACATGCGCGGTTATAGGGAATACAATGTATGCCTTTTTGCGTGCAAATGAAGTATACAAATGCGATTTTACCACCATGACAAGCACCAAAATCACACTGTCGGCCTCCTATGAAAACATCAATTTCACATACAACAGATGCTTTGTCTATAACAACAAAATATATATTGTGGGAAAAGGAGTATTTGAATATAATCCCACCAACAACGCTGTGGCGAAGAAATCTGAAACGGAAGTGTACAAGAGTAATATAAGCTATAACAGCGCTTATTTGCAGGGCAGCAATATATACCTGTATTATGGGGCGGAGGAGAGCTATATTTATCATATCACAAGCAATACGGTGGAAAGAATCGTGCTTCCCGAGGAAGTGAAAGCGTTTACAAACGCTGTGAGAATAGGGGATTTTATCTATTACACCATATCAGACTCGACAAACCTGTACCGCAGCAGGGTGGACTATACAGATTTCAGACAAATGAAGTCGATACCCTGTGGAGGGGGAAGGATACTGGCATCCTTTGGCGATAATAAGCTGCACCTAATCAGTACGCCGGACGCCGGGTGGTACGCAGCGGATGTGGACAGCCTGATAGAGGGGCGAAGTAAAATATACCTGAAAGCGGGAAATAGGGTATATACGGACGGAAAACTCTTAAACAGCACAGGAACGGTCGTCAGCAATCAGACGGCCCCGTCAGAGGGCGTATACTATCTGGACGATTATTCTTATTATACAGTGGAGTAAGGCAGGAGATGAAAAGCATGATTGATTTGAGATACTATGATAATCTGACGGAAAAAGAGGTCAGAGACTACATACAAACCCTTGACAGGGAAAGCTTCACACCCCAAAATCTCACCTGTGAGAAATGGGACGGGAAAAGCTTCAACGGGCTGGAGGTAGAAACCATAAAGGAAGATCTGGGAGACAATATTTTTCTGATGAAGGAAAATGAAAAGCTTCTTTTTATATGCCAAGAGGATATATTAAAGGAATACAAAAAGCAGAAGACAGAGGAGGCCCTTGAGGCGGAGCTAAGGGAACACTTCAAAAGCAGGCTGCTGGCAGTAGACGAAAACGGGGAACCTATACAGAGAGAAGAAATACCGGAGCAGGAGGTGTTATCTGCCGAAATACTCTTAAACCAGCAGGACATCATCATAAAGCAGCGTGAGCAGGACGAGGTATTGGCCGCAATACTTCTAAGCCAGCAGGAGGTGACGGCTAATGTTTAAAATTGTAAAGAGGTATTATGACAATGGCATCTACACGGCGGAGAATGTGAGAAGGTTCGTCCTGAGCGGCAGACTGACAGCAGAGGAATATAAGACAATCACGGGAGAGGACTACACAGCGTAAGCAACCGGAAACAGGCAACAGAAAAAAATATAACAACAATTCAGTAAAACAGAACTCCGGCCGGGTTCTTTTTTTATACAAACAACTATCAATTTTTTAACTATGAGAGGAGTAATGAACAATGAAAAAGTACGCATATCTGGGAAAAGGAAAGAAATATAACATGGCAGCGGGGAAGACACCCCGCCCGCGAAGCGGCTCCGAACGAAGTGAGGATGTGCTGAACATGCTTAAAATCACCACTAATGAGGAAACGGCAAAAGAAAACGCACCCTATGTGGAGACGGATATTGAGTTTAAAAAGGAAAGGGAAAATCAGGTAGTGAAATGCTTATAGGACTTGAAAGTTTCACCGGTATGTTTTTCGATACACCTCAAACCCCTATTTCTAACATCAGTTACCTTTCTATTAAGGAGTGTATCGCTGATGATCTCCATATCAGAAATACACTAGCTAATATAACAGAAAAATCAGAATGGGATAACTCTACTGTCCTATACGCCGCTTTCAGCGGGGATATGGAAGCAGGAAATATTAGCATGAGAGAAAACCAAATAGCGAAGCTAAGACTGAAACGGAAAGAAGGAAACGAAAGCTATTTTAAAACAATAGCGGAATTTGATTTTGACAACCAGATTATCACAAAAACATATTCTTATAATGATTATGAGGCTATGGGAAACGTAGAGATTACATATATGGTATGCCCTGTTGATTCCGCTGGTATAGAAGGAAAAGGCACAGTCGTCACCACCCTTCTTGACTTCTCCGGCTGGTGGATTATTGATATGGAAAGCCCCGACGAAAACAGCGTACAATTTATTTATAACATGGATTCTGTATCCATCAGCACAGAACAGGACAGGACAATATTAAAAACCTTTTCCAAATACCCATTTGTAAGATATGGTGCCACCCATTGTAAACAGGGTTCTTTAAAAAGTATGAACGTCAACTTTTCTGTTCCTATATGGAAGCAGGTACAAAAGCTGGACAATATGTGTCAGATGCACAAGTCCTTTTTATTGAAGGATGGTAACGGACACAGGTATATTGTGGATATAAACTCCCCTACTGAAACTACCTATGAACATATTAAAGACGCATCCGACCTTACGGTGGAATGGTATCAGGTTGGACAGGTTGGTGATAAGATATGATTACGGCCAGCGACGACTTTATTAAAACAATGCTCAGTGACACAACTGAAATAAAAGTAAAATTGGAATTATTGGATAAAGATGACGTTATTCTGGAAGAAATCACAACAGACGTGTCCTACAACGAAATCAATGACATTACCGTAGATACAGACAGAGACATCAGGAGACAATTTACCATCACCCTAAATAACCACTCCGGCAGATTCACATGGTATGAGGACGGCTTAATCTGGATAAACCGTAAAAAAGTAAAGCTATATATCGGACTGGATACCCCTAACGGCACAGAATATGTGCCCCAGGGGGTATTTGTATTAACATCACCCGAATCCACCAACACGCCAACAGAACTTACTACCGTTATCAGCGGCCAAGATCAATGGTACTGGCTTACAGGAAGCTTTGGCCGTTACACCAAAGAAACCACCTATGACGCTTATGAAAAGGATGAAAACGGAGATTACATTATGGATGAGAATGGTTTTTCCAAGCTGAAAACAGAAAAGGACGCGGCGGGAAACACTGTTTTAGATCAGGACGGCAACCCTGTTTACTATAGAATTACAAACTACATAAGAAGTATTTTAGAAAATGCAGGCTTTACAAAAATGATACTGGATGATTGCGACAAGTATCTTACTGTTGATATGGTTTATGAAACGGGTACTACCAGAGGCGACGCCATCAAAGATTTAACCGCAAAATGCTATTCTGACAACGATGATTTCTTTTATGAAGCTTTTTTTGATGTGAACGGTTATTTCAGATTTCGTAAGGTCATGAAAGCGTCTGAGACAGCGCCATGCTGGACATATGAAATAGAAAACGGCACTATGTATGCAGGCAGTATAAGGACTTTGAACGAATCCGTATTATTTAATCATATTCTCGTATTGGGCGGCTCCAACAATACAGCGGAATTCAGGACAGAGCTTATTGTAGATGAAAATTCTTTCGACACAGAAACCTATGGCGACGCAGCCCAATCTGAGTTCAATCAGGGGACTTACACAAATATGGAGACAGACGCTGTGGGAAAGCTTCATCTTTTAGAAATAAAGGAAAAGAAGACTCTGCCTGACGGTAAAACGACAACGGCAGGAACAGGTAAATATAAAACATCAGGGACTTTTGTATCCAGATGGTTTGAAATTGGGAAAGAACATCCCTTTAAGGATTCAGAAGTAAACTGGATTGAGGTTAAAACAACGGAAAACAAAGACGATCAGACAATTTCCGCTTCTGTTGAATTTTCCAACGACAAAAGCAATATTGTAAAAAGCGGTGCTTTAACAAACGATACTCCCCTTCCCTGCTTAACCGCCAATTATGCACTTCCCAAATTTATGCGTTATAAAATAACCATGTCCACAAAGGACAATGTCAAAACCCCCATTCTGACAAACATTAAATTTTCCGTCACAGTAAATCATCAGCAATACAAAAACCATCCTTATTCAGTACAAAAAATAGGGGACAGAATGTATTTCTGGAATGAAGGTATTGACAGCAATATTGACACCCAAAGCCAATGCAGCGCCAGGGCAAAATATGAGCTTGAGAAAAATCTGACTTATACAGAAGAAATACAGATGGATATACTCCCTAACTATCTGCATGACGCTAACGATGTTATATCTATAGTGGACAATTTTAACGGCTGTACAGACAACTATCAGATAGTGAGCTTTTCCCTGCCTGTAAAAGCCGGATTTATGACCATAAACGCAAAGAAAATAAGGAAGGTGGTATGATGGGGAAAAATACAGACTCTATATTATCCATACTGAAGTCAAATATTATGGACGTTCTAAAAGAAAAAGGATTTTTGGAAAATGAATGGCATTTTGGCACCATTAAAACCGTAAATCCCAATAAGACTGCCGACTTATATATTGACGGCGCAAGGGATTTGGCAAAAAATGTGCCTTATAATCCTGACATCACCTTACAGGCCGCTGACAAAGTAATCATATTGTACGTCAACCGAAATAAAAACAACAGATATATCATGTGTAAAAAGAGATGAGAAAGAAAGGATGCTGTGGAATGTGAAATGGATATAATCTCAATTATTAGCGATTTAATAAAACAGCTTTTCCCTTTATTGGCTGTTGCCAGCGTATTTATTGAGGTATCCCCTATTAAAGTAAACCCTCTAAAATGGCTGTTAAAATCCATAGGGAAAGAAATAAACGGGGAAATACACAATGAAATCAAATTAACAAAACAGGAACTGGAAAAGCTTGCCGTGAGAGTGGATGAAAACGAGATTGACCGTATCCGCTATGAAATCTTGGATTTCGCCAATTCATGCAAAAATGGCAGAAAACATACTAAAGATGAATTTCAGCATATCATTGAGATTAACAAAAAATATCATGATATTTTGGACATGAGAAAAAAGTCCAACGGGCTGGTCGATATAGAATATGAATATGTGCTTGAGGTTTACAAAACCTGTATAGAAAAAGGCACATTGTTGTAAGGAGGAATACATATGGAAACAACTACAAACTATCTCATCATTTTGGCAGTAGCAATGTCAATCAATATAGCTCTGGGAGTTTATTTGAAAATCGGAATAGAAAAAATTTTATTTGACAAAACAGTATTCATTAACGGCATACTGAAAGCTGTAATTTTGGCATGCTCCTTTTATGGATTGGCCTTTTGCTTTGATCATACAGATTTGAGCTCATTGGGAATAACACCGGAATTAATTATGCTTTCCGCAATCATACTCTATGTTGGGAAAGCATGTACTAATCTTATGTCAATACTTGGCGTTGATGTTCGAAAAAACTAGGAGCGCTACGGGCAGGAGGTTTCTCCTGCTCTACTTTTATTATGAGGTGATAGTATGGCCTTAACAGGCAGAGAGTTAGTCGCATTCGCAAAGTCAAAATTAGGGACTCCTTATGTTTATGGCACAAAAGGAGAATTGCTCACAGAAGAAAAATATAACTACTTAAAAAAAAGATACGGCTCTATGGTATGGGATTCAGATAAAAAGAAAATTGGAGAAGTTTGTGTAGACTGCTCCGGTTTAATCAGTTGGTACACAGGGAAGCTTTTAAGTTCCTCTCAGCTAAAGGAACAGGCTTCAGCATGTAATCCTATTTACACAATTGTAAGCGCCCCTATAGGGGCAATACTGTGGCAAAAAGGCCATGTGGGAATATATACAGGTCTGGAAGCGGGTATTCCCTATTATATAGCCGCAGACGGAAGCGCATATGGTGTCAGGAAAAACAAAGTATCAAATTCAGGCTTTACCAATTGGCTTTTAATGCCCTGGATAAGATACGGGAAAACCGAAAAGGAAGAATTAACGCCAGAGAAAAGAGATATTAAAATTGACAACATAAGCTATACGACGCATAGTATTTTGTTTCAAAATGAAAACTATATCCGTTTAAGGGACTTGGAACAGGCAGGATTTCATGTTGCATATGATGGGATTCCCACTATAGAAACACCGAAAGAAAAAACAATGCGGCAGGAAATAAACCTGTTTGATGCTCAGACAACTTATATTCCAGCCGTCAATAAAGACGGTACCCTATGGGTTCCACTGCGTCAGCTTTTGGAGAATATGGAATTTGAAATAGTCTATGAAAACAGAATTGTCAACGTAAAAATAAAGACGGTTTAAGTGACCGGCCTTTTTTTATTTGGAGGTAAAGCTATGGAAAGAATACTAAATCTAATACAGTCCCCTATTCGTGGCACAGACTGGCATTTAAGGGGAATATTGAAAGCCCCTTCTTCTCTTCCCTCCTCCGTTAATTTGCAGGAGTTTTGCGGAGAGATATTAGATCAGAAAAATACAGGATTTTGTGTCTATTTTTGTTCTGCCGCATTAAAGAACTGGCAGGAAAAAAAGGAAACGGGAATAAACTACAGCATGTCGCCTTTATATATGGCAAAGCAGGTAAAAAATATAGATGGCATGACTAATACGGAGGGCTCTTATATCCAGTATGCTATGAAGATACTGAAGGAAAAAGGAATCATTGAGGAAAAATATTATCCATTTACACAGTACAGAGAAGGAAGCCTTATATTTCCCGAAATCAAAAATGAGGACAGTCTATCTAAATTTAAAATCAGTAACTATGCGAAATGTGATTCTATAGAGGATATTAAATTGGCGTTATCTATGGGGCGGCCTGTGGCATTGGGTATTGCCTGTGGAAAAAGTATTTATACCCTGGATAACAACGCATCTAATTATATCCCTATTCCGATTGGTGAATTTTTAATCGGAGGCCACGCGCTGTGTATTATTGGGTATGATGATAATTTAGTACACAATTATGGCACCACTTACTCTCCCAATATTCATAAAGGATATTTTAAAGTACAAAATTCTTGGGGACTATCTTGGGGAGATAGCGGGTACGGATGGATACCCTATGATTATCTGACCTTTGAAACAAAGGACTACCACTCTAAGATATTCTGGTCAGAATCATGGTCTTCCATAGATATGGATAATGATCCAATTCAGGGGAAGAAAATTGAATTATTTACAGACAAAAATACCATTATTACAGACGGCGCAATATATCAATTGGATGCTACTCCTTATATTGAAGCAAAAGCCGGCAGATGCATGGTTCCAGTGCGTTTTATCAGCAATTTCCTTGGTTTTCACGTAGAATGGATAGAATCTGAAAAACGAGTGGATATAAAAGATAGCGCTACTACTGTTTCCCTTTGGGTTGGGGAAAAAGATGCCATTGTAAATGGCCAGAAAAAGAGATTGGATCAGCCTCCTGTCATAAAAAACAACAGGACTTTCGTTCCTGTCCGCTTTATAGGAGAGTCGTTCCACTGTACAGTTCTATGGGATAATGAGAAAGAAAAAGTAACGATATTAAAAAAATAAAGAAGGGGCAGTTCAATTCCTACCCTATTTTTTAAGAAAGGATAACTCTATGGACTACTCTTTATTGGTACAGGATAAAAAACTAATTCCTACAATACCATGCACTATTTATCAGGGGGAAAATAATGCCGACAGATTTAAAATACTTGTTCCAAAAGAATACGAATCCACACTCCCCGCCTTACAGGTCATACTTCCTGACAATACGGGGAAAATAAAACAATGTCAATTTGATGCCTGTAGCTATAAAGATAATTGGCTGGTTATTTATATTCCCATTATCTCTGTATTAACTCTTACCGCAGGGGAAATACAAATGTGGCTTACTTTTTTTCAAACAGAGGGTGAGGAAAAAACCTTTAAAACGGGCTGTTGCTGCATTGATATTGTTGAGCATAAAGGGTTAGCGGATCCCTCTGTGGACGGTGGTTTTGAAGATATTGGAGAGACAGTATTAAAGCTTAAGACAGAGGTAAAGTCACTTCATGAGAATAAGGCAGACAGTATTATATTGGACAGTAAAAATAAAACATTAAGCTTAAAATCCGGCGAAAAAGAAATTGCGTCTGTTTCTCTGCCTGATGATGTAGTTTGGGAAGTTATGGAATGACAGGAGGCAATGTATGGCTCTTAAAATTATTCAGACGACAGAAGAAAAATATGAACCTTTACAGGACAGTCAAAAATGGGAACCAAAAACAATTTACATCTGTGAGAAAGAGGACGGATTCAGCAGTTTATATATAGAAGGAAAAAATTGCGGTTCCTACAATGATATAGAGATACAGCTGAAAATAAAGGAACTGAATACAGACATAGAAAGTATAAAGGAAGTGTCAAATTTAGAATTGGAAGCTATGTTTCAAAGTATAGGAGGTTTATAATGGCTGAAAAAAATTATATCGGCAGCAACAGTATATTATATATACTGCAAAAGGTTAAAAATAAATTTTCCCAGGTGGAAACCACTGTCAGCAGTAAGGTAGAAAAAGTTGAAGGAAAAGGGCTGTCTACCAACGACTTTACAAATGAAATGAAAACCAAATTGGAAAACGCCGGAACCAGTTCATTTTCTGGCGACTATAACGATTTGAGCAATAAGCCCACAATACCTACAGATAACACACAGTTATTAAACGGAGCCGGATACCAGACCGCTGCACAGGTACTAACAGCCGTTGCAAATGCAAATCATTTAAAAAGAGAAAAGGTATCTGCCCTTCCTGAAATAGCATCGGCAGACGTAAATACCATATATATGCTTACAAAGTCAGGAAAAGATAATGACAATTTTGACGAGTATATGGTGATGGATGGAGCATGGGAAATAATAGGTAACAGTAATGTTGATCTCTCCAATTATGTACAAAACTCCGACATTATAGAAATTACCAATGCGGAAATAGACACCCTTTGGAACTCTGTTTTTAATACGGCGAACAGATGAAGGTGATTTTATGGAAAAGAAAAAATATATGGGCACTGCCGCTTTATCCTACATAATACAGAAAATACATATACTTTGGAAAACCTTATCTAAAGTCGCAACATCAGGAGACTATAATGATTTAGTAAACGCCCCTGAAATACCTGATTTGTCATCTGTAGCAGTTTTTGATGAATCCGGCGAAGCTGTAACTGTACCGAATTTAGTAGATGCCGATATGTTGGGTGGGTTTCCTGCAAATTTTTATCAAAAGACAATATTAACCGACTCCCCTCTTTCTCAAAAAATTGAAATTGTAATAGAAAATGGAAATCTGTTTATGAAAAGGATTGAATAGAAGGGAGGATAATATGAGTGCCGGTATAAAAACATTAAAAGACATTCTTGGAAATATAATATACCCCAAAACCTTGACAAAAGCCATATATGATGAAAACAATAACAGATTGGACAATACCCTTTCCACCAAACAAAATGCGGCAGACAACTCCCTTCCAACCGGTAATAAAACTATTACCGGGGCAATAAAAGAACTATTTGAAGGGAAACAAAATATAACTGACAAATCTCTGGAAACAACAGGGAAAACGATCGTATCCGCTATAAATGAAGTATTGGCCTCAGTTTCATCTCACATAAACAATAAACAAAATCCTCACCAGACAACATATCTACAGACAAATGCCGCTCCTTCTTCCCATATAGCCGACACAATAGCAAAGATAACAGGAGAACATGGCATTCGGTATTACGGAGATAAATTGGCCTATAAAAATACAGACAATACATGGACTGATATTAAAACAGGAGGCAATACAACCGTTAAAAATTATACAGTGGATGCTTCTAAATGGAAAGATGAAACTTCTGAATTGGGTTTTTACACTTACGATATCAGTAATATACTGATTACGGCAACGACACGAGTAAATGTATATTTTAATTATGCGTCAGTTGTCATAGCCTCTGTAAGCGGTGTATCTACAATCACTACATCAACCACTGGTCATACTTATCTTTACAGTTCATCTCTTCCAGCCTCAAACCTCATCTGTGATTTAGTATTGGAGGAAACAAAATGACAGCGTTCAAAAACGGAATTACGGGAATGACAAACTCTTATATAAGAGAAAAATTAGGCATAAAGCGGTATGACGCAACGGGTAGTGTACAGACAATAACTATAAAAACAACAGGGGAATACAAAATTACTGCTGTAGGAGCATCAGGCTCAGGTGGAAATATATATGGAACTTCCTATTTCTCTAAGGGAGGGAAAGGCGCTTCGGTAGTCGGAACTTTTCAATTGACAGCCGGAGATATTTTAAAGCTCATTATCGGAAAGCAAGGTACCTGTACAAGTGCAACAAGTAAAGACGGAACAAGCGGCGGCGGTGGTGGTGGGACATTTGTTTTTAAAGACATAATCTCTATTACAAACAGCAAATATCAATACACAAAAAGCAATCAGCCCTTTGAAGTGCTTATAGCCGCAGCCGGTGGCGGTGGGGATCAGGATTGTGCTTATAAAGGCGCAACAATAGGGGGTTATGACGGAATAGCAAATCCTCTTTATACCCCCAATAATTATACGGCACCCTCTACAACCACAAACGCTGGAACTTCTTCTACAGCTATTTCAAGCGTTTTAGGCGTGCAGCAATATATCAGTTATAACAGTATAGGGGCTTTCTACACAAGAAATAATGGCAAGGGACAAGGCGGCTATGGCGGAGGATCGGCAACAGACGATACCTGCTCCTATGGAGGGGGATGGAATGGCAGCAATTACAAAGCATATAGTTTTTCATCTGATAATAATGCCGTTGGGACAAACGGTGTAAATGACGGGGACGGATATATTATTATTGAAATGATGGCCGTTACGGCAAATTTAAATACAAGAATAATCGGAATAACAAATATAAGTTAAAAAAGGAGACTGGTAAAAACATGCCAGTCTCCTTTTTTTACGAAAAATACACTTAATTTTTTATTATATATCAATATATTTTATATATCAAGTTCAGTTTTTACCGTAAAATACTACAATTGTAATATATAAAGAAAACATATTTCTTTTGAATAATAGACTCGTTATTTAATAAATTTTGTCATAAAATGTTATATAAAAGACAAAGTAAAATTTTATCATTTTTGTCGTTTTTTTGTATTTTATATAAAATTTTATACTCTTTGCACAGAACACCAATTCTTGTTTCATTTTACATATTTTTCCAGCCTCGCAGCCCAGTAAAATCAACTATCGCTATTTGCACGCACCCCACGCAGCGTCAAAGCTGATAGAAATTTGCTTTTTGTCCGTATCTACACAGTAGATAGGAAGCTTCCTCTCCGTTTTCGCCACCGTAGCGTTAAAAACCGTCGTCGCCGCCGGTTTGATGAATGTAAATGCGGCAATTAAAAAAACTGCCATAACTGCTGAGTAAATCATTTTTTTCTTTGTGATAACAATGAATTTTGGCTTTTTTGCTTTCATATCTAACCTCCATGGTTTTTCTTTATAAAATATAGATATGTCCCTACGGATGTCCTTTATTAACAAATTACGTCACAAGTTTTCCTCTCTTTCTTCACGCATAAAGGCTGATTATGTGTTTCCTTCTCGTGCCGCGGCCTTTTTCATATGCAGTACAGCCTGTCTGAGAGGGATGCGGCGGAATTTGTTTCAGCATACAGCCGCCCAATTTAAAAACCTCCAATTAAAAAAGCAGTATGATTGAAAAATCATACTGCTAACTCGTTCAAAACCCAATGTCTTATCGCTGTGCACCGTCAGTTGGCTGGCCTTAGCATAATCCTATTCCTCTTCTATCAGCCGAAGCCCTGACGTACTGGTTACAGGCAGAGAAAATATAATGGATTTTGCCTTGCTCTCCATTCCGGCCTGCTGCATCACTGCCCTCATAATATCGTTTTTCTTATTCTTCTTAGTCACAATAAAGGTTATCTCCTTTTCTGCAACAATGGAAACCCCAAGAAACTGCTCGGCCCTCTCCATACCCGTGCCCTTGGCATGAATAATGGTTCCTCCCGCAGCCCCTGCGCTTCTGGCTGCATCCATAATCAAGTCGCTGTAGCCCTGATTGGCAATTATCATCAGCAATTCATGCGTCGTATCCCTCAATGAGCTTTCCTCCCCTTTTTCATACTGCTGGTTCTCCGTTAAAAATAAAAGCTCCCTTTTCCCTCCGATACTGCTCATCGGTACAAGAAATGCGATTCCTCTGCCGGGAATATCAATTTGCAGCTTGCTTTGCAGCCCCCTTTTTACCGTTTTCCAGCTGTTCTGTGTGACTACAGCAAATAAAACCGCTTTTTCAGATGCTTCCAAACCAAAATAATCCAGCATTTCACTGTTTGCCGTTCCTACTCCCAAAGTAATAAGAGATACCGAGATCTCATTTTCCTGATAGAAAGAAAGGAATTGGGGCGCCATCTTACGGTTGGTAATGGTAACCATCAAATATAGCTCACTCATTTAAAACTCCTTTCTACAACTCAATGATGTCATAATCGCCCAGCATCTCAAGAGTGACAGCAGGCTGAACAGTGTCCGGTGATGTTTTTGCTTTCCTTGCCTGGTATTTATAAATAACGCCCAGTATCTGTATTGTGATAAGCGGTGTCATCGCAACCATGGCTACAACGCCAAAGGCGTCTGTCACTATATTTCCGCCCACAGATGCACAGGCTCCCATTGCAAAGGGCAGCAGGAAAGTGGCGGTCATCGGGCCGGAGGCCACACCGCCGGAGTCAAAGGCTATGGCCGTAAATATTTTAGGTACGTAAAAGGATAAAGCCAGCGCAATTGCATACCCGGGAATGATAAACCAAAAAATAGAAATCCCTGTCAGCACACGAATCATAGCAAGACCGATAGAGCAGGACACACTGATAGACAAGCTCACCTTCATAGCAGAGGCCGGAATAGCAGAATCCGTCAGCTCCTCCACCTGCTTTGTCAGCACATACACTGCCGGCTCCGCCATAACAATGAAATACCCAATTACCATACCGATGGGTACAATAATAATGCGGTATGAAAGTCCCGCTATCATCTGCCCGAGATAATTGCCCGCAGGCATAAATCCCACATTTACACCTGTCAAAAAGAGCACCAGGCCAAAATATGTATATACAAGTCCTATGATAATTTTAAGTAAAGATTTTTTGTTTAATTTCAATGAAATTACCTGAAAAACACCGAAAAACAGTATAATCGGCAATAGCGATACCGCAATTTCCCTTAAATACGTCGGAAGAGCAGACGTAAAAAGCCGGCGAAGCACAATAGAATTTTCAATTTCGGGAACCGTAACCGGCACATAGCTGCCACCCTCCGGGTGATAAATAAGTCCTAACAGGAGTACCGCCATAATCGGCCCGATAGAACAAAGTGCCACAAGGCCAAAGCTGTCATCCGCCGCATGCTTGTCGCTTCGGATGGCGGAAATACCAATACCCAGTGCCATAATAAAGGGCACTGTCATAGGGCCTGTAGTTACGCCGCCCGAATCAAAGGCTACCGCTAAAAATTCCCTGGGCACAAAAAATGCCAGGCTGAAAACAATTGCATAAAACACAATTAACATGGGGGAAAGAGCAATGCTAAAGAGCATTCTCAAAAGTGCAAAGATAAGAAAAATGCCTACCCCGCAGGCAACCGCTAAAATCAGGGTCATATTGGGGATGGAGGGCACCTGGTTTGCCAGCACCTGGAGGTCAGGCTCCGAAATGGTAATAAAAAAACCTAATATAAATCCCAGCACAATCATAATCCAAAGCTTTTTTGTTCTTGTCATGCAGGTACCAACGCGCTCTCCTATAGGCGTCATCGCCACCTCTGCGCCCAGTGAAAAAAGCATCATGCCCACAACAAGCAAAACGGCTCCAATAAGATATGCCATCAGTATGCTTGTTGATATGGGTACAATTGTGAAGCAAAGCAACAGTACAATTCCGATAATCGGCAAAACTGCATTCAATGATTCCTTCAATTTTTCCTGTAGTTTTGTTCGATACATAGCTTCATCCTTTCTGAATTTTATTCGCCTATTAATATTATACATAAATACGGTGGAAATTCATACATTTTTATTTTTTGTTTTATAAAAACCGTAACGTTTGCGGCATGCACATATTATTTCCGCCAAAAAGCATTTTCTTTTTCCCTCTGAATTTTGATGCATGAATAAAAAAGCAGCATGACCTTTTGATCATGCTGCTTTTTTGTTCCGCAATTTGCAGAAGAAGCAAATTCAATTTTATGCCTGATATAAAAAACGTTCCAAGCTAAATTCTGTTTGCTCCTATCATTTTCCCTAAAAGATTAAGCCGGTTCGTTGCTTCCTTTTACTCATCCCAATTATGGAATACATTCTGCACATCGTCGTCCTCGTCAAGAAGATCAAGAAGCTTGTTCATCTTTTTGACATCCTCTTCACCGTTTAGCTCTGTATAAGTCTGAGGAATCATTGTCACCTCAGCGGAAGCCATAGGAATGGACGCGGCTTCAAGCGCTTCCCTCACCGTACCCAGATCATCGGCTGCCGTTGTAATTTCATAGCTGTCTTCCTCCACAGCAAAGTCCTCGGCACCCGCCTCAATGGCCATCATCATGAGCTCGTCTTCGTCCATCTCAATTTCTTCCTTATCAATGACAATCAAACCCTTTTCATCGAACATAAAGGAAACACAGCCTGATTGCCCCATATTGCCGCCGCCCTTTGTAAAAGCGTTGCGGACATTGGCCGCCGCGCGGTTTCTGTTATCCGTCAAAACCTCAACGATTACCGCAACGCCATTAGGACCATAGCCTTCATACGTAATGTTTTCGTATGTAACATCGTCCCCCGCACCGGCTGCCTTTTTGATACTTCTCTCAATGGTATCATTGGGCATATTGTTGGATTTCGCTTTTGCTATCACATCACGCAGTTTTCCGTTATTGGCAGGGTCAGCGCCGCCCGCTTTTACCGCTACTGCGATTTCCCTTCCAAGCATGGTAAATATTTTCCCTTTTGCCGCATCATTTTTTTCTTTTTTATGTTTAATATTGGCAAATTTAGAATGTCCTGACATAAATTGACCTCCTTCAAAATTATCACTACATATTCTAGCATGAAAAAAACACTTTTACAAGCTTATTCCACCATGGACAACACTCCGTCTGTCCATGCGCCGTACTGCTCTCCGTTTTTCACAATATTGGCCTTAGCGCCGGAGGCTTCCGTCACGGCTGACATAAAAGCATCCTCCAGAGGATATTCCACCAACACCCTATACTCTACCATATCTGTATACAAGGTGTCCTCAATAATGTGGCCCCCCTGCAAAAGCTCATACTGTATTTTACCTGACATTGTATAATCTGTTTTGACAGAATATCTGTGATATAGTATCATTTCTGCTATGCCCGCATCCATAAGTCCATTCTTCGCTGCATGTCCATAGGCGCGCACAAGACCGCCCGTTCCAAGCAGCGTCCCGCCGAAATACCGCGTAACAACCACAGCCGTATTTTTGACATCCTCCCCCCGCAGCACATCAAGAACCGGAAGCCCTGCCGTTCCCTGGGGCTCACCGTCATCGCTGAAACGTTGTATTTCGTTTCTCTCGCCAAGCTGGTAAGCGAACACATTATGGCTGGCGTTCCAGTATTTCTTTTTCATTTCCTCTATAAACTGCTTTGCCTCCGCCTCGTCCCTGACCGGGCGCACTGTAGAGAGGAATCGGGATTTCTTTTCCACGCTCTCCGCAAAGCCTTCCTTCAATATTGTCTTATATTTTGTGAGCATACCATCACCTGTCATTCGAATTGCTTTCTCTATTGTATTTATCTTCCTTTTCAGAAAATAAGTCCTTCTCTACTCTACCACAACGCCTGTATAATAATGGAACAAAATATCCCTGTAGGAATATCCAAGCTGCGCCATGCCTCTTGCGCCCTTCTGGCTCATACCGACACCATGCCCGCTTCCTCTGCCCTCAATGACAAATATGCCGGACGCATTGACCGTACTGCCTGTGGAGCTTCCTGTAACAGGATTTGCCGTAAAGGAGTAGTCCCCCGAAGACGCCGGGGCACCGGAAGAGCCTCCAGCAGTCAATACATTGACGGCATCCCCTGCGCCGATGACACTGACACTGTCCTCGTCGTTTCTTCGTGCTTCGCCGGAAGCGCCTATCACATAGGCATCCTCAATTTCCATAATATTATCCGTCTCTCCGCCGGTTATATAGACGTCTGTTCCTTTGACAGAAGAATTTGTTTTGCCGCCGGTATTTTTCTTTACAGACGCGCCGGAGGCAGTACCGCTGCCCACACCGTTAATCTGAAACATACGGCTTTCCAGGCTTCCTCCCTTTGGACTGAAAAAAGACTTGATATCCTCTTTTGTCAGCACCTTTACTCCCGACGTTCCCACAATCTGTATTTCCTGTATTCTGCCTGTCTTTGCCACATTAGAGATAACAATATCAGTGGCAGCGCCAATATTGGCGCCGGAGCTGTTTAAGATATCCGTAATATCACTCAATGTAAATGTCCTTGTCCATGTATTGGTATCCACCTCGTTAATTTCAGGAACAGCTCTGAGATAAGGCACCATATTGTTCCACACATTCTCCGAGTCGTCCGTGTACCCGCCGCTGGAAGCGGAAAACACTGCGTTAATGGGTGTTCCTTCGTAATAGATCATAACACCCCTTGTCGCGTCAACCGCCTTATTGGTTGTTGCCTTTTCCTGATTATAACCTATATAGACCTGACAGTTTGTGTTGTCGCATAAATCATAGCCGCTGGCAGCATGGACACCAATTCTTGAGACGGCATAGGTCCTTGCCGCCACCGCCTGCGCCTCCAGCGCTTCCTCCTCATAAGAGGAGGGCATTTCAGAGGGCACCACACCGTACAGGTATTCATCAAGGGACACCACATTGACCGCCGTAATCAATCCCCCCGTATAGCGTCCAAACTCTATACGTCCACGGTAGCTTCTGTCAGAGAGCGTAATAATCCCGTTATTATCCGCCGCCATAATCTGAGGCCATATGCCATTGCCCATAATCACACAAGGGCTTGTACCGCTCCAAAGCTCTATACTTTTACTGTCCGCCTCCTCTGCCGAAGCGCCGTAGCCGGACGCATTTTCCGCCAAAGCCTCCATGTTCTTTGCCTCACTGAAGCTGGAGATGTTTGTGACATAAACACTCCAATCATCATTCCCCAAAAAAGCGGGATAGGCGTTCATTCCAGATCGCTGCATATCCTGAGCACAGTCAAGAGCCTTTTCATAGCTTGCAAAGGTATGGTCAAGTCCTATATAATAGCCGCTTCCCGTCCGCATCGTAAAGCCCGACGGGGAAGATAAAACCGCAGATGGAAAAAAGGAGGAGCCCCTTTGGGTGCCGATTCCAATTTCTGTATTTGTTATCGGAACGCTGGCGGAATCCTTATATTTATATTCCAGTCCGACTCGCACCTCATCCGGCACACTGTATGCATAAACAGGCAGAGCAAAAGCGTTTAAGGCGACATTTACTCCCGCAAAAAAAGAAATCATTTTTTTTAATTTCATCTTCAAGGAAAAACCTCCTAATGCTGTCATATTTTATCACTATTTTATTATTATAGAGGAATCCTTACTAAAAATCAAAAGTTTTAAAATATTCCCACAAATAACTTTTTTCACTGAATTTTCCGACGCTTGTTTTGCTGGAAAAGAATTTTACAGTGAAAGTCTCATATTATCGGCGCAATCGTAAATACTAAAACTGCATTAAAAAATTTATGCAAAGGCAGGTGCAACCCATGTTTAAACATGAAAAACAATTGCTCCACCCTGTAGAGGTGGAGGGACCAAACCCACAGTATGCAGTCCTTCTTCAAGAACAGCTCGGCGGCGGCAACGGCGAGCTGAAGGCCGCCATGCAGTATATGTCTCAGAGCTTCCGCATCAAGGATAAGGCAATCAAGGATCTTTTTATGGATATTGCCGCAGAGGAACTGAGCCACATGGAAATGGTAGCGACAACCATCAGTCTTTTAAACGGCCATGATGTTGACTACAATAAGGTTGATGCGGGAGAGATTCAGACCCATGTGCTTCTCGGTTTAAACCCCGGGCTCATCAACTCCTCCGGCTATTCTTGGACAGGCGATTACGTCACTGTGACCGGCGACCTCTGTGCCGACCTGTTAAGCAACATCGCCTCAGAGCAAAGGGCCAAGGTTGTATATGAATACCTTTACCGTCAAATCAGCGATAAAAAGGTAAAGGATACCATCGATTTTCTCCTGAATCGTGAGGAAGCCCACAACGCTATGTTCAGGGAAGCCTTCAACAGGGTACAGGATACCGGTTCAAACCGTGATTTCGGCGTCACAGAGGATTCCAGGCTTTATTTTGACCTCTCGACTCCTTCCCCATCCAATCATTTTGGAAAGACAAGCGCCAATCCGCCAAGCTTTAACAATCCTAACAATTATTCCTGAAAATCTAACAGTATAGGCGGTCAAAAAGAGGGAAAGGCATAAATACACCTTTACCTGAGAGTGTCGACTCGTTGCCACTCTAGCAGATTCATGGCTAACGCCATGAATCTGCTTACATAGGGATGAAATACCGATTTGCTCGCGCAAGGGCTTTCTGCCTCTACAAATCGGTATTTCCACACGTAGGCGTAAGTAAATTCCGCCTACGTGATTCCGGTTCGAGGGCTCTGCCCTCAAGCTCCTGCCGCGTATAATTTACTTTGTCTACAGTCTGAGGGAGCTGATGCAACAAAACAAATCAAAGCTGTCGCTATAGCTGTGACGCCAATTTTACAAAAAGTTTAAAAGGAAATTCACGTCCACTCTACACCCCAAATAATTTTAAAACAAAATTTCCAATAAACACACCGAAATAATTTCCCAGTATATATCCTAAAGTGCCAAGCAAAACGCCCGGCGTAACAAGATCAGTCCAACCCTTTGCGACTGCTGCCGCTGCTGCTGTGGAGGGGCCGCCCAGGGCAGCGTTGGCGGAAACGGAAATCTCCTCAAGACTGAACTGAAAAATCTTTCCAAAAACAAGAGAAACAGTAACCAGTGAGAGAAACATGATGAAAGAAAATAAGATAAGAGCCGGCCCAACTGTCAAAATCTCCCTCAGATTGGCCTCCGTAGAGATAACAACAAAAAATATGTACATCAGGAAAAGGCCCATTTCCTGGGAGCCTCTGATAGTACCCAGCTGCCTGGGAAACGCTGTGGCAAGGATAACGGTGATTGCCGTCAGCACAAGATACTTCTGTCCAAAAAGCTGTCTCATTACTTCATTTATTTCCAGTCCGCTTACAAAATCAGCAATCATGGTAGAAACAAACACAATACAAAGAGATATTGTCAGTGATTTTGCAATGCTGTAGACGTCAAAACCTCCCTCTGCCATCTCCTGCTGTCTCTTCTGCTTTATTTCCTCTTCCGTCAATATAGGATAGGAAGCCCTGAAGTGTTTTCTGATAAAGCCCATAGACGGCAGCAATGTCAATGTAAAAAGGGTAAAAGCAAAGGTGATGGTATCCGCCAGATAAACAGCGTTAAACATATTTTTCGAAATATCAAACACTTCCCCCATGACAATCATATTCATCGTTCCACCCGTCTGGGAGCTTGTAAACATGGCGGCACATTTATTGAATTCGGATATGTGTCCATGGAGTACACATGATGCGATAACCGCGCCGAGCATTGTGCCGCAGCAAGCACTCAGGAACATGAAAAGCATTTTTCCGCATTCCTTTCCGATACGCCTGACATCGGCCTTAAAAAGCACCAAAGGGATAGCAGCCGGCGTCACATAGCTCCATATGGCGTCATATACGCCTGATGTAGCCGGCATAAGCCCGCTGGTAGACAAAAGCATGCCACCTATCAGGCAGATAAGACAGGCGCCGACAGCTCTGGCCCATTTATAATGCCGCTCCGCGAACATGGCGAAGAAAACAAAGCCTATAATCACAAACCATAACCCAATGGCATTGTCAGCACTGATTAAACTTGTCATAAGCATGAACTCCTTTCATTCCCGAGAATTCTTTTACCTGACACACTGCCGGTATCGCCGCAGATTTCAAGGCTACTCTTTCGTTCTCCGTAACATACACACTTTCTTCCGCCTTTTTATAGTATTCGCCGGCGCAGCTTTGTCTATTACATTTGATAACATAAACAATACACAGTATAGCAAACATCTTATACAATGTGTAGCAAAAAAACAAATACATAACCGTCTTCAATTGTGTATTTTTTCAAAATTTCGTCACTATTTCGTTTTTCCGAAAACTTCAGTATACAAAAAACAAAAAAACATTCTGCAATGACATCTGTATCACGTCAAATTCCATATAATTTTCAGCATTTCCCCATCAAATTACCGTAAGAATTCTATCATTATGCATCCAAAAATATATTATTCGGCAATCAGCGTCAAACTGTCCGCCGACACTTTTCATGAAACGTATTACCGAGGCAGCATACAAACACACTTACCTGTAATGGAAATCTCTCCTTCCTATTCGTCATTTTTACAAAAATCTCTGTATACATAAGCACTGCTAAAAATCCCTGTTTCTATGCCGAAACAGGGATTTGACAACAAAACCATATTAAAATTTACTGTTCAAAAGCCTTTTTTAACAGCTCATTGGCATACGCTATATAGTAGTGCCTGCCATTGGCACTTGTCTCCATTTCCGCAATTTTTTTCAGCGCATCTGCCTTCAAAAGCAAAGCTTTCTGCACAAGCGCCGCCTTATCCAGCAGCAAATCGCAAAGCTCCAGGCACCACTGGAATTCACCCTTTTCCATCGCTTTCAGAGCCTCCTGATAAACCCTTGCGGCTCCTCCCATGATATCAATCGTTTTGTCAGCATGTTCCCTGGGCGGCAGAGGATGTAAATTGGTCGGGTTTCCATCGAACCATCCCAGGTACGCTGTGTATACAGCGCGCACCGTCCATTCGGCACACCCATAATGCTCCGCCAGATAGGGTAATTGGGCATACTCCTGTGGCAGCTTTATTTCACTTGCCAGCTCATTTGGCCCCTTTCCTCTGTTCATTCCCTCCAATGTCTTAGTCAAAATATATTCCATGGCATCTTTAAAATTGGTTAGCACCTGCCTGATATTGTCATTTCCCGCTATTATGGCCATATGCCCGGGAAGCAGGTACTCCGCCGGATATGACAGCATTGTATCAATGCTCTTTATCCACAGTGCAATATCACGGTATTGACCGCCGCGGATTGCATACAGGTTGGGAAAACAGCCATAATAATTATCCCCGCAACATAGAATCTTCTTCTGAGGAAACCAAATCATCATTTGATCCTCCGCCTCTCCCGGCAGTCTGACCATCTCCATCTGAATACCGTCTATCTCTCTTTCCACCTTGTCCTGCGTGTACACAACAGCAGGGGAGACAAAAGCCCTTTTCTCTCCATAGGATATTCCTTCACGCCGTCCAATGCCCTGGGAGATGTTTTCTTCCTCCGTCAGCAGATAGCCAAATTGACGTTCTCCCCGTTTATTTTGAATGTCCTGCAACAGCTCCGTCTTATCCAGAGCAGCGGTTTTGGGCGCAAAGGCTATAATTTCAGGCGCATCCTCCAAAAAGGCCCCCGCACCTCCGCGATGATCCGGATGTCCGTGGGTGTACAGGATAGTTTTCACCCCTTTGCCGCATTTCTCCCAAATAAGCTTCCTTAGCCTCTGACCCCTCTCAAGAGTGTCCAACGTATCAATTAACAGTACACCGGAATCTCCCTCCACAAATATGGCATTGCTGTGTCCCAGCCCTCCTATATGCCATACACCCTGCATCACCTCTGTAAGGGTCTCTCTGTGATTTTTTTCAGAAAAGGCCCTCAGCTTGCTTCCGCCGTCCTCTGTCAACATATTTTTTCCTCCCAAATAGCATTTTTTCTAAGTAATCTGCATGGCAAACATTTTTTTAAACCGGTTGCAAGCACCACTTTGATTGATGCTCCTTACCTCCATTCCTGCCATGAAAGGCCCTGCATCAATTGCCATTTCTTTTATGTAATCCAAAATAATAAGCTTACTCAGAAAACGCCGTTTCTTATAGTACAATCATAAAAAGCCATGTGACCAATATCTGTACCATATGCATGGATTGATCCTGCAATAAAGAGATACTCCTTTTGTTCGCCTTTGCATTATCAATTGCCATATGAACGGCTATGTTTCCCACAAACAAAAATGGGTACCAGGTTCCCCTGGTCAAAACAGTATAAACTGTCGGAATGAGCATAATCATAAAGCTCCAGCTGAAGCTATGCATAAACAGCGCCACAATGTAATCATACCTGTATAACGGTTCAGGCGCATTATCCGCCCACCATGCCTTTTGTTTTAAAGACGCCAATAGTCCCTGCAAATAGTAATCGTCTGTGATATGACAAAATATCATTCCTATCAGTATAAGAGCCTGATACATTCTCCTCTCCCCCTATATCATTTGTTTTGACCATTATAAGCCATCTCCCATTTGGAAACAATAAAATGTCAAAATTTCCCCTGTAAAAAAGACAGATAAAATATATTTTATCTGTCTTCCCGCAATAAAAAGGGCATCAGCTCCATACCGCTTTCCAGTATAATTCCTTTCTCCGCCTCCTTTTCCGTAAAGGCAACAAAATGGTTTGCACTGCCGCTTCTGCTTCGATACAAAACGAAAGGCACCTTACCGCCATAGTGAAGACCATCCAAAGAGGAGGTAAAATGATCCGACAGCAGCAAAACTGAATACGGCTCGCCCCAACCGTCCACCGCCTGAAGCAAAGGCCTTAAAAGTCGCCTGTCTATAGATTCTATGGCCTCCTTTTTCCTGTAAACATTTCTTTCGTGGCTTGCCATATCAGGCCCCTCCAGATGTATCACAACAATATCCTTACCCCTCTTTAATGCCTTTAGGGCTTCGTCTGTCTTGCCCTCATAATTGGTGTTAAACAACCCTGTCGCCCCTTCAACCTCCACAATTTCAATACCGGCCGCCTTTCCAATTCCCCGCATCAGATTAACCGCCGTAATCAAGGCCACCGTTTTCTGGAAGCATTCCTCAAAAAGCGGAAGCACTGTTTTCTTTCCACATCCCCAGAGCCATAACCCATAGTTTTCTTTTTTTTGAACCATATCTGTAAGAAGCTCTGTAAAAAAAGCACAGCTTTTTTGCATAATATCCAGCAGTGAGGAATCTCCGCTTAAAAAATCGCCCGCTGTTTTCCCAATAGCCTGATATGGCATAGGAACGCGCTCCTCCTCTCCGCCCTTCCATACCATAAGGCCCGATCCTTGAGCGCCGCTGTAAAATCGTATCCTGCCTGTTTCAAGCTTTTGATTCAAAAGAGCTGTCATATTGTCATAGCATTTTTCATCAAATTTTTTTATTCCAAGTATCGTTTTATTCGGAAAGCTTTCCCTCTCTGACAGCTCCACTACCTGAAAACGGTATACAACATCCTCCCTATCCAGGCAAATGCCCATTCCCTGCGCCTCAAGGCCGCCTCTCCCACTGTAGTAGATTTCCGGCGCATAACCCAGTATCGACAAATTTGCAGTGTCACTTCCCGCTGTAAAAGCCGCCGGCACAGTCTGCACTCTGCCGAGAACTCCATTTTGCGCCATATAATCCATAGCCGGTATATCAGATGCTTCCAGAGGCGTTTTCCCTCCCAGAAGAGGATGAGGAAAATCAGCCATACCATCCCCTATTACCACTATATATTTCACGGCACGCCTCCTTTGTCTCAATAAAACAAGGATTACCTTCTGGAGATAACCCTGTTTTTTGTCCTGTATAGTATACACCTTTTCTGTATTTGAATCAAAGTAAACCTACGTCTGTAGCATTAGAATCCACAAATCCACGCTTCCGATCTTTGGCCGCCACCCTGCAAATTTCATTTCAGGAGACTGCACATTGCTTCGCAAACCTTTCCGTAAACACCGCCACCTTGCGGCAGTTATTTGGGGAAACGGATAGATTATTCTCCAATCTATCCGTAAACACCACCACCTTGCGGCAGTGTTTCATTCCGTTTTAATTGCGGAGAGGGCACTCAGTCTCATAGCCCTCTGCGCCGGGAAGAAACCGGCGGCAATACCTACCATAGTGGCAAACAACAGGGCCGCCAGGTTTAACCACAGCGGTATGGAGGAAACGCCATATTCCCCGCCTACCATATTGATTATCTTCGATAGGAGAATACTCAGCAAAACTCCCACAGCGCCTCCTGAAAAACCAATAAAGGCCGCCTCCGTCAAAAACAGCTTGCGGATATCCTTGAGGGAAGCGCCGATTACCTTCATAACGCCGATTTCCCTGGTTCTTTCATAGATAGACATTATCATTGTGTTGGCTATACCGATAGCCGCAACAAACAATGAGATTGCACCAATAGCGCCAAGGCCCATCTGGAGCATTTTGGAGCTTTCCTGCATGGATTCCAGATAATCGGAGAGGCTGTATGCCTCATAGCCCATATCCTTTATCTGCTGCTGTATCGCCTGAACGTCATTGAGATTTTCCACCTTCACCATAGCCTGATCATACTGTCCCTTTTTCTTTTTATTTCCGCTTGAGCTCTTATATTTGGAATTCTGATATTTCTCCTGCTCGTCCATCAGTTTTTCCAAATCCTTGATAGGCATGAAAGCGGAATAGCTGTCCTGACCCTGTCCCTCCAGTATACCGACTACCTCGATTTTCTTGGGCTTAATCTGTTTATCGGCATATTTCGTGCCATAATTATAATCATAGGTTATCTTTACAGGATCATTTAATAAATCAACCACAGGAGGCTCCGAGTTATACCGCATTGACCAGCTCAGCTTGGGATTATAAAAACTCTCTGGGATTTGGCTTCCGACAACCAGAGTCATTTTGTCCTCCTCGCTGAGAAAGCGTCCCTCTCCCAGATTATATCCCAAAAACTCCATGCTGGCCGGATCAATACCCATTACCTGAAAATCCGTGGCATACTTTCCGCTGATTAGCATCATTCCCCAGGTCTGCACTACAGGCGTCGCCGTTTCCACGCCGGGTATTTCCTTAAATTTATTGATAGCGGCCAAGTCAAGAACCACCTGCCCCTTATTGGCACCGGAGGATCCGCCTCCGCCAACAGAAACCGCCATGCCTCCCCCGTTATAGGGCGCGCTGACATTGATAACCTGAAGGCTTCCCATCTGCTCTATCTGCTCTTTGTAGCTCTCGTTCATTCCAATACCTATGGATACCATGACAACAATAGAAGCCGTTCCGATAATAACACCAAGAACTGTCAGAAACGTACGCAGCTTTCGTTTCCATAGGTTTCTCATTGCCATGCTCAATAAATCAAAGCTGCTCATTGGCATCATTACCTTTCTTATCCTTTAAAATTTTTGTCTTCCTCATCCTCAGCCTTCAAAAATTCCTCTTCCTTCTTTGCCTTTCTCTTCTTCCAGACAATACCGCCGATGACAGCCACAACTATGACAACACCAACACCAATCCCTATTTTCTTCAATATTCCCGTATTCGCTCCGCCGTTCATGCCGGGATCCATCATGCTGGGATCCATCTCCTCCATAGGCGCAGGAGCCGTTACCATAATCGTAAAGTCCTGTTTGTTTTCTATATGCTCTCCGCTTGGATCGTCATAGGAAAGAATAACGCTGACCGTTGTCTCCCCTTCATTATAAATCATGAATGTGCCGTCAAAATACTCATTGTTTCCGGACTCAAAGTTGCCCAGATAAGTGCTCTTATTCTGGGTGTCAATATCGCCCTCCAGCTTAATCATCAGGTTATTTAAGGTTACCTTTCCTGTATTATAAAGCTCGAAGGAAAGGTTGACGGGCATACCCGCCTCAACAGAGGTGGGAAGCGCAATTTGGCTTGTCTCAAGCTTTGTGGGCTGCGCTACGTTAATACCCAGAAGCTCTGTGGCTGTATATTCGTTGCCTGATTCATCCTCATACTCAAAATTGACAGTCAGTGTATAGGTTTTAGGCTGTGCATCGGGAACCGTGTAAAGCCTCAGCTTTTTGTTCACTGTACCCTTGGATGGAATAGCGTCAAAGTAAAAAGTATTGCTGCTGTCTACCGGTGTAAAAATATTGCCCGTTTTCTCCGTATCAGAGGATGTTTCCTCTGACAGCGTCAGAAACATTTTTACATTTTTCACATTTTTTTCAGGATGGGTATTCAAAAATGTCATTGTCAGGTCAAATTCCTCTCCCGCCATAACAATAATGGGATCGCAGACATAATTGCTCACAATGATTTTGGGCTTGCTGGTTACTTTCTTTCCGTCAGGCCCTACCGCGTCACCCTCGGGATTGCTGACATTGACGCCCGCATACTGTTTAAAGGTAATAACATTGTTTACCCCTTCCTTTTTTGTGCCGTCCTCATACTCCACGGAAAACTCAATAGGATAATTTTGTGACTTGCTTGCCGCTGTTGCCGCAAATACAAACTCAAAGCTTTTTGAGCCGCCTGCCGCAAGCTCGTTTAATGTCTGTATGCTGGCGCTTTTTGGTACTACCGCATCCTCTCCGCCGGCAGGTGTCGCTGTAATTTTAATATTTTTTGCCGTCGCCTTCCCGTTATTGAATAAATCAAATTTTACGCTGAAATTGGAGTTTACACCAAAGGTGCCGGAAGGCTCCGCCATATTTTTAATTTCAACCGTGGGCTTTGCGCCGGAAGAAGAGCCTCCGACATTGACATAATACTTCTGGTCAAGAGTATATTCCTTGCCGCCGTCGTCCTTATAAGTCATATGTACCGTAACCGGATAGCTGCCCGAGTCCATGCCTGAATTGGTAACAATCTGGAAGCTGAAATCCACCTGCGTTCCCGCATCTACCTTATTATAACGTTTATTGCTCACACCGACGATACTCACGCCTGCCGGATCAAGTCCATCCAGAGAGATATTAACATCATTCATATTAATAGGTCCGATATTCCTAAGGGTTGCGCTCAGTGTGGCTGTTGCTCCCGCCGCTACATTCTCAGGAGAGACCTTATAGTTTTCAATTGCAAAATTCGGCTCTGCGTTGACATTTTGTACCTTCAGATAAATATTGTCGCTGCCGGAAAATTTATTGGTAAAGGAATTGAAAAACGTGTACTTTAAAGACATGGAATACGTCTTTGTCGCCGCCGTGGAGTCTACCTCCACCAGCATGGTAACTGTTTTTTCACTTCTCGGTGCAATGGAGGAAAATTTATTGCTGCCATCCTTAAAGCTGATTTTAAACGGATTATCGGAGGTATCCGAAATCGTCGGCTGCACCACCACATTCTTTGTGGTGTAGGAGCTGGCATTTTTAATGGTAATCTCCACCTCGTTTACCATTCCTGCCTTTACCTCATAGACAGGGCCATTTAAAAGCACTATTTCAGGAACCGCATCGCTTGGATTTACATCATCCTCATCCTTCGCAAAAGCAGAAAAAGCGGAACCAAATACCATTTGCACCACTAAAATGGACATCAATAACCATTTTATAAATCCTTTTTTCATTCACATAACCCCCATTGTGTCTTATGTATTTAACAAAACAAATTTTGCCCTATGCCTCGCTCTGAGCCAGGCTTTTATCCTCAATATTTTCTATCTGTCCATCGGATAGATGGACTATCCTCGTAGCATAATCCGAAATTTCCAGGTCGTGGGTGACGATGATAAGAGTCTGTCTGTATTCCTCCGCCAGCCCTGTAATCAAATCCATCATTTCGTAGGTTGTTTTGGTATCCAGATTGCCGGTAGGCTCATCGGCAAACACAACCTGCGGCTTGTTGATAAAGGCTCTGGCAATACTGACCCTTTGCTGCTGTCCGCCGCTCATTTCTGAGGGCTTATGATTCGCCCTGTTTTCAAGCCCGACGGCCTTCAGCATTTCCATAGCTCTTTCCGTTCTCTCTTTTTTTGGTATTTTTTTAAATATCAAAGGCAGCGTGACATTCTCAAGAGCCGTTAAGGTAGAAAGAAGGTTGTAGGACTGAAATACAAACCCTACATATTTTTGCCGAAAAGAGGCAAGCTGTTCTTCGCTCATTCTTTCTATATGCATATTATTAAATATAATTTCGCCCTTCGTCGGCTTTTCCAGACCCGCCACCAGGTTTAAGAGCGTTGACTTTCCGGAGCCGCTTTTTCCAAGAAGACAGCAGATCTCTTCCTTTTTAATATCAAGGCTGATATTATTGATTGCGGCTATTCTTTCCTCTCCCATACGGTAAACCTTTTTGATGTTTCTAATTTTTATGATATCCTCCGCCATAGTTTTCCTCCTTTCTCATGTACTCCTAAATCTTTGACGCAAATTGAACCATAATTGCTCCCAAAATCTGTATTTATTTTACAAACCGCCCGTTTCTGCAAATATTTTAATTTACCATAAAAGCGGAGAAAAAGGTACTTCAGAAGCATACATACAAGCTTGCCTGTTAAGGTATGGTTTCAAGGTTCCCTGCTGAAATTTATCGTTATTATACCATACCAGGTCGTTTTTTTCCTATCCTTTACGAAAAAACAATATATTACTTTTTTCTTAAGAGATGTTTTCACAATTTGAAATGGATTCTTTCCAATTTGTGAAAAATATTCAAAACGGACTGTAATCACGTGCTATACGAAAACAGCAATGAGCCAGAGCCGGAATCCTTAAAACCCGGGCTTTCTGTTGATGAAATTACTGTAAAAGCAGGGGAAAACTATGATATCATTACAACAAACCATCGTTCAAATGTTGCCGTAGAAGCCTTTCCAGTTAAAAGCGGTAACAAAGTCACTTTTCAAATTGGAAAACCTCTTCCAATCAGCGTTAATGAAGTTCTTTGGACAATTCACGCAAATGGTTGGACAGGCACCTTTAAAATCAACTTTATGTATGACGGGGAAAGCATGATAAGCAGTAAAGACAACAAAGCTGTATTAACAGTACATATCTTGGAAAATGATGATGAACAATAAAATACAATTAAAAAGACTTTCTGATTTGCCTCACTTTAAAACATCATCCCGTAATTCTTTGCTTCTTCACTCAAGTTTCAAAATTCTACGACGTACGTAACAAGAACATAATAATCTGATAAAAAAATAAAGCCTGATAAATCAGGCTTTATTTTTTTATCTATGTTTACCGCATTCCTTCAAAAGGCTTTCTCTTTTCCATATTGCAATTACCTTTGTACTGCATTATCCTAAAATAACGGCACTACAGCGCCTTTATAGGTTTCCTCTATGAAGCTTCTCACTGTCTCGGAGTGGAGAGCCTCCACCAAAGCTTTTGTCTTATCGTTTTCTTCATTGCCTTCCTTTACAACAACAACATTCGGATAGGTTTCAGCCGCAAGTGACTCAGCGCCCTCCTTTGCCAGCGCATCCTCGGAAGCATTCAATCCCGCCTCAAGGGCATAGTTTCCGTTGATAACGGCAATATCCACATCCGGCAGGGAGCGGGGAAGCTGTGCAGCCTCTGCCTCAATAAATTTAAAGTTGCGCGTATTTTCAGTAATATCCTTAATAGTCGCCTCAAGTCCCGCATCCTCATTTACCTTGATCAATCCCTGCTCTGCCAAAAGCAGAAGCGCCCTCGCCTCATTTGTCGTATCATTTGGCACAGCTATCTGTGCGCCGTCCTGCAAATCGTCAAGGCTTTTCGTCTTGCCCGCATAAATGGCGATAGGCTCAAAATGCATATCTGCTACTGCCGCCAGATGGGTGTCGTTTTCCTTATTGAAGTTTTCGAGATAAGGCAGATGCTGGAAGTAATTGGCGTCCAAATCTCCGTTTTCAAGGGCAACATTTGGCTGTATGTAATCTGTGTACTCCTTTACAACCAATTCATATCCCTGTTCCGCCAGAATATCCTTGGCGGAATTTAAAATTTCCGCATGGGGAGAAGGCGACGCACCCACAATAATTTTTTCCAATTCCTTTTCTTCCTTATTCGTTTCATCCGCCTGATTTGCTGCCGGGGCGGGAGCCTCCTCCTTTTTTGTACTGCACCCTGCCAGAGCACCCACAATCAGTACCGATGAAACGAAAACTGTAAATAATCTCTTCATAATAAAATCCCTCCGTTTTTAAATTCTCTTGTCGATTTTCTTTGCTATTTTCATCCCTGCCTCCTGGAAAATCTGTACCAGTATGACAAGAATAATCAGGGTGATAAACATAATATCGGTCTGATAACGGTTATAGCCGTAGCGAATGGCAATATCGCCAAGACCGCCGCCGCCTACAAATCCGCTCATAGCCGAATACCCCAGTATTGTTGTAATAGCGATAGTGCTGCCCACAATCAGGGACGGCCTGGCCTCCGGAAGCATTACCTTCAATACAATATCCTTTGGCGAGGCGCCCATTGACTGCGCCGCTTCAATCACGCCCCTGTCTACCTCCTGGATGGAGGATTCCACCAGTCTTGCGATAAAAGGCGCCGAGCCGATTACAAGGGGGACAACCACAGCGGTAGGCCCAAGCGTTGTACCTACCACAAACCTTGTAAACGGGATTACCGCAATCAGGAGAATAATAAAGGGCGCCGAACGCACTAAATTTATAATTGCACCCAGAACCCTATGAAATAAGGGTCTGGGAGTAATGCCGCTTGTGTCTGTCAAAACCAGAGCAACCCCCATGGGAAGCCCCAATATATATGCCAGGAATGTGGAAAAGAGAACCATGTACAATGTTTCTCCCAAGCCTGCCAGCATCATTTCAAACATACTCCTCAACCTCCTCAACCACCACGTTTTTATTTCTGAGATAACCAACCATTTTATCAGCTACTTCCTTCTCCCTTGGAAGCTGGAGCACAATCTGACCAAAAGCCTGGCCGTCTATATTTTTTGTGTCGGCAAATATGATATTTACAGGTGCTTTGCATTCCAGCACCATGTTTGCCACAATGGGCTCAAAGGGTGTAATGCCATCAAATACAATGCGGCAGCAGCGCGTATTGTTGTGGTCAAATTTTGCTTTCCTCTCACCGTCGGGATAAACCAGCTTTTTCGCCGCTTCCGATTTCGGAAAGGTAAAAATCTGTTCTACCGCTCCAATCTCCGCAATCTCGCTGTCTGCAATTATGGCTACTCTCTGGCATACCTCCTCAATAACACTCATCTCATGGGTTATAATAACAATGGTAATGCCAAGCCTCTTGTTAATATCCTTTAAAAGCGCCAGCACATCCCTTGTTGTCTGAGGGTCCAGGGCGCTTGTCGCCTCGTCGCACAATAATACCTTGGGATTGGTGGCAAGTGCTCTTGCGATTGCCACTCTCTGCTTCTGTCCGCCGGAGAGCTGGGACGGATAGGAATGCATCCTGTCCTGAAGCCCTACAATTTCCAGAAGCTCCTTCGCTCTTTTTTCCGCCTCTTCCCTCCTCACATGAGCAATTTCCAAGGGAAAACAGACATTTCCTATAGCATCCCTCTGCATCAGCAGGTTAAACTGCTGAAAAATCATACCCATGGACTGTCTTGCTGTCCTCAGTTCCCGGGCAGACAGTGCCGATAAATCCTGACCGTTGAGAAAAACAGTGCCGGAAGTCGGTTTTTCCAAAAAATTAATGCATCTTACCAACGTACTTTTTCCCGCCCCGCTCATACCGATGATGCCGAAAATTTCACCTCTTTGGATATCCAAATCAATATTTTTTAAAGCAGCCACTGTACTGTTTTTACTCTGAAACGTCTTGCTCAAATTTTTAAGACTGATTATGCTGTCTGCATTCATATCTGCGTCACCCTCGTTTTATGTATTAAAGAAATTTGAAAATAAAAAAGCTCCCGTCCCTGAAAATAACTTTTCAGGGACGAGAGCATACGCTTCGTGATACCACCCTAATTTATACCTGCCTTGCAGCAGATACCTCTTCAACTACAGATTTTACTCGATAGCCTATCACTGTAACGGGTGATACCGTCGTAGCCTAAAGCACTCAGCATTCGGTACGAAGCTCCAAGACCATGTTCAGCAATATCCGACTTTCCCCTTTTCCAGCAACCGGGTTCTCTGTAAAAGCGTCCTTTGCCTACTCTTCTTTTCGCAGCCTTTTCTTTGTTTGGTGAAATTATTTAGTATTATAGCGAAGACAATTTCTTTTGTCAACACTTATTTTTTATTATTTTTATCGATACGGTTAAAATTAATGCAGCTATCAAGTATGATGAAAGCAGCAATTGTGTTATATCAAACCGAAAAGCTTTACGGCAGACGCAAACAAAAAGCAGACTGCCATACCCATTATCGTCGGCACCAGAAACGATACAGCAGTCCATTTCAGGCTCTGTGTCTCCTTCTTTATCGTCAGGCAGGTGGTGGAGCAGGGCCAGTGCATAAGGGAAAACAGCATGGTACACACTGCCGTCACCCATGTCCAGCCATTGTTGACTAAAAGTGCTTTTAATTGTACCAGGCTTTCAAAGTCCGTGATGCTTCCCGTTGCCAGATATGCCATAATGATAATGGGTATGACAATCTCATTGGCAGGGAACCCCAAAATAAAAGCCATCAGGATAACGCCGTCCAGCCCCAGCAGTTTTGCAAATGGGTCTAAAAATTGGGAGCAGTGAGCCAGCAGACTCAAGCCGTCGTAATTGACATTGGCCAAAAGCCATATAATTAATCCTGCGGGCGCTGCAACCACAATTGCTCTGCCCAAAACAAACAGTGTCCTGTCAAATATGGAACGCACAATGACCTTTCCTATCTGGGGCCTGCGAAAAGGCGGAAGCTCCAGTGTAAAGGAGGACGGTATTCCCTTGAGTATTGTCATAGACAAAATCCTTGACACCAAAAATGTCATACAAACGCCCAAAACAATCACCAGCGTCAACAGTCCTGCCGAAAGCACCGTCTGCCCTATACCATGGGATGATCCAAGAAAAAACATGGTAATAATAGCGATAAGGGTAGGAAAACGGCCGTTACATGGCACAAAATTATTGGTGATAATCGCTATGAGCCTTTCTCTGGGGGAATCAATGATGCGGCAGCCTACAATACCGGCGGCATTGCAACCAAACCCCATGCACATGATTCGTTTCGTTTCTGCAAAAAAAAGCATGTTTCTATTACAGGAAAAACAAGCAGGATAACCCATCGGATTTTTAATGATAGCATTCTTAGCAAAACAGTACGCTTATATGCCGTCCGCCCTTACATAATCATTTCTTTTGGCATTTCACCGCCTCACCTATGCCTCAGAAGACATATACTACTGCAAAATAAAAAAAGACTGCAAACAGCCTTTTTGGTTTTCTGCCACATTCACGCTCATATCAAATATTTTGAATCATGTTCCACACCGTCTATTATCAGGCTCATCAGCTCATAGACGCTTCTGAAATAGGACTTTTTGTTGCCTGTCAGCCATAGCAGGCTTCCCTGCCAGCTGACATTATAGCGGTACCGCACATCAATGGCAAACATGGATATGGTATTTTTCTTTTTATTAAATTTCTCCATTATAACAAAAGGGTCCATATTTTCAAATTCCTTCATTTCCGATTCAGCATTTTTGACTAAAGATTCCTTCTTATTATCCTGAAAAGCACGAATCTCATTGTGTTTCTGCGGATATTTTATATCATCAAAATGGGCGTCAAGCTGCTGTATCAAATCCCAAATACTGTAGTAATACCGAGGCCTGCGGATTGATTTTTTGCGGAATCCGGCGAACGGCATGGAAAAGTTACCCGATATATCATGGTTCTTATATTTATTTACAAATACTAAAACAAGACCCTGCCTGTTAGGGTTAAGACTGCTGTCATCCATAATTATGCACTCCCAAAACGCGATATACAAATGCCCGAATATATAACTAATTTTTACCATATTTTTCCTCATTAGTCAAACGTTATTGTTTTTTTCTTTTCGACATCTCTTTATTCGGCAAATTCACCTATATTTTGTCATTTTTTTCTTCACGTTTCAGAATAATTTAGACGAATATATATCTCTTTCTCGGACATTTTTTGACTATCCCTGTCGCCGCCAATTTCTATCCTTTCGATAAAGCGATATAAATTATACTGATTTAAAATTAGATTGAAAGAAATTGCATCGAATGCTTTTTTAATATTATACAGATTCGGAACAGTGCCTTCTTTTTCCGCCGCACTGCTTCTCCCCTCCTCCTCTATCCTCTTTTCCATCCGTTTCTGCTCTTCCTGCATCATTCGGAATTTTTCCTCCGATAGGACTCCCGACGCATAATCCTGATATAAATAAAAGGAAAGCAAATCCAGCCGCCTTTTCTCCGCCTCCAGTTCTGCCGCTTTTTTTTGACGCAGACTGTCTTTTTTTGCCTCTTTCTCCTCAAAATAAAGAATTACCTCATCGGCTATTCCTTTCCACTCCTCGTCAGAGAGCATAAACCCTTCCTTGAGTATGGATAAAACAATGAACAGCAAATCTTCATAGGATATGATATGACTGGCACATTCCTCCCTGCCGCCCATTTTATAGCCGCTGCACACCAAACTTCGGATTTTCCCATCCTTTGTTTTCCCTGACGGCGACATATTTCTGCCGCAGTCTCTGCATTTTGCCAGACCGCTGAAAACATTGCCTGATACTCTGTTTCTTTTAGTATTTCTCCTTCTCTTCTCCAAAACCTCATAAAAGGTTTCTTTGTCAATAATCGCCTCATGAGTATGCAATACTGTAATCCAGCTATCCTGCGGTATCTGAATTGATTTTTTCTGCTTAAAGGTCAGCTTTCTGGTTTTTCCCTGAATTGTATGCCCCATATACACAGGATTTACAAGCATCTTTCTTATGGTTTGCGCACGCCAGCGCATGTCCGCTTCTCTTACCGGGGCTCCTTTTTGTTTTTGCATATAGGCAAGAGGCGGCAGCACATTCCTCTCCTCCAGCCGTGCAGCAATTTCTGTCGCCGGGCACCCCTCAGCGGCCATTTGAAAAATATCCTTCACTGTGGGAGCGCTTTCTGTATCTATCACCAAATGGTTTTTATTCTCCTTGTCCTTCCTGTATCCATAGGGCGCTATATGTCCAATATAGTCTCCCTCCTGCATTTTTACTCGGAGAGCGGAGCGGATTTTTTTGGAAATATCCCTGGCGTACATTTCGTTGATGATATTGCGAAAGGGCGCCGTATCATCCTCCTTCTCCGTGTCGTATCCGTCGTTAAGCGCAATATAGCGCACATTTCTGGATGGAAAATACACCTCCGTGTATTCCCCCGTTTTGATATAATCCCTTCCCAGCCGTGACAGATCCTTTGTCAAAACCATATTGACTTTTTTTTCTTCAATGTCCTCTATCATACGCTGAAACGCCGGTCTTTGAAAGGATGTCCCGCTGTAGCCGTCATCTGTATAAATATCATATACCTCTATATTGTTTTCTCTGGCATAGTTTAACAGCAGCTTTTTTTGATTATGTATACTGGTACTCTCCCCCGGATTTTCATCATCCCTTGAAAGCCTGACATACAATGCGGCACTATAGTCCCTTCCACAGTTCCCCTCAAGCATTTTGTTTTTCCAGCTCCTTTATCACCATTTCCTTTATTAAATCCTTTATTGTATTTTCTTTATCGGATTCTATTATCACATGATACTTTTTTCTCCCAATCTGTATCTCCCTTTCCTCCCGTTTCATAAGCCATCACCCAACCTATATATATGCGCGGATGGGCATGTCCTATTAGCATTGAAAATAAACGTTGATCTTGCTATAATGAAAAACAGCCGCAGGGTGGCTGTTTTTACTGATAGGCCATCCTTGGGCCTATCAGTTTCCTTCTTTCTTT
>JAHZDZ010000008.1:51478-67730 GCA_019422105.1 Bacillota bacterium | reverse complement strand
GGCTGTTTTTACTGATAGGCCATCCTTGGGCCTATCAGTTTCCTTCTTTCTTTTTCTGCCGCAGCGTGGCTGTTTTTACTGATAGGCCGTTCTTTGGCCTATCAGTTTCCTTCTTTCTTTTTTTGCCGCAGCATGGCTGTTTTTACTGATAGGCCGTCCTTTGGCCTATCAGTTTCCTTCTTTCTTTTTTTGCCGCAGCGTGGCTGTTTTTACTGATAGGCCGTCCTTCTCAAATGAATCTTTTAATGGAGGTAATTCATGATTTCCAAAACAGAAATAACCGTTAGATACGCAGAAACAGACCAGATGGGAATTGTCCACCACTCCAATTACGCCATATGGTATGAGTGCGCCCGAACCGAATTTATCAAAAAAACGGGCATGACCTATACCCAAATGGAGGAAATCGGTATACAGGTCCCCCTTGTAGAGCTGCATTCCAAATTCATACAGCCGGCCTTCTATGAAGATGAACTGACAGTTGAGGTACGTATCCGTACACTGACACCTGTGAAAATAGAATTTGAATACCGAATATTCCGAAGAGGAGAGGAAAGGCCCATCAACCAAGGCTCCACTCTTCACGCCTGGGTCACCCGTGACAGAAAGCTCTGCAACCTGAAAAAAGCGTTTCCGGCTCTTTACACGTCAATTGAAAATATGCTGTAATTAAAAAAACCGTACCCCTTTTCAGGCAGACAAAGCCTGAAAAGGGGTACGGTTTATTATGTTACATTAAGGGCGCAAAAACTCGCAGCAGCGCCCTTCCGGCCTTTTTATAAAGCGGTACCTCACGGCAGGCCGAAAGAGTAATGCTCTCACAAACCTCCAATGTTTTCAAAAAGTCCGCCTTGATTTCCATAATACTCTTTGTATGGTACAGCCACGCAGCACATTCAAAGTGCAGATACAGGCTTCTGTAGTCCATATTGATGGTTCCCACAACGCCATACTCGTCATCCACCACATAGGTTTTCGCATGGATAAATCCCGGTGTATATTCGTATATTTTAACACCGCTTTCCACCAGTATCTCATAATACGCCCTTGTCACCGCATGTACAAACCATTTATCCGGCACATGAGGCGTAATAATACGCACATCCACTCCCGCCTTCGCCGCAGAGGACAAGGCCGTCACCATCTCATTTCCTATAATCAGGTAGGGCGTCGTGATATAGACATACCGCCTCGCCTTATTGATAAGGTTTAAATAAACCGTCTCTCCCACAGGCTCATGGTCTAAGGGACTGTCTGTAAATGGCTGTACAAAGCCGTCCTCTGTCCTTTCCTCCGGCAGGGGCCTGTAGCGGTCAGGTCTGTAAAGGGTGTAATCCTCCTCAATTCCTCTCACGTAATCCCACATAGCAAGAAACATTACCGTCAGATTCCAGACGGCCTCCCCCTCTATCAATATGGCAGTATCCTTCCAGTGACCGTGCTTCTCAAATGCATTGATGTATTCATCGGCCAGATTGATGCCGCCGGTGAAGCCTGTATGCCCGTCAATAACGCATATTTTCCTGTGATCGCGGTTATTGAAGCGCGAGGAGAGGACGGGAATAAATCGATTGAACACACAGCACTGTATTCCCTTTTCTTCCAATATATTTCTGTAGTTGGAGGGAAGAGTCATAATGCAGCCCAAATCGTCATACATTACCCTAACATCAACGCCTTCCGCAGCCTTTCTTTCCAAAACCTCTAAAATTGTATTCCACATTCTCCCCTCCTCGATAATGAAATACTCCATGAAGATAAAGTGCTCCGCCTCCTCAAGCTTCTCCACCATTTTTTCAAACTTCTTCTCACCCATGGTAAGATAGCTTGTTTTTGTTCTTTTATGGGGTGTGGAATAGGCATAATTCTCAATATAGCGCGATTGGTTTGCCGCCGTTTCGTCAATCTCGGAAAGCTCCCGCAGTGCTTCCTCCTGATGGAGAAATGCCCCCTTCGTAATCTCCTCAATATGGTACATTTTCTTTCTCTCATTTTTGGACAGGCCGTTGCCGCCAAACATGAGAAAAAGGAGTCCGCCAAAAACGGGAAATGTCATGATTGGTATGATCCAAGCGATTTTATAGGCCGGATGACTCCTGTCGCTGATAATCCAGACAACCGCAAATAGACTCAGCAAAACACAAACGCCGTAAAAATAGACAAAATAATCATTGAATTTGAGTATCATGCCAAGCAGTATAACAGCCTGTATCACAATTGACAGTCCCACTATAACCACACGGCTGAATAAAAATTTCAGAAGTTTTCTAATCACGGCTTTTCCCTCTTTCCTGCCCTTTTATCTGTGCGCCTCACTTCCCATTTCTTTTATTATAGGGGATTGCCCCCCATAAGTAAAGACGGCCGGAAGCAGAAAGGAAACGAAGCACATGGTCAGCGCCTGTTTCCCGCAGGCGCAGCATTTTTTAAAACCCTTATCCAGATTAAACGCAACCCTCGGCAGATATCCCAAATCCTCCAAAAGAGTGAAGAGAGGAAAGAAAATAGCCATAGGCGGAAGCATAACGGCGACTACCCATGCCAGTACCCTGAAAACGCCCATGGTGAGGGCCTCATTGAGCATTAGAGGCATGCCAAGAGATGCAAACAGTGCATAAAGCTTATCCTGTACGGAAAACAAGACATTCGATAAAAGCTCTGACGGATAGTTTGCACCGGTTATGGTAATCCAGAAAATAAGCGCCAGAAGCAGAAGCATAATAGGAATACCCGTAAATTTACTGGTAAGAATACGGTCAATTTTTCTGTCCAGAACGTTGTAGTTCACATTGTCAAAGAAAACTGCGTCCCTGCATGCTTTCTCAGCCGTACTGACAAGAGAGGAGACCACCATATCCTTAAATTTTGTTTTTTCAATTCCATTACCTTCCAGACTGGCTTTTGCCTCAGCTAATTTCTCCTTTATCTCGTCATCCTCCAAAAGGGAAAAGCCCAAAAAGCCCTCCATAGTTTCCACCAGCGTCTCATCCGCGTCTATAAGCTTTAACGCAGCCCAACGCACGTTTATTTTTCCCTGTACCCTTTCCTCCAGTGCTTCCCGCAAAATGCGGATTGCCTCTTCAATGTCACTGTCATACTGTATTTCTATTTTCCCACTGGCTTTATAGCTGTCTATGGCGTCTATTTTCTCCATCAGATCTTCCAGGCCAATGCCGCTCCTTGCACTTGTTGCCACAACCGGCACACCCAGATTTTTTTCCAGTCTTTCAAAATCAATGCGAATATGCTTTTTCTCCGCCTCATCCATCAGATTCACACAGACGATAACCTTATCTGTAATCTCAATTGTCTGCAACACAAGATTCAAATTTCTCTCCAAACAGGTGGCGTCACAAACGACAACAACCGCATCCGCCCCTCCAAAGCAGATGAAGTCCCTTGCCACCTCCTCCTCAGCGGAATGCGCCATCAGGGAGTAGGTACCCGGTATATCTACCAGTATAAAATCCTTATCCCTGTAATGGTATTTTCCCTGGGCGTTCGTGACCGTTTTGCCCGGCCAGTTTCCCGTATGCTGGTTCAAGCCCGTAAGCTCATTAAACACAGTGCTCTTTCCAACATTGGGATTGCCGGCCAGGGCAATCACTCTGTCGTTTTCATTCTCCCTTTTGATGTCCAAGCCGTTATCTACAGCGTGTATCCCTGTAGAGCCTGCCGTTAAACCCATCTAAATCACCTCTGAACTTTTTTTGTTTTTTATACCTCAAATCCTTTTATGAAATAAAAAGCCGCGTTTGGCCTACTCCACCACTATGGTACTGGAATCCTCGCTCCGCAAAGCAATCACAGCGCCCCGAATCAAATATGCCGTCGGATCTCCCGCCGGGGAGGAATTCAGACATTCTATGCTGGTTCCCTCAATCAGTCCAATATCCTGAAGCCTTCTTCTCATATTGCCCTCCGCCAGTAAATATTTTACAATAACACGTTCTCCTTCTTTTGCTTTATTTAAAGTTGATATGATTTCATTCATGAGTAGCACCTCTTTTTAATATATTTAGTCTAAGGAAACATTGTTTCTTTATGCTATACTATGCCTCATTCAAATATATGGTTCCATCGGGGAGTGTGTTTTATGGAAAATATAGAAAAAAATTTTATGACACAAAAGGGATACGATATGAAAAACGCGGGACAGGTGACAAGCGCCATGGAGGATTACCTGGAAATGATATGCCGCTACACCAAAAAGGATGGATTTATACGCATCAGCACCTTGGCCGATAACCTTCACGTCAAAGCCTCCTCCGCCTCTAAAATGGTGTCAAACCTGAGACATGCCGGTCTTGTGGACAATGAAAAGTATGGTTTTGTGCGTCCCACCTTGAAGGGCATGCAGCTGGGTAATTTTCTTTTGTACCGCCACAGTCTTCTGAATCATTTTTTCTGCATCATCAATCATTCCGAGGATGAATTGGAGCTGACCGAGCAAATTGAACATTATATCAAAAAGGATACCGTTAAAAATATTGAAAATGTCATCTCCTTTTTGGAGGAAAAGGGGTTTCATTGAAAGCAGCCCCATCGCACGGGAAAAACAGGAAAGGGCGCTTAAGCAGTTGCGCCCTTTCCTGTCCTCTGAGGCTTACAGTAAACAGTGAGATTGGGATTGCTTTTGTGCCTAATACTGTATACAGCCGGAAAACCAAATAAAACCGAATGTAATTTATGCGAAATAAAACATTATAAAAATGCATGCAAATAAAACCCTGGGAAGTAGGATTTTTTCGCCCCTATTTTGTATTGACAGCGACAATCAGGGGCTTTACTGCAAAAAGGCATAGTGTTTTCATTTGCCGCCAGTTCCTGTGAATTGCCGCATTCGGGATATGCCACCACATTCAGTACAATTTTTTCCGCCAGCACCATAATAATAGCAGCAATGACATGGGTAACCGAGCCCGGGTAATGGATTGCCTGTCCTTAGCCGCAGGAAAAACTTTTTTAACGGATTTAACCGCCTTCAAGCCCCATTAAAAGCCATGCAGCGGTTATTTTTCATTTTACAAAAAAATAGGCTTGATTTCTTTTTTGTTTTGTGCTATTATAACTAGGCGTCAAACGGTAAGCGGGTGTGGCGGAATGGCAGACGCACCAGACTCAAAATCTGGCGAGGGCGACCTCGTGTGGGTTCAAGTCCCACCACCCGCATGAAAAAAGAAATCTCTTGTAAAAGAGATTTTTTTTATTGCTGACGCAATAAAAACGAAATTAAGGAAACGGATTGAATAAAAAATCATTCAATTCGTAAAAATAGCCACCTTACGGCTATTTTTTATTGTTCCGATATACCGCCTCTGTGAACAGGCTTTCTATGCGGCACCGCAATATTATCTTTTTGATTGGTCCTCACCCTATTCTTCAAAAAGCTTTGAATTTTTCAATCCTGTTCTCTTATAGCGCTCCGTTTCAATCGTATCCACCCCAAATAAAAAAGGAGCCTTAAGACAGCTTGGCTTCAGAAAACAAATGCTAACAAAACACTATTAAGAAAAGAAGGCTTGAGAAAATCAAGCCCTCTTCTTTATTCCAGTATCAATGCTTTCTTGGGACAGTAATTCACGCATTTCCCGCATCTGATACATTTCTCCAAATCGACTGTCGGAGAATGAAATCCCTGCTGTGTCAAAGCGCCTACGGGACATATCTTTACAGACGGACAGGCATGATTTTGAGGACAGTTTTCATCCAGTACAACCAGTTTTTTTTCCATTTTCTTTTCCCCCTCTTCATTCTGATAACTTTATCATACTATTTTTCTGCCGTTTTTTATGAAAAAAACATGCTGATTTTTTCAGTCTTTTTTTGTCTAATATCACCCGGTATCTTTTATTGCAGCCGCCTCCCTTCTTCGATATACTGATTTTAACTGCTTTAAGCGATTCATATCACTTCACCGCCGTTTCCGAATAACGGTGAAAACAAACAGAAAAGGAGACATAACAATGGAGCTTTTATTTATCAACTGCTGTATGAGAGGAAAGGAAACCTCCAGAACCTACCGCCTGTGTAAGGAGTATCTGGATACCTTTTTGAAGCATAACAGCGCACATATAACCCAAATTGATTTATGTGATGAAAATCCTGCCCCTATGGACTGCGATACAGCTAAACTTCGGGATCGCCTCTCTAAAAGCGGAGAATTTGACCATCCGCTATTCCGGTACGCCCTCGACTTTGCAAAAGCCGATATTATCGTAATCGGCGCCCCTTACTGGGATCTGGCCTTCCCAGCCCTTCTCAAAATATATCTGGAATATGTTTGCGTCAACGGTATCGCCTTCTGCTACACAGACAGCGGCTTGAAAACACTTTGCAAAGCAAAAAAAATGGTTTATATTACAACCAGCGGAGGCTTTATCGAAAACTTTAATTTTGGCGGAGACTATCTCAAGGGACTGTGCCGCGGCCTGTTGGGAATACCCGATTTTGAAATGCTCTGCGCACAGGGGCTTGATATTGTGGAATTAAATGAAAAAGAGCTTATGGAGCAGGCCCTTTTACATGTCTCAAAAGCTGCCGAAAGCCCTTTTTCTGTATAAACGCGTTCAACCCTTTTATCACAAAAGCCGGAAATCTCCTGAAAAGGTTTTTCCCGGCTTTCTTTTTCACACCCTGCCGTATTTCACATAAAATGGTACCATAAGAAATGATCGAAAGGAAGCATTTTTATGGATCTGCCACAAAGAAACGCTTTGCCTAATACCGGTACTTCAAGCACCTTTACAGATGTTCCCTCCTCCGGAGTGGATTCCGTCACCACAGGCATCCCCCAAACAGGCGCCTCAAGCACCTTTACAGATGTTCCCTCCTCTGGAGTGGATTCTGTCACCACTGGCATCCCCCAAACGGGCGCCTCAGGCACCTTTACAGATGTTCCCTCCTCCGGAGTGGATTCTGTCACCACTGGCATCCCCCAAACGGGCGCCTCAAGCATCTTTACGGATGTTCCCTCCTCGTATATGGAGGATCTCACGGCCGAAAAGCCTGCCGGTTTTTGCAATATACGCTTTCTCCAAGCCGCTATGGGGCTTCCCCCCATCGATATTATTGCGGGGGATAATTTGATACAGTATGTGGATTACGGAGAAATCACGCCCTATTTTATTGAGGATGCCGGCGTCGTAACCGTTTCTCTCCGCGATGCCTCGGCCCCCGGAGATACCCTCTACACTACACAGCTTCAGTTTCAAAACGGAGACTTCGCCACCATCGCCATTTTAAACGGTCCCGGCGGCGTTACCCTCTACACCATAGATGACAGCCCCTGTACACACCAAAAGGGAACCTCCTGCCTGAGAGTTGTAAATTTGGCGTACCAGTCCCCCTATTTGAACTTTATCGCGCAGGGCTACGGCCTTTTGTTTAAAAACGTTGGCTACCTGGATACCACCCCTTACCGCAGTATGGTAAACGGCTCCTACACCATAGCGGCCTACGACTCATCCAAATATTACGCGCAGGCTGACAATGTTTTCTCAGCCGCCTTTATAGGCCGCCCAGTGCCGCTTTTTATACAGACAGTCAGCCTGTCAGGCGACATGGCTTATACCCTTTTTGTATTCGGAAATCCCTACGGGTTCCCCTCGGTACAGGCTTTACTTGCCCAAAGCGGCATTCGGGTCAGAGAATAAGAGAAACGGCGGACACTCTTTCAAGAGTGATCCGCCGTTTTTATGAGCCAAACTGTTTTGTCAGTCGTGTAATTATTCGCTTAGAATGCTCTCCCCGCTTGCCCTGTCAAAAAGATGTATCTTATCCCTCCTGAAAGAAAGATAAACCCTTTCCCCCATATCAAATTGCATTTCAGGCTTTCCCTTTACTGTAAAAAGTCTCTCCATGCCCTCTGCACGGCAGTGCCAGCAGCATTCCGCCCCTGTATCCTCCCTCTGCTCCACGACCGTTTCCAAATCAAATACCTTTGGCCTTTCCTTCGAGATTATTATGTGCTCCGGCCGTATTCCCAAAACCGCCTCCCGCTTTCTCAACGAAAAATCCGGCCATTTCTTTCCCGTCAGCACAATTTTTCCGCCGGACCATTCCGCACAGATACCGTCTTCCGTCCTTACGGCAGATACCTCAAGCCCATTCATCTGCGGACTTCCAATAAACTCCGCGACAAAAAGGTTTTTTGGATGATGGTAGAGGGCATAGGGTGTATCCGCCTGCTGTATAACCCCCCGGTTCATGACTACAATTTTCGTGCCCATGGTCATCGCCTCAGTCTGGTCGTGAGTGACATAAATAAATGTTGTATCCAGCTTATTGTAAAGACTTACAATTTCCCGCCGCATTGCCACACGAAGCTTTGCGTCCAGGTTACTCAAAGGCTCATCCAATAAAAATACCCTGGGATTGCGCACCATAGCCCTTCCAAGGGCCGCTCTCTGACGCTGCCCGCCGGAAAGCTGCCCAGGCTTTCTGTCAAGATATGGCTCTATCTGTAGCACTCCCGCAATTTCCATGACCTTTTTATGAATTTCCTCTTTTTTTACCCTGTGCATTTTCAGGGGAAACGCAATATTATCATATATAGTCATATAGGGATACAGAGCATAGTTTTGAAATACCATAGCCACATTTCTGTCCTTAGGCTCCACTTGGTTTGCGACTTTGCCGTCTATTATCAACTCTCCCTCTGTTATCTCCTCCAATCCCGCAATCATGCGCAAAACCGTGGATTTTCCACAGCCGGAGGGACCGACCAATATTATAAACTCATGCTCTCCTATTTCCAACGAAAAGTTGTCAACCGCAAGCACACCGCCCTTATAAACCTTATCTATCCCTTTCAGCTCAATACAGGCCATCTTTGCCCTCCTCTCTCGACGCTTCTCTTCTTTGATTTTTAAAAGCCTGCCATTTTCTCAAAATGTAATAGGACACGGCAAGCACAGGCGAGGTCAAATAGTAATAGCAGGTTGCTGTAAAAAAACGCCCCCTGTACGCCAAAGCCAGCCACACAAAAACGGTCATACCCAACGGAAACAATACAGCGGCGGACAGCGCTTCTTTTTCCTCTTTCCTCCAATGCTTTCCAAAAAAAATACAGGACAACACTGACGCGCCAATGCAAAGAGCCATACCGGCCTTTAGCTCTGTATTCTTTAAAGTGGACGCAGCAGACATAAAATCTCCGGCATGAACCATAAGAACATTCAGTTTTGCACTCCAAAAGCTGAAATCAGACCATTTCGTCGGCACAAAACGCTGGGGAATGGAAAAGCGAAATTCCGTTAAAAGCATGGAGAAAAGCAGCAGTAAAAGAAATGCGGATACACCACAAAAAAATAGCATTGGTTTTCCCCTCAGCTTTTTTACCTCCCTCAGAAAGGCCCGCAAAAAGACACCAAATGAAATCCAGGCGGGAAGATGGCAAAAAATTCCCATGATTTCTCCCAAAAAAGCGATATCTGAAAACGCCATGGGCGTTCCAAAATGATTCTGCTGGAGAAAGGAAAGAATATCCTCCGCTCTGCTGTCTCCAAAAGGAAAGCGGATTTCCATGTTGGAATAGGCTTTATCCCTGTCAGGGCAGGGATAATAAAATACGCCTGCACTTCCCCTTAAAATACCTCTGACAACATAAATTTCTCCCTCATAGAGCAGCTTGTTTCCAACGGCCTGTGAACTGCCAAAAAGGTCATAGGCACTCTTCTCATCCAAAATACAGCCCTCTTCATCAAAGGATAATACAGGCGCGCCGCTTTTTATACTGCTGTGCAGTACAAGAGACATATCTCCATACACATAGACCGCCTTTGTCTCCGCCTTTCTGCCGCTTCCATACGCCTGAACCTCACTGTTTTCCACACTGCTCCAAAGTGCGGCGCGTATGCCGCTGCTCTCCTCACTTCGGTTGAGGGCATCAAGAGTTTCCGGTAACAGGGACTGCTCCTGCCAGATAAGTCCAAAGGACAGTCCCTTGTCCCTGATTTGTTCTCCCGCGTACAGGCTCACTGCCCAGCATACTACAGCCGCAAATAAACAGGCCAGGCGGCAAAGCCTCTTTTTACTAACTCTCATCTGTTTTTTCCAGGCGTACCCTGTCGCCCTCTCCAATCATTTTGCTGCTTGAGGTAATGATATTTGCGTCCCAGACAGGCGCATCTATAGCGGCTTTTTTGCTGTCATTTTCCAAAAGCGTAATGTTATATCTGACGGCAACATCCTGTTTTCCTAATATGGTGTCTCTGCTTTCCACCGCCAGTATGTATTTCGCCCCCTTGCCGTCCTCGCGGACAGCACTCAGCGGAACTACCTGGTTATAGGATTCCGTCGTCTTCTCTATTTCAATGTCGGCGGACGCGCCCGGAATATATTCCCCGCCCGGTATTTTGCCCACTATCTCCGCCTCGTCCTCGTCCTTAAGGTAACGTATGCCGTCAACGGCAATCTTCAGCTTATCCTTTTTTCCCTTCAGCGTTACCGTCATTTCATCTCCTATCTGAAGATAATCGGCCATATCCTTTGAAATTGTTCCCCTCACGGAAAAGCCTTCCCCCATCTTTCTGATAAACAATGCGGCATCACTGCCGGAGGGCTTCCCAATGGCGGCCTCAATACCGGATACGCTTCCTTCTGCCGGAGAATGAACGATACCCCTATTTTTTTCAAGCTCTAAAAGGCTCTCCAAATCAATTTTTTTGCTTTCTTTATCCAGTTGCAGCGCTTTTATGCGCAGCGCTTTCTTTTCCTCCTCCTTTTTTTCATTCTCTTTCTCCGCATTATCCTTTTTTTCTGCCGTACTAAGCCCGACATCCGCTTCTGTAACAGCATCCTGTGCCTTTTCTATATTTGCCTTCTGATTGAATTGTGCCTTGCGAAGCGCCTGCTCCCTCGCCCGCACCTCCTTTTCGGCCGCCTTCACCTCATCGGCCTCATTTTTCATCTCTTCCTCCATGTCATAGGTGCCGTTTTTTACCTCAGCCAATTCCTTTTCGGCCTTATCAAACTTTGCCTTTGCGCTGTCAAGCCCGCTTACCCACTTATCCTTGACCGCCTTTAAATCATCATTGGCCCTTTTCAATGCAAGCTCGGCCTGCTCCACATTGTCATGATAGTCCTTGGATCCGCCGCTTCCATATAATATTCTGTCAAGATAAGCCTGGGCGGCGTCGATTTCATCCTTATCCCCGCTGGCAACGGCCCTGTTGTACCAATCAATGGCATAATTCACCTTGCCCTCATTGTCCACATTGTTTAAATCGTCCAGCGTCTTTTTTGCGTCCTGCACCTTTCTCTGGGCTGTCCTTATCTCTGACTCAAAGGTATATTTAGTATCCTCATACTCCTTCTTCGCGTCATAATAAGCTTCCGTCTTGGTATCCAGCAGGGTGCCGCTCTTTTTCTCCAACGCCTTGTCATAATCAAGCTTTGCTTTCTCCAAATCGTCCTTTGCAGCGTCTAAATCCTGCTGCGCAGCGGCGATGTTATTTTCCTCTTCCCTGATTACATTTTTCAGATTTCTTTCCGCCTGCTCCAAAGAAAGGGCCGCTGTCTCTTTCTGTGTAATGCCCTCCGATACACTGCCTATTGTTTCCTGCCTTATCTGTATTTCCAACTTCTCTATTTCCTTTTCCAGTTCCTCCCGTTTCTTTGCAATATCCTCCATGCTAAGCTGAAGCAGGGGTGTTCCCGCCCAAACATTCTGACCCGCTTCCACAAGTATATCCTCCACATGAAGCCCTTCCAGTGTGCGGACCGCCTGTATCCCTCCGGCCTCTATCACACCGTTTCCCGTAATATGGAAGCTCAGGGTACCCCTTGCCGCCTCTTCGGCCTGTACCCTGGCAACCGTGATAGAATCGGCCATGCGGGAAATAACCGTCAAAACCGCCATCAGCACAAAAAATCGAATCAACAGCTTTTTGGACAAATCCTGCACATTCCATTTTTTCTTTTTCCCTGTTGGCTCTTTCCCCAGAGTGGATAGTTCTGTTTCTATTTGTCTTTTTATTTTGTCAATTATCTCTTTCATCCTCCACTACTCCTTCAGCCCTGATGCCCGTATGCCTTCCTCCAGATACCGCTGCCCATACAAAAATATCAGCAGCGCCGGCACCATCATAACAACGGAGGCCGCCAAAGACACGCCCGCCTTATCCGCCGCAATGTTTGGAAGATAAAGAGACAGGGGCCATTTTGATTTGTCTGTCAAAAATGTAAGAGGCTGTTCTATGGCGTTCCAGTATTCCAGAAATCCCAGAACCATAGCCGACAGTATGCCCGGTGCTCCCATGGGTATGCCTATCCTCCAAAAAATTTGAAACTCATTGGCACCGTCCAGCGCCGCCGCCTCAAGAAATGATTTTGGTATGGCAGAAAAAAATTTCACCATAATAAATACCGGAAAAGTGGAAAAAGCCGCCGGCAGTATAACCGCCCAATGGGTATTCATAATGTTCGCTTTCTCCAACACCAGATAGGAGGATATCATTGTCACCTGAAAGGGCATCAGCATCAGCACGACATAGAGGGTAAACAGCAGTTTTTTATAGGGAAAGCGGAACCTGGCGAAGGCCCACGCCCCCGGAACGCCAATGAGAAACTGCCCTGCCAACAGCGGAAAAACCTGCTTTACACTGTTCCAGAACATGACAAAAAAGTTCGGCGAATCCAATAGAAGCTCAACTGCAGGCTTCAGTGTTGGATAGGCTGCAAACACCGGCCAGTAGGCCGTGCCCTCCCCCTGTGACAGCACGGGGGAAAGATTTTCCAAAAGCTCCCCTTCTCCCATAAAAGCGCCTGTGACAACCATCCAAAGAGGCACCCACACAAAAGCAGATACCACAATCAAAATCAGTAATACCAGCGTTTTTTTGACGAATGCCTTTCTTTTCTCAGTTTTCATCTTCCTCACCCTCTCCCCAGAATTTTTGAAGCAAAAGGATAAACAGCAGTATCACCACCGCCACAATAACCGCCGCCGCGCACATCTTTTGTATATCCAGCTTCGTAAACCAATTGTTGAATAAATGCTGCAGCATGTAAATGCTGTCATTGGGGTAATCACCTGCTATGAGATATGCCTCTCGGAAAACCTTAAATGAGTTTAAAAGGGATAACACTGTAATGATAAAAAAGGTTGGCATCAGCGCCGGAAGTGTGATATACCAAAACTGCTTCAAGGCGGAGGCGCCGTCAAGGGAAGCAGCTTCATACAGTGAGGGCGGTATGTTGCTAAGCCCCGCCAGCCACAGTACCATATCATAACCGGCATTTTTCCATATATAGCTGAAAACAAGTATCGCAAACGCTTTATCCGAATTGATCCAGTCCTGTCCGCTTAAGTCCAATGCCATGAGAAAACCGTTCAAAAGCCCCCTGTTGTGGAAGAACACCTTCCACAACAGGACGACCGAAGCGGCAGGAATCGCCATGGGAATTAAAAATGTAGTTTTAAAAAATTCGCTCTTATTCTTCATAGTGTTCAGCAAAAGGGCAAGTGCCAGAGATACCGCCAGAAGAAGGGGAATACAGACGGCAATAAAGCGGAGGGTATTCACAGAGGCATTTTGAAAGGCTTCATTTTGAAAAACTGTCTCATAATTCGAAAGTCCCACAAATTTTCCGCTCATCGCCTCATAGAAGGAACGCCTCACAGCGTCCAAAAAAGGAATGAATACAAATACAAGTACGCCGATAAAGCTTGGGGCCAGAAATAAAAACGCCGTTATCATTCTTTTTCGCTCCATTTTTATTCCTTTTCCCCTGTGAAATTTTATTCCTGTCCCTTTCATTTTCTTCACCCTGCCCATGGATTTCCTATTCACCCGCTCTCCCTCTTTATTCAATCTGTCATAAAAAATCTCTGTGTTTTGGCGGAGAACCGCATGCCCTGCGGTTATTCGGACAGATATGCCCCGGAACGCTCCAGCACCTTTTCCGCAGCGGCCTCAGGTGTTATTTTGCCCTCAAGCATCGGTGTGATTTCTGCGCTAATCAGCTCCAGCAGCATACTGTCCTCTGTGTAAGGTGTGTTTACCATCCGTACCATATCAGCCAGCTCCTTCCGTTTCGTCTCGCTGGGCCATTGGGCAGTCAGTGCATCCCCTCCATCGCTTGATGAAACAGAAACCAATGTGTCGTTTTCCCAGGCAATCCATTTTTCCAGTGCTTCATCATTCACAGGAAATCCGTCATACAAGTCGGCTGATTGTACATCGGCAGACAATACGCTCTGTACAAATGCCTTTGCGATATCCTTATTATTTCCCGCAGCATTCACTCCTATAATACCCGCAGGTTTAAATGTCTGGTTAATTGTATCCATTACCCCATCTGTCATATTATCTACAACGGCCATAGGAAGCATGGCATCCTGCAGGCCGCCCAAATCATATATGCTCATAAGGGCCTCGCCCCTCTGCATTCTGAATTGTCCGAAGGAGGATGAGCCATAGCCTAAACGGAATACAGAGGACTTAACATTGTTATCAGCCATTACCATTTTGTCCCGCAGCCCCTTCATATCCGTCAAAAACTGTACCAGTGCCTCTTCCCGTAATCCGCCGTTTTCCTCCATAATACGGCCGCCCTCAAGCATCAGCATTTCGTTGAGAAAGGTTTCATTGCTCACAGATTCCATTACGGGCACGGAAGAGGTCTCCCCAAGATCGGCCATCGTCTCAAGGCTTTTTGACTGCTCCACATCGCTCTTTTCTCCCATCATCACAGGCAGAACCACTCTTGAGGGGATGGCGTATATTTTCCCATCGGATTCATAGGCCTTCGCTATATTTTGCAGAAGCTCTCCTGAGGAAACCATAGGATTTATAATATCACTGATATCCTCCAGCACTCCCTTTTCGATGTAGCTGTCTAACGGCATTTTATCCAGTATCAGGACGTCCGCCCCGTTTCCGTTTAAAAGCTCTGTGTTAAATGCCCTGATATTATCGGAAAGGGTCGTGGCAGAATCCTCTGTCATAGCCACTCTGTAGTTGACCTTGACATCTGCATTCTTTCTCTGGAAATCTGCAATTGCCTGACGCACTGTAGCATTATCCTGCAACGAAAATACCGTGATGACATTAGAGGGTACAGAAGGCACTGTCTCGTCATAAGCGTAATGCATCAGCTTCTGCCCGCTGCCTGCCGAGTCGTTGAATATAACATAAAAATCATCGTTCCCGCCTGCCTGCACCGCTGTGGGGTAAAGTGTCGGCATAGACATGGAATTGAGACTCCCGTCGATAATGGTCTCCCATGTGGAAGCGTTCTCGTCCACCCTGTGAAGCCCTTTGGTATTAAAAAGATAAATTGTCCCGTCCTTCGCAAGAAGCCTTGTGCTGAAATCCCTTCCCTCATAGGGGATAGCGTTTAAAACAGAGCCGGTTTCCTGAGCGATTACAATCACCTGATCGCCATTTCCGTTGACGGTATAAAACCTGTTGTCGCCTGCCGCCAAAGCAGCGCCCTGAATACCTGTCTCAAAGGTATAACTGGTTTTTTTACCCTCCGGTGTGTATATTCTTCCCTCTGAATAGGTGGTTGCCGCAATCATTCCATTTTTTGCCACGGCAATAGCCTCAATCATAGGATAATACTCGCTGCCGCCCAGAGGCATTTTTTTATCCCACCCCTCCATGGGCACCTCCTGAAAGGCCGCACGGTCATTTGTGACCAAAAGATGAGACTGAAGCTCGGCGGTGCGGCAGATGGCATAGAGCTTTCCGTTCATGCCGTTTGTCATCTGATAAACGGAAAAATCATCTCTTCCGGCAGAGGCGGAATTGAGCCACTCCTCCGCCGCAGGCTCTGACCAGGATCCGTTCTCCTGCAAGGTGCGGCTGTAATAAGACAGACCGCTTTCCGCCCTTTTCTGAACAATGATATTCATACGCCCATCCGTATCCTTTATAAACCCTGCCAAAGCCTCCGTATCTCCATCCAGCGGAAGATCAAAGCTTTTTTCAACGTACCTTCCCATAGGAATATTGACCGCTGATTTGCTTTCCTCCCCCTCCTTCTTGCCGCAGCCCGTAAAGAGCAGTACTGCGCTTATAGAAACACAGATTAAATTTTTTATCGCCGCTTTCATAAGATTACCTCCTGTTTTTTTTCTGTAGATTTACTATAACAAAAAAATCTCTAAAAAATCTTTAAATGCTTTACAGCTTTTTTAGAGATTTCATAGAGATTTCTTTGATATAATATCCGTAATAAGCGGAGAAAAGCTGTAAAAGAAAGTGTTATAGCCGCTTGCGGTAAAATACACTTTTCTTTG
>JAHZDZ010000008.1:17438-51378 GCA_019422105.1 Bacillota bacterium | reverse complement strand
AAAGCTTTGTGGAGTGAAACGACCGAGCAAAATTTTTGTTTTGCGAGGTTCTCCGCTGGAAATTTATATTTACAAATCAAATAAGCGGAGAAAAGCTGAAAAAGAAAATGTTATGACCGCTTGCGGTAAAATACACTTTTCTTTGAAAGCTTTGTGGAGTGAAACGACCGAGCAAAATTTTTGTTTTGCGAGGTTCTCCGTAAAAACAACGCCCGCTGTGTGAACGAGAAAAAACATAGCTTTTGAGCTTTGCTTTGCGTCTATGGTATATACGGCGAAAAGAAGAGAAAACTAAAACAGTAAAATTGTAAAGCTGCGATGAAAGAATTGAGCGTTTCAATCTTTTAAATCTCAGAAATTTTTACAAACAGCAAGCAGGAGGTACATTTTATGAGAATTTTAATGATAGAAGACGACATGGACTTATGCGGTGCTGTGTCCTTTCAGCTTATAAATGAGGGATATGATGTGGATATGTGTCACAACGGAGAGGACGCCTTGTATTATGCCCTTCAGAAATCCCATGATATTATTATTTTAGACAGAATGCTTCCCTCACTGGACGGCTTGTCCATACTGCACGCCATGCGCAAAAAGGGCATAGAAACACCGGTTATTATGGTAACGGCCATGAACGGCCTCAATGACAGAATTGACGGGCTGGATTCCGGAGCAGATGATTACCTTGTGAAGCCCTTTGCCGTGGAAGAGCTTTTAGCCCGCATACGGGCGCTTTCCAGAAGGCCAAAGGTATTGGAAAATACAGAAACACTGAGATTTTCCAATATCCTTCTTGACACCGCGAAGCAGGTTTTAAAATCGGAAGCAAACAGCTGCTCCCTGTCAAAAAGGGAAACGCAGCTGATGGAATATTTCCTGAGAAATAAAAACCAGATTTTATCCCGCGATATGCTGCTGAATCATGTATGGGGACCTGACAGCTTTGTGGAAGACGGCAACTTGGACAACTACATCCATTTTCTCAGAAGACGGCTGAAATCAGTAGAAAGCAGAGCCGTTATCAAAACCATCCATTCCGTTGGCTACCGTTTGGAGGAAAAAATATGTTCACCAAATTAAGAAAACATCTCACCCTGATTTATACTCTTATCACAGGCTCCATACTAACCGTGCTGATTGCTGGGGCCCTTCTCTACGCGGTAAAACAGATAAACGAACAGCAGGTCAGGGAATTTCAGGACACAAAATCCTCTGTCATCTACACTCTCCAGGTGGAAAAAATGATTACAAACACATGGCTGGCCCAGACAGAGGCAAAAGGGAATCTAATCATACATATTGAGGACAGCGGACATCCCTTCTTTTTCAAAGGCGCATGGAGGCCGCAGACAGATCGCGGGATCCTCATTGAAAGGGCAAAGGAGGCTGCCCTTGCGGAAAATATCGACACCGCCTCCTTTCCCGTATCCTTCTACCAGATAAACAGTTCTGTTTTCACACTGGAGGGCAATCAGGGTGAAAAATATTATGCGGCTATTTCCATTATTCCCTCTGAAAGAGGCTGGAAGAGTCTGACACTCTTAAAGGAACTGCCGGAGCATAACATTGCTGTGATAAAAACAGTTGTCATTTATATTCTCTTTGCTTTTATCGGCATCATTGCCCTTGGGCTTGCAAGCTGGCTTCTCGTGGGCAAGGCGCTGCGGCCTGTGGAGGATAACCACAAAAAACAGATAGAATTTGTTGCCGCCGCTTCCCACGAGCTGCGCTCCCCTCTCTCAGTTATACGCGCCAGCGCCTCTGCACTGCTCTCTGACCCAAGTCAGTGGAAGCGTTTTCTCCCCGGCATAGAAAAGGAATGCCGCCGTATGGCAAGGCTCATAGACGATATGCTTCTTCTGGCCTCCTCAGATGCCGGAAGATGGTCTTTCATAAAAGAGGATATTGATATGGACACTCTCCTGATTGATACCTTTGAGCTCTACGAACCCCTGTGTAAAAAAAAGGAACAGGCACTTTTTCTGGATCTGCCGGACAAACCGCTTCCCCACTGTGCAGGGGACAAGCAGAGGCTTCAGCAGGCAGTCGCCATTCTTTTGGATAATGCTCTGAGCTACACCCCATGCGGCGGAAAAATCTTTATACGCGCTCATGAAGTCCACGATAAAATACAGATTGAAATAGCGGACAACGGGCCCGGCATTTCTCAGGAGGAGAAGCAGTATATATTTGACCGTTTCTACCGTGCCGACAAATCAAGAAAGGAAAAGGATCATTTCGGACTGGGGCTTTCCATAGCAAAGGAATTAGTCCTTCTTCATCACGGAAATATTGCCGTCAGCGATACGCCGGGCGGAGGCGCGACCTTTGTCATTGAGCTCCAGTCAAACGGATAAAAAATTCTTATTGGATGCCATGAAAAACGCCAAAAAATTGCTTTCTCTCCTTTGGCGAGAGCCCTTACGGCCAGCATTGTCAACAAACAATCTCCTCCTTCCCCGTCAGACGGGCACAAAATACCTGCTGCCATAAATCTTCCGGCAGGCAGAGAAGAAATAGAGAAAAGACCGCCCAAAACCGAATGTTTTGAGCGGCCTTTTCCGTATAACAATCATGCCGATGTTTTTCAGCAGTCTAAAGCTGTATATTCATATCACAAGCTTAGAATACAATTACCAAAGGCAGTGAAAATTTAAGCAATGCCCTGGAATTTCATAAGGGCCTGCGCACATAGGGCGGAGGTAAAGAAGGTTCCGAACATTACCAGCAGCGTAACGATAACGCCCCTCCAGCCGATTTTTTTGAATTCCGCCCAGCTCTTTCCAATAGATACGCCTGTGTAGGCAAGTACCGGTGTACAGATTGCCATAAGCTGCACCTTGCTTGTTGCCTCCACTACAAACTTACTGGTAGGACTCATAGGTACGGCAAGCAAAATTCCGATAATGGAGATATAACAGATTGCGGGCATATTGATGGGAATAAGCTTTGCCAGGGCAAGGCCGGCGACGCTGATTCCAACCAATATCAGCATTCCCGGAATAGATTCTATAATGCCGCTTCCGTAACCGATGAAATTTCCAACCAGGGTAATGGCCCCCGAAATCAAGAGTACCAAAAGCCATTCCAAAACATTGTCAAGTGTCAGTCTCTTTTCCATATTCCGCGCCTCCTTATTCCTCTTCCTGTATTTTTGATTCTTTTTTTGCTTTTCTTTTTCCTATTCTCGGTTCCAGTATTTTATAGAGCTTTTCCGTCATAGGCAATCCCAGGAAAATAGAGATATACAGGCCGCCTACTGTGGAAATCAGATTGCTGATACTTGCAAAGGCCGTTAAAGTAGTTTCCATTTCTGGCTTCATTCCAATCAGCGGCGCCAAAGCGGCCGTCATCATACCGGCGCTTCCGCAGCCTGTCGCCATAGCGTAGGCTTCAACGGAAATCGGGGTTGCACTTGCCAGAAAGCTTGCGATTGCGCCCATAAAAATAGTTCCGAATACCGTGCCGACTACATAAACCACCATAACGCCCCTGAATTCGGGAGAATCTGAGCCATACTTTTCCGTAATAAGTGCCACATTAGGCTCTCTGCCCACAGAGTGGGTCATACCGATGGACTCCCGTTTAAAACCAAGAAGCAGTGCGATTGGCAGCGCAAAAAGGATTGTTCCCAGATTACCAAAGTTCTGAAGAATAAGTGCAGGACCTGCTGTAATAATATCATTGATGGCAACGCCGCTTGTAATGCTCATTTTCGCAATCAAAAGGGTAATGCCTATGGTAATCAGAGAGCTTGCGTTATCCGCCTGTTTTTCCTTTAAAAGGGGAAAAGGCTTGAATAAATATAAGGCAAGGGATATCAGCATCGCGTAAATCAGCGGCAAAAGGGTGATGGTGCCGGGACCCGCCGGAATTTTAATTACGCCTATTTTTTCGCATATGATTGTGACAACCAGAACAGTAATAAAAAGTCTGTAATCACACCACAATTTCGGTTTCTTATCCATGATTGTTCCTCCGCTCAAATTTTAATATTTTCTCTACAGGAAATTAAAAGCAATCCGTGAAAACTGCCACCCTGCGGCCCTTTTTACTGCTGCCGCAATAAACTTCCTTTCGGTAACGGATTGATTGTTTCCAATCAATCCGTGAACACAGCCACCCTGCGGCTGTGTTCCCTTATTTATCTTTTCCGGAAAAGGATATAGTTCTGTCATTATTTTCCTGGAAGCGCAGATACTCCTCTTTTGTCATGACAGGCGTAAAGTTCTTCAGTATTTCCTTCGCCTCCGCTGCATCGTCATACAATAAATCGATAATAGTCATAGCCATGGCCTTTGCCGGCACGATACAGGCCAGATCCGGATCAACCAGCTCAAAATCCCTTGTGTGAAGTGCTCCTGTGACACCGCCAATCATAGGATGGATGGCAGGCATCAAGTGAGATACATCTCCAAAATCAAAGGAGCCTGTAAAATCACCGCCGTCTATAATTTTGCCTTCCAGTCCGAGTTCATTCAGATTTCCTTTCATCAGGGAATCCAGCTCTCGCTGCTTTAGTATTGGGAAATAGCCCGGTATTTCTGTAATTTCCACATCCGCGCCTACCGCCATTGCGCCGGCCTTTATGGCCCGGTTCACCTTAGCGTTGATTTCCGTCATCCCCTGAATGGTTCTGGCTCTCACATAGGATTCCATTGTCACATCCGCCGGCACAACATTTACAATATCGCCGCCCTTTGTGATAATGGGGTGAAAACGCGCCCTTTCGCTCTCCTTAAAGGTTTCCCTCAATGCATTCACATTATTGATGGCAAGCATTGCCGCGTTCAATGCGTTGATACCATCATAAGGCGCGGAGCCTGCATGGGATTCCTTTCCGATAAAATGGATTTTCTTGCCGATAAAGCCGTTGCTTTCCGGCCCAATCAACGCCTTATCCTCCCCTAAATCCTGGGAATGAAACATCATTGCCATATCCACATTATCCAGATAACCCTTTTTAATAAGCTCCTGTTTTCCGCCAAAATAAGTAAGCTTTCCGTCCTTTTTCAACTGCTCTCTGTATTCCAGCTCAATAAACTCCTCCGCCGGTGTTGCAATAAAATCAACCCTGCCGTCCAGCTCCTTAAGCACGCCGCTTTTCACAAGACCCACAGCAGCGCCTATCATACCGGCAATTTGCAGGTTATGTCCGCAGGTATGGCTTGCGCCTATCTCGTTGGCGTCCCTGTGCTCTTTGCAGCTAATGCCGTCAAGCTCGCCCATTACCGCAACGCAGGGGCCCTCTTTTTCTTTATTTGCCTGTGCGCGGCAGCCTGTCACAGCGATGTTTTTTTCAACCTCAAGTCCCAGCTCCCGTTCTAAAAAATCAGCGACAGAAGCAGTTGTCTTCACTTCCTTGTAACCAAATTCAGGGTTTGCATAAATTTGATCCTTCAGCGCAAATATCTTTTCCTTATTTTCCTCAATTGCTTTAATTGCCGCCTGCTTTAACTGTTCCTTTGTCATAGTATCCCCCTTGTGCGTTATTTTCGGCATAAAATTACCTGTTTTTTCTATTTCTGCTATTTCTTTCCATAAAAAAGCGCAAAAAAAGACGCAGTATGGCTTTCTATTGCTAACGCAATAAAAACATTATTGTAGAAACAGTTGCCATAAAGCCACCTGTTTTTCTAAAATAGCCTTCCTGCTGTTAAAATAGCCTCTGTGCAGCTACCTTTTGCCGTTAATTTACAATTGCCGTTCCTTGTTACATCCGATTTGCAAGACAGTTAATTATTGACATGTCATTAATATGTCCTTAACAGAATACTAGCGTATGCTGCTGAAATTGTCAATAACAAAATTTATAAAAACTATTTTCTGTGCAATTTGACGCATACGTTTGTTTTTATTTTAACACAATATCGTTTTAAACCCTTGATTTAAAAGCACTTCGACACCGCATAAAAAATGCAATCTGAATTTGCAATTGTCTATTCTGCTCAATAAAAATCCTTTTTCTCCTAGGATTTGACTTTTACATAGTTTTGGTGTTAAACTTTATAAAGAGCTTAATTTTCTTGACAAAATTTGAGCAAGTTTTATGAGATACCGCACAATAAGGAAAGGAATACAATATGATTATCGGACTTATCGGCCCAAGAGTTTCCTGTGAAAAAATAAAGAAAGATATGGAAATAATTGCCCCGGAGATAACAACAAAATTATTTGTCAGGGAGGCCTCCTCTCTGGCAATTGAGGTAATAGAACAATGTGAAAACGAGTGCGATGCTACCCTTTTTACCGGTTGCGGCCCTTATTTCAGCATCACACGACAGTACGGCAATGTGTACAAAATGAAAAAGCCCTGTGATTATATTAAAAAAAGCGGCGCCAGCCTGATTAAAACATTTTTGGATATGCAGAAGGAAAACTTCGAGCTGGATCATTTCAGCATCGACGTGGCGGAGCCTAACACAATAGAGGATACCTTTGCCGAAATGGAAATCTCTCCTGTAAACTTTTATTCCCTTCCCTTTGACAGCTGTGACGAGAGGGAATACATTGACTGGCACTTAAAGCTTTGGCAGCAGAAAAAGACGAAGGCAATGCTGACAGGCTTTGTGGTCGTCTATGACTACCTGAAATCAAGGGGTTATCCCGCCTTTTATCTGCCCCCCTCCCGCTCCATGGTGAGGGTTTCCATCGACAGGCTGCTGAGCCGTCTGGCACTCAACGAGGCCCATTATTCTCAATTGGCGGTGGAAATTCTCCGCATTACAGAAAATTCAGAGGCTTCCGAAAACTACTACTCCAATATGCTCAAAAAAAATGAGGCGGAAGGCTTAATTATCAATTATGCTCAGGAAATCCAGGGTACTTTTTTTAATTACGGCCGCCATGAATACGTTATTTTTGCCAGCAAGGGATGTATCGAAAAGGAAGAGAATTATACTCTTCTCTACGATCTGCAAAAGAAAGTGCTGCAAAAGGGATTTCTTTTAAATGCAGGCATTGGCGTAGGCACAACCGCCTACCAGTCCGAAGGCAACGCCAGAAAGGCCCTTGTCCATTCTATGATGAAAAAGGAAACCAGCATTTTCCTTGTGAATGAAAACGATGCCCTTGTCGGTCCTCTGGGCCAGGCTCAGATATTGGAATATGAGCTTATATCCTCTGATTCGAGAGTTATGGAAATCGCGGATAAGGCGCAGATAAGCCCATCCTCCGTCGCAAAAATGATGTCTCTCATTGATATGAGAAAGGACCCTGTGTTTGACGCAGGACAATTGGCAGACTGCCTCCACATCAGCACCCGAAGCGCAAGACGGATTATCAATAAGCTCATTAGCTGCGGTTACGCCGGCGTTTGCGCCAAGGAAAGCGGCTCAGGCGGCGGAAGGCCCAAAAGCCTAATCAAAATCCACTTTTAAAGACGGAGAAAAATGTTTTCAAAATATTTCTTACGAATGAAAAACCCTTTCCCTGCGTAAAATGACAGATATCATAACAATTCACAAAATGAATCAAGCATTGAAAAATGTGTATGCTGAAAACAGTAAAAATCTATTGTCTGTCGCAAATTGCTTCATTTATTATTGGAGAATTGACTGTACCTTCACAAAACGGAAAAAAATTGTGTGACTTATGAGTGTTAGCGTAGTATAATAAATAAAACCGCATAACAGGCTGTTTAAAGGAGTGATAACGAATGAAGCCACAGGATAGATATTCAATCGGAGAGGTCGCCGAAACCTGCAATATTCCGATTAAGACATTGCGTTATTATGACAAAATAAAGCTGGTTGTTCCCAAATACAGAGGAGATGTGAGCAAATACAGGTATTACAGCAAGGATCAGATGGTTACTCTCTGTATTATAAGAAGATTAAGGCTTCTCGGATTTTGCCTGAAGGAAATACAGGACATCGTTTTGGCCAATAAGGCAAACGACCTGCAAAACAACGTTGAGCATAAGCTGGTAGAGATTGTGGACGAAATTGCAAGCTTGCAGCAGAAATACTCGGAGGGCTGCCTGTTTTTACAGCGGCTGAAAACCGGCGTCAATCTGCTCTCTGTAAAAGAAGAGGACAGCATGGGAAATGTGGCATTAGAGGAAGTGCCGAAGTCTCACCTGCTTTATACCAGACAAATCATGCACAATTACTCGAACACGGACGTATCTCTTGAGCGGTGGGTCGAAATCATCGACCTGTGTGAAACCCTAAAGCTGAAGAGTAAAGGTGCTGTTATTGTCACTTATTATGACAATCCCCTTGCGGAATTTTTGTACGAGGACGCGGACGTAGAGTTTGGAATACTGGTGGAGGAGCCCGGCGAGGGTGGAACCTACAGACCCTATGGCGGCTATTTGGCCGCGACAGCGGTGCATATAGGCGATTACGCTGACATAGTATATACCCATATTAAGCTTGTAAAATGGATTAATCAAAACGGATACCAGGTTGCCGGTGAAATCTCTGAGGAATTCATTATCTCACCCCTTGACGTCAACAATATCGAAGAGCATGTCACAAAAGTAATCGTCCCTGTCGAAAAGGCAGACACAAAAAAGAAAAAGAAATAGCTATTATACATACCATATATTTTATTTTTCAGCATATACCCATTCATAAAAATTGCTTCTACAGACTGAATAAAATTATGATAAAGCCTTAACGGCACAAAACAAAAAGAAGGCCCTGTATTTTTCTTTATACACGCCTTCTTTTCCTTTATCTTGCAGCAATCAATGCCTTCAGTCCCCGCTCCATCCCCTTTAGGGAAAGATGATACATGGGGATCACAGAGCGGATACGCTTGATAGTCTCGCGCCCTCTGACATGCTCCCACTCCTCAGCCGGTATGGGGTTAAACCAAATGATATTTTTGTACCTGCGGGCAAATTTGTTCAGCCAGTAGACGCCTGTCGTCCTGTCCGTCACCTTACCCTTTCTGCCTCCCACATAATAGCGCATCTCCCATAGAGCCATGGAAGCGTCTCCCACCATAATCACTTTATAATCGCTTTTTATGTTGTCAAGAACCCACTGAGTGTCAACACTCTGTGAAAAATCACAGCCCGGCGTGTGATAAAGCCTGTTATAGGGACAGTTGTGAAAATAATAGATTTTCAAATCCTTAAAATGGTTCGCCTTGCTCACTGCCTGAAAAAGCTTGCTGCAAAGCTTTGCATAGGGCTCCATGGAGCCGCCGGAATCAAACAATATCATGAGCTTGATGCCGTTTTTGCGCGGATGATCAAAAACCAGCTTTAGATTTCCGCCGTTTTTGCAGGTCTCGTCAATTGACCGTTCCACCTGCAGCTCATCCTTTGGCCCTTCCTCCAGAAGGGAAAACTGCCTCAGTTTCCGAAACGCCATCTGGAACTGTCTTACGCCTACGGTTTCATCCTCCCTGAAATCGCGGTATTCCCTTTCCGATGCAACCTGAAGCGCCGTTTTATTTTTTGCGTGGTCCCCCACTCTGATGCCCGAGGCGCTGTAGCCTGAATTGCCTAGTGGGGATGTTCCGCCTGTGCCAATCCACCGTGTGCCTCCGTTGTGGGCGCCAATCTGCTCCCGAAGCCTCTGCTCCAAAAGCTTTTGAAGCTCCTCCATTTCAAGAGTTGTCCTTTTATCCACTTCCTCCTTATCAAAGGGCTGCATATCAATGGGATTCTCAAGATAGCTGAGAATATCCTCAGGTAACCCTCTCTCCGGTGTTATCGCCTGAAAATAGGAGGAAAAGGCCAAGTCAAATTTATCAAAATCAGCCTCCGATTTGACAAGGACAGCACGGCTCAAGTAATAAAATTCCAAAAAGCTTTCATGGGCAAGCCCCTTTTCCAAAGCCTCCATCAAAATAAGCCATTCATTGAGCGAAACCGAAATTCCGTTTAAACGCAGAAAATAAAAAAAATCAGTAAAAACCATTGCTTCCCTCCTTTCTGACGGCCACTCTCAGCTGTGCCGTGAGGAAGGCGCAATAAATCCCATTTCCAGCGTTTTCAAATCCTCATCCTTTTTCAGAAGCACTCCGGCAAATGGAATCTCATACCTGAGACGCTCTCCGTCTATGCCCGCTATCTGAAGCGCCTGTATCCAGTCCAGAAGCTCTGAGGTACTGGGTTTTTTTTGCAGATTCGGAATACTCCTTATCACATAGAATGCGCCAATAGCTCCCTCCAGCAGTTGTCTGTCCAAATCCCCGAAATGAGCCCTGATTATATCATCCATCAATTCCTGATCCGGAAAGGCAATATAGTGAAAGATACACCTTCTCAAAAAAGCGTCAGGCAATTCCTTCTCTGCGTTGGAGGTTATGATGACAATAGGGCGGTGCTTTGCTTTTATGGTTTCCTGGGTTTCCGGTATATAAAACTCCATTTTGTCAAGCTCCCAGAGCAAGTCATTTGGAAACTCCAAATCCGCCTTGTCAATTTCATCTATCAACAGTACAACCTGTTCCTCCTCCAGAAAGGATTCCCCCAGCTTCCCCATTTTAATATATTTCTTAATGTCGCTGACTTCCCCCTCGCCAAACTGGCTGTCATAGAGGCGCTGTACTGTGTCATAGACATAAAGGCCGTCCTGTGCCTTTGTTGTTGATTTTATATTCCAGATATAAAGCTTCTTTCCCAAAGCTTTGCTGATGGACTCTGCCAGCATTGTTTTTCCTGTTCCCGGCTCTCCCTTGATGAGCAGCGGCTTTTGCAGCGCAACTGCAATATCGACACTGCGCATCAGCTCCTCCGAAGCAATATATTCCTCGCTTCCGCGAAATGACTCCATTTAATTTTTTCCCCTCCCGTATAAGTTGCACCAGCCCTTGACAAAGCAAGTGCTGCATTCTTTCCTGAAAGATAGAACCCAAAACTTACTTTGTCTGCTTTTTAAAAAGACGGGCAATGGCTTAGATTTTTGTTTTCACCGCTTTTGCTTAGCAAAGAAGCATAAGCCGCTGGATGACCATATTACGAATTGAACCGTTCGGGGTCAATCCGTTTTCTCCCCCGTTAGTCTTATTGAACAATAAAAAAGCATGCCCAATCCCTTTCCAAATATAATTCTAATACATAATGCCAAAGAAAGAAATAAAAATCCCACATTGGATATTCTGTATTTTTTATACTCAGACAGATTACAGCATGCTAAAAATCTTTTTTCCCATTTTTCAGTGGTAACGAAGTATCTCAGAAACCTCTTTCCGGCGGGGTGCATTGGGAACTCTTGCTGGGTATCCGCAGGCTACCAGCGCAATAATCGTTTCATCCTCCGGCAAATCAATGAATTTGGTAATACCATCTTCATCAAAGGAAGCCATTATGACTGTACCCAAACCCAGTTCCTCCGCTGCAAGACAAATATTCTGGCAGGCTACGCCTGTATCGAACATTTCCCAGGAGGCGCCCTTATTGGTAGAGGTGCTGCCGTCCCTTTCATATCCGGAACGCTTCTGTACAATAGATAAGGCTATGAGTAACGGAGCGTTTTCCACAATATGTACATTTTCAGGTGCAACCAAGGTATGTGCTATGGTCTGGAGCTCTTCTTCCTTCTCGATTACCGTGTACCGAACCGCCTTGCAGTTATTCCAGGAGGGAGCCCATCTTGCACAGTCAATAAGCTGCTCAATTTTTTCATGCTCCACCTTGCGCGGTTCATACTGTCTGATACTTCTTCTTTTTTTGATGCATTCTATTGTGTTCATAGAATCCCCTCTTCCATTTCTATCTAAAATAGGATGCGGTATCAATCTGTTTTCTGTATTGAAAATTGACACGGCTGTTATTTTGACAGCCGTGTCTGCATATCGAAAAAGTTTCTTTGGACTTTTTCGAACCTTAACAGAGGTACAAAGCCCTGTTTCTTCGCACAAGGTTTGACAAGAGTCAAACCCTTGAAACAAGGGCATTTCCTCAAATGGGCAAAGCCCATTTAAGGATTCCACTCGAAAAACGCTTCGTTTTCCGAGCCATTCCGCGACTTAAAAATTTGTTTTTTGAAAATTGACACGGCTGTCAAAATAACAGCCGTGTCATAAAATTGCCTATGTACAAAAGAAATTACATTACGCCCTCTTCTTTGAGCTTAGCTACTTCTTCCTCAGTCAGGCCAAAGATTTCAGCATTGTGCTGTCCTAAGAGCGGAGATGGGAAATCTACGCTGCCCGGTGTTTCGGAGAGCTTCATTACACAGCCCTGGAAATACTGGTCGCCTGCTGTTGGATGCTCGCAGTGAACCATCATTTCACGAGCCTGGATATGAGGATGCTCAATTGCTTCCTTCACATTCAATACAGGACCGCATGGAATGCCTGCTTCGTCCATCATGTCTTCGATTTCTTTCTTTGTAAAGCCTTCACACCAGCCGCGGATCAATGCCTGCAATTCAGGTACATAATTCTTGCAGCGCAGATCGTTTGTGGTATAGCGTGGGTCTTCCAGCAGCTCAGGATGTCCGATTGTGTTACAGAATTTCTGGAACAATCTGTCATTGCCAACGCCGAGAGCTACGAAGCCGTCTTTACAATCAAAAATATCAAATGGCGCGATAGATGGGTCTACGTTTCCGTTTCTCTCAGGAATAAATCCGCCTACCGTGTAGTTTACAAGGGCATTTTCCAGTAAGCTGAAGATAGTATCAAACATGGATACGTCTACCTGCTGGCCGATACCTGTCTTTTCACGGTTGTAAAGAGCAATCAGTAAGCCGACTGTCAAATAGATGCCTGCAACGTGGTCAGCCACAGAAGGACCTACTTTAACAGGGTTTCCTTCCTTGAAGCCTGTCAGGTTTACCATACCGCCCATAGACTGTGCAACAATGTCATAGCAAGGACGATGGGTAATAGGGCCGTACTGGCCAAATCCGGAACCGGATGCATAAATTATTTTAGGATTGATTTTCCTTACTGTCTCGTAATCGATTTTAAGCTTTGTGGTAACACCGCCTTTGTAGTTTTCTACTAAAATATCAGCGTCCTTTACCAAGTCATAAAATAACTGAAGACCTTTTTCAGATTTTAAATTCAGTGTTGCGCCTTTTTTATTACGGTTTACGTAATTATAAAATCCGCTCTCACCGCTTTTTTCATCAATTGGTCCCCAGGAACGGCACTGATCGCCGTCAACTGGCTCAATTTTCAATACATTAGCGCCATAGTCTGCCAAAATCATGGTACAAAATGGGCCGTTCAGCGCAGAAGTAAGGTCTACTACTTTTAAACCTTCAAGTGGCTTTCTCATTCTAATTTCCCCCTAGATTCTCAATATGTTTCGTAAACAAACTGTACTACTGTTGACAATGGTGGATCAGCAAGTACGTCGATGGAGCTTGGGAATGGTGGGTTTTCAGGAACGTCAATAATCTTGTAGGAACGTACCTCGATTAACGCACGGTTGCCTTCAATTTTCTTAATGCGAGCGATGTACTCCATGTAGTCGCCGGCAAAGCAAGGAACATAGAGACGTACTTTTTTAACCTCTACACAGTGTCCTGTGTTCTGGAATACTTTAGCCATCAAACGGTTTGCTGCATCATTCATCAAAGTGATGCTTCTTGCGCCGTTAACAACGCCGCCGCCGTAGAATACGTCACGGTCAGACATTCTGTAACGGTATGTAACGGTTTGTTTTTCATCTACTACAGCAGGAGCATCTCCCTCTTCCGGGAAGTCCTCCAGAGGACGCCAAGGGTCGATAACTTTGCCATCAGGCTGCTCGCCACGCTGTAAATGTTTCTTTACAACAAGACGTACATTACCCTCGGAGCAAAGCTTTGGCTCGTCAAACCATACCATATCGCCTTTCTTGCAGTCTGTTTTTCCTGCACGGGAAGCAGGTGTTGCAAGCTTGTATACCTCAATACGGCAGTCACGGGATGTATTTCCAACATTAGTCAATGTTGCTTTGAAATCCATCATATCGCCAACAAAAACGTCTTCATGGCATTTTACATCATGATAGCCAAGGCAGAGAGATTCGTCGCCGTCGCAAAGAATCATTTCTTCTGTCTCAACGTCGCCGATGAAGTCAAACTGGCGGCCAATTGGAACTAATCCATCAGGATTGATGCCATCGGATGTTGTCATGTTGTAGCTTAAAAAAGATACCTTTCTCATAGTAATTCCTCCTAATATATCTTAAAATTTTATAACTACCTAATTTTAAAACAGCCTAATTTTCATAACTCCCCAATACTTTTCCCAAACGATTTTTCTTCTCTTTGAAAATTTACTGCATTTAAAGCTTGATTACATCTGTCCTTCTACTGCCTGTGTTTTATTTCCCTTGTAAACAATAAAGCCTATGATACAAGCCAATGCTGTCCATGGGAACCATGCAAGCTTCTGGCTGGCAAGAGGAAGCATTTCGTAGAAAGAACCGAAAGCGCCCATGTTAACTCCAAATTTGATGCCGTAAGCATAAATAATGTCAACCACACCAAATACAAGAGCTACTACCATACCATAAGTACATACGTTCAGGTGACGTTTATTTAAGCATTTCGGCATAAGTGCATAATAAACAACCAGAACGATAGCAGCAGGATAAATTCCGTCAAGGATTGGTCCAAGCAGTGCAAGAATAGAAGCAAGGCCAAGACAGCCAAATACAGTACTCAGTACAAGGATTGCAATAGATGCAGTTTTGTAATTTACCTTGCCATCTGTGGAATCCACAAAGAATTCAGCACAGCCTGATGTCATACCAATTGCTGTTGTCAAAGCTGCAAAGAATAAAGCAAGTGAAAACAAGACACCGCCAATTTGGCCAAGAAGCTTGATAGCGATAGCTGTGTAAAGTGCTGTGTAGGATAAGTCAATTGTTCCACCTGTGGAAGCACCGATTAACATATGTGCAAGATGCGTACAGGTCAACATTGCGATACCTGCCACACCAACCATGATGATATTGTGGTTCATTCTCTCATCAGAAACGCCTTTTTCCTTCAAACCGTTTAATATAACGACACCAAATACCAGTGCACAAAGGATTTCTGCTGTTGCGTAGCCGTTTGTAAAGCCGTAAGCGAAAGCTGACTGTGTATATGTCTTAGGAACCGGCTCAGCAATCGGAGTAAGCATACCCTTTCCAACAACGATAATTACGATAATCAGCAGGAATGGGAATAATATCTGTGAAATACGGTCCATTGTTTTTCCTGGATTCATCAGGAAGAAATAAGTAATTACATAAAACGCTACAGTAAATGCAATCAAAGGAAGCTTTGCATTAACATCCAGTGAAAACGCCTGTACAATTGAGTCCCATGCAGCAGCACTCATACGTGGGATTGCGTACAGCGGTCCAAGAACAACGATTGTTACTGCTGTATAAAACTTTCCTAATTTCTTTCCGAGAACTCGTGTTGTAATCTTATCATATGTACCTTCGCCTCTTGATAAGGCTACATAAGCAAGAAGTGTAAGCAACAAAGCCGTAATAAAAGCGCCGGCAAAAGCAGGCCAAACAGAAGTACCGCTTTCCTTACCCCAGTTAACAGGCCAAACCATACTTGACGCACCAAAGTGCATTGAGAAAAGCGCACCACCCATTAACAATAAGGCGGGTAATTTCAGGTCACCATTTTTATTCAGCTGATTACTGCTCATAAAACTCCTCCTTCTTTTTATACAGTTTCATTTTTAAGATAATAGCTTGTTTCATTAAAAATACTTTTTAGTATTATTGCTTAAAATTCTGTTCCATGGCACAGAAGACATAATTGATCCTTCCTATCTGCACACCATCGTGACGTACGTTTCACAAAAATGTGCAATAATCATCGGCAAAGGACTGATTCAATTAAGATGGTTTTACTATAATAGATTCACCCGAGGGACAGTCAAGTCATATTTTCAATTTATTTTTTTTCGTTTTGCTAAATTAATATCAAAAACTGTACATCCGTGGTAGAGTTAACAAACATATTTTCCAAAATATCTTATAAATTGAAAATTGATTTATGCAATTTCCGCTTGAAATACATCGGTCTTTGTGTAAATTCCAGCAGATTCTTTTGCTCACACGCATTTTTCTATCGTATATGTACAAAACACAAATTGATTAATTCGTGTCAAAAAAAATAGTATTGTGAATGCTTTTCGCTGCGGTTATTTATACTATACCAATGTTTTCCAGCCCTTTTATACTACACTGCCGGCTTGGCTTTGTACAAATAAATATACAATTCTGCAATTATTCTTTGCCCTCAGAAAAGAAAACGAATGTACCTTTTGGCATAGTTTCCCCGCATCAGTTTTTGGCATAGCAAAAGGGCTCTTTAGAGAGCCCTTTTTTTATTTTACAGCTGTATATTATTATCTGTCGCTTTTTGCTTCCTTGATTGCATCAATCATCATTGGCACAACCTTGAATAAGTCGCCGTTAATGCCATAGTCGGCACAGTCAAAAATTGGTGCTGTTGCATCTTTATTAACAGCAATAATCAATTCGGAGTCCTGCATACCTGCCTTGTGCTGAATCGCACCGGAGATACCAAGGGCAACATAAACCTTGGGGTGTACTGTTTTTCCGGTCTGTCCAACCTGATGGTCAGCAGATAACCAGCCGGAATCAATAACCGCACGGGAACCGCCCACAACGCCACCGCCAAAGGCGTCAGCCAGCTGATGCGCCAATTCAATGCCGCCTTCAACATCCTTGCTGATACCACGTCCAACGGAAACGATAATGTCAGCACCGATAAGGTCAACCATTTTTTTCGCTTCCTTGACAACATCAAGAACCTTTGTTTTCAAATCAGCAGCGCTGATGGAAACAGGATACATTTCAATTTCACATGCATCTGCCATAGCCTGATTGAAAGGTGCTTTCTTCATAACGCCGGGGCGAACCGTAGACATGCATGGACGGAATCTCGGGCAGATGATAGTAGCCATGAGATGTCCGCCGAATGCGGGACGGGTCATTTTCAGGTTGACATCCTCCATTTTGAAGGTTGTACTTGATAAATCAATGGTAGAGGAGGTTGCAAGGAAATCAACGTATTTATCCATTGCAATATCAAGGTGTGTACAGTCTGCCGTAAGGCCCGTGCGAAGACGTGCGGCACAGCGTGGACCAAGGTCACGGCCAATGTTTGTTGCACCGATTAAAATTACTTCCGGTTTTCTCTCCATCGCAACATCGCACAGTACCTTTGCATATGCATCTGTTGTATAAATTTCCAGGGATGGGTCGTCGCATACAATAATTTTATCAGCACCGTAGCCGCCCAGTTCCTTTGCAATATCCTTCACGTTGTGTCCAAGCAAAACGCCAACCAATTTGGAACCGCGCTCGTCAGCCAGCTTGCGGCCTTCGGAAATCAATTCAAAATCAGTGCTCATCAGCTTTCCGTTACGCTGCTCGCAAAATACCCATATATCCTTGAATGCGCCTATATCTGAACTATTAAAAGCCATGTTCTTCCGTCTCCTTTCGATTAAATGACATGTTTCTTCAGTAATCTGTCTACCAAATCGGCAGCTGTCGCTTTGTCAGCGCCTTCAAGCATCACGCCCTTGCCCTTCTGAGGAGGTGTGAAGGATTTGAAAATATTGGTAGGAGAACCTTTTAAACCGATTGTGTCAAGTTCAATCAAAGGTTCGTCTTTTAAAGCCTCAAAATCTAAAACGGTAAAGGGTTTGCCATAGCATTCATTTATGCCGTTTAATGTCATGTAACGGGGCACTAAATCCCTGTCTGCTACACAGGTAACCAGGCATGGTGTCTCAACCTCAATTTTCATATAGCCGTCTTCCAGCATACGTTTTACAGTAATTGTGTTGTCCTTCTTCTGAATTTCAGCAGCATATGTAACCTGTGGAATGCCAAGCTTTTCAGCAATCTGAGGGCCTACCTGAGCGGTATCGCCGTCAATGGCCTGACGTCCGCAGAAGATAATATCGTCCTTTGCAATACCGAGATGTGTGATTGCAGCAGCAATAATCTGGGATGTGGCAAAGGTATCGGAACCGCCGAATTCACGGGAAGAAATCAGTACAGCGTCATCAGCGCCCATAGCAAGAAGCTCACGGAGCATGCCCTCAGCAGGAGGAGGTCCCATGGTAACTACAGTAACCTGGCATCCTGTCGCGTCTTTTAACATAAGCGCCTGCTCGATTGCAGTCATATCATCAGGGTTGGTGATTGTCGCCATGGATGCACGGTTCAAGGTACCGTCTGGATTTACAGCAACTTTTCCTGATGTATCCGGAACTTGTTTCACACAAACATAAATTCTCATTGTATTCTACACTCCTTTTTATTTATTCAGTACAGCTCTGGCGATAACTACTTTATGTATTTCGGAAGTTCCCTCATAAATTTCCGTAATCTTAGCGTCACGGTACATACGCTCTAATGGATAATCCTTCATGTAGCCGTAGCCGCCGTGAATCTGAAGGGCAAGGTTTGTAACAAAACGGGCATTTTCAGCAGCGTTAAGCTTACACATAGCTGCCTCTTTGGTAAATGGCTTTCCGGAATCCTCAAGATATGCAGCGTATTCCACAAGCTTTCTGGCAGCCTCTGTCTTTGTCGCCATATCCGCAAGATACCACTGGATACCCTGCAAAACAGCAATTGGCTTGCCAAACTGCACACGCTCATTTACATATTTTACAGAAAGGTCAATTGCACCCTCCGCAATACCGATTGCCTGAGATGCAGCGCCGATACGCGCGCCGTCAAGAGCCTGCATAGCAATCTTGAAGCCCTGTCCTTCCTTTCCGAGAAGATTCTCAGCAGGAACACGGCAGTCCTCAAAAATAAGCTCTGCTGTCTCTGAGCCCGCAATACCCATCTTGGACTCGATTTTACCGATGCTGAAGCCCGGTGTGCCTTTCTCAACAATAATAGCGGACATTCCCTTTAATCCTTTTTTCGGGTCTGTCAGGGCAAATATAATCAAAACTTCTGCGCGGCTGCCGCCGGAGATAAAGCATTTTGTGCCGTTTAACACATACTCGTTTGTGGCAGGGTCAAGAATCGCCGTTGTTTTAGCGGAACCCGCGTCAGATCCGGCATTTGGCTCAGTCAGGGCAAAGGCGCCGAGGCAGCCGCCCTTTGTAAGCTTTGGAAGATATTTTCTTTTCTGCTCTTCGTTACCATATTTATATATAGCCTGTGGCGCAATCAGGTGAATGGATAATATAGCCGCAGATGACATACATTTTTTCGCAAACTCGGAAACAGCGATTACCTTCTCCAGTCCGCCTCCGTCTGATCCACCGTACTCCTTTGGCACGCCGATGCCGGTAAAGCCCACAGCAGCCATCTTCTTAAAATTTTCTGCCGGGAAAACATGTTCAGCGTCAACATCTGCCGCAACCGGTTCCAATTCGGTTTCAGCAAACTGCTGTGCCAATTTTTTTAACATTTCTTGTTCTCTGGTTAATGAAAAATCCATCTGTTTTTCCATCCTTTCTTGTAATATAGAGTAGAAATACTTGTCTGAAGCATGCTTTTGCCCCGCAATTTTTTCTGCATAATTATTTAGATTCGCTGTATCCGCATTCTATACAGAAATCATGTAAATTTATGCAAAGTATACAATAAGCGGGCATTTGAAAGATACCTGTCACCACGCATTTCAAAAACCATAACCGTAACAAATTTCTTTTCACCGTGTTATTGAACAATAAAGCATACTTTATTTATATCCCATATAGCAGGTGGAATGTCAATATTCTTTTCAAATATTTCATTTCAATAAAAATTGTATTTTTTTTAAAACTCTCCCTAATGGGACACTCCTTAAAAAAGCCCGTAAAATCAACGTTTTGCGAGACGTCTCTTGTACTCAAAAAAATACAAGGCATTTGAACGCCCGTTTTGTATTTGGAAAAGTACAATAATTTTGTGAAAGATACAGCAATTTAGGTCAAAAAAAAATTTTTCCTCATCCTTTGACAATATCTGACAATACGTCCCAAAAACCATACAGCGCTTTTTTTATTTGTTCTACATAGATACCTTCTATGTTAAATCCAATTTCGTACAGGTTCCCTAATTACCAAAAAGCAATGTCCTCCCCCACAAAAATTCATTTCTTTTATCTATAAAAAAGAGGAACGCTTTTATGCGTTCCTCTCAGTGGCTGACAACCGCCTGTTTTTATATTTCCCAAATTTCAGCTGTTATTTGAAAACCTCAAGAGCCTGCTTAAAGTCTGCGATAATATCCTCAGCGTTTTCAATGCCCACAGAAATACGTATCATATTGTCCTTGATTCCCATCTCAAGACGTTTTTCCTCCGGCACCTCATAGTGGGAGGAGGAGCATGGATGAGCAATTGTCGTCCTGTAGCCGCCCAGCGTCATAGCATAATGGACAAAGTCCAGCGCCCGGATAAACGCGTTGACCTTTTCCCTGCTGCCGTCTATGAGGTCGATACTCATCATTGCACCGTAATGACCGTTAAACTGCTTTCTTGCCAGCTCATGCTGCGGATGGGTCGGCACAGAAGGATGGTATACATGCTTGACATAGGGGCTTTCCTCCAGGAACGCCGCCAGCTTTTCAGCATTTTCCTGCTGCTTTTCCTGTCTGAGATAAAAGGTTCTTAAGCCACGGGAGGTAAGCCAGGCGGTAAAGCCGTCACACTGTGTTCCCACCAGCTCCTGAAAATGGTGGCATTTTTTAATTAAATCTGCCTTTCCTGTCACAGAGCCGCAGACAGCGTCAAAATGACCGTTTCCAAACTTTGTAAGACTATCAATTGTCATATCCGCGCCCAGCGCATTGGGACGAATGGAATAAGGCGTCATAAATGTATTGTCTATAATAAGGAGAGCGCCGTTTTTATGGGCAATTTCCGCCAGCGCCGGAACATCCACAACTGTACACATTGGATTGGAGGCAGTTTCCGCGTAGACAATCTTCGTATTGGGCTTTATGGAGCGCATAACCTCCTCCAAATCCGTACAGTCAATACAGTCATAGGTAACGCCGTACTTCACGAGAATATCCTCAAATATCTCAAAGGTTTCTCCATAAAGCGTCTTATCCGATAATATATGATCGCCCTTTTCCACATGGGCCATAATTGCCGAGCAGATAGCCGCCATGCCCGAGGAGCAAATGATAGAGTCCTCTCCCTGCTCCAGATAATTCATTAAATCCACCATAGCGCTTCTGTTTGGACTCTTTCCCCTGTTATAACAAAACGCCCCCTCATCATAGCGCTCAAATAAGTCATCCAAATCCTCCACATTAAACGCCGTCGTCAGAAAAATAGGCTGTGCCTCCGGGTTTGTGTGCTTCTGACGTATAAAAGCTCCCTGTTTTGTAATCTCTGTTTCCAGTCCATATTGTTTTTTTGATTCGTACAGCATAAAATCTCCTCCTTCAATCATCGTTACACTCAGTTATATCATAATTGCTCAGGTCATGATTTCCAGTACCTTTGCAATGGCAAGAGAAATATAGGTTCCCGTCAGTACTCCCGTCATACCCATTAAAATGCCGATAGAGGCCAAAGCCGGATTATGTACTGCCGCCACAACAGGCGCGGAGGATTCCCCGCCCACATTAGCCATACTGGCAACCTGTATGGTAAAGAGATCTATCTTAAACACCTTGGCGGACAGTAAAAACAGTACGCCGTGGATCAGTATGGCAAGGCATCCACAGAGTATAAAAACAGGTGCCTCCGTGATGGCAAAGAAATCGGCATAGGATCCCAGATTTGCCAGCAGTATATACAGAAAAATATAGCCTACATTTGTAGCTGACTTCAGCCTGTTCACAGGCGTCATGCCAAGAATAGTACCTGCAACCATGGCCATAATGACGGACCAGCCAAAGGCGCCGATTGTTCCGATAACAGGAAGATACCGCCCCAAAACCTGGGAAAGCCATCCAATACCCACACCAATGGCTAAGGCGGTAAACACCTCTGCCAAAGAGGAAGCCCTGCCATCCGTCTGCTCGCTTTCAATGTGCTTCACCGCTTCCTCAACTAGTGTTGTGTCAGCGCCGGTCCATTTGTTAAAGCGCTCCGTAAACCGCACCAAAAACAGCATAAGTCCAAGCCAGGCGGAAAATACAACCGTGTCAATTAGTATAGCGAAATTAAGCTCCGTACCGTTTAGTCCCAATATTCCGGCGGAGGCCACCATATTTTCCGTTCCCCCCACAAAGGTAGCCGAGCACGCCCCCAAAACCTTCCACGCATATTCCGGAAGCCAGTGCTTGAAGCAGGCAAAGGAAACAAAAAATCCCAGAGCGATTGTCGCCGAACCCAGGAAAAAGCAAGCCAGAAGCCTCGGCCCCAGCTTTATGATCGTTTTCACATTACTGGTCAAAAGCAGGAAGCAGATTGCAATAGGCATAGTTTTATCGCCGATAATATCCTGGGCGGCGCCAACGCTTTCATTCGCATCAAAAAAACCAAACGTGGCCATAATAGCCGTGCCAAGGTATATCCAAATAATTGGCGGTATAATGTCAAAAATCTTCCACTTGTACCTGTCTGTAAAATAGAAAATAAAACCGATATAAACGACTAAAAAGCAGACGTAGCTAAAACCATCTTTAATCATCCTTTTTGCCCCCTGTTCTACCGTTACCGTCCATATACAATGAGAGGCGCATTTTTATTTACAGCCAGAGAAACCACTAGATAAATGACAATGCCGTCAAACTCCGCTGTCACTTTGTGCTGTACCCGGCCAAACAAATCACGTATTTCCCCCAAAACCTGCCCTCTTTTTACTTTTTCCTCGAGAGAAACAAAAGGATACCAGCAGCCATCACAGGGCGCAAAGGCCTCGCCCTCCTCCTCAATTTCCATCGCTTTTTCCTGCGGATAGGTAAAATCGCCTGGAAGCACCTTTAAATACCGGAGAAGATTTTTAATATCCGCTTTATACGCTTCCACCTCTTCCCTGCTCCATAGCCCTCTGCCTCCCCGCTCCAAAAAGACACTGGGCACTCCATGATGATAGGCTGCGGAGGTATATGTCCCATTTGTGGTGTCTGATTTTACAATAAAAGCAGTGGAGAGTACCTTTGCGGCCTCCTCCGACGCCCTTACCGCCTTTTCCTCCCCCACTCCTGGGTAATAAACATACCCCGGTAGAGATTCATGCAGATCCCCTCCATGCATATCCACATAAAAATCGGACTTGGCAATGAGCTCATATCCTATAACATAGGCCAGCTTCTCTGAAGCGCTGCCCTTAGGGTCGCCGGGAAAAACCCTGTTCAGGTTTTTCCCGTCCTCCGGCACAATATAGGAAACCCTGTCATAAAATGCGGAAACGTTCACCGGATGGGCCAGTAAGATCTGACCGCATATCTCCTCCGCCTGAAGCTCCCCCGAAAGCTCTATGGCAGCCTCTATTCCCGGGTATTCCCCTCCATGCACGCCGCTTGTCAAAACAACCGTTTTCCCCTCCTGCCTGCCATTAATTAGCGTGACAGGAAAGGACATTTTGGTATCTAATATCGGATACATACCCTGTATCCTTTCTCCCGGCGCCGCGGTAAACGGCCCGAATGTAACCGGTTGCTTCATACTCTCTCCTCCCTTATACTCAAAGTCGGCTACTATTTTTCTCTTACTGCTTTATCTATTACTCCGACTCTTTGCCGTATGTCTAACGAAACTAATCATTGAACCATTTGAGAATGTCCTATCAAGCGGCAACACCACTCACAACATTCCGCCGAACCAGCTTCCATTTGCTTTTCACCTCAGAAGCATCTGGCGCCCGACTGCTTCCTTGTCTAAAATGATAAACAAAATACGGAATAGGAACAACCTGCAATCTGTAGTAAATAAAATTTAAAATTTCTTACAATTTTGGGGCATATCCTTTCTTTTGAGGATTTTGTTGTGCTATCATAAAGGTAATAGGATGGGAGGGATCTATTTGTTTACACTGAAGGATTTTTTGTCGCTGCAATATATTGACGGGGCCAGGGTATTGAGCGGTTGTGATATGCTTTCCTCACAGCCCGTCTGGCATATCTCAGTCCTGGAACTCCCTGAGACAGGAGGTTTTATACAAAAAAATGAGCTTGTCCTCTCTACTGCTGTAGGCTGCTATGAAAACGAGTCAGTTTTTCTCCGTTTTGTGGAAGAGCTTTGCGCATGTCGGGCTGCAGCCCTGGTACTGACCAGAAAAGATGATGATTGCTATCTTCCCGAATCTGTCTCCGCTTATGCCGGCGAACATGGCTTTCCCATACTGATGATCCCCTGGCGCTGCCGGTTTTCGGAAATCATTGAGCTGGTCATGGAAAAAATAAAAAATATGGATTCCGTAAAACATACAGAGTATGGAGAAATGCAGAAAAAGCTATTAAGTCTTTATGTAAGCGAGGAGCCATTAGACAAAGCCGCTCAGTGTCTGTCCAAAGCCCTGCACGCACAGGTTGCCATTACGGATAAACTGCATCACATTAAAGGTCAGAGCACTCCCATGTCTGATTTCCCGGGAAAAATTGCGTCAGCTGATACTGTCTTGCCCATCCAGATGGATAACCGACTTTTCGGCTATATTTTTCTCTTTTCCGCCCAGAATAAAAACCTGATATTGGAGAACCGATCCTACATTGAAAAATACTCCGTCATGCCCCTTACTCTCTGGTTTAACAAGGAGGATATTGTAGAGCTTACTACCCTGCGCCTGAAAAATGATTTTTTGCTGGAACTTATCACAAACGCCTCCTATCCCTATGAAAGAGCAATTAAGGAGGGAAAGCGCCTTGGCTTTGATTTGGGCAGACCTTATATGTGTGCCGCATGCCGGCTTTTATCCCATGACAAAACCCTTGACCCCTCCTATCCGGAGGAAAACTTTTTTCATATCCCCTCTATTGAGAATTTATTGATTAAAGCACTAAAAAAATATCCTTTTCAAATTATGGTTACAACAAAACAAGATGTCTTCTTTTTCTTTATTGAAAACACTTCCTCCCATTGGGAGAAAAGAATGAACCCGTTTCTGGATGAGGTGGAGGCTATACTAGAGGACGCTCTTCCCGCATATCACATTTATTGGGGTATCAGCGAGCTGAAAACGGAGCCGGTCAGCATTTATTCCATAGCAAAAAACGCCCAGTTTGCGTTGGATCATTGCCTTCGATCCAGCGGTACAGCCACCCGCCTCTCCTATAAAGATACAAAATTATTAAAAATGGTTAGCTGCCTTTCCGACAATGGGGAGATAAAGCTCATGGCTCTGGAAACACTGGATCGTCTAAAGGGGGAACCGCTGTATCAGGAGCTGATACAAACCCTGATTGTGTTTTTTCAAAATAACTACAATATCAGTAAAACCGCCAGAATCCTCCATCTGCACCGCCAATCCCTTATCTACCGGCTGGAAAAAGTAGAGAATCTTCTCGGCATTTCTCTGTCCCATCATGAGGATCTGTTTTTGCTGGAGCTTTATACCCGTATGTTTTATCAATATAAGCTATAAGGCAGTCCATAAGAGTAGCTTTTTAAAACTGTTCCCTGCATAACAGCAGATTTCCGTAAGAGAACAATAAAATGAAAATCGCTGCAAAACAGCAAAAAAATGACACTCCTTTGGCGTGTCATTTCACAGGTTACTGCTTTTTTGTTTAGGCAGCTTTTTCACTTCTATTTTGCATCAGGCAAAATGTTTTTAGCTCTGACGCATTCCGCAGATATTTGCTATAGAAGCTCAGAATCTGCGCATTTATATTTGTTTCTTTGAAACCTGCCTGCCCAAAAGAGACAAAAAGAAAAAACTCTCCATGTCAGCGCAATACTAAAAACCACCAGTTAAAAGAATTTTGCTGGGCCTGTCATCTATTATCTTTGTAAGAGCTGTTTTTTATGTTATCCGTTAATATTCCTTTCATTCATTCGTTAGAAATGAACACAGACGCAGAAGGGGCAGGTCAACATTCTAAATGTTTCATAATTGGCTATGTAAAGATTAAAGAGCTCCACTCTTTTTAACTTGCCACACTATTCCACAATGACAAAATTAGAACTTTCACTCCATGAAACGGTATAATCAGAAACTTCTGATATAAATCTTACAGGAACATACACACTTTCGTTTTTTATCATTGGAGAAACATCAATATCAATATTTTTAACTCCACCCGTCTCATCAACAATTTTAATTTTCTTTTCTCCAACCGTAAAAACGATTGCATTATTTTCGCTGATTGCAGTAACTTCTTTTTTTTCGCCATCCCAACTAATATCATAACCAAGTGGTTCCAGGAACCCCCTTATTGGAACCAGTACTCTATTTTCTACGATTGGAAGATCCCAAAGACGGATTGCATTATCAGCGGATTTCGGCATAAGCCTGACCATAATTGGATTGTTATTATCAGCAACACAGCCATAATCTGTTATAAACTCAATATTTTCAATATCTAAAAGCTGTTTGAACTTTTCTTCTTTTTCAGGAGTCCATTTTTCGGCCAATATCCGTATACCATTTATACTCTCGTCAATTGAAAAACCTGTTAGATTAAGCTCATCCCTATGCGCCCTTAAATAAGTAATAGCCTCATTTAACTCCTCCTCTGTGTATATCACCTCATTTGCATAAGATAAAACATTTGAAAAACAAACTGATACCACAAAAATTATAATAGCTATTTTCTTTTTCATAATCTTCCTCCATTTATCTAAAGCAAAAATAATACTATTGTGCGCTTACTATTAAAACAATAAAATGAACAAAAACGAATTTGTACTTAGTATGTTTGCAGTATAGCTTACAAGTCTAAATTAGACAACATAAATATAGATTTATTGTAAAATTATAAAAAATAGCCGCTATGTGGCTATTTTTACGGATTGGATGCTCTTTAAGCCAATCCGTTTCCTTAATTCCGCTTTTTATTGCGTCAGCAATAAAACAAAATCCTGAAAATAAACCCTCCAAGTAGAAAAGCAAAGCAAGTTCAAAATCAAAATAAGGACAGGAAAGAAGTTACTCTTTCCTGCCCTTATATTACATTTACATTCTGAAAAGAAACAAAAACTTTTTTAGTTCATTGCCTTAGCAACCTCATCAGCAAAGTTTTCCTCTTTTTTTGCAAGGCCCTCACCTGTCTCAAAACGGATAAAACGCGCTACGGAAATTGGAGCGCCAACCTCTTTTGCAACAGAATCAATATATTTCTTAACGGACATGTCGCCGTCCTTTACATATGGCTGCTCCACAAGGCAGAATTCCTTCATTTCCTTTGCAAGTCTGCCGTCAATCATTTTTTCAATAATATTCGCCGGTTTGTTCGCATTTTTTTCATCATTCATCGCCTGCTGTGTCAGAATTTCCTTTTCCTTCGCAACAAAATCAGCAGGAACGTTCTCTACAGCGATAAATTTAGGGTTCAAAGCGGCAATCTGCATGCAGAGGTTTTTGCCTAGCTCGTCCAAAGCGTCGCTATCTTTTTCACATGCAAGCTCAATCATAACGCCGATTCTGCCGCCGCCATGGATATAGGAAACAAGCCTTCCTGCCTGTGCCTTCTCAAATTTTTCAAAGCGTCTGATATTCAGGTTCTCACCGATAACAGCTACCTTCTGGCTCAAAGCCTCAGCAACGGTCAAAGACTCGTCAAACATCCATTTTTCCTGTCCGAAAGCTTCCATATCAGCTGCGCTGGAATCAGCAGCCTGTTTAGCAACCTGCGCAACATACTCCTGGAATACAGGATTTTTTGCTACGAAGTCTGTCTCGGAGTTAACCTCAACGATAACACCCTTATTGTTGTCCTCTGTCAGGTAAATGGATACGATACCCTCAGATGCAATACGGCCGGCTTTTTTAGCGGAAGCCGCAAGGCCCTTTTCCCTTAAGTATTCAACAGCCTTTTCCATATCGCCGTCTGTCTCAGCAAGCGCCTTTTTGCAGTCAAGCATACCAACGCCTGTCATTTCTCTTAATTCCTTTACCATAGCAGCTGTAATTGCCATAACAAATTACCTCCATTTATAAAATAGTGTGCTTCCTGTTATACTTCGTCTTAAAAAAGGCTCCAGTCCATATTATCTGGCTGAAGCCTCAGGTATACGCCTTTATTTCTAAGCTTAAAAGAAAACGAATTATGCTTCCGCTGTTTCTGCCTGAGCCTCTGCATTTTCCTCAGCCTCAGCCATCATCTCGCCCTGCTTGGACTCAATAACCGCGTCAGCGATTTTTCCGGCAATCAGTTTAACGGCACGGATAGCATCGTCATTGCCGGGAATAACAAAATCTACTTCCTCAGGGTCACAGTTTGTATCTACAATAGCCACAACAGGAATGCCAAGAGTATGTGCCTCCTGAATAGCGATTCTTTCTTTTCTTGGGTCAACAACAAACATTACATCAGGAATTCTCTTCATTTCCTTGATGCCGCCAAGGTTCTTCTCCAGTTTTTCTTTCTCATGAAGAAGGTTCGCAACCTCTTTTTTCGGAAGAACAGCAAATGTTCCGTCCTCCTGCATTTTTTCAAGCTCTTTAAGTCTTTTGATTCTTGTCTTGATTGTCTCAAAGTTTGTCAGCATACCGCCAAGCCATCTCTGGTTTACATAGTACATGCCGCATCTGTCAGCCTCTTCCCTGATGGAATCCTGAGCTTGTTTCTTTGTGCCGACGAAAAGGATTTCTCCGCCGTCTTTGATAATTTCGCTTACATTAAAATAAGCCTCGTCAACCTTTTTTACTGTTTTCTGAAGGTCGATGATATAAATTCCGTTTCTCTCAGCAAAGATATACTCTGCCATTTTAGGGTTCCATCTTCTTGTCTGATGACCGAAGTGAACACCTGCTTCCAACAACTGTTTCATTGATATTACGCTCATAGCGCACCTCCTATATGGTTTGTCCTCCGCATTTTCTTTGTTTGGCGACCTGCCAGATGCAGGCACCGGGCCAAAATATGGAAAATACGTGTGTAATATGGTTACCGTTTGAGATTATATCACATATATCTAAGGTTTACAACAGTTTTTTGTACTATTTTTATTCCCTTTCACATTGACGCCCTTTATTGACACAATACCCAAACTCTCGTTTTTTTATTCTGCCGATTATTCTTCTTCTTTTTCCTCCGGCTTTTTGTCGCTGACATAGCCGCACTTTTCGTTTGAGCACACCAGTTTCGGGTTTTTACTCCCCTTCTCCACCATAAAGCTGCCGCATTTGGGACATTTTTCCTCTGTAGGCTTATTCCAGGACATAAAACCGCATTCCGGATTATTCTCACATCCAAAATACTTCCGTCCCTTTTTGGTCTTTTTGATGAGCACCTTTCCTCCGCACAGAGGACAGCTTACGCCTGCCTCCTCAAAAAACGGCTTGGCGTTCTGGCATTCGGGAAAGCCGGGGCAGGCAAGGAATTTTCCGTAACGGCCATATTTGATAACCATATTGCGGCCGCACTTCTCACATTTGATGTCTGTTTCCTCATCCTTAATCTCAATTTTACTGAGCTTTTCTCTTGCGTTTTCCAAATCTCTGCTGAAATCCGGATAAAAATCACGTATTATCTGTTTCCACTCTATGCCTGCTTCCTCAACCTTGTCCAGCTTATCTTCCATGTCGGCTGTAAATCCAATGTTGACAATATCGGAAAAGTAACCCTTCATGACATCGTTGACAGCCTCGCCAAGCTCTGTGGGATACAGCATCTTACTCTCCCGCACCACATAGTTTCGGTTTAAAATCGTTGCCAGTGTCGGCGCATAGGTACTGGGACGCCCCACGCCGATTTCCTCCAGTGTCTTTACAAGGCTTGCGTCTGTAAAACGAGCCGGCGGCTGGGTGAAATGCTGAAGAGGATTGATTTCCGATTCAGACAGTATTTCATCCTTTGAAAGCTCGGGAATTTTTGTGTTCTCGTCCTCCTCCTCCGATTTGTTGTATACCTCAAGAAAGCCCTTGAATTTCAAAATGGATCCGCTGGATTTAAAAATATAATCCCCCGCTTTTATTTTCACAGACATGGTATCATAGGAGGCAGATGCCATCTGGCTTGCCAGAAATCTCTCCCATATCAGCTTGTAAAGCTTATACTGATCCTTTGACAGGGATTCCTTAATGCTGTCGGGCGTGCGGAAGGCGTTTGTGGGACGGATTGCCTCATGGGCGTCCTGCGCCTTTGACTTTGTTTTATAGACTGCCCTTTCCGGACTCATGTATTCCTTGCCATAGGTTTCTGTGATAAAGCTTCTTGCATCCTCAAAAGCGTCATCCGAAATCCTGACGGAATCGGTACGGATATAGGATACCAGGCCGACAGTCCCTTCCCCCTTGATGTCCACGCCCTCGTAGAGCTGCTGCGCTATCATCATGGTCTTTTGTGTGGAAAGGTTCAAATATTTGCTGGCCTCCTGCTGCATGGTGCTGGTTGTAAAAGGCGGCTGTGGATTCTTCGCCCTTTTTCCCGTTTTAATTTCCTCTACTTTAAATTGGCTGTCCTTCAGGGCGGAGAGTATCCGCTCTACCTCCTCCTGGCTTTTCAGCTCCATCTTTCCCTTTTTATCTCCGTAAAACTTTGCATTCAGCTTTTTATGCTGCTTTGTCAGAAGTACAGCGTCAATCGTCCAGTATTCCTCCGGTATAAAGCTGTTGATTTCCTCCTCCTTGTCGCAGATGATGCGCAGAGCAACAGACTGCACACGCCCGCCGCTCAATCCCCTTTTGATTTTTTTCCAGAGAAGGTCGCTTACGGAGTAGCCTACCAAACGGTCCAAAACACGCCTTGCCTGCTGGGCGTCCACCAGATCCATATCAATTTCCCTGGCCTCCTTGATGGACTTTTTCACCGCGTTTTTGGTAATCTCGTTAAACGTAATCCTGCTGACGTTTTTATCCTCCAAATTAAGTGCCGTTATCAAATGCCAGCTGATAGCCTCACCCTCGCGGTCGGGGTCAGTTGCCAGATAAACCTTATCCGCCGCCTTGGCCTCCTTGCGCAGCTTGGCCAAAAGCTCTCCCTTTCCCCGAATGGTAATATATTTTGGCTCAAAGTCGTGCTCTATATCAATTCCAAGCTGACTTTTGGGCAAATCCCGCACATGTCCCATTGATGCTTCCACTTTATAGTTATTCCCAAGGAATTTTTTTATTGTCTTTGATTTTGCGGGTGATTCCACAATTACTAAATTCTTAGACATAGCTCACCTCTAAATTCTGAACAGGCCGTCCCTATATTTTGCGTATATATCTTTCTCCGGGCAATTTTTTTATATACCCTTTTATTTCAAGCATAGTCAATATATATTGCAGCGACTGTACCTGTATGTCTGTTTTCATCATTATATCATCCATACCGGATGGCTCCAAACTCATAATATCATATACTGTTTTTTCGTCACTTTCAAGTGCTGACAAATTTTTTCTGATATACTCCTCTTTTCCCGATTCCGAAAATTTTATACCAAGACTCAGCAAAATATCCTCAACATCGTCCAAAAGCTGCGCCCCATCCTTAATGAGCGCATTGGTGCCCTTGCTGAGAGGACTGTTGATATTTCCGGGCAGCACGAAAACATCCCTGCCAAAGTCTATAGCCATCTCCGCCGTTATCAGAGAGCCGCTCTTTTCTCCTGCCTCTATGACAACCAAAGCGTTTGAAAGACCGGCAATAATACGGTTTCTCTGAGGAAAGTGATAGCCTTTCGGCGGTGTTAAGGGCGGATACTCCGACAAAATACAGCCGTTTTCCAGTATTTTATTCATCAGCTCCCTGTTTTCTGCGGGGTAGCAGACGTCAGCACCACAGCCCAATACCGCTATAGTCGGCGCCAGTCCCTCCAGTGCTCCCTTGTGGGCGCAGGAATCTATCCCTCTAGCCATGCCGCTGACAACGCATACATTGTGCTCCGAAAGCTCCTTCGCAAACTTTTTCGCATAGATGGATCCATACTCACTGCATCTTCTTGCCCCCACAATGCCAACCCGCTCAATTTCCTCGTCGGGCAGTCTCCCTCTGATGTACAGTCCCAGGGGACGGTCGTCTGTATTTTTTAATAGCGACGGATACTCTTCGCCTAGGCAGGAGATAAAACGCATCTCCTTTAGCTCAAGCTCCTCTATCCAACCGCTTAGGATATTCTTGTCCCTTTGCCCCTGTATCCTTGCGGCAGCGTCTGAGGAAAGACAGCCTGAGGCTTTCAGCTCCGTCAAATCTGCATTCCATATTGCCTCTGCCGAACCGGAAAAGTAAGCCAGCAGTCTTTCTATTTTGGGGCGGTTTAGTCCCTCTATCCTGCTCAGCCACATCATATAATCCTCTTCCCGAAACATAAGGACGCCCCCCTTTGCAGTCCTGTTTTCCAAATACGCTTTTAATCATAAAGGTTTTTCAATTTTAATTCAACATTATTTTGCTTTTTTGTATATAATGATGAAAAAACGGCCTTTCAAATCAATATGAAAACATCATCTGAGGAAAAAAGAAAAAGACCCGGTACGGCCTTAAGGACTGGTGGTTTCTTTCTTTTTTTTATTGTTAACGCAATAAAAAACAAAATTAAAGATACGGATTGGCCTGGAAAACATCCAATCCGTTAAAATGATATGTAGGAAACCCATAGTCCTCTAACAGGAGTCATCAACAGTAAACCGCATTATATCCTTATATTCCAAAAGAAATGCTCAAAATTGGCCTGCAAACAAAAAAGCCTGATTCTTTTCTATCAGGCTTTCTTTTCATCAATTATTTCCTTTTTCAGGTAACCTATTTCACAATAGCCTCAACCATGTCCTCCAATTTCTTTTTCGCGGGGTCTCCCGGCGCGCCGTTAGCAATGACCGGCTCTGCTGCGACTGACGCGCCGTAGCCAACCATTCTCTCCTCCCAGTCGCGCATCCATTTTCCATCTCCCCAGCCGTAGGAGCCAAAAAGCAATACCTTTTTTCCCTTCACCTCGCCGCTGACAGCGTCTACGAAGGGTTCCATCTCCCATTCCTCTAAAACCTCATCCCCCATAGAAGGGCATCCCAGCGCAATGAAATCACAGTCTGCAATATCACTCGGGCTGGCCTGTGATACCTTTTTCAAATCAACCTCACAGCCCTTTTCCTTTGCCTTATTGGCAACAATATTTGCCATTTCCTCCGTATTGCCGGTTCCGGACCAGTAAATTACTGCCATCTTCATAAATAAATTCCCCTTTCTAGTATTTTATGTATCAAACGGACAGAAATGATATGCTGTCCGTTGAATAACCCTTAAATCAATTGGGTCAGGCGAATATCCCTCATCTTTTTTCCCTCCATAACATACTGCATCAGGCAGCATCTTGCCTTGTCATAAAGCTGAAATTTTTCCTCCGCTTCCTCCAAATTGGTATAAACCTTCCAGTAGCCGCATTTTTTGCAGTCCTGACCCCCATAACGGATAAAGCAAAGGACATCATCCAATGGATAATCCAAAAAAATTCCCAGCTCATGAGGAAATTCCCCGCCGCTTTCCATATATTCCTCATACCGAACCGTCAGACGCTGCAAAATATTACGCAGCGTAAAATTCCTGTAGCCCAAACAAGTTAAAAAACGCAGTACAGCCCCTTCCCGCAGCTTGTTTTCTACAAGCTGCGGCCGATAAAGAAATAAAACAGATTTATTTTCATCCTGAAAAAGGATATGATGTTTAATTTCAGCAGTATCTATATTTAAGGATAAAAACGATATTTCCTGATTCTCAATTGTTATGGTATTGCCGCTTTTTACCCCTAAAAGAACCGGCGCGCAATAAAAGCTCAACCGATATGGTAAACTCAGTGTATTAATATTAAATGTCTCCGCCACGTCTGCCATCCCTTCCTTCTTTTAAAACAAACACTGTTTATTTATATAGGTAGGAAAATTTTCATTTTCCCATAATAAAAAATAGCCGCACCGTGGCTATTTTTACGGATTGAATGGTTTGTGTTCAATCCGTTTCCTTACTTTCTTTTTTATTGCAGCGCAATAAAATTCAGCCGCACCGTGGCTATTTTTACGGATTGAATGGTTTGTGTTCAATCCGTTTCCT
>JAHZDZ010000008.1:0-17338 GCA_019422105.1 Bacillota bacterium | reverse complement strand
TACTTTCTTTTTTATTGCAAAGCAATAAAATTCAGCCGCACCGTGGCTATTTTACGGATTGAATGGTTTCCTGGCCAATCCGTTTCCACAATACCGTTTTTGCTGCGTTAGTAGTAGAAAATAAACTCATTTCTGCTGTTAGTATCTCTTATTGCTCTCATTTTAATCATTGTTTCGCCTTCATTAGTTATATAAAGCTAACTTTTGATGGTTGTTTTGTTAGCTCTAGCTAACTTATGGATATTATACAATTTTTTTCCTCCGTAATCAATCCCTTATATGGTCAATAAATATCATTGCAATGTTTCACTCTCATTTTACACTGAAAATGCCAAGTATAAACAAGGCCATCTAAATATTGTAAATCAGCTTTATCTTTGCACTTCTACTACAATACTTTTCTGCCGGCCATTGACAACCAAATATTTCCATGGTATGATTTATAAAAGTTAGCAAATGCTAACTTTACAATTCATTTGATTTAAGGGAGGTTTATTATGAGTGTTATTATTGTAGGCGGGCATGACAGAATGGTAAGGCAGTACAAAGATATCTGCAAGGATTACAACTGCAAGGCAAAGGTATTTACACAGATGCCCGGAAATTTCAAGGCACAAATCGGCAAAGCAGATTTGCTGGTACTTTTTACAAGCACCGTCTCCCATATCATGGCAAACGGCGCCGTACAGGAAGCGGAAAAAAACAACATTTCCGTGGCACGCTGCCACAGCTCCTCCTCCTCCGCCTTGAAGAGGATTTTATCCGATTACTGTCGTTAAATGTTAGTCTTTGCAAACACAAGGCAAGCCTTGCTTCTTTCAGGAAAACGCAGTTTTCCGTTATGGGTTAAGGACATAACCCTTGCTGTAGGCATTTAAGGTAAAACTCTAAAAATTTTGACTTTGTTTCATAAGCAAAGAAGCCGTGTCCCCACGGCTTCTTAGTTTATATATACTATTTGTCACGCAGTACCGCGTCAAGCTTTGTCTTTAACCCATCCAATATCTTATCCATAACCTTATTTACCTCTTCGTCCACAAGAGTATGATCCGCCGCGCGGAAGGTGATGGAGTAGGAAACGGATTTATAGCCATCCTCAATCTGGTTTCCCTTATAGACGTCAAAGAGTGCAATGCTTTCCAAAAGCTTCCCGCCTTTTTCCCGTATCACGTTTTCGATTTCCTTTACAATTACACTGTCGTTCACCAGCATGGAAATATCCCTTGTGACAGCAGGGAATTTGGGAAGCTGTCTGAATACAGTCACCAGATTTGCGTTTTCTGTCAGGGCAGTCATGTCAATAACCGCAATATAGGTCTTCTGTCCAATGGAATAATTAGCGGCAATTTCAGGATGCAGCTCTCCGAAATAGCCAAACTCTTTTCCCTCAATGCTCACAGAAGCCGTTCTTCCGGGATGCATCCACACAATATCCTTTTTCGGCGAATACTCTACCTTTTCCGCCATGCCAAGGATCTCAAAAAGATGCTCCAATATGCCCTTCAGATCATAAAAGTCCATTTTGCCATACATGCCTATGGTCAGCTTAGTCTCTTCATCGGGAAGCTCCACAACAGGGACTGCCTTGGGCAGATAAACCTTGCTGATTTCAAAAAGCTTTGCCTCCTCATTTCGCCTGTTATAGTTGGTAGAGAGGGAATTTAATATACCGTTTAAGGTTGTTGTCCTCATAACGCTGAAATCCTCTCCCAAGGGATTTTGTATGGTCACCGTTTCCCTCAGCTTATCCCCTGCCGGAATATTGAGCTTGTCAAATACCTTTGGACTCTCAAAGGAGAAGGTCATAGCCTCACAGAGGCCGTTTGCAATCATGCTGTCCTTTACCATGGCGGTAATATTCTGGCTATAGCTTCTTTTTCCCACAGTAGGCGTACCTGCCGCCAGTGTCGCCTCTATTTTGTCATAGCCGTGGAACCTCGCCACTTCCTCCGCCAAATCCGCCATGCTTACAAGGTCGGGACGGAATGTGGGTATGGTCAGTGTACGGCTTGCCTCGTCCACTTCAATTTCAAGACGTTTGAAAATCTCCACCATTTCGCTTTCAGCAATATCCGTTCCCAAAAGCGTATTGATTTTTTCAGGTGAATAGGCGAGCTTCCAAGACTCCCGTTTATTGGGATAGCAGTCCACCATGCCCTTTACAACCTCTCCCGCGCCCAAAAGCTCTACAAGCTGAACCGCTCTGTTTACGGCCTCCTCCGCCAGATTCGGGTCAATGCCCTTCTCATATTTGCTGGAGGCGTCTGTCCGAAGTCCCACCTTTTTCGCCGTAATCCTTACATTGGGCCCGTTGAAATTGGCTGACTCAAAGAGTATGGCATGAGAGTCCCCGCTTACCATGGAGTTTTCACCGCCCATAACGCCCGCAATGGCAACTGCCTTTTTTGGGTCTGAAATCACCAGCATGGAGGAGTCAAGCTTTCTCTCCACACCGTCAAGGGTCGTGAACATCTCTCCATCCTCCGCGTTTCTGACAATAATTTTTCTGTCCGCGATGGTATCAATATTAAAGGCATGCATGGGCTGGCCCATCTCAAGCATAACATAGTTCGTAATATCGACTATATTATTGATTGGCCTAACCCCCGCGCAGCGAAGCCTTTTGCGCATCCATCTGGGGGACGGCGCGATTTTTACGTTCTTCACCACCCTGGCGATATACCGGGGGCAGAGCGCAGGATTTTTAATCTCAACGCTTATCATTTCATTGATATTGCCGTCTGCCTCCTCCTTTACCTTTATTTCAGGACACCTAAATTCCTTTTTATAAGTGGCAGCCGCTTCCCTTGCAATACCCAGAATGCTAAAGCAGTCGGGACGGTTGGATGTGATTTCATATTCCACCACATCATCCCTCAAATCCATAACCTCCGCCGCATCAGCGCCCAAAACCTCTGCCTTCGGAAAAATATAAATACCGTCCTCCGGCGCTTCCGGGAAGTCGTGTCTGTCAAAGCCCAACTCTTCCACAGAGCAGAGCATACCGTTTGACTCCACGCCACGGAGCTTGCCCTTTTTAATCTTCACACCGTTTGCCAGCGTTGAGCCGTCCAAAGCCACAGGCACATAAGCCCCCTCAAACACATTGGTTGCGCCGGTCACAATCTGCAAAGGCTCATCCTCTCCGATGTCAATTGTTGTAATGACAAGCTTATCAGCGTCGGGATGCTTAACGATTTTCTCAATCCTGCCAACCACTACCTTATTGATTTCCCCCGCAATTGTGGTATATCCTTCCACCTTGGAACCGCTCAGGGTAATATCTTCCACATAATCCCTGATATCCGCATCTATATCAACATATTCCTTCATCCATGACATTGGTACATCCATTTTTCTCTCTCCTTTCTTCTCAATTAAAACTGTTTCAGGAATTTAACGTCGTTTTCAAACAAAAGCCTTAAATCGGTAATGCCATAGCGCTGCATTGCAACCCTCTCAAGACCCATGCCAAAGGCAAAGCCGCTGTAGATTTCAGGATCAATACCTGACATTCTCAAAACATTGGGATGCACCATACCGCAGCCCAAAAGCTCAATGTAGCCCTCGCCCTTGCAGACACGGCAGCCCTTGCCTCCACAGGCAAAGCAGGTAACGTCCATTTCCGCGCTGGGCTCTGTGAAGGGGAAGTGGTGCGGTCTGAAGCGCACCCATGTATCTTCTCCGAAAAGCTCCTTTGCAAATACAGCCAAAGCGCCCTTTAAATCTCCCATGGTAATCCCCTTGTCCACAACAAGGCCCTCAAGCTGATGGAATACAGGGGAATGTGTGGCGTCAACCTCATCGGAGCGGTAAACCGTACCGGGACAGATAACGCGGATAGGCGGCTTTTTGCTCTCCATTGTCCTGACCTGCACAGGGGAGGTCTGCGTTCTCAGCAGAATATCCCTGTTGATATAAAAGGTGTCCTGCTCATCCTTGGCAGGATGATCCTTTGGTATATTCAATGCTTCAAAGTTATAGTAATCAAGCTCCACATCGGGGCCCTCCGCAACCTCATAGCCCATACCGATAAAAATGTCAGTAATTTCATCAATGACAATGCTCATGGGATGCCTGTGACCGCTTGGGCATGGCTTACCTGGCATTGTAACGTCAATTGCCTCCCTCTCAAGGCGCAGCTCCATTTCCTTTTTCTGAAGAGCCTTTTTCGCCTCCTCTATCCTGTCCTCTATCTCCTGCCTGACCTCATTGGCAAGCTGTCCGATGACGGGCCTTTCCTCAGCGGAAAGCTTTCCCATGCCCTTTAATATAGAAGTAAGCTCTCCCTTTTTACCGAGAAATTTTACCTTTACCTCTTCCAATTCCTTCATCTGGCTGATTTCCTTTAAAGTGTCATTGGCCCTCTGACGGATTTCCTTCAACTGCTCCTTCATGAATATAACCCCTTTCGCTAAAATGTTCCCTTCTGTGAAAGCCTTCCAAAACCGCTCCTGTAGTTTGTTTGAGAAGCTTTCTTTCCCTCCGCCCACAGGCGCACCGAAGCAATAAAAAAACCTTCCTCCCAAAAAGGGACGAAGGTTATCGCGGTACCACCCAAATTCCTGTCCGGTTGACAGGCACTCAAAATGCGTAACGTGCATCAACCGTATTTTCCTACTCTGCTTCAGAAAATAAACTCCGGCGGGAAATTTCAGTATCCTATGGTTGCGAAAAATGCTTTCAGCCGGTGGCATTTTCTCTCTGACGGCGCATAGATACCTACTTGGCGCTTTCACAGTATTTGTTTTATAAATGAATTTATACTATTTTAACACATTTTGAGGGAAAGTCAATGAGAAAATACGGATTTTTAAAAATAAGCCATACTGTATACTTGCAATTTCTCCGCAATATTGTTATAGTAATAGTTACCGCTTTTGTATACAAAATATATTTTATGGAAAAAATATAGAAAAGCGGTTATCACTATCACTCAAAAGCTAGTCACAAAGCATAAGTGCGATTATTTACAAATCGAAATGAAAATGTTTCAACCTTAGAATAATGGTATTTTATCAAAGACCATCCGTAAATCTTAAAATCGGATTTACTTGTCGCCGGCATGGAATAAAAGTATTTTTTACACTTGACGTCCCTTCCCGCTTTCATCAGGAACGCCGGAAAATAAATATGCTTATCGATTGGCTTACAGAATCGAAAGGAATTAAAGAATGGAAAATTTGAAATTTGAAGAAATGAATTTGTCACCAGAAATCTGCAAGGCTGTACTCGACATGGGTTTTGAGGAGGCTACTCCCATACAGTCCCAGTCTATAAGTGTTGTCATGAGCGGCCGGGATGTCATCGGTCAGTCCCAGACAGGAACGGGAAAAACTGCTGCCTTCGGCATTCCCTGTCTTGAGATGGTTGACCCTGAGGACAGAAGCCTTCAGGCCGTAATCCTCTGCCCCACCCGTGAGCTTGCTATACAGGTAAGCGAGGAGTTCAGAAAGCTATTAAAGTACAAGGACAATATCCGCGTGCTTCCAATCTACGGCGGACAGCCCATTGACAGACAGATTATGGCTTTGAAAAAAGGCATACAGGTTATTATCGGCACCCCCGGCAGAGTAATGGATCATATGCGCCGCCGCACGTTGAAAATGGAAACCGTAAAGCTTGTTGTCCTGGACGAGGCGGATGAAATGCTTGACATGGGTTTCCGCGACGACATTGAGACAATACTTACCAAAATTCCCGAGGAGAGGCAGACTATTATGTTTTCCGCCACTCTCTCCAGGGAAATACTGGATTTGAGCAAGCGCTTTCTGAGAGAGCCCGAATTTATTAAAATCGTCCGAAAAGAACTGACTGTCCCAAGCATCGAGCAGGCATACTTTGACGTAAAGGAGAGAACCAAGCTGGAAGCTCTCTCCCGTATCATCGATATGTATAACCCCTCCCTCGCTATCGTTTTCTGTAATACGAAAAAAAGGGTTGACGAGGTTGTGGAACAGCTTCAGGGCCGCGGCTACTTCGCGGAGGGCCTTCACGGCGATTTGAAGCAGCAGCAAAGAGATAAGGTAATGCAGAAATTCAGAAACGGAACCATTGAGATACTGGTGGCAACGGACGTTGCAGCCCGCGGCATTGACGTTGACGACGTTGATATTGTATTCAATTTTGATTTGCCCCAGGATGAGGAATATTATGTACACCGTATCGGCAGAACCGGCAGGGCAGGCAAGAGCGGAAAGGCGTTCACCTTCTGTGTCGGCAAGGAAATTTATAAGCTTCGCGACATCATGCGCTACACCAAAACAAAAATATTACAGCAGAAGCTGCCTACCTTAAGCGACATTGAGGAGGCTAAAACCAACGCCTTTATCGACAAAATTAAGGCCGTCATTGAGGAAGGCCATCTCACAAAATATATCAATATTGCCGAATCCATGGTGGAAGAGGATATTGCGGCAATCGATATTGCGGCGGCACTCTTAAAAATGCATTTGGCTGATGACAGCAGCGACGACGATTTGATAGAGGATTTAAATGTCAATGAGACGCAGCGCTACGGCGATTCCGGCGAAAGAATGGTACGCCTTTTCATCAATATGGGTAAAAAGGATAAAATCCGTGCGAAGGATATTGTAGGTGCTCTTGCGGGAGAGACGGGCATTCCCGGAAAAGTAATCGGATCCATTGATATTTTTGACGAGTACACCTTTGTAGACGTTCCCTGCGAATACGCCAAGGACGTTGTGACAGGCATGAAAAACAGCAAAATTAAGGGGAAAAAGGTCAATATTGAGCCCGCAAAGAAAAATAAAAAGAAATAACAGAGAGGCTTAAACTCCTCAGGGGTTTTCCCATGACCACAAGGAAACCGCGTACTTACGCGGTTTCCTTAAATATATTTACCCTGTTTTTAAGGGCAATCGAGTTTAAGCAAACGCTGGATTTTAAAAATATCAGCGACTCTGTCCCCGAACCCATGAAAGCTTTCTAAAGGCTTGCCATGTGGAAGCTTAAAGGTATAACGCTCGCTTTGATTCTTTTGATACACTCAGACAGGATTCCTCCTGTCTTTTTTTGTGCTCAACCGCCGTCACAGAATAATAGTGCGGTTGACTTTTATTTCTTCCTTCAATGACAACATCCATAGCTTTGGCCTGAATACATTCTGTACTTTCCGTCTTTCCTTTACCCCTCTATCCCTTTTTACTCTCTCTCATACGGACAAGCTCAATGGCTTCCTTCCCGCTCATATGCTCAATTTGTATTTCTACCATGCATACCTGTTTGAAGGAAGCCTCAATTTCTTTAAACCAATCCTCCTGATCCGGAGAATATTTTTTTACCAGAAGCTCAATGGCCCTGCGCTTTTCCAAATCCTCCGCCAATACCCTTGCTCTGCCAAAAACAATTACGCTTCTGAAATAGGTTGTATATTCCTCAGGCTTCACATCATCCTGACTGATAACGCAAAAAGACACCCTGCTGTTTTTGGCAATAGCATCCAGCTTATGTCCCGATTTGGCACAGTGAAAATACAGTCTGCCGTCATGATAGACAAAGCTCAAGGGCACCGCATAGGGATAATCCCCATCTCCCAATACCGCCAGTACCCCCGACGTCTCTCTGTTTAAAACGGCAACACATGCCTCCTCCGTCAAAACCTGTTTTCTTCTTCTCATTTCCCTGAACATATCGTTTCCTCCTGAAATATAATGAAACAGCGAATTCAAACTGCTGTTTTTCCTGCCCGACAACCGAATATTGGAACTGTCAAATAGTTTCGCATAAACCGCCTCATACTGCCGCTGCCCAAAAATAATTAAAACGTCCCCTGTCCATTCCTTCTATGGCCTAACGGAATGGATAAAGGACGTTTACCCGGCGGCAAATTCTATTATAATCAGTCATTCAGGCGGCTGCCTTCCTCCCCGCTTCCGACAGTTCCCCGAAGCCGCTTCAGCGACTCGCTGATTTTTTTCTCCACGCCGTTTTGGGTGGGCTCATAATAAATTTTTCCCACAAGCTCATCGGGAAGATACTGCTGTTTCACATAGTGCCCCGGAAAGTCATGAGCATATTTGTAGCCGAGGCCATGTCCCAATTCTCCTGCTCCCGGATAGTGGCTGTCCTTGAGATGGTCGGGAAGGGTTTTCACCTTCACCTTCTGCACATCCTCCATCGCCATATTGATGCCCATATAGGATGCGTTGCTTTTGGGTGCGCAGGCCACATAGGTCACCGCCTGAGCAAGCATAATGCGGGCCTCGGGAAATCCCACAAAATTTGCCGCCCACGCAGCGGAAACTGCAACCTGCAAGGCATGGGGATCGGCGTTTCCCACATCCTCGCTAGCGCAGATGACAATGCGCCTTGCAATAAATTTTGGATCCTCCCCAGCATATATCATGCGGGCAAGATAGTAGAGAGCTGCGTCGGGGTCGCTGCCGCGCATACTCTTGATAAAGGCGGATATGGTGTCGTAATGATTGTCGCCGTCCTTATCATAGTTCAGCGCCCTCTTCTGTATGCATTCCTGGGCAACCTGCAAATCAATGACAATTTTTCCCTCTTCATTTTTATCCGTTGTCAAAACACCCAGCTCCACGGCATTCAGTGCGCTTCTGGCGTCGCCGTTTGCAATATCCGCCAGAAAATCCAGGGCCTCCGGCGTTATCTTTGCATGGTAGCTCCCCATTCCCCGCTCTTCATCCGTAAGAGCGTTTTGCAGTATCGTTTTTATGTTTTCCTTTGTCAGGGGCTTCAGCTCAAAGAGAACAGAGCGAGACACCAAAGCCTTATTGACCTCAAAGTAGGGATTTTCTGTCGTCGCGCCGATTAATATGATGGTGCCATCCTCCACATGGGGCAGCAGGGCGTCCTGCTGGGTTTTGTTGAAGCGGTGAATCTCATCAATAAAGAGGATAGTTTTTTTTCCGTCAAGACCCAGAGCGTCCCTGGCCTGAGCCACAGTCTCCTTAATATCCTTAATGCCGCTTGTGGTGGCGTTTAACTGCATAAAACGGCTTTTTGTCGTATTGGCAATAATTTTTGCAAGGGTTGTTTTCCCTGTCCCCGGCGGCCCGAAAAAAATAATGGAGCTGAGCTTGTCCGCTTTAATGGCACGGTAGAGAAGCTTTCCCCTTCCTATAATATGTTCCTGCCCCACAAACTCCTCCAGCGTTGTCGGCCTCAGCCTTGCCGCCAGAGGGGAGCCCGTCTTTACCTTTTCCTGATGCATGTATTCAAATAAATCCATAGAATCCCTCCCCTTTGCGCAAAGCCCAAGCTGCCTTACAGGAAATATTTTTCCAAAACCCTTGCCACGCCATCGTTTCCGTTGTCAAGGGTAACCTCGTCCGCTACTTTTTTTACATTATCCACGGCGTTTCCCATGGCCACGCCAAGTCCGGCCATCTGTATCATCTCCACGTCGTTTTCCTCGTCCCCCACAGCGATAACCTCCTTTGGATCAATCTGGTAGTAATCACACAGAAGCCGGATTCCCGCGGCCTTATGTATCCCCTTCCTGTTTAGAAAAAGAAAATCCTTCATGATAGTATCGCGAATATCAACACCCTTCAGCCCCTTTTTTCCAATCTCATGCTTTATGTTGCTGAGAATTTCAGGCCGCGCCCCGACAACCATCTGGTAGACAGGCCCCTCAAACTTCTCCGCAAAGGCGAGACTTTTATAATACCGTGCGCCGCCGAAATAGCTTTTGATTCTTCCCGCAAAATCATGTCGGTTAAAAGGGTCATACGCAAGCATATCCCTGTTTTTTATATACTTGTGATAGATAAAGCCGTCGGACAGCTCAATATAGGCGTCCTTCATGCCTTCGCAGCTTAAAAGCCCCTCCACTTCCTCCGCGTCAAGCCTGTAATCCTTCAGCACACAGCCCTTCACCGGGTCATAGAGCACAACACCGTCTATACAGACAAAAGGCGCTTTGATGCCCGCCTTTTTCATGACAGGCATTGCCTTTCTCATATTCCTGCCGGTGCAGACCGTCACTACAGCGCCCATACTTACAGCCTTATTGATGGCCGCCCTGTTCCCCGTGGATATGTTCCCCCGCGGATCCGCCAGCGTGCCGTCTATATCCAATACCGCCATTTTATACATAGAACAACTCCTATTCCCTTTCCTCCAGGGAATCCGTCAGAAAGGAAGCATCCCCAAAGCTGAAAAACCTGTATTTTTCTTTCACAGCCACATCATAGGCATGCAGTATATTTTCCTTTCCGGCCAAGGCGGAAACCAGCATTATCAAAGTGGATTCCGGCAGATGGAAATTTGTCAGAAGGCAGTCCACCGCCTTAAACCTGTAGCCGGGGTAAATAAAAATCTTTGTCCAGTCATTTTTGGCCTGCACAATGCCCTCCTCTGTAGCACAGCTTTCAAGGGTTCTGACACTTGTGGTGCCAATGGCGATAATCCTCCCCCCGTTTTTACGGGCGGAATTAATAAGCGCCGCCATCTCCTCCGTCACAATATAATATTCCGAATGCATTTCGTGCTTGTCCACATCCTCAACCTTCACTGGGCGGAAGGTGCCAAGGCCCACATGAAGCGTGATATGCGCAACGGATACGCCCATATCCCTGATTTCATCCAAAAGCTCCGGTGTGAAGTGTAGTCCCGCCGTAGGCGCCGCTGCCGAGCCCTCGTGCTTGGCATATACTGTCTGGTAGCGGTTTTTATCCTCCAGCTTATGGGTAATATAGGGAGGAAGAGGCATCTCCCCAAGCTCGTCCAGTATGGCCTCAAAAACACCGTCATAATGGAACTTGATGATGCGGTTTCCTCCCTCCACAATACTTTGAATTTCCGCCTCAAGCCTGCCGCCGCCAAAAACGATGGTATCTCCCGGCTTGGCCCTCTTGCCGGGGTGTACCAAAACCTCCCACTGATCCATATCCTTTCTGACAAGAAGAAGTATCTCCACACGGGCGCCGGTTCCCTTGCGCTCACCGATAAGTCTTGCTGGCATGACCTTTGTATCGTTTATGACAATACAGTCCCCTTTTCTCAGAAATTTTTTGATGTCCCGAAAGGTTCTGTGCTTGATTTCCCCTGTATTTTTATCCATAACAAGAAGCCTTGAGGCTGCTCTGTCCTTCAGCGGCTCCTGCGCAATAAGCTCCTTTGGAAGCTCGTAATTAAAATCCTCTGTTTTCATTTTATTGTCTCCATTCTAAAGGCTGCATACAATTATAAATTAGTATAATGATAGTATTCTTTAGAAATTCTGTCAAGTGAACACAAAAACACTCCCCTGTTGTAGATAAGTGTGTATGGAAAAAACTCCGTCGATTTCACCAAACCGCCTTGAGAAGAACAAGTCGGTATGATAGGATATAGAAAAATTGTATCACCTTTAGCGGAGAAGACGTACTGAAATGCGGGAATTTGGAGGTGCAAACAATGAAGAAAACAAGCCGATTGGCGGTGATACTTTACGCCCTTTGTGCAATTCTTTGGTCAGTCAGAGCTATACTTGAAGTGATATATCAAAAATATAACGATTCTATTTTCTGGTTCGTATTGAATATTCTTTGTGCGCTAATCTGGATAGCGGCATTTATCGTGAATCTAAAACGATATCGTTCCGATAAAGAAGAGTGACTGCTTCCTGTTTGCAGGGTTGTTTTTAGCCTTACTGGTATAATATAATTGGGTCAAAGAATCCTTACACCGAAAAAGTGTGGGGATTTTTTTAGTTGTTTTGACGAAGGCCTGTTTACCAGACCTAATATCAACACTTTTCTACAACAGGGACCAAAAACACTCCCCTCTGTTTTAGAGACAAGCGAATTTAAGCCATCAAAAAAAGGCGCCGCCGTGCCTTTCGGACTGTCAAAATCCTCAGGGAGTCTGTCCCCGAACCCTGCAAGCCTTTTTGTAACTGTTTTACAAAATCAAATAATGCTCAATTGGAAAACATTGTTTTCCGTTATGGGTCAAAAGCATAGTCCTTGTGGAGTTTTAGGGGTGGTGAACATCCACCGGAGGTTCAGCATCGACCGGAGCGGAGACAGGTTTTCAAGGTTTTGACTTTATTGACGCGCTGAAAAGGCGCCTTACGGCGCCCTTCAAATAAATCAAATCATCAAATGTCAAATAACAATTCGCCGTAGGTCGGGAATGGCCAATAATCCTCATCCACAATCATTTCCAGCGCGTCGGCAGGCGCCCGCAGCTCGTTCATCTTTACAAATACAACATCCCTGTAGTATTTGGCTATTTCCTCCGAGCTTCTTTCTCCCTCCATTGCGCTGGCCTTAGCCGTGACCTCCTCAAGCTCCGCCAGCCTCCTGCTCATTTCATTCAGATGGGCTGTCACCTCATTGAGAAGCTCCATCTGTACGCTGACGTCTGCTCCGGCCTCCCGCACCTGATTCAAAGAGCCCGCCAGTTCTCCTGCGTAGGCAATGACTGCCGGCTTAATCTGTTTTGCCGCCATATCTATCATGGTTCTCGCCTCAATATTGATTTGCTTCATATAATCCTCGTAAAGGATTTCTGCCCGTGAAAATAACTCCGCTCTCGTCAAAACATTATGCTTTTCAAACATTGCTACGGCCTTATCTTTTTCAAGGGCGGGAATAGCATCCACCATGGACTTGATGTTTGGAAGGCCCCTTCTCTCCGCTTCTTTTACCCAGTCATCAGAATAGCCGTTGCCGTTAAACACAATTTTTTTGTGCTCCTTCACTGTCCTTTGGATTAAATCGTGAACAGCCTTCTCAAAATCCTCCGCCTTTTCCAGCTCGTCTGCAAAATCAGACAAAACATCGGCTGTAATGGTGTTGAGCATGTGATTCGGACAGGAAATGGATGCGGAGGAGGGCACCATTCTGAACTCAAATTTGTTTCCCGTAAAGGCAAAGGGTGATGTCCTGTTGCGGTCTGTCACATCCTTTTTCAGTGTCGGCAGAGATTTTACGCCAATGGACATATTGCCGCCCTGCTTGCTGCTGGTGGCCTCTCCCTGCTCAATCTGCTCCAGAATATCCTCCAGCTGCTCTCCAAGAAATACGGAAATAATAGCGGGAGGCGCCTCGTTTGCCCCAAGCCTGTGGTCATTTCCCGGATTGGCTGCAGAGATGCGCAGCAAATCGGCATGTAAATCCACCGCCTTCAGTACCGCTACAAGAAACAGAAGAAACTGCACATTTTCATGGGGTGTTTTGCCAGGCTCAAAGAGATTCTGACCATCGTCCGTTGTCAGGGACCAGTTGTTGTGCTTGCCGGATCCGTTGACGCCCGCAAAGGGCTTCTCGTGAAGCAGGCACACAAGATTGTGGTGTCCCGCAATCCTCTTTAGCGCCTCCATGGCAATCTGATTGTGGTCTGTAGCCACATTGGTGTTTTCATAAATCGGCGCCAGCTCATGCTGCGCGGGAGCAACCTCGTTGTGCTGCGTCTTTGCCGGCACACCCATTTTCCAAAGCTCCACATTCAGCTCCCGCATAAAGCAGGCGACTCTCTCCTTGAGAATGCCGAAATAGTGATCGTCAAGCTCCTGCCCTTTGGGAGGCATTGCCCCAAAGAGAGTGCGGCCTGTAAAAATAAGGTCTTTTCTCTGCTTATATAAATCCCTGTCAATCAAAAAATACTCCTGCTCAGGGCCAACGGAGGAAATAACCCTCTTTACCCTGTCGTTTCCAAAAAGCCTGAGTATTCGGACGCACTGCGCGCTGATTGCCTCCATGGAGCGCAAAAGAGGTGTTTTCTTGTCAAGGGCCTCTCCCGTATAAGAGCAAAACGCCGTGGGGATGCAAAGGGTAATGCCGGAAGCATCCTCCCTCAAAAAAGCGGGTGAGGTGCTGTCCCACGCCGTATATCCTCTGGCCTCAAAGGTCGCCCTCAAGCCGCCTGAGGGGAAGGAGGAAGCGTCAGGCTCGCCCTTAATCAATTCCTTGCCCGAAAATTCCGTGATAGCCCTGCCGTTTCCGATAGGTGTGATAAAGGAATCATGCTTTTCCGCCGTAATTCCCGTCATAGGCTGAAACCAGTGGGTATAATGGGTTGCACCCCGCTCCATGGCCCAGTCCTTTATTACATTGGCGACAATATCAGCGATCTCCCCCCGCATTGTCTCACCGTTTTCTATGGTCTTTTTCATCTCCGCGTATACTTTTTTCGGAAGACGCTGGCGCATGGTTTCATCATTAAATACATTCATGCCGAAATCTTCTGTCAAAGAAAAATTTTCCATCCCGTTACCATTCCTTTCAACCGTTTATGATAGGTATTAAAAGTGAAAAAGCGTCCTCATTAATTGAGAACGCCTATGTTCAAAACCGAGTATCTGAAAACCTCACTACTATTGAATACCATTTTTTATGGCAAATTGCAAGTGTTTTCATAAAATTTGTTACTATGCCCAAATTTCATTTCACGAATGAAAATTTATTCATTATTTTTCGGATTCGGGAGTCCTTTTCCGCTGTAAAAACAGTCATTTTTTTGTGGCATACTGCGGCCTGTTCATTCCTCCGAAAGAAGCTTCCTTTTGCAGTCGTCAAGCATTTGGTACTCCCTGGCTGCAAGCCTTGGATAGTCTGGTTTGGTAAAACGGAGAGCCTCTATGATAATTTCAGAGACTGCTATGCGGGCGTACCATTTGGCGTCCGCCGGTATGACAAACCATGGAGCATGATCTGACGCCGTCTTGTTGACAGCATCCTCATAGGCTTTTTGGTAGCTGTGCCAGTATTGTCTCTCCGCAATATCAGAGGAAGAGAACTTCCAGTTTTTCGATTCATTGTCGATACGCTCCAAAAAGCGCTTTTTCTGCTCCTCCTTTGACACATGCAGAAAAAATTTCAGCACAATTATGCCGTTCTCCGAAAGATAGCGCTCAAAGTCTCCTATCTGCCTGTATCTTTTCTCCCATATATCATCCTTCAAACATCTTTCGGGAAGCTTCTGCTGCAAAAAAGGCAGGTCATGCACCTTCGCAATCAACACATCCTCGTAGTAGGAACGGTTAAATATGCCTATTTTCCCTCTTTCCGGCAGTGCCCTCATACAGCGCCAAAGGTAGTCATGATTCAGTTCCTCCTTGGACGGCTCCTTAAAGGAGGTCACCTGGGTACCCTGAGGATTCAGCCCGCTCATGACATGCTTTATCATGCCGTCCTTTCCCGCAGCGTCCATGGCCTGAAACAGTATCAGAATACTGTCTTTTCCATGGGCATAAAACTTATCCTGGAGGGCCGCCATTAACTCCCTGTTTTTTGCCATCACCGGCTGATAGTTATCCTTTGACAGCCCGCTTTCCTTTACCCTGCTTTTAAATCGGCCGATATCAAACTGATGTGAGCCGTCAAAAACCATATAATCTTTTTCCATAACGAAGCCTTCTTTCAAAGTAATCTGTTCCTTATTTCCGTGCCGTTTTTGTATGCTTTCAGGTTTTCATATATCAGATCAAACAGATAGGGCACATTGCTCTGGGAAACGCCTGAGTTATGGGGTGAAAAATAAAAATTGTCAAATTCCCACAGGGGACTGTCCTCAGACAAAGGCTCCTTTTCAAATACATCCAAAACAGCCGCCATAAGCTTTTTTTCCTTCATTGCCTGAATGAGCGCCCTTTCCTCCACCACAGGGCCCCTTCCGACATTGACAAATAAGGACCCTTCTTTCATAGCGTCAAAAAATTCTTTTCCCACCAGGCCTCTGGACTCCTCATTCAAGGGGAGTATCGCAATAACAATATCATAGTCACCGATTTTTTCCTTTACGGAACCGATGGGATACACAGTATCAAAATACGGAGCCGGCTTTTCACTTCTGTTAAATCCGACCACCTCCACATCAAAGGCTCTAAGCCTTTTGGCTGTTTCCTGGGCAATATCTCCCGTTCCCAGAAAAGCAGCTTTTTTCCCCTTTAAATCCTCAATACTGTGAAAGCGCTTCCATATTTTTTTCTCCTTTAACTCTTCAAACACTCTCGCCCGTTTGTAAACCTCCAGAAGACGCATAAGTGTAAATTCAGCCATGGGAATACTGAATATTCCTCTGGCATTACTGTATTTTACGCCCATCCTCTGCAAAGTATCCATTGGTATGGCATCAGTGCCGGCGGCCGTGCCCTGCACAAATTTTACCCTTTTTAAGTCCTCCGCCCGGTTTATGACAAAGGCGTTCTCCTGTATCAGCACCTCACACTCCAATTCCTCTTCTGTCAGCGGAATTTTCCTCTCCCCTATATGTACGGAGACATCATACCCAAGCTCCCGTATTTTCTGAAGCTGTTCCTCACTGAATTGATACCTGTCCATTATCACCGTCTTTATCATTTTACTCATTCCTTTCTTCTGCATTCTCTGTCTGTAAGGCCATCAAAAATTTGTTTTCACTGCAAATTCACTTCTCCGGCTCAACAGAATATCTCTGTCCTGTTAAATAACGATTGCATAAGCGGCCCTTTTCCCGGCAAAAATGCCGAAAGGCCGAGGGTTTCTAGGCAGTTTTGCTGAAATCTATTATTATTAACACGGAGAACCTCGCAAAACCTTGTTTTGCTCGGCCGTTTCACTCCACAAAGCTTCCTAAGAAAGCCCTCTTGCCCGCAAGCGGTCATAACGCTTTCTTGTCAGCTTTTCTCCGCTTATTGCGAACATTATACCATAAAAGCGGAGAAAGCAGGCTGCACAGAAACAATACTGCAAGCTTGCTTGCAAAAGATTGTTTCGGGTGCAGACTATTTGCGCAGCAAATGTACGAATAAACCACAGGTTTATGAGTATCTCCGCTGAAATTTATCATCATTATACCATAAATTGACGCGGAGTTCCTCCAAAACCTTCGGTCTTGTCGGTCGCGTCGCTCCTCGAAGCCTTAAAAGAAGCATTCTTGACTGTAAAACCGTCGGACTGCTTCTTTTTAGCTTCTCTCCCTTTTTCGCAGATATTATACCATAAAAGCGGAGAAAAGGTGCTGAATGGACACACCCATACATGCTTGCCTGTAAAGGGAGTGCATATAAGAAGCCATTTGCGTAGCAAATGTACCGAGAAACCGCAGGTTTCGAGGTTCTCCGCTGAAATTTATCGTTATGATACCATAAATTCAGCGGAAATCTTCGTAAAACTCCGTCTTACTCGGTCGTTTCACTCTTCAAGTCCTTTCAAGAAAGCCTCTTTGTCCGCAGGCGATCGCAGCGCTTTCTTTACGGCCTTTCACCGCTTTTTCGCGAATATTATACCATAAAAGCGGAGAAAAGGTGCTGAATGTTACACTCATACAGGCTTGCCTGTAAAGGGGGTGCATATAAGAAGCCATTTGCATAGCAAATGTACCGAGAAACCGCAGGTTTATGAGTATCTCCGCTGAAATTTATCGTTATGATACCATAAAA
>JAHZDZ010000007.1:178549-210453 GCA_019422105.1 Bacillota bacterium | reverse complement strand
GCACCCGAAACAATCTCTTGCAAGCAAGCTTGCAGTATTGCTTCTGTGCAGCCTGTTTTCTCCGCTTTTATGGTATAATAAATAAAAAGCCCACGGATATACTTGGACGGCAGCTAATCTCCAGTTTTGTTTGCAGTTATGGCCCATGCTTGCGGGCAGTATAGTTTTGAAGAGCAATAGGGTCACGAATCAATTCATAAAGCAGCAGGCTATTTATACGATACCTTTCATAGATAGAGGTAGATATGGAAGATATGCTTATTTTTTCAGAACAAAATGATAACAGAACGCCATGAAAAGCGTTTGGGACAGGTTTGGTTGTTTCAGCTTCTTTTGTAGGGGGGGATGACCCATGCTGGGCTTTTTACTGATTGTTTTATATGCGGTTTTGTTGGCGGTTATTTTTAAGTACACAAAAGACAGCAAGGAAAGCATCAACGGGTTGATATTTGCAGACAAAGAGATCACCTCAAAATATCTGATTCCCAGTATTTTCAATTCATGGCTTTGGACCACCTCTGTCATAGGGGCAGCGGAAGCCTGTATCCTTTACGGCAAATTCGGCGGTTTGTTTTTTGCTTTGGGAACCGGCATAGGCGTACTGGCCTTTATTCCTGTTATACTGCGCTTTCGCAGGCTTACGGGAAACCGTATTTTTGTAACAGATTTTATAAAGGGGCGATTTGGCGAAAAAGCGGAATTTTTATTTTACGCCACTTCAGTGCTTTTAGTCGTTTATATAGTGATAGAGCAGGCTGTAGGTATGAGCTCCCTGTTTTCTGTAGCCTTTGGGATTTCTTTTAAAAAGGTGGCATTTTTCACTGTGATACTGGCGGTTATCTTCGTTGTATTCACCGGTATGAAGGGCGTTCTAATCAATGACAGAATTAATTTTGTAATTATTATTGCGGGAATGCTTATTTTATATTATGCAGTTAGCTATCATTATTATCCTGTGGAGTCTGTATTTAGTCTGAAGGGCGATACCGCTTTATTCTCCGGAAGTTTTCGGCAAGCAGCAGTTGCTTTGACACCGGGTATACGATACGGCATATCGGCTATGGTAATTGGTTTTGCGCAGTTTACACTGGATCCTATTTATTACCTGAAGGCCTATGCCACGAGAGATGATTCTGTCATCAAGCGATCCTTTTTTATAGGCGGTGTGGCGCTGTGGGTGCCCTTTGTCATACTAAGCTCTCTGTTTTTTGGGTATCTGTTTCTGGTTTTCCAAATTGACATGGAGGAGACTGCCAATTTCAGCCTGCTCATAGCGGGCTTTATATTGCCAAGATATTTTTCCGTTCCTATGCAGCTCTTATTTAATCTTGTTATATTGGCCGTGGCCTTCACGACAATTATTAACAGTTTAATGGGCATATTCGGTATCTCTGTCATCAAAATATATCCTCAATATGCGAATAAAGGAGCATTGGAAAAAGACAAAATCAAGTACGGCAAGCTGATTACCGTTCTTGTGGGCATATCCTGCGCACTTATCGCTATTTCACTGGAAAGAGTATCGCTTCTGAGCATTGATATTTTCAGCGGCATATTCTTCAGCGCGCCTGCCAGCATTTTTTTATGTGGACTTTACGGCAAAAAGGATTACAGTCGCTTTGCGGTGCCTGCCTTTATACTGGGTATTTCTGTCGGTTTTGGCGCATGGCTTTTTATAAAGGATACACAGACAAACTGGTTCTATGGAACCCTGCTTTCCTTTGCAGTTCCAGTGCTTTTTCTGAATGCAATGTCTTTTATTGGAGGGAGGGGGGCGTTTAATTTTGCTTCCCTTAAATTTATAAAAAAGGACTAAAGATCCCTTTCTGACAGGATAGACAGGGCGGGCTAATTCATGTAATATGGAATGTGACAGCAGACGATGGAAGGGAAAAACGCACCGCTGCAAAACTTTAATAAGGAGACGACGAAAATGGAGCTACAGTTTGATTCCCTGAAATATGCTTATCCGTCCGCAAGACGGGTAGTATACGGAAAAAAGGGTATGGTGTGTACAACACAGCCGCTTGCGGCACAGGCAGGACTTGATATGCTTAAAAAGGGCGGTAACGCAGTTGACGCCGCTGTCGCCACGGCCGCCTGTATGACGGTATTGGAGCCTAACAGCAATGGCCTGGGCGGCGATGCCTTTGCCCTTGTATGGATGAAGGATAAGCTGCATGGTCTAAATTCCAGCGGTCCGGCGCCTATGGCGGTCAGCGCGGAAAATCTCAGAAAAAAATATGGCGCCTCCATGCCAGATAGAGGCTGGGCGCCTGTGACGGTGCCGGGTATACCGGCGGCCTGGGCAGAACTTTCAAAAAAATTCGGCAGACTTCCTTTTGAGGAGCTTCTTCAGCCGGCAATTGCTTATGCGGAGGAGGGCTATCCTGTTGCGCCGGTCACAGCCATGCTTTGGCAGCAGGCTTTTGACGATTTTAAAAAGGAGTTGGAGGAGCCTTATTTTAATACCTGGTGTGATGTCTTTGCGCCGGCGGGGCGGGGGCCCTTGCCGGGGGAAACGGTTTTTTTAAGGGATCATGGAAAAACGCTGCGGGAACTGGCTGATACAAAATGCGAAGCCTTCTACAGAGGAGCTTTGGCGGACAAAATTGATGAGTTCTCTAAAGTGACCGGTGGTTATCTTAGGAAAGAGGATTTGGCGGCATTTTCTCCCGAATGGGTAGAGCCGGTCAGCGTGGATTACAGAGGCTATACGGTATGTGAAATTCCGCCTAACGGACACGGCATTGTTGCCCTGATGGCACTCAATATATTAAATGGATTTGACTTTTCCCACAGGGACTGCGCTGAAACATTCCATAAGCAGATTGAGGCCCTTAAGCTGGCTTATGAGGATGGAAAGAGGTATGTGTCGGATCCCAGATTTATGAAGGTGAGCGTAAAAACCCTTTTGTCTGAGGAGTATGCGAAAACAAGGCGCGCCCTCATAGGGCGGGAGGCAATTGTACCAACGCCGGGATCACCGGATTACGGCGGAACGGTATATATGTGTACGGCGGACGGAGAGGGCAATATGGTTTCCTACATTCAGAGCAATTACATGGGCTTTGGGTCCGGTATCGTGGTGCCGGGTACGGGAATTGCACTTCAAAACAGGGGCAGCAATTTTTATCTTGACCCGGAGAGCGGAAATTGTCTTGCACCCGGGAAAAAACCTTATCACACTATTATTCCCGGCTTTTTGATGAAGGATGGGAAGGCGGTAGGGCCATTTGGCGTAATGGGCGGATTTATGCAGCCTCAGGGCCATTTGCAGGTGATAATGAACACCATAGATTTTCATATGAATCCCCAGGAGGCTTTGGATGCGCCCCGCTGGCAGTGGGTAGGCGGCAAAAGGGTGGAGGTAGAAAGGGCTTTCCCCCACGCTGTTACAGAGGAGCTTATACGGCGAGGGCATGAGATAACCGTGCCGCCTCTTACCTGTAATTTTGGACGGGGACAGGTTATATGGCGCAGCGGAGACGGCACATTGACGGGGGCTACAGAGCCCCGATCGGACGGAACGGTTGCGGCCTGGTAAAAAGACAAAAAAGGCGGCTTTCCTGAAAACGGGAAAGACGCCTTTTTTATGTACAGAAATAAGACGGCTCTGTTACAGGCAAAGAGCTTTTGGCAGAGATTCTTCGCTGGGATTTGCCTGTTAATAAACAGAGCAGGAGCCTGGTTCAAAATCAGGGCATGGAAAGAAGTCAGATGTGACCATATAGGAATATTGTAATTTTTAACCGAAATACAAAAGGGCGGTATATAATGGAATGCTTGCGCACCGATTTACAATGCGCAGGTATATATGATTTTGTGACGGGTTTAGATACTTAGCCGGACAATTGTCAAAGGGTATTCCTGTAGCCTAAAATGGGGAAACAGGTGCTGGTGTTTACATCTGTTGTAACACTTCAAAGCTGCCATCCCAAAGAGCCATATGCTAAAACCGCGTTATGGCGGACCCTGTCGAAATTTGAAAGACAAGCTCGGCTGCGCCTGTCTACGGCAGCTGGTTTTGTCTGAATGACAAAGTACAAATCAGGCTATTTTAGCACAGTCCTTGATAGAGCGATTATAGTGCGGTACAGTGAATAGAAAAGAAGACGAATGGCAAAAAATAATGTTTTATATAGCATAGAGAATATCGGCAAAGCAAATACTAAATAAAAATTTAGTGGAGCTGATACAATGACGGATTTTGACATTATGAATACATTTATACATGAGATAGACAGGGATATCAGGCATTTTGAGACGATTATAACCCCATATCGGGTACAATTAAAAACCTTTGAGGCATATCTGGATGACATTGCCTTTGCTTCCTACCAATATGAGGTGGCTGCACGGTACAGGGACTATCTGGAGATGAAGTATAATCATATTTTTGTGAGGAGACTGTCACTTCGCTATGCACAGGAAGTTGTAAAGGATATTTACGGCATGAAAAACGCCAGAAAGCTGTTTGCCTCCCGTATGTTCAGAGATTTGTAATGATTTATGTGATTGAAAATAAATGGGTGAAATGTTATTCACATGAGTTTTATGCAAAGGTTTAAAAAAGAAAAATGCCTTGAAGCTCTGCGGCTTCAAGGCATTTCAGAGATGGAGGCAACGGGGCTCGAACCCATGACCTCTTGCGTGTGAAGCAAGCGCTCTCCCGGCTGAGCTATGTCTCCTTACAAAAATATCATAGCACTTTTACAAAAAAATTCAAGTTGTTTTGGATCATAAAATTATTATAGAACGGGATTTTAACTGTTATACAATTGTCCGGAACGCTTTATTGTGATAAACTGAATTCGGCTGGCAGAGGGGAAAACGGAGGCATATTTACATGCTTTATCAAAAGAGGTGGGGTTATGAGGAGAAAGGTAACTATTGCCTTGGCAGTGTTGTCGGGCGTACTGTTACTCATAGGTGTTATAAATTTTATAGCCCTCGCTTTGGAATTGTCTCCCGATTATGCAGGGGGCTATTCTGTAGACGGCACTGATTTTTCAGGGTTGATGTCTGTATTTGGCCTATTTACGCTTTTGAGTTTGAGCTTTACCGTTGTGTCATTCTATCTCTGCGTAATAGGTGTTATATGGGCAGTGTACGGAGCAGTACTGCTTGTTATGAGGGCCGTACGCAGGAGAAGGCAGAAAAAGCTCCCAGACGTATCATCCAAGCCCTAACCTTAAAGTGCCGTACTTTTCAGATGGCAGTATCGTACTGGGAAAATGGAAATAAGGCTGCAGAAACAGCCGATACAATAGAGTTGGGAGTAAAAAAAGAAGGTCTGATGAATCAGACTTTCTTTTTTTTGCAATATTCAATTAGTTAGTACTTCTGTGGAATGCCTATGATAGCTTTATCCTTCTATGATGTCCTTGGGCAGGCACCTTCGTTCATTTTAATACGTCCTGATAATCTTTATTCTCCTGAAACCATAGCTTTGCATAGGAGCAGGTGACAACCGCCTTTTTATTCTCTCTGCGAAGCTGTTCCGCCGCCTCTGCGACCAGTTTTGCGGCGACACCCTGGCCCCTGAGAGAATTATCTACAAAGGTATGATTGATATTGACTGTATTTTCGTCCTCCGCCGGAAAAGTAATCTCTGCAATTTTTTCCTTCTTTTCATCCAGTACATAAATCTGATTTGCCTCGTGCTGAAACTCCATGGGATTCCCTCCTTTTTCCATTACCCGCCACAGTATGTTTTTTTACTGTAAATTCAGTATAAAGAAGGAGAAGCAAAAGTGCAACACCTATAAAATGTAAAAAAACTGTATACATGAAAATAACAGTTGACAAATTTAACTGTAATAATTATAATTACAGTAACGAAAGGATAACAAATTTGGAGGGAAGAGATGTGATGAGGAACATTTTAATCGTTGGAATGGTGCTGGTTGGTATTTTTGCCTTTGCGGGATGTGCCGCAGAGAAGGAGGAGGAAGAGCAGACAGAGGGCTATCGGAAAATAACGGCTGAGGAAGCAAAGAATAAGATGGACTCGGAGGAAGAAATCATTATAGTCGATGTCAGAACGGAGGAGGAATTTAAGGAAAGCCATATTGAGGGAGCTGTTTTGATACCCAATGAAAGTATAGGAGATGAAATGCCAGGTGAGCTTCCCGATAAGGAGCAGACCATATTGATTTATTGCAGGAGCGGAAACAGAAGCAGGCAGGCAGCAGAAAAGCTTATAGAAATGGGTTACAGCAGCGTCTGGGATTTTGGCGGAATCAATGACTGGCCTTACGGTACGGTCTCAGAATAAGAAGGAAAAAGGAAAAGGAGCGGATAAGAATGATGAAAAAATATGACGCAATCATTATTGGTTTTGGAAAAGGCGGCAAAACACTGGCGGCATCTCTGGCAAAACAAAATAAAAAGGTAGCTCTGATTGAAAAATCGGATAAAATGTATGGGGGAACCTGTATTAATGTGGGCTGTATCCCTACAAAATCTCTGGTAAACAGCGCAAAGAGAGTTCACAGTATGGGGAATTTATCCATTGAGGAGAAAAAAGAGGCGTACCGCAGGGCAGTGGAGGAGAAAGAAAGACTTACTGCAATGCTCCGAAAAAAGAATTTTGACAAGTTAAATGACAACCCCAATATAGACGTTATACTTGGCACAGCGTCCTTTCTTTCGCCCCAAACAGTCACAGTTTCTCTTTCAAATGGAGAAAATATGGAGATAGAGGCCGAGCAATTTTTTATCAATACCGGAGCGGCGGCATTTATTCCTCCCATTAAAGGACTGAGGGAAAGCAGATTCTCCTATGTCAGTGAAACTTTGCTTGATTTGAAGGAGCTGCCGCAAAGGCTTGTTATTATAGGCGGAGGCTATATAGGACTTGAGTTTGCATCGTTTTATACCAATTTCGGCGCAAAGGTGACGGTTATACAGGATGGAGAGGTTTTCCTTCCCAGGGAGGATGACGATGTCGCACAGGAAATGAAAAAAATATTTGAAAATAGGGGTGTAAGCTTTTTGCTTGGCACAAACACTTACGAGGTGGAGGACAAAGAGAACAGCGCTGTTTTGTATTATGAAAAGGGTGGCGTAAAGGGACAGCTGGAAGCGGATGCCATATTGATTGCAACAGGGCGCAGACCGAATACGGCTGAGCTTCATCCGGAGAAGGCCGGCGTTGCGGTTACGCCAAGAGGCGCGATTGAGACGGACGAATATCTGAAAACGACAGCGCCGCATATCTGGGCAATGGGGGACGTGGCGGGAAGCCCTATGTTTACTTATATATCCCTTGACGATTACAGAATTGTAAACGGGCAGCTTACCGGAGCGGACAGCGGGTATAATACAGCGGTGCGCAGCAATGTACCAAACAGCGTATTTATTGAGCCTCCCTTTTCAAGGGTTGGTCTCAATGAGAGAGAGGCAAGGGAAAAGGGCTATGACATTACAGTTTCAAAGCTTATGGTAGCGGCAATTCCGAAGTCACAGGTGCTGCGGGAGACCGATGGACTGCTGAAAGCGGTGATAGACAATAAAACGGAGCGGATATTGGGTGTAATGCTGTTATGTCCTGAATCCCATGAGATGATTAATACAGTGAAGCTTGCCATAGATGCGGGATTATCCTACAGGATTTTAAGAGATCAGGTTTTTACTCACCCTACAATGAGCGAATCCTTCAATGATTTATTCAGTATTTAAAGAGAATGGCTGCAAACACAAAACAGCAGGCGCTAAATTTTAGGGAGAGCAATAAATTTTTGTGACAGGGACAGAGGGTTAGACTCTTTTCCTGTGCGGGGAACAGGCGGAAGCCTGTTCTTTTTTTATACATGCAAAAGGATTTCTCACTTTGACATGCTGTAAAAGTAACCAAACCGCCAGCTGTCCACAGTATCATTTTCACCTGTTTTTGTGGTTATTGCCTGTTAACCAATAGGACAGATACTGCATAAAATAGTAGATATAACCTCATGAGAAAAAATAATGTGGAAAATATTGCTATTGCGCAAAATAGATTGACTTATTGTTACAGAATAACTATTATTTTACTATAAATACATAAAAATGTTACTAAAAAAGACAGGCGGGATACTATGTTAATAGGGAAAGCAAAAACAGCTTCAGCGTTTCTGCTGGCAGGTATTTTATCATTTGGCGGTTTTTACTCCATACAGGCACAGGATATGGAAAGTGGAATAGTGGTGGAAGGAAATACAGTATATTTAAACGGTGTGTCCGCCCTCATTAAAAAGGAGGGGGATACCGCTTATATTTATAACGGGGATGGAACACAGAAGCTCAGTGAGGATCCTGTCGGCGCGTCAACCACACTGTATGGCGGCGGCAAAAATAAAGCTGTTGTGGGAGACGTCAGCATAACCGTTGAGGATGTGCGGTTAAGCCATATTTATGGCGGCGGTTATTCCGACGGCACGGGAAACGCGACAGTAAAGGGGAATGTTTCCGTGACAGTGGAAGGCTCGGTTGTGGCAAATGTAACAGGCGGCGGCAAATCCCTGGGAGATAAGGCGGAGGCCATTGCAAATGTGGAGGGTGACATCACATTGAATATACCTTCCCTTGTTCCTAAGCCGGGGACAGGTTTCACACAGGAGGGACATACCCTGACAGGTGGCGGTGAGGCGCGGGCAAAGGATTTTGACGCTCAGGCCGGTACAGGCTCTGTCACTGTCATTACGACAGGTCCTGTCAATACCATAAGAGGAGGAGGCAGTGCAGCTGCCTCGGCTCAGACGGCAAACGCCTATGCCAATACGGGGGACATCAGTGTCATTGTACATGACGCCGACGTCAGAGAGATATACGGCGGCGGCTATGCTGACGGCGCCAATGCCAGGGCAAAGGCAAACAATGTGAGTATCAGATGCAATAACATAGAAGTGATGATACTGCGCGGCGGCGGTTATGCCAGCGGCGGGGAGGCAGGCGTAAGCGAGGATGTTTCCATTACCTTGGAGGATTGCCCCAATATTTACGGAAGTCTCAATGGCGGCGGCTACGCTTACGGCGGCGGAAGTGCGAATGTTACCAATACCAGAATTATGATGAAAAATTCCGCTGCCCCGGCGTCAGATGGTATTTTTGGTGTGGCCGCGGCATTTATGTATGGGGGCGGCGAGGCAGGCGGTGAAGGCTCCTCGGCGAATGTCACGGAAAGCGTACTGTTCCAGATAGAAAACAGTGTTGTAGCGGGCGCTGTATTTGGCGCGGGAGAGGCATCAACAGGAGGAAGCGCCAATGCCGGCGAGGTGAAAATTTCTTTGGATGGCGTGAGAAAGGACAGCAATTTCGATGCTGCAGCTTCTGTACTGACAGGCGGGCAGTATGACAAAAATGTCTTATCTGAGGCGGAGGCAAAGACGAGCGCCGAGCTCACTGTAAAAAACAGCACAATCGCGGATTTGTGCGGCGGCGGACTTGGAAACGGTCTGGCGCCGTCGAAAAAGGCCAATGGGAAGCTCAGCTATTTCAGCGGCAATACGGAGATAGGGACTGTCACCTTTTTTAAAACAATAGAATTGTATGCACCGCTTGTTTTTGAGGATTTTGAACCGGCAGGGAAGAATGAGAAGACGGAAATTGTACTCAGGGGCGATGGCTGGAATCTGGAGGATACCGTTGTTACCATGACAGGAGGAAGTCCCTCCCCTGATATGTTTGAACTGAAAAACGGTACTCTTTCCTACGAAGAGGGGATCTGGGCTGTAAAGGAATTAAACCATGCTGTGTCCGCTTCCGCTTCCAAGGGCGGGGCGATTGAGCCCTCAGGAGATATTCTGATTCCCCACGGAGAAAGCCAGCTGTTTACCATAACACCGGAGGAAGGCTTTAAGATCAACAATTTTTATGTGGACGGAAAGCTTACAGTGCTTTCGGGGAACACATATTTTCTGGAAAATGTGACGGACGGACATACAATAGAGGTTTCCTTTAAGGCAGATGAAGCACAAAACGGCGGAAGCTCTTCAAACAGCTCTTCCGGCGGATCATCAGGAGGCTCCTCGGGAAAAAGGGTTGAGTCTGATAAAAGCGGGCAGACAGGGGAAAATATATCTGTTCAGCCCAAGGCAAAACAGGAAGGCGGAAAAACAGAAACGGTTCTTACCGGCAGTGAGGGTAACAAAATGGTGTCTGAGGCGCTGAAAAACGGAAGTTCTGTGATTACAATTGCGCCGAAAACGAGAGGAGACGTTACCTCTGCGGAGGTTTCACTTACAGGGGACACGTTGAGGAGCATAGGGGATAAAACAGAAGCGTCACTTTCAATTTCCACACCTGTGGCAGAGGTTTTGGTGCCCAATCAAACGATCATGGAAATTTCATCCAAGGGAAGCGGAATCTTTTCAGTAAAGGCGGAAGCGGAAGAGGGCGGTAATACCAGCATCGTGGTTAAAAGCAGCGGGGAGGAAACAAAAGATTTGAAAAATCCCCTTTATGTTTCCCTGCCCACAGGCTTAACAACAAACGGAGCGGTGGCTGTTTTAGTGGAATCAGATGGCAGTGAAAGTGTTATTACGGATTCTGTCCTGTCAGAGGGGAAAATAGAATTTCCTCTGAATGGAAGCGCTACTGTGAAGATTGTGGATAACAGTAAGCCCTTCTCCGATATAGATGGTCACTGGGCAAAGGATGCAGTTGATTTTGTCTCTGCCAGAGGTTTATTTTCAGGCGTCAGTGAAACCTCATTTGCGCCCAATGAACCCTTGACAAGAGGTATGGCAGTTGCCATTTTGGGAAGAATGGCGGCAGCAGTGCCAAGCCAGGATGCCTCGGGCTTCCAGGATGTCAGTCCCGAGAGCTACTACAGCGGATATATTGCCTGGGCACAGAGGGAAGGAATTATACATGGCGTAGCGGAAGGCATTTTTGCGCCGGATCAGAATATAACAAAAGAGCAGATGGCGGTTGCCGCTATGCAGTATCTGAATCAAAATCACATAGAGGTAAAACTGCCGGACACGCAGTATCAGGAATATGGAGAGGATGTTTCCGACTATGCGAGGGAAGCAGTGGAGGCTTTATACGGCACTGGCATTATGACAAATGGTGCGGGCGGCAGTATAATTTCAGGGGGAGAGCCGGCTACGAGAGCGGAGGCGGCGGTTATGGCTGAAAATATAATGAAGCTCCAATTGAAAAATGATATGGATATCTAAGAAGGGCGGCCTGATGGCCGCTTTTTTTAATTTATACGAACCACGGGGTGCAAAGCAGATGACACCAAAAGCGGAACGGTGTTTTTTTGATTAGAGGAAAAAGGATTGTCTTTCAAGCCTTTTTTCGATATGATAAAAATAAGGATGAAGGGGTGATGGGAATGGAGAAAAAGACGAAATATGATAATTTTGATATGACGCTGGAGGAATGCAAGGATGTGTTTGACAGCATTGACGGCCTTGTTATTGTAGACCAGAATAAAAAGGTAAAATATCTCGCCCCGGATATGGTTGCCCGTATTCTTTCCATCAGCGGCAACAAATTGGAAGGGCGACTGACAGGGCAATCGATTGAGGAGATACATCCCACCAGTAAAATCGAGATGGCACTTCAGACGGGATACAAGGATGACATCTATTTTTATTTCACCAATGGTATCACCAACATAGCAAAAATAAAACCCGTATTTCACAGTGAGAAGCTTGTGGGTGCCGTTGATTTTGACATATTCCGCAATGATTTTGAGCTGAAAAATTTTCTGGACAAGATTGTTGAGCTCTCAGAGATGGGAGTGCTGAACCTTTCCGAGGCCATAGATACCATTATGGAGGGCAGGAAAAAAAGCCAGTCAAAATATCTGGTGACGGATATTTTGGGGAGAAGCCAAGCTATATTGAATTTGAAAAAGCAGATTATAGATATGGCGGAATCAGATTCCACCGTAATTATCATGGGGCCGACGGGAAGCGGCAAGGAGCTGGTTGCCCATTCCATCCATAACATCAGCCGCAGAAAAAAGCAGTCCATGATTGAGATAAACTGTGCCGCCATACCGGAAAATCTTGTGGAGTCAGAGCTTTTCGGTTACGAGGAGGGAACCTTTACCGGCGCAAAAAAAGGGGGCAAAATCGGAAAATTTGAGATGGCAGACAAGGGAACGCTGTTTTTGGATGAGGTTGACCAGCTGCCCTATCATGTTCAGCCCAAGCTGCTGCGTGCTCTTCAGGAGAGGGAGATTACCCGCATCGGCGGCTCAACGGTTCCCGTTAATATCCGTGTGATTGCCGCTACCAATAAAAATTTAAAGCATCTGGTAAAGGAGGGGAAATTCAGGGAGGATTTGTATTACCGGCTCAATGTGGTGGAAATAAGGGTGCCGCCTCTTGCGGAGCGCAGAGAGGACATTCCCATGCTCGCCTACAAGCAGGTAAATTATATGAATAAGTATTTGGGCAAGCATGTGAGCAGAATATCGGATGATGTTATGGATTTATTTTTAAATTACAGCTGGCCCGGCAATGTAAGAGAGCTGAACAATATTTTGGAGCGTGCCATGAACATCTGCCACGGGACAAGCCTGGAGACGGAGGATTTAAAGGGCTTTTTTACAGAGGTATTGATGACGCCTTCGGCGCAGGATTTTAAGGACTATAGCAGTCCGTTGAATGAGGTGCGCGACAGGGCGGAGAGAGAAGCCATCACGAAAGCTCTTGAAATATGCGGCCAGAACCGTGTGAAGGCTGCACGGCTATTGAAAATATCCCGTGCAAGTCTCTATAATAAAATAGAAAAATATAAAATCGGGGACTTTACGGAAAAAGAAAAATGACAGTGCCTTGTGTGTCTAATAATTTAGACAATGTCTAATTAGTTGGACACATGCGCAGAAATGGCTGAATTGAAGCGTTTCGGCAAAGAAAAGTAAAAAGAAAGAGCTCTTGTGTCTAAAAAAATAGACATAAGAGTTTTCTTTTTTTCCTTTTAAAAACTGCTTTTATGCCGCAATACAGGCGTTTTTTTAACTTACGGCGCTTTGGCACGCTGTTTGCTTTTATAAAGGGTAAGCCGGCAGATAAAAATAACCTTATAACTTTTCACTAAGAATCAGGAAAGGGTGATACATGTGATTGAGCCTTCATTATCGACGGATACGCAGAAAGTTGGAGTGTTGACGAAGATAGGCTATGGTGTCGGACAGATGGGAGATTCCATAGGCTATAATGTCTTTTACAGTTTTTTCTTGTTTTTCTTAACGGATATAATTGGATTATCCCCCTCCATAGCGGGTATAGTATCCCTTCTGGCTGTTTTATGGGATGCTGTGACAGACCCTATACTGGGATTCTGGTCAGATAATTTTAAGGGGAAAAACGGAAGAAGAAGGCCTTTTATGCTTGCCTCCGCACTCCCTTACGGCATTTGTATGTTCCTTCTTTTTAATGACATCAGTATACCGGAGTCTGTAAAGGGACCCTATTTCATTGTTATTTCCATGCTGTTTTTTACATTTTATACAGCTTATGTTATACCGTATTTTGCTCTGGGCTCAGAGCTTACGGAAAACTTTGATGAGAGAACGTCAATCAGAGTGTTTGCAAGTATCTTTATGTATATTTCCGTACTCATTGCCTCTGCGGCGCCCCATATGATTGTTGAAATTACGCAGAGGCACGGCGGCACCGTTGTTCAGGGGTGGCGGAATGTGGGCATCATATTCGGTTTGATGATTGCCGCTTCTATTTTGTTGTGCTGGGTATTTACGAAGGGGAAGGAAAAGCCCGTTCAGGAGAAGGAAAAGGAAAAATTCTCCGAGATAATTAAATCTTATATTTCTATTATGAAGCTGAAACCGTCAAGAATTTTGGCCCTCACAATTATATTCTGGACATTTACATCCTCCCTGCGCCAGAGCGCCAGCATGTATCTGACAGCAAATATGCTTGGCTACAGCGCGGAGCTGAGGTCAACCTTATCCGTCATTTTTTCCGTCATGGCGATTTTATGGCTTCCTGTTATTAATTTTCTATCCAAAAAGCTGGATAAAAAGTATTCTTATGGGTTTGCAATGCTTTTATCAGGCGCGTCCCTTTTTCTTTTCCGCTTCATCGGGTTTCCGTCGCCTGGCTTTATGGCGGTGATGATTGTTATGTATACACTGGGAAATACAACATTCTGGACTATATCCTATTCTATGATGTACGACATCAGCGGCTTTGATGAATTTGCAAGCGGCAAGCAGAGGGCGGGAGCCATTACGGCCATCATGTCATTTTTCCAGAAATTAGGAAGTGCAGTTTCTCTGTGGTTTGCAGGCGTGCTTCTTGAAATGGGCGGTTATGTTCCGGGAACGGCTTTTACACCTGAAACCTCAAAGCTCATATTGAATCTGAATACCTCCATGCCGGGTATCGTCGGCATTGTGACGGGGCTTGTGGCTCTTTTGTATCCGATTACCAAAAAGAAGTATGAGGCCATGATGGAGGCCAAAAAGCTGAAGGAAAGAGGAGAAGCCTATACTACAGAAGGCTTTAAGGGTGTTTTATAATCAAATTACATATCTGTTAGGAGGAAAAATATTATGGGAAGATATTTAAACGTTGGTGTTTTACAGATACCTGTGAGTACAAGGACGGCTGATAACCTGAAATATATAGAGGAAAGAGTGGCGGGGATGATGTCCGCCTATCATAAGCCGGAGCTGATTGTGGGAGTGGAATGTATTTCCTGTATGACAGGCCAGAGGATACCGGGGCCTATGACAGACTTCTTTGCGGGGATAGCAAAAAAATACGGCATTTACTTTATACCGGGTACTATTTATGAGAAATCGGATGATTTGCCGGAGGGAATGTACTATAATTCTGCGCCGATTTTCAATCCAAAAGGCGAGATGGTTGACAATTACCGCAAAATTGCGCCGTGGGCACCCTCCGAGGCATTTGCAGTGCCTGGAAACCGCTATGTGGTGTTTGAGATTCCCGAAAAAAGGACTAAGGTAGGGGTACAGATTTGCTATGATTCCAATTTCCCGGAAATATCAAGAACACTGACGCTTATGGGCGCGGAGGTTATTGTGAAGCTGACCATGGATCCCGAAGAGCTCTATGAGCTGAACAGACCGGTTCATTTTACAAGGGCCTTGGAAAATCAAGCCTATTTTATTTCGGTGAACGGCGTCGGCATGAGAAATTCTTCTAACCTTTACGGCAAATCCATTGTAATAAGCCCGGAGGGCAAGGCTCTTTGGGAAGCGGGAAACGTGCCCGCTGTGGCCACGGTAACACTTGATTTGGATTTGGTTACAAAATGCAGAAAGTACGGCACCATATTTATGGATCATTATGTACAGCATCTGAGGGATTTCAATATACAGTCGCCTTATGCCAACTGTCTGGCGGATGCCCCCGTTTATCGGGATTTGGAAACAGCGCCGAAGAATGTGGATGAATATGAGGTGCAGGTAAAGCAGGAGGGTGTCTGCGAAATGGGAAACAGAATATTGCTTGATGTGGATGTTGAGGCGGATCAAAGAGCAGTGGAGGAATTCCTGAAAAGCAGGTAAAAAAACAGTGCTCAAAAAATACTGATGTAACTTTTCCAAAGCAATTCAAGCGGATAAATCAGTTTTTCTGCATAGAGCTTAACATTCAGCTGCAGCTGTCTTTGTAAGGCCGCCGTGCCTGTGCTTGCTGCCATGAAACAGGGGTGGGGACTTTATAAGAGAAATGCGTATAGGCACACGATCACAGGGATAAGAATGGGGGAAGCCCTCAGGAGGCGAACTTTTTTGACAGATTGAAGCTGCCGGAAATATTGTTTTCCGGCAGCTTTTGTTTTGGGAATAACGGGAATATATCATGGCTTATCCTTCACCTTCATAGAAATGCGGGTCAGGTAATCTTTCTCGTCCTTCACAGCCATCTCATAAAGCAGGTATTCCTCATAAAAATAATCTCCGAGGGGGATACCGTGGGTTTCACAGTATCGCAGTATTTTTTTATAGGTTTGAAAGGTGGTGTCATAGGATCCTTTATGATAAGCGACGAGATAATTACCGGCTTTTCGAATCAGGCATTGACCGGGCTTTTTTTTGCTTCCGCTTTGCATAAACAGATAGGATATATGATTGTACTGACCATTTTGGATGTTCTCTGATGAGAGTATAATACCGACATTATCTGTAATCGAAAGCTGGTTTTGCTGACAGAAATGGACATAGCTTTCCATAAAATCAGAGTGTGTGGCCTGTGCAAGAGAGCTGTCATTGCTTAAAATGCCATAGGAGGGTTTAAAGTGCTGCACAGTGATGGAGTCGGCATTAATTTGGATGGTAAAAAGTGTATCTTTATAGGTACGGTCTATCAGCTTTTTAATTGCAGAGAGCTTTTCCATTTTTTTGTCCACGGCGCTGGACTGTTCCTCCAAAAGGGAGAGAAGGTTTTGCGGCGAACGTCTGTCCAGATATTTTTTTATTTCCTTCAGGGACATGCCGATTTCCCGCAGAGCACTGATAAGAGAGAAGGTGTCAAACTGCCTGTAGCTGTAGTAGCGATAACCGTTTTCCTTTACGGCAGCCGGTGAAAACAGACCAATATCGTCATAATGGAAAAGGGTATCCTTTTTAACACCGCACAGCTTTGCAAACTCTCCTGTGGTAAAATATTTTTCGTTCATACTGGAATCACCTCTTGACTATTGGGTTACCCTATCCTTTATTATAGTACAGATAAGTTTATGAGGCAACGACACAAGGGAGATTTTAGTATGAGCAATCCAATTTCTAAAGAATTTAATTTTTGGGGACTTTTAAAATTTACGTTCCCGACAATCGTGATGACAGTTTTTCTATCGATGTATACCATAGTGGACGGCGTGTTTGTGGCGCGTTTTGTGGGTACGGACGCCATGAGTGCCATTAATATTGTACTGCCCTACATTAACATGACTGTGGGCGTAGGCGTTATGTTTGCCTCGGGAGGCAGCGCCATTGTGGCGAAAAAACTGGGCGAGGGCAAGGACGAGGAGGCCAGAAGCAATTTTACAGTCATTATACTGGCGGCTCTTGGCGTGGGCGCTGTGATTTCTGTTTTATCCTTTTTCTTTATAGAGAGCCTTTTAAAGGGACTGGGCGCAACGGCTCTTTTATACCCCTACTGCTATGCATATGGCTTAATCGTTGTTTTGACGGTACCGATTTCCGTTTTGAAAATGGTATTTGACTTTTTTCTTGTGACCGCGGGGAAGCCAAAGCTTGGTCTTTTTTGCGCTGTAGCAGGCGGCGTCACCAACATGGTACTGGATTATATTTTTATTGTGCCTTTGCAGTGGGGCATCAGCGGCGCCGCAGCCGCAACAGCCCTTGGAGAGTTTGTCTCCATGCTGGTTGGTTTGATTTTCTTTTTGAATAAAAAGAATCATCTCCATTTCGGAAAACCGAAGGCGAAAGCGGCTCTCATACTTTCCGCCTGTGGAAACGGATCCTCGGAGATGGTTTCCAATTTGTCCATTGGAATTACAACTTTTTTATTCAACTTTTTTATGTTAAAATTAAGGGGAGAGGACGGCGTTGCCGCCATCACCATTATCTGTTACCTGCAGTTTATGCTGATTTCCATTTACCTGGGCTTTACAAACGGTGTCAGCCCTGTTATCAGCTATAATTATGGGCAGGGGAATACGAAGCAGCTCAGAAATATTGTAGGTTACTGTCTCAGATTTCTTTTGTTTGCCTCCCTGTTTACTTTTATTATATGTACTGTAGAGGCGGGCAATTTGATAGCAATTTTTACGGACAGGGATTCTCACGTATTTTCTCTTGCCCTGACAGGCTTGAGGCTTTTTTCCGTATCCTTTCTGTTTGTCGGCTTTAATATTTTTACCTCCGGTATGTTTACCGCCTTTTCAAACGGCAGGGTTTCAGCCATTGTTTCCTTTGTGAAAAATCTTGGCCTTGTGGTGGGAGGAATACTCATACTGCCGGTATTTTTAGAGATTAATGGTATCTGGCTTGCAATACCGGCGGCGGAAGCGGTATGCATTTTTATTTCCGCTTATTTTATAAAACGCTACCGAAATGTTTATGGCTATGGAAAGCTTGATATGAGTGAAGGAGGGGAATTACAGTGAAAAAAATAATATGGTTTATTGTCCCTGTCTGTGTTGTGCTTCTTCTTTTTGGGTGTGCCAAAAAGGAAACACCTGTGCCTCAAATACAGGTTACAGCTGCGGAGACAGCTGTAGAGAGCAGTGCAGAGCGGGTGGCTTGGGATGGAGAGGAATTTGAAACGTCGGAGGGGTTTTTGAAGCTTGCAGAGGCTGATAAGGCTTTGGAGGCTGTAAACGGAGATACCATCCGTATGACATTTCCAGATGGACTTCCTGATTCTTATACTCTGTTTGACACCCTTTTAAATGAGGACGGGACGCCAAAATATACGACAAAGGATGGAGCAGAGAAGGCCCTTGAGAATGAAATTACTGCTGATGCCTCAGAAGATAGCTTATCTTTTGTCTTGGAGGCAAACCCATATATAGCTTTGAGCTCTGCAATGCCAAAGGATGGCGACAGGATATACAGGGGTTTCCGGCTTCGGGCTGTATGGGGAGAAAATATATGCGATTATTATTTTATTTTGAGTACGGATTATAAGATTTGATGTTTTTGACAGTAGAGGAAAGAAACGCCCGTTCGGGCGTTTTTTATATAGAGAAAATCTTTAGTGAGATTGATGGATTTCGGGTTTAGGAACCGAAACAAAGTTGCCGGCGATTGGAACAACCTTGGGAGGTTTGGTACCGCCGGCGGTTAGTATAACCGCGAGAAAACGGGCGCATAGTCAGCACATTTTTCGCTTTGCCCAAAAGCTCGCTTCGCTCGGCGGATTTCTTTGCGCTGCTAGGGGGCTGGGGGCTTTGCCCGCTTCCCGCCATCGGCAGAAATATGCTGACTACCCAGTTTCTTTTGGTACTTTTCTTGAAAGAAATGTACATACATAAGCTCTTTGCTCTAAAAATAGTTTGGGAAAAAATTATTGTTTAAAAACATATACTTGAAAACGATATTTTGGCAATTGGCGGCAACATATCAATTTCATAACTTTTCCCTTTTTGGTTATAGTATGAAAAAGGGAGTGTTTTTGAACGGTTTATTGATTTTAAAGGTATTTTATGATAGAGTTCTTATTATTGAATAGAAGGCTGAGAATAGCTTCGTGTGATATTTTAGGGAGGTTTTACAAATGTGCGGTTTCTGCGGATTTACCGGACAGCTTTTGGAGAGTGAAAGGGAAGCTGTTCTTGAAAATATGATGAATAAAATTATACACAGGGGGCCCGACAGTGCGGGCCAATATGTAGATGATAAAATTGCGCTGGGTTTTAGAAGACTCAGCTTTCTGGACTTGGATAACGGCTCTCAGCCCATGTATAATGAGACGGGAGATATAGCCATTGTCTTCAACGGTGAGATTTATAATTACCAGTCTGTCAAGGACGAGCTTTTGGCCAAGGGCCATATTTTTACCAACAACTCTGATACGGAGGTACTGGTCCATGCCTACGAGGAATATGGTGAGAAAATGCTTGACTATTTGAGGGGCATGTTTGCCTTTGTCATTTGGGACAGCAAGAAAGAGACCGTGTTTGCCGCCAGAGATTTTTTTGGCATCAAGCCTTTTTATTACACAGTTGTTGACGGCAATCTGGTGTTTGCCTCCGAAATTAAGAGTATTTTGGAGTATCCGAAATATCAGAGAAAGGTAAACAGGGAAGCGCTGGAAAACTATATGACATTCCAGTATTCTGTATTGCCGGAAACCTTTTTTCAGGGCATTTACAAGCTGATGCCCGCTCACTATATGATTTTTAAAAACGGCAGGGCAGAAATTACACGCTATTGGGAGCCTAAATTTGAGGCAGATGAAAATAAAAGTCTGGACGATTTTATTGATGAAATTGACACTGCCATGCAGGATTCCATTAAAAAGCATAAAATCAGTGATGTGGAAATAGGATCCTTTCTCTCAAGCGGCGTGGATTCCAGCTATGTGGCGGCCTGCTTTAAGGGCGATAAGACCTTTACCGTGGGCTTTGATTATGAGAAGTATAATGAAATCGATTACGCGAAGAAGCTTTCAGAAAAAATACAGATTGATAACTACAGTAAGCTCATCACAACGGAGGAATACTGGGAAGCTCTTCCCAAGGTGCAGTATCACATGGACGAGCCTTTGGCTGACGCCTCCGCAATTGCCCTCTATTTTGTCAGCAAAACTGCTGCAAAGCATGTCAAGGCGGCCATGAGCGGCGAGGGCGCTGATGAATTTTTCGGGGGCTATAATATTTATAGGGAGCCCTTTTCCCTCCGCCCTATCACCAGACTTCCAAAGCCTGTGAGAAAGGCCATGGGCGCGGCGGCGAAGGCTATTCCCTTTAAGGTGAAGGGCAAAAACTATATCATCCGCGGCAGCAAGGACGTGGAGGAACGCTTTATCGGAAACGCTTTTATGTTCAATGAGAAGGAGAGGGAAAGCCTTCTGCGGGAGCCTACAGGAAAATACAATCATATGGAGCTGACAAAGCCCTATTACGACAAGGTTAAGGATAAAGATGATGTGACAAAAATGCAGTATATCGACATTCATTTCTGGCTTATCGGAGATATTCTCCTCAAAGCGGATAAAATGAGTATGGCGAATTCTCTGGAAGTCAGGGTTCCGTTTTTGGACAAGGAGGTATTCAATGTGGCAAGAAGAATACCGACGAAATATAAGGTAAATAAGGAAAACACCAAGTATGCTATGCGCATGGCGGCTCACCGTTATCTGCCTGACATGGTTGCGGAAAAGAAAAAACTGGGATTTCCTGTGCCAATTCGTATATGGCTTCGGGAGGATAAATATTACAATATCATAAAGGAGGCTTTCCAGTCTGAGGCGGCAAAGGAGTATTTCAGGACGGACAGGCTGATGAAGCTTTTAGATGACCATAAAAACGGAAAGACGGATAACAGCCGAAAGATATGGACTGTTTACATGTTTTTGGTATGGCATAAGGAGTTTTTTGAGAAAGCGGCATAAGCAATAAGAAACTGGGATTAGGGGACAGAGTCCCGAGTGGAATTCCCGAAGAAAGACGGCGAAGCCTCGTAGAAGGGAATTTGTGAGCAAAGCCCGGGAAACGAGTTCTTTCTTCTTCTGACTAAATCAAAAAAGTCCCAAAGGGACTTTTTTGATACGAAGGAAGCTTGATAATTAAGCTTCCTTTTTTTATCGGGACAATGCTGTTTTATTTTTTTAAAGCAAGGCGCTTTATCTGCGATGCTCGATTTTCCAAATATGCGAATGATGGGCGAAATTATAATTTTTCGACAATCATCTTCCTGATTTTCTCAATTTCTTCATCGCTTGGCTCTGTGGAAACCCACTTGATTGTGACAGTGTCATTTTCATATCTTGGTATCAAATGAACATGAAAATGGTTGACAGTCTGACCCGCAATGGGCCCGTTATTCTGAAGGATATTCATATCTGTGAAGCCCAGGGCCTTTTTCATAATGCTTGCAATTTGGATGGCAAGTTTATAGAGCCTGCCGCCCATTTCAGGATCCATTTCAAATACATTTTCAATGTGTTTTTTCGGCAGTATCAGAACATGCCCGGCCCGGCTAGGAAACCTGTCCAGCATTACTTTAAACTCTTCGTTTTCATAAATGGTAGCGCTGCCCATTTCTCCCGAGATTATTTTACAAAAAATACAGTTTTCCATTTAACATTCCCCTTTTATGATTACAGTTGTGTTTACATTGTTTTCGTATTTAACAGTATACCATAGATATAGGGGTGATTGCCATGAATTTTTCAAAAAGATTCGACATGTAGAATTATGACCAAATTAGTAATATTTCGTGTTAATTTGTAAGCATATAGTGATTGAATTGGCTTTGCTAACTTGATAGAATAGGATCAGGGTTTGTAAACATAAATGGAGAAGGTGACGTATGCTTAGTTTTTTTGACGAAAATGAAATAGAGCAATTGGCGGCTACGGTTGCACATGAGATTAAAAATCCCCTTTCTATTATCATGGGCAATGTGCAGCTATTGGAGATGGATGATAAAAAAGGCGAACACAACAAGCATTACAGTATTATTTACAGACAGCTGGATAAGATTAATGAACTGCTGGTGGAATTTATTAACATTACAAAACCGCAGGAGTATGATTTCACAAAGCTGTGTATGAATGATTTGCTGGAGGATATTATTTTTATCTGCAGTGAAAATTTAAAGGCGGAGGAGATAACCCTTGATTATGCAAAGCCTGATGACAGGCTGTTTATTTATGGTGACTATGAGAAGCTGAAGCAGGTTTTTGTCAATATCATAAAAAATTCTGCCGAAGCGGAGGCGTCCAAAATACATATTACGGTTTTTCGCATAGAAGGATATGTTGTGGTAAAGTTGGAGGACAATGGGTATGGAATTCCGGAGAGGCTGCTGGAATTTGTAGGTCAGCCCTTTTTCACAACGAAGGATTCAGGAACGGGCCTTGGCGTTTCTATCTCCAAAAAAATTGTGAAGGAGCATCAGGGCGTATTCGCTATCAGCAGTATTGAGGGCAAGGGAAGTGTCGTTGCGGTTACCATACCGGAATACCGGAAGGCTGTATAAAAAGGACTGTTGCGTATGCAACAGCCCTTTTTATACAGCTTATTTTTTCGCATAAAGAAAATTTAGCTTAATGGCATGATTTTGCTCGTCGGCAATAATTTCCGCCATCAGATCCCTTATTTCCAGATTTAATACGGCGTTAAAAATCTGCCTGTAGAAATCTACCGCCTCCAGCTCATCAAAAATAGCGTTTTCATAATTCTTCTTGATATTAAGAGAAGGCATTTTTTTCTCCGGTGTAACTTCCGGCGCTTTTTTTCCGGTCAGGAAGGTATAAATATCCTGAAGATACTTTTTATGTTTTACTTCATCTGCATAAAGTCCCCGAAGAATTTCCTTCTCCCCCGCGTCCCTGGTAATATTCATGAATTCTCTGTAGTATGCCGCGTCCTTTTCCTCATCTTCTATGGCCGTTATCACCATATCCAGTAATTTTTTATCCGGTCTGGCTGTCTGGGTGCTTCGCATATATATGTTTTGACTATTTGACTGGAAATTTGTATTATAGTGTCCATTTTGCCTATCCGCGTTATAAGGATACATTTTGTCCAACCCCTTTTTATGGATTAAAAGCTATAACAATACTATGCGGGGCGGAGCGTAATAGAACTAAAACAGCGGCGGCAGTGTGTTGTATATCCAGCCGTTAAAAAATTTATTGTAGTCCTCCCCTGTTATCCGGGAGCAGATTTCCATAAAATCGGACGGTGTAGCGGTTTTCAGGGAATAAGAGGCATAATAGCTTTGAAGCGCTTCAAAAAATGCGTCAGGGCCCATTTTTTTATACAGACTGTATACCATGAGGCGGCTTCGCCGCAGAGGATATGCATTATAAAAATTTCTTGAGGTATAGACGGCGAGGCTGCTGTCCAGTGAAGGAAGCACAACAGCGTTGGAGAGAGTCTGGTACTGCTCATATTCTGCGGCAAAATACGTATCTATTTCTTCCTTTGACATGGTGACAGCAGTATTAAGAAAGGCGGCAAGTCCCTCATGCAGATAACTGTCTTTTTCTGTATCCGTGCCTACAATACAATTAAAATATTGTTTTGGATAGCCCACGGCATTGGTGCAGCCTTCCGCTGACGCGCTGAAGAAGGCGCTGTCCAGAAAGATCATTTGAGGATACTGAAAGTCAACCGTATCATACAGCTCTGTCTCAACCAGGTTTAATGTCTGATACGGAAAACTGCCTATATTTTTGCTGTAGAAGTCAAGGCTTTTTTTTGCTGTGCTGAGCAGATTTTTTATTTTGGCTTCCTCTCCATGCAAGCTGTAGGCCTGTATCAACAGTCCGTTTTCTGTTTCAATGGATTCCTTTTCGTAATCTCTGCCCAAAAGAAAGGCGAAATCCCGTACCAGCTTTGCACTTACAACAGTGGTCCGCTGGCCGTTTTGCTCTGTTGAAGAGGAAAAGCCGGGGGCAATAACGGTATAATCAGCAGGTGCCTCTATGGTCACTTCATAATTTGCCACAGAGCAGGAAAGAGGCTGAGAGATACAGTAGTAGGGCTGTGTGTCAAAGCTGCCGTTTTCATAGGATGCGATTACAGGAAAGAAGCTGCCAAACCACATGGCGTTATCGCTTTTTCCCATGGTGTATCGCATATCCGGAATACGGCACCGAAACAGCATTGTGACAGGCACCTCCTCATTTTTGCTCAGGGTACGGTTCAGGCGTATATGCAAAACGGAACCATTTAAGGAGTAGCTCACGTTTTCGTTATTGACGGTGAGAGAATCGATGCGAAATGCCATATCCTGATAGCCATTGGGGTAAACCTGATCCTTGATATTTTCCGAAATGGGGTTTAAATTTCCCTCCTCGGAAAAGGAGTTGGCATAGACATTAAAATAGATATCAGAAACAGGCGCATTGGAAAGGTTTTTATAAATGACATTTTCAATGGTTTCTGTCATAGCGGAACCCGGTTCGACAGAAAAACTGATTTGATAAGTGTTATAATAAGGGGAAGCCGCTTCGTTGCCGGAGGGGATACTGATATTTTGAGAAGGACTTTTGGCAGGCTCTCTTTTCTCCTTTTTTTGCACGGTACAGCCTGCAAAGAATATAAATGCTGACAGCAGCAATAGCGTAAGCGGGATTTTTCTCATGACAGTACCCCTTTTCTATGAAATAGGATTTGCGTTTTGGACTTTGCGGATAAAGCAAACTGATTTTGCTTTGGTTTGGTACATAATTATATCATTGTTCGGCAAAATAAACTATTACCTTTATCTAATATCAAGAGTTTTTTTTGGAAAGCTATGGAATCGGATAAGGTTTTCTGCTATGATATCCCTATTAGTTTTTTCATTGTGGTTGTACAAAAAAATGGAGAAGCAGTGAAACAGGCTTTGAAAACAATAAAAAATCGCCACGCTGCGGCTATTTTATTGCTAACGCAATAAACCAAATAAAAAGGAAACGGATTGTCCTAAAGGGCGGTCAATCCGTAAAAACGCCACGCTGCGGCAATTTTATTGCTGGCGCAATAAACCAAATAAAAAGGAAACGGATTGTCCTAAAGGGCGGCCAATCCGTAAAAATCGCCACGCTGCGGCTATTTTTCAATATGGAGAGGATACAATGAAGAAGATTATTTTGACAGGCGGCGGGACAGCCGGACATGTTACGCCCAATATTGCTCTGCTGCCATACCTGAGAAAGGAAGGCTTTGAGATAAGCTATATCGGAACAAAGGATGGCATTGAAAAGGGATTAATGGAGAGGGAAGGAATCCCCTATGAGGCTGTAGCTACAGGAAAGCTCAGACGTTACTTTTCGTCAAAAAACTTTACTGATATTTTCCGTGTGGCAGCGGGTGTAAAAGAGGCGTATTCTATCATACGGAGGATAAAGCCTGACGTTGTGTTTTCAAAGGGCGGATTTGTCGCCGTACCGGTGGTATTGGGGGCAAAGCTTGTCGGAGTGCCGATTGTGATACACGAATCAGATATTACGCCGGGGCTTGCCAATAAAATTGCCATGCCTTTTGCGAAATATGTATGTACTACCTTTCCCGAAACGGTGCGCTATATTTCCGGCAATAAGGGGATACACACCGGAACACCGATACGGGATGGGCTTTTTGAGGGGGAGAAAAAAAGGGGCCTGGCTCTCTGTGGCTTTGATGGCAAAAAGCCCGTTTTGATGATGATGGGCGGAAGCCTTGGATCTGTAAAAATAAATACGGAGTTGAGAAAGGCCCTGCCTGTGCTGCTTGAAAGCTTTCAGGTGGTGCATATCTGTGGAAAGGGCAACAGGGACAGTACCCTAGAGGATATGGAAGGCTACAGACAATTTGAGTATGTGTCGGAGGAGCTGCCTCATATTTTTGCAATGGCGGATGCTGTAATATCAAGAGCAGGCTCTAACTCTATCTCAGAATTCCTGGCTTTGCGAAAGCCGAATCTTCTCATTCCTCTCTCTCAAAACGCCAGCAGGGGCGATCAGATATTGAATGCGGCGTCGTTTGAGAGACAGGGTTTTTCCATGGTATTAAAGGAGGAGGACATGACGGCGGAAACATTGATTGACGCAGTCAACAGCCTTTACCAAAACAGGGAAAAATACACCACGGCTATGGAGGCGAACAAAACAAACAGGGGCGTAGAAAATGTGATGGAAGTTATTCTTAAGACAATGGAAAGGAAGACAGACAGATGAAAAAAGTGATAATTGCAGTATGTGCAGCCATGATGGTTATGACTGCCTGTACAAAAAAAGAAGAGCAGAAGGAGCAGCAGACAAACCAGTCTCAGCAGGAAAACACGGGCAAGGAAAATGAGGATAAGGGGGATGGCGTCTCTCAACGGGATGAAATTACCGGCCTTCCACAGCTTGATATGCCCTCTGAGGGGGAGGAGATAGCGGTTATTACCACAAATTACGGTGTGATTAAGGCAAGGCTATTTCCTGACATTGCGCCCAAGGCAGTAGAAAATTTTGTAACCCACGCACAGGACGGATATTATAACGGTGTCATATTCCACAGAGTAATCAATGATTTTATGATACAGGGCGGTGATCCCGACGGTACAGGACGCGGCGGAGAGAGCATTTGGGGAGAGTCCTTTGAGGATGAGTTCTCTCCCTATTACCACAATTTCAGAGGGGCGCTTTCCATGGCCAACACAGGACAGCCTGTAAGTAACGGCAGTCAGTTTTTTATTGTGCAGAATAAGGCGCTTGATTCTGCCGTACTGGATGAGTACAGAAAGTTTAAAGAGGAAAACGGTGAAAAGGAAGTCGCCTCCACAGGAGTTGACGGCGGCTCGGTTTATGTAAAGGATGTCTATTCGGAAGACGCCCTGAATAAATACGCCGAGATAGGCGGCGCTATCCATTTGGATTATAAACATACGGTGTTTGGCCAGGTATTTGAGGGCATGGATGTTGTTGACAGCATTGCAGGAACTGCGGTGGATGAAAACAGCAAGCCTCTTGAGGATGTTGTGATTGAAAAAATTGATATTGTTCCCTATGCTGCCGGATAATAACAGGAAGATGTTTTTTGGAAGCAAGGAATAAAAAGAGGCAAAAGCCGCAGCTGCGGCTTTTGCCTCTTTTCTTGATGTAGACTGATAAAAGTATGCCTGCCCATGCCAAAAGCGCATGAAATTTTTTTACTTCAATCAAGCTATCTTACTAAAAGCCGAATAAATTTCCGAAGCGGCAGTCCCCTATATATTGCTTTTTCCTGCCTGCTGAAAGAGAATAAGGCCCGCCAGTATCACAATACCTCCCGCAACGGTGGAGAGGGAGGGGACCTCATGAAGCAGTAAAAAACCCATGGCGGCAGACAGAAGAGGTGTTAAAAACATGAAATTTGTAACAGTGGTAGTTTTTTCCGCCAGGGCCAAAGCCTTTGACCATAGTACATAGCCGATAATACTGGAGGAGACACCCATAATAAAGATAGCGGCCAACGCAGAGGGTTGAGCATGAGATAGCTGAGGTATGGCCTTTGGCATGAATACGGAAAGAGAGAGCGTTGTAAAAAATATACTGTAGGAGGTAGACTGGAAGGCCGAATATTTTTGGGCGTATTTTCGCTGTATTAAATTATATCCGCTTAAAAAAAATGCCGCTGCCAGCATCCAGAAAATTCCCGTATTGATAGAAAAGATGCCATCCCATAATGTCAGGAGCAAGACGCCGGCAAATTCCACTGAGATGCAGCCGACCTGCCTGAGGTTGATTTTTTCCCGAAAGAGAAGGTAAGCCATGGCGGCTGACATGATGGGGGAGGTTGCGATTAAAACGCTGCCGGTAGCCGAGCTTAATGTAAGTTGGGCACGGTTAAAGGCAAAGGTGTAAAAGAAGAAGCAGATCCCTCCTGACAGAAAAAGCATTGGGACATCTTTTTTATCGGGAAGGGGCATTTTGACTACAAAGGCAATAGCACCAAGAAGAACCGTCACAAAAAGATAGCGGAGAAAGCCAAGTGCATCCGGGCTGAAGGAGAGAAGGGCAATTTTTGTCAGGGGGTAGGAGCTGGCCCAAAACAGCACAGTCAAAAAAGCATAGGATATACTTTTATCCTTAAAATGAAACGGTGTCATCACAAATATCTCCTTTTTCATAAATGGAATATAAAGAATTATAGGACTTTCTTTGGGAAAAGACAACAAAGAAATACTGTTTTAGACAGCTTTTTTTTTGTTGCCTGAGGAGATATTTTGTTGAGATGGCTCAAAAAATATGCTATCATAGGAAGGACGGTTAAATTCTGAACAAATAGAGAATGCTATGGTAAATTAAGCTGACGGCAGATAACGAGAAACGATAATTAGGATGGGGTGGGTTAAGAAATGCAGACAAAATATATTTTTGTTACCGGAGGCGTGGTTTCCGGTTTGGGAAAAGGAATCACAGCAGCTTCACTGGGAAGGCTTTTAAAGGCGAGAGGCTATAATGTAACAATACAGAAATTTGATCCCTATATCAATATTGACCCCGGTACCATGAGTCCATACCAGCACGGAGAGGTTTTTGTGACGGAGGACGGAGCGGAAACGGATTTGGATTTGGGCCATTACGAGAGGTTTATAGATGAAAATCTGACGGTGAACAGTAATATTACAACAGGGAAAATTTACTGGTCCGTTTTGAATAAAGAGAGAAAGGGGGAATATCTGGGCGCTACGGTTCAGGTTATCCCTCACATTACAAATGAAATTAAGGAAAGAGTTTACAGAGCGGGACGCGCCTCCCAGTCGGATATTGTCATCACGGAAATCGGCGGAACCGTGGGAGACATTGAAAGCCATCCCTTTTTGGAGGCTATCAGGCAGGTGGCAAGGGAAATCGGGAAGGAAAACTGCCTTTTTATTCATGTAACCTTAATTCCCTATCTTTCCAAGGGCGGTGAGATGAAAACCAAGCCGACACAGCATTCTGTGAAGGAGCTACTCTCTATCGGTATTCAGCCGGACATCATTGTATGCCGTACAGAGTATGAAATGAGTCAGGACATGAGGGACAAGCTGGCGCTTTTTTGCAATGTGGAGGAAAAATGTATTATACAGAATCTGGATGCGGAAAGCCTTTATGAAATTCCTCTTATGCTGGAGGATGAGGGGCTTGCAAATGAAACCTGCCGGAAGCTTGGCATAGAAAACAGAAAGCCTGATTTATGCGAGTGGAAAGAACTGGTAGCTAAGGAAAAGGAAATCAGGAAAAAAGTTGATATCGCCTTGGTAGGAAAATACGTAGAGCTTCATGATGCATACCTGTCTATTGTTGAGTCACTGTATCATGGCGGTATCTACCATTCTGCCGATGTCAATATCAAATGGGTCAACGCGGAGGAACTGACAGATGACAATGCGGAGGAGCTGCTTCATGACTGTCAGGGAATTTTGGTGCCGGGCGGCTTTGGAGACAGGGGCCTTGACGGCAAAATTGCGGCTATCAGGTTCGCAAGGGAGAGAAAGGTTCCCTTCTTTGGCATCTGCCTTGGCATGCAGTGTGCTGTAATTGAATTTGCCAAGGACGTGATGGGCTGGGAGGACGCCTTTACAGCAGAGGTAAAGCCTGATACAACCCACCCTGTAATCGATATTATGCCGGAGCAGAAGGATATTGACAATCTGGGCGGAACCATGCGTCTGGGTGCTTATCCATGCAAGGTGGCGAAGGATTCCTTTACTTATGGGGCTTATGGCGAGGATCTTATCTATGAAAGACACAGACACCGCTATGAATTTAATAACCAGTACAGAAAAGAATTCATTCAGGCGGGACTTCAGATAACAGGACTTTCACCGGATGAAAAATTGGTGGAGATTGTGGAGTTGAAGGATCATCCCTGGTTTGTGGGGGTTCAGTTCCATCCTGAATTCAAGTCAAGGCCAAACCGCCCGCATCCTTTATTCAGGGATTTTGTTGGTGCGGCGCTGAAAATGGAAGAGAGATAAAGCGGAAAACACGCAAATAAAACAAGGGTCGGACTGCCTGGCAGTCCGACCCTTGTTTTACTTGTTGAATGCAAAAAGCCATGCCTTTTATTTTCCGCTGGGTTTTTACCCCCAAATTACACAAAACCGCGCATTTGCGCGGTTTTGGAAAAGCAGCAGTAGCAATCCATGCAATTTTTAAATGAGCTTTTATAGAATCGTCTATTTTTCTACTGTAATTGTAACTGTTTTTGTTGTATCGTTCCATTCGATAGCATTGTCGCTGATGCCAAAAGCATTGAGCATTGCCCGCATGGGAAGCATTGTTCTGCTGTTTTTAATTTCAGCGCTTGTGTCAATTGCTACATCCCTGCCATCGATTGTCAGCTTGGTTTCACCGATTCGTATCACAATGGAGCGTCCCATTTTGTCCTTTAATGTAACAGACTGCGCTTTTTCGTCCCATTTAATGTTATTGTCGCTGATTCCAAGAGCATTGGCCACTGCCCGCATAGGAAGCATTGTTCTGCTGTTGGAATCAATGTAGGCCGGTGCATCCAGCTGTGTCTGGACACCGTTATTCATAAAGGTATCTGATCCGATAGAGATTACGATTCTTGAAGTATCCCTTGTTTTTGTCGTAAATTCCTTTGTCACTTCATAGAGAAGCTCCTCTGTACCTGATTTATAGTAGCCCACGCGCAGTGTATGTTTCCCGTCCGTTAAATCCTTAGCGTCCTTTGGATAGTCAAGGCCCCATTTTTCGCTGTCTCCAACCTTCACACTTCCAAGCTTTACATCATCAATATATACTACCACTGTCTTTGCCGCAGAGCCTTTGCCGCTGACAGATGGCCTTGCGGAGGAGGTGTCTATCTCATCCAGTGTTATTTTTGTAGCAAAATCGGAAAGCTTTTTGTACCTGGCTATGGTCATAGAACCGCTTTGTCCGTCTATTGTTACGGTAAGCTCAATATTGTCATAGGAAGAGGCGTTGCTTGGCTTGATAACCAGGCCGGAGATTACAATATTGCCGGATTTTCCCGGTGTAGTTTTGGTAATTTCAATATAGGCTTCAGAGGAACCCTCCTCTGTCACAAGTCTGACAGCATCCTCATATTTCCCCGTGCCGTAGATTTCAAAGTTATCGGTAAAACGGAAGCTGTTGGACAGCTTCAGCTTATATCTTGTGGATTTGTTTACCGTAGCGGAGGAATCGTCTGATATCACAATGTTTTTCAGCTCATAGGTAGAGGCATCCCAGTTATAATAGAAATCCTCTATGCCGTCAACGCTCATTTTGATGGAGCCGCCGCCGGAGAGATTCTGCGCGAAAAGATACGTTCCGGAGGAGACATAGGAATCTGCACCATCTACGACAGCCTCAATATCGCCTTTTTCCGTGATTTTTACAACAAGCGGGATAGCAATATCTTTTTCCGTTGGTTTTGCCACATCTACATCTACATTGAAAATATACCAGCTGTCTGTGATTTTGGTGCAGGTAATGCCATCGGGAAGAGTAACGCCGTCATATGCCCATTCTGCGCCGTTTAGCTTGATTTTAAAGCTGAAATCATCTTGAAATACATTGTCCGCGTCAATATAGAAGATAGGTGCCTCTGACTGTGTCAGTGTTTTTGTCTTATTTACCTTGATAACCTTGGAAATACTGTTGTCGCTGGCGGCATAGGCGGGTATGGTAATACAGCTCATGGCCATGACGAGGGTAAGCATTGCGGCTAAATTTTTCTTTTTCATAATATGACCTCCTGTTAATCAAATGACCGGATATTCTTTTTTGTGGATACGGTTTGAATAAGAAATAAATCAATCCGTAAAATAGCCACGCTGCGGCTGTAACTATTGCTGGCGCAATAAAAAC
>JAHZDZ010000007.1:174293-178449 GCA_019422105.1 Bacillota bacterium | reverse complement strand
TGGATACGGCTTGAATAAAAAACAATTCAATCCGTAAAATAGCCACGCTGCGGCTGTAACTATTGCTGGCGCAATAAAAACAGTGCTGTGGATACGGCTTGAATAAAAAACAATTCAATCCGTAAAATAGCCACGCTGCGGCTATTTTCATTGTTTACTATCATTGTACATAGTTTTTGAAACGATTTCCATATATAAGATGGATTGTAATAAAAATGTAAACTATACATCTATTTACATAGACGGTTAAAAAAAAATTTTGTTCCCCTGACAGGAATAAAAGAGGCAAGGAGCATAAAAAAAGACAGCTGTTTTAAGCTGTCTTTTCTGGTAAAGCAGATATTCTTTTTGATAACACATACGGCCGGTATATTAATGATTGTTTTTAAGTCAGACCCGGATGTTACGGGATGTCAATGAGCGCCTTTATTTTCCGTTATCGTTAGATTTTCCTTTAACCGTTCCTGCTCCAAACGGATATTTTCTGAGGGCGCCGAAAAGGTGTTAGGCCTTACAAAGGAGGAAAGCACAGAGTACATCACGATGGAGGCGATTCCTCCCGCATAGCCGTTATTATAGAGATTGACGCCGGAATAGCCAAGTCCCGCATGGAGCACAACGGAGGAATGAATAAAACCTGCTATAATTCCCGCTATCGCGCCATAGGTTCCCGCAACGGGTGCCAGCGTTGTCCCAAAAAGAGCAGCCAGCTGTGCGGAAGGACTGTTGATAGACCACAGCTTTGTCAATCCGCCAAGGGTAACTCCTATAAAAATCGGAATAATATTTTTAGCGTGCTTGCCGCGGGTACTGAAGCCGAGAATTGTCAATATGCCTCCCAGGGTAGGGCCGTTTAAATCGCCTCCTATGAGGAGGATGTAGGTGACGGATACAATGCCGTTTACGCCCATATTAATTAAAACAGCGGGCATGCCGTCAAGATGAATAAAGTCTTCTCTCGAATTACCGGGCCGTTTCAGGATATTCAGATAATTATGAAAGGAATTTTCAGGATCCTTCAGATACCCCCAGAATATAAGGATGATAAAAATGGCGTAGAGCAGACAGCCAAAGTTCAGATTATCCCCTGTATACCAATAATTGACGGGATTAAATTCAAAACCGTAGGATTTCAGTATAGGAACGATAATTAAGGCGAGCAGCCCAATGGCGAAGCCGCCGTTATACAGATTAAGGCCATGCAGCAGCCTGTCAGTATGAAGTGCCAGCATAGGCATGATAAAGCCTATAATAATGCCGCAGCCAAAAGAAGTCATAACACCCTTAAAGGATATGAAATCGTAAAAAAAGGTGGAACTGATAAGAGGCCCTAAGGCAGTAGACAAAAGACTTATGGTAAGATATGTGGAAAACTTTTCCTTTTTGACCCGACAGAACAGGTAGGTACCCAGAAGAATAAACCACATGTTAAAAATATTTTTGCCGAAAAATGAAAATCCAGACATTAAGCCAATGGTCAGAATACATTTTCCATCCATGGGAATGTCGTTGTAATACAGCAACACAACTGTTATCATTGTAACAAGGGCAACGTTCATAAACGCCGGTCCTATACCGGCAATAACAAAATAGTCGGTGATAAGGATGTCGCTGGATAGTATAATTTTTTCCAATCCTGCCACAATTTCGCTGGGATTGGAGGAGGAAAAGCCTAGTAGCGCTAAAATACAGATATAAAATATGGTCCAGCCATACCCCTTTTTCGAAATATCATTCAATATTAATATACCTCCTGTTTTTCGGCTATTTGTTATAATTATATCATAGTTATGAAAAGTGTTCAATTCTTTCTTGCGCGTTTTTGAATATTATACCAATGATTTTTGTTAAGGGGGGAGGATTTAATCGTTTACATGAAATATAGACAAAATTTATATTTTTTTTTATTAGATTTATAGATAATAAAAAACCATATTATGATTTGCACTATACTTTTTTTAAATACATGGAAAAATATTGAAAAAAACCTTGCTAATCAAGAATTATTATTATATAATAATATCAACAAATTATTGAAGGGGGATTTTAAATATGGAATTAAAGGGTTCAAAAACAGAGGCCAATTTATTAACAGCATTTTCAGGCGAGTCACAGGCAAGAAATAAATATACATTTTATGCGTCAAAGGCAAAAAGCGAAGGCTATGAGCAGATTGCAAATCTTTTCCTGGAAACAGCCAATAACGAAAAGGAGCATGCTAAAATCTGGTTCAAGCTGCTTCATGACGGAATCGGCACAACAGCAGAAAATTTGAAGGACGCTGCTGCAGGTGAAAACTATGAGTGGACTGATATGTATGCAGGCTTTGCAAAGGAAGCAAAGGAAGAGGGCTTTGACCATATTGCATACTTATTTGAATCTGTAGGCAAAATTGAAAAGGAGCATGAGGAAAGATATTTGAAGCTTCTTTCCAATGTGGAAAACGGCTTGGTATTTTCAAAGGACGGCGATATGATTTGGCAGTGCTCCAACTGCGGACACATTCATATCGGACAGCAGGCACCTCAGGTTTGTCCTGTCTGCGCACATCCACAGGCATATTTCCAGATTCTTGCTAAAAATTATTAATTTATCAGACTTCTTTTAAAATTTAATATATATTTCAGGTTACCATATTAAAAGCCGGCAGTGACGATCCTACCGGCTTTTTTGCTGCTAATTTTTGAAAGGGGGAGGGTATTTCCCCCCGGAATTATAAACATTGGCATAAGCTTTTTATAAATTATACATCAGCTTCCTTTATTTCCTCCTCATCGTTTGTGAGATGATATTTTTCAAAAAGGTAAAAGAGAAGGCTTAAAATCATTCCCACGATGCAGGCCAATACCATGCCCTTTAATTCAATATTACCCAGTTTCAGAGTGATGCCGGAAAGGCCTGTCACAAAAACAACACTGGTCAGAGCCAGATTTTTTGATTTGCCCAGATCAACTTGGGAATCAATCAGTATGCGGATGCCGCTGGACCCAATCATGCCGTAAAGCAGAAAGGAAATACCTCCGATTACAGGCCCCGGTATGGTATTAATCAGGGCGGAAAGCTTTCCGACAAAGGAGCAGATGATAGATAACAAAGCGGCCCCGGCGATTACCTGTACACTGTAGACCTTCGTTACGGCCATAACGCCGATATTTTCGCCGTAGGTAGTGGTGGGAACAGAGCCGATAAAGCCGGAGAGCATGGTTGAAAAATTATCCGCAAAAAGGGAACGGTGAAGGCCCGGGTCCTTGAGCAAATCTCTTCCGACTATTTTGCTCGTAACAATCTGGTGGCCGATATGCTCAGAGGCGATAACCAGAATGACCGGCACAACTATCAAAATGGCTTCGATATTGAATTTGGGGAGAGAAAAGTTTGGAAGTGCCAAAAAGCCTGCCTGGCGAACGGCGTCGAAATTTACCATTCCCGTTGCCAAAGCGGCAATGTAGCCCACAATGATAGCAATCAATATGGGAATAACGGAAAGAAACTTTTTAAACAAAACAGAGCCGAAAACGGCAACTCCCAATGTGACAATAAAGACAATGACGTTATTGGGATCGATGGAAACTCCCTCCTGGGGAAGAAGGCCGGCGTTATTTGCGGCGGTGGAGGCAAGCTCAAGTCCTATTAGGGCGACAACGGGGCCCATAGCAGCCGGAGGCAGTACAATATCTATCCAGTCTGAGCCGAATTTATAGATGATAAAGGAGAGAATACAGCCCAGAAAGCCTACAGCAATGAAGCCGCCCAATAGATAGGGGTATCCAAACTGGTTGATTACCAATACGCCGGGCGCCAAAAAAGCAAAGCTGGAGCCGAGATAGGCCGGTGCCTTTCCCTTGGTAATGAATATAAATAGCAAGGTTCCAATACCGTTCATAAACAAAACGACTGCCGGGCTGATTCCGAAAATAAAAGGAACCAGTACAGATGCTCCGAACATAGCAAACATATGCTGTATGCTCAGAGGGACAAGAAGTGAAAAAGGTACCTTCTCATCAACTTGGATTATTTTTCTTTCCATTTTCAAACCCTCCATATCTTGAATAATTTACGCGGGATACCTGAAAAGGCTTCCCAATTTTCCTGCGTTTCACTCCACAAAGCTTATTGCGGGAGGTGCAGCATAAATTGACGCGGAGAACCTCGAAAT
>JAHZDZ010000007.1:105970-174193 GCA_019422105.1 Bacillota bacterium | reverse complement strand
ACTCCGTATTTCTCGGTCGTTTCACTCCACAAAGCTTCCTAAGAAAGCCCCCCTGCCCGCAAGCGGTCATAACGCTTTCTTGTCAGCTTTTCTCCGCTTATTGCGGGAGGTGCAGCATAAATTGACGCGGAGAACCTCGAAATACTCCGTATTTCTCGGTCGTTTCACTCCACAAAGCTTCCTAAGAAAGCCCCCCTGTCCGCAAGCGGTCATAACGCTTTCTTGTCAGCTTTTCTCCGCTTATTGCGGATATTATATCATAAATCTACACGGAACACCTCAAAATATGCAGTATTTTAAGATTATTTTGTACAAATATACAGTGAAATAAATAACGGCGCATGTGGCATTAGCTTTGCTTAGGGGCAGACGGTGCTATATATTGTAAAAAAGGAGGAAAATCCAAATAGGTCCGTTTTGAATGGATTGCTTTATAATACTTTATTGTGTATCGTGTAATTATTTTGAAAAAATATGCCTTTGCAATACCGGTGCGCAAAGGAAGTGTATAGATGATGGAAGAAATACAGGAACAGGTCATAAAAAATAACTCCGTCAGGAGTTATTTCAGACCGTAGACAAAGTAAATTTTACGTGACGGGAGCTCAAGGACAGAGTCCTCGAACTGGAATCACGTAGGCGGAATTCACTTCCGCCTACGTGTGGAAATACCAATTTGTAGGGGCGGAAAGCCCTTGTGCGAGAAAATCGGTATTTCGCCCATAATGTAAGCAGATTCATGGCGCTAGCCATGAATCTGCTAGAGTGGCGTGGCGACTTTGTCAATACTCTCAAAAAAATAACTCCGTCAGGAGTTATTTTTTTCACCCATAGAGTTATACAGTGCTGTTACTTAAATTTAACAGCTGTGCCATAAGCAATTACCTCAGCGGCGCCCTGCATAACAGCAGAGGAAGCATAGCGGATATTGACAATAGCGTCAGCCCCCAATTGCTCTGCCTCCTCCACCATTCTTTTTGTAGCCAGAGCTCTGGCGTCGTTCATCATTTCGGTATAGGCTTTTAACTCGCCGCCCACAATGGTTTTAAAGCCCTGTGTAATATCTTTTCCAATATTTTTTGACTGTATGGTGCTGCCCTTAACCAGTGAAATTGTTTCCAGCTCTTTTCCGGATATATAATCAGTATTTACTAAGATCATCTTCTTCTCCACTCCTCACTTCTTTGATTCTTTCCACCAACACGAAAACGGTTACCCCAAGCAGAGCGCAGAGGATAACAAGCCCAAGTAATTTAATGCCAATGGGAAGTGGCGTCAAAATACAGGCTATGATATATACAATTAAATAAAGTGCCAGTATGGCGGCAATTATAATGGGTGCTACAAGCTTTTTCCAGTGCATAGGGATACCTCCGAACACTTTTTCATCATCATACCGTAAAGTATGGGTCTGTGCAAGACAGTTTTAAAATTTGAAAGAAAATACCAGCAGCAAGTTTAAGGCTGCGAAAGACTGGGCTGTTTAAAAATTTGCTGTAATCAACTATATTAATAGACGCTGTGCAAACTCCTTTTGTTTCATCTCTGAATTAAATTCTATATTCGTTTCTCCGTTTTTTTCTTTTTCCTTTTATGGTACTATGGAGTTCAGGTGATGGATATGAGTTTTTTTGATAAAACTAATTTTAGGGATCGGCTGTACGCTATTGTTTTTTCTTCTTTCTTTTTTGTATGTCCCTTTTTCAGAGGTCTGTACTTTGACAGGGAAGCACTTTGGGCTCAGCTTTTTATGGCTCTTCTTGTTTTGAGCTATACTCTATGTTCTATTATGAGGAAAAAGGATTTTTCAGTAGGTTCTCTTTTGGTGGTTCCTGTTTTTTTAATGGTATTTGCCTATATGGTTCCCGTTTTAAGCGGTCGGGCAATTCATATGCAGGACGCCTTTTTATCTGTTTTTCGTCTGATGGCTGCTGCTGTTGTTTTTTTGACGGCGTCTCAGCTTTTTCAGAAGGAGGAGAATAGGAGAATATTTATCATTTTTGTGACAGCGTCCGGCGTTTGCTGTAGTTTACTGGTTTTAGACAGCGCCTTTGGAAATGTTCTGAATGAGACATTGGGTTTGCAGCAGACAGGCAGCGACGGATATCGGATTTTTGGTCCTATGCAGTATGCCAATACGACAGCAGCGTTTTTATGTACTGTAATTTTTTTGCTGACCGCGGTCTTTTTGGAGCGGGATAAGAGAACAGAAAGAGCTTTGATATCATCCGTTATGCTGCCGCTGTTTCTGGCGCTTTTGCTTACCATGTCAAGAGGGGCGGTATTGATTTTCCTGTTTTGTGTGGTTTTGCTTTGTATGCTGGAAAGGAGAAGGACAGAATTTATACCTCTGCTGCTTCCTCCTGTCCTTCTCAGTGTTATTTCCATAAAAAAAGTTTACGGCGCTATGGTATTTTATTACCAAAGGGACAGCGGGAATGCTCTGGGTGGTTTTTTCAGTGTTCTGATACTGACGGCGCTATGCGGATTTTTGTCTGCAGTTATGGATCGAATGAGAGTGGGAAAAAGGAAAAGCGGTTTTGCGCGCAATAATAAAAAAGTATGGAGGGGGATCTTTTTGTTCTCTCTAATCCTTCTGCTTTTTGCAGCCGCCGGCTATGTGCTGCCGGGTAACGTGGCAGCACGGTTTTCCCTTTCCTCCTTAATGCAAGGTGAGAATGGAAGATGGGCCATGTATCAGGATGCGATGAGAATGGCGGGGGACTATATGTGGACCGGTGCGGGAGGAGGAGCCTTTGCCTGTTTATACCGATTTTACCAGAGGACACTCTATACCTCAAAGGAGGTACACAGCTTTTATCTTCAGGTTTTATTGGAGAGTGGCATTTTGGGTTTCGCTTCTTTGGGCGGCATGCTGTTATTGTTGTTAAAAGAAGGGAAAAGGGCATTGAATGAGGGTGCATGTATGCTGCCTGTTTTTATATCCGCTTTATATATGGCGCTTCACAGCGGCGTTGACTTTGATTTTTCATTTTTATTTCCCTTATTGCTGTTCTTTGCTCTTTTGGGGATGCTGGACGCTTGGGGGGAAAAGAGATTAAAGGCAGGATATGCGCTGAACAGCCTGACGCTCCTGTTTTCTTTGCTTCTTATATTTGCAGACGTTTTCTTTCTGACGGCGTAGTACCGTTTATTTCTTCATTCAAGAACCTGCTCGAGATATTGTTTTGCAGACACACCGTGGGAAAATACCGTATCTTTTCATAAAAAGAGGGCTGGGGGATTGTAAGAATTTTTTAATAGAAAAACAGTGAAATAAACGGACTTTTGTGGTATTTTAGAATAAGGACAAATGGAGACCCCGGAAGGAGGAACGTCTGGTGGTAAAGGAAATTGATATGGACAATACAGAATTTACGCAGAAGGTCCTGGTTTGCATTACGGCGCAGAGCAATTCAAAGAGGCTGATTAATAAGGGTGCACAGATTGCCGATATTGCTAACGCGGAGCTTCATATACTGAATGTGCAGAAGGGGAACACTATTTTTAATAATGAGGAAACGCCGAAGCTTTTGCAGCAGCTTTTTCTCTACGGCTCCGAAAAAGGCGGCATGGTACATGCCTTTTGTGATGATAATATCCCGGAGAGCATAGCGGCTTTTATAAAGAAGGAGAAAATAACAAAGCTTGTTTTAGGTGAACCGCCTGTCAGCAAGCACGCGGTATGTAGTGAAAACCAGTTTCACAGGATTATGGAAAATATTCCCGGGGAAGTGGAAATTATAATCGTCAAGAGGGAAGAAGAGTAATACGGCAGAAGTTTTTATTGCATTAATGGGAAAACTATATTATTATTTCATACAGTAATAAAATATTAAAGATGAGCAGGGGAAAAAGAATTAGGGAGAACAAAGCCTAATTGTATAATCAGGATTTTTACAATAAAAGTTTCATTCCTTTTTACTGAAAAATGCAGTTTTAAAATGAGTTTTGCTCTCTTTTGAAAAACGGCTTGTCAGTTTTGCTCATGGCTATATTGAAAATAACAAAGGAGCGATAGAAAAATGAGTTTATATGAAAGTTGGATAACCAAGGCTTTCAATCAGGAAGGCCGCAGTGTGGATGCAGTGTGGAATATCTATCTGCCGAAGGAGCAGAAAATATATGAGTATATCTTAGGAGATAAGGTTACGGAAATAAAGGGGACTGTTACGGAACTTGCGGAAAGGTTTGATATGACCTGTGAGGAGATTGTCGCTTTTATTGATGGTATTAACGAAGCGCTTCCTGAAATGCTCGAGGTTAACGAGTTGGATGAAAATTCCGCCGTTGAGCTGGCAATTGATTTTGAAAGACTCTTCAAAAAGATGGTGGAATATAAAGCAGAACATTTGTATACGCTTCCCCAGTGGAATGAAATTTTTGACGAGGCAAAGCAGAAGGAGCTTACTTTGGAGCAGAAAAAGTCACGTACTGTCGTAAAGGGAGATAAAATCGGAAGAAATGACCCCTGTCCATGCGGCAGCGGTAAAAAATATAAAAAATGCTGTGGGGCGTCAAAATAAAATGAAAACAATAGTCGAAAAAATCGATGCATTACAGCCTGATATGGAAAAAATAAGAAAAGCCGCCGCTATACTCCAAAATGGGGGGCTGGTGGCTTTTCCCACGGAAACGGTATATGGTCTGGGCGGCAATGGCCTGGATTATTTGGCATGCAGAAAAATATATGAGGCAAAGGGGCGTCCCTCTGATAACCCTCTTATACTTCATATAGGGGAATTGGATCAGCTGGAGCGTATTGTAAGTGAGGTTCCCGCTATCGCCAAAAAGATAATGGACGCTTACTGGCCGGGGCCTGTTACAATTATTTTTCCAAAGGCGGCGTGTGTTCCAAAGGAAATTACGGGAGGCTTTGAAACGGTAGCGGTGCGTTTCCCCTCAAATCCGCTGGCCAGGGTTTTGATTAACGCGGCGGGAGTGCCGATAGCGGCACCAAGCGCGAATTCCTCCGGAAAACCCAGCCCTACGAGAGCTTCCCATGTGGAGTATGACTTGAGCGGAAAGATAGAGATGATATTGGATGGAGGAGCTGCGGATGTTGGTCTGGAGTCCACCATTGTGGACGCGACAGGGGACAAGCCTTGCCTATTAAGACCCGGTGCTGTGACCAAGGAAATGCTGGATGCGCTTTTCGGCTATGAGATTGATGTTGATCCGGCGGTTTTTTTAAAGCCCGACAAAAACCTGGTGCCGAAGGCGCCGGGAATGAAATATACCCATTATTCGCCCAAAGCAGATGTAACCCTTGTGCGGGGTGAAATAGGGGCGGTTGTTGAAAAAATCAATGCGCTTGCGAAGCTTGATGAAGAAAAAGGAATAAAAGTGGGTATTATGGCTACAGAGGAAACGAAAGACATGTACCCATACGGAACGGTTTTGTCAGTCGGTGAAAGAGGCCGTATTGAAACAGTGGGGGCGAATCTTTTTAAAACCTTACGGCAGTTTGACCATCTGAATATGGATGTTGTCTACTCAGAGGTTTTCCCCCTTGACGGCGAGGGCTTGGCTGTAATGAACAGGCTGAATAAGGCGGCAGGCTATAAATTTATTGATGTATAAATAAGCAGAAGCGGTTTTGGGACGGGAGGCGGATTTTTGCATGAATCTTATTTTCGTATGCACAGGAAACACTTGCAGAAGCCCTATGGCGGAGGTTATAGCAAAAAGAACATTTTCCAAGGCGGGACTTCCTATCCATGTGATTTCCCGGGGAATCAGCGTTCATGGCCCTGAAAGGGCCAGCGGCAATGCGGTGACGGCGGTGGCTAATTTTGGTCTTGATTTGTCGGGACATGTGGCAAAACCGATTTGTGCGGAAGATGTACAGTGGGCGGATCTGATACTGACAATGACGCAGGCCCACAAAATGACGCTGGCAGGCGCCTGTCAGAACAACAATACCGCCCTGTTTACGGTTAAGGAATTTGTGGATGGTGCTAACGGCAGCATTGTAGATCCCTTTGGCAGGAATTTGGAGGAGTACATCAATTGTGCCATTGAGCTGAAGTATTATATAGAGCGTATGGCGGACATTTTTTTGCAAAAAGACTGATAAAATGGTATAATGTCCGTGAAAAAGCGGAGAAAGGCCGAAAAAGAAGCAGACCGACTGCTTGCAGGCGAGGAGTGTTTCTTTGAAAAGGCTTGAGGAGCGAAGCAGCAGAGCAAACTTTAGTTTGCGAGGTTTTCCGCGTAAAAAGTAAAGAAACAATAAAAAGCAAAAGCGGCAAATGTAATTTGCTGATGAGAGCCTTTTTGTTTCGACGCGTGTTACGCGAATGAGAAAAAACGAAGTTATTTCATATGTAGCTTTGCGCAGGGTAAAAAAGATGAAAGAATCAGTTTGGCTGCTTGCAGGCACGGAATGCCTCTTTGAAGGATTCAGAAAGCGAAGCAGCCGAGCTTGGCAGTAAAGTCAGATCAAACATTACTCCACTGAAATCCGGCGGCAATTATTTCCCCAGCCTTAGAAAAATCTTGTATTTATATGGATTTCTAAAGGGTTTTTGCTTCGCTTTATTTAAGGCAAGTGGGTTGGGACAAAGCCCAAGATTAAGAAAAGGAATGAAGGACTATATTGAAAATTAGAACACAAGATAGGAGACTGTATCATGATAGCATTGGGCTGTGACCATGGCGGTTTTCCTCTGATGAGGGAAGTTATCGCTTATCTGGACAAAGAAAAAATAGAGTATAAAAATTTTGGCACCTATTCTGAGGAGAGCTGTGATTATCCCCAGTATGCAAAGCTTGCGGCCAATGCCGTCCTAAGCGGTGAATGCGATAAAGGCATTTTAATCTGCGGCACCGGAATCGGCATTTCCATTACGGCCAATAAAATAAAGGGCATCAGGGCTGCTCTGTGCCATGACTGTTTCTCGGCGAGGGCTACAAGAGAACATAACGATGCCAACATGCTTGCCATGGGAGCCAGGGTTATCGGTGCGGGACTTGCAATAGAGATTGTTAAGACGTTTCTGGAAACTCCTTTCTCCAATGAAGAAAGGCATATGAGAAGAATCAGACAGATTGAAGAATAATGCCGTACGCGGCAAAAAAATATAATCAGATTGGCAGGAGAGCCGGTCGCATACATGGGAGGATAAAAACTATGGGAAAACTTTTTGTTTCAACACACCCACTGATTCAGCACAAAATTGCAATGCTTCGCAATAAGGAGACAGGATCAAAGGAATTCAGGGAGCTGGTAGAGGAAGTTGCAATGCTTTTATTCTATGAGGCGACCAGGGATTTGGAGCTTGTCGATGTGAAGGTGGAGACTCCTATTGCAACAGCAGACTGCAAAATGATAGATAAAAAGTTTGGCATTGTTCCGATACTGAGAGCCGGTATCGGTATGACGGACGGCCTTTTGGCGTTAATGCCTACGGCAAAAATAGGACATATAGGGCTTTACCGCGATCCTGAAACATTAATACCGGTAGAATATTACTGCAAGCTTCCAAATGACATCAGCGAGAGGGAAATTTTCCTGACAGATCCAATGCTTGCAACAGGCGGCACAGCCAATGCGGCGATCAGCTTTTTAAAAGAGCGCGGGGCGAAAAAGATCATTTTCTTATGTATGCTGGCGGCGCCTGACGGCGTAAAGGTGTTGCAGGAGAATCACCCTGATGTGGACATCTATGCGGCGGCTTATGATAACATGTTAAACGATCACGGCTATATTGTTCCGGGTCTTGGCGATGCCGGGGACAGAATTTTCGGAACAAAATAGTTTTCCGGCGGGGTATTTTTGCCCTGCGGTTCAGGCAAGGAGAGGATAGATTTTGGTTCATAACTGGGTTTTGTATATAGCGGCCTTTGCCAGCGCCTTTGCCATTACGCTGGTGACGACGCCTCTGGCGAAAAAAATATCCATTAAGGCCGGGGCTATTGATTATCCCAAGGACAGAGGGATGCATAAAAAGCCTATGCCCAGAATGGGCGGTATAGCTATCGTTCTTGGCTTTATGGCGACGGTTGTAACCCTGTCTTTTTTTGTGACGGGGATAGAGGCAAAGCAGTTTATCGGGCTTTGTGCCGGCGCTACCATTATTGTTGTGCTTGGTATTTTTGATGATATTTATAACCTGAGGGCCAGACTTAAATTCAGCATACAGATTATAGCGGCCCTGGTAGTTATTTTTTCGGGAATACGGATTAATGTTGTCATGTGGCCCTTTACGGCGGCCTTGCAAAAGTTCAGCATTCCCATCACTCTGGTTTGGATTGTGGGCGTGACAAATGCCGTTAATCTTATTGACGGGCTTGATGGACTGGCGGCGGGAGTTTCCTCCATTGCGGCGCTGAGTCTTATGATACTTTGTATACTGACGGGAAGCGAGGCGGCGGTTATGCTGACGGCGGCCCTGGCGGGAAGCTGTCTGGGGTTTCTCCCCAGAAACTTTAATCCGGCGGAGATATTTATGGGTGATACGGGCGCAACCTTTCTGGGGTTTGTGCTGGCGGTTACCAGTATTCTCGGCGTATTCAAGGGCTATGCCATACTGGCGGTAATTGTCTCCATGCTTTGTCTCGGGCTTCCTGTGTTTGACACGCTGTTTGCCATGGGGCGAAGGCTTGTCAAGCATAAGCCAATTATGCAGGCGGACAGGGGCCATCTTCACCACCGCCTTATCGACAGGGGACTGTCACAGAGACAGGCAGTGCTTATTTTATACGGTATCAGCATTATGTGCGGCATGCTTGCCATATTGATTTCCATTAAGGATATTCGAACCATAGCGGTTGTTGTACTGACGATTTGTATTTTGAGCCTTGTGATTTACCATTTCAACAAACGGCAGGGCAAGAACAAGGAAGAGGAAACAAAGTGAATTTTAAAGGATTTAGAGGGGGGAAGGCAGGAATGAGGAAATTTTTAGAGGAATTTAAAACTTTCGCCCTGCGGGGAAATGTCATTGATTTGGCGGTAGGCGTCATTATCGGCGCTGCCTTTCAGGCCATTGTAAAATCACTGACGGAGGACATTCTTTCTCCTGTTATTGGGCTCTTCATTAAAACAAATTTTACAGACTTAGTGTGGACGGTAAACGGTGTACAGGTGCGTTACGGTGCTTTTATAACGGCGGTTGTCAATTTCCTGATTATGGCGTTTTTGATTTTCCTTTTGGTGAAGGGAATGAACCATCTGGCGTCTTTGGGCAAAAAGCCGAAGGAAGAGGCTCCTGCGGAAAAGACGACAAAAACCTGCCCTTACTGCTATAGCGAAATACCTGTTCAGGCTTCAAGATGCCCTTGCTGTACCTCTAATCTGGATAAATGAAAAAAAATTACTCCGGTTTCCTTTTTAGGAAGCCGGAGTAATTTTTTTGGGCTGTGGGATTTCGTGGCCAGGGTCCCTAAGAAAATTAGCTTTTCATGCATAACCAGGGACGCTTTCCACCCCCGCAAGCCTTTTCAAAGGCTTGCGCGAAACTTTATAAAAAAACAGATAAGTATGATTTTAGAAGAAAAACGGAGTTTTGTGCAATGAGTCAAGGGTGAAGCCCTTGCAGGGTTTTAGGGCCAGGGTCCCTAAGAAAATTAGCTTTTCATGCATAACCAGGGACGCTTTCCACCCCCGCAAGTCTTTGAAAAGGCTTGCGCGTAACTTTATAAAAAAACAGATAAGTATGATTTTAGAAGAAAAACGGAGTTTTGCGTAATGAGTCAAGGGTGAAGCCTTTGCAGGGTTTTAGGGCCAGATTCCCTAAGGAAATTAGCTTTTATACATAGCCTTGGACGCTTTCCACCCCTGCAAGCCTTTGAAAGGCTTGCGCGAAACTTTGCGCCGCTTTTTTGAAAAAAAGCGGCTGGGTTTGGCCCAAGGTCTTGCACTGCACTACATATTCTTAAAATTCTTTTTCACCCTGATGTCATCTCCGAAGAACTTAATGGGCTTGTAGCTTCCCATAATCCTTGAGACAATCCTGTCGGAATACTGGTTGATTAAATCCGAGGGAGACAGGTTCGTGGAGAGGATGACAGGTTTTTTTTCATTCAGACGGGAATTGATGATATGGAACAGCTCGGAGCTTGAGAGTATCGTGGAAAACTCTGTCCCCAAGTCGTCAATGATGAACAAATCCACGGAAAGAATGTCCTCTAAATAATGAGAGCCCTCATTGTCCTCAGTTCTGTTGAATTTTTCGTCCTCTATCAATTTAAACAGCTGGGGCGCTGTGACATAGAGTACAGTCTTTCCCCTGTCCAAAAGTTCCTTTGCGATACAGTTGCACAAAAAGGTTTTTCCAAGACCGGTGGAGCCATACAGCAGAAGGTTTGAAAATTCCCTGCCAAAGTTATGCGTGAAGTTCAGGCAGATATTATAAATCAGCTTCATGTTTTCACGGGGAGACACCCCTTCTCTGGCATCAGGCTCTGTGGAATAATAACGGAAATCAAAGAAGTCAAAGTTTTCCGATTTTGTGATGTCCTTGATATTTGACTGGCTGTAGGCCTTGTCTACAAACCGCTGTTGAAAACAGGAACATTTTTCAGCGCCGATATAGCCTGTGTCCTTACATTTTTCACAGCGGTACTGCATAGTGAGGAATTGCCCGTCGAAGCCGTTTTTCTCCAAAAGCGACTTTTTCTCTTTTTTCAGAGACGTCATTTTTTCGCGGATATCCGCCATTTTGTCCATATAATCGGCAGGCTTTTTTAGTACTATGGTAGCCATGGATACGCCGCAGAGTGATATTTCCTCCTCTATCTCCTTCACGCGGGGCAGGGTTTTGTAGACAGCCTCCTGATGCATTTTCAGACGAGCGTTTTCCTCTGTCCGTATTCTCTCGTAGTCCCGCATGATTTCTTTATATATAGATGCTCGTGACATGGCCTATTCCTTCCCTTCCTTTCTGAGCTTTTCCTTTGAGAGCCTCTCCAATTCGTCAAAGTCCCATTTCCGCTGCTCGTAATTGACAAAACGGTTTTTTTTCGGCGCCGCGTTTTGGGGCGCGGTAACTTTAGACGCGGTGGACTGGCTTGTCTTTTCCTGCTTTGATTTCTGGAAGCTTTCCTCCAGCGCCTTTACATCCTCCTCTGTTTTGACTTTATTTTTTGACCAGTTCAGGAGTATGGATTCAGCATACTGGAAGGATGGTTTTCCAATGGCCTCTATGGTCTTACGGCAGGCAAGTGTGATAAGGGAGAGGGACATATTGTATTCTCCCAGCCACCTTTTTATCATGCGCTCCTCCGATTCCACGGGCGTGCGCCCTCCCTGGCCGAAAGCCTTCATAATCTGGCGGTAATCACTGCTGTAAAGCCGTACTCTGTCTCTCGCTTTTTCCGCTGTGTTGACACCGCTGTCGGCCCAGTCCACGGCAACCTTTTCAATGTAGCGCATGGAGGTGTGTCCGTTTTGTACACAGTAGGCCAGAAGAAGCTCTATGACATCCATGGGAAGCCGCAGCCAGTCGTAGAAGCTGAATAGAGTGCTCATATCGTTATAGGAAAGCATTTTTCCCAAAAACTCCGAGGCGGAGGCAAAAAGCTGTTTCACATCACTGCTTTTGTTACAGTAAATATCCAGCTCCTCTGGGGAGTAGGAGGGCTTGCGCTCAACAGCGATGCGCTTTAGTGTGTTTGCCGCCTGAGCAGGCAGGGTGTTCTGCAAGTCCAAAAAAACAATGGCGTCCCCATCCTGTTCATAGGTAAGAACGCCTTTTTCCTCCCAATAGGCCCATGCCTTCAGCACGTCGCTAGCGAGCATCCCCAAAGCGGCGGCAATATCCTCTGTGGAAAGACTGAGGCTTCCGCAGATGCATTTGGCGTAGGCGTATATGTATACGGTGGAAAAGGCGGCGGGCGCCTTCGGCATGTATTCCTCTATAAAGCGGGCCGGAAGCAGTATCAGGCCCGAGGTATTATTTTGTGTGCTTATTTTCACTGCCATGACAGGTATCCTTTCTGTGGTAATAGAGCAGAGTAATCTGTTCGAAGGTCTTGAAAAGGTATAGGTTTTTAAAATAGTACCAATTTTAGAATAGATTTGTGTTCTCCATGTACTTTTCTTCTTAATAAAAGAACATTTAATATTTTTTTACTATTTCATAAAAACCAACACATTTAAAATTTAAACTTCTATCCCATTATAGCATAAATCTCAATAAAAGGAGAAGCCCATTTCTGGCTTCGAGGATAGGGGCTTCCGCAGGAAGGGAGAACCTACAGCATATTATTATGAAAAATTTTAGGGGCCGGGGGCGGAAAGCCTCTCCTGCTTTTGCTCGGTCGCGTCGCTCCTCGAAGCCTTTAAAAATCACCCCCCTGCCTGCTATGCAGTCCAGCCGCTTCTTTTTCGGCTTCTCTCCGCTTTTTCGCGGATATTATACCATAAATCTCAGGCAAAGGAGACTCGTTTCTGTTTTAAAGAAAGGAGTTTCCGCAGAAGGAGAGGGACTAAATTAAATCATTATTCAAAAATTTTAGGGGCCAGGGTACGGGAAAGTCATGTTTTTACACAGCAATGTGGACAAAGCTGTGGACAGGCTGTTCCTAAAGAGCGGTTTCCTGTGGATAACCCACGGAAGATTACAAAAGGGTTACAAGATTGACGAAATACTTGCAAAAGGGCGGCGGACAGGCTATAATAGGGAAAGCATAAGGCTTTGCGTCCTTTCGGCGCGCCCGCCTCAAGGGGTAATATTACAGCGAGAAGACGTATATTACCGCGATATTACGTTTATTACAGTATGATTACATCTGGGGCGAAAGTGTTGACGGGGCAAAAGCGACGTGCTACAATTCATTTTGTAACAGAGATACCAAATCGAGTAGCTCTACACAAAAACTTAAACAAATTTTAAAAGGAGGAAACAAAGATGAAGAAACAATTATCTTTATTGTTGGCAGCAGCTATGGTTGTTACTATGTTGCCAATGAGCGCTTTTGCTAAATCTACAAACAGCATCAGCAAAGTGCAGACAGTTGCTCTCAACGGACAGATTAAAACACAGCTTGACGTTGAGATTGACACAGCTATGTTCCCAGGAACATCAGAGTATGAGGAGTTCCAGTTAAAGCTGACAGGCGCTGAGTGGAATACCAACAAGCAAGATGCGACGCTTCCAGGTATCTCCAATAATACATCAGGAGCATACAATGGCGTTGAGGTAACAGACGGTACCGCTACTATCAGCAATGCAGGTAAAATTTCCTACAAGGTAATTGACGCTAAGACAATTGTCGTAAAAGTAGAAAAAGCTGCATTTGACTTAGGCAATGCGGATGCACCTAAGAAGATTGAAGCTCTCAGCTTCCCTGTTATTGCAAAGGCAACAGATAAGGGCGTAGCAGAAATTACTCTTTCCGCTATCGACTCTGTATTCTCAGAGGGCACATATCCAATTGCTAACGTAGCAAGCGGTTCTGTAACAGCTTCCATTGAGAAGAAAACAGACGTTCCTGATAAAGCAGAAGGAATCAAGAACATCGTGCTTACCGAGACAGCAGCAGGTTCTTTGGAAAGCGGTAAGACTGTAACAATCAAAATTGGCGGCGAGTTTGAGTTCAACACAAAATCCACTGTTACACTTGAGATGGTTGCAGGCTCTGTAGCAACCGGCGATACCGAAATGAGCATCAAGACCGGAAGTCTCAAAGTTACAGATGACGAAATTACTTTCGAAACAGATGGCGATGTATCCACCAGAGCTGCTATGTATCTGCTTAAGGGTATCGAGATCAGAAACACCAGCGATGCTGAAGTCGGCGATATCGCAGAGCTCACAATCAGCGGCGCAGGTATCGACAAAGTAACGCTTGAAGTTGGTACTATGGTTGACTATGGCTACACATGGAAGGTAGAAGACAAGGATCTTCCAGAAATCATTGCAGGTCAGCTTGATGAGGACAACGAGACATTAAAGATAACTTTGAAAGAAATTGTTGAAGGTTCCTGGTTATTTACAAGGAAAACAACAATTGAATTCCCAGAAGAAGTTAAAATTATTGGTGTTGACGTAACAGATTCTGACAAAGTTGGTCTTTCAGAAGACAATATTGCAGGAGTAATTGAAAAAGGCATCAACAAAAATAAAACAGAATTTACATTCAGCGAGGACAGCTCAGATACAGAAGAATTCCTTGACCCTAGCGGAAAAGTTAAACTTGAGATGACATTCTCAGTTTCCGTAGAGCCGGGCTTCGAGGGCGATATCGTTGCTAAGATTTATGGTGGCGGCGAGTCTGAAGAGCAAAGCGTAACAGCAGCAAAGGCAGTTATGCCTGTTAAGGTTGAATCAAAGAAAAATGAAGTAAAAATTGACTACAGAAATGTAGCTATCAATGATATTACAATTACAGAAACAGTTCCAGGCGCTCTTGACAAAGACATCGACCTTTTCTTAAACGCAGAAGGAATGCAGTTTGAGGATACAGTAGAGTATGAGGTAACAGCAGGTGACCTTAAGCTTGATGATGTAAGCGTAACTGGCGGTACACTTGATATCGACGTTAAATCTGTAAGTTCCAAAGAAGCAGGCGTTATCAAACTTTCCAACCTTCAGTTATACCTGAACAGATCTCTGCCAACTGGAGATTACAAGCTTGATATTTTAGAGAAATCCTTCGAGAATACAATTGAGTATGCAAAAGCATCTTCCGCTAAATTTACAGACTCCAAGAATGCTGAAGTTAGCGTAGCTGACAATGCAACTGAAGCTAAGAAGATTGCAGGTTATTTCAGTGACTGTGATGTAACAGTTATGAAAGATTTCGTTACTGTTGTAACAGCAGGACGTGACCAGGATGACTCTACATTCACAACTAAGATTGTTGTAACAATCGGCGCTACAGAAATGAAAGCAGGAGACACAGTTATCGACCTTAGCGTAGATGGCGCTCCAGCTTACATCAACAAAGATGGTTACACAATGATGCCTTTAAGAGCAGTAACAAAAGCTCTTTCCGGTCAGGCTATCGTATCTTGGGATGACGCGACTAAGACTGTAACAGTTCTTTTCGGCTCCAGGGTTATCAGCATGACAATCGGAAGCAACATCATGACAATCAGCGGTACTCAGGTTCCTATGTCTGCAGCTCCTGAAATTACAGACGCAAGAACATTCCTTCCATTAAGAGACCTTGGCCATGCTTTAGGCTTAAACGATGACAAGATCGCTTGGGATGACGCTACAAAGACAGCTACATTAAACTAATTTAGAATCTAAATTAACTAATATAGCTTCATAAAAAACAGAAAAACCCCGAAAGGGGTTTTTTTGTTAAAAAAATATGATGCTATTCTAAGGAACACAGCATATTTTTAAGGTTTTCCTAAGGTTTGTCCTTTGGCGAGACAAGGGGCAAAAGCTGTGGTAAAATAATAGAGTAAGGCAGTACAGGAAAGGCTTTTGGGAAAACAGATTGAGAAATATGCGAACAACAAATGAAAAAAGAAGTTTTAGTGTCAAACTTTTTGGAATAGAAACCCGTATATAGCTTTGTGGAAAAAAGGAGGAGCAGTATGAAAAAGAATTGGAAGACATTCGCTTCCGGCGTAGTGGTAGGGGCTGCCTGTATGATGACCATACCGGCGGTTGCGGCAGGCATCAATGTTTCAGCCGTACTCCCCGGAGATATCACATTTAAGATTAACGGCAGTAATGTAGCAGCGGACAGCGAGATGCCTGTTTTGAACTATAACAGCAGGGTGTACGTGCCCATACGCTTTGTGGCAGATCAGCTTGGCGCTACCGTGAGCTGGGATGCCAACATGAGGCAGGTTATCATTACAAGCCCTGAGCCGGAGGTCAAAGAAGTCATTAAAGAAGTTCCGGTAGAAAAAATTGTTTATGTCAAGGACAATGAATCTACAGATGGCACAGTTTACGAAAAGCTGCCCATTAAGCAGAGAACCTCTGATTTTATCCTTCAGATTACCGGCATGAGTATCAAGGATGGAAACGACACGACTAAATTTTTTGTCACCATGGAAAATACCTCTACCCATAATATTATGCTGGTACAGGCAAAGAGCAAGTTGGTGATTGACGGCAAAGAGTATAAGATGAAGTCAAATGTGGACCGCTGGGATAAGACCTGGTACAGTGACATTAAACCGGGTGGAAACGATGGCAGCAGAAAAGACGAGATAGAAGGAAATTTGATATTTGAACAAATTCCGCTTGATTTTGAGGTGGGAACTTTGTCTATTACTGTCAGAAACCAGTTGAACCAGAAAGAAGAGACTGTGGACTTTAACTTTAAATCAGCTGGAAATTATGCGGCTGACGATGATGATTGATAGCAGAAAGGAATGGTTATAGGTGAAGAAGAAAGCGGTGCTGCCAAGGGCGCTTATGGTAACTGTATTGTGCCTGTCCATGACAGCGGGAAATGTTTTTGCGGCGGAGCAAAAAAGTGCGGCTGAAAACACAAAAACAGAGGCGGCGAGTGAAGAAAAGGTTATCTCCTACGACGAAGCGGTGGAGATGGCAATTAAAAATAATTCCAGTCTGAAATCATTGGCGGACAATGTGGAATATATGGAGGACACCCAGGAAAGCCTGGTTCAGAATATGGGGCAGACAATGCCTCAGGTGGATGGCACCATATTTGCCGACAGCACAAGGCTTTCCTTCCTCACAGGGCTTGATTCCATACTGACAGGGCTTTCAAGTTCCCGCTACAGTGAGCAGATGACAAAGGAATCGGCGGAATTCTCCGTACTCAGTTACTTTACAAAAATAAAGAGTGACGAAAGCTCTCTGGCAATGCTGAAGGACAGTTATGCATTGGCTATGCAGGATTTGTCAAATGCACAGCTGAAATACAATCTGGGCATGATAAGTGAGTCGGATTTGGTGAAACAGCGCACCAGCGTTGCGCAGACAAAGGAGAAAATATCTCTTTTGGAATTACAGCTTAAATCCGATTATCTGGGACTGAACAACCTTTTAGGTCTTAAGGCGGATGAGGAATACAGCATTTCCTACAGTGCGGAATTTGTGCCCTTCAAAATGGACACGGATTTGGAAACCTACATTACAAAAAGCATGGCTTCCAATCCCTATCTGAAGGTACAGGAGAAGGCTGTGGACAGCACGGAATTTGATTTCAATGTAAACCCGACGGACAGCGCTTCCAACTGGAAGAAAAAAGAACTGAACCTTAAGGAAGCACAGAGAAACTTTAAGGACTTGAAGACAGACACGGCCAACAATATGCGTACAACCTATGCTTCCCTGCAGCAGCTGGAGGCAAATCAGAAGTCCTACGAAGCGGCTCTGACGGCGGCGGAAAATGATTACAAGGTTGCACAGGCAAATTACGAGGTAGGCAACATCACAAAGCTTGCTCTGGATCAGGCAGCCTTGGGTGTACAGTCTGCAAAGAATGATTTGGAAAGCAATATTTATAACTATGAACAGTTGAAATTTACCATGGAGCATTCCTTTATGCTGTCCATGGGCGGCGGCGGAAGTGCTTCCGGCAGCTCGGAAGGCTCCTCTGAAAAATCGAAGTAAAAAATCCTTTTAAAATTTTATATGGAAGGGCGCTGATATAATCAGCGCCTTTTTTGTATGTCAAAAAAGTCAAAACCGTAGGGGTTTTACCCCTACAACCCCACAAGGGATTGTCCCTTGACCCTTTAGAAACCGCGTAAATACGCGGTTTCTGCAAAAGTTTTTGTCTCGCTTTTTACAAAAAGCGAGTGGGTTTGGGCAACGCCCAAGGTTTAAAATAGGTTTTTCGACAGCCTAAGGGCGCTGATATAATCAGCGCCTTTTCTGTATGTCAAAAAAGAAAATTCTCAGGGGCGCTGCCCCTATAACCCTGGAAAAGTTTCACCCTTCGCCTGCATCGGAAAACTGCGTTTTCCTTGAAACCAAGGGGACTTGATTTCTGATGCAGGTTTGGGTTAAGTCTTTTAAAGGCTTACGGGTGCGGGCAGAGCCCACTCAAAAGTTTTTTGATAAGCAGGGACGCTGGAAAATCAGCGTTCTTTTTTTGTATAAAAAATACGCTTTTTGCAAATCCTGTTAAAAAGGACAGGAGTGAGTCAAGTGGAGAAAATCAGCGTAAATCTAAAGGAAAATATGGACTACATAAAACAGCGCCTGAAGGACTGCGATGATATTATTATGCGGGAGTTCCGCATAGGAGAGAAAAGCGATATTGTTGTTTTTATGGTCTACACAGATAATATTGTCAATACAGACGTCATAGAAGATTCTGTTATGACAAACTTGATGAACCGTGCAAGCATTACAGCGCCGGGTACAGGAGGCTTGCTCGAAAGGCTTGAAATGGAGGCAATCTCCGTAGGAGAAATGTCACACATTGATAAATTCGAGGATTTATTCACTTCCATTCTCCTGGGGGATACTGTGCTTTTGATGGACGGAAACACCTTTGCACTGAGGGTATCCACCAAGGGCTGGCCGTCAAGAGGTGTAAATAAGGCGGAGACTGAGGTTGTGGTACAGGGGCCGAAGGACGCTTACACAGAAAGCGTCAGCACCAATATTGTTCTTATCAGAAGGCGCATCAGGGACACACGGCTTAAGGTAAAGCGAAGTACCGTTGGAACACGGAGTAAGACAAATGTGGCTTTGATGTATATTGAGGATATTGTTCGCAAGGAAATATTGGAGGAGGTGGAGAAAAGGCTGAAAAGGCTTGATGTGGACGCAATACTAGACAGCGGGGCTTTGGAGCAGCTGGTGGAGAAAAGCTGGCTATCCCCCTTTCCTCAGATGCAGCTGACGGAAAGACCGGATAAAACGGCGGCGTCCCTCTATGAGGGAAGAGTGGTGATAGTCGTGGACAATACGCCCTTTGTGCTTTTGGTGCCTGCTACATTGAATGTATTTTTTCAGGCGGCGGAGGACTACTATGACAGATGGGAAATTATGAGCTTTATGCGGGTACTGCGCTATTTTGCCGCTTTTGTGGCAGTTGCCCTTCCGGGACTATATATTGCCCTTTCTGCCTTTCATCCATCTATGCTGCCCACGGCAATTGCCCTCAAAATAGCCGGTGCCAGAGCGGATATTCCATTTCCGACGGTTGTCGAGGTTCTCATTATGGAGCTGGCCTTTGAACTTTTGCGGGAGGCCGGCATACGTCTTCCCTCCCCCGTCAGCTCGACCATCGGTATTGTCGGCGGTATTATTATCGGGTCCGCGGCAGTGGAGGCCGGTATTGTGAGCCCTATTGTAGTGATTGTGGCATCGCTCACGGGAATTTGTACCTTTGTCATACCCAATACCTCTCTGGTATCGGGTATACGGCTTTGCAAGTATCTGGTTATATTTTTGTCATCGCTGCTGGGGCTCTATGGCTTTTGGCTGGCAATGCTTTTGCTGCTGATACATCTGGCTGGACTTGAGAGCTTTGGAATACCTTATCTCTATCCGTTCTGTTCCGGAAGCCTCAACGATTGGAGCGATTTAAAGGACAGCATAATCCGAGTGCCCTCCTTTCTGATGAAGAGAAGACCGATTTTTGCCAATCCCAGACAGAAAACCAGAATGAAAACAAAAAAGGGACAGAGGGGTGAGAAGGAATGATTTTCGAGAATAACAAGATATCACTGCGCCAGTTTCAGGCGCTTTTGATACTGGATATATTTGGTACCAGTATTATTACCCTCCCGCGCCGAACAGCGGAGATGGCGGGGCAGAACGGCTGGCTGCTTATCGCAGGGGCTGCCGTTTTGGTTTTTTTCTATTCTCAGGTGATTAATCTTCTTTCTATGGAGTTTCCCGATTTAACCTTTGTGGAGTTAAGCCAGAAAATTGCCACAAAGCCAATTGGCATATTGCTGAGCGCAGGGCTTGGTGTGAAGCTTCTTCTGACAACCGGTTTGGAGCTTCGTGTTTTCTGCGAGATTATAAAGCAGACCATGCTTTTAAAAACTCCCATAGGGGTAACGGGGGCTTTTATGCTTTTCACCTGTGCCTATATTGCATGGAAGGGCTACGAAACACGGGCGCGGGCGGCAGAAATACTGCTGGTTTTTATGTTTGTGCCTTTAATTATCGTCTTTGCCATAGCTGCCTTTAAAACGGACTACTCCAATCTTATGCCCGCATTTACCATAGCGCCGGTTGATTTTGTAAAGGGTTCGGTTTTAACCGCCTTTTCCTTTCAGGGAATTGAATTTCTTTTGCTGGTACACCCTTTTATCAAACGGCCGGAGCGGGTGGGAAATGCACTGCGCACGGCGGTTGTTGTCATAGGCGTGCTGATGCTTTTGACGACAGTCATAACTATGGCCCGATTTGGCGTGGAGGATATTAAGGTAAAGCTGTGGCCGGTATTGCAGATGATGGATACCATTGATATTCCGGGTTCTTTTATTGAACGTCAGGATGTCATTATCATGCGTTTCTGGGTGATTTCCACCTTCGCGGGGGTCAATGCGGGACTGTTTTTGATTTCACTCATAGGGGAGAGAATGATGAGAGAAAAGAAAGCGAGAAAGCCCCTTTTGCTGTTTTTTATACCTGTACTTTGGCTGATCGCCATGTGGCCGGATAATATTGCGCAAACCTATGAAGTGCTGGACTGGTGCAACCGTTATCTGGGATGCTTGTATTTTCTGATTGTACCGATTATATTACTGCTGTTATCCAAAATTAGATTCGGAAGGCACAGAGAAGGCTTAGGAGGCGATGCAAAATGAGATATGCAAAAGGTATCCTTTTGCTCTTGCCATGTTTATATCTTCTGACAGGCTGCTGGGATAAAATGGAGGTGGAGGAAAGAGGCTATGTTATCACCTTCGGCATTGACAAGTTTCAGGAGGCGGATGAGAGTCTCAGGGAAGACGAGGAAGAGGAAAATAATTTCACAGTATCCCTTGGCATGGCTGCTCTGGAAAAAACCAGTGGAGGGGAAGGAAAAAGTACAGAGGAGGAAAGTAATGTACGGCTTTTGTCAGGTAAAAGCTTTGCTTCCAGCCTGAAGCTCTCTGACTTATACAGCAGCAAGCAGACTTATTTTGGACAAACGAAGGCCGTCATATTAGGTGCCGACTTATTAAGGGACAGTAAGCTTTTGAGGGAAGCGCTGGACGCTCTGGAGCGGGATCAGGAAATTAATATGAAAATAATACTGTTGGCAACAGATGGAAAGGCCTATGATAATATCAAAATAATTACGGACGAGGAAGACCCCTCTGGCCTGTTTTTGTGGGATTTTTATAAAAACAACGCAAAGGAGGTTTCCGCTACACAGAAGCTGGATTTTGAGAGCCTTTTAATCAGTCTCAGGAAAAACGGCAGCGCGCTGATTCCTCTGGTCAGACCCACAGAAAGCGGCATTAAGTTGGGCGGAGGCGCAATTCTAAAGGATTATACACTTTGCGGTTATCTCAATGACAAGCAGATGAGGGGTTGCCTCTTTGTACAGGGCGACGGCGAGGGAGCTGTGATAGACTGTGACCTTGAGGATGACTATGTGCCGGTGAGAGTTTTGAAAAATACGTCAAAGGTATCGTTTTATGAGGAAAACGGCAGAGCGGCTGCAAATATCAAAATCAATGTGAAAGGAAATATTGAGGGATATACCATAGGCGGTGAGGATTTACTGAATGACAGTGCCATAGAGAAGATAGAGGAAAACTGCGCGGCGTCAATTGAAGCAGAAGTAGAACAGGCTATAGCGGTGTTGCAGAAGGATTACGGAGTGGATGTGCTTCATTTTGAGGATAAGCTGTACAAGAAAAATGATAAATTCTTTGAAAGACTTCAGGAGGAAGGCAGGGAACAGTTTTCCCAGATGACATTCCATATCACTGTCAGGGCGGACATCAGCGGTATTGGCATGATTAAATAAGGACGGTATAGGTTTTCGGGGCTGACCAATTTTGGGGTCGCCCCTTTTTTCTCAATATTGAGTATTCAGGCAGCAACAAAAATGTATAGCCCAGGTATTTTTTGCCCATACTGGTAACAGAAAGAAATATGAAAATACAGGGTGAGGGAATATGGAATATATCAGAAGGGCAAAAAAAATCATATGGGCATGGTTTCAAAAGGACAAAAAAGTATTGGCGGCTTCTCTTTGCGGCGGACTGCTGTTTACCTTTATCTTTGGCGGGATTACTGCCACAAAAACATACTCTGAGACAATTCAACAGGGGATTGCGGACAGTGTGGTGCGCTTTCACGTGCTGGCCAACAGCGATTCCAAGGCTGATCAGGCGCTGAAGCTCAAGGTCAGGGATGCGGTGCTTGCTTTGATGAATGGGCCATTGACTGAAGCCGAAAATATAGAGGACACAAAAAAAATACTATTGGAATCCAAAGACAAAATAAAAGAGGAGGCCCTGCGTGTAATAGAGGACGCAGGCTATGATTATGACGTCAATGTTATTTTGTCCCGCGATTTATTTCCAATGAAGGAATATGGGGATATTGCTTTTCCGGCAGGGGAATACGATGCTCTCCGCATTGAAATAGGCGCGGCGGAGGGCCGTAACTGGTGGTGTGTCATGTTTCCGCCCCTTTGCTTTGTGGATGTAAGTTTGGACGAGGTATCGCCGGAGAGTAAAATGCAGCTGAAGCATGTGCTTTCAGAGGAGGAATACAGCATTGTCACCAATGCGAAAGCAGGAGATGATATTGTGCCGGAAGTAAAATTTAAGGTTGTGGAGTGGTGGCAGGAGAGGGAAGCCAGCGGAAGAAAGTTTGCGACCAGGCCATAATGGAAAGCGGAGAATAGAATAAAAATTAATAAGGACACTTCTTTTTGCTGTAAGCCTATAAAAGGTCTGAAGGAAAAGGGCTGCTATAAAGAGGGTTTGATATTAGGAAGGCAAAATCTTAAGGCGAATACAGAAAGAGAGAGTTTTCAAATTGAAAAACAAGAGTAAGTATATTAAAAAAAGCTTGATTTCTCAGGTTTTCAGCGCTTCAAACCCGTGGGAGCTGCCCGCTTCCGCAGCCCTTTGAAGGGGATAAACCGAAGCTTCAAATAGGTCAGCGCAGATTTCCGATAAAATTTTTATCCGACTTTTTTAAGTCGGAGGGGGTTTGGCAAAGCCCAAAGTTCAAAATAGATTTTTCTACAGTCCGAAAGCTTGATTTCTCAAGCTTTTTTTGTATTCTTTGGAATGGGCCGGAAGCATACCCCTATCTTTCATCGGTCTTCCTGGTATTGCCAGATTATTTCCAATTATTTATTTTACTGCGTTTGGCTTAAGCTATGCATTCATACCGCAAATCTTTCCAGTATTTCCCGTTTTACATTTTCATCCAGATCCGTAATTGGAATTGGATAGGGCAGATTGTCCGTGTAGGAGCCGATTGGTCTGTAGAGCCATACAACATCATACCATTTATGGAATTTGAATCCACTTTTCGGATAAAGAGCCGCCTGCTCAAAGCCAAATGATTGATGAAGATGCATACTCTTTTCATTGGGCAGAGCAATGCAGGAATACAGGCTTTGGTAGCCCTGTGCGTATAACAGCTCTATTAAAGCGCGGTAAAGTTTTTTTCCGATACCTTTTGACTGTATATTTTCATTTAAGTAGACGGATAATTCTGCATTCCACTGATAAGCGGTACGCTCGTGCATAGGGGAGGCGTAGGCGTAGCCCTTTACAGACCCTTCCTCCTCGTATACCAGCCAAGGAAACTGCTTCGTAATTTTCCTTACTCTGGCGGTAAATTCCATTACATCAGGGACGTCATATTCAAAGGTAATGGCCGTGCTTTTAATATATGGCGAATAGATATCCAAAACGCTATTTATATCGCTATTTTCAATAAAACGTATTTTACTGCCCATATTGACTCTCCTTTGTTTAAACCATGTAATCATAAATGTTTAGAACAGTTCACTCAAGCAACTTTTCTGCGGCTATCCTCCATTTTAGCACAGGACACTTTGGTTCTCAAGAGATAAGAAAGGTCGGATTTGTGCATGATTTTTTTGATTATCCTTTAGAGTGTACAAAAATATTATCTTTTTCCGATATGCTTGCAACACCATTGCCGTATGAAAGCAAAACAGATAGGGAGACTGATTTATCAGTCTCCCTTTTTGTCGTAAAGAATAAACTTCCCAGGGACTTGTCCCTAAAGCCCCTCAGAGGCTTTCTCCGGCTCTGGTGAAACCACGCATTGCCTGACTTCCCGCATGTTACAAAAAACGGAAAAACGGGTGAGCTTGGGCTGGGCCCAAGCTATAAAGCAGTTTTCTCGGGATAAAGCTGCAATTGCCTTTCGTGAAACCCAAAAGGTATATATTGATATTATCCGTTTAAATTATCTCCAAAGAGGCTTTGTTCCCGTTCGATATCAGTTGTAGAGCAGTATCTTTTCTTTGCATAGACAGCGAGCAGAAGCCCCAGTAGAAACCAGCCCAGGACAAAGCACCATTCGATGGGAACTAAAGGGCTTGGCCCCATAGGAAGATACAGATAAGCGAAAAAAATCGCTACGCCGACTGCCATGGCGCCGACAAATCCGGCTCTTTTAATTTTATAGGGACGTTTCAGGTGAGGGTAACGTTTTCGCAGGAAAATGAAGGAGAGGGCCACCATCATATACATGATGACAACGCCGAAGGAACTGGCGTTTACAAACCAGGTTAAGGCGCCTTTTCCCAGGAGACAGGAAAAGGTGGAGAGAATGCCGCAGACGATGACCGCCTTATAAGGCGTGTGGTATTTCGGATGGATATCCGCCAGGAAGGCGGGAAGCATTTTAGCGTTAGCCAGGGAATATAATACCCTTGCAGCGCCGAATAGGAAGCCGTTCCAGCTTGTTACAATTCCGCATAGCGCGCCTATGATACAGACTTTGCCCCAGAGAGGGCTTTTGAATGCGTATGCCATGGCGTCGGCCACAGGGATTGAGCCGTTTAGCCTGACATCAGCGGGGGCAGACATACAGGTTGCAAATATCATCAGCATATACCATGCTGCCGCCGCACAGATAGACAATATGAGAAGTCCCGGTATTTTTTTCAGGGGAACGTCCATCTCACCGGCAGACTGCGGAATAACATCAAAGCCTACAAACATGGCAGGAACCATAAGCAAAACGCTGGAGAACCCCTTTATGTCTGTAAACAGGGGCTTTGCATACTCTGCGCTTCCAAAGGCGACACTGCCGCCCAAAAAAAGCACACCCACTACAATGATGCCAAGGGTTGCGACGGTCTGGAAAACAGCCGCTTCCTTTGCTCCCTTTATATTGATCACAGTAATGATGACAGAGGCGGCAATCGCCGCTAATGCCCAGGAGGCATAGACATCATACTCCTGTATTGTCCAAAGAAAACCGATTTTTGGTATTGGAATAACATAGTCAACTGCCGTGGCAAAAGCCGGACCTTCCCAGGCTGCCACACCCAGATAGGCAAAGGAGGTAGCAAGTCCGGCTATGACTGCCGGCCAGTAACCCATAGATTTGTAGGAAAATACAACACTTCCGCCGGTGCAGGGAATAGCGGGTGTAAGCTCAGCATAGGCCAGGCCCACAAAAACGCATAATAAAGCTCCGATTACATAGGCGATAATTGCCCCGAGCATTCCCGCTGTTGATGCCCAGGAACCGGATAGCATAATCCAGCCCCAACCAATCATGGTTCCGAAGGCAAGTGCTAATACATCCTTTGTTTTAAACGCTTTTTGCAATGATTGTTCCTTTTTCATTTTTATACACCCCAGTAAATGATAAATTTAGGCTTGTAAGGACACCTATAAACCTTAAAGCGAATCTACTGTGGACTAAAGCTACCGTGCCTCCTTCGGTAAATGGTTACCATTCAAATTTTCCTTTTTTAAAAATGAATTAATTTAAGAATAGATTATCCCATAGATGATTTTAGAAGAAATTTAAGTAAAAACAGCTGTGATAATCTAAATAGGAACAATTTTTATAGGTTTTTGAGAAATGTCTTGTTTTACATGAAGTTTCATTTAAAAATCTATGCTATGTATTCATTTTAGAACTTTGTGTTTTAAATATAATGCAAAAAAATATATTTTGTCAATGATTTTTTATTAAAAACATGTATAAAAAACGCTCATGGGGCAATACTGTTATTAGTCCAATTTTTAAAGAGAAAAACTCTTTTTAAAAATTGAACTATAATTTAGGGTGTTATTTCCCCCCATATGATAACATCCTTTATACTTCTTCCCCTTAGTAAAGCCAGGGCATATGCCCTGGCTTTTTGTATTTTTATTTGCTGAAAACAACCGTTTTGATTTTTTGCCAATAGAAAACGGAATGAATAAAAAAACAGTTCATTCCGTAACAATAGCCACGCTGCGGCAATAAAAAAATAAGGAAACGGAATGAATGAAAAAACAGTTCATTCCGTAACAATAGCCACGCTGCGGCTATTGTTCAGTATTGTTCAATATTAATTTTCTTGGCCGAAAAGGTTTCTGCAAGAGCTTTTTTACTTATTAATTCGAATTTATCAGTGATATCGCTCACATAAAAACGGTAATCGTGCTTTATGCCCTCGTCGTTTTTCATGCTGTGCTCCTCTAGGTACTTTTCCACTAAAACTGCTGTGGCACAGGCCGGGTCCACCAGTGTGACTGCTTCTCCCACAGTTTCACCTATGCACTTTTTCAGGAGAGGATAGTGTGTACAGCCAAGCACAAGGGAATCTATCCCTTTGCCCTTCAACTCCTCCAAATATTTTTGGGCCGTCAGATAAGCAATCTCATTTTCAGTCCATCCCTCCTCCACCAGAGGGACAAAAAGGGGGCAGGGTTTGGAATAAACCTGTATATCCGTATTCTTATCCGTTATCATTTTTTCATAAGCGCCGCTTCGTATCGTGGCGGCAGTTCCGATCACACCTATTTTTTTATTTTTTGTGCTTTTGACAGCTTCCTCCACACCCGGCTTTACCACACCGAATAATGGAATGTCAAAATCCTCTGTCAAGGCATCAAGACTGTTGGAGCTGACGGTATTGCAGGCGATAATAATTGCCTTCACATTATTTTCCAGAAGAAAATGAATGTCCTGTCTGGAAAATTTTGTGACAGTTTCTTTTGACTTGCTGCCATAGGGAACTCTGGCTGTATCCCCAAAATAAACGATTTTTTCATCAGGCATTCTGCGCATGACTTCCTTGACGACTGTCAAGCCGCCGACACCGGAGTCGAAAATACCTATGGGTCTGTTATCCATGTCATTTTCCTCCGCTTAAATTTCTTCTCCCATTGCCAGGCTTATCAGATTATCCACCAGCTCGCTGATTGGCTTTCCGGCGGCTTCCCAAAGCTTTGGATACATACTGATGGAGGTAAAACCGGGAATTGTGTTGAGTTCATTGAATACAACCCTGCCAGTTTCCTTTTCCAGAAAGAAATCTACTCGGGCAAAGCCTTTGCCGTCAACAGCCTTAAATATCTTAATTGCGGTTTTTTGTATTTCTGCCGCTTTCTCTGACGGAATTTCCGCCGGTATAACGGTTTTGCTCTCCGCGTTGTTGTATTTTGCGTCATAGGTGTAAAATTCTTCCGCCGCAAGTACCTCTCCCACGCCGGAGGCCTTTATATTGTTGCCGTTTCCGAGAACAGAGCATTCCAGCTCATGACCAATGATGGCCTGTTCTACCAGTATCTTCCTGTCATGCTCTGCCGCCAGCTTCAGTCCGTCTATCAGCTCCTCTTTGTTATGAGCCTTGGTAATACCCACGGAGGATCCGGCGTTAGAAGGCTTAATAAAGCAGGGGTAGCCTATTTTTTTCTCAATCCTGGTGAGGGTGGGTTTTATACGTTTTAACTGATAATCCATCACAAGCTCATATTTTGCCTGATGAATTTTGGCGTTTTTGGCGATAATTTTTGTATAAACTTTATCCATGGAAACACTGGAGGCGAGAACGCCGCAGCCCACATAGGGTATCTGAGCCAGTTCAAATAGGCCCTGAACGGTTCCGTCCTCCCCGTATAAACCGTGGAGCACGGGAAAGATAACATCAACTGGAATAACCTTTACCTTGTTTCCTACGATTTTAAGAATACCCCTGTTTGTAGCGTCAGGGCTGATGACTGCAGGTGTGCCATATTTTTCCCATTCGCCGTTTTTAATGTTGTCAACAGGGCCGTTATATATCATCCATTTTCCTTCCCTGGTAATACCAAGGGGTATGATAAAATACTTATCCGGATCCATATTGGAAATAATAGTAGAGGCAGATGTTCTGGATACCTCATGCTCTGAGGACTGCCCCCCAAATATGACTGCTACGGTTTTTTTATTCAAAATAATCCCTCTTTTCAGTTATAAAACATATTTAATATATATATATGAAAGGGCGGGCAATAATGCCCGCAGGCATATCAAATAATTTTGCCGCCTGATAAATGCACTATTTCATTATATGCAGTATGGACACAAAAGACAAGGAAAACCTTAGCCACAGCCGCACAAATTAGCGTTTTACATACTGCGGCGAATGCCCTTTACAGAGGAATTTGATCTTATGATAAGAAAAAGCGTTTATCTTTGCAAAAGAGGATTGGCGTTATAAAAAATGCATATGCCGTCATAAATTACACTGCGATTCCCGGCATATTAAAAAATATGGGATAAAGTGCTGTAAAAAGCATCAACCGTTGTTGGATTCCAAAAGACCCGAATGAAATCAGGCTAATCGGGAGAGTAAAATAATGATATCCGGAAGGAAAGCCTGATTTCCAAGCAGCTTTGGCTTGAGAAAGCAATATTTGCAATAACGCAAAAAAAGCTTGAAAAATAAATCAAGCTTCCAAGCTGTCAATAAACCTATTTAACCCATCAATAAATGGGGTTTGGAGCACAGCGCCCCGAGTGGAATTCTCAAAATGGGCTTTGTTCGTTTAACGGTTTTCCGCAAATGTTATTTGCAGAAGACCCTCAAGAAAAAGCCCTGATTTCAAAGCAGCAGCACGGAAGATAACATGCCGAGCGCTGCGAACCTTGCAAAGCAAGGTGCTGACCATGAAGAATCCTTGTGTGAAAAAACAGGGCTTTATACTTCTGTTTCATTCAAAAAAGCTTGCATCATTAAGCTTCTTTTCTTTTGTGTTTTCTTGTGACGCTGAAATTAACATGCTTTCTTACTGTGCTTTTTTGTGCTGCCGTTATATAGCAGTGAATCATGATGGTAACGTCTGCTGAATTTATTTTAATCATCTCTTTATATGGCAGAATTACTTTACATCATAGGTGCTATTTTGTTCCGAAAACATGTCTTCCAATACTTTTGGTGATGGGCACAGACCAAATCCATCTGCTGGTGGCGGTTGCGGGATTCCAATAATAGAGGGCACCCTCTGAAGGATCCCACCCGTTGAGCGCATCCTGGGCAGCACGAAAGGCGGAATCGTTTGGCTCCAGATTTATCTGGCCGTCCTTAACCGCATCAAAGGCGCCCCTTTGATAAATGACACCGGATATGGTGTTGGGAAAGTCAGGACTTGCAACACGATTTAAAATGACGCCGCCGATTGCCACCTGTCCCTCATAAGGCTCTCCCCTGGCTTCTCCATGAATAGCGGCTGCCAGAAGGCGGAGCTCACTTTCTGATATTGTATCTGCCGTGGGAGGTGTGGCGGTGTCTGATATGCCGAGGGCTTCCAGCGTCGCGCTTCCTACAATGCCGTCAGCGACGAGTCCGTTATTGGACTGAAATTCCTTTACCGCCGATACAGTTCCGCTGCCGAAAATGCCGTCTATACTGCCGCTGTAATAACCCCAGTCGCTCAATCTTTGCTGTATCTGGCGGACAATATCCCCCCTGGAGCCTTGTGAATAAACCGCAGTAGGTACTGTTTCCAAGGTTTTGATATCATACTGGGCGATGCCGGTAGTCAATATACAAAGTGCCAGTACCATACACCATATTCCCAATTTTTTTTTCATCCACATGATTTTGTCCTCCATTCAGCAACATATCGCAGGCCGTAAACTACCGCTTGATTTATTTTATGATGGCAGGGGATTCTTTATACTTTATCATGGGACTTTTATTCGGCGTGGAAGTGCATCACAATGTCCTTTGAGAATTCCGGCTTTATCATGATACAAAAAATAGCCGCAATACGGCTATTATTGAGGGGCATCTATTTTTATTATTTCCTATTTTAAATCCTATTTCCGGGAAGCGTGTCAAAAGCTTTTTCGTATACCGGCGGAATTTAACGTTTTGGCATTTCAAAGTCCTTTAACGCTGCATTCAGAAAGCTGTTAAAGGGGCGCATGGCAAGAAAGATGTTTACGGCTGCTGACAGAAATTTTTCCTCTCTTATTTCATTGTCATTTATAGGGTATTCCAGATACCAGCTTTTCATTTTCAGATAATCTGCCTGGGGATGGTCTGCGTCATAGCCCCGCGGCACATTTTTAAGGGTGGCCCCTTTGACGGTAAAGTATTTTACAAAAGAGGGAGCGGTAATTACCTCCTGCCATTGCTGTCCGTGAGTGGAAATATACTGCCGTACCATGGCAGTCGCGTCTGGAAAAACGTCCGCAAAAAGACCGCCGCCTAAAAAGGAACGGTTATCAGGGCGTATCATTATATAGTATCCCACAGGGACCGGGCGTTTACCCTTTGAGGATATATGGGCACGAAAGGCGGGAAGATAGGGGGACTTGTCATGGCTGAAGCGGGTGTCCCTCATAAGCTTGAAGGTTAAATCCTTAGGTTTGAAGCCCAGTATATTCTCATCGGTTTTGCCAAGCTCTGTCATAAGGCTTTGTACCAGATCCTCGAAATAGTATACTGCTGTTTTATACTGTTCTTTGTTGGCATGGAACCATTCTCTGTCATTATTGCGCTCCAGCTCTGAAAGATAGTGGAGCATAAATTCTGTATTCATTTTATCAACTCCTTATGTATGCAGTATGTTCTGAAACTTTTTTGTGGAAATCATTTCCTGAATAAAGGAGGAGGCCTTCAGCGGTGAGCGGTATGCCGGAAGATCTGAGAATACCTGTGACAGCTCGTCAAGCTCATCCATTGTTTCGATAAACGTAATTATGTCCCGGCAGCTGCATTTTTCCATCTGTAAATATTCCGGCCTTTCCGGTACGATGCGGTGATTGACGATAGCGTAATCCACCCTTTTGAGGCAGGAGCAGCGACTGCTTCCGCCAAGGCCGCAGTATTCACCGAGAAAGGCCGCTACCTTTTTACGTATGCGTGACAGCCTTTGACGGTAGGCATCAGGGGATATATCGAGTATTTCCGCCGCAATGCGGCTGTCAAGATGAAACATTGTGCCCAATATAAAAATACAGCGGCTTTCCGCATCCAGACACTGGAGCATCACATTTGTACAGGAAAGCTTTAATTCTCTGGCAAGCAGTTCGCGGTCTACGTCGCCGGTCATATCGGGAATGGGCGTATCATTGCCGTGAAGGATGTCCATGCCGTAATATTCGAAGCTTAAGGGCTGACGGGAGAACATATTTTTTCGATAGTCCCTCAAGTGATTGACAGCGATACGGAATACCCAGGTAGAAAAACTGCTCTCGTGACGAAAGGAAGAAAGACTTGTCATTACCTTGACAAAGATTTCCTGTGCGGCATCCTCAGCGTCCTGTACTGTGCCCAGCATCCTCAGGGAAAGGTTGAACACCATATCCTGTATCTCTGACAGGAGTAATTCCAAAGCTTTTTGGTTGCCTAAAACGGCTTTTTCGATCAATGCATTTGTTTCTTGCGAATCCTTCATTTTATTTACACCTCCATATGATTAGACTGATAAATTGGGGTTGTGTGACAACAATTACAAAAAAATCGGAAAATTTGTATAAAGATAATGAAAACTTCTATGTTGCAATGTCCTTTACAGTCTATAAGCAATGGGGATGCATGTCAATGCGCAGGGGAGCATATCGAAGGTTCCGTTTTTCTCCTTTCTCACTGTCTGTATGGCGGCAGGACTGTGATGGACTGACGTTTTTACATATAAATAAAAAATAATGTCTGTAGGGAGGCGGCAGGGTTTATATAATTCTTATAAAAACTCAATTTGCAGGGCTGTAAAATAAATACATTTTTCCCTATAAAATCAATTGTTTTTCATAGAAAAACAAAATATAGCAAAAGATGCAAAAACATATTGCAATTATTTGAAATTAAGTTTATAATTCAATATAAAAAATCATGATATTTTCGCCTGAAATATGTAGATATTTCACAATGATTGTATAATGATTAACAAATTGTCTGATGTGCGTCATATCAATCGGTGATGTGCGTTTTTATGCAATTATATTGAGTAATTTTGCATTACTGTAATTATTTTATAGACCTATTTTTTTATAGCGGGAAATAAAAAGGGGGATTGGCAATGTTAGATTTACTGGTCAAAAATATCACTATAGCGGATGGATCCGGCGGACCTTTATATAAGGGTTGTGTTGCGGTGAAGGACGGGAAAATTGTAAAAATAGCGCCTGAGATAGAGGACTCTGCGGAGACAATGATTGAGGCGTATGAGGATATGGTGCTGGCGCCGGGCTTTATTGATACCCACACGCACAGTGATATGCATCGTTTTGAGGATTCTGCTCTGACGCCCCAGGTGACGCAGGGTGTAACCTATGATATCTGCGGCAACTGCGGCATCAGCGGGACACCTGTAAATCCTGCCACCTTTGATTTATTGAAAACCTATGTGGCGCCTGTGCTTCCCATAAAGGGCTTTGACGAGGAATGGGCAAAAATGACATCCTTCCGCGTTTATGTGGAGGAGCTGAAAAAAAGAAACCCCCGTATAGGCATGGGGGCATTGGTAGGACATGGGACGCTTCGCATCGCCGTTATGGGCATGGACAACAGAGAACCCACTAAAGAAGAGATGGAAAAGATGAAATCCCTTCTGCGGGAGGCCATGGAGGCCGGCGCTTTAGGACTCTCCACCGGCTTAATCTATATTCCGGGCGTTTACAGCAAGACGGATGAAATTGTGGAGCTGTGCAAGGTTGTTGCGGAATATGGCGGTATCTACGCAACGCATATGAGAAATGAAAGTGACCATGTTGTGGAAAGCGTAAGGGAGTCCGTTGACATAGCAAGGCGTGCGGGGGTAAAGCTGATTGTTTCGCACCATAAAATATCAGGACCCAAAAACCATGATCTCTATAAGGTAACTCTCGGCATGATCACGAAAGCCCGGGAGGAGGGAATGGAGATAATCTGTGACCAGTACCTGTATAATTACGGATCTACCAGCATGAGCGCCCTTCTTCCGCCGGGATGCCAGTCAGAGGGCACTGTGAGAATGCTTGAAAAGCTGAAAAATGCCTCGGAGAGAGCTGCAATCATAGAAGCTATGAAAAAGGATGACAGCTATGAAAACTTTCTGAAATATCTGGGCGCAGATGCTGTATTGATTGTCTCCGCTTCCGTGACAGAGGAGTATAACGGAAAATATGTTGACGAGATAGCCAAGATAATGGGCAGAGAGCCTGAAGACTGTGTCTGCGAGCTTATGGTACAGAATAACGGCCGTGTATTAATGGCGGTGCGTATGTGTGAGGAGGATGTGGTGGAGGAAATATTCAAATTCCCATATACCTGCGTGGGCTCAGACGGCATAGGCGCGGGCACCGGAGAATTGACCCATCCCAGAGCATACGGCAATTTTGTTCGTGTATTTGAGACCTATGTGAGAGAAAAACAAGTTGTTTCATTGGAGGAAGCGGTCAGAAAATGCACCTCTCTGCCGGCTGACTTTGTGGGGCTGAAAACAAAGGGGCATATAAAAGAGGGCTATGACGCTGATATTGTCATATTTGACAGAAATAAGATTGGCACGGATGCATCCTTTGCCAACCCTGTTACGCCGCCAAGGGGTGTCAATTATGTTTTTGTGGGCGGAAAAATGATTGTGAAGGACTGCAAAGTCGTTTCATAAATGGCCGTCTCAGGCGCGGCCGCAGTATTTTTTATATTACGGAACACTAGTCAAATTCATTATTAAGGGGGAAATAATATGACCAGTGCATTAACAATTGTTTTGGTTTATTTAGTTGGAATTACAGGCATTATTGTCTGGACGGGCAAAAAGGTGAAAACCTATTATGACTTTGCTTTGGGCGGCGGCTCTATTCCGTGGTATGTAGTGTGCGGAACAATGTTTGCTTCCACTATCGGCGGCGCGACTATGATTGGTTATGTGGGAAGCTATAAGGCGTACGGCCTGCAATGGGCAATGCTTCCGCTGTTTGCCTTTTGTCTGGGCTCTATTGCGATTGGACTGTTTCTGGCAAGCAGGCTGAAAAACCTGAATCAGTATACAACGGCGGATTTGTTCAAAATCAGATACGGAAGAAAGTCCAGACTGATTGCGGCAGTTTTAAACTGCCTTGGAGAGATGGCTGTTGTTGCTTCCATGATGGCGTCCTTTGGCACCATGGCCCATGGTTATTTGGGCATTAACTATAATGCAGCCATGATCATTGCGATTGTAATTTTTTATTTTACGGCTACAATGGGCGGTTTAAAGGGTGTTGCGTGGACAGATACCATGCAGGCAACCATTATATTTGTTACAGTTGCCATAATTGCGTTCCTTTCCTACAAAGACCTTTCCGCGGCGGGCGGTTTTGCCTCTCTTCCGAGCAGTCTGCTCAACCCGTTTGCATCTAACCTTTCCTGGAAGACGATGAGCGGAAATATCGTGTCAGGTGTATTGATGGGTACGGTAATGCAGTCGCTGTTCATACAGCGTATCAATGCCTGCCATACGCCTCAGGACGCAAAAAAGGCCGCGGTTACCAACGGTATTCTCTGCGGTATCTTTATGGTAATCGGCATCGGCATCATTGGCCTTTCCGCTTATGTGACCACATCTGCTGATGTGGCCGGCAATGACGTCATTACCGCTATTCTTGCAAAAATGCCTATGATACTTGGCGCTTTCTATGCTGCGGCGATTCTTGCAGCTGTACTGACAACGGCCAATTCCTTGCTGTTGTCTGTCAGCATGACCTGTGTCAGGGACTTAATCGGAGAAGTAAAGCAGCTGGATGACAAGCAAAGTCTTCGGGCATCCCGTATTATTATTCTGGTTGTAGATGTATTGGCATTTATTGTCGTTCAGTATGCAAACAGTGTTATCAGCTGGATCATGGTAACCTATACAGTTCTTGCCTGTCTTGCAGTGCCTCTTTACGGCGGACTGTTCAGCAAAAAAGCAACGCCTATGAGCGGTTTCTTGAGTCTTGTACTGGGCGGCGGATCTGCTCTTATCTGGGAAGTGACGAAGCTTCTGGGTGTTCTTCCTGCATCTCTTGCCGGCTGGCATTCCATATTCCCGGGCTTAATCTTTGGATTCATCGGATTGTTTTTGGGTATGCTTTCCAAGGAAAAATCTACACCACAGCAGGAGAAGGTTGTGGAATGCTTCCTTGCAAACAAGCCGTACGAGGGTTAAAAGTGAATGTCTACGTCCTGTCATTGCTTGACAAGGCGTGACTTTAAAGGAGGACAAAGCCTTTTATAATTATATTGTGCTCCGACTTTTTAAAAGCACACAGGCCTGGATATTTTCTGGGTTTCAAACAAGTTTAATAGAAGTGCAATCATAAAAAAATAGCCGCTAATGGTCGGTGCCATAAGAAAAATTGAAGCAAAGAAAGCTTGATGAATCAGTTTTCTTTGCTCATCGGGATCCTGTTTCTTTGTTTTCTTAAGGCACACAACCTCGGCTGTTTTTTTATGCTTATTTTTGCCTGAGAGCTGTTATTTTATAGTTTTCACTTGACGTATCCCGTCCGACAGATACAGTCATTTCTGTTGTCTCCTCATACTCCTGTCCATAGTATCCCCAATGAAATATAATACGGTAGGAGGAAGATGATAGCTCTGAAATATCAAAATCTTGGATAATGGGGTTTGACAGACCTGTCCGTATATTTTCCTTTATTCTGAGGTTTTTAGCCAGAAGACCTCTTTGTAATGTCATATTGCCCTCCTGATAGGCCTTGGCATATTTCTCCACACAGTCCAGTCCGCTTTCGGGCGAAACAAAGTCAAGCATCTGTTTGTACTTCAGAGAGTTTATTTGTCTGCCGGTAAATAGGCGAAGAATACCGTTTCCACAGTAGACGGTATCCTTGCTGTAATCATTGAAGTAGGAAACAGGAACATAGGTGACGCCGTTTTTCAGTTCATACGCTGTTTTGCCCTTTATGGGTATACCGTTTAGCATAGCGCCCTTTTCTTTATCCCAATCCGTCTTATTCCCGAGAAGCTCGGCGGTTTCCCGCAGAGGGAGCATGAGCGTGCCGTTTGTTTCATAGCAAGGAGAGCTGAAGGAGGCACTCTGGCCATCCAGACGAATATTTCCAAGAGGCTCCGCGTCTTTCATGGAGCGGAAAACGGCAGGGGCAAGAATATCTCTTAAGGCTTCACAGTCGATGGAAAATTCGCGGATGCCGCTGGCAAAGGGGGCAATCTCGTACTCGTTAAAATAAATAACCAACTGGTTTCCGTCAATATAGAAATTAAAATTACCGTTGCATTTTTCGATTGTTTCAGAGGCCTCTGGAAAATAGTCTTCCATATCTTCCGATACAGCTGTGTTTATTATTTGGGTCAGTCTACCTTTGTAGTTTGCATACGGTTTAAACAGACCCTCCAGAGTGTAAAACTTATTGTCCGCAGTATCATATGTAATGGATTGAAGAGAGAACATGCCATGGGCGCCGCCTGTGTCCTGATAAGCTGTAATCCATAGGGAGAGAAGAGAGCCGTTCATGGAATAATCATAATAGATATCCAGCTGTACTTTTTCCGGATTGGCAGAGGCAGACCATCTGTTGATGTCTCCGATACCTTCATAGAGAACATTGTCTGTGTAATCATCCAGGGCGTCTATTTGAAATTGCGGAATATTTATTTCAATAGCCGCCCTGGATGTATTTTTCGTTAATTTCAGGTTTGTGTTGGTTATGGCGGCATTATCAGCACCAAAGGCAGTGGCAGAAACAAAAACGGAGACTGCAGCAGCAGCGGCTGCCAGTTTTTTATTCATATCAGATATGCTCCTTTCATAATGCAGGACAGGTTATCATAACAGCTATCAGTGTAGCATACAGTTGTGACGCAGACGTTTCCTAAGTTTTACAAATGTTTTAAACGGTAGATACATAAGGTATAATTTGTACATAAATTTATTTGCTGCGTTTAAGCGCAACAAAAAAACAGTCATAAAATGACTGTCCGGATTTTTTTCTTATGCTTTTCAACGGTTAAAGTAGTATTTGTTTACACCTCAATGCTGAAGCCTGCCAATTTAGCCATCTCGATAATTGATTCCTTCGACACCTTTTTGCCCTTATAGTCAATCAGGTTTTCCATGCTTCCGGTGAAAATATCTGCCGGCTCGTATTTTTTTAATATAACCTTTTCGTCATCCACAAAAATTTCAAGAGAATCCTTTTCATTGATGTTTAAATTTCTCCTTAGTTCAATCGGCAAAACGACTCGGCCCAGTTCGTCTACCTTTCTTACTATACCCGTTGACTTCATAGATATCCTCCTAAAGTGGTAAATTGTTCTATTTGCCCTTAAGCGTATCATAATTGTAATATAAAGTCAATATTCAGGTTAAATTGTCAAAACTTTTGGCTGTTTTTAGGGAATAAGGAAAAAAAGATTGAATATTATTACTATTATAATGGGAGAAAAGAGGGTAATTTTATATGCTTAACTATATTTGGGGCGCCTTTATTGTAATCGGCGTATTATATGGGATATTGACAGGAAGAGTAGAGGATGTGACGAATGCCGCTATTAGCGGGGGGAAGGACGCGGTATCCCTTTGCATTACTATGCTTGGCGTCATGGCCACATGGACAGGAATTATTAAAATAGCGCAAAAGGGAGGGGCTATTGAGCTTTTATCGAAGAAAATGAAGCCTCTCCTGCGCTTTTTGTTCCCCTCTGTGCCTGACGGACATCCCGCACAGGAATATATTGCCACAAACTTCATAGCCAATTTTCTGGGCCTTGGCTGGGCCGCGACGCCGGCGGGGCTTGAGGCAATGAAGGAGCTGGATAAGCTGAACCATCACAAAAGCACAGCATCTAATGCCATGTGTATGTTTCTGATTATAAATATGTCCTCTATACAGCTCATTTCCGTCAATATCATTGCCTACAGACAGCAGTACGGCTCATTAAACCCCTCCGAGATTATGGCGCCTTGTCTTATCGCCACGCTTGTTTCAACCGTTGCGGGCGTTTTATATGCAAAGGCAAGGGAGAGGGGGCACAGGGATTGAGGCTTATCATTTACATATCCGATTTGTTAATACCATTGACATTTTTGATTATCATACTGTTTGGGTACGCAAAAAAGGTGGACATTTACGATACCTTTATTGATGGGGCAAAGGACGGCATTCAAACGGTATTTCAGATTATGCCGACACTGATTGGACTTATGATGGCCGTATCTGTTCTGCGAGCGTCAGGGGCACTGGATTTGCTGGTTGCTCTTATAAGGCCTGTAACTGATTTGATTGGATTTCCGGCGGAGGTTATTCCCCTGAGCCTGATGCGCCTGGTTTCCTCCTCGGCGGCAACGGGAATTGTGATTGACCTGTTTAAGACATTCGGCACGGACTCCTTTATCGGCCGTCTTGCCTCCACAATGATGGGATGTACGGAAACGGTATTTTATACCATGTCCCTTTATTTTATGAGTGTCAATATCAGGAAGACGAAATACACCTTAAGCGGCGCGCTGATTGCAAACATTGCAGGAATTATTGCTTCTTTTTTTGTAATATGCTATGTTTTTGGCAAATGATATTTGATTTAAGAGCCTTGGTATTATATAATAGTACAGGTAAACGTCAAAATAAACGGAATTTCGATATAGGGACGTGAAAGGATGTTATGAGGCTCAAAATGATAATGCTACTGCTGCTTATTTTTATGCTGAGCGGCTGTGCTAATAAACAAAGCGGAGAGGAAGAGGCGCAGTTTTCTCTTTCTGTGAAGGAACAGGAAAAATATGAACAGCTGATAGAGGATACCTTTAAGTCCTTTTACTGGCGATATGACAGCGATACCATACAGTTCTTTCAGGGGACAGTGCCTACAGCAGATGAAAATGCATTTTTAGCCAGTGAGGACGCAGGCTACCCGTTAAAAAAGAGCGCCGGCAAAAGTGTAGTGGTGGGTACGGCTGATATGGTTCATTTCAATGGGGATCGTGCGGGCCTGGCTTACTTTTATTTTGGACGGAATGATATTCTCGGCGTCTATTATAAGGATGCAAACACCAATAAGGCATATAGTCTGAGTAACCGAAACGTGTTCACGAAGGATGTTGCTATCAAGGCATTTGAAAGCGACAGGGAAATGGGCGGCTTTACAGAAAAAAAATCAAAGCTTCCCGTCACGGGCTTCTCCTCTGTGGGGAGAGACGCCAGCGGCAATATGCTTCTAACCTGCATATCCGGCAGCAGCGTCAATGTGTACCGCTACAGAAACGGTTTCAGCTTATACAAAAAAATTGCATACGGCGGCGACGGACTGGTGCCCCTGTCGGTATCCTTTTATAATGATGGAACTTCGGAGGCGGACAGCATTGCCGTTTTGCTTGGAAGCTATGTGAACGCTGCGGAAGGACATGACAGCGCTCAGTATTCCGTTGCGGACAAAGTTGTTTTTACAGACAGCAGCCTGAATAAAACGGGGGAGGAGATAGCACTCCTGCTTCCTGACTATACCTGTATCGCCTCTGACGGCACGAGACTTGTGCTTGGAGGGAAAAATGGCATTGAGTATTACAAAAAGCAGGACGGCGCTTTTGTGAAGGAGAGGCAGTTTTACCTGAACCACGGGGTGACACAGTTTAAGGCTGAGGATTTGGACGGCGACGGCAGCAGTGAATATATAATGACGGACGGCATGGATCTTTACCTTTATACTGCCGCGGAGGGCAATTTTACCAATATCTGGCGAACCCATCTGTCCATAGAAAGTCTGGACGGGTTCATTTATACGGGAGATTTGAATCAGGACGGTGTAAAGGAAATTTATATCTGCGATAAAACGTGGACAACCATACGCTATGTTCTGACGCCAAAAGGTCTGGTATCCAGAAATGACGATATTGATTATGGACAGATTTATTTTGCGGCGGATTTCAATCAGGACGGGTTGGATGATTACATTAAAATCACAGATTTTGAAAATAATATACAGAGTACCTTTATAGCAGAATTGAATCAGAATGGAGAAACGCAGTATGAATAAGCTGAAGGAAAGATGGAATAAGCTGCCCAGGCAGGGGAAAATTGCCGTTAGTATTGCGGCAGTTGTCATTGTGTTGCTCGTTTGCATTTTTGTATATGCTTACGGCAAATTAAATACGATTCATGACGGAAACGTCAAAATTGTGGACAAGGACAAATCTGTGACAGATGATGTGTATGGCAACATAGGAAGTATGTCTTTGGAGGAGATGGAAAAAGCCTTTGCCAACATGAGTCCTGAGGAAATCGAGAGGATTTTTGGCGATGCGTCTGTGGATGCGCAGGATGCGGGTTATGAGGAGGATATTTATAAGGTTGAGCAGATAGACAAGGATGTGCTGAATATTCTGTTAATCGGACAGGACGCAAGGCCGGGAGAAAAAAGAGCCAGAAGCGACACCATGATTATGGCTTCCTATAATTATAAGGAAAAAAGGGTAGTTCTGACCTCGTTTTTAAGAGATACCTGGGTGCCCATCGAGGGCTTCAGCTGGTATAAGCTCAATACCGCCTATGCTCTGGGCGGCGCAGGGCTTACGATAAATACTATCAATGAACTCTACGGTCTGGATATCCAATATTATGTGGTTGTGGATTTTGACGGATTGATTGATATTGTCGACGCCCTGGGTGGCATTGAATTGAACATTACGCAGGAGGAGTCCGATTTCTATTTACAGAGATACCCTGACAACGGCAAGGTGCCGGTAGGCGAAAATGTAACGCTGACGGGCGCGCAGGTTTTGGGCCATGCCAATAACCGTTTTATCGGAAACAATGATTTTGCGAGAACCCAAAGGCAGAGAGATATCCTTATGGCTATCTATAAAAAGGTGAAGGGGATCAATAATCCCAGCGAAATTATGAATCTTGCCAATATCGGACTTAGCAAGGTGAAAACCAATATGCCGGTTTCCGATATTATTTCACTTGGCTTCCAGGCCCTTGGACTTGACAATCTGACGATTGACCAGGCAAGGGTGCCCTTTGACGGTATGTGGTATGACGCAAAGCAGGGCGCTCAAAGCGTTATCATGTGCGATTATGCCGAAAATGCCGCTGAATTGAAAAAAATAATTTACGGGGATGATTCAGAGGAGAAGGAAGCGCAAAACGGGGAAGCGGAAGAAAACACGTCCAATAAATAATGGGGTAATACAATGGAAGAGGAAATATTTATGGCTGAGGCCCTAAAGGAAGCACAGAGGGCTTATTCCATCAATGAGGTGCCCATAGGGGCAGTGATAGTAAAGAACGGCGAAATCATTGGCAGAGGACATAATATGCGCAACACAGCAAAAAATGCCCTCTGCCATGCGGAAATACTGGCGATACATGAGGCATGTGAGGCGGTGGGAGACTGGCGCCTTGAGGACTGTACGCTCTATGTGACAGTCGAGCCTTGCCCCATGTGCGCAGGCGCTATTGTGCAGGCCAGAATTCCCAAGGTGGTTTTTGGGACGCGCAATAAAAAGGCAGGCTGTGCCGTTTCTATTTTGAATATATTAAATGAGCCCAGATTGAATCATCAGGCGGAGGTTATGGAGGGTGTTCTTCAGGAAAAATGCAGCTTCCTCATGAGTGACTTTTTCAAGCGTTTCAGAAAAGTCACGGGAAGTGAGACTTCAGAGGAATGTCAGGCAGAGAAGAAGGAACTTTGACTGTAGGGTATAATATCCGCGAAAAAACGGAGATAGTGTGAATAGTATGCAAACGGACTGCTTGCAGTATTGCTTCTGTGCAGCCTGCTTTCTCCGCTTTTATGGTATATTATGTTTATTGACAGTTGGAAGAAAAGACGGTATACTAGTAAAGCAATAAGTATGTGAATAAGATTTCCGTGCTAGCCGGGGAAGCAGCGGCTCCCTGTACCCACAATCCGCTATAGTGGGGGTGATGTCTGCTCCAGGCTTTTTCTTTTTGGGGTCTGCCCTTTAAAGGGGGTGCTGACGGTTGAGTCTTGTGCAATAGGAACCTGTGAACCGTGTCAGGGCCGGAAGGCAGCAGCACTAAGCAGCCACTTCTATGTGCCACAAGGTCGCTTGGCCCGAGCTTCCGATACTGGTAACGCTCAGAAAGTAAAGTCAAAAGCAGATGCACGGATTCCTAATTGATAAAGGAAGAGTACAGCCGGTGATGGCTGTGCTTTTTTGCTGTATGGGAAAGACTTGCGGAAGAATACGACCGAGTAAAACTTTGCTTTATGGGGATTTCCGACGCGAAAAAGCGGAGAGAAGACGGAAAAGAACCGGCTCGGCTGTTTCAGACAAGCAAATGCTTTTTTGAAGGACTCAAGGCGTAATACGACTGAGAAAAACGTAAATTTTACGGAGCTTTCCGTTTGAAATTGTGGTATAACAAACGATAAATTTCAGCGGAGAACCTGGAAAACTGCGGCTTTAAAGCCGTTTTCTGTCTTTTATGGTATAATTAACATAATAGGTAATAAGAAGCAGAATAAAATTATTGGTTTTCTGCTATGTATTTTTCCACAGAAAGGAGATCGCATTATGGCATATCAAGCATTATACAGAAAATTCAGACCCAGAACCTTTGAGCATGTCATTGGGCAAAAGCATATTGTTAAGACGCTGAAAAACCAGATTATGAACGGCCGTGTATCCCACGCCTATCTGTTCTGCGGGACGAGAGGCACCGGAAAAACATCGACTGCCAAGATATTTGCCAGGGCTATCAATTGTCTGACGCCAAAGGAGGGGGAACCCTGCAATACATGCGAAATGTGCCAGGCGATAGCAGAGGGACGCAGTCTGAATGTGGTGGAAATTGATGCCGCTTCCAATAATGGCGTGGACAATATCAGAGAAATCCGTGAGGAGGTAAAATATCCCCCAACAGAAGGAAAATACAAGGTTTATATCATAGATGAGGTTCATATGCTGTCTACCGGTGCCTTTAATGCTCTTTTGAAAACATTGGAGGAACCTCCGGCTCATGTCATTTTTATATTGGCGACAACCGATCCGCAAAAGGTCCCTGCTACGATACTCTCTCGCTGTCAGAGGTTTGATTTCAGGCGTATTTCATCGGAGGATATTGTAGAAACACTGAAGGTGTATTTGGCGGAGGAGAAGGTTGAGGTGGACGAGCGGGCGCTTCGCTATGTTGCGAAGCTTGGAGACGGTTCCATGAGGGACTCCCTGAGTATATTGGATCAGTGCATTGCTTTTTACTATGGAGAAAGAGTAACTTTAGAGAAGGTTTTGGATATAATGGGATCGGTTGACGACAGCGCTTTTTTCCAGATGACAGATGCGATTGCGGCAAAGAATTCCGCGAAATGCATGGATATGGTAGATGCGATTGTGATGCAGGGAAGGGATGTCGGTCAGTTTGTGGAGGATTTGGTGTCCCATCTGAGAAATCTTCTTGTTGTGTCTACTGTCTCAGATGCGGCTGCTGTTTTGGATGTTTCGGAGGAGACAATGGCGGAATATAAAAAACAGCTGGAGAAGCTTTCGGGAGAAGAAATTTTGTTTTTAATCAGAACCTTTTCAGAGCTTATGGGACAGCTGAAATACGCCGGAAATGAACGGATACTGTTGGAGGTTGCTCTTTTGAAGCTGTGCTCCCCAACTGCAAAGGAGTCCTATGAGGCGTTGGCGGCCAGAATAGCATCACTGGAGAGAAATTTACAAAACGGCAGTTTTGCGGTTCCCGTTCCTGCCGGCCCGTCAGACATGTCAGTGAAAAAAGAGAAACCAGCGAAAAAGGTTAAACCGAAAGCTCTTCCCGAGGATATGAAGGAAATTATGGACGTATGGCCGGAGCTGAAAAGTGGATTTGATGCGGCTTTAAAAGGTCTTTTGAGCAAGGTGGATTTAGGTTATCTGGAGGAGGATTTACTTTATCTGGTATGTGACAATAAGGCGATTGAGGACATTATACTAAAAAAGGAAGAAGAAATTTCCGAAAAATTGGCGGAAAGGATGGGAAGGGAATTTACCCTCAAGGCCGTCACAAAAGGGGAATATGAGCAGAAAAGAAAAACCCTTTATGGTGAGGAGGAAGCAAAGGAAGAGGACTTGGAGTTTGAAAGTCTTATGAGCGGATATTTTCCGGAAGCGGATTTTGAATGATTTTGAAATCTATGGAATATAGACAAAAGCTTTCTGATATATTAAAATAAAATAGATTAAGTGTGGCGTCCCGTGTTAAGAAAATAAAAAGCAAGCTTTATTTCATAACCGGCAGACGCCGGTGAAGTGCCAGCTGAGAAAACAAAACGACATTTCTCTAAAAGCCAAGAGGGCCAGAGGAAGTGCTTTTTCTTAGCTCTGCTGTTTTCTTGTGGTGCTCACCGGAAAAGGGCCTGTATCAGAAATGGCCAAAAATTTTAAAAATATACAGGAGGAGTATAGAATATGGCAAAAGGCGGATTTGGCGGGTATGGCGGTATGAACATGAATAACCTGATGAAGCAGGCACAGAAAATGCAGAAGCAGATGGAGGAAACCCAGGCGGCTCTGGCGGATAAGGAGCTTGAGGTTACCAGCGGTGGCGGCGCGGTAAAAATTGTAATTACGGGGAAAAAAGTGATACAGTCAATCAAGATAGACCCCGAGGTGGTTGACGCGGATGATGTGGAAATGCTTGAGGATATTATTCTGTCTGCGGTAAATGAGGCTGTACGGCAGGCCGATGAAATGTACAATACGGAAATGAGCAGAATCACAGGCGGTCTTGGCAACGGCATGTTTTAATGGAATGGAAACAGGAGCGGTAGCATGAATTATTATGGCGACTCAATTACAAAGCTTATAGAGGAGCTGGCGGCCTTGCCGGGCGTTGGCGCCAAGTCGGCTCAGAGGCTGGCTTTTTATATTATCAATATGCCAAGGGAAAAGGCTTTGTCTTTATCCGACGCCATATTGAATGCAAAAAATAATGTGAAATACTGTTCGGTGTGCTGCAATATTACAGATGAAGATCCCTGCCCGATTTGCAGCAGCGAAAAGCGGGATAAGGCTACGATTATGGTGGTGGAGGATCCCAGGGATATGGCGGCCTATGAGAAAACAAAGGAATATCACGGCGTCTATCATGTGCTTCACGGGGCTATATCGCCTATGACGGGGACAGGGCCTCAGGATTTAAAGATAAAGGAGCTTCTTGACAGGATTCAAGGGGCTCAGGTCGAGGAAGTGATCCTTGCCACAAACCCCAATGTAGAGGGCGAAGCCACAGCTATGTATGTCAGCAGGCTTTTGAAGCCCTTGGGGATTAAGGTGACGCGTATTGCAAATGGTGTGCCTGTAGGCGGGGATTTGGAGTATGTGGATCAGGTTACCCTTTCCAGGGCTCTTGAGGGCAGACGGGAAATGTAGTTAAGTTACGGTCTGTAAAGCGTCCGATACGCAATAATATTCAAACAGGGATATTTTCATAGACAAGAGAGATAAGGCTTTTTGCACAAGCAAAAGCCTTTTTCTGACGGTTTCTTTTCGTTGCGTGGGCATATGCCCCTGTGGTATGATGTTCGTGAAAAGCAAAGCAGAAACAGAAAGGGAACTGTTGATAAACGAAGGCTAGACAGAGTTCCCTTATGCTACGCCGCGTGCAACGCGAGCAAAGAAAAATTATATTTTTCTTTGCTTTGCGCATTGAAAAGCGGAGAAGGACAATTCATAGAATAAATGTCTGCTTGTAGATGAATTTTATGCTATGAAAAATTGTCTTGAGGAGCAGAGCGACTGAGAAATGCAGAGCATTTCGAGGTTTCCGCCTAAAATGTACAGAAAGGGAACTGTTGATAAACTTGCAACTTTGTATATAGAAAAGAGGAAAAGGGCAAGAATTAAGGTTTGCCTGTATAAATGGATATTTGTGATACGGCTTGAACAAATTTTTTGAAAAAGAAAGAAGGTGCCTATTTGAGTAAAGCGGATGAGATATTTATTGCAAACTGCAAAGATATACTGGAAAACGGTTTTTCTACAGAAAATGAGAAGGTGCGCCCCCACTGGGAAGACGGGGAGAGCGCCTATACGGTGAAAAGGTTTGGCGTTGTCAACCGTTATAATCTGCAGGAGGAATTTCCCATTATGACACTGCGTTATACCAATTGGAAGAACGCCATTGACGAGCTTCTTTGGATATGGCAGAAAAAGTCCAACAACATTCATGAATTAAACAGCCATATCTGGGATCAGTGGGCGGATGAAAGCGGATCTATCGGCAAAGCCTACGGTTACCAGCTGGGAGTGAAGCACAAGTACAGGGAAGGGGAATTCGATCAGGTGGATCGGGTTCTGTTTGATTTAAAGAATAATCCCTATAGCCGCCGTATTATGACGAATATTTATACCTTCAGCGATCTGCATGAAATGAATCTCTATCCCTGCGCCTATTCCATGACATTTAATGTGACGGGAAACAGGTTGAACGCCATTTTGAACCAGAGAAGCCAGGATACCCTTACGGCAAATAACTGGAATGTCGTGCAGTATGCGGTTTTAGTACATATGCTGGCGCAGGTCAGCGGTCTTACGGCAGGTGAGTTTATCCATGTTATTTCGGACATGCATATTTATGACAGACATATCCCCATGGTGGAAAAAATGATCCAAAGGAAGCCTTATCCCGCACCAAAATTTGAGATAAACAAGGAAATCAAGGATTTTTACGATTTTACTGTGGATGATTTTAAGATAACAGGATACCAGTATGGGGAATCATTGGGCAGGATTCCGGTGGCAATTTAAGGGGTGACAGTATGGATCTGATTGTTGCGGTAGATGAAAACTGGGCCATTGGCTATCAGGGCGATTTATTAACGAGAATATCGGCGGATTTGAAAAATTTCAAGGCTTTGACTACAGGCGCTGTCATTATATTGGGTAGGAAAACAATAGAAACCTTTCCGGGCGGCAGAGCCCTTCCGGGCAGGGAAAATATCATATTAAGCAGAGACAGCAGCTATTGCAGGGAAGATGCCGTTGTCTGCCGCAGTGTGGAGGAAGTGCTCAGTAAAGTTGAAAATATGGAAAAAGAAGTTTTTGTTGTGGGTGGAGAGAGTGTTTACAGGCAGTTCCTTCCATATTGCCATAAAGCATATGTGACAAAAATAAAAAGGGCTTTTCCGGCGGACAGCTATTTTGAGAATTTGGATGAAAACAGGGAATGGGAAATTGCGGAAGCGGCAAAGATAATGGAAGAGGACGGCATGCCGTTCCAGTTTATGATTTACCGCAGGAAAAGGTTGAAATACCCGGAATATCTGCAGGAAATCAAATAAAAGCCTTGCTTTTTTATTTGACATATGGTAACATATTCAATTGTAAGTCAAAGATTGATCCTTGCTCTTTTCCCAGGAAAAGGGCCATAAGTCCAGAAGGAGGTGTAAGTAAACATGAACAAGTATGAATTAGCATTGGTTTTAAGCCCAAGCCTTGACGAGGAAGCAAAAACTGCTGAAATGACAAAGATTCAGGAGCTTATTGCAAGATTTGAAGGTGTCATCGAAAAGGTTGACGATTGGGGTAAAAGAAGACTCGCTTACGAAATTCAGAAAGTAAATGAAGGTTTCTACAGCTTTATTTCTTTTGAAGCGCCTGCAACTGCTCCAGCTGAAATCGAAAGCCGTGTCCGCATTATGGAAAACGTTCTCCGTTACCTTGTTATCCGCAAGGATGCTTAATGTGGAGGTGTGGAAATGAACAAAGTCATTTTGATGGGACGTCTGACAAGAGACCCTGAGGTTCGTTATTCCCAGGGAAATGAACCCATAGCGGTTGCCAGATATGCCTTAGCGGTAAACCGCCGTTTCAAAAGACAGGGTGAACCTGACGCGGATTTTATTAACTGTGTCGCTTTTGGAAAATCCGGTGAGTTTGCTGAAAAGTTTCTGAAAAAAGGTCAAATGATAAGCGTAGTCGGAAGACTTCAGGTACGTTCTTGGGACGACCAGGATGGAAAGAAGCGCTGGAGTACGGACGTTGTGGTGGAGGAGCAGTATTTTGCCGAGAGCAAAGCAAGCTTTGAAGCACACAGGGATTCCCAGCCTCAGGCACCGAAGCCTATGGAGGAAGCTCCATCTCAGGCTGATGGTTTCTATCCTATTGATGAAAGCATAGAAGACGATGATTTGCCCTTTTAATGAGGTTTCTGATAAAACAGGAAAGATAAAAATTAAAAGGAGGTTTTTGGAATGATCAATAAAAAACGTGGCCGCAGGAAAAAACGCGTTTGCCAGTGCTGTGCTGATAAAGTAACACAGGTTGATTACAAGGATATCAGCAAATTAAGAAGATATGTCTCTGAAAGAGGAAAAATTCTTCCAAGAAGAATCACAGGAAACTGTGCAAAGCATCAGAGAGCATTGACTACTGCAATCAAAAGAGCAAGACATATTGCGTTAATGCCATATACACAGGATTGATTAATAAAAGCGGAGGCCAAAGGGCAGCCGCTTTTTTATTTCTGACATGATACCGCTCAATTGATATTATGTGATTAGCGGGGGAGTAAAATGAAGGATTAAACGTGTGACTTTTCCTCAACGTATTTTTCCGTATAGGTACACTTTGGATAGGTGGAACAGCCCCAAAACCTTTCTCCCTTGTTTTTTCCTTTTGCCGCGACGCGAAGGGTCAGGACATTGCCGCATCTGGACATATTTTTTCCTTTTTTTCGTATTGAAAAATATCGGAAAATTCAGGTTTTAAAATGTTTTTTGCCGCTTCCTGCAATTCTATTTTATTCTGTCTTCTTCTGTGAAAGCTTCGATGTGTCCATCGTTATTTATATTTGTTCCGTTTATTTTGGTAGGCTTGTTTGTGGACAGACATTTTTGGATATTTTCAATATGTTTTTGTTTTATCTCTTCACTGACGTTTGCAAACGGACTCAACTTGTCATAGATACAGGTAATGTCATTTTTGCTCAGTATGTGAACTGCTTCACTGTTTTGCTTCACGGCGTCCAGAAGATAATTTCGTTTTACGACTTTTGCCTTATCATCGTAGATTGTTACATTTTTCATGACGCAGCGTTCACTAAAAACAATATAGGAGTACACGGGTATACTGCTGTCTTTGAGTTGCGCCTTGAGATATTTGATATGGTGCTGATTTTGCATAATAGGGTTTAAAAATTTATTTTTTGCAGTTTTTCCTTTGCCGGCATGCAAAGACTGCACCCAGTATTTATCCTTTTCATTGCCGAAAATCCAACCGCTGTAATTTTTTGACTCAAAAGCATAGAGGCCGGAATTATGGATAAGAAGGACATCTATTTCGGTTGTGCCGTTTTCGGTAGGGAGATACACATTAAAGAGCCATTTTTTATCCCCAGCGATATTTTTCAGGCAATTGTATGTTAGAAATTCTCCATATGCCCCTTTATCTCTTAGTGACGGAGGGTATTTCGTTTCTGACTCATTCAAATGTTCTGGCGTTTTACGGTTACTTTTATGTTGGTTTAATAGGAGATAAAAAAGGATGGCTAGCACTAATATAGGAATATAATGAAACAGATATTTCATAGAATCACATCCTTGTCAAATATTTTACCTATTTCTATATTAGCATAAAAAGATTTGTTATTGCATATGAATGTGATGGAATGTGGAGTTATGTCGTTTTTTGTACAAACAGTATAGATGGGAAAAGGATTTTATGATAAAGTGTGACAAAGGTTTCTGTATAAGATTTAATAGCAAGCAGTTAAGACATGTGCAATAAAATTACCGAAATTCTGCATTTGTATATAAAACAAACAGAACAATATTATTTTTACATTTTGATTAAAGAATGGGGCTGTACTATTATCAGATAGAAATAAATTTGCATATATGAGATTATATTTTTTCAATAATAAAAAAATTGTATTTAATACCATATGAGATAATGGATTATAAAAGAGGTGTTTTAAATGTTTTCTATCACAGCAATAGGGGAGATATTAATTGATTTTACACCCGGCGGTACGGACAGCAAAGGAAATCTGCTTTTTGTCAGAAATCCGGGAGGCGCTCCGGCCAACGTCCTTGCCATGGCCTCTAAGCTGGGCGGCAAAACTGCGTTTATCGGAAAGATTGGCAAAGACAGATTCGGACTTTTCTTAAAAAAGATATTAGAGGACAACGACATTGATACGGAGGGGCTTGTCATAGATGAAAACTATCACACGACCCTCGCTTTTGTGGAGCTGAACGAAGAGGGAGACCGCTCCTTCAGCTTTTACAGAACAGAGGGCGCTGATATTATGCTGACAGGCGAAGAAGTAAATAAGCGCAATATTGATGATTGCCGTATTTTTCATTTCGGTTCTGTCTCCCTGACAGACAATCCATCAAAAGGCGCAGTACAGGAAGCCGTGAGCTATGCTAAGAAAAAGGGAAAGCTTATCAGTTTTGATCCCAATTACAGACCCCTCCTGTAGCATTCGGAGGAAAAAGCGGCGGATGAGATATGCAAAATGCTTCCCTATACAGATATTTTAAAAGTATCGGAGGAGGAAATGTGCCTTTTGACAGGGGAGGCAGAATTGGCAAAGGGCGCAGATAAGCTTCATCAATATGGCCCCCAATTAGTTCTTGTGTCCAGAGGAGAAAAAGGAGCGTTCTATTCCTGCCACGGTTTTCAGGAGGAGGTTTCCACTTATGGTGTCAATGTCATAGATACAACAGGAGCAGGGGATGCCTTTTTTGGGGCAGTTTTGTACTGTATTGCGCAGCTTCCCTATGCGCTGGCTGAAATAGAGCAGGAGAAGCTGAGGGAGATTGTGCGCTTTGCCAACGCGGCGGGCAGCCTGACTACAACAAAACTGGGGGCGATTCCGGCACTTCCGAGTTGGGAGGAGATAAGAAATTGCCGCAGAGATGCTGCTTTGAAAAAGTAAAATGAGTATTTTAGCTTGACAAAAAAAGATTACGGGAGTTTGGCCTATACTTGAAAATATACATTTCAGTAAGCAAATATTTTGCAGCTTGATTTTTATGTTAAAGCAGAATTTTATTTAGGAGTACAGCAGCAAGGTATATATTGCAAAATCTGCTGCCAGTATGTCTCATACATTTATTGAAAAAGCTATTTTGGTAAAGTTCTCTGTTTATATGGGTATCTGAAACCGAAAACACAGTGGTTTTTTATTTCTTATAAAAAGTAATAAAATCAATTAGATCCAATAAGCCTTGCAGTATGCTTTCAATGTGTCTTTGTCTCTGACAGGATTTGCTGTAAGTAATTATCCGATATTTTATAGAAAACAGTTGACATTAGTAACTGTAACTATTATAATTACAATATAATTAAATGTAATTATTTGTGTAACAGTTAACCGATGCCAACGAGAGTCTAAGGAAAGGAGTATTATTATGAATACGAAAGACAGAGAAACAAAAAAGATGCGGGGAAGTTCTGATGTTACTTATCTGGGGCGTAGTGTAGATCAAATGATTTGGGAGTTTATGGAGCAGGAGAAAATTCCGGGACTGACTCTGGCTATTGTACAGGCGCCTTATATTCCCCGTGTGGTTGGATACGGCCTTTCCGATGAAAAACAGCGCCGCCTGGCTTCCGCCAACACTATGTGGCCTGTAGGCCCCATCTCTCAGGCATTTGCGGCAGTAGCAGTGATGCAGCTTTTTGAGCAGGGAAAGCTTTATCTGGAGGAGCCCATAGAAACTATATTGGATGAACTGCCGCAGGGGTGGAGAAAGATAACGCCTTTACAGCTTTTGCGCCATGCTTCCGGTTTACCGGACTATCGCAGCAGTGAGGAGTGGAAAACAGACAGAGTATGGACATTTGAAGAGCTTTTATCACTGATAGAAGATAGGCCTCTTCTTTTCAGTCCGGGCACACAGGTGAAGCAAAGTGCCACAAATTTTCTTTTGCTGACAGAATTGGTAGAGCGAATCAGCGGACAGAGCTACCATGATTTTGTGACAGAAAAACAGATAAAATATTTGGGACTGCGCCATACTGGATTTGCTGAGGATTTATCCAATTTTCCGCAGGAGGATGTTTCCCTTTCGGAAAATGTGCATCAGCTTTTTAAAAGAGATAAATTGTACATAGACCCTGCGGAAGCTGCCGCAAGCTATAGTGAAAATGGAACGAGTATTACACGTATCAGTTCCTCCGCTCTCAGGGGATTTTCCGATATTTGGGCTTCGGCTCAGGATATTTCTTTTTGGGATATTGGTCTTGCAGGATCAGTGTTGATACATGAAGCGGAAAACAGGCAGAAAATTTATGGGCCCTGGACGCTTCCGGATGGGCAGGAGGTTCCTGCTGTGGCCGGCTGGCAGTTTTATCATCATAGGGGATTAATGGATATTAAGGGCTCTGTCCCTGGATTTTCAAGTTTTCTCAGCCGTTTTACCGATTCGGCGGAGCTTGTTTGTGTCACCCTGCTTGCCAATAAGGAAGGTGTTGATTTTACAAATCTGGGAAGGCGTATTGCAGCAGCGTTTGGGGATTTACTATCCACAAACTATGATGATAATAAATTGTACCTTTTTGAAGGTCAGTTTTCTGCAAAAGAAACCGTATCACGGTTAAAAAAGGAGCTTAATAACAGGAAAATACCGTTGTTTGCGGAAATAGACCACGCTCAGAATGCCAGAGAGGCGGGATTGTCCCTGCGGCCGACCTCCGTATTAATATTTGGTTCCCCGCTGGTTGGAACAGTCTTGATGCAGGCAGATCAGAGTGTGTCGCTTGAACTTCCCCTGCGCATTTCCGTGTGGGAGGATGAGATGGGAAGCACATGGCTGGCATTTCCGCGTTTGCATGAATTGATGACGGAATATGATTTGGATGGAATAGCAGCTGTTTCCAAAATGCAGAGCCTTTTGGAAAATCTGGTTCAAACAGCGGGCAGCGTTTACTGATAAGGCGGTAATATTCATATAACAATATCACAAAAAGAGAATTGAATAACAGGCTTTTCCGCTTTCCTGCCCTTTTTTCTCCCTTTATAATGAAAGTAACAGTATGAGGGGAGGAAGGTTTATGGGAGAGAAAGAAAAGAGCCCTTTTCAGATGGAAAGCAGACTCACTGCCTGGGATATTATTAAAAGGGAGGGATTCAGCCGTCTGCCCGTCCATCCGGAATATTTTTTGTCCAAGTACCACATCAATCTTGTAAGCTACGGGCAGTATGCAAAAACGGCGGGTCTTACAATGGACGAAGTGGCAGGTGCTTTTAATGAGGATGGATTCCTGGTTTATCAGAGCGGAAAATATTATCTGGTGTTTAATGAGGAACAAAATCCGAGACGAAAAAATTGGACGCTGATGCATGAGGCGGCACATTTTCTCCTTGGACATGTGGGGGAGGAAAATCCCATACTGCTTCGGGACAGCACAAACCGGACGAAGAAGGACAGGGAAGCGGACGCCCTGGCTTCCAGAATACTTTGTCCCTCCATTGTTTTGCACATGTGCTGTGTGGAAAGTCCTGAAGAGATTGCCGCCTTATGCGGTATTTCTCTTGGCGCGGGACAGGTGAGGTGGAACCATATTTCAGCGCTTCGAAGGAAAGACAAATTCTTGAAAACGGAGGAAGAACGGCAAATTCTGATGCAGTTTGCCCCTTTTATCAGCAGCTACCTGTGCCGGAAATTTGAGAAGGCAAAGGACAACAGCAGCGCAGAGTGATTTTTTACAAAAGATTAATATGGTTGGTTATTTCTCCTGAAGTGTCTATGGGTATTGTTATTTTGAGATTTTTGAGAAACTGATGAAACAAATCTCATTATTTCTCTGATGAACGCAAAGATGCCTCAAAGTGACTTCTTGACAAGCTATAAGCCCGATTTTTCGGGCTTTTTTCTTTTTTTAATCTGCGGTTTTATAGAAAATGCTTTTAACGGAAAATAGGAGTAATCTGCATTAATTTCGGCGACCGACCGACGTTTTTTATGGTTCGGATTTTGTTTTGACTTTTTGGCGGTTATATGATTAAATGGTATAGAATATAGACAGCTTTCAAAATGGGGTGTAAACATGGATAAAATAAAGGTATTGAGCGTTTTTGGCACCAGACCTGAAGCGATAAAAATGGCTCCATTGGTCATAGAATTGAATAAAAATGATAATATAGATTCTGTCGTATGTGTAACGGCACAGCACAGGCAGATGCTGGATCAGGTTTTGGAAATTTTTGATTTGACGCCGGATTATGATTTGAATATCATGAAGGACAGGCAGACTCTGGAAGGAATCACCATCAGGGCGCTGGAAGGGCTTGGCAGGGTAATGCGGGAGGTAAAACCGGACATTGTGTTGGTTCATGGGGATACGACAACAACCTTTGCGGGAGCTTTGGCGGCTTACTATAACCAGACGAGGGTCGGACATGTGGAGGCAGGACTGCGTACCTATGACAAGTATCAGCCCTATCCCGAGGAGATGAACCGGAAGCTGACAAGCGCCCTGGCGGATTTGAATTTTGCGCCTACAAAGCTTGCAAGAGAGCAGCTTTTAAAGGAAAATGTGCCTCTTGAAAGTATTTTTACAACGGGAAATACGGTTATTGATGCCTTACAGACGACACTGGAGGATAATTACTGTTTTTCTGTGGAAGAATTAAATCAAATAGATTATGAAAACCGCAGGGTTATCGCAGTGACTGCCCACAGAAGGGAAAATCTCGGCGAACCTCTTGAAGCGATTTGCCGTGCCATATTAAGAACGGTGGAGGACAACGGGGATGTGGAGGTTGTCTACGCAGTGCACAAAAATCCAGCTGTGGTAGAGCCGGTGCACAGGATACTTGGCGGCCATCCGCGGATACATCTTTTGGATCCTCTTGACTTAAAGGATATGCACAACCTGATGAATCGTTCCTTTCTTGTCATGACAGACAGCGGCGGACTTCAGGAGGAGGTGCCCTCCATGCACAAGCCCGTTTTGGTACTTCGCAATGTGACGGAGCGTCCGGAGGGGATTGAGGCAGGCACGCTGAAATTGGCCGGTGTGGAGGAGGAGACTATATATCGTTTAACGGCACAGCTTTTGAACGATAAACAGGAATATGAGCGCATGGCAAGGGCTGAAAATCCTTTTGGCGACGGTCATGCGTCTAAAAGAATTGTGGAAGCGATACTTTACTATTTTGGTAAGGCGCTGGAAAAGCCTGCTGATTTCAGATAAAGGCGGGAAGCTTGGGTGATTAGGTATGAAAGAGGAACGTCTGGCAATATTAAAAATGCTGGAGAAGGGAATTATCACGGCGGAGGAAGCCGACAGGCTTTTAAGCGCTCTGTATCATAAAAATGAGAAGGACAGAATCAATAATGAGGAGGTCTCTTCCGGCATCAATTCAGCGCTCAGCAGGGCAGGATCTGTTTTGGGCTCCTTTGTGCGCAGCGTTGGCGAAAAGGCTGAGGGCGCCAAAAAAGAGATAGAGCCGTTTATCAAGATGGTCGCTCAAAAAGCTGAGGATATGATGGAATATGCGGATAAGCTGAAAAAAGATATCTGCAGAGATGATGATTTTGAGGATGAAATCTACGAGGAAGATATCGATGATGACTATGAGGACGAAGAGGAATTCGGGGACGATTTCGAGAGCTGGGAAAACAGTGAGGAGGATTACCGCCTTTTACAAAGCGGTAAAATTCCTGTGGGGCCCCTGCCTTTTCCTGGCGGGGATGATTCCGCGGTTATTGGAGATACAAAAGAGGATGGAGAAGAAAAAAACGATTTCCTGACGAATGCAGGAGTTGTGACAGGAGCGGTTTTGATGGCGAAGGACAGTCTTTCTCAGTTAGAGGTCGAAAAAGAGCCATCTACGGAGGATAATACGGAGGAAAACGGAATGCCGTAAGCCAGGCCGCTTAGTCTAGCGGAGGTAAAAAACTTGCCGTGTTCTGCTTGCAGAGGAAAAATAAACCGGAAAGACATTTTCCAATGAGATACGTAATAAGATAAAGAGACTGCAATTAGGAGATTATATAGAATGAAAAGTGAGATAATTAGCTGGGTCAAAACCATAGGGTTTGCATTGGTGCTGGCATTTTTTATCAATTCGGTTATTATTGTCAATGCTACGGTACCTACAGGCTCTATGGAAAATACGATCATGCCCAAGGACAGGATTATTGCGTTCAGGCTGTCCTATATGCTGGATGAGCCGGAGCGTGGAGATATTGTTGTTTTCAAGTATCCGGATGATCCGGAGCAGAAAACACTCTATGTAAAAAGGGTGATAGGTCTGCCGGGTGACACGGTTGAGGTAAAAAACGGCGGCGTTTATATCAATGGCGCGGCGGAGCCTTTGGAGGAAGATTATTTGAAGGAGGAACCCATGGGTACCTTTGGCCCCTATGTTGTGCCGGAGGATTCCTATTTTATGATGGGGGATAACAGAAATAATTCGCTTGATTCCAGATATTGGGAAAACAAATTTGTGGAGGAGGATAAAATACTGGGGAAGGTATTTCTGCGGTATTTTCCAAAATTTAAAATTTTGTGATAGGAGAAATTTCATTGAATGCGCCGGCCCTGAGGAGTTAAAATACAGCTCCTGTTTTGATGAATAGTCCATTGGCTGTGTAAAAAGGAAATAAAGTGAGATTTGCCTGATAAATCAGGTATTTCTTACTGTCGTGTTTTCTTATGACGCCGGCCGTTTGAGCGGGATTTCTTACTATGTTCAGAAATTCTTAAGAATTTTATCTATTGCATAATAATAATTGTCTGATATAATATGAAACGTGTTATAGATTACATATTGCAATAAAAAAAGGGAGAGGTATAAACATGAAAAAAAATATCTTAGCAAGAGCAGGCGTATTGGCAGTTGCGGCAGCATTAACATTTTCCGTTGCCGGCTGTGGATCTGACAAAAAGGCAGATGCACCTGTACAGGGCCAGGAAGAAAAGAAAGAAATGACAGAGGAAGAATATAAGGCAAAGGTTCAGGAGCTGTATGATTCCATTCAGACAGAGTCCACCAGCGCTATGGAGGGTGTAGATCAGACAGATATGACAGCTTTGGTCGAGGCCACAAAATCCATGGTGGAAAAGGTGAAACCTTTCTATGAGGAATTAGCAGGCTTAGAGGCACCTGAAACCTATGCAGAGTCACAGGCTAAAATCAAAGAAGGTGCGGATGCTTCTGTTGAAATGCTCAGCATCTCTTTAGAGCTGATGGAAATGGCTACAGATTCCTCCACAAGCGACGCTGACAAACAGACAAAGGCAGCAGAGCTTCAGGAGAAGGCAACGGATCTGGCTACAAAGGCACAGAGCATGGCTGACGGTCTTGCAGAAGTGATTGACGCTGCTGAGTAAGAATAGAGAATACGATTACCATAAAGGGACGGCACTGAAAGTGCCGTCCCTTTAACTTGTCTCAAAAGTCCCTTTGGGACTTTTGGGAGTTAAAGAAATAAAAAATTCTTCCTATGGCTTTTTAAGTACCATGAAATGTCTGCATTCTGCTGTACAAAACTGTTTTCAGCGGCCCTGCTTTTTCGGGTACTTTGTAAGCGGCCAAAAACTTGCTGGAGCGTGGAGGCATATTTTTGACGTTATTGCTTGAAGCTTTCTCTTTTTCTCCGAAGCCTCTCACAAATTTTATTTGCGAGGAATCCCTCAGGCATCAAAGCGCTGGACTATATAAAATTTTTGTTTTTGGGCAATGGCCTTTGGATGCCGTATCTTTCTTTGACACTTGCGGTTTACATAACTGCAAGAGGCTTACGGTTTTCCGCTCACATAAGTGACGGGTACTGCATCTTTGAACCCCGGTTTTTGAAGCCGTGGGTGTTGCCTAAACTCTGCCGGCTTTTGTAAAAAAACGAAACAAAAAAATTGAAAGAGCCGCGCGATTGCGCGGCTTTGTACGGGTCAAGGGTAAAACCCTGAGGAAGTGTGGAGGCAAAGTCCTCAAGGCTTTGTTTTGGCATGTCCGATACTTATAGTTCCGTCTTTTGACATCTGCAAATGTTTATTTTCTGCCTATCGTAAGCATCCAGCGGTGAAGGAATTTGATGTCCCCATCCTTTCCGATATATGGCCTCATGCCGGTTTTTTCTCCGCCTTCCAAATCGGTATGGACTGCGTCAAGTATTATTTTTCGATTTTTATCACTTGTTTTGGTCAGATTCATCCAGCTTTCCAGTGACATTTCCACATCCATACTATAATGGTTTTCAACTGCAATATGGTGTTTTTTGAACAGATCCAGCATTTCCTTTTCGCTGAGGGCATAGGTGTGGGAGTCGTCCCTTAAAATCTCGTAATGGTTATAGCGACTGGCAACTTCCTTATCCTCACAGGAAATTAAATCCATGACAGCAACAGCGCCGCCTGTTTTTGTAACTCTGATTATTTCGTCAAAGGCCTTGTCGAGCTCCAGGAAGTGATGAAAGGCTAAACGGCAGGTGGTGATGTCAAAGTGGTTGTCGGGGAAGGGAAGAGACTGTGCCAATCCCTTTTCAAAAATGATGTTTGAGATAGCTTTTTGCCTTGCTGCTTCCTTCGCCTTTTCAATCATAGAGTCCGTGGCGTCAATGGCGGTAATTGTTTTTACGAGGGGACTGATGGCCAGGGAGAGAAGTCCTGTACCGCTTGCCACGTCAAGAGCCTCCATTTGATTGGTAAGAGGAAGCTTGCTGACAGCCCATTCCAGATATTCTTTGGAGGAAAGGGCGTACCCTTCTGCATTAAACACCTCTGACTGCTGGTCAAATTGTTTTTTTACTTTTTCCAGATGCTCCATGTTTTCTAAACCCATATCGAATACCTCTTTTCTTTGGCTTATATTAGATAAAACCAGTATAGCACAAATTAAAAAGGGGAGAGATTTTTTCGGAGAGAAAGAAAAAATATTTTTATAGGAATAGGGGGCCGCATTGACGTAAGCGATTCTCTCTTTGTGAAGGAGCAGGCATTTGAGAGCTTTTATCATGTTTCTGCACTGGCAACGAGTGAGGCAGTGTTTTAATTTAGTTCAATATGTTATGTGACAGTCGGCAATGAAAAAAGTTCTTCGGCAGCTCATCAGCCCGGTTTTCTGACGGCGGTACAAGAGGATTTTCTTTCCTGTAGGGGGAAAGACATTGGTATTTTTATTTGGGGAAGGTTTTTCGCTATGGCGGATATAAGATTACAATATCCTTTCCGTTATGGAACCAATACAGGACGTACGGGACAGGCATCAAGCCCCATGATGGGCAGGGGAAGACAGTACAGTGTGTAGATGCCCTCCTGTACTTTCCTTAAATCGATTGTTTCCAGTATGGGAATGTCATGGGACAGTAAAATTTTATGAACAGTATATTCCCCATCCTCTTCAGATTCAATATCAAAATAGTCGATTCCTACCATTTTAATTTCCCTGTGACTGAGATATTCCGCCCCATCCTCTGTTAAAAAGGCAGTGTCCTTTAAAGGATGGACGCCGTCAAAGGCAGCGTTTATCGTTTTAAAAAGTACAATATCCTGTTTTTCAATTGGCAGCGTTTTTAATATAGCGGAGGTAATGGCGGATGTATTCTTTATCTCAAATACCCTTGCTCTCCCACAAAGCTGTTCAATGGTAAAATCCGCAGCGCTTTTACCGCAGGGAATAAAGTGAGAAGGAAAATCTACATGTGTGCCTGCATGAGAGCCGAAGGTAATGCGGGATACGGTAAAAGCGTCCCCTTTTTTTGCATCGGAAACCTTCTCTGTCAGAAGGGGCGGATCTCCTTCATAGACAAAGGTGTGATTGGTAAGGGGGAAGGAAATATCCAGCATAAGAAGGCTCCTTTATCGTTTATCTCATGGATTGACGGGTAATAGAACTTTAAACTGAGTTTTTGGACAGTTGCAGGTTGCTTTTTCCTATTGCTTTTTTTTTGGAAATTGCATTACCGGAGGTTCAGAAGCGAAACTGTCATTCAATTCCCAGCACGGAATAATATTCATCACTGTATTTAATTTTGCTTTTATCAAAATTCGCCTGTAGCTTTTTGACATATTCAAATGGGTTTTCCATTGGCGTTAGATTTAAGGTTTGTGCAAGCAATGAAAGAAGTTCCTTTTGTTCTTCGGTTTGAAGCTTCTGTTCTTTCCGCAGATGCTGCTCAAACTGCTCTTTTTCCATCCATATAATCTGCTCAATGGGATTTGCGCAACCGCATGTCAGTATCAGACGTATAAAGTCTCCAAAGCTTGCCGCGAGAGGATAAACATACTGGTCGGCACAGCTTTCCGGATTGGATGCAAAAACCATATCGCCATATCCATCGATAAAGCAATACAGAATACAGCCCTCGACTCCAATGGGCTTTGCATTGACGGGATAGCAGAAAAAGGGTACAACCTCATCCTGCTCCAATGAAATCAATTCACTTTGAATAGGTAAGCTTTTAAATTTTTCAAACAGGCTGCTCATATTTACCGCCGCTCCCATCTTTTTTCCGGGTACTAAATTATTCTCTTTTTTTCATTCTAATATTGGTGCATAAAAATGTCAAATGGCCTTCTTCCTGGGCCATATTTCGTATAAAGCTTTTGAATTAAAAGATATTTTATACTGAAATATTGATATGTATTGAATCAAAGACATATCAATAAGCGGTATTTTTACGTTACAGCATAAAGAAAAGGAATATAGATGTATATTTATTCATGAGAAATACTGGATATACTTTATTTTTATTGTTTAAAAGGTGATAAATTTTGATTTTTCGTATGTTATATTGACGGAGGACATTTGTTGGTATAAAATGAAACAATACATTTATATTCATGGAAGTGCATAATAAGGCGTGAGAGCAACAGAGAAGCTTTGAGATAGAGTAGGAGGCTAACCATGTTTGAAATCAATAATAAAACAAATCTCCTGGAGAGTACCGGACAGGACTATCCCCTTCAGGATGTAAAAACACCGAACCTTTTCAGGGAGTATTTTAATTATTCCGAGGTGCCGAAGGTGGTATTCAATCATAGGGTCGTACCAATGAGTGTGCCGGATAACCTTTGGATTACGGACACTACTTTCCGTGACGGGCAGCAGTCACGGGAGCCCTATACGGTGGAACAGATTACCCATCTGTTTGATTTGCTGCATAAGCTGTCAGGGCCAAACGGTATTGTGCGCATGAGTGAATTTTTCCTTTACACAAAAAAGGACAGGGAAGCGCTCTATCAGTGTTTGGAGAAGGGCTATCAATTTCCTGAAATCACCACATGGATACGCGCCTCCAAAAAGGACTTTGAGCTGGCGAAGGATGTGGGTATTCCTGAGACGGGTATTCTTGTCAGCTGCTCTGACTACCATATTTTCCATAAAATGCATATGACAAGGCATCAGGCGGTTGACCATTACATTGCGGTAGTGCGGGAGTGTATTGAAACGGGCATCAAGCCAAGATGTCATTTTGAGGACATTACCAGGGCGGATTTCTATGGCTTTGTGGTTCCCTTCGCGGCGCAGCTGATGGAACTGATGCGGGATACGGGAGTGCCTGTGAAGATTCGTGCATGCGATACCTTGGGCTATGGCGTTACTTATCCGGGAAGCGTACTGCCAAGGTGTGTACCGGGCATTATTTACGGGCTGAATCATCATGCGGGCGTTCCCAGTGAGCTCATAGAATGGCATGGACATAACGATTTTTATCGCGCTGTCAATAACGCCACCTATGCTTGGCTTTATGGCGCGGGGAGTGTCAACTGCTCTCTTCTGGGCATTGGGGAGAGAACGGGAAATACGCCCCTGGAAGCCATGGTGTTTGAGTATGCACAGCTAAGAGGTACCCTTGACGGCATGGATCCTGCTGTGATTACGGAAATTGCGGAGTATTATGAGAAGGAATTGCACTATACCATACCGCCTATGACACCCTTTGTCGGCAAAAATTTTAATGTGACAAGGGCGGGAATTCACGCGGACGGCATATTGAAAAATGAGGAGATATACAATATCTTTGATACAGGGAAGATTTTGAACAGGCCGGCAAAAATCGCTGTTTCCAACACCAGCGGCACCAGCGGCATTGCCCACTGGATCAACACCAATTTCCATTTGACGGGAGAGGCTATGGTGGATAAAAAGGATGCTTTGGTGGAAAAGGTTTACAATTGGGTCAATGACCAGTACAATGAAGGCAGGGTTACGCTGATTACAGATGAGGAGCTGGAAAAAATAACTTTAGATACCATGAAGGAAATGGACAACAAATAACAGGAGGATGGGACGCATGGATAAAATTGAAGCGGCAAAGGAAAGGTTTGGAAAGCTTTTGGAGGAACAGCTGAAAAGAGTAGAGAGAATGAATGCCGACAAGGAATTCATTGATTATGATAAGCTTGGTAAAATTATTATCGGCGTATGCGGCGGCGATGGCATTGGTCCTGCTATCACAAAACAGGCGCAGCGCATCATGGAATTTTTATTGCAGCCGGAGATAGAAAAGGGCAAGGTAGAGGTCAGGTACATAGATGATTTAACCATTGAGAAGAGGGCGGAGGCCGGTAAGGCGATTCCTGACGATGTTTTGGAGGAATTAAAGCAGTGCCATGTCATACTGAAGGGGCCGACAACCACACCCCGCGCAGGAGACCCGTGGCCTAATATTGAGAGTGCCAATGTTGCCATGAGAAAAGAGCTTGACCTGTTTGCCAATGTGCGCCCCGTCAAAATTCCCGATCAGGGTATTGACTGGACATTCTACAGGGAAAACACAGAGGGCGCTTACGCTGTGGGAAGCAAGGGCTTTGCGGTGGATGATGACCTTTCCATTGACTTTACGGTAGTGACCCAGGAGGGGACGGACAGGATTATCAGGGCGGCTTTTGAATATGCAAGAAAGAACAAAAAGACAAGGGTTACGGCTGTCACAAAGGCGAATATTATCAAGGCTACAGATGGAAAGTTTTTGAAGGTGTTTTATGAGATTGCCAAGGAGTATCCCGGCATTGAGGCAGACGACTGGTATATTGACATTATGACGGCGAAGCTTGTGGACGAGAAGCGCCGCCAGCAGTTCCAGGTGGTTGTGCTTCCGAACCTCTACGGCGATATTATTACGGATGAGGCTGCGGAGTTCCAGGGCGGTGTAGGTACGGCGGGAAGTGCCAATATCGGAAAGAAATATGCCATGTTTGAGGCTATTCATGGCTCTGCGCCCCGTATGGTTGCGGAGGGCAGGGATATTTATGCAGATCCATGCAGTGTTATACGCGCAGCGGCTATGCTGTTAAGTCATATCGGATACCAGGACGAGGCGGATAAGCTGGACAAGGCTCTGGAAATCTGTACACAGACAGAGAAAAAGGTTGTCACCACAGGGCGGAATACAGGCGCTACGGGGGCGCAGGTAGCGGATTATATTATGGAAACCATTCAGAAGCTGTAAGGAATAAATAATTGAAAACCCTGGGCGTTGCCCAACCCCACCCGCTTTTTCCAAAAAGCGGGGCAAAAACGCAAAACCCCGCGCAAAGTGCGCGGGGTTTTGCTCGGTATGAAGGAAACTTTTTACAAAGAAGTAAGAGACATTCAAAAGCTCAAGTCTTTTTTCAAAGGCTTGCAGGGGGTTGGGGACAGCGTTCCCAAGGGTGAAATAAGCAACGCCCGCATGTTTTTATGCGGGCGTTAGCTTGTCAAAAAAGTCCCAAAGGGACTTTTTTGAATTGTCAGAGGAGCAAAGAGATTTTTTATCACTTTTCTCTTCGAGAAAAGCGGCTGCGCCGCCGCTCTGTTTTGAAACTCCCTCTTTTCCTCAAACGGGCAAAGCCCCGGCAAGCTCACAAATTCCCTACGGGAACGGCTTCGCCGCCGGAGTATACTCTTCCGGTTTGCTTTGTTTTGCGGATTTCACTCGGGGTGCTGCGCCCCCGAACCCCAGTTGTTTATTGGCTAAAATAAGTTTATTGACAGTCTGACGTCCGCATGTTTTTATGCGGGCGTTATTTTAATTCTTTTCTGTATCTTCCAATTCTATTTTTCCATGCTCCTTCTCAAATTCCGCAATGCTTCTTTTGATGTAGTTTAAAATCTGAGCATTGACAGAGCGGTCATCATATTTTGCCACATAACGAAATTTACGGAGTAAGTCCTCTTCTATGCGAAGCGTGTAGTTTTTAATTTCCATAATAAAGCCCCCTTATGACGTCATATTAAGTTTAATTTGGCTTTATTTTATCCGTATAATCTGTTATAATTCTTAAATAGGCCCATTTAAGGCCCTTAAATGACTCTGTATTTAAGGAGGGGTTTTGTGAAGGTAGTGGTGATTGGTTCAAGGAGTATTACGGAGGCGGATTTGGAGCCTTATATACCTGCGGACACGGAGATGATTATATCAGGGGGCGCGAAGGGCGTTGATGCTTTAGCGCGGATGTATGCAGAAAAAAAGCGTATTCCCTATATGGAAGTACGCCCAGACTATCAAAGATACAATGGTAAAAAAGCGCCTCTGATTCGAAATCGAGAAATTGTAGATAGAGCGGATTTGGTGGTTGCCCTGTGGGATGGCGTTTCAGGCGGGACGGCATACACTATTCAATATACAAAAAAGGTGGGAAAAAGACTTTTGCTGGTTCAGATAAATGATGATTTTACGCAATACAAAAAAGCGGAATACAGATAACCGCATGGAAGATGGTTTTTATCATATCAGACCACCATCGGAAGATTCAAGTACCACTTATTTCCCTTTAGAGAAAGGGGACAGCTTCAAATAAAGATATGACAGCAGAAAGCCTGTGACGAAGCCGCCTATATGGGCAAAGTTGTCGATTCCCGTTCCGGCAAAGCCAAGGGCTAATCCGGTCAGTACAATCATCAGTATGGTGAAATAGTTCAGGCCGTCAACTGTTTTGCGGCTTTGGCGGCTTAAGGCGAGTACGGCCCCCAAAAGGCCGTAAATAGCGCCGGAGGCGCCTACAGCAAGCCCCCGGGTGAACAGTATACTGCCCAGTGCACCGCCCAGTCCTGAAAGAAAGTAAACGGCGAGAAAGGGAATTGTGCCGAAGTATTTTTCTGTCCTTGAGCCGAAAATATAGAGGGACAGGCAGTTGTATGCCAGATGCATCATGCCGGCATGCAGAAACATGGAGGTAAGAATTCTATATATCTCGCCGTTATGCGTAACCCGCATAGCATCCAATCCATATCGGGTAAAATAATAGCTTTCGCTTCCGCTTAAGGTCATAGTAACCCAGACGGCGATATTGATAACGAGAAGAATCATCGTGCCGTGGCAGTGAGCGGTTTTTTCCTTTAGTTCTCCCCTCTGAAGCGCGGTTTTGGCGATTTCTTCAAAGGACAGGCTTTCTGCCTCCGTATCCATTGCGGCGGTGAAGAGCTTTTTCAGCTGTAAAATCTCGTCAGGATGCCCCTTTGCGGCGTACAGTTTTTTCTCATTCAAAGCAGCCTGCCACCATACGGACAGGGTTTGGCTTTCCGGCAGTATTTCCTTTTGATTGATGTTTTCCATAAGGCCTTTTTCATAGAAGGGACAGGCAATCACCTGCAAGGATATCAGACGGCTGCAAAAATAAGAGGGCAGGTTTTCCTCCGCTCTTTTCAGAAAAACATTTCTCTCTCTTTCGAAGCGGTCTATATCCAATCTGCTGCCGTCTAAGAGAAAGACAACGTAAAATATGGGGCTTAAATTTTTTACCAGCACAACGACCTGTGTATTCTCCTCTCCCCCAAGCTGGGAGGACAAAGTGAATTGTTGGTCTGTCAGCAGCTTTGTCGCTTTTTTCAAAAAATCTGTAACCATAGGCTTCTCCTTAAGGTTCATTTATATATATTTATCTCTTATTCTATCATAAACTGTTGGGAAAAATCCGTCAATTGCAATAAACCTATTTTCAAATCGCGGAAAGGTTTGGAAATGGTCAGTACTTTTTCGCTTCGCTCAAAAGCCGCCACTGCGGATTTTGTTCTCTCTCCTCAACGCTTACACATTTCATGTGTTTGGCGTTTTCGTCGAAAATCGCTCCAAAATCCTTGGGCTGCGCTTTGGCCGTTCCTCCCGTCGCTGACACCTTCGGCGTCTCCGTCTATCTTCGGGATGCATGAAGGAGTTTTTCGAGTGAAATCCGCAAGACGAGCTTTGCCCGACTGAGGAAAAGCCCTGATTCAAGGGGTTGGCGATAGTCAATCCTCGTGCGAAGAAACAGGGTCTCTTATTCCTCTGTTAGACTCAAAAAAGTTCCTTTGGAACTTTTTTGACAAACTAAGAGGAAGCAGTAAAACTGCTTCCTCTTAGTTTGCTTATTCTATGGGAAAATTGGAGAATTATTTAGCGTATCCGTTTTTGTAAAACTGTCCTGCATAAACAGCCTCGCCGCCAAGCTCAGCTTCAATTTGGAGAAGCCTGTTATATTTTGCGACACGCTCGCTGCGGACAGCGGAGCCTGTTTTAATCTGACCTGCGTCAAGAGCGACAACAAGGTCTGAGATAGCGCTGTCCTCTGTCTCACCGCTTCTCTCGGAAACCATAACGCCGTAGTTATTCCGGAATGCCAATTGAGCCGCGTCAAAGGCCTGTGTCAAGGTGCCAACCTGGTTAAATTTCCAAAGCATTGCGTTTGCACCGCCCTGTGCCATTTTTGGTTTCATAATTTCCGGGTTTGTCACAAAGAAGTCATCGCCGATAATCTGTATGCCAAGCTCGTTGGTAGCCCGCACAAAGCCCTCCACGTCACACTCAGCAAATGGGTCTTCCATGGAAACGATAGGATAATCTGCACACAGCTTTTTGTAGTAATCCATAAGCTCTGCGGTTGTGTACTCAACGCCCTCCAGCGTGTATTTTTGGGTTGCTGCATTGTACCAGTGAGTAGCGGCACAGTCAAAACCATATTTTACCTTATCGGCATAGCCCGCCTTTTCAACTGCGTCTATGAGATGCTCCAGTGTTTCCCTTACACTTGTGGCAGGTGTTGCAAAGCCGCCCTCGTCGCCGGTATTGGCAGCGATTTTGCCATAGTTTTTCACAACAATGCCTCTCAATACCTCGTAAACCTCATGGCCGATTTCCATAGCCTCGCTGAAGGTTTCGGCGCCCACAGGGAAAATACAGAACTCCTGGAAATCAAGATAGTTGGAGGTCAGTTTGCCGCCGTTTAACAGGTTCAAAAGAGGTACGGGAAGAATATGTGCGTTATTGTTTAAATACCTGTAAAGAGGGAGTCCGACTGCGTTAGCGCCTGCGTAAGCGCATGCGAGGGATGTGCCGACAATGGCATTAGCTCCCAGTCTGCTCTTGTTTGGTGTTCCGTCCAGCTCTATCATAACACGGTCAAGCTTTCTCTGATCTGTCACATCCATACCCATTATCGCGTTTTTGATTTCTGTTTCAACATTTTTAACTGCTGTTCTGACGCCGTAGCCGCTGTAGCGTTTACCGCCGTCTCTTACCTCGCTTGCCTCGTCGCTTCCTGTGGAGCGTCCTGCGGGGCAGTTGCCGATTCCCACTGTTTTATTGTCAACTTCGATTTCTACCTGTACGGTTGGGCACCAGCGGCAGTCAAGTATTTCTCTGGCTTTTACATTGGTAATAATATTTTTTGCCATTTTAATCTCTCCTTTGGAATCTGAATTATTGTCCGGTGATAGGTAAGCTGTTCTTTCTCTTTACACCTACGATTATAGAAAGGGCCCTCCCCAAAAACAATGTAAATTACTATGAAAAACTTTTTCATGGGAAAAGGACAAATTTCATTTTCACATTTGATACTGTTGTTTCAAAATGAGAAATATTGTACTGTAAACAGGATTTTAGTTTTGTCATTTTGATAGAATTCATATTGCAGTGCAAAGCGTTTTTTGATTCAAAAGAGGATTGGCAGTGAACTATCATGGTTTTATATCAAAATGAGATAAAATTATCACAAAATGAACTCTTTGCCGGCTCAATATTGCTTTTCCCTATAATAAGAATATAATCTCATTATGAAAATTGCCTCTGTGCTATAATATCCGTATAAAGCGGAGTAAACACAGGAAAGAGGCGGAGGGGCGTGAGAACAAGCCCAAAAGC
>JAHZDZ010000007.1:40909-105870 GCA_019422105.1 Bacillota bacterium | reverse complement strand
ACTCCGCGCGGATGAAGGATAAGAACGGAAAGCGGAGTAAACACAGGAAAGAGGCGGAGGGGCGTGAGAACAAGCCCAAAAGCATCTTTCTAAGGCTTTAAGGAGCGAAGCGACTGGCAAAACAAAGTTTTGCCGGAACTCCGCGCGGATGAAGGATAAGAACGGAAAGCGGAGTAAACACAGGAAAGAGGCAGAGGGGCGCAAGAACAAGCTCTGTCCTCAAGAGACTATTAAAGTCAAAGCCCTGAGGGCCAGTCTCCGCTTTGCATCGGTCGGTGCTAAGCGAACGCCCGCTGGACGTTCAGCACCCCTCAAACTTCCGCAAGGGGTGGCACCCAGGCCTGCAACGGAAAATGACGTTTTTCTTGCATGCAAACTGTTTTTAGGAAGACAGAATCAGGGTATTTAAAGGTTTGCGGGAATTCGGGTACAATGAGCGGAAGGTGTTGGGCAAGTCATCTGGGATTTCCGCAGCGAGATAGCCTTTAAAACTTTGTTTTATGACAGCTGCGTTAATTGAAAGTATATAGTAATTTTCCAAATAGCCAAAAACAACGGAAAACCAAATCGGAAAGAGGGAATGCTTAGATGGATTCGGATTTGATGTGTATCCAAAAGGAAGTAGCCAAATATATTGAGATGATCACCACTGTTTTCGACGTTCATGTCGATATAGCTGATTCCAACATGATACGTATTGCCGGTACAGGGCGGTTCAACAAAAAAATAGGAAGTCCGTTTCCCTACGGCGGAAAGGTGTTCAACCGTGTGATGCAGACGGGAAGGCTGGTATTTATAGAGCACCCTGAAACCAATCCTATCTGCCAGAACTGCATCAACCTGACTGTGTGCAGGGGGCAGTGTGAGCTAAGTCTGCCCATCAAGTTGGACAAAGATATAATAGGCGTTATCTCCATAGCCTCCTCCAATGAGGCGCAGTACCGCCAGATAATAGATAACTATGACAAAATGGTATTGTTTATGGAAAACATTACGGACCTGATTGCACTGAAGGCCAGAGAATTCAGGGATCAGAAGCTGCAGAAATATAACATGCAGCTATTGGATAAGCTGATTAACCTTTTGGATGACGGCGTTATGATACTGGACAGGGGCAACAATATCACCTACATGAATTTGCGGTGTGAAAAAATATTGGGCTGCAATATGAACCAGACCACATATTTGACAAAAATAAAGCAGTTTTCTATCACAGAGCAGACCAGTGAGAGAAATGAGGCCAAGGAGTATACGGTTAAAATCCGCAACAAGGCGATTCACTTATCCGGAAAGACACATGAGATATTGGATGTGGATGAAAAGCATATGAACAAGGTATTTATATTTAATGACGTTAAGGCACTGCCCGTTTCCTATGATCAGGCGGTTATGCCGAAAAAATATACCTTTGATTATATGACGGGGGAAAGCCCATCCTTCTTTGAGGCCGTGGAGCAGTGCCGTCAGGCGGCCTACAGCTTTAACAGCGTTCTTTTAAACGGCGAAACCGGAACAGGCAAGGAGCTCTTTGCAAGGGCTATCCATAATGAGAGCATACGGCGAAACAATCAGTTTATACGTCTGGGAAACGGAGCCGCTGTGGAGGCGTTGATTGAAAAGGTTATTTTTAACGCGGATTTGGATATTTATGAAAATGACGACGCAAGACGGAATGAGCTCTTGGAGGGCAATACTCTGTACATAGACGAGGTTGGGGATTTGAGCCCGCATAATCAGGACAGTCTTCTGTCCATCATACAAAACAGTCAGCTTCACAATTACAAAGTAATCTGCGCTACCAGCAACAATTTAAGGCACATGGTGCAGAAAGGCGATTTCAGGCAGGATCTTTATTATACGCTGGATTTGCACACAATAACGATTCCGCCTCTGAGGCAGAGGGGAAGCGATATTTTACTGTTTGTGAAGACCTATCTGGAGAGATATAACCGGCTGTATAACAAGCAGCTTACACTTTCCAGAGAGGTGAAGGAGCTGTTTTTGTGCTATTCCTGGAGAGGCAACATCAGGGAGGTTGAGACGATGATTTCCTATATCGTGGAGAATATTGCCCTTCAGGACGGCGAGATTACCGCTGCAAACCTTCCCCAGGTGATACTGGAGAGAATACAAAATGATAAGAAAAACCTGTATAATCTGGAAGCCATGGAGAAGGAAATGATATTAAAGGCGCTGAACGATTTTGGCAAGGGGCCAAAATCAAAAGCCATTGTGGCAAAGGAGCTTGGCATCAGCAACGCAACCCTTTACCGCAAGCTGAAGCAGTACAATATACAGCAGAATATGCTCTTTGAATAATAACCGGAGGGACAGTTCATATGAGAACAACCATTTATTTGATACGGCACGGCACAACGGACAGCAATATGACAGGAAGGTTTCAGGGTTCCCAGGACATTCCCCTCAATGAGAGGGGGCTTAAGCAGGCGGCGTATCTGGGAGAACGGTTTCGGGAGGTTCCTCTTGACGGTATCTGCACAAGCCCTCTTATCCGCACTCTTCAGACAACAGAGAGCCTAAAGCGATATCACGCAGTAGAGCCTGTTATTGTTCAGGATTTGATTGAGCTTTCCGGAGGTGATTTGGAGGGGCATACCGGGGAGGAAAACCTGAAAAGCTTCCCGGAGGAAATGGAGAACATGAGCAAACGGCCCGCTCTTTTCCAGGCACCAAACGGAGAGAGTACAAGGACGGTTTACGAACGTTTTACCACAGCGGTAGACCGCATTGCGGAGGAAAATAGGGGAAAGACAATAGCGGTTGTCAGCCACGGCTTTACCATACAGACCTATATCAATTACGCAAAGGGGATACCCTTTGCGGATATGGAACGTTTCATTGTTGGAAACACCTCCGTCAGCTGCTTTGTGTATGATGATGCCGGCAGGATTGAGATTGTGTTTCTTGATGACACCAGCCATTTGCCGGAGGATTTGAAATTTGATATTGCACCCAATTTTATGAATAAGTAGAAATAATTCTCATTATGATTGAAAAAATTTTTCCTCTGAGGCAAAATGTGATTGCATTTCTGTTGTTTATTGACCCTGTTGAAAATTGACCCTATACTTTTAACAACAAACAAATTAGACAATGAAAGCGGCGTTTATACCCTTGTTTTACCGCTATGTTTCTAAAAGATAAGCGGAAATCCAGGAAATGCAAGTGAATCTAACCGTAAAATACGCCGCCTTATGGTTGATTTTTATCCATTATTCTATTGTACAGGGGGTAATCATATGAACTATATCAAAAACAGAGAAACCATACTTTCCCATGGCAACCGCAGGCTGCGGGAATGTGTACTGGATATATTGGATAATGGTATTTTTTATGCGGACCCCTATTCCAAAACGCGGCAGCTGATGCATCTTGCGGGGGATATTCTCACTGTGGGAGACAGAGAATATGACTTGAGGATGCATAACCATATTTACGTGGTGGGGGCGGGAAAGGCAACATTCCCCATTGCAAAGGCATTGGAGGATATTCTGGGAGACAGGATAGAGGACGGCGTTATCATCTGCAAATATGGTCAGGAGGGCACTTTGGACAAAATGAAACTTCGTCTGGCCAGTCATCCTCTCCCCGATCAGGAGGGATATGAGGCTGCCAAGGAGATGATGGAGCTTGCGAAAAAAACACAGAAGGGTGACATTGTAATTGCCGCGGTAACAGGAGGCAGCACGGCGCTGATGCCCTGTCCGCCTGAGGGAATTACCATAGACGAGAAACGGAAGGCGTTTCAGCTTCTGCTGAGAAGCTCCGCCAATATTGTGGAGATGAATATGGTCAGAAAGCATATGACAAGGTCAAAGGGCGGATTTCTGGCGAAGACCATCCATCCGGAGGCTTCGATTATTAATATCACCGTTTCCGACGTAATCGGTGACCCTTTGGACTATATTACCTGTCCGACTGTTGCGGACACATCTACCTTTGATGATGCAAGGGCGGTGTTGACAAAGTATGGTCTGTGGGATAAATTCCCAAAGAGTATAGCGGATTACATACAAAACGGCAATGTAGAAAATGAGACGCCGAAGGATTTCAGCGACAGGGATATTGTATCCCATATCATTGTGAAAGGTGATTCCGCCTGCATAGGCGCTTACGAAAAGGCAAGAGAGCTTGGATTTAACGCTATGATTGTCTCCACCATGTTTGAGGGGGAGAGCAAGGAATTGGGAAGCATGTTTGCCAGCATGGGAAAGGAGATACTACACAATAATCGTCCTATCCCAAGACCTTGTATTATTATCGGCGGCGGCGAGGGAACCATGAAAATCAATATTCCGAATCCCGGAGAGGGGGGCCCGAACCAGCAATTTGCGCTGGCGGCGGCTACTTGGCTTGAGGATGCGCCGGGTGTTGTCATCTCAAGTATCGATACGGACGGAACGGATGGCGTTTCAAAGCTTGCTGGGGGCATTGTGGATTGTTCAACAATGAAAAAGGCAAGGGAGATTGGACTTGATATATTCCAATGCATGGCCGATTTCAGCGACAGTGTAGGGCTGAGGGCACTGGGGGATGAAATTTACACAGGCGCTACGGGAACCAATGTAAACGACTTAAAGATACTGGCTGTGGAATGAAAAAAGCGTTAGATGCAGGCGGATACCGGGTGAAAAAAATTGATTGATAAGCTTGTTTTTTTGCAGAAAGCTTCCTACAAGCCTTTCAAGGGCTTGCAGATGCGCACAGCAGCCAGGTTTTTGACAATCTGGGCTTGACTTAAGGTAAGTCAAGCCTTTTTGCTGCAATATTTTTTTGTAGTGCGAACCGTGTTTGTCAGGAAAAAAAGTCGGAGAGGAGAATGCTGTATGAAAAAGAAAAATATATGCGTCATATTTGGGGGGCAATCCTCTGAGCATGAGGTTTCACTGGTTTCCGCTTCCTTTGTCATGGAAAATATAGACAAAGAAAGGTATCACCTATATCCTGTAGGTATCACAAAGGAGGGAAGGTGGTACTATTTTGAGGGAGAAACTGAGGAGGTAAAGAATAATACCTGGCTTGCGTCAGGTAAAATAAAGCAAGCTTTTATACCGCCTGATGCCGGTGTTGGGGGACTTGTGGTATTGGATGGCGGCAGGTACAAAACAGTACCAATTGACTGTGCTTTTCCCGTGCTGCATGGCCTGTGGGGCGAGGACGGCACCATACAGGGCCTTTTTGAGCTGGCTCGTATTCCCTACGTGGGGTGTGGTGTTGCCTCTAGTGCCAATGCCATGGATAAGGTTTTTTCCCGCACTTTGTTTGATGCACAGAAAATACCTCAGGCGAAATGGGACTGGTGCAGAAAGAAAGATTTTTGTGAGAGGAAGGAAGAAATACTGGAGAGGCTGGAAAAAAGATTTCCTTATCCCATGTTCGTAAAGCCTGCCAATGCCGGTTCGTCGGTTGGGGTTTCCAAAGCGAAGGACAGAAGGGAGCTTAACGCGGCGCTGGAGATGGCGTTTTGCCATGACAAAAAGGCCGTTGTTGAGGAATTTGTAGACGGGCGGGAGATAGAGGTTTCCGTGTTGTATGACGGAAAGCCCTTTGTGTCTGTCTGCGGTGAGGTGATACCAGCCAAGGAGTTTTACGACTATGAGGCGAAATACCAGGATGAGAACTCTAAGCTTCTGATACCTGCGCCATTAACGGAGAAGGAATATGCGGCCGTCAAAGGTATTGCGATAAAGGCATTTGAGGCCATTGACTGCCGGGGAATTGCGAGAGTTGATTTTTTTATCCGCAGGAAGGACGGAAGGGTCATACTCAATGAGATAAATACCATGCCGGGCTTTACTGGCATCAGCATGTATCCAAAGCTAATGGCATACTCCGGTGTGAGCGCCCGAGAGCTTGTAACGAGGCTGATTGAAATGGAATAATGCCGGAAAAGAAAAAAAGGGTAAACGCAATTGCGTTTACCCTTTTTTCGTTTCCGGTTTTTCTTTTCATAGGATCGCTGGTTTGTTTTATCAGGGAATATCAAAGCTTTCCGATTTAAAATTGCTGTAAAAACGGCCTTTTTCCGCATGAAACCGCAGAACGCAGTAATCGGGATCGGTCACTCCTTTACTGTAATAAAGGGTATCTCCCTCACGCCATATAAGTTCCTTATATTTGGCTTCTTCCAATACCTCCATTGTTCCTGTCAGCATTACGCCTCGAAAATAGTGTTTATCACAAAAGTAAATACACGCCTTTGGGTTTTTCCGATACTGGGCTACCCGCATAGAGGAGGTATTTGTTGTAAAATAAAAGGTTTGAAGCCCATCTCTGATACGAGGCGGCAGCATGGCCTTGGTATTTGGAAATCCCTCTTCGTCTACAGAGCTGATAAAACAGACGCTTTGTTTATCAATTAGATTTTCAAGCTCTTTTGTTTTGTCTTTCATGATAAAGTCTCCTTTGAATTTTCAATACGGGGCTTTACCGCAAATTTCAAATGGCATCCCGTCTTTTTTCATCTTCCGCCCATTTTTTCAGCATTTCAATTCTTGGTCTTGGGTCAAAGCCCATCTCTGTCCCCATGGACGCTACCATCTCGCAGGGAAAAATGCTGCATTGCCCACAGTGCGCCAGTCCCTTTTCCTCGCAGCAGCTTTTCACGCCGCAGGGCGTCCCCCAAAAGGGCAGCTTCATTGCGGTACAGCCAGAACAATGAACCTTTTCTTTTCTTTCGCATTGGCTGCAGCAAACGCCGCATCTTGATTCCGTCATTTTTTAACCCCCATCTGTAATAGATTTATACCTTATCCCCTTTATTTTGCAGATAAAATTCTTTCAAATCTTTTTTGGTATCATCAGGGAGGTCATGCCAGCGTATGCCCTCCACAGCGCCCTCCAGGGCGCAGAGCCTATTATAACAGGCAGATGGATCGAAGGCCTTGATTCTGAGCCAGGCGTTTTTACTGCCGCAGGCTATCAGTTCATCCGGCGTTTCGATGCCTGCCTTCTGCAATTGCTTTTCCACTATTTTTCCGATATTCACAAGCTTAGACAGTTCCCCCATATGCCATTCCTCCCTCTTTTTCCGCAGCAGACCCCATTCCTCTGAAAAGGAGTTTTTTCCTGCTTTTTAACAGCGTCAATTACAAAAAAAGACTCATATCCGAGATTTTCGCATTTCATTTATCTTTATTCAACAGTATATCACAAAGGATTTTTGTAACATAGTGCTTCACATGAAAAAAACCCACCGAATGGGGAAATCCAGTGAGCTTTTCGGTGATAAGAAACGGGGATTTCTTATCAAGGAGTGATACATAATTAAAATTTAAAAGGATTCAGATAATAAGTGCACAAACAGGCACCCTTTATCTTTGTACATGATAACACTTTCTGTTTTTTTCGTCAATATCTTTCTATGCATCTCTTATAAAATACAATAAGTGGAACCCGTTGTTTTTATTGATATTGTATGCTGTATACGAAAGGTGGTTTCTGTCACAGCATAGCGCCTATAAGTATAGCGGCTGCAAAGCCGGGAATGCCCAAAAAACCAATAAACCCTGTTGTCAGGAGATTGATTCCGACGGTGATGCCCAAGGGCTTCAGCAGTATATTTGCCAAAAACAGACCTCCCGCGCCTAAAACGGCATTGAGCAAAATTCTTCCCATCATTTTAATAGGTTTCGCAATTATCATCAGAAAAATCAGTGCAAGGCAAATTGCTATCATTACCATAATAATAGAATTGGATTCCATACCTCTTCCCCCTGTCCCTTAAACTATTTTTTCAAATCCCTGGGCAATAATGCCGCTTTGCTTTGCCAGCTTTAAAAAATACTGGTATTTTTTATTCAGGGAGATGATTTCGTAAATATAGCAGTCTATCAGCGATTCATCCGTTGCCATGTCAAAATTCTGTCTTGTCAAATCCAATTGCTGCTTTATCTTTTCAATGGATTCAATTATTTCCTTTCCCTCTTTCGTCAAAGCAGTTTTATTTTTAAAAGCTGTTTTCGGCTTCTGCTCTTTTACAAATTGCAGGTTTGAATCAATACTGTTGCTGTCCATGGAATAAACCCTCCTTTGGCCCGAATTCGTGTTTCTACTAATAATATAGTCAGAAAGAAGGGGATTTATTCCATTTTCGGCTGAAACAAGCTGATGTAGCGTATCGTGAATAAGTTGTAAACCGCAGCATGGAAAAAGGAGGAAGATATGGTTTGGTATAACAAGAAGAATATGCCCTCTCTTTTTATAGGAAACGAAAATTTCAGCGGGGGTGCAGATGGCTTTTTATGTGTACCTATACAGGCAAAACTATTGTTTTGTGGGGTTTTCCGCGTTAATTTATGGTATATCCGCGAAAAAGCGGAGAAAGGCTGAGAAATAAGAAAACAGGCTGCTAGCAGTCAAGATTGCCTTATTTTGAAGGCTTGAGGAGCAACGCGACCGAGCAAAACTATTGTTTTGCGAGGTTCTCTGCGTTAATTTATGGTATATCCGCGAAAAAGCGGAGAAAGGCTGAGAAATAAGGAAACAGACTGCTAGCAGTTAAGATTGCCTTATTTTGAAGGCTTGAGGAGCAACGCGACCGAGCAAAACTATTGTTTTGCGAGGTTCTCCGCGTTAATTTATGGTATAATTTTAAATAAAGTTTTGAAAGGCCCGTTATATGATTTTTTAATTTTACAAAGGAGGAAAGAGGAATGACTCTAAAGCAACTGCAGTATATACTGACAACTGCCAAATTAGGCTCCTTCAGTGAAGCGGCTAAGGCCCTGTATGTATCCCAGCCCGGAATCAGCGCGGCTGTGAAGGAGATAGAGGCAGAGCTTGGCATTCATATTTTCGAAAAGACAAATCACGGCATAGCCCTGACGCAGCAGGGAAAGGAGTTTATTAATCTGGCGTCTCCCATACTGGAGCAGGTAAACTTTATAAAGGATTTTTATGCAAAACCGGAGGGAAGACCGCCTCTGCGCTTTTTTGTATCCTCTCAGCACTATGCCTTTGTGGTGGATGCTTTTTCCATATTGGCACAGGAATATGAAAAGGAGGAGTACACCATAGGAATACAGGAGGGAAGAACAATAGAAATTCTCAACAGAGTTGCCGGAGGGGAGAGCGACATTGGGTTTATTTATATGACGGGTTCCACAGAAAAAATTTTCAAAAATATACTTGCCTCAAAAAATCTGGAATTTAATTACCTGAAGGATTATGTCCCCCATGCTTATTTGGCGAAGGATCATCCCCTGACCCGATTTTCCAGTATTTTTTTGAGCGATTTGAAGCAGTATCCATTTACCCTCTATGATCAGGGAGATTACCGGAGCCATTATCTGTCTGAGGAAATGCTCTCGCTGCCAAAGCCCGCCCGTACGATTTACGCTCAGGACAGGAATGCCATGGATAAGGTGATTATCCATAATCAGGCCTATACCATAGGAAGCGGCGCTCTGACGGAAAGTGAGGAGGAATTTATGACAACAATTCCGATTAAGGACGAGGAGACAATGCAGCTGGGATGGATACGGAATAAAAATATAGTGATGAGTCCCATTGCGCGCCGATTCATTGATATTGTAAAAAATAGCATAAAATAATACATCTATTCATCTGAGTTTGTCTATATTATAGAAACGATATAAAAATAATTTATGGCAGCGCTTTATTTTTAGTTATTTGTTATAAAAAGTATGCTGTGATATAATATTTTATAGATAAAACAGCAGGCCTGCTGAAATAAATGTTTAAGATGTGAGAGGACAGAAATAATTTTATGGCAGGAAGGTGAAAAAGATGGAAGAGTCAGATTATTCTTTTGACACAATGGCAATTCATGCGGGAGATATTGATCCCGCGCTTTGTACTACTATAGGGACACCAATTTACAGTTCCGTTGCATTTTCTTTTGGCAGCGCACAGGAAGCGGCAATGAAATTCAGCGGTAAGGAGGCCGGATATGTTTACAGCCGTATCGGGAATCCGACTGTGGAATTGGTGGAAAAAAGGATTGCGGCGTTAGAAGGCGGGGAGGCCTGTCTGGCAGCCTCGTCAGGCATGGGCGCAATCGGTACACTATTTTTAACCATACTAAAGGCGGGAGACCATATTATCGCTGACAAAACAATTTACAGCTGCACTTATACCTTATTTTCTACCCGTTTGGCGAAGTTTGGAATTTCCACCTCTTTTGTGGACACAAGAAACCCCCAGGAGGTTGTGGACGCTATGCGGCCTAATACCAGGGTTGTCTATTTTGAGACGCCTGCAAACCCAACCCTAAAGATAGTGGATATTAAGAGTCTTTGTGAGACAGTACATAGTCATAATAATGAAATTATGGTGATTACGGATAATACCTTCAGCACACCGTGTATAACAAAGCCGATTGCTCTTGGGGTGGATGTGGTTGTTCACTCCGGCACGAAATACATCAATGGACATGGCGATGCTCTGGCCGGATTTATTGTGGGGAAAAAAGATTTGATAGATCGCTGCTATGACGAGACAATGAAGGATGTGACAGGCGCTCCTCTCCAGGCATTTGAGGCTTTCCTTGTGCTGAGGGGATTGAAGACGCTTCCGGTCAGAGTGGAGAGGCACAGCGCAAATGCGCTTAAAATCGCCAGGTATTTGGAAAAGCATCCGAAAATTGAGAAGGTGTATTATCCGGGGCTTGAAAGTTTTGAGGATCATGAGATTGCCGCAAAGCAGATGAAGGGTGGTTTTGGCGGCGTTTTGGCTTTTGAGGTAAAGGGCGGTGTGGAGGCAGGACGGAAGCTTATGAACTCCGTCAGGCTTTGCCATCTGGCGGTCAGCCTTGGGGAATGCGATACCTTAATTGAACACCCCGCTTCCATGACACACTGCTTCAATTCCCCCGAGGAGAGAGAAAAGGCCGGTATATCAGACGGTCTGGTCAGGCTGTCTGTCGGACTTGAGGATCCGGAGGACATAAGAAAGGATTTGGATAGAGCACTGGAAAACATCTGAGAATAATTCTTTTCACACAGAAAATGGGCGAGTCATCTAAAAGGGGCTAACGATAGAAAGGATCGTGATTGTAATGGGTGAAAACAGAGATAAATTCAGTTCCAATCTTGGCTTTATACTGGCGGCGGCAGGTTCTGCTATCGGCCTGGGAAATCTGTGGAAATTTCCCTATCTGACAGGTATGTACGGCGGCGGCATTTTCATATTGACGTATTTGATATTTCTTGTTATTATAGGCGTTCCTCTGGTATTGGGAGAAACCGTTATGGGCCGCTATACCCATAAAAGCGCTGTGCCGGCCTATCAGATTATAGCGGAAAAGTGCCATACCTCAAAGGCGTGGGGGATAGTCGGCTTTTTGGGCGTTGTGGCGGAGGTAACCATGTTTGGCTATTACAGTGTTGTCGGCGGCTGGATAGAGGCCTATTTTGCGAAGGCTGTCACAACTGGACTGCCGGGTCAGGATCAGGCGGCGGAAGCTTTTGCAAGCCTGACAAGCTCTGCCGTAACACCTATATTGTGGCACATTTTGTTTTTGGGCATCACGGTATTTATTGTATTAAAGGGTATCCAAAAGGGTATTGAGGTAGTGGGCAAGGTAATGATGCCTATTCTCTTTATCTGTCTTATCATCTGTGTTATCAGAAGCGTCACTCTACCGGGTGCCTTTGAGGGTATCAAATGGATGTGGACACCTGATCCAAGTAAAATCAGTTCCGAAATGCTTATTGCGGCTTTGGGCCAGGTATTCTTCTCTCTTTCTCTGGGTGCCGGCGCCACTATTGTATACGGCAGCTATTTGCAGGGTAAGGAAAATATACTGACGTCCTCCTACAGCATTCCTCTGCTTGACACCTCCGTTGCTCTTTTGGCTGGCTTTGCCATTCTTCCGGCTGTATTTGCTTTCGGGTTTGAGCCTCAGCAGGGACCTGGACTGTTGTTTGTCACTCTTCCTACTATTTTTATGAGCTTTGGCCCTGTTGCGGGCAGGCTGTTTGGTATTATATTCTTTATACTGGTTCTTTGCGCCGGCTTTACAACCTCTGTTGCCATGCTTGAAATCCCTGTCAGCTTTACCATGGATCAGTATGGCTGGAGCCGCAAGAAATCGGTATGGGTGATTGCGGCAATCGTGCTTGTTCTGGGCATATTTGCTTCCCTTGCTATGGGACCAATGGCAGATTTCAAGATACTGGGACTTAATTTCTTTGACCTTCTGGACGCTTTTTCAGCGAAGATACTGATGCCTGTCGGCGGACTTTTGATGTCTATCTTTATCGGCTATTTCTGGAAACCGGAGAGTGCTGTAGATGAGATAACAAATCACGGCGAGCTGAAGTTTGTATGGTTTAAGCTTTGGAAGATTTGTCTGAAATATGTGATACCTGTATTGATTATCTGTGTATTCCTGTCAGGCTTTGGAATTATCGGATAAGGAAAAAAATGGGCTGATAAATGATAGTTATAGCAGTAACAGTTTACAGGGCGTTGTAAAAACGTCTTATTAGAAAAGAAAAAGAGATAGGAGCGTTGTTCGATACGCTTTTATCTCTTTTTGTTTGTCAAAAAAGGTCAAAACTGTGATAGATGTCCAAATTTATATACCTCTCAAAGGCTTGACCGAAACTCTGCTTTCCTTTGTCAGGAAGATGAAGCCCTCCAATAAAGGCCCAGATTTATAAAAAAAGCGAAAGGCAAAGCCAGGGGCTTAAAATAGATTGATTGCCATAGGCAGCAGCCCTATGACAAACCCGAGCAGGCCGCCCACATAGGTGATGGCGTTCAGCTCTTTTTTTGTGATGGAAAGTATCAGCTCCTCCGTATGTGAGGTATCCATCTGGTTTATCTGATCCTCCACAATGTGGGGGATATTCAGCTTGTCTATAATGCCGGGTGCAAGCTCTCTGACTGCCGATTTATATCCATTTACAGCCATAAGGCGGATACGGGCAGCCAATTCCTCCGGAAGCTTTGAGAATATACAGCTAATTTTTGTTTTCAGAAGGTTGGTTCTGATATTCGATAGGGCGGGCAGAAGATATACTGTTGCATTTTCATTGCACAGCCTTTCCACAATAGCAGTAAGCAGGGACAATACTTTATTTTCGTAGTCGGGATCTACCAGAGCAAGCAGACCGCCGGGTGTTTTATCTGACTTTTCGCTGCAGTAAAGGATAAATTTATCCGCCATACCGGTAATGTTTTCTTCACGCAAAAAATTTTCCAACACAGAGTCCAGTATGCGGTTTAGCGTATTTTCCCGCAGCTCTCCGGTCATGATATTCGCCAGTGAGCCTACAGTGCTTTCCGCCGCTCTGTCAACTATCATGGAGACAAAGCTATCGATTTCTTCCTGATTGGAAGGATCGCTGTAATAACGGCTTATGCCGTCTATCATTTTTTGATACATGTGATCGGTATTGACAAACATACCCATAAAGCCGGCAAACTCACTTTTAATATCGTCCATTTTTTGCTTCAGCTTTTCTTCAATTTCAGGCTTCTGCGCCAAATCCAAAAGACTCCTGACAATATTGGGCGTTTTCAGAGAAAGATAATCCTTCACCATTTGAATGCTGCTGTAGGTCATAATTTCGTTGAGCTTTTTTTCGTTTTCCCGCTGGCTGACAAGATAGTCCCAAAGTGATTTTTCCAGATTTTTTTGCAGTATACCGCTCTCCTGCAAATTTTTTGACTCTATCAATAACAATTCCTTTAAGGAGCTTGATATATGTTCCATATCCATTTCCCGCAAGGGCCGATTGAGAACGAATTCCCGCAGGGCCCCGTATAAAAAGGAGGTAAGCTTGTCCTTATTTTCCTGTTTGCTGACTTCCTGCGCTAAAACGGCCATTATGGCTCTATCGGTTTTTTCCAATATAATACTTTTTTCTTCCCCCAGCAGCTCAGAAAGCTTACAGTCCAAAGTTTTTTCATCCGACTGAAGGTGTGTAAGGCCCTTATCGTAGAATTCACTGATTTTTTCAAGCATTTCCTGTGACTGTAGGGATTTGAGTATGGCTTCCTCCGTCAGAAGGTGGTTGCCAACAGTTGCCCCAAGCTTTTTTGCAATTTTTTCTTTTTCCTTTGGTATCAGCCCCGGTGTAAAGGGTATTTTTATGGATCCAAGCCGTTTTTCCGTATGGGGCTTGAAGAGCATTTTTATGGCCAGCCAATTTGTAAAATATCCGATGACCGCACCGCCAAGAGGTGTTATAAAATATTCTAAGGGTATCAAGCTTTATACCTCCCTCGTATTGTTTATGCAAAATAAAAAGCCTGCTGTAAGGAGGCCTGGGAAAACAAAAACAGAAGCTTTTATTTCCCTTGGCACCGGCCATTACACAGCAGGCTTTTTTCTTTAAAGTTCAGTTTCGTCGTCTTCGCCTATCTCCTCGCCGTCGTTGAATTTATTCAGCTTGTAGATAAGGGTCATAAGACTGTCTGTCAAATGAACATTTTCCACCACTACGTCAGAAGGCACCTTTAAATCAACGTTGGAGAAATTCCAGAACGCTTTGATGCCCCAGCCAGCCAAATCACTGGCGATTTTAGAGGATTGTGATTTCGGCAGGGACAGAATCGCTGCGTCAATTTTATTCTTCTTTACAAAGTCCTCCATGGTTTCCACATCATAAACCTCAATACCTCTGATGGTCATACCTACCAGACGGGGGTTTATATCGAATACGGCTTTAATGACAAAGCCTCTCTTCTCAAAATTCGTGTAATTTACAAGAGCCTGACCTATATTTCCGCCGCCAACTACGATCAGATTGTACACCCTGTCAAGGCCTAATATTTTTTTGATCTCGCTATGTAAATATTCGACATTATAACCGTAGCCCTGCTGGCCGAATCCACCAAAGTTGTTTAAGTCCTGACGGATCTGTGAAGCTGTGATATTCATTTTCTGGCTCAGCTCTTTTGATGATATTCTGGTAATATCATTGTCGAGCAAGTCCCCCAGATACCTGTAATATCTAGGTAATCTGTTAATTACCGCACTTGATATTTTTTTCTCATTATCCATAGCTCTTAAACTCCTTTTTTGCCTGTGTATTACAGTATAACACTTTCATGAATTTGTTGTCAACAATGACTCTTCCTTTTAAAAGAAAAATCTGTTATGATAGGAATGGTATTTTTACTTAGTTTAATTCGTAACAATTTGGAGGTTTTACTATGATTCTATCCTGTAAGGATGTCCACAAGGCGTATGGTATCGACGTCATTTTGGATAAAATTACCTTTCATATAGAAGAGCATGAAAAGGCGGCGGTTGTCGGCGTCAACGGCGCGGGAAAATCCACCCTTTTTAAAATGATTGCCGGAGGCGTTTCGCTGGACGATGGGGAAATCTTTATACCCAAGGATATTTCTCTGGGTTATATGGAGCAGAACAAACAGATAGAGGGCAATACCACTATTTACGGCGAGATGCTTACTGTTTTTGAGGATATTCTTTCCATGGAAAAAAAGCTTCGGGAGATGGAGGGAGAAATGGCACAGGTTCCCCATGGGGAGCTGGAAGAGTTTATGGAGAACTATGGGAGGCTTCAGCATGCCTTCGAGGAGAAGAACGGCTATGGCTATCAAAGCCGCATAAAGGGTGTTTTGAAGGGCTTGGGCTTTTCACAGGAGGAGTACGAAAAGCCGCTTTCTACCCTCTCGGGGGGCCAGAAGACCAGGGTTTATCTGGGCAGGCTCTTATTGTCACAGCCCGATCTTTTGCTGCTGGATGAGCCGACGAACCATTTGGATATTGACTCCATACAGTGGCTGGAGGATTTTTTGCGCGGTTATCCGGGAGCGGTGCTTATTGTATCCCATGACCGTTATTTTTTGGACAGAACCGTCACAAAAATTATTGAGATAGAAAATAAAAAATCTTCTGTGTATGAGGGAAACTATACCTTTTATTCTCAGCAAAAGGAGATTAACCGCGAGATTCTTCTCAAACAGTATACCCAGCAGCAAAAGGAAATAAAGCACCAGGAGGACGTTATACGCACACTGAAATCCTTTAACAGGGAAAAATCCATCAAGAGGGCAGAGAGCAGGGAAAAGGCCCTTGGCAAAATGGAGAGAATAGACAGGCCGGACAGTCTTCCTGAAAAAATGCGCCTTACCCTCAAGCCTAAAATCACCAGCGGCAACGATGTCCTATTTGCGGAGGAGCTTTCAAAAAGCTTTGACGGGAGGCATCTCTTTTCACATGTGTCCTTTGACATTAAGAGAGAAGAAAAGATCGCTATCATTGGGCCTAACGGCGTCGGTAAAAGTACGCTGTTTAAAATGCTTTTGGGGAGGGTATCCTCAGACAGCGGAAAGATAAAAATAGGAACCAATGTCCATATCGGCTATTATGATCAGGAGCAGCAGGGCCTTGACGACAATAAGACAATTTTTCAGGAAATTGCCGATGCCTACCCCACTTTGACAAACGGGCAGATTCGCAATGTGCTGGCAGCCTTTGTATTTACGGGGGACGATATTAATAAGCCAATCGCCGCTTTGAGCGGCGGCGAAAAGGGAAGGGTTTCTCTGGCAAAAATTATGCTATCCGAGGCAAACCTGCTGATGCTTGATGAGCCAACCAATCATCTGGATATGTACAGCAAGGAAATATTGGAAAATGCCATCAACCTCTATACAGGCACAGTCGTTTATATCTCCCATGACCGCTATTTTATCAATAAGACAGCACAGAAGATACTGGAGCTGACGCCGGAGGGCGTTTATATTTATCTGGGCAATTACTCCTATTATCTGGAGAAAAAGGCGCAGCGGGAGCGGGAAGAGGCGGAGAGGACATCTGTTGAGACAAATGCTTCTGCTTTTGTATCGGATTCCAAAAACGAGTGGATGCGGCAGAAGGAGGAACAGGCAAATTTACGAAAAAAAGCAAACCGTATCAGCAAGCTGGAAACCCGAATAGAGGAGACAGAACAGAAAATAGAAGCACTCAATACACAGCTTTTTCAGGAGGAAATCAGCACCGACGCATGGAAGGCGCAGGAGCTTTATGAGCAGAAGGCAGAGCTTGAAGAGCTTTTAAATGAACTCTATGAGCAGTGGGAAGAGGCACAGGAGTGAGCGAATACACATAGTATACTAACACAAAAAGAAAGCAAGCCTGATTTATCAGACTTGCTTTTTCAGTTTAGAAAAATAAATTAGTTTTTTTGATATGCTGCGCCGCCGTTTATACTGAACCCCTGTTTTCGCTTCTCCCTTCTTTTCATGAGTCAAACTGCCTGCTCTTTCTTTTCCATAAGGTTTTTTGGCTGAGCAGATTAAAGTAAACGAAAAGCCCTGAGAAGAGGATGCAGTCCAAAAAAGAGAATTTATTTGGATTTTTCGATTTTCAGTCTTTCCACAAGGGTTTTAATTAGAAGAGCCTCAAATAAAAGAAACAGAATACTGAGTACCAGATAAGGTTTGTTTTCCTCCATATTATTGATCCATTTATAGCCAAAAAGAACAATACCCATTGTCACCAGGCCGATGCAGGACAGAATAGAATTTTTATCCATGCTGAAGTTTTCAATGTTGATATAACAGAGCAAAAGGACTGCTGATAAAATGGAGAAACCGTTGGCGGCCATGCCCCAGTAATATATGGGATAACCTTCCGTTATTAAGGAAAGGGAACAGAAAATAATCAAAGCTGCGGCAAACATGTTTAAGATATTTTTTAAATTAGGACTGAAATACATATATCTTCCCCCTTTTCTTTTGTAAGCAAAAAAGTAATTGCAGCCACACTGACAAAGCAGCTGCGCCTTGAGAGCTGCAATAAAATTGTAAATAAAAAATCCATGGGACAGCCTTTCATCCCATGAATTTTATCTGCATTTATTTAGATGCCAAATAAGCGTTGATGTCGTCGATAAGCTTGTTGCAGTCCATACCGTGCACCATGCTTGCCTCTTCCAGCGTTTCTCCTGCGGAAGAAGGGCAGCCTACGCAATGCATGCCGTTTCCCATGAGTATTGGGGCAATCCCTCTGTCTATCATTAAAACCTCACCGATGAGCATATCTTTTGTAACCTGTGCAGCCATTTTATAAAATCCTCCCTTCCAATATTGATAGCTTGTATCAAATTATATTGTTTATGTATTATACTCTATTTCTTGAAAAAAATAAAGAAAAATATAAAATTCCATGGGATACCATATTTTATGAGGAATGCATATATTTTTGTTGACAGTATGAGTAAATTGAAGTATAGTAACAAATAAAAATTAATTCATAGTATATATATATGAATACTATAATATAAACAAAAGGAGAGCTGTACATGAAAATTGCAAGATCACTGACTGAGTTGGTAGGAAATACACCGATACTTGAACTGACTAATTTCAACAGAGAAAATAAACTGGAAGCTTTTGTATTTGGAAAGCTGGAATATTTTAATCCCCTTTCCTCGGTGAAGGACAGGATAGGACTCAGCTTAATACTGGAGGGAGAAGCGAAGGGCAGGATAAATCAGGATACGGTCATTATAGAGCCTACCAGCGGCAATACGGGCATTGCCCTTGCTTTTGTCTGTGCTTCCAGAGGCTACCGTCTTATACTGACCATGCCGGAAACCATGAGCAGGGAGAGAAAGGATTTACTTCGTGCCCTTGGCGCCAGGCTGGAGCTGACACCGGGCAGCGAGGGCATGAAGGGCGCAGTTGCAAAAGCGGAGGAACTGGCACGAGAAATAGAAAACTCCTATATTCCGGGGCAATTTGACAATGAAGCAAATCCGCAGATGCATAAAAGGACAACAGCCCAGGAAATATGGAGAGATATGGATGGAAAGGTGGACATATTTGTTGCGGGAATCGGAACCGGCGGCACCATAACCGGCGTCGGTGAAGTGCTGAGGGAAAAAAACCCTGATGTCCGTATTGTGGCGGTAGAGCCCTTTGACTCGCCTGTTTTGTCAGGCGGCAAGGCCGGAGCGCATAAAATACAGGGGATTGGAGCCGGCTTTGTGCCAACGGTACTCAATACTGGTATATATGATGAAATTATACAGGTGAAAAACGAGGAGGCAATTGCTGCATCCAGACAGGCGGCGAAGAAGGAGGGGCTCTTAATTGGCGTTTCCTCCGGTGCGGCGCTCCATGCGGCCAAGGTATTAGCTTTAAGACCTGAAAACAGGGGACGAAACATTGTAGCGCTGTTTCCTGATACAGGGGAACGTTACTTATCGACTGGTCTTTATGAATACTGAGAAATAAGTTGACCCAAAATGCTGTGAATCGGCAATTAAAATTTGACATTGTGTTTTAATTAAAATATAATAAAAGATAACCGCAGGTAGATATTAAGGTTATTGCTGACGGCAGCACAGGAAACGGCTGCCAATATCCTTGATGCTTTTATTATAGCTTTGCTGTAATAGGGACAGAGCGGTAGTTATTTTTACAAATAAATTTGTAGAGCGAACTATTTGCTTGCATAATAATTTGCTGTATTGCAATTAGTATGAGCATGCAATCCGCCTGAAGGGGCGGCAGTAAAGGGAAACGGGTCTGTTTCCTTTTGTGCGGCAATAAAAAATAAAAATAAAGAGGAAAATGTGTATGGAATTAACGCAATGTATCAACTTTTTACTGACAACAGCACAGCATACGGTTTTCCAATACCTGAGCACAAAATTGAACGAATATGATGTCACCCCGTCCCAATATGCCGTGTTAAGATGCCTTTGGGACAAGGAGAACGCGACACCAAAACAGATTTCTGAGACTTTGTGTCTGGAAACGTCTACGATTTCCGGTGTATTGGACAGGATGCAGAAAAAAGGGTTAATCGACAGAGTCATCAACAAAGAGGACAGGCGCGAGGTTCAGGTCATCATCACCGAAAAGGGAAAATCTTTGGAGGAACCTATTACGGAGATCATTGATGCAGTCAATGCGGAGGTACTCAAGCCGTTTTCCGATGAGGAAAGAACGAAATTGATTGAAACATTGAGGACGATTGCCAATGGGGAGTACAGGTAGCGTTTTCCCGGCGATTTTATTGAAAAGGCAGAGGCTCCTGAATGGTCCGGTAACAAAATGCGGCAAAAAAGACGTGGAATCAGCAGGAAGCTGAGACTGCGTCTTTTTATCGTGGAGGATTTTTTTGTTTTTATAGGAAAAGGTGTGATAGTAAGGGCAACTGCCATGATGAGGTATTTGTGATTTTAAGGTGACGGTCAATTCCTGTAAGAATATTTTTTTTGTGAAATTTAACTGCCTTCAGGCAAAAACGGTATTTTTAAGAAGTACCTGTCCAAAAGAGGCAATCAGCTTTTTCTTTTGGTAGAAAATGAGCAAAACGCTCATATCTGCCCGTTTTGGTACATATAAATAAAATTGAATAAGGTATAGAGGAGTGCTGTTTCTTGAAAACATATATAGAGGAAAGAGCAGTAGAGGTAGCCAATTTTATTATCAATTCCAATGCCACAGTAAGGGAGACGGCAAAACGTTTTGGAATAAGCAAAAGCACTGTCCATACGGATGTAACAAAATGGATATAATAAAACGGAGGATTGGACAGAAAACAAAAAAGAATATGATTGCTTTTAAGGCGTATTCTGCCATTACTTGGCGCAGAAAAGGAGCACAATATTGTTTAGATAAGAAAAGCTTGATACATCAAGCTTTTTTTAATTTGTCAAAGATTCCCCAAGGGACTTTTTGCATTTAGCCGCAGTATAAAACTTGCGCTGTGTTTTCCATTTGAAAAGCTTGGCGTACTGTAAGGATAGCCGTATCTCAGTATTTGTAGCTAATGTATCTTTTTGACTGAAAAAGACAAGGCATTCTGTGCTTTCTGCCTATTTTTATTTGTTATTTGTAAATAGGATTATTCTGCGTTAAAATAGGAGAGTAGAAAAAGTAAAACGGCTTAGGAATAGATGGGAATGGATATGTATGTTAAAACGGTCTTATGAAATTGATATGTGTAATGGTCCTCTTTTGGGGAAAATAGTGCTTTTCAGCATGCCTTTGATGCTGTCAGGCATTTTGCAGCTTTTGTTTAATGCGGCGGATATTATTGTAGTTGGGCAGTACGCGGGCCAGCAGGCATTGGCGGCGGTTGGTGCCACCACATCCTTTATCAATCTTCTGGTCAACCTTTTTATAGGGCTTTCTGTAGGCTCTAATGCCATTGTGGCAAGGCTATACGGCGAGGACAGAGGGGAGGACGTCAGCAGGACCGTACATACGGCCATTGCCATGAGCTTTGTCAGCGGCGGCATTTTATGTGTCGTAGGCATTTTGAGCGCTAAGGGCATTATGGAGTTGATGGGGACGCCGGCGGATGTCATTGATTTGTCTGTTTTATATTTGAGAATTATATTTATTGGTATGCCCTCTGTTATGGTTTACAATTTTGCAAGCTCTGTGCTTCGGTCTATAGGAGATACCAAAAGGCCGCTGTATTTCCTCCTTTTATCGGGGATTCTTAATGTAATATTAAATCTCTTCTTTGTTATTGTCTGTAAAATGAGTGTGGCGGGTGTAGCGCTTGCCACGATTATCTCGGAGACACTGTCTGCTGTGCTGGTAATCCGCAGTCTTATGGCGACGGACGGCCCATGCAGACTGAATATGAAACGCCTGAAAATATATAAGGATAAGCTGTATCTCATACTGCGCATCGGTATTCCGGCAGGACTTCAGGGTGTACTGTTTTCCATATCAAATGTGATGATACAGGCCTCTGTCAACTCTTTTGGATCCGTTGTTGTGGCGGGAAATACGGCAGCATCTAATCTGGAAAATTTTGTGTATACATCCATGAACTCTTTCCAGCAGTCCTCCATGAGCTTTGTCAGCCAGAATTTTGGCGCGCAGAAGCCTAAGAGAATCAAACAGGCTACCATTATCTGCCTGCTGATGGTTACGGCAGTAGGAATAGTGCTTGGCGTAGGAGGGTTCCTTCTTGGAAGGCCGTTATTGCGCATCTATTCGCCGGATGAGGAGGTTATCCGCATCGGCATGATACGAATGGGAGTTATATGCGTGACCTATTTCCTGTGCGGTATTATGGATACAATGGTAGGAGCCCTGAGAGGTCTTGGGTATGCGGTTATGCCAATGTTTGTTTCACTGATAGGAGCCTGCGGTCTGAGGATTGTATGGATTTACACCATATTCGCATGGGACAGGGATTTGATGACGCTGTATATATCCTATCCTGTCACATGGACGGTTACGGCTGTGGCGCACATCATATGCTTTATTGTGATTTACCGCAAACTTTTTTCCAAAAAGAAGGAGCCGGCGGTATAGTCAACTGTCTCTTTATAAGACTTATCCTTTTTTTGAAGTCAACGGCAGCTGATACGAAAGGCTAAAACGATTGAAGCAGTGTAAAAAAATTATAAAGGAAGGCTCTGTTTTTAGGGCCTTCTTTTTTTGTTCTCTGAAAAGACTTAGGAGTCAGAGAAGCAGATTTAACTGATAATAATAAAAACAGGCGCATCACGGCTATTTTAACGGATTGGAGGGATTTGCGTCCAATCTGTTTCCTATTTTCATTTTTATTGTGATGACAAAAAAATAAGCCGCAGTAGATTTACAAATAAGCCGCGGCTAAATTTTTTTTATGTATACTTCTATTTCTCCATTTTCTTTTACTAGTATATGGTCCACAACTTGACGGAGTAAATGATAGGTCAGGTTATCCCTGCATATTATTTTATCGGCGGTATCGAGGCTTGTCTCTGAGAGCAGGGAGCGTATATTTTTGTTATTTTGAGGGGTTAAAAGCTTTATTTTTTCAGATAGATGGGATATGGAGTTGTTTAACTCCTCCGTGCGTTTTTTCAATTCCTCCAGCGTAATAATATCCATTTCATACATTTGCGTTTGTTTTGATTTGGCCTTTTTCAGGCGGTTTAAGTTGTCGGTTACTTCTTTTTGCTCTTCGCTGGCTGCTGTACTCTCAAAATATTTTTTTACTTCCGAGACCGTCTTTTTGACAAACTGGCTTTCGTTTGCTGCAAAGCCTTTCAAATAGGTTAGTATTTCCTCTGCCAGCTCATTTTCATCCAATACAGTGTGGTTTTGGCAAAAGGTGTTGCCGCGGGTATTTCGTCCGCTGCAAACCCACTTGGTATATTCTCCCTTTAAAAATGTTTTGTGTACTCGCCGGAATCCATAGCTGCAGCATTGACATTGAATGAGGGAGCTGAAAAGGTATTTTCCGCTTTCTCTTTTTCTTTTCTTTTGAAAGGTTCTGCGATTTTCTTCCAATCTCTTCTGTGCGGTTTGAAAGGTTTCACCATCTACGATTGCCAGCCTTTTATTTTCTGAGACAAGCCAATTATCCTGCGGTCTTTTTTTTCGTATGCCGGTCAGAAAATCAGCCACCTCCTCTTTGCCGTTTATGACGCTTCCGATATAGATAGGGTTTGTCAATATTCTGGAGACGGCATTCTGGCTCCACAGGCAGCCTCGCTTTGTTCTTAGACCGTCCTGGTTTAACAGCTGTGCAATTTTTCCGGTGCCATACTGATCGATTGTGTAGAGACGAAAAATTTTTTTTACTACAGAGGCCTCTTTTTCGTTGATATTCAGGTGAAATAAATCGCCGGGTGTTTTATCATAGCCAAATACAAAGTTGGGAACCTTTCCTTTTTCCGCATTTTTGGTCTTGCCGAATTTAACACGCTTGGAGAGATTGCTGCTTTCCTCTTGAGCTACCAGGGCCAGTATGCCTAATGTGAATTCTCCATCCTCGGTGGAAAGGTTAGCGTTTACAAATTCACATTTAATACCCATAGCCTTTAATTCCCGAATGCTGTTTAAAAAGTCAACGGCGTTTCTGGCAAAGCGGGAAATGTCTTTCACAAAAACTCTTTGGAAACAGCCTTTTCTGGCGTCAGCCATCATTTTATTGAAGGCTTTGCGGTTTTTCAGTTTTGTACCACTGATTCCTTCGTCGGCGTATAGTTCAACCAGATGATAGCGGTGGAAAGCGGCATATTCCTCAAAAAATTGTTTCTGGGTTTCCAGACTGGAAAGCTGGTCGTCCTTATCGGTGGAAACCCGACAGTAAGCGGCTATTTTTATCTCTTCTAATACGGGTTCTTTCATGGCTTCCTCCGTGGTGCATTTTATTTTGTGATAGAAAGCCTTTCGGCAAGGCTTCTGGCAAACAGCCGGATAAGGAAATCGGTCATTTCCTTTTTTGAGTTTGGGTTTATAAAGGTAATCCGCACGGCATGTCCTCCTCATGGCTTTATACTATTTTATGAAGAGGAAAAGGAAATATGAGGACTGAATAAGAGGAATAGAAAAATATCAATAGGCTACAACTCTGCACAAAGATGTGACAGAGAGAGTTGAAAAAATCAATCCCGATCTTGCAAGAGAGGCGAGGAGGGTTCTGGATGTGAATAAAAGCGAGAGACATATCCGGGGAGGGCTTGCCACCAGGGAAAAATATTTACATAAGATAAAATGACAGATAATGATTCTGCGGATAAACTGTGTAGTGTTTATCCGCTTTTTTATAGGATGGGAGAGAGACATGCCGTGGGAGGTTAAGAAACAGTGTCTCTGAAAGGTTAACAATTGGTTGCTTTATGTTCTGCCGGCTATTAAAAAAACGCGGCAGAGGCATAACCAAAAAATTGCGAAAAAAACGGATGGACAAAAAGCGGTTAAAATGATAAATTGTTATACAAAAGAAGATGGATGGGAAGTGAATCTATGTTTCGCAGTATTAAATGGTATGTTAAGTTTGTATTGACGTTAATTGGAAAAACTCCAAAGCTTTATCAGGCGAAAAAAATACTGGAAAGGGAGAGTCAGGAGGCCTTTGACGCTTACACGCACCATATTGTATCAGAATGGGCGTTTTACAGGGTAAAGGATTCCGGCGCCAATATAGAGGTACTGAACCAGGAGCGTATACCGAAGGATGAAAATGTACTTTTTGTCAGCAATCATCAAAGTGATTTTGATATTGCTGTTTTTCTGGCTCTTGTAGATAAACCCGTTGGTTTTGTGGCGAAGATAGAGATGGAAAAGGTACCCCTTCTCAGGGACTGGATGCGCAATATTCACTGTGTTTTTATGGACAGGAAGGATTTAAAGCAATCTCTTCAGACGATACTGGAAGGAATAAAGATATTAAAGGAAGGGTATTCACTTGTCGTGTTTCCGGAGGGCACCAGAAGCAAAACGGGGAAGATGGGCGAATTTAAAGCGGGAAGCTTTAAGCTTGCGACGAAATCAAAGGTGACAATTGTTCCGGTTACTATAAACGGGACATGTCATATAATGGAGGGCAGTCATTATAAGATTACGCCGGCTGATGTTGAGGTATTGATACATGAGCCGATTTATACCAGGGAGCTTTCCAGGGAAGAGTTATCGGCTCTGCCGGAAAGAGTGAGAGATATTATTGAGGCGCCGCTGCTGAAGACAAAGTAAAAAAAGCGTATTCCAATAATAAAGGCATACTGTTTTACAGTATGCCTGAGAGTATCGACAAAGTCGCCACTCTAGCAGATTCATGGCTAGCACCATGAATCTGTTTACATATGGACGAAATACTGATTTGCTCGCGCAAGGGCCTTCAGCCCCTACAGATTGGTATTTCCACACGTAGGCGGAAGTGAATTCCGCCTACGTGATTCCAGTTTAAGGACTTTGTCCTCGAGCTCCTGTCGCGTAAAATTTACTTTGTCTATAGTTTGAGGCATACTGTTTTACAGTATGCCTTTTCTATATATGGGATATGGATTTTACAGGGAAAGGTTTTTTACATAAAATGTCCAGGCTCATCGCATTTTGCAAAGAGATATTGGCGTCTGCCAAGTTTTGTAAAAGGTAATAAAAAACACTCTACTGCATATCCTCCGCAGATTTCACAATATTATGAGTGATAGGTTTCCATTCCACTTCCTTAAACAAAGCTGCAATGGAAATGGGAACGTAGGTAAAAATAAATATGGGAAAAGTAAAGGTGTATAAAATCTTTTTCCATACACTGCATTTAATTTGCCGCCATTCTGTCACTGTGGTAATAAAGCCCATCAAAAACAGCACAGCGTAGAAATTGACGAAAGAGAACACAATGGCCCTGGCCGCTACTGGCACAATATAATAGAGCATGTTAACATTTAATATGCCGCAAAGCAAGAAGGCTGCGTTTACCCCCAGACAAAAGAGTGAGACAAAGGTGGCAGGAGCGATGGTCATGAGCATATCATAGCAGGACAGAGTGTTGCTCTTTTTTTTGAATATTGAAACAAGCAGGGGTTTTCCGTACTTGGCAATAACCTGGTAAAAACCCTTTGACCAGCGCAGTCTTTGTATCCAGGACTGGTGAAAGGTACAGGGCTGCTCGTCATACAGCACTGCCTTTTCACAATAACCTATTTTTTCGCCCTTTAATGCGGTGGCAACGGAAAATTCAATATCCTCTGTCAGCAAATGGTATTTCCACCCGCCGTTTTTGCGTATTATGGCACTGTTAACCAAAAAGCCGGTACCTGATATGGCACAGCTGGTATTTAACATCATTCGCGGATTGTTTAGATATTTTGCCTCCCTCAAAAACCAGAGGGAATAGCCGGCGGTAATCCAATTGGTACCGAAGTTTTTAGAGTTCCGATAGCTTGTAACTACCGGATAGCCCTTGTCAAAAACCTTATTCATTTCCGTTATGTAATTTTGATCCAGAAGGTTATCCGCATCAAATATAAAATATCCGTCATAAAAGCTGCTTCCATAATCCTCTGCAATTTTATGGAAGATATAATCCAGAGCATAGCCCTTGCCGATTTGATTTGTGTTGAACCTTTCATAGACAATTGCGCCCGCTCTTCGGGATATTGTGGCTGTGTCGTCAGTGCAGTTGTCTGCAACGACAAATATATCCACAAGCCTGCCCGGATAATCCTGTTTTTGAATACTGTTAATTAAATTTTCAATGACGAGACTTTCGTTTCGGGCGGCGATGATGACGCCGTAACGGTGAAGAGTTTCCGCTTCCCGGGAAAAATGTTCTTTTTTCTTTTCTCCAAAGAGCGCGACAGCGACATAGATAAGCTGATAAGAATACAGCGCCGTCAGTACTACAAATATAAATAAGTTAAAGTTATTTATAAATTCCATGTCCATAGTTAGCTACCTTTCCTTTGCAATTTATTTATGATTTCGGCAGTTTCATCTACATAAAATGAACAAGTTATAGTATAGCACTTGTTTTTTGTATTACAACATAATATTGATATGAAGAAAGTAAGAAAAAAATGAGCGAAACACAAATAAATTGTGAAATTTAATGTCGCTTATACATCAAATTAATATATTATTGTAGTATAAACGGCAAAACGTTGCTTTTTTATTCAAAAGACGGGCGGATTTTGTGAAAGAGGCCAAAAGTTGACACCACCGCAGTGTCTGAAAGAAACACATAATCCTTTATGGCTTGATGCGGCTGACGGACTATTTCAAAAAATCGTTTCCGGCAATACTTTATATTTAGAGCACATTATAGGTGATGTTTTCTAATAAAAGACGACTTTTTTATTAAGAAAAACTTAAAATTTGCAATGTCCCGACCGCTTTTAATTGGAAATTATATATTTTTTGTAAATTACCCAGTTTTCGGAAGTATTTCTATGAGGCCGATGTAAGAGGTAGGTCTTGAGAGAATAAACACAGGAAAATTTACACACTGTTGCATATAATATCGGTATGCTTTACAATAATAGGGCAAACACTAAAGGAACTGGCATAATATAAAAGGAAGTGAACAAATGCGGGAGGAACATGTTTTAGGAAACACCTATTGCATTGACTGCTATACTGGGAGTATTCCCTTTTATAAGCTTGACGAAAAAGAAATACTGTTTTTTGACTGCGGCAGAGAGGTTCCGGAAAGGAAAGAACTGACGGAATTTTTAGATACAAAGGGGTACCATCCTGCGGGGGTGATTGCAAGCCATGCCCATATTGATCACACAGGAAACTGTGCTTACCTGAAGGAGAGGTATGGCACGCAGATTGCCATGCCAGCCTTTGAAGCCTCGGCGAGTGCCAGTCCTGAGGCGCTGAAGGCCTATTATTTTTCTTATACACCGGAGGAAACAAAAGCTTTTTTTAATTCCATGGTGACAAAGACGGACTGTGTTATACCGGGGGATAAGAATGAATTTTCGTTTTTAGGGAGAACTTTTCATAAAATAAACACTCCGGGGCACAGTCCGGAGCATATCTGTATTGAAACGCCGGACGGCGTACTTTATATGGGAGACGCCCTGATGGGCGAGAGCGTTATGGAACATGCCAAGCTGCCCACGGTTACGCTTTTGCAGGAGGATTTAAAGACCAAGAAAAGTTTCGGCGTTTTAAAATATGAAAGGTATATTTTAAGCCATAAGGGAATCTATGAGGATATTCGCTCTCTAGCGGAAAAGAATGTTTCCTTTATGGAAAAAAAGGTAAGGGATATATTAGATTTGATAGTGGGAGAAATGTCTTTTGAGGATATTTTGCAGCAGATTTTTTTACAGTTTCGCATCAAGGCAGATTCCATAAACAAATTTCGTCTGATTGAGCGCAATACAAAAAATTATATGGATTATCTCAGAGATTATCATCTGGTTGATACAATGATTAAAAACGGGAGAGTATTATATCGCCGTACGAAACAGTAAGTATGGAACGAAAAAAGGAAAGACAGGGGTTTTCATGTCTTGCGGTATACTGATAATTTGTCTTTTTAAAATATAAAGAAAAGATAGTTGTTTTTTGTATAAAACATACAAAGAAATGGCTGCGCCGGTACTAGCATATTATACTAATAAAAGAAAAGGCATTTTACAGCTTATAAAGGCGACAGCCAAATATTTTGTTTTATATTTGGCTGTTTTTGCTATTGCTATTTTGAGATGGGGCCTTATCCTGCTGATTTTCCTGATACTGCTTTTTGTAGCGTGTGGCCATGTTATAAAATTCCTGTCTACTGAGTCCTGTCATTATCATAGCGTTTTGAGGCTTTATTTTTTTACTGTTCCACAGAGCATAGACCTCGGGAAAGTTCGCCGGCATCGCTTTATGCGGACGGCCGAATTTTACGCCTCTTGCCCTTGCGGCAGCAATGCCCTCTGCCTGGCGCTGCTTAATGTTAATCCTTTCATTTTCCGCTACAAAGGATAAAAGCTGCAGTACAATATCACTGATTAAGGTGCCGATTAAATCATTGTTATTTTCAGTGTTTAAAAGGGGCATATCAATTATTTTGATGTTGGCCTTTTTTTCTTTGGTTATAAATTTCCATTCATTTAGAATCTCATTATAATTCCGGCCCAGACGGTCGATGGATTTTACGATAATTACATCGCCCCTCTGCAGTTTTTTTCTTGTTAAACGCTGATAAGATGGACGGGCGAAGTCCTTGCCGCTTTGCCTGTCTATGTAAATATTTTTGCGCGGAACATCCGCATGTATCATATCTATCAGCTGTCTGTCCAGATTTTGATCCTTAGAGGAGACCCTGACATATCCATAAACTGTTCTATCCATACCATACTCACCCTCTATGTTTTTAAAATGAGTATAGTCTCAAAAAAACGCAGTTTACAGAGGAAAAAATTTCCAATGTCTTATTCTCACAGAGATAAACCTTTTTAAAAATGCCACCTTTTAAAAACACCATAATTTAGTATACAATATTTGACAATATTCAGTAAGAAATGTGAAATTGCAATTGGAGATAATCCACATTTACGGTCAACTGGCGTACTTCCTTTTCACTGGTATATATTTTTTAAAAAGGTTCACTTTTATAAATAAAAACGGAGGATGCTGTATGTGGACAAGGAATGTAGAGACCGCTTGAGACGGTTTCTCTTTTTTGCTTTGCATGGGAGGGCTTTTGTTTTGTTACTGAATATAGGAATATAGTCTGATTTTTCCGGGCAGACAAGTGTGTTTTTATAGAGTATTTTGTATACTGTATTTGTTAAAACCGTAACATCAGCAAACATGATAGGAATTTTGCAGGTAAAAAGAACTTCTTTGCCTAAAGTTCCGAAGTTTGGTATTTTACTCTGAATGAATTGACTTATAAGGCCTTTGGGATATAATAAATTACACAGATAAAGAGATTTGGAATAAGCTGTAACTTGAAAATAACAAGGGTGTTTTTGCTGTCGGTCAGCGAAATACCTTTTTTTACTAAATATAGAATTGAAGGGGGAGTGGACAGAAATGGCGCAGTTTATAAACTGGAAGAATTTGAATTATATAAAAAGCCTGAAGATAGCATTGGGAGGAAGCGCTGCAATTTATATTGCCTCTCAAATCGGCCTGCAATACAGCGCTTCGGCGGGAATTATTACATTGCTCAGTATACAGGATACAAAAAAGGAAACGCTGTCTGTTGCATTTAAACGGTTCGTTTCTTTTGTCGTCAACCTGATACTGGCCTTTGTTATTTTTCGCATTATGGGCTATAATGTGGCCGCTTTTGGTGTGTTCCTCATTTTTTTCATTAACATTTGCTATGTGATGGAGTTAAAGGAAAGTATCGCTATCGGGGCTGTGCTGACAACTCATTTTATGACGGAAAAAAATATGGGAATTCCCCTGATTTTAAATGAAACAGGACTTTTGGCAATAGGCGTGTTCATAGGAATCCTATTAAATTTGTATATGCCCAAGTTTGAAAAGCAGATTAAGGAGAGCCAGAAGATTATTGATGAGGACATCAGACAGATATTGCTGAAAATGGCGGAAGCGATTACCGATCCGGCCCAAAAGCTGTGTTATAACAGCCTTTTTTTTGATATTGACGATCATATGGACGAAGCCTTCAAAAATGCACACAATATGGCAAATAACTCTCTTCTGGGTGACACCAGATATTATATACAGTATATATCTATGCGCCGCAGCCAGAAGGGCGTTCTAAAGCGTATTTACCATCAGATTGGACTTTTGAGCGCGGCACCGCCTCAGGCGCAGATGATAGCAGATTTTATCATAAAAACAGAACAGTCCTTCTGCGAATATAATAATGTACTTGGGCTTTTAAGCGGTTTGGAGGAGCTGAAGAGAGTGTTTGAAAATCAGCCCCTGCCCCAAAGCAGAGAGGAATTTAAAAACAGGGCCATACTGTTAGAGATATTTTATGACCTGCAGTCTTTTATCAATCTGAAACGCGAATTTGTACTCTCATTGGATGAAAAGCAGCTGCAAACCTATTGGGGGAAAAAGGAAAGTGTCTGAACAGGGTATTATTTTGTCAAATAAGGTTTTTTTTACACAAAATTAACAGCAGAGGGGATTTTATATTGCATTTCCATTCAGAACAGTTCATTATTATAGTATCACCGGTTTTTCGTTGAAGACAGGCGGACAGAAAAATGAGATTAGTAACAGGAATAAAGGATGAAATGCAATGATGTTTTCCAAAAAGGATCTTTATAAATTAATATTGCCTTTGATTGTAGAGCAGCTTCTTGCCGTTACCATAGGCATGGCAGATACGATTATGGTGGCGGGGCTGGGGGAGGCTGCTGTTTCCAGTGTCTCACTGGTTGATACTATCAATATGCTGATTATCAATGTTTTTACTGCACTTGCTACAGGAGGTGCGGTGGTGTCCGCTCAGTATCTGGGAAGCAGAGATTCCTATAACGCCTGCATTGCGGCAAAGCAGCTGGTTCTGGTTACGGCGGGGCTTTCCTCTGTTATCATGGCGGTGGGTGTGGCATTTAATGCTCATATTCTTCATATAATTTTTGGGAATGTGGAGCCGCTTGTCATGCAGAATGCGGAAATTTATTTTTTAATTTCGGCACTGTCCTATCCATTTATTGCACTCTATAATGCGGGTGCGGCAATATTCCGCTCTATGGGTAACTCTAAAATATCAATGTTTACTTCCATATTAATGAATACAATTAATATCAGCGGAAACGCTCTTTTGATATTTGTATTTAAGTGGGGCGTAGCGGGGGCTGCCGCCGCTTCCCTGGCATCCCGTGTGACAGGCGCGATCATTATCCTGGTTCTGCTCAGAAACAGAGGAAACAGCATTCATATCATGAAATATTTTTGCCTGGATTTAAAGCCGCAGATGGTTAAAAGCATATTGCGCATAGGGATTCCCAATGGACTTGAAAACGGTATGTTTCAGTTTGGCAAAATATTAGTGCAGGGTATTGTTGCATCCTTCGGCACGGTTGCCATAGCCGCCCATGCAGTGGCTGGCAATATCGCTGTGTTCCCGCAGATTCCGGGTGTTGCCATAGGGCTTGCCATGGTTACGGTGGTAGGACAATGTGTTGGAGCGGGGAATTATGATGAGGCCAGAATGTATATGAAAAAGCTTCTGGCGTTTACCTATTTGTCCATGGGCATTTTAAACCTTCTGTTTTTATTGGGAGTGAGGCCCATTGTCGGGTTTTACGGTCTGTCCGCCGAGACAACGCAAACGGCTGTCAGACTGTTAAGTTACAATAATATATGCTGTACATTGCTGTGGCCCTTGTCCTTTGCCTTTCCAAACGGGCTTCGTGCCGCTAACGATGTGAAATTTACCATGACTGTGGCCATCTTTTCCATGTGGGTATTCCGTATCGGTTTCGCATTTTTGTTTGCACATTTCACCTCTTTGGGCATTATGGGTGTATGGATAGCCATGACAATAGATTGGCTGGTGCGCTGTATCTTCTTTGGGTCAAGGTTTATCAGCGGGAAATGGATGAATAAAAGGCTTGTGTAAATCACTGGAATAAAGAAGGTGCCGACAAAGTCGACACCCTTCATGGAAAACAGGTTTTCGATGAGTTTCTATTCAGGAATAAACAGACGTGTTCCGGCGGCATAAATGCCTTGAAACCTGCTGCTTTCCTCGGACGGGCAAAGCCCGCCCGCAGTATAAAAAGGACTTGGCCTATAGTCTGAGGTGCCGGCGGTTATAACCGCCGGCACCTTTTAGGAGTTTGAAAATAAATGAATGTTGATTGTTGGTTTTCCGGCTTTCAAAAATTGCTTTTACTGTAATGAACCGGTTTCATTCATAAACGAAGGTGTGCTAATCGCAGTTACAGATTCAGGCTGTCTCATTGGACACCTCGCCGGAAGTTTTTTCCGGTTTTCCGACCTTCGAAAATAACCAGGCGCCGGATTTGTCACATGCTATTCCAAGGAGCGCGCCCAAAAGCATGGAAGGAATCAGAAGCTTCCAGTTTCCTCCTGCCGCAAAGGTGGAAAAGCAGCCCATGAATGTTCCGGGTATGAAGGAAAGGTATTTAAACCTGTTCTGTACACACATGAAAAATGTTACAATGGCGCAGTAAACGCCGCCGGAACCGGGAAACGGTGCAATGTTGCCGAGGATGATGATAATCATGCCCCATATAACGCCGCTCATATTTGGTATTATAGTATTTTTTAAGCCCTCAATACCTTTGGAACCGCAGGCAAAATAAGTGGTGCATCCCGCAAAACCTGCCCAGCCCAAGAGTCCGATGACTCCGCTTCCCCATGACCAGATTCCGCAAAGTACGGCCGTTGTAAGGCCAAGTGCACATATATAACTCATAAGATCCCCCCGTCTAAATTAAAGTATCTCTGGTTTGCCTCTCCTGATGAATTTTCCGCGCTTTTCTTCTCCCACATATTCTCCGTTTTCAGCGATAATATCGCCTCTTGAGATAGTCATGACAGGATAGCCGTCCAGTTCAAAGCCCTCAAAGGAGGTATAATCTACGTTCTCGTGGAGCATATCCTTTGTCACTTTCACTTTTTTATTTGGGTCGAAGAGCACGATGTCAGCGTCGCTTCCGATAGCGATTGTACCTTTTTGAGGATACATACCAAACAATTTAGCAGGGTTAGTAGCTGTTACCTCTACGATTCTTTGAAGTGTCAGACCGTGCTTCGGGCCATTGGATAGCATCAGCGGCATTCTGAGCTCAATTCCGGGAGCGCCGTTTGGAATTTTGGAGAAATCGTCAATACCGAGTTTTTTCTGCTCAAAGAAGAATGGGCAGTGGTCAGTTGCTACAGTTTGAATAACTCCGTCTTTTAACTGTTTCCAGATATAATCCCAGTTCTTTTTATCCCTCAGAGGAGGGGACATAACATATTTTGCTCCGCCGAAGTTTGGTTCCTCGTAATTATCCTCGGAAAGGAAGAGGTACTGCGGGCAGGTTTCACCTACGATTGGCAGTCCTTTTTCTCTTGCCTCCTTGATTTTAGAAATAGATTCCTCACAGGTGTTATGTACAATCAATAATGGTGCATTTGCCATAGCGGCAAGTGTGATAGCACGGTTTGCAGCCTCGCCCTCGCAGGAAGCCGGTCTTGAAACCGCATGGTATTTAGGCTCTGTTTTGCCTTCTGCCAGAAGAGTTTCTGTTAAATGCTTGATTACATAATAATTTTCACAGTGAACGCCTACCAGGGCGCCGCACTCGGCGGATTTTTTGAGTATTTTGATAAACGCCTCGTCATCAACTCTCATGCCGTCATAAACCATATATACCTTGAAGCTTGTGTAGCCCTCTTTTACCATCTCGGGCATTTCCCTGATTGCGTTGTCATCTGCGTTTGTCACCGCAATGTGGAAGGAATAGTCGATGCAGGCTTTTTCACCTTTTTCGCCCCAGATTCTGGCTGCGTCATGGAGTGTGCCGCCGGCAGGCTGAACAGAGTAGTCAATTACCGCTGTTGTGCCGCCGATAGCCGCAGCTTTTGTACCTGTCTGGAAATCGTCGCTGGAGAAGGTGCCGCCAAAGGGCATATCCAGATGAGTATGAGCGTCAATTCCGCCTGGTATAACATATTTGCCTGCGGCGTCAACAATTTTGTCTGCATTCAAATCTTCGCCTATTTCTGCGATTTTGCCGTTTTTGATACCGATGTCGCCTTTGTATATGTCGGATGCAGTTACGATAGTACCATTTTTGATTACCATATCAAGTTTGCTCATAATATTCCTCCATATCATTTATTTTTGGTTTTCAGCGTGACAAGAATTTCAGCGGTTAAGGCTTCGCTTTTGTGCGGCGGTTTTCCTTTATCCACTCTTTTGTCCCTCGGGACTGTGGATGGTATAATGATTTCAGTGTAATTCTGTGGATATTTATTGTTGTATTTTGATTCCAGATAATCTCTTTGCTATTTAGTTGATTTTAAACCTTGTTTCAGCCTCCTTTGCTGATTATTGAAAAAGAATTTTTTTTCCGCCTCAAGCTGCCTGGTTTCTGTTTTAGCTACCGGTATATGCGGTTATATGGTTAGGTCAATATGGAAACGGTTTACACTGTAGTAAGTTGCGTTCGTCATATCGTTAAAATAACTATGCTCAGGTTATTTTAATATTTGGGTTTTGTTACATATACCGATAGAAAAGGAAAGGCAGGTAATCAAGACGGGATTTCATTATAAAAAACGCTGTTGATTTTTATAATGATTACTTGCCTTTCGTTACTTTTTATAGAAAGCAATTATGGTACCAAATCGGCCTATGGACGACCGTATCGTTTTATTTTGGGCATTCTTTGTGCAGCAGAAAAGGATGAAAAATCATTGCCATTATGCGAATTTACATAATAACAATGATTTTGTGCCAGATTTATACCACTTTTTCACTATGAAAATTTTCATAGCTATGCTGTTTTGCATAAAATGTATTCCTTTTTTGTTATAAAAAAACTTTTATTAATTCTTTTTTCTGCTGATTTATGTATGAAAAGGAATACAAAAAAACATGCGGTTTTGCATAAACAAAACCGCATAAAAGATAGTTGTATTCAAATTGGCCGTAATTTCAACAAGTATGCAAATTTTCATTGATTGCAAATTTGCATAGTCAGATATGATAGCGGTTCAGCTTGCGGGAAATAGTAGACTGATCCGTTTTCAGCTTTTCCGCTATGACAGAGCCGTTTCCGTAAATATCCATATATTCTTTCAGTATCTTTTTCTCATATTCCGCAACCATTTCCTTTAAGGAAGCTCCCTGGCGGTTTTCGAGGCTGATGGGCGTATCGGAATATTTTGTCTGTACCTTGAGAAAACCAAAGGCCTCATAAGCGTCCTTAATGGTAATTTTATCCTCAGGGCTTTGCACAATAAGACGCTCTACGATATTGCGCAGTTCCCGCACATTACCGGGATAATCGCGGCTGGACAGGTATTTCACCGCGTCAAAGTCAATTGATTTTTTCAGGCTGTATTTTGTATTGAAAACCCGTATAAAGTGTTCTATCAAAAGAGGAATATCTTCTCTTCGCTCTCCAAGGCCGGGCATTGTTATCTCTATGATATTGAGCCTGTAATACAAATCCTCACGGAATCTTTTTTCTGCAATCATATCCTTCAGAGAAGCATTTGTGGAGGCGATAAGGCGGAAATTAACCTTAATAGTCTTATTGCTGCCAATGCGCATCACCTCTCGCTCCTGCAGTACACGCAAAAGCTTTGCCTGTAGGGTCATGGGAAGTTCACCGATTTCATCCAGCAGCACAGATCCGCCCTCGGCACACTCAAAAAGCCCTTTTTTACCCTTAGGGCTGCCACCTGTAAAGGCGCCGGGCTCATAGCCGAACAGTTCTGATTCCAAAAGCTGCTCAGGGATGGCGGCACAGTTAATTTTAATGAAAGGAGCATCCTTTCGTTTGCTTTCCTCGTGGATGACGTTTGCGATTAACTCCTTGCCGCTGCCGGAGGGCCCTATAATCAGTACGGTTGCATCGCTGTCGGCTACCTTTTTTGCCAAATCGACAATGGACTGCATAATTTTACTCTGATAAATCAGACTGCCCATATCGTCCAGTGTTTTTTTCAGCATTTCATATTTATCCTCTATCTCTTCTTTATCCGCTTGAATTTTGTTTACAATGTCCTTCATTTCCACCAACTCGGAGACATCCAGGAGATAGTTTAATATATAGGTAATATCGCCGTGTTCGTTAAAAATAGGTATGCCTTTTACCTGAAAGGATTTTCCGCAGGAGGTGTCCTGATTGATAAGGACTTCTGTTTTCTTTTTCAGCACCTCCATAACGGCAGAACTGGAAACCATTTTTTTAGAGTACAGGCTCTGCATTTTTCTGCCGATGTATACCTTAGGGTCCTGTCCGGTAATACGGGTATGGGCTTCATTTACAAAAATAACCTTACCGCTGCTGTCGGTAATATTAATGCCAATAAAAGGATTATCTAAAAGCTCGTCAAAAAGCTTGTTATGCAAATCTTGAGGGATGAAATCTCTGGATACTTTTGTCATCTTTTTTCCTCCTTATGCAATTGTGATAGGAATAAGACTGTCTGGAATCAAGGTTATGACAATTGTATCACAATGTTTGAGGAGGAACAAGAAAAGCTTGATTATATCCATATTAATTTTTTGACGGTATTCTGCGAAAAACGACAGATGTATAGAAGGTCTATATGGCATGATACTGTCTCAGCCTTCTCTCGCAGAGGGCGCCATTTTACAGGATTCCCCGGTTAAGCGGCATTTAAAAAACTGTGTGAGAAAAGGAAGCGCGGGCTTTTCAGACAGAACGCAGAATTTTCAGTATATGTGAAGAAAGAGAAATCTAAAATGGATGCCGGTGAATCACGGGAGTAGAAATGAGGAGCAGAAATAACTGATTTATTTTCTGCCCCTCTCATTCCAAACTGGATTCTGCTCTTCGTTAGGAAGTTTGAAGTCCCGGTGTTTTTATCAGCTGTCTCATTGCCCTGTACTCTAACATAATCAGCAGGAGAGTAAAGAAAAAGGAGAGTATATCCGCCAGGGGACCGGCCCAAAGCATACCTGTGACGCCTGACAGCTTTGAGAGGATAATAACTCCCGGCACCAGAAAAAATACATCCCTGGACAGGGAGGACAGTGTGGATTTCACCGGCTTTCCGATTGATTGTAAAAAGATACTGCTTGCTTTTTGGATACAGCAAAGGAGTATGCCGCCAAGGAAAATACGGAAGCACATGTCGGCGTATTCATTATACAGGGCGCTTTCACTGCCAAAAAGGTTTACTATGGACTGCGGCGTGAGCTCAAAGAGCGCTGTCGCGATGACGCCCACAACTATATTTGCTGCCAATATACGGCGGTAGGTCTCGAAAACACGATCATATTTTTCCGCACCATAGTTGTAGCCCGCGATGGGCTGGCCGCCGACAGCAATGCCTACGGCAAAGGAAATGACAATGCCGAATACCTTCATTACGATTCCCACAGCAGAGAGGGGAATGTCAGCGCCATATTTTGACTGTGGGCCGTAAATTCCTATCATATTGTTGGCTACACTTATGATAATGACGATAGCAAGCTGTGTGATAAAGCTGGAGATGCCAAGGAGGCTTATCTTTTTTATCAGACTGCCTTCCAGATGAAAGCTGGATTTATGGAAGGAAAATGATTTTGGCTTCCGAAAATAAAATACGGTCAGCATGCAGGATACAATCTGGCCAATAATTGTGGCAATTGCGGCACCCCTGACTCCCATGTGCAACACAAAAATCGCGACAGGGTCAAGGATGAGGTTTAAGATCGCACCGATTACGGTGGCGAACATGGAGTAAGCGGGAGAACCGTCTGCGCGGATAGCGGCATTTAAGCCGGAGGTAAGCACATAAAAGGGGATGCCAAGAAGAATAATGCGCATGTAATCCCAGGCATACTGATAACAGCTCTGCGTTACACCAAATATTTTTAAAATTTCATCAGTAAACAGAAGGCCCAGCGCCGCAAGAAGAATTCCGATTAATACAGTTATTACAATACCGTTTCCAATACATTTGTTACTGGTATTGGTATCACGGCTTCCCAGTGAGAGGCTCAAAAGAGCAGCGCTTCCGTCTCCTATTAAAAGAGCGAGGGCCAGAGCGACTACAGTGAAGGGGTATACCACATTGGTTGCGGCATTTCCCAGATAGCCGACGCTTTGGCCGATAAATATCTGATCCACAATGTTATACAGTGCGCTTACAAGCATTGACATGACGCAGGGAACGGAAAATTTCAGCAAAAGCTTTGTAATAGGCTCTTCCGCCAGATATGTGTTTGTTTCATGATTCGTTTGGTTCAATTTTTTTCTCTCCTTTACGATTTGTTTTGGTATGTCCGCCAGAAAGCGGTTTCCTCTTGTATTACGGGATTACTTCAGGTTTTGAGCAATAAAAAATAGCCGCAGCGTGGTTATTTTAACGGATTGAAGGGTTTTTAGGTTAATCCGTTTCCAAAGTATTGTTTTTGTTGCGTCAGCAATAAAAATAGCGTGGAATCCCATGCGGTTACCCGCATATAGACTACACGCTTTTCAGCTGGATTTACATCTACAGACAAAACAATACTCTAAGTTTTTCCCGAATATTTATTATAATGTAAAAATGAATTTCGTGTAAGTAAAACTTGATCGTATCAGAAGTGATTTTTAATATGCGTATTTTTGTACTGCGATAGACAGCGAAAATGCCTATTTACGTTAGAATGTCCGTGGTGCGGGGCAGAACAATAAAAAGCAGCAGCGGTGCGGCTATTTTAACGGATTGAATGGCTTATATCAAATCCGTTTCTATAATATCTATTTGTAACAGAGCAATCAACAAATATACCTCTGGCTTTATGTTGGTTTATGATAAAATGTCCGTGAATAAGCGGAGTGAAGCCGCAAAGGAAATTCTGACTGGTTTACAGGTGGGGAATGCTTCTTTGAAGGATCCAAGGAGCAACGCAGCCGACAAAGCCTTTGTTTTGCGAGGCTCTCGGCGCTAATTTATGATACAATGGCAACAATTCTCAGCGGAGAACCGGCCCTTTTCGCAGCACACCTTTACAAGCAAACTTGTATGTGTACTTCTGAAGAGCCGTTTTCTCCGCGTTTATGATATAATCAACTATATTGCAATTTTTGGAGGATGCAGAAAGAATGGAATGGAATATTCTAAATAGTTGAAAGGGCAGGGAGGAACAGTAATGAAGGAAAAAATCAGGCAACGAGTGAAGGAAATGACTTCTTTGATTGGCGTATCAGGAGACGAGTGGGATATTGCCAGATATATGAAAAAGCAGCTGGACGGCTTTGTGGACGGAATAGAGCAAAGGCCCAACGGAAACCTGATTGCATGGATAAAGGGCGGAAAGCCGGGACCCAGGTTTGTTATAGGTGCACACATGGATGAGGTGGGTTTTGCTGTTAAAACGATAACGCCGGATGGCTTTATCCGTTTTGGCAAGGCCGGCATGACGGCAGACGCCCTTTTACCGGGAAGAAAGGTTTTGGTTAAGGGGAAAAAAGGGATAATACCCGGAGTAATCGGCATCAGAGCAATGCATATCATGACGGAGGAACAGGCGGCTAAGCCTCAGGGAGTACAGCAGTCCTATATTGATGTCTGCGCGGAAAGCAGGCAGGAAGTGCTGGAGATGGGAATTGATACGGGAGCCGCGATTGTAATGGATTCGCCTTTGACAGAAATGCATAATACGGATTATTTATGTGGAAGAGCGGTTGACTGCCGGATTCTCTGCTCCATATTGATAGAGGCTTTACGAAATGTGCGGGCTGAGGATATTCATGGGGAGCTCTATGCTGTATTTACAGTAAGGGAGGAGACGACAGTAGCGGGAATTGCCTCTGCGGTTAATTATATTAAACCGGAATTCGGTTACTTTCTTGATACAGTGCCATGCGGTGATGTGCCGGATGTGGATTTTATATCTGAACTTCCCCTTGGACTCAACAGGGGCGGTGTGCTGATCACTGCCCAAGAGCTTAGTAAGGCTATGCTGTACTGTACCAGCCATCCAAAATTGATTGCAGCGGCAAAGGAGGCTGCGGCAGAAGTGGGAAGGCCCCTTCAGGAATTTGCTTTTATTGGTACGAACTATGCGACGGATGCTATTTATGCCAGCTTAGCGGGGGAGGGGACGGCAGTTGCTACCCTTTCTGTGCCAAGAAGGTATTCTCATGCGCCGGTTGAGCTGTTTTGCCTCAATGACGCTGTCCATCTGGAAGCAGTTTTGGAGAAGCTTATGGTGAAGGAGATAAATTTAAATATGCTTTCATGACATGCTGTTTTCGTGTAATTTGAAAAGGCAAGGGCAAAAGCCCTTGCCTTTTTACAGTAAATCGGCACCTTATTTGAGCGGATTCAGGAATTATTATCCTGTGATAATTTTTATTGTTTGATATGGACTTTACTGTTGCTGTATAGTATAATAGCTGTGTCATAGGAACAGTGGTACCCCTGCATTCTCCTACAGAAAGGTGAATAAAGGGAATATGATTTGGTAATGGAAGCAGTTGAGAAACTTCTTAAGTTTGAAATGCTTCAGCAAAGCTGTTGTTGTTATTTTTACTTCTTCAATTGATAGATTTGTAATTATACTTAGGAACAAACTATAGACCTGTTAGGAGAGATGATATATGAATATGGATAAAGTGATTTGCAGCTGCCGTAATGTAAGAGTGAAAGACATCAAGGCGTCCGTAGATAAAGGAGCGGATTCTGTGTTTGATATACAGTTTGAAACACAGGCAGGAAGCGGCTGCGGCTATTGTGCGGAGCATTTTGCCAACGTGTCCAACGCGTTTTTGGAGGAGAAAAAGGCCGACAGTACAGACGGACTATGAATGGCTTGATATACTGTCTGTCTGAAGAGACACTTATTCTGAGGGAAGCAATAGAATGCCATGTGAAAAAGCAGCAAAATCTGAATAGGATTTTGCTGCTTTTTTTATGCCTGACAATGTATAGGTTTTAAAATAGTGTTCTTTTGGAGGCTTTGCCTCCAAACCTCTACAAGGGTTTCACCCTTGACCTAACCCTCTATGCTTCTTTCTTCAAAAAAGACAATAAATTTGAATGAATGAGCAGAAGCGGTCTATTGGTTAAAAGGCGCTGACTCAAGCCCAGTTAAAGGATCGTCCGACAGCTTTATGCCAGCCCTCCAGCTTTTCTTCTCGTTCTTTTCTTACCATAGCGCTATGGAATACTCTTGAAATTTCCCAGTTTTGTATAATTTCAGATTTGTCCTTCCAGTAGCCGACAGCCAGCCCCGCCAAATAGGAGGCGCCCAGAGCGGTAGTCTCAATGCAGACAGGCCGTTCAACGGGGGCATTAATCAAATCAGACTGGAACTGCATCAGGAAATTATTTGCGCAGGCGCCTCCGTCTGCCTTTAAGGATTTTAAGGGAATGGCGGCATCCTCCTCCATTGCTTTCAAGACATCGTAAACCTGATAAGCAAGGGACTCCAGGGTAGCACGAATAACATGGTACTTATTTGCGCCTCGGGTTAAGCCTACAATTGCGCCTCTGGCGTATTGATCCCAGTAGGGGGCGCCTAATCCGACAAAAGCGGGAACGACATAGACACCGTTGGTATCTCTAACCTTTTGTGCCATATACTCCGAGTCCTCGGCGGAATCAATTAGCCGCATTTCATCCCGAAGCCACTGTATGGCCGCGCCTGCCACGAATATAGATCCCTCAAGGGCATAAGTGATTTTGCCGTCTATACCCCATGCTATGGTGGTGAGAAGGCCGTTATTTGACGATACAGGCTTCTCGCCGGTATTCATGAGCATAAAGCAGCCTGTGCCATATGTATTTTTAGCGGTGCCGCTTTGAAAGCAGGTTTGACCAAAAAGGGCGGACTGCTGGTCGCCGGCAGCCCCGGCGATGGGGATAGGTCCGCCGAATATGCTGGGATCCACATTCCCATAGACAAAGCTTGACGGTTTAACCTCCGGCAGAATGGAAGCAGGTATACCCAATTCCTTTAAAATATCCTCATCCCACTGCAAGGTGTGGATGTTAAAAAGCATTGTTCGGGAGGCGTTAGAGTAATCTGTTACATGTACCCGTCCCTTTGTAAGATTCCAGATAAGCCAGCTGTCTACTGTTCCAAATAGCAATTTGCCCTTTTGGGCCTTATCTTTGGCTTCCGGCACATTTTCTAATATCCAGCGTATTTTTGTGGCGGAAAAATAGGCGTCGATCATCAGGCCGGTTTTTTCCTTATAAGTTTCTGACAATCCCTTTTCCTTTAAACTGTCGCAGTATCGGCTGGTACGTCTGCATTGCCAGACAATCGCGTTATATATAGGCTCACCAGTATCCTTGTCCCACAGGATAGTGGTTTCCCTCTGATTTGTGATACCGATTGCCGCTATATTTTGATAGGAGGCGTTTATTTTATACATGGCCTCCTGCGCGACGCCGATTTGGGTTGACCAAATTTCCATAGGGTCATGTTCCACCCAGCCTGGCTTCGGATAGTGCTGTTTAAATTCCTTCTGAGCAATGGTAACGATTTCTCCCTTTTTGTTAAAAAGGATGCAGCGTGAGCTTGTTGTACCCTGATCCAGGGCCATAATATATTTTTCCATGGCGGCACCTCCGCATTTCATTGGTTTTTGAGACAGTGTACTATGAAAGAGAAAAATAATGTCCATTATTTTACAAGGCATATCTGTATCAGTATGCTTTGAGGTTTTGTTCTCTGATTTTTATTATATCATAAATTGGCGCGGAGAACCTCGCAAAACTTTGTTTTGCTCGGTCGCGTTGCTCCTCTAACGCTTCAAAATAAGCAATCTGGACTGCAAGCAGTCCGCTTGCTTACTTTTCCCGCTATCTCCGCTTCTTCGCGGACATTATATCATAAATTGGCGCGGAGTTCCTCGCAAAACTTTGTTTTGCTCGGCCATGTTGCATCTTTTTTGGCTTTCCTCCGCTTTTTTTACGAACACAGGGAACAAAGAAATTTTATTTCTACATTATAATAGGTAGAAAAGGTAATTTATGGTGATGGTCCGAAAAAAAGAGCAGTTGAAAAATATGAATTTAATATTGGCTTTTTGACCCGGTTTTTCAGGAAAATATAAAAGCGGTGCTCTGCACAAAGCAAAGCACCGCTTTTATATTTTGTTTATAGAAAATAATTAGAATTTAAAATCATCAATGTTTGCGATAACGGAAGCCCACATTTTAGTTCTGTCAAAGAGAGCTTCTATATCAGCATATTCATCCATCGTATGGTTCCACTGGCCGCGGATACCACAGCTATCCAGTGTAGGAACGCCGTGACGCTGTGCGCAGGAGCTGTCAGAACCGCCGCCAAGACGTCTGCCCTCAATTGCAGGCAAATCATACTCTTTCGCTGTCTTCTTGACAAATTCAAGAAGTGCCTTAACGTCATCAGTTGTCTCATAAACCTCCAGCTTATTCAGGAAGGTCAAGCTTGTGGTTGTACCCTCAATAAAAGGTTCAGACTCGCAGATTTTATGTACTGCATCCATGATTGCTTTACCGCCTTCAGCACAGTTGTAGCGGATATCAAGAACAACTTCGCAGTGTGCAGGGACAGCATTTGGTACTGTGCCGCCTTTGATGGTACCGATATTGATGGTATTGCCAAAATCGTTTTTGTTCAGCTCATGGAATTTCATAATCTTGGAAGCCATCTCCACAATGGAGGAACGGCCGCCCCAGAAGTCGTTGCCGGAGTGAGTTTCCTTGCCCTCTACGGCTACGCGCCATCTCTGGCAGGCATTACGGCCGATGCAGAGATTGTTGTCAATCAAGCCGGTTTCCATGTTGAAGCAAACAAGACCGCCTTCGCAGGCCTTTGCAAGCTCCTCGTCGGTGGAAGCGTACTCATGGTTAATTTCCTCGTCTCCGGCAAACGCAAACTTGATAGGTCTTTCTGCCCAGCCCATGGCTTTTAATGCTTTTACTGTATTCAGGGCAATCAGGATACCGCCTTTCATATCCAATACGCCGGGGCCGTGAGCAAAACGGGGCTCAGGGCTGGATTCGCCGTCGCGCCTGTCGCATGTTATTTCAAAAGGATTTTCTTTGTACTGGCCTGTCTCAAATACGGTATCCATGTGTCCGATGAAAAGAACAGGTTTTCCCGGTCTTTCTTTTCCCCAGGTACCAACCAGCATATCCGCACGGGGCTGATCCTCAGGGCCGCCTACAGGTATATATTCACACTCAAAGCCCTCTTTTTCCATTTCCGCTTTCAAAATGTCAGAAAAAGCTTTTACCGCAGCTTTGTTACGGCTCCAGCTTTCATGATTGATAAATTCCTTGTATAACGCTAATGTTTCTTCTCTGTGGTCATCAACATACTGGAATGCTTTGCTCAAATCTTTTTTCATTTTCTTTTCCTCCTTAAGATAATTAGAAATGTTGAAAATAAAAAGTAAAATGGAAAATGCTCTGAATTCACATTTTGATTCCATGTTCATACTGCTGTACATACTTTACATCCCAAAGTATAGCATAGTCAGATTACTCTGAAAATGACAGAAACGGGCATTTTTTTTATCAAAACTGCACATAGCCCAATCGCTTTTCAGTGAGATGCAGAAATCATCTGACAGCTTGATTATAGTATAGAAAGTTAGTTTTTTCAATAGAAGGAAGTAGGCAGAGGCACCCGAGAGGACTGGGAATCGATTCCAAAAGAAAGTGTTGTTTTGCGTCAGAAAAAAGGCACCGCCCTTAAGGGACGGTGCTTAAACAGCAGATTTGCATGATATTTTGACCAGCTTATTTTTTTTCTTCTTCATTGAGTACATACTGATGATAGTAGGCGGCAGGAGTAACGCCGGTGTGTTGTTTAAAGTATTTATAAAAATTATTCAGGCTGTCATAGCCGATATAATCGGCTGTTTCCTTCACACTGTAATTTTCCTTTGTCAAAAGCTCCACCGCCTTTTCAATGCGCAGCTTATTGATGTAGGAAACAATTGAGGTATTCATGTACTTTTTAAACAGCCTTGAAATGTGGCTTGGCGTTACATAGAAATTTCTGGAAAGCTGGTTCAGGTCTATTTTTTCCCGATAGTGGGCATGGATGTATTCCAGTATGGAGTTTACCGTATTGTTGGCGGTAAATTTCCAGCCCAGGGAACGGTTGATGGCTTCCTCAAACTGCCTGTACTCAATGGGTTTTAGTATGATATCGCTGGCGCCAAGCCGGAGGGCCTGCTGTGCATACTCAAAGGACTCATAGGCGGTAATGACGATGAATATAACATCCTTTACAGCTTTCATAACATCAAAGCCGTTCATAAGAGGCATTTGAATATCCAAAAATACGATCTGCGGCTTTTTGGCTCGTATCATTTCTATGGCTTCCTTACCGTTTTCAGCGGTGCCTACAATCTCGATTGGAATATTATTTTTTTCTATAAAGTGATTGATGATGGAGGCAACAGCTATTTCGTCATCTACTATAAGTGCTTGTACCATTTTTATCTCCTCTTTACAGGTATTTTAATATGGGCAATGGTTCCTTCCTTCTCATTATAATCGAACTGGAATAAAAAATCATCATGATATGCAGATTCCAGCTTTTTATTTATGAGATACAGACCATGTCCTTTATTTGTGCGCAGGCTCTTTTGTATTTTATCCAAATCGTCTTCTGAAAGTGACGGACCGTTGTTATAAATAAAAATCTCCAGATAACCGTTTTTTTCCGCTGCTTTGACTCTGACTGTTTTTTGCTTTTCGTTTCGGAAACCATGAGTAAAAGCGTTTTCTACAATTGGCTGTATAAAATTAAATGGGACGATGGCGCTTTCTTCAGAGGGATTTATCTCGTAGGAAACGGATAGGGACGAACCATAGCGAAGCTTTTGAAGATTCAGATAATTGTCCAGGTAATTGAGCTCTGATTTTAAATCGATAAAGCGCTGATCACTGGTCATGGTATAGCGGAACATTTTGGATAAATCAATGATGCTGTTGTATAAGTCCTCCCTGTCGCCGCTTAAGGCCATATTTGCCATGGAGTTTAAGGTGTTGAACAGGAAATGATGACTGATTTTCAAATTTGTAACCTCATCCTTGACGGTGTAGAGGTCCTGTTCCAAAAGCTCATTTGTGTGTTCCGTCTGTGCGATTATAAGCTCTTTATCCCGCAGCTCTTTCTTGGAGGCAATAAAATCACAGTAGCTTAATATACTTTTTTTAATCTGGCGCAGTATCCGGTGGGTACCAAAAATTCTGTGAACGCCGCTTAATGTATTTTTGGTGGTGTCAAAAAGATCTTCCTCCGCAATAGACTGAAGCGGCGAGGCAAGAATATGCCCGCCGACAATTGTGCCGATATACTCATTTTTATAAATGATGGGATATTGATAAAAGGCGATTCCCTTATCGCAGGTTGCCTGGCAGTAGTCACAGTCATCTGTAGTACGGTTGTCCAACTGACACATACACTCACATTTTTTATTGCTCTGCGGGTCGCAGTGCTTCACGCAGAAGGGAGGATAGAAATCATTCTGTATGACCAGCGACCAATTTTTATCGAAAATGGCAAAGGGTATTTTAATACTGTTCAGAAGCTGGCTTCTAAGTGCGCTGACTGATGAGAGCAGAGCGTTGTCGGCAGTGGCGGCGGTTATTGTCTTATCGGCATTTTGGAGGGAAACCTTTAAAGCGCTGTCATAATTAACCGTATTGGATACGATAAGCTCCTGGATAGGCACTGTGCCTGTATTGTAGGTTTCATGGGAAGCACCCTCCGGTATATAGACAATGGATCCCTTTTTTAAGGGCCTTTTTTTTCCGCTTATGATATAATAGCCTTCTCCCTCCAGTACATACTGTACCTGTTCATGACCATAATGCATATGCTTTTTCTGATATTTGCCGGGAAGGGTGACGGTAATGCCTATATTCATTGACTGACCGTTGTTGTATTCATCTGCGGTATGAATCCATTTGATGTAGCCCCAATCCATATCCTGTCGAATCATTATATAACCTCTTTTCGTTATGTTTTGAGATACAAACATTATACCATAAAAGCGGAGAAAGAAGGGCGCACAGAAGCAATACTGCAAGCTTGCTTGCAAGAGATTGCTTCGGGTGCAGACTATTTGCGCAGCAAATGTACGAATAAACCGCAGGTTTATGAGTAACTCCGCTTAAATTTATCGTTATTATACCATAAAAGCGGAGTAAAGACGTCTTAGAAAATATTTACATACTGATTGCTGTGGCTGAGGGCTTTGGCGGAAACTTTGCCGTTCAGATGCGTTAATTTAAAACAAATTTAAGACTGTTTACAGATTTTTATAATTCCTCTGATACCTTCAAGACTTATATATAAATATGCTATGGTAACTATACTATTTCTGTATATAAAGAGGATACAGGCAAATTCAGGCCAGTTTTTGTGAAGTGAAAAAAAATATTGTCGGTTGTATAAATGAGTCTCGAAAAGAGAAATTTGGCATGATATTGCAATAGCACGATAAAGTAACCACAATAATTGAGTTTGTTTAGAAAATGTACTTATGGGAATCAGTATGGCGGAAGCAAAAATAAAAGTAAAAACAGCAGTATGTGAAATGCAGTATATTACTGAGCGATATTTAAGTTATAAAATGTGACAACAATCTATACTGATTTTATATGGTTGACATTGCAAAGATTGATAAAAAGTCTGGAAAAATATGAGAAGAGATAAAGGTAAAAACAAGAAAAAAACAATTTGAAAAATAATCAACATATTATTGCTGTTTTACTCTGATTAATTTGTAATAGTTATATACTGAAAATAAAAGGGTGTCTTTATGTGGATAGTTGTTGTCTGAAACTATAGTGAAATGTTGGCCTAAACTGAGCGAAAAAGTTACTGGTTTACAAAAATATATTTTGGGTGGCACCTGATGAAACAGTAAGAATAGATATACATAATTATAAGTTTTTATAGGAGGGATGAAGAGTTGCCCAAAAGGTTTCTGTTTACAATTTTGTGCAGATGGACTGAATGGGTGGAGTAGAAAAGATTTAAGATTGCAAAATAAAATCGGTTTTTGTAAATTAACGGCGAAATTTTTGTCATTACATCAATATTTTGAATACAAATTAATTTTGTTGGCAAACTTTTCTGCGTGCAGAATTTGCGGAAACAGGAAGAGGTAGAACAGTAAGCATTTTACCGCGGCAAAGTATTGAATAATTATTTATAGATTTTGTATTCTATTTTCTGGTAGATGGGGGCAGTGAAAGCTTATGAGGCAGAAAAAATTTGTGAAATGTTTTGGACAATAAGAGAGGGGAAATGGAGTGGGTTTTTGATTTGTACAAGATGTATAAATTGCGGTTGTATTCAATAAAAATGGGAGCTGATGTTGTATAATTTGCCCACACTTGTGCTATAAAACGTACTAATGTTGGTAAAAAAATTGGATAAAGTCACACAAAGGACATTATGGACACATTAAAGACATATTAAAGCTTTGGTGGTTCATATATTATAATTATATTAATAGGCGCCTAAGAATTTATGAAAAACAGAAAGAAAACACACAAAGCTTCAAAGAAAGCAGAAAAGCAACAAAAAGATGCATCAAGGGCAATACCATTTACGCGTAAGCAATACCTGTTTTAAAATGCAATAATGACTCACTGCAACAAAGGGTAAAAAGTGGTAAGTATTATTCACAAGAAAGAAATGGTATAAAGGAGGAATTATTTATGGGTAGTGGAATTGAATTGTCACAAGTTATGAATAGCCCAGGATTGTGGATCGCTTCTGCATTCACAGTAATCGCATCAGTAGGTATGGCACTTATATTTTTTAAATTAGGTACAGCTGAGGCAAAAAGAATTGGTATGCCAAAAGAGAGAGTAAGCGCATGTATCAGATCTGCAGCTATCTCTTCAGCCGGACCATCTATTTCACCTGTTATTATTCTTGTTTCCATGATCGCTGTTGTTGGTGCTCCTACAACATGGATGAGACTTTGCGACGTTGGTGCCGGACGTACAGAGCTTGCTGTTATTTCTCTTGCAGCTGGTCTTGTCGGCGCTGAGCCAGGTACAGCATCCTTTGGTATGGACGCATTCACCATCTCCTTATGGGGCATGGCTTTGAACAACTTCGGATGGTTATTTGTAACACTTGTACTTACAAGCAACATGGACAAATGTGTTGATATTCTTTACTCCAAATATGACAAGGGCTGGATTGATGTACTGCTTTCTTCCTGTACAGTAGGTATGTTCGGCTACCTGTCAGCAAACCAGATTATCCTTACGGGTGTACCAAAACTTATGGCTGGTATTGCCGGCGCGGTTTGTATGCTTGCCTTGAATATTATTTTCAAGAAAAACAAAAGAATTCAGGAAGTCAGCCTTGGTATCTCTATGATATTCGGTATGTTTATCGCGCAGGCATTCTTTAGTGCTGCTGCATAATTGAAATTTATCAGGAAAGGAGTAATTTGAATGGAAAATACTGGCGAAAGCTTATACATGAAGAAACTCGTTAAGTGGGGTATTGGCGCTATGTCCTTTGCATGCGTTGCCAACTTCCTTCCACCTATCTACATCTGGATCCGTTATGGTTATTTCCCAGGCGTCAGCATGGTACTCCAGGTTTGGGGCCTTGTAGCTGCCGCTTATGGTATCAGCTGGCTGGCACAGCCTGTATCCTATTTCCCTGTAATCGGTGTTGCTGGTTCCTACGTTGGATGGCTTGCAGGCTCTGTAGGCGATATTCGTATGACAGGCGCGCAGATGGGCTTAAAGGCTGCGGACGCTGATCCTACTACATATGAAGGTAAAATTTTAAGTAACATTGCTACCTGTACAACAGTATTCGTATCCGCATCCTTTGTAACTATCTTTACAATCTGCGGTTCCGCGCTGGTTCCGATTCTTCCGGCTTCTGTACAGGCATCCTTTACTTACATTCTGCCTGCACTGTTCTGCGCTATCTATGCAGACCTTGTATTGAAAAAACCAAAATACAACATCACAGCTTATATTCTTGTTGTATTGTTCTTCCTGTTCTCCAAGAAAGTTTACACAATCCCTGGCTGGGGACTTACAATCGGTTCCATTGTTCTTGGTATTCTTGCTTCCAGATTCTGGTATGTACAGGAAAGAAAAGCAAAGGTTTGATGATTGAAAATAAAGTATTTGTTTCAGATTTGTAATAGTCGTACAAGTGAAGTAATAAGGAAATAAATTGTAACAAACGTAATGCTCTCGTAATGCTTGAACAACCATGTTAGCAAAGAAAGTATGAGGTGTTAAATTTATGAGCGACTTATTATCAAAAATCGATGGTTATGAACCGGAAATGATTGAGGTTTTAAAATCCACCGTCAATATTGACAGTGGAAGGGACTGCCCTGAGGGAATCAAGCAGGTTGCCGAAATTTTCGGCGGCAAGATGAAGGAATTCGGCTTTGAGGTAGAGTATCTGGACTATCCCGGCTTTACAACTCATGTTATCGGCCGTAAGAAAAGCCCGAATCCAAATGCAAAAAAAGTTATGGTTATCGGCCATATGGACACCGTTTTCTCTAAAGGTGCTGCGGCTGAGAGGCCATTTAAAATTGTGGATGGCAAAGCGTACGGTCCCGGCGTTTTGGATATGAAAAGCGGTATTACCATTGCCATCTTTGCAAGCCGTGCCCTGGGTGAAATCGGCTATGATGATGTAGATTTAACGTTATTCTTCTGCGGCGACGAGGAGAGCGGCCATCCAAACAGTGATGCTGCCAAGCTTTTCGAGGAGTATGCAAGGGATAAGGATGCCGTTTTCAATATGGAAACCGGCGCAGATAACGGAACAGTCGTTGTTGGAAGAAGAGGATGTATGTATCCCGAGATCCACATTCAGGGTATAGCGGCTCATTCCGGCAAGGATCCGGAAAAGGGCGCCAGTGCAGTTCAGGAAATGGCGCTGAAAATAACAGATATGTATAAAATCAATAACCCGGCTGAGGGAATTGCCTACAACGCAGGAAAAATCTACGGTGGTATTGTTGCGAACGGTATTGCTGCGGAGTGTCACTGCCTGGGAGATTTTAGATTTAAGAGAATGGATCAGTATGATTATATTATGAACTTTGCAAAAGAGGTTTGTGATAAGGTCTATAATCCAAGGACAAAGACTACTTTGGTTATTGATGAAAAGAGAACATTTATACCGATGGAACAGACGGAAGCGAATATGAAGCTTTACGAAATTGTAAAGGCGCAGGGAGAGAAGCTTGGTATTGACGTTAAGGCAATCTATGTAGGTGCCGGCTCTGACTCCTGTTACACCGTAAAAGGCGGAGCTCCTACTGTTTGTGCTATGGGTGCCCGCGGTGAATTAAATCACAGCGAGAATGAATATATTCAGGTGTGTTCCTTGACAGAAAGAGCAAAGCTGCTTGCATTGTCAATTCAGAATGTCTGATAGTTTTTAGAAAAAATGAAGAGGCGGATAGTATCCGCCTCTTTTTTTTCTGCAAAATAGTGTAAAAGTGTCATTTTGCCATTTTACCATGCAAAGGGTTTATTATAGGAGAATAAAGAAAGGGATGTAAGTGTTTCCATTTTTAACGCATTATTGCCGAGTACATGAAAGAATGATATAGTATTAACATTAGGGAAAATAGGAGTGAGATTTGGTGGAAAAATTATTTGAGATAATTGACGGATACGAAGATAATATGATAAAACTGCTGGAAAGGGTAGTGAATATTGACAGCGGCAAGGACAGCCCAGACGGCATCAAAAAAGTGTCGCTTCTTTTTGGCGGGGAATTGGAGGAAATGGGATTTCAGGTTGAATACATTGATTATCCGGGTATCGCAACCCATTTTTTGGCGACAAGAAAGGGCTGCGGAGTCAATCCCAAAAATATTATGATAATTGGCCATGTGGATACTGTATTTCCCAGAGGAACCGCTGAGGAAAGGCCATTTTGCATCAAAGAGGGCAAGGCCTATGGCCCCGGCGTATTGGATATGAAAAGCGGTATTACGATTGCTGTTCATGCGGTGAAGGCACTCTATGAAGCCGGCTGGGACGAACATAATATTACTTTTTTAATTTGCGGTGATGAGGAAACCGGGCACCCAAGCACAGATGCCAGGGAGCTTTTTATGAAATATGCGGCGGGAATGGATGCTGTATTTAATATGGAGACAGGCTCTGACAGCGGCGCTGTCGTTGTGGGCAGAAAGGGAGCTTTGCAGCCTGTAATGGTGGTTGAGGGCATTGCGGCTCATTCCGGCAAGGATCCGGAAAAGGGCGCCAGTGCAGTTTATGAGGCGGTACAGAAGGTGAATGACCTATATGAGGAGGTCAAAAAATATGATGGTATACAGTATAATGCCGGCGTCATCAGAGGCGGAATTGTGGCCAACGGTATTGCCGCGCATTGTGAGGTAAAATGTGATTTCAGGTTTAAAACAGCCGGCCAGTACGATGTAATTGCAGCCTTCTTAAAAAAGCTGGAGGAGAAGGTTTATGTACCCGGCACAAAAACGACGATAAAGGTGGACCCAACCCTTTGTTTTCTGCCTATGGAGATGAATGATAAAAATCTCGGACTATATGAGCTTGTTCGTGAGCAAGGGAAAAAAATAGGCATTGAAGTGGGTAAAGTCTATGTGGGAGGAAGCTCTGATGCCACGTATACCAGCCTGGCGGGAGCGCCTACTGTCTGCGGTATGGGAGCAAGAGGCGAATTGAACCACAGCGAAAGGGAATACATACAGCTTTATTCCCTGAGGGAGAGGGCTAAGCTTCTGGCGCTGACGATTCAGGCAGTCTGATACTCAAAACAGGATGTATTGGCACACAGCATTTTGGAAATAGAGAGGTGCGTTAATAAAGCCTGAAGAATAAATGGAAATATACGAGGGCTTTCTTGTATGCCTCGCGAGAGTTGTCATTGATGTGCTGCTCTGTTTTGGCAGAGAGCGAAATGATTTGTGGAATGGCTATGGATATAAATATTGGAATGGATCTTTTTGGGGCTGTTAGTATAAGAAGAGAATAGCGGGTGTGATTTTATGAAAATTGGCATAATTGGTACTGGTATTCTGGTTGACAGGTTCCGTAAAGTCATAAAAAAAGAAAATCCGGAGGCGGAGCTTGTTGATTTGAAGTATACCTATTACACTGAGGCTGTGGAATTGGTTGAGAGAAATCAAAGGCATCTGGATGGAATTTTATTCCCCGGCCGTACGCCCCTGAAACTGGTTGAAAAACATGTGGCGGCAGTCATCCCGTGGGACCATGTGCCGAAGGACGGCAGTACACTCTACAGAACGCTTCTTGAGATTGCAACGAAACGGTATGACATTACCAGGCTTTCCTTTGACAGCTTTTTGCCTGAGGACCTGTATGACGCATATATGGAGTTTGGTGTTGCAAAGGAGGATCTGAGGCTTTTGGTGGCCAGTCAGAAGGAGATAGCGGAGGAGGGCTATACGGAATATTTGTATGAGTTTCATAAAAGCGCATATTTGAGGGGAATGTGTCAGTGCTGTGTGACAGGGCTCAGCGATGTTTATATTCGGATGAAAAAGGAGCAGCTTCCCTGTGTACTGCTTTCACCTACCTCAAAGATTATACTGCAAAGCTACAGCAAGCTGCATTTAAAATGTATGAATCAAAACAGCGAAAAGAGTCAAATTGTTGTAATCGCTGTAAATATAGATATGCCTGATGAGTATTCCATCACAAGGGATGACGAGTACCTTTATATGCTGAATAAAATGAAAGTAGCGGAAAAGGTCTACCTCTTTGGAGGCAGAATTGCCGCTGCTATTGTGGAGTACAGCACACAGGGTTATTTAATGTTTACGACCAAGGAAATTATAGAAACGGAAACAGACAATTTTAAGTCTATTTATCTGTTGGATCTTGTCAATGAGACGAACATTAAAAATGTCAGTATCGGCATAGGGTATGGCCATAATGCCAAGGACGCGAAATTCAATGCCTTTGACGGTATGGCAAAGGCGAAAGCGTCAGGAGGAAACGCGGCGTTTCTTGTATATGATACGGAGGAGGTAAAGGGCCCCCTGCGTTACCATAAACAGGAAAACAACAGCGTTATTGATAAGGAGTTTACGGAGGTATCTGAGAAGACGGGTATCAGCACCAATACACTATTTAAATTATACAGCATTGCCATGCGGGAAAAAAAGACAACGTTTACCTCACGCGATCTGGCAAAGCTTTGTGATATGAGCCGTCGGAATATGGACAGGCTGATTCAAAAGCTGGAAAACTCGGGATACTGTGATGTGGTAGGGGAACGTATGCTGGCCAGTACGGGAAGGCCCAGCAGAATTATCAAGCTGAATTTTTTCTGATGGGTTAAAAGCACGGGGAATAAATGCAGTTATCTGCTTTTATTCCCCGTGCTTTTTAATTGCAGTCGTCAGTTTACAGTGCCTTGCTTTTTCTAAGTTAAAGATCCGTCATTTACAGGCATTGAATGCGTACTTTTATTCTTGCGGCTTGCCGCCATTTGCGCTGTAAAAACAAATTCCGTTTTTTCCGCCGCCCTTTGCGAGGTACAGGGCTTTGTCGGCATTTGACCAGAGCTTTTGATAATCCTTTCCGTGCTCAGGATGGCGGGCAATTCCCATGCATACGGATATTGTGTTTTGCAATGGAAGTTCCTTTTGCATTTCTCCCCAGTCTTCAAGAAAAGAGTGGAGCAGGGGCCGTATAAATGCGGTATCCTGAGCCCCGCAGGGAATGTAAACAATAAATTCATCTCCGCCAATACGCCCCGTCACAAACTCGGAAAATATATTTTTCATGCTTTTCGCAAGCAGCATTAAAACCCTATCGCCAAAGGGATGACCGTATTTGTCGTTTATTAATTTAAAATTATCCAGATCCATCATGATAAGAACGCCGTAGGGATATTTTTTCATGGCCGACTCTATGGATTTTTCCAGATAGTGCCTGTTTAAAAGACCGGTCAGATAATCATGGCGCAGGTTGTAGAGAACTTTTTGGTTGGACATTTCCAGTTCTTTTGTTTTTTCGTCTATTTTTCGCTTTAATTGCAGATTGCTTTGCTCAATCATGTTGTGGGGGAAAAATTCATCGTTCAGCTGGTTGGGATCGGGTACAGACTGATGAAAATGTATAAGTTTCCAGTTGTCGCCCTCCACTTCTGCGATCATGGAAAAACGAAAGTAGAAATCATAAATAATACGGTCCTTTGCGTCCTCCTTTGCCTTGATTTCTCCGATTACCAGATACAGGGAATCTCTCAGTGCCGTTGTCTGGTACCATTCCGACTCTATGATAAATTTTCCGTTCCAGCTAGCCTCCTCTTTTTTAAGAAAATCATTGAATTCCTGCGGGTTTCTGCTTATTTCATGAGCCCCGGTTCCGATTACCGTAAGCCTGTGGTCGATTATCTCCGCAAATTTGCTGAAATTTCTTTCCACTAAATATTCATGCCACAAAAAGCGGCAAAATTTTTCTGCTGTTTGTAGGGAATTCATTTGACCATCTCTCTCTATCCCGCCGCGCGGGAGCTGTACTGATTTGGGTACTAAGGTATACTTTGGTACTCATGTGTTTTTTGATAAAAATAGTCTATTTGCTTTACTTTTTGAGGAATAAAAGATATAATTTCAGTGTGTATATTATGTATTTTACCATTACTTGTGGTAAATAAATTAGTGAACCAGTGTATACTTTGGTTCATTTTGGGGATAACTCTAAGCGCTTCAGCCTCTTATAAAACCCTTTTCTGGATAAGCCCGCCTCCTTGGCGGCTTTTGTTGCATTGAGCCTTCCTTCCCTGTAGCTTTTTACGATCCATTCAAAGTTTGGAATTTCTCTTTGCCTTCTGCCGAATACAACGCCCCTTTCCCGTGCGGCCTGTATGCCCTCCGCCTGTCTTAGCCGTATATTTTCTCTTTCGTTTTGCGCCGCAAAGGATAGTACCTGAAGAACCAAATCGGCGATGAACGTGCCCAAAAGGTTTTTATCCTTTCTTGTGTCCAAAAGTTCCATGTCCAGTACAACGATGTCGGCTTTTATTTCTTTTGTGATAGTTTGCCACTGCTGAATAATCTCCTCGTAATTCCTTCCAAGTCTGTCAATGCTTTTAATGACAAGCAAGTCTCCGGCACGCAGTTTTTTAATCAGTTTTTTGTAATTTGGCCTGTCAAAATCCTTTCCGCTTTGTTTGTCCAGAAAAATATTCTGTTTGGGTAAATCCAGCCGTTTCATGGCGTCCATCTGCCTGTCTTCGTTTTGATCTGCGCTGGAGACCCTGATGTATGCATAGGTTTTATTCATGATTGTCACCTCCGTTTTTATTTTGGCTGTAAAATGTTTTTTTTAACAGAAAAAATGAAAAAAGGGTTTGATATATTTAGCTGTGCAGGCAAGACGGAGACGGTGTTTTTCAGATGGGCGTTTTCGTAAGAACATTGGAGCTTATCCTTTTTATAGGGGTATAAAAAAAAGTACCTCCTGTCACAGAGAAGGTACTTTTTGCGTTTAAGATGCCTATGTCGTTCTTAAACTGCCGGATTCCCATAATTTTTTGCTCAGCACAGAGGCGTCTAAACAGTAACGTTTTTTATCCAGGAGGTTCCCTTTAGATAAAGCAGAGAAATGACTGTTTTCACAGGTGTGTCACTTCTCAACAAAAGAAGTACGATTACCGGCTCAAAGTGGAAGCAAAATGCCCCTGCGGCGCCCAAAGCCACCGCTATCCAGGCAGTGCCCACATCTGTTATCATGGCAAATTTTGTACTGCCGCTGCCTCGGAAAACACCCATAAGCAAAGGACAGGAATAGGACATAAAAAAGATAATAGCGGAATAAACAATCATTAAGTTTTGGGTCAGCTCTTTGGTGGAGGGCTCAATATCGTAGACGGAGATAATCGGCGTTTTTATAAAAAGCAGCACCAGGGCTGATAATGCGCCGATTAATGTGTATACCTTTAACAGACGAAATGCGCTTTGTCTTGCCTCTTCAAAATTGTTGGTGCCGGCCACTTTACCTATCACAACAGCCGAGGCATTGGCTACACCGAGAATAAAGGAGATAGCCATCTGGAAAATCGCGTTGCAGATACTGTTAGCGGCTACTACCGTGGAGCCGATATGTCCCAGTATAACGGAGTGGACAGAATTACTTAACGCCCACAGCAGTTCATTTAGCATAACCGGAAGGCCATATTTCAGCATATCATGAAAAAGCTTGGAATCCTTCCATAAAAGCATTTTAGGACGGTACTTTAGTTTTTTGTCAAATTTCAGCATATATATCAGCATAAAAATAAATTCTGTTATTCTGGCAAGCACTGTGCCGATAGCAGCGCCGACAACGCCCAGAGCGGGTGCTCCAAACTTACCGAATATAAAGATATAGTTAAAAAATACATTGACCACAAAGGAGACGGAATAAATAACCACTGAAATTTTTACGGTTTCCACGCTTCTCAGTATTACCAAAAAAGCGGATGTAACACTGAAAAACAGATAGGATATACAGACAACCCGAAGATATGCAGCGCCGTTTTGTATAACCTCTGCTTCTCCGATAAATATTCCCATGATTTGTTCAGGGAACAGGAAAACAAGACCTGTGAATACCAGGGAGGCCAAAAAGGAAATTTTTACGGCTATGGTTGTGATTTTCTGGATGGAGAGAATATCCCGTTTTCCCCAATACTGGCTCACTAATACCATGGCACCGCCACCGATTCCGTAACATAGAATTGTAAATATAAAAAACATCTGATTTGCCAGTGAGGCGGAGGAGATAGCAATTTCCCCAAGCTTTCCAAGCATTACCGTGTCCATCAAATTGACAGAATAGGAAATAATATTTTGCAGGGCGATTGGAAGGGTAATGGCAAAAACAGAGCGGTAAAATGTTTTATTTGTATCGGTCATAAGGCGGCTCCTTTCCCTTTATAACAGCGCAAAAAAATAAACAATAGCTGTTCTAAACTTAGATATTCTAACATTAATAGACAGCTTTTTCAACTGTCTGCCATATAACGAATTTATGTAATTTTTAAAAAACAATTTTTTGCACCCGATAAGGTATCCGAAGGAGGATATAGGAGTACTTTTTCCTATATGTGTAAAACTGTTTCAAAAAAATAAAAAAGGCATATTTGCCTTTTTTATTTTTTATTCCGACTATCAAACGGAATTTTTTTCCCTGCCGTTTATTATGCCGCTGTCTGTTTCATTGGCGACTTTATTCATCATTTCGAATAAGGTCAGACAGCGTTTTTCATGTGAAAACTCCAGGGTTGACGGCTTTTCATCAGGCTCAAAGGTATCCTGGCCGTTATCGACACGGTAGGCCAGAAAATCGACATAGCACATCAAAAGACGTCTGCTTTTTCTCGGCAGCTTCTGGTATTTCTCCAAAAGCTCCGCCTGACTTGGCGACATAGGATAAACTTTTTCTTCCCTGCCCAAAAGATAATCGACAGATACGTCAAAATAATTGGCCAAAATAACCAGGGTATTCGCATCCGGCATGCTGATACCACGCTCATAAGCGCTATAGGTTTGGCGTTTGACGTTTAGCAGGGCGGCAATTTCATCCTGAGTCATGTTTTTAGAAGTCCTCAATTTTTTCAGCTTCTCCCCAAACATAATCATACCTCCTTTATTGATAATTACATTATAACATCAGTTATTACAAGATGCTATTATTGTTTGCAATTTATGACATTGTTTTTTATGATAGCAATTTTAAATTGCGTATCGATGGCGCGATTTGGTACAAATAAGAAAAAATTGAAGAAAAGAGGAATGATTATCATGATTTATTGGGGACAATTTTTGAAAGAGAAATTCTTCTGCGACAGGCCAGTTGATGATAAAGCTTTTATTGATTTGAATATAGAAATAAGGCTCATGCTCCTTTCGTAAAGGCTCTCTTTATTTGGGTATGTATGCAGTTATTATTAAATGTGATTAATTGTGAAATTTTATATAGAATTATCTAAAATTTACACAATTTATGATATTTAAGGCCCTTAATTTTTGAAATTTTAAATTATAGGTATTACGAATCGGTATAAACAGAAAAAAGGGACTACAACAGACAGTACAAGTCATAGGTAACACCTTGTGACGGCTGCCAAATTTGTGGCAAAGAGGGAGTTCATTTCCCCTCGGAGGCTTCTCGGTGCCTCCGTTGCTTCAGTTTTATTTTTATGCTACTATATCAGTAGCTTAGAAGAAAATGTGCTGGACGGTACTATTATGGAGGAATTACGAAAACTGTATCAGGATTTGAAAGAGGCTCTCATACAAGGCAAGGAGGGGGTCCTCGACCTGTTCAAGAGCCCTTTTGTGAAGGAAATGAGACTGCAATATGAGAAAATGAAAAAAGCGCTGCGGGAAACGTTCAGGGAAGGGAAACAGGGAGTAAAGGATTGTATAGCGAAAGGGAAAATAGCATTCTGGAAGAAGAAATTTCCGCGCTTATTTGTGCACAAAAACAACTAGTAAGTATCACAGGGTTTATTAACAATACGGTATCTCTCGGACGATTGCCCTTTCTTAAAATGCTGATAGAAGTGAAACCTGTAGAGTTCAAAAAAAGTATTTACCAATATATTCTTACCTATGAGCCAGAAGTTGGAGTTTACATTACAGAATTTGCCTATGATTTTTTCTGTGACTGCACAATTAAGATAATTGGCATGCCGATATTTATCCCATTTTCGGCAATTTCATATATTTATTTCCATTCTAATGAGTTAGTATTGTATTTAAAAGAAGGAAGAAGCTATAAAATGTTTTTAAATAGAAGGGGATCCATTTACTTGATAACAGACCCCCAATATAAATTTAACTACAAATATGTTACAGATGAATTAAAGAGATTGTCAGTAGCGCTTGAGGAAATGAGATGTTAACCAAATCCGTATTATTGTCAAAAATGCCCCTCATCCAGAGGCTCGCCGTCTATGGTGCCGTAATGCATGACGTTCAAAAGCTCCTGAAGCTCACGTACCCATTCCTCCTTCCTGCCCAGAAAGTAAGCCAGATCGTTGGTCATTTTGATAAGAGGGTCTATGCCGCCGACACGGCATTTTTTCAGATCTTCAAGCAGCAGAAATCCAGAGAGCCGAATATTCTTTTTTCAAAAACGTCCATGTAGGAGAGGGAAGGATCGTTTCTTGCGGAAGGATACTGTCTATGCTATGATTATTATATAAGAAATAGGGATAATTCGTAAGAGGGTGCTTTTATGGAGGAATTGCGAAAACTGTATCAGAATTTGAAAGAGGCTCTCATACAGGGAAAAGAGGGAATTCTCGACCTGTTCAAAGGCCCTTTTGTGAAGGAAATGAGACTGCAATATGAGAAAATGAAAAAAGCGCTGCGGGAAACGCTCAGGGAAGGAAAACAGGGTGTAAAGGATTGCATAGCGAAAGGGAAAATATCTCTCAGACAAACTTACCAAAACTTATCTCAATATATAAAAGTGGATTTAAAAAACCAAAAAAAATTTTCAGAAAGATTAGAAGAAGCAGTTTCTATGCTTTTTTTGGGAGAAGAAGATCCCGTTAGTATTGCTGGCTATGTTTATTATCCGCTGTTTAGTACATTGGAGAGAAATTTTGTTTTTATCACGCCAGTACAGAATTTTCATCAATATATCATCACATACGTTGCGAACAAGGGTTTTTATATTACAGATTGCCATTTTGATTCCCTTTTCTCAAGCAAAATAACGATTGCGTCAAAACCTGTCTTTATTTCCTTTTCTTCCATTGTGTATATTAAAGTCAGTTTTGCCAGACTTGATATGATTACAAGAGACGAAAAAGGAAATGATAAAGGATATAATTGCATTTTATGTTGGGGAGGGGGGCCCCTACGAAGTCTCATAGACAATAAATATAAGAAAGATTACATATGTATAATTAATAAAATTAAAATGCTATCTAGGGAAATAAAAAAGCAGAGCAAAGCAAATTAATTAACAAAATAAAATTTGGTTGCTATTCAATTAAGACAAGGGTTGGCAAATGTAATATGAGAAAACAGAATACAAAAAAGCCTGATTAATTCATCGGGTTTTTTTGCATTCTGTTCTGTTTTTTTATTCGCATTACTTTTTTAAAAATTTGATTCTGGCCCCAAATCTAAACTTGGATGTTTTTCCATCTCTTTGTCCAGGTTAGATTTTAAATCCACCATTAACTCCGCAATATCACGGCCAATCTCACCGCCTATATCTCCGCTAACCATGGTGCCGCCAGTGATGGATAGTCCTGTGATAACAGCTCCCTCAATAGAAAGATTGGTAAGGGCGACAGGAAGTAGTATTTTTCCAAGTGCGGCAAAAGCGATCCTTCCGATTACACTGCCCCATTCCCCGTAATAGAGCTTACCCAGTTCTCCGTCCTCATCATGAGTATCCAAATAATGGGCAGCGATGAGACGGTGGACAGAAAGGTAATGTCCGCGCATGGCAAAGAAGTTATTCCCTTGCTGAAAGACTTCATAAGTTTGAGTAGCTGTATTATATAATTTACCGTTTATATCATCCAGAGCTTTTTTCATGATATTATCTCCGGCATCAGCAGCATATCCGACATTCGTATTCAAGGTAATCTTAACTTGCATTTTTTCCCCATATAAAATATTTTTGTAGTACCTTGTCAAAGCCAAATCCGTATTGTTGTCAAAGATGCCGTCCTCATCCAGAGGCTCGCCGTCTATGGTGCCGTAATGCATGACGTTCAAAAGCTCCTGAAGCTCACGTACCCATTCCTCCTTCCTGCCCAGAAAGTAAGCCAGATCGTTGGTCATTTTGATAAGAGGGTCTATGCCGCCGACACGGCATTTTTTCAGATCTTCAAGCAGCAGTTTCAGATTAAGATTGGTGTTGTCCTCCATATACCAGTTAAGCTGCGTAATCCCTTTTTTCAAATCCTCCTCTATGGTTGTTTTTATCTTTTCCAGGGCTTTTTTTGTATCCTGCCCAAAGTTGTAGCCGTCAAAGAAATCAAGCGAGCCGAATATTCTTTTTTCAAAAACGTCCATGTAGTCATAGGAAGCAATCTGCCTGCCGCATTTTCCGTAAAACTTGCGCGGATTGTTCAGATAATCATATCGCTCCATGACTAGGCGGTAAAAGTCCCTGTCCTCAAAACTGCCTAGGGACTCCAAAAAAGAAAGGTTGTCCTCTTTTCCTGCGGCGGCGTATTTTCCGCCGTTCTTTGACGCCTTTAGGACAAGGGCTTCTCTGGCGTGTGTGCTGAGTCTCGTCCTTCCGCCCTGTTTTATGAGTCTTGCCGCCTTATCCACGTCGTTGGGGTTTTTGATTTTGGATTTTCGATCCTGCAGCCTGAGCAGGGAAATACAGGCGTTGATTCTGCTGACGCCGTTGCCGTTCAGTATTTTATAAAAATCCTGGAGTCCTTCCAAAAACTCAATACATTCCTCCCTGCCATGTCTGTCCGTATAGGAGAGGACAGCGGCGTTTTCCTGCAAATCGTCATAGATTTCCTCGACGGATGTCTGTATAAAGCGGGAGCAGTGTTTTATTGTCTCATAAATTCCGTTGTTTTGATGCAATCTGCTGCTTTGGATGATAAAATCCTGTTTCAGTTTTATGATGTAGGACTGTGATCCAACAATCAGTTCATTTTTTCCTCTTAGTTCCTTTGCCATAAAAGCCTCCTTGAATAATGTAAAATAATTTGTTTTAGGATTTTTTATTTATCTGTTGAAAAATATTTTGTAATCTGCCATACTATAAAGGCAGTAAAAAATGAAATGAATAAAATGTAAAATCATTTGTGTTTTAATTATAGCACAATACATTTCATAAAGCAAGGTTTTTCTTGGGAATGAAAAAAATTCGTCATTTCATGAATACTTCTATGCTTGATTTTTTGCGGCAGGGTGGTATAATTAATTCAAAATATTGAAATAATTTTAATATATTAAAATCATCGAGGCTCGGGGGGAGAAGAATGCTTGAGGTTATTTTGGGTGCAATCCGTTTTATCATACTGATTGCCGCGGGATACCTGTTGAAAAGAGTGGGACTGTTTTCACAGAGGGACAGCGATACAGTGCAGAACATAATCATGAACCTGACGCTTCCGGGGGCTATTGTAGCCGGCTTTCGGGGCACTGCCTTCACCTTTACGGTTATCGGCGTTATTCTGATTAGCATTGCGCTGAACTTTATTATGATGGGTCTTGGAAAACTTCTGTGCCGCAGGGACGACAGGGAAAAGCATTTGAAGGAGCTGTATATGCTTAATGTGTCAAGCTACAGTGTCGGAAATTTTGCCACGCCTTTTGTACAAAACTTTTTTGCACCATCCGCTATTACCACCGCCTGTATTTTTGATATGGGAAACACCATCATGTGTACGGGAGGATCCTATGCCATTGTATCCAGAACGGGAAATATGAAGGAAACACTAAAGAAGCTTTTGGCTTCCACACCCTTTGATACCTATGTTATTATGATATTGCTCTGTGCTGTTGGACTAGAGCTGCCGGAGTTTATTTATCAGCTGGCTGACCTGTTCGGCAGCGCCAATACCTTTTTGTCTATGCTGTGGATAGGCATGATATTTGATATTACCATAGACAAAAGTGAGATTAAGACAGTGGCGGAAATATTGTCAGCCCGTTTTTTGGGCAATCTTGTCATAGCGGTTGCCATTATTTATTTCCTGCCTGTTGATTTGATGACCAAAAAGGTACTGTCCGTTCTGGTGCTTGCCCCTATTACGATTGTAAGTCCTATTTTCAGTGTTAAGGCGGGATGTAAGCAGTCGACAGTTGCCATGGTATGTTCCCTGAGTATTCCTATCAGTATTCTGATGATGACGGGCATGATTCTCTATTGGGGTTAGGGCTTTGTTTTTTCATTGGGCGTACAAAAGTATGCCCTTTTTTTATAGAAAAATGACAAAGGTGTTACTTTATGGAAAAAGTGGGCAGTATAAAATGATAAGAAACAGTGGGTTAAGAAGCATGTTTCTGGCATCTATCACGATTTCATACTGTATACAAGAAAAGGTTAGACAAAGAAAAATATTTGATTTACAATAAAAACTAGCCGCAGGGTGGCTAGTTTAACGCATGGCCGGCAGGCAATGCGTTTCAAGGGACAAAATTGCGGAGCAATAAAAGCCGCAGGGTGGC
>JAHZDZ010000007.1:0-40809 GCA_019422105.1 Bacillota bacterium | reverse complement strand
CAGGCAATGCGTTTCAAGGGACAAAATTGCGGAGCAATAAAAGCCGCAGGGTGGCAAGTTTCTGGGAGTGCAAAAGAGTCAAAACCGTGAACTATGTCCACACCTTCAAGCCTTTTGAAAGGCTCGGCCGAAACTTAGCGAAATAAGGAAGAAAATATTTATTTGTAAGGAAAACGCAGTTTTCCGAAAAAGTTTTTTGTTTCGCTTTTTTACAAAAAAGCGGATGGGTTTGGGCAAAGCCCAAGGCTTAAAATGGATTATCAAAAGCTTATAAGCAGCATTTCAGTGTGGTTAAAAGGAGTTTGGGTACAATAAAAGGAGTCTTTGAAATGGGGATTATGAAAAATAATGTATTTGTAATAGGCCATAAAAATCCGGATACGGATTCCATATGCTCGGCCATTGCCTATGCAAACCTGAAAAATAAGCTTTACGGCGGAGGATATGCGCCGAAGAGGGCCGGACAGGTAAACGCGGAAACGGAGTATGTATTGCAGAAGTTTGGTGTGGAAACACCGGAATACATTGCGGATGTAGGCGCGCAGGTAAAGGATGTTGATATCAGGACGTCGGAGGGCGTGCCGGGCTCCTATTCCCTGAAGCGTGCTTATAACATTATCCGCGAGCACAAGCTGGTTTCTCTGGCGGTTGTGGACGAGGATAATATTTTGGAAGGGATTATTACAATTGGAGATATTGCCACCTCCGACATGGATGTATATGACAACAGAATACTGTCAAAGGCAAAAACACAGTATAAAAATATAGTGGAAACGCTGGACGGAGAAATGGCTGTGGGGGATGAGAACAGCTATTTTGACGAGGGCAAGGTGCTGATTGCGGCGGGCAATCCCGATATTCTGGAAGGATATGTGGAGCCAAAGGACATGGTCATTTTGGGAAACCGTTACGAATCCCAATTTTGCGCCATTGAGATGAACGCAGGATGTATCATTGTCTGTATGGGTGCGCCTGTTTCCATTACCATCAGAAAGCTGGCGGCGGAGAAGGGATGCACCATTATCACGACGCCCCATGATACCTATACGGTAGCGCGCCTTATTAACCAGAGTATGCCTATCAGCTATTTTATGACAGGCAAAAACCTGATTACCTTCAAAACCGACGATTTTATAGATGACATCAGATCTGTCATGGTGAATAAACGCCACCGACATTTTCCTATTGTGGATGTTTACGGCAGATACTGCGGTATGATTAGCCGCCGTTCTCTGCTTGATATGGAAAAAAAGCGTATTATACTGGTTGACCACAACGAGAAAACTCAGGCGGTTGACGGCATAGAGGGTGCGGAGATATTGGAAATAATTGACCATCACAGGCTTGGAAATCTGGAAACGGTTTCACCGGTATTTTTCAGAAATCAGCCTCTGGGCTGCACGGCTACGATTGTATCCCAAATGTATCAGGAAAATAATGTGGAAATTGACGCCAAGACAGCGGGACTTTTGTGTGCCGCAATTATTTCTGATACTCTAATGTTCCGCTCGCCAACCTGTACAGCGGTGGACAAAAGGGCTGCGGAGGATTTAGCTGCCATAGCCGGTATCGATATTGAAACCTTTGCGGAGGAGATGTTCGGCGCGGGAAGCAATCTGAAGGAAAAAACAACGGAGGAAATTTTCTATCAGGATTTTAAAAAGTTTTCCTCTAACGGCATTGCCTTTGGCGTAGGACAAATCAGCTCTCTTAACGCTGCTGAGCTTGAGGCCATCAAGGAAAGACTCATGGAATACATGGAGAAGACAGTAAACGAACTGGGGGTTGATATGCTTTTATTCATGTTGACCAACATTATTACAGAGTCCACTGATTTACTCTTTAAGGGAAGCAAAGCCAGAGAAATCGTTTCCAACGCCTACGGTGTAGAGCCTGAAGAGGGAAGCGTAATGCTTGAAGGAGTCGTCTCCCGCAAAAAGCAGCTTGTGCCTAAAATTATTGCGGGGATTCAGCAGTAAGGCACAAAGAGGCCGGGGCAATGACCTCGAAAAAAGTGGAATTGGTGGTATCGAAGAAAGTTCAATCGCTGTAAGCGGCTTTACGCAGTAAAATACTGACACTTCCGCGGTATTGGAAAAATTGATGGAGCGAATCTTTTTATACCTTTGATTTGTTCAAAAAAGACTTGCTGGGACTTTTTTGATACGGGGCCCTATTTAGGAAACTGAATAGGGCTTTTTGCAGGCGTTCTTAACGAAAGAAAAAGAAGGAACAGGACGATTTTTGTAAAAAAATGTGGTGCATGTTTATACATGGTGGTGTATAATCAGTATGATAAAAAATGATGAGGATTTCTAATGGAGGAAAAAATATGCCAAGGAGAAACGATATTGAAAAGATACTTGTAATCGGTTCCGGTCCTATTATAATCGGTCAGGCCTGTGAGTTTGACTATTCCGGCACGCAGGCATGCAAAGCACTGAGAGGGCTGGGATATAAAATTGTATTGGTTAATTCCAATCCCGCAACCATTATGACTGACCCCGAAACGGCGGATATTACCTATATTGAGCCCTTAAATCTTGACAGACTGACACAGATTATCGATAAGGAAAGGCCGGACGCTCTCCTGCCGAACCTGGGAGGCCAATCCGGTCTTAATCTATGCTCTGAGCTGTACAAGGCGGGAGTTTTGGATAAATTTCATGTTAAGGTGCTGGGTGTACAGGTGGACGCCATTGAGCGTGGCGAGGACAGAATTGAATTCAAAAAGACAATGAATTCTCTTGGCATAGAAATGGCGAGAAGCGAGGTAGCCTATACAGTGGAGAAGGCCATGGAGATTGCCGATGAGCTGGGTTATCCTGTGGTTATCCGGCCTGCTTACACCATGGGCGGCGCCGGAGGCGGCCTGGTTTATAATGTGGAGGAATTGAAAACAATTGTGGCAAGAGGGCTGCAGGCATCCCTGGTCGGACAGGTATTGGTGGAGGAGTCCATATTGGGATGGGAGGAATTGGAGCTGGAGGTTGTCAGGGACGCAAAGGGCAGCATGATCACAGTCTGCTTTATTGAAAATATTGACCCCCTCGGTGTGCATACAGGCGATTCCTTCTGCTCTGCTCCTATGCTCACCATTTCTGAGGAGGTTCAAAAAAGGCTTCAGGAACAGGCGTACAAAATTGTGGAGGCAATCGGTGTCATCGGCGGAACAAACGTACAGTTTGCCCATGATCCGGTAAGCGACAGGATTATTGTCATTGAGATAAATCCGAGAACCTCGCGCTCTTCTGCCTTGGCATCCAAGGCAACGGGCTTTCCCATTGCTCTCGTATCCTCCATGCTGGCCTGTGGTCTGACCCTTGATGAAATTCCATGCGGTAAATACGGTACTCTGGACAAGTATGTGCCGGGAGGAGATTATATTGTCATCAAGTTTGCCAGATGGGCGTTTGAGAAGTTCAAGGGGGCTCAGGACAAGCTGGGTACGCAGATGCGTGCTGTCGGTGAGGTAATGAGCATTGGAAAAACCTATAAGGAAGCCTTTCAGAAGGCTATCCGCAGCCTTGAAACGGGAAGATTCGGTTTAGGCTACGCAAAGGACTTCCATTCCAAATCAAAGGATGAGCTTTTGCAGGCTTTGGCAGTACCCACAAGCGAGAGGCAATTTATTATGTATGAAGCTCTTCGAAAGGGAGCGACTGTGGATGAGCTTTTTGAGCTGACGAAAATTAAGCACTATTTTATTGAGCAGATGAAGGAGCTTGTTGAGGAGGAAGAGGAAATTATAAAGATGAGGGGAAGGGGTATTGCGACTGAATCCCTGAGGAAAGCAAAGATGGATGGTTTTTCCGACAAGTATCTGAGTATGCTGCTGGATGTAAAAGAGGAAGAAATACGGAAGGAAAGATTGCTAAACGGTATCACACAATCCTGGGAGGGTGTTCATGTCAGCGGCACTGAAGACTCTGCCTATTATTTTTCCACCTACCACAATGAAAAGGATTGCAGTCCCCAAAATTGTGACAGGCAGAAAATTATGATACTGGGCGGCGGCCCTAATCGTATCGGTCAGGGAATTGAATTTGACTACTGCTGTGTCCATGCGGCTATTGCACTGAAGGAGCTTGGTTTTGAGACAATTATTGTCAACTGCAATCCGGAAACGGTTTCTACAGACTATGATACCTCTGACAAGCTGTATTTTGAGCCTCTGACACTGGAGGATGTTTTGAGCATCTATGAAAAGGAAAAGCCGGCAGGCGTTATTGCCCAGTTCGGCGGACAGACGCCGCTGAACCTTGCCAATGAGCTGGAGCAAAACGGCGTCAATATTCTGGGCACCTCCCCGGAAACCATCGATATGGCGGAGGACAGGGATTTATTTGAAAAAATGATGGAGAAGCTTGCTATCCCTATGCCGGAAAGCGGTATGGCCGTCAATGTGGATGAGGCCCTTGAAATTGCCCATAAGCTTGGATATCCTCTTATGGTAAGGCCGTCCTACGTTTTAGGAGGACGGGGCATGGAGGTAGTACATGATGACGAGGATTTGGTAAGCTATATGAAAGCTGCCATCGGTGTTACGCCGGAGAGGCCCATACTCATCGACAGATTTTTAAATAATGCTCTGGAGTGTGAGGCGGACGCTATCAGCGACGGCGAGAATGCCTTTGTTCCGGCTGTCATGGAGCATATTGAGCTTGCGGGGGTTCATTCCGGTGACTCTGCCTGTGTTCTTCCAAGCAAACATATTTCAGAGGAAAATCTGAAAACAATAAAGGATTATACAATAAGGATTGCAAAGGAAATGAATGTCCGCGGTCTTATGAATATGCAGTATGCCATTGAAAATGGAAAGGTATATGTACTGGAGGCGAATCCAAGGGCGTCAAGAACGGTTCCTCTCGTTTCAAAGGTCTGCAACATTAAAATGGTAAAATTGGCCACAGATATTGTCACGATGCCTCTTACAGGACGCAAGTCACCTGTTCCGGCGTTAAAGGAGAGCATATTCTCCCACTGCGGCGTGAAGGAAGCGGTTTTCCCCTTCAATATGTTCCCTGAGGTTGACCCGCTTCTTGGACCTGAAATGCGTTCCACAGGCGAGGTTTTGGGTATTGCCAATACCTTCGGCGAGGCGTATTGCAAGGCGCAGGAGGGCACACAGTCAAAGCTTCCTTTGAACGGCACGGTTTTAATCAGCGTCAGCGCAAAGGATAAAGGCCATATTGCGGAAATCGCAAAGGGTTTCCATGACTGCGGCTTTGACATTCTGGCTACAGGAAGAACCTATGATTTGATTGTGGGTGCCGGTGTGCCTGCGGAAAAAATCAAAAAGCTGTATGAGGGAAGGCCAAACATTCTGGACGCTATCACGAACGGTAAAATCAGCCTGATTATCAATACGCCGTCTGGCAAGCAATCTGTTACAGATGACAGCTATATCAGGAAAGCGGCGATTAAGGGGCGTATTCCCTATATGACGACCATTGCAGCAGCGGAGGCTTCCTTAAACGGTATTCGTGAGCTGAAAGCACATGGTGCCGGAAAGGTAAAATCTTTACAGGAATTCCACAGTGAAATCAGATAATAATATACTATAAAAGCGGAGAAAGCGGTGTTTATAAAGCGTATCTTACAAGCTCGCTTGTAAGGAGGCGCTAGCTTCGTTTGAAAATTATTATTACGATACAATGAAGAGCTTGAGGGATGCTAAAGCATCCCTCAAGCTTTAAAAATTATTTTTACCTTTGACGCTTGGGCTATCCATGAACCTCGGATACTCGGTCTGTGAAATTCTTCGAGACTTGAATTAAGGTTTACAAAAATCAAGCTTGTTAGATTTCTTGTGAAAAGAGTAGACGGGTGAAAGGCATAGCTTTGCGGAGGCTTGCAGGTAAAACTCTCAGGTTTTTGATTTTTTGATACGCAGTAAGCTTTTTTGTATTTTTTACGCTATTTTCGCAGATGAGTATATTTCTGTATCTATTTTGCTTTTTCCGAAAGAAAAAAATAAATGAAAAAAATGTCAAAACAGGCGGAATAAACTGCCTGTATGAAATGATTTGACGAAGGCATACTAGTTATGTAACAAATGAAGTCAAACAAAACACTTTTGCTGGTGTTCAAATATATTTGAATTTTCATTTGGTTACCTACCAAAATATTCGGAGGTGTGTCTTACTATGGCATCCAGAAACAGAAAAGCAGTACCGGAAGCGATGGCAGCATTAGACCAGTTTAAATATGAAGTGGCACAGGAAATAGGTGTTCCTTTGAAGCATGGTTATAACGGTGATTTAACATCCGCACAGAATGGTTATGTAGGCGGATATATGGTGAAAAAAATGATAGAGGCTCAGGAAAGAGAAATGGCCGGAAAAGGCAAATTTTAATAGAGCTTACTATGAAGAATAAAAAAGAGGCCAAAGTTTACTTTGGCCTCTTTTTTAACATCATTTTAAAAGCTTATTTCCAATGATCTGTAATTACGTTTTCCAAAAGGGTATAATCCTTTTCCAAAAAAGCTTTCAATATCATGCGGTGTCCTTCATTCCCCTTTTTTAACAGTTCGTAGGACCTTTCATCGTAATGCTTTTGATCAACTGACGCATTTATGTCTGCGGAGTTATTGATAACATGGTAGATGGTGTCTACCAGTACACGATTGTTGCATTTCTGGAAATAAATATCATGAAATTTCCTTTGATTTATCATGTAGTCCGTAAAATTATTGAATTCAATTGCAACATCAATTTTTGCAATGGTTTCTTTCATACGGTGGATGTCCTCTTCAGTCAGATTATCCATTGCCTTTTTTGCGCAGAGATAGTCAAGGCTTGAAATGACTTCAAAGGTTGCAAGGCGTTCCTCCTCGGAGAATTTTCTGACATAAAAGCCCTTGTGGGGTATTTTGTCCAGTATTCCCTCGGAGTTCAGCTTCGTCATGACTTCCCTTACAGGTGTCCTGCTCACCTTAAAGGTTTCGGCAATAGGGCTTTCCAGCACCTTTTCACCCGGAAGCAGTATTCCGTTTTGTATGCTGTCTTTGATGTATTCATATATTTTCTCTTTGATTTGTCCTTTTCCCTTGGTTTTCTCTAAGACCATTTTATAAAAACCCCCCGCTGGTATGAAAAAAATGTCCCAACTCATATACTTTTATAATATGGTAATAAATTTATTCTGTCAATTGAGGTTTTCTGGTTTTCAACAAAGTTTTATAATAACAATTCATTTTGCTGCTTAAATATATTAAAAATACAATATTAATTAAGTATAAAAAATGTATAGTTATAATATGAACAAGCTATAAAACCTGTAATAATTAAAGAAAATCGAGAATATAATTAGATAAATTTTGTATTAAAATGTGATAAATTATTAATTTGTACAAATTATATGTTGACATGAAAATGAGTTGATAATATGATTGATTTAATAAAAATTGTATAAAAGGAGGACAGCTTTAAAAATTGGGATTTATTTGAATTGTCAGAAAAAAGACAGAGGTATCATTCAGAGGTATCATTTTATTTTTGTATGAGTGTTTGCAGAACAGAAAAAAGAACTCTTAAAACGCAACGAGAACGGGGGAATTGCGATGGAAAAAACAAAACGGAAGCTGAAGATGCCATCTACCTATGGTACGCTGGCGGCATTTATCATTTTAGTCGCTGTATTATCCTGGGTTATTCCGGGCGGCGCCTATGATTATGTTGATCCAACAGCGGATAAGCTACAGCCTATTGCAGGCAGCTATCATGTGGCACAATCAAATCCGCAGAATTTATTGGATGTCATACAGGCGCCTATCAATGGTTTCTTTGACTCTGTTGATATCATTCTTTACTGTCTGGTTATTGGCGGTTTCATGGCGGTTGTTGCTAAAACAGGGGCTATTGACGCGGGTATTGGAAAGATACTGGAAAAATTAAAGGGGAAGGAACAGCTGATGATTCCCATCCTTATGTGCCTGTTTGCCGTTGGCGGCGCCACATTTGGCATGGAGGAGGAGACGCTGCCATTTTTTCCGATCATAATACCCATATTTCTGGCGGCAGGCTATGATACTATAACAGCCATAGCGGTAATAAAGCTTGGCGCCGCTCTTGGTACCATGGGCTCTCTGGCGAATCCCTTTTCTGTGGCAATCGCCTGTAAATTTGCAGATATCTCTATGGGAGATGGCATTCTAATCCGTTTTCTCATACTTTTCACCGGCATTCCCATTGGCTTGTTTTTTGTGATGAAATATGCGGCTATGGTGAAAAAAGATCCGACAAAGTCACTTGTTTATGATTTATCGGAGGAGATGAAGAAAAAGTTTCTTGGGGATAACGCAGATGGCAATAAGCTGCCCAAGTTTACCAGACAGAGAAAGGTCATTTTGCTGTTATTTGCCCTGACCTTTATTGTTATGTTATGGGGCATTATTCCCTTTGCAGATCTGGGTATTACATTTATTCCTACTCTTGGATGGTGGTTTGGTGAGCTTGCCAGCCTTTTTCTTGGGGCAAGTATTGTCATGGCGATTTATCTGAGATACAGTGAGGACGAATTTATGACGACCTTTATGGACGGCGCCAGAGGACTTTTGGAGGTTGCCATTGTCATTGGGGTGGCAAGAGGTATTACTGTTGTCATGAACAACGCCATGATTACAGATACCATACTTCACGCGGGTGAGGTTATGCTTTCGAGTGTTTCCTCTATTGTATATTCCTCGGCATCCTACCTGTTTTTCTTTGTCATGAGCTTTGTCATTCCGTCAAGCTCGGGACTTGCCACACTTTCCATGGGCATTATGGCTCCCCTGGCTGACTTTGCCGGAGTCTCAAGACATATTATTGTTATAGGATTTTCGGCGGCAAATGCCATTGTTGGTTTTCTGGCTCCAACCTGCGGTCTTTTGATGGGGGTATTGGCAATGTGCAAAATACCTCTCTCGAAGTGGATTCGATATGTTTGGAAAATGGTACTTGTTATTATGCTGGTAACGATTTTGATACTCGCTGCCGCAACTGTAGCAGGATTATAAATGTTCATGATTTTGCGGTATCTCCGCTGAAATTTATCGCTATTATGCCATAAAAGCGGAGAAAATGTACAGCATGTGCATACCGTATAGGCTTGCTTAAATAGGGTGTGCACAAAGGAAATCATTTGCGAAGCAAATGCACCGAGAAACCAGAGGTTTCGAGGTATCTCCGCTGAAATTTATCGCTATTATGCCATAAAAGCGGAGAAAATGTACAGCATGTGCATACCGTATAGGCTTGCTTAAATAGGGTGTGCACAAAGGAAATCATTTGCGAAGCAAATGCACCGAGAAACCAGAGGTTTCGAGGTATCTCCGCTGAAATTTATCGCTATTATATCCAACAGACAGGGAGGAAGAAGAATGGAAAAGAGAGTATTGGAGAATATTGAGCCCGGAGAAGTGTTTTCTCTTTTTGAGGAGATAAACCAGATACCAAGAGGAACCGGCAATGAAAAAGCAATCAGTGATTGGCTGGTGAAATTTGCTGAGGACAGGGGGCTTTTCTGCGTACAGGATGAAAAGATGAATATATTAATCAGGAAAGAGGCGACTGAGGGCTACGAGGATAGACCGGGTGTTATATTACAATCCCATATGGATATGGTATGTGAGAAAAACCAGGGAGTAAAGCATGATTTCTTGAGGGATCCCATTAAAATGTCAGTGGAAGGGGATAAAATTATTGCAAGGGAAACAACTTTGGGGGCAGATGACGGCATCGGCATGGCGTTATCCTTGGCTTTTTTGAACGCCGGCGAAATCGAGCATCCGGCTTTGGAAGTGCTTATTACGACGGATGAAGAAATGGGCGTTACAGGTGCTGAGAATTTTGACGCGAAACAGCTTAAGGGAGATATATTTATTAATCTGGATTCTGATGATGAGGGTGTTTTTGTTGTGGGAAGCGCCGGAGGGCCTACGGTAAGCGCCTGTATTCCAATTGAGTGGGAGAGTCCAAGGGCGGGACGTAAACCCTATCAGATTTCCCTTACCGGACTTTTAGGAGGCCATTCGGGAGAAGATATTCACAGAGAGAGGGGAAATGCCAATAAGCTTCTTGCAAGGCTTCTGGATGCCATGGAAAAGGCGGGAGAGTTTGATTTGGCCTGTGTAAACGGCGGTGCCATGTGCAATGCTATCCCCAGAGAGGCTTCAGCTGTCATACTGGCTGATGAGAAAGCAGTGGCTGCCATAGAGGCGGTTGTGGAGGAATACAGGCTGATTTACAAGGAGGAATACAGAGTAAGCGACGGGGGACTGACTGTGATATTTGAACCTTTCAATGGTGCTGTGGAAAGAGTATTTTCCCAAAAAACGATGAAGGCAGTGATAGATTTTGGCTGCCTGTGTGAGACAGGCGTCATACGCATGAGCCTTGACTTCAAGGATGTTGTGGAATCCTCCAACAGCTTGGGAATTATTGCAACGCAGGAGGAGCAGGTGGTTTTCACTTTTGTGACACGAAGCACGCTGGAAAGCATGTACCGCAATATGGTATCTAAAATTGAACGCCTGTCAAGGATTGTCGGCGGAGAGAGTCATATTGACTATGAATTTCTGGAATGGAGCTATAATCCTGAGAGCAGGATACGGGTTATTTTTGAAGAGCTTTATAAAGAAATGTTTGGCAGGGAGGCCAAATCTATGGTTCTCCATGGAGGCGTGGAGTGCGGCACAATTGGAAAAAATGCGGGACGTAAAATTGACATGATTTCCATGGGGCCGGAGTGCAAGGATTTACATATGCCGGGAGAGTGGCTGAGCATTTCCTCCACACAAAAATATTGGGCTATGCTTAAGGAAGCAATGAAAAGGATATAAAAAAGTCGTAACATGGTTATTTGAATGGATTGGCCGATTTTAGGCGAACCTGTTTCCATAATTATTCTCAGTAGGGCGCCGTATACGGCGCCCTACAATTATTTTTGGCCGGCTTATACAATATTGATTTTTAGGTGTATTTTACGTATGTGTCAAGAATGAAAACATGTTTTTTGTCTCCGCTTTTATGAAACATCGCCCGTTTTCTCAGCGGTAAATTTTAATACGGTGGATTTTATAAAAATATATTGCAATAGTAGTTGACTGTTATTACAGAAGCGTGTTAAATGGAAGAGAATAGAAAATAACCGCAGGGTGGTTATTTTCGCGGATTGAACGGTTTTTGTTCAATCCGTTACCGCAGAATTGTTTTTATTGCATCGGCAATAAAAATAACCGCAGGGTGGTTATTTTCGCGGATTGAACGGTTTTTGTTCAATCCGTTACAACAGAATTATTTTTATTGCATCGGCAATAAAAAATACCGCAGGGTGGTTATATTCAAGGAATGATAGGTTTTTGTTCAATCCGTTACAACAGAATTATTTTTATTGCATCGGCAATAAAAAATACCGCAGGGTGGTTATATTCAAGGAATGATAGGTTTTTGTTCAATCCGTTACCGCAATAATTTTTTTGACATTACTATTTATATAAAGGCAGGGTTACCTATGAATCGGATTATAATGTATGTTATGGCAATTGGCGCAGTGATTGGCGGGCTTGACCGTATGATAGGCAACCGTTACGGCCTTGGGCGGAAGTTTGATGAGGGAATGATTTATTTTGGTCCTACGGCTCTGGCAATGGTTGGTATTATTTGTCTGGAGCCTCTTTTTGTCACTTATCTGGAGCCCGTTTTGATTCCTTTATTCAGGGCGATAGGTGTTGACCCTGCCATGTTTGGAACGGTGTTAGCCATAGACATGGGCGGATACCAGCTGGCAAAGGATTTTGCCGTCAACCCGATGGTTGGCAATTTTGCTGCGGTTATCGTCTCAACGATTCTGGGCTGTACGCTGACCTTTTTTATACCTGTGGGTATGACAATGGTGGAGGAGGAGGACAGGGACTTTTTCTCAAAGGGTATTATGCTGGGTCTTGCGGCTTCTCCGGTTGTTATCATTGCGGGCGGTCTTCTGTGTCAAATGAGTCTGCTTGAGATTTTATGGCAGAGTTTTGTTATATTCATACTGATACTTTGTATTATATTGGGGCTTTGGAAAAGACCTGATGAAATGATGGGTGGTTTCCGCGTATTTGCGGTTTGTATCAAGACCATGACAACCATTGGCATGATTTTGGGTGCTGTTGCCTATATGACAGGGATTGAGCTTCTTCACGGCATGCGGCCTATTGAGGAGGCCATGGCGATTGTCTCGGGGATTTCCATTGTCCTTTTGGGAAGTCTTCCTGTGGCGGAAATGCTGCAAAGGGCATTGAAAAAACCTTTTGAGAGGATAGGAAACATAACGGGCATGAATGGGCCCAGCGTGGCGGGTATCTTAATGTGTATGGTTTCAAGTGTACCTGTTTTTACATTGATAAAGGACATGAACCCGAAGGGCAAAATTGTCAATGCCGCATTTATGGTGACATCAACGGGAGTTTTGGGAGCGACAATGGCCTTTGTGGCAAACCAGCAGGTGGATATGGTAAGTCCGTTTGTGATATCCAAGCTTTTGGGCGGTGCGGCAGCGGTTGCGGTTGTCCTTTTTGCACAAAGGGAAAAGACGGATAACGAAGCAGTAAATGAGGAATCCCTCTGATGGGCATGGAAAACAGGCTGTATTGCCTGCAACAGATTCTTGATATAGGAATATCTGATTGTGGGCGCCGCCTATGCCTGCGGTTTGCGGGTTCAGCAAGTTAAAAAAGCTCAAGTTTTTGTTTATAATAAGTTACTCTCCAGCTTTTGTAAGGAAAATGGAAGTGCAGATAAAGTATACTGCTTCGTTTTATTACAGCGGATGGGTTTGTGCAATATTCAAGGTTTCAAACAGGTTTCTCAACAATCAGAGGACACTTGTCAGTGACCTTGTTTTTTTGTGTACAAAAAATATAAACTTGCCGCATGATTTATGGCGGAATTGTCATACTAATCTGGAAAGAGGTGTTTTCATTGACGAAAAAAACGGGAAAGAGTATTTTTATAGGGCTTATAACCGGATTTGCAAACGGGCTTTTCGGATCAGGAGGAGGCACGATTGTGGTACCCTGCCTACAGCGTATTTTGAAGGTGGAAACACATAAAAGCCATGCGACCGCTATTGCCATAATATTGCCCCTGTCCATACTGTCTATAGTGATATATTTTGGCAGGGTTGAGATCCTATGGGATGTTGTGCTGACAGTATCCGCAGGCGGATTGGTTGGCGGTTATGTGGGTGCCAAGCTGCTGAACAAAATTGCCGGCAACTGGCTGCACCGTATTTTTGGTATTTTTATGATAATAGCGGCGGTGAGGATGATATTATGATAGTAAAGATTTTGGTAGGCTTTATTTCCGGCATTATAAGCGGTATGGGAATTGGCGGCGGAACAATACTGATTCCAGCCCTTGTTTTTATTGAGGGGATAGGCCAGCAGCAGGCGCAGAGTGTTAATCTTTTATACTTTGTGCCCACTGCTCTGATTGCGCTTTTTTTCCACAAGAAAAATGATTCCATTGAAATGAGTGTAGTAAAGCCTATTGTTTTGTTCGGTTTATTGGGCGCGGCGGCGGGGGCTTTTTTGGCTGTCAATATAGAGGCGGACTTGCTGAAAAAGCTTTTTGGCGCCTTTCTTTTGGTGATGGGCATAACAGAGGTTTTTAAAAAAGAAAAGGGAAAGAGCGGAAAACGGGAAATAAAGGATAAGAAAAGGCCGTCCGGCGGTGTGCGCGAGGATGGAAAATAGGAATTCAAACGGGATGCAGGTATAGTTTTTGTGTGTTTGGGTAAAAATAGAGATAAGAAAAAAAAGGAGGCATTGCAATGAAGCTGGTGGAGTTTGAAATGACAAAGCGGCAGTTTGCGCAGGCGGATACGGACGGAAAGATTCAGATGTATATTGAAACGGAAGGGCTGACAAAGGATCAGTATAAAGAGCTTTTAAAGCTTTTCCCCCTCAATGAGCTGAATAGGCTTGAGACGGCATTGCAGCAGTAAATAGAATAAAAAATAGCCGCAAGATGGCTATTTTAACGGATTGAATGATTTTTAATTCAATCCGTTTCCTAAAACTTCGTTTTTATTGCGCCAGCAATAAAAAATAAAGTGTATATGATAGTAACAGGGAGGTAAAACCGAAAAATCGGTTTTACCTCTTTTTTTAAGTGATATGGAATGCAGGGACAGGGCTGTTTCAAATCTATTTTATCCTAATATAGAAAGAAATTACACCGATTGCAATATTGTACCCATACAATTTGCGCTTTTGTCTTCGGAACTATCGTAATGTCCTTCAAGATGTGTTATGCTTTTTTTCAGAAAAGACAGTGTGAAAGGATCAATAATGGGGTGAAAAGAATGAAAAATAGGATGACGAACAACAGCATATCAAAAAACATGACTACGAAAAATATCTGCATCAATGCTCTTATGATTGCTTTGGTGTGTGTGTCCACAATGGTTTTGCAGATACCCGTTCCCGCTACCAGCGGTTATGTTCATTTGGGTGACAGTATCATATTAATTGCCAGTATTTTTTTTGGTTGGCGGTACGGCATGATTGCGGGAGGAATCGGATCGGCCATGGCTGATTTATTGAGCGGATATGCCCATTGGGTTCCCTTTACGCTGATAATTAAAGGGGTTATGGGTCTTTTGATAGGAAAGATTGCGAATTATGAGGGGGAACATTCCAACTTCTTTTCCGGCAGAAATATAGCGGCGTCGGTTTTAGGTATTGTGTGGATGGTTGCAGGCTATTTGATTGGCGGGACAATCTTAAAAGGCAATTTTGCGGTCGCTCTTACCTCTGTGCCATCAAATATTGTGCAGGGTGTCGGAGGTCTTATTATCTATTTTGTCGTTGGATATGCCTTGAATAAGGCCAAGATATACAGGGTAATTTCAGTGAAATAAAACAGAGAAGAATAAAAAATAAAAAAGGATATTATCTGGACAGCAGTAAAATCGAATTATTTTAGATTTTACTGCTGTTTTTTCAGTTATAGGGTTTACATTTGCGAAAAAAATTTTTCCCGCCCGGGTCAAGGGTGAAACCCTTGTAAAGGCTTGGGGGCAAAGCTACTAAAAAGCGCTTTGCTTAAAATCCTATGTCAAGCAGATATTTAAACCGTTTTTGCTGAAAAATACATAATCAGCCTGTATCTGGAAATACTGGTTTTGAATACAGTTATAGGAGGTTATGATATGGAAAAAAGTGTTGCGCTGCCTGTTTGCAACGAGAACGGATATTTTGAAATAAGACTTGAAAGTATCGGCGGTCTTGGCGCAAACCTGGGCGGCAAGCTTATGGGAGAGCTGGGAGCTAACTATCTGGGTCTAAACTCTGTCAGCTTTTCAAGCTATGGATCTGAAAAACGGGGATCGCCTGTGAAGGCATTTATACGCTGGAGCGATCCGTCTCTTGATATCCGCTTAAACAGCCCCATAGAAAAGCCGCACATACTGGGCCTTTTTCATGAAAACCTGGCAGGAAAACAGGATGTCATTGCCGGTGTCGGAGAGAAAACAAAGGTTGTTGTCAATACCTCAAAAACACCGGAGGAAATGCGGGATAAGCTGAAAATTGCTGCCTGTGAAATGGCATGTGTTGACGCTCTGAAAATTGCCATGGAGAAAAACACACGAATCAACATGGTTATGCTTGGGGCAATCGCAAAGGTAAGCGGTTTTATTCCCATAGACAGGGTAATTGACATGGTAAAGGACACTATGGGGAAAAAATATCCGAAGCTTGTGGAGAGCAATGTGGCCGGTATTATGGGCGGCTACGAAAGCGTGAAATCCCAGTTTATTGCCGATGATGGAAAATACTCCTATCAGCAGTACGAGGAGCTGAAAGGAAACTGGGGCTACAAAAACGCGCCGATTGGCGGTGTAAACCCTCTGTTTGGTTCCACTGTGTCAAATGACGTTTCCGGCAGCCGTGAGGGCTATATTCCGGTTTTTATCAAAGAAAAATGTATCAACTGCGGCCTGTGCGATACCACCTGCCCTGATATGGTGTACCAGTTTGTAGAGGGTGAGTATAGAGGCAAAAAGGCCATGGTTAACGCGGGCCCTGACTACAAGCACTGCAAGGGCTGCCTGAGGTGTGTTGAAATTTGTCCTACAAATGCCCTGGTGGAAGGACTTGAACGGGACTATGATGTCAGCAGCATGCATGTGAGAAATAAGGACCTGATAGTGGAACATATGGATTTTGACGAGGTAGGCGCCAACTCCTGGGTCACCAGTGAATCCTTCTCAGAGGAAAAACATGTCAATGAAAAGGAGGTCAGATAAAATGGCCAGACAAAAGATTTTGTATGACAGCGGCAATGAGCTGGCGGCTTATGCGGCGAAACAGATTAATTATCATGTTATGGGCTATTATCCCATTACACCTTCTACCCAGATTGCGGAGCAGCTGGATTTACTGAAGGCGGAGGGGGAACACGAGATTGTTATGATTCCGGCGGAAGGAGAGCACAGCGCGGCGGGTATCTGCTATGGTGCCTCTACAGGAGGAGGCAGGGTGTTTAACGCAACCAGCGCAAACGGCCTTCTCTATGCCCTGGAACAGCTTCCGGTACAGTCAGGAACCCGTTTCCCTATGGTTATGAATGTGGCGTGCCGCGCTGTCAGCGGTCCTCTGGATATTAAGGGCGACCACAGCGACATTATGTACTGCCTCAACAGCGGATGGATTATTTTATTTGCCACCTCGCCCCAGGAGGTTTATGACTTTAATATCTGCGCACTTAAAATAGCGGAAAAAGTTATGCTTCCCGTGATTGTGGCCTTTGACGGCTTTTTTACCAGCCATCAGAAAAGAAAGGCTTATGTTTTTGAGGAAGATAAAACAGTTCAGGATTTTGTGGGGGAATATCACAGTCCTTATAGTGCTTTGAATGTGGAAACTCCCGTGTCTATCGGTTCTTATATGAATGAGCCTGACCTAATCAATAACAAATACCAGCTTCATTTAGCTATGGAGGAGGCAAAGAGTGTTATTGAAGAGGTTTTGGAGGAATATTCAAAATTATCTGAGAGAAGCTACCGCCAAAGCAGCAGTTACAAGGCGGAGGACGCCGAGGTTATACTCTTTATACTGGGTTCAAGCTTTCATACTGCGAAAGTGGCGGCGGACAAGCTCCGTCTGGAAGGCAAAAAGGTGGGGGTAGTGACAAGTCACGTTCTGCGGCCTTTCCCGAAGGAGACGCTTTACAACTCACTCAAAAGCGCAAAGACAGTTATCGTCTGCGACAGGCAGGACAGCTACGGCGCTGAGGGAGGCAACATGTCACTGGAAATAAAAGCACTCTTGCAGGAATATGGAAGTCAGGCGAAAGTTTTAAGCCGTATTTACGGCCTTGGCGGCAAAGATTTCTACCTGGAGGATGCCTTACAGCTTTATGAGGAGGGCCTTAAGGGGTGCTGCGGAGAAAAGTTTGGATATGTGGGCGTATACGAGGGAAATATCGGTTTCGATATGAAGCAGTATTTTAACCCGATTTCAAAAGAGGAAGCGGCGCCTGATGTGACAAGCTGTGAGTATGACAGTGAAAAGGGCGAAATGAAGGTCACAGGCGGTAAAATTAATGAATCCACCAAAATGCCCAAAAGACTTGCCCCGGGACACGGCGCCTGCCCCGGCTGCGGTATTCCTGTCAATGTCAATCTGCTGCTGAAGGGCATAGAAGGGAACATTGTGCTGCTCTTTCAGACAGGCTGCGGTATGGTTGTGACAACGGCCTATCCAAAAACAGCCTTCAAGGTGCCCTATATCCATAATCTTTTTCAAAATGGAGCGGCCACTCTGGCGGGGCTTGTGGAAATGTACCACGAGAGGCAGAGAAGAGGCGAGCTTCCAAAAGGGAAAATTACTTTTGTCATGATAAGCGGCGACGGCGGTATGGATATTGGCATGGGAAGCGCCCTTGGCACGGCGCTCAGAAACAATAACCTGATTCTTATGGAATATGACAACGGCGGCTATATGAATACAGGCTATCAGCTTTCTTATTCTACGCCTAAGGGAGCGAAGAGCTCCACCTCTCACTTAGGGAAGACACAGTATGGAAAAACCTTTTTCCATAAGGATACCCCTCAGATAATGGCGGCCACCAATATCCCTTATGTAGCGACAGTGGCGGAGTGCAATCCTCTTGATTTTATCAAAAAGGCGTCCAAGGCACAGGCCTATGCGGATGAGTTTGGTATGGCCTATCTGAAAGCCCTTTCCGCCTGCCCGTTAAACTGGGGAGATAACCCGCGCTTTGAACGAAACGTCATACAGGCGGGTGTGGACTGCTGCTATTTTCCGCTCTATGAGATTGAAAACGGCAAGACAAAAATCAATTATAATCCGGAATCGGGAAACAAAAAAATACCGGCGGCGGACTGGCTGAAGATGATGGGCAGGACGAAGCATTTAGTAAACGGAAAATATGATGATGTGGTGGCAAGTATCCAGCAGGAGATTGACAGAAGATGGGACAGGCTGAAGGAAAGAGATAAAAGCCAGCTTCTGTAGATGACAATAAACTTTTTAAATCGTGAGTGCGGCCCACACCCGCCGGCTTTTTGAAAAAAGCCTGATAAAAACTTTATCAAAAAATTTTGCTTCATTTTAAGCAAAGTTTCGCTCAAGCCTTTTCAAAGGCTTGCAGGTATGGACAGCGTCCATGGTTTGATACACTGAGGCGGAATATTTTCCGCCTTTTTACATAAGGAAACCTTAATTTTTTGTGAATAACCAGGTGACTGGTAAAAATTAATGCTATAATAAAGAAAATAATAATAGGAGAGACAGGAAATTTTGAAATAATATAGAATGTAATATAAGGAAAGCATTTGGAGACAGTACTGGAAGGAGGGCTGGAATTGGATCTACGAATCTTATTATTATGTGCGTCCATGTCAATGGCAACTCCCCTGGGGGGCTGCACAAAGAAAACAGAGCCTGCCAATAAGCCTTTGCCACAGGAGCAGAAGCAGGACGAAACAGAGACTTCTACGGAAAATCAATATGAAGAAACGGAACTGCCAAAGACAGAGTCGGAAAAAGTGACAGAGCCGGAAGCTGTACCACAGATACAGGAAAAAGACGAGGAGCCGGAGGAAATGCAGGAAGTTTCGGAAAAACCGCAGGAAACAGCGACCGATGAAAAACCGGCGGAGGCACCTGTACAGGCACCGAATATGCCGACACAAAACAGCGCGGCGGTATGTTATAATGACCGCAAGTCTTGGTGGTTTAAAAGAAATAAGACCAATACGCCCCCTTCCGCACAGCAGGAAATCAATATCAACCAGTACGGAGGCTATTATCTGGGGGACACCAGCCAAAAGGTGATTTATCTGACCTTTGATGAGGGGTATGAAAATGGGTATACCAGTCAGATATTGGACGTATTGAAGGACAAGGGTGTGAAGGCGGCCTTTTTTGTGACAAAGAGCTATATTGAAAGTGAGCCGGAGCTTGTGAGAAGGATGGTTGCGGAGGGGCACATTGTAGGCAATCACTCTGTTTCCCACCCCGATTTTACGGCCATCAGCGATGAGGAGATAGCGGCGGAGCTTGAGGGTTGTGCGGCAGCCTTTGAGGAGACAACAGGCTACGTGATGCCGCCTTATTTCAGGCCGCCGGAGGGCGTCTACAGCATCAGAACGCTGGAAAAAACATGGGCGGAGGGCTATAAGACAATTTTTTGGAGCTACGCTTATCAGGACTGGGATGTCAACAATCAGCCGGGTAAGGATGGAGCCTTTCAAATGGTAAAGGACAATTATCACAATGGCTCTATCATGCTTTTGCATGCTGTCAGCCAGTCCAATACAGAGGCGCTGCCGGAAATCATAGACTTTTTGTGGGAACAGGGCTATACCTTCAAGACGCTGGATGATTTGCCCTGAGGGATAAATTAGGAATGCAGCAGGGGCGTTTGCACCTGACTATAAATATTTGGAGGGATACAAATGGAGGAAGCAGTGAAAAACAGCATGAGGCTGAAAATGGATTTCAACAATATGATGACAGAATATGTGGGCGATAATGGTATCAGCGAAAAGGAAATTGAGGCGTTACAGGAAAAAATAGAAAAGGCAAAGAAAGCAATGATTACAAAGCGTGCCGAGGGAAAAATGGACTGGAGGGATTTGCCCTATAATCAGGGAGAAGTTGTGGATGACATTATAACTTATGCAGAGAGTGTAAAAGCGGAATTTGATGCTTTTGTGGTTTTGGGTATCGGCGGATCCGCTTTGGGGCCGCTGGCGGTACAGCAGGCCATCAATCATCCCTATTACAACGAGCTTTCCAGAGAAAAAAGAAGAGGGTATCCTAAATTTTATGTGGCGGATAATGTGGATCCCGAAAGGCTTGTATATCTTTTTGAGACAATTGATATTACAAAATCTCTTTTTAACTGTATCTCTAAAAGCGGGTCTACCTCTGAGACAATGTCCCAGTTTATGATTATCAAAGAGCTTCTGGAGGAAAAGCTTGGGAAAGAGGAAGCGAAAAAGCATATTGTCTGTACCACGGATAAGGCAAACGGCAATCTGATTAAGATTGCTAAGGAGGAGGGGTATAAAGCATTTGTCATTCCGGCAGGCGTTGGCGGAAGATTCAGTGAGCTTACCCCCGTAGGACTTCTTCCGGCGGCCATGTGCGGCATAGATATTAAGGCGCTTCTTGAAGGTGCGGCTTTTATGGATAAAATGAGTCAGAACGGGAATCTTTATGAAAATCCGGCCTACATGTACGCGGTATTGCAGTATATCGCCATGGAACAGGGTAAAAATATGTCTGTTATGATGCCCTACGCCGATTCCCTGAAGCTGATATCCGATTGGTACGCACAGCTCTGGGCGGAATCTTTGGGAAAGAAATTTGATTTGGACGGCAACATTGTCAATGTAGGGCAGACGCCTGTCAAGGCTCTCGGTGTCACAGATCAGCATTCCCAGGTACAACTCTATGCGGAAGGACCATTTGACAAAGTAGTTGTATTTTTAGGTGTTGAGAAATACAAGGAAACGATTACCATCCCTAAAATTTACGGCGATATACCAAGCCTGGGCTTTTTGGGGGACGTTACACAAAATCAGCTCATACAGGTAGAACAGATGGCGACGGAATACGCTTTGTTGAAAGCGGGAAAGACCAACATGACCATTACGCTGCCTGAAGTAAACGAGTTTACTTTAGGACAGCTTCTGTATTTCTTTGAGGTGGCGACAGGCTTTGCGGGAGAGCTTTTAAACATTAACGCTTTTGACCAGCCGGGTGTTGAGGAAGGTAAGAATGCCACCTATGCCATGTTTGGAAGACCTGGCTATGAGGAGAAAAAAGAAGAGCTGGATGCAAGGCCGGAGAAAAAGGATAGATACATCATTTAAACATCAGAAAAAAACAATGGTTATACTGTCGAAGTTCCTTGAGAAAACAGCCTCTTTCAGGTTGTTATCAGTTGATATAAAAGGACTGCCCGACGGAAAGAGCCCTGCCGAATGGATGATTGGCAGGGCTTTTTTTATAGAGTGTTAATTTGCACCGTCCGATTGGCTTTTGCGTACCTTTTTCTGAGAAGTCTTGAAATTGTTGTATGTTATATTTATAGATGGCAGCGCAGCCGAATTTATTTTTGAAAATCATTGTGTGGGCAGGGAAAGCACTGTCTCCTGCTTTTATGCGGTCAGTGAAAAGCATATTTGACAAATAAAAAAAAGTCGTTTATTTTATTAGAAGAACACACGCTGACCACAGCTTACAAAAGGAGGGCGGGTACTTGATGAGAAACGAGGAAAGGAAAAAAGCTATTTATGAAATGCTTCTGGAAAGTGAGGAGCCGATAACGGGATCGGAGCTTGCCCGCCGGTTTTCAGTTACAAGACAGATTATTGTGAAGGATATAGGGCTTTTAAAAGCGGAGGGAAACCAGATTTTATCTACGGCAAGAGGATACCTGCTGCAAAAGGAGAAGGCATGCCGTGTAAAGAGAACGGTTTTTGTATGCCATGACGCTGAGAGGATAGAGGAGGAGCTTCAGATTATTGTGGATTTGGGGGGAAGCGTTTTGACTACCTCTGTTAAGCATCCTTTTTACGGTAATTTGGGGGAGTCTCTCAACATAAAAAGCAGAAAGGATATCAGCAGGTTTATGAAGCGGATTCAGGAGACAGGCTGTGAACCTTTGCTTTCTCTCACAAAGGGAAGACATATACATATCATTGAAGCGGATGACGAGGAAACACTGGATGAAATCTGTGCACAGCTGAATAGGGCCGGGTACTTGATTTTTGAGTGAAAGTGTGGTATCTTTCTTTTATTGTGTCTATATGTGTATATACAGCTGTATATGCTTTTACGCGCGGTTTGAGTAAAATTGGAAAGCTGTTCTGTCTGAAATGATGATATTTGATTAAAAAATGTTCACAGCAGAGATTTCTGGATTTACAGCAAATGCATATTTTTTCTGTAGGACAGTATCACGTTTTCAAGCGTGTCAAGGAAAGAGGGAAAGCGGATTTTTTTATTTTGCTCACCGCAACAAAAAACAGATAAGGGAGTTATGACAGTGGGGGAAGAAAAAAGATTTACATGGCAGAAGTTTTTAAAGCGGTATTTTATTGATGGGCTAAACGGCATGGCGCTGGGATTGTTTTGCACGCTGATTGTGGGACTGATTATCAAACAGATAGGCGGGCTCATAGGAGGGAACATTGGGGCGACAGTTGTGGCGATTGGCAATGTGGCATCTATATGTACCGGTGCGGTTATCGGCATAGGCGCCGCTTACTCTCTGGGGGCGCCGAAGCTCATTATATTTTCAAGCGGCGTCACGGGACTTTTAGGAGCCAACGCGGCGGCATTTGTAAAGGGAACCTTGATCACAGAGACAGGCGGTATACTGTTGACAGGCCCCGGAGACCCACTGGGCGCATTTTTAGCGGTTGTGGGAGGGGTGGAAATTGGACGTCTGGTTGCTGGAAAGACAAAGGTAGATATTATACTGACGCCCTTCCTTACAATTCTCAGCGGCTCTGTCATTGGCATTATTCTTGGGCCGCCTCTCTCTAGTGGTATGACGTGGCTTGGAAATGCCATTAATGTGGCGACACAGCTGCAGCCCTTTTTGATGGGTATTGTTATTTCAGTGGTCATGGGTATGGCTCTGACGCTTCCCATAAGTTCTGCGGCGCTGTCCATTATTTTAGGGCTTTCCGGTCTTCCAGCAGGTGCGGCAACTATTGGATGCTCCACCCAGATGATTGGTTTTGCTGTGGCAAGCTTTAAGGAAAATAAATGGGATGGTTTATTCGCTCAGGGCATTGGCACCTCTATGCTTCAGGTACCCAATATTGTAAAAAATCCCCGCATATGGATTCCTGCAACATTGGCCAGCGCCATACTTGGGCCTCTTGGAACAGTGGTTTTCAAGATGGAGAATAACCCCGCCGGAGGCGGCATGGGGACAAGCGGGCTGGTGGGCCAGATTATGACCTGGCAGACCATGTCCGCCAACACTTCCCATGGCGTTTTGATTTTTCAGATACTGCTGCTTCATTTTGTTCTTCCGGCGGTTTTAACCTACATAATATCCGAATTTATGCGGAAAAAGGGTTGGATTCAATTTGGAGATATGAAGCTTGAAGTGTAGCAGAAAAATAATACAGGAACATTGATAAAACTGATAGTTTTGCTCTTTAATGTTGTGCAGTGTTAAAGGTATCGCAGGATAGCACGGAGAGATAAAAGGGATCAATTGCTTTGCTCAGAGTGTCAAAAAAGTCTGATTTAAACCTTTGCTCTGTCGGCTTGGCCGCATACATACAAAGTTTCCGTATAGCTGAGGTGAATTTTTGCAGGATTTTAGAAACAGAGCCCCTGAGAGCCCAGGGGGCACGGCACTTTGAAGCCCCGCATTAAACCATGTTGGAAAGCCTGTTGCTTTGTTTTTTTGACAAATGACATTTAAGTCAAGCCGTCGCAGATACTTGCTCATGCAGTTCAGTGAAGGATACAGGCTAACTGAACTGCAAGGCATTGCAAGTACGCTTTCGATTGTAAATCGTCTTGATCTTATATGTCGGTCATTGCCTGACGGTTTCACACAAATATCATTTGTGGAAAACCGTCAAATGGGAAAAGCCCCGGCTGTCAGGAATTTCCCCTTGGGGGAAACAGCCTCCGGCTGCTGCGCTTCTCTTTTCGTTCCTTGTTCATAAATTCTCAATGGGTACGACTTCGCCGCCGGATGACTCTTTCGGTTTGCTTTTCTTGCGGATTCCACTCGGGGCGCTACACCCCAAACCCTATTTATTGATTAAATAGTTTTATTGACAGCCCGGAAGCCTGATAATCAGGCTTTTTTATTTCTATGAAAAGCTTTCTCCTGAAACCAGCAATTGATTGATATGAAGGGAGATAGAGACTGTCACAGGATAAGTATTTTCAATTTCCCGAATTGCTTTTGTAACTGCCGTTTTCAGCTCATCTTGGGAGACTCCCTTTGCAGCGGTTACGAGAATGAAAACGATTTTGGCCTCCGGCCCGTAGTCGTGTAATGTCAGTGCTTCCATTTTATCAAATGCGGTTTCTCCTTCAATGATAGCATTGATTCCGTCTCTCATTTCCTTATTGGGACCTTCCCCTAAAAGCTGTATCAGACATTTTCCAAAAGACGTAAGGCCGTCATAGAGTATGATAAGCGAGATTATAAAGCCTGCAACGGCATCGACGGGCAAGGAGGTGTAGGGGGAGACGAGGCAGGACAGCAGTGTCATACAGGTTACAAATACGTCAGAAAGACTGTTTTTTCCGTTTGCCTCTACTGCGGCGGAATGAAGGTGCTTATTTTGTCTTAGGCTTTGATACCATAACCCAAGTTTTATAATAATTGAAAGCACACATACAATATAAAGAAGGGGAGAGCTTACCGGAATACAGGGGTGGATGAGCTTCTCAAATGCTTCTTTACCGAGGGAAAAGCCGCTTAAAAGTATCAGTATGGACAGCAGAAAGCCTGTAATGTATTCCATACGCCCATGCCCATAGGGATGCATGCTGTCACCCTGCCGCGCTGCCAGCGTACTTCCAAGCCAGGTGAGAATATACCCGAGACAGTCGGAGAGATTGTCAATGCCCTCTGCCAGAACAGCGATACTGTTTGTGGAAAGGCCCGAAATAATTTTAATGGAGGAGAGAAAAAGATTTCCGGCTATGCCAAAAAGGCTTCCTCTTATCATGAGTGAAGTTCTTGAGGCGTTTGCGTGGTTATGCTGCGCTTTCAGATTGATTTGCTCCATACTGCTTCCCCTCACCTGTCAGAATAACGGCCGTGTCTGCCGTGGGTTTCCATAAACATTCTTCTGTTGTCATCCCGCATTTTTCTGAATGAACGGTTTCTTTCCTCCGGCAAAATATGGGATAGCTTTTGTTCCATACTGATGCATAGCTTACTTAAGAGCTTATACAGATCTTCCTGCTCCTGTTGGGAAAGACTGTCAAAAATTTCGTTGTCCTCCATTTTGTGTATTTCCAATTCCTCGGCTGCCGCTTTGCCCTCGGGCGTAAGGGTTATTTCCAGAATACGACGGTCTTTTTCAGAGGGGTTTCGCAATATAAATCCGCTTTTTTCTAGCTTCCCTAAAAGCTCTCCTAAGGATTGCGGCTGTATGTCCAAAAGATAGGATAAATCCTTTTGACTGATGCAGGGCTGTAATTTCAGAAGCGTCAGTATTCTTCCCTGCCCTCTTGCGGGGTTGACGGGAGAGGCCGGAAACCGTCTGCGATGTCTGGCATAGTGCTCGAGCTGGGAAGAGAAACGGGTAAAAAGCTCCAAAAGCTGTAAAGTTTGATCTGACATGATAAAAACCTCCTTGAAAATAGTATATTTACAATTAATAAGGTACCTTAGCAAATAAATTATAAAGGTACCTTATTATTTTGTCAAGATTAATTTTATATCAATAATTACATGGGGAGGAGCCGAAAAAAATATGTTGCTTTTCAGGTTTTTGGGGAAAGAAGAATGGGAGAGAGAGAAAGAATTAAAATGGATTTATTGTGTATTTTTACTGACTGACAGGTTTTTTGTCGTATTTACACGATATATCGTGTAAAAAAAAAGTACCGTACCGACACCCTTCTACAAATTTTGCCTGTGGGAAATGCTATATTTTCATTAAACATTTAGTGTATGCAGAAGGAGGATAAAATATGCAGTTTCATTTTAACGGGGACAGCAATTTATATGGCTTTGATGAAGCGGATAAGGATTTTGAGTTCCCTACAAATATAAAACAGATGGGTTGTATAGAGGATGGCATCAAAATTTATATGGAGGATTATGTTTACACTTATCTGTATCAATATGCAAAGACGGCGGCAAATAAGGAAAAGCTGGCCGCATTGGTGGGACGGCATGTAGAGGCGGAGGGAAAGGACGTCATTGTCATAAGCGGTGCGATACAGGGAAAGCATACGGTACATGAGAACGGTGTGGAGTCCTTTACAAAGGAAAGCTGGGAGTACATAAACAAGCAGATGGACGTTTATTTCAAGGGGCTTTCCATTGTGGGCTGGGCCCATACACAGCCTTGCTTCGGCGCCTTTTTGATGAGCAGGGATGAGGACTATCACCGCAGTTTTTTCCCTATGCCATGGCAGGTTTTGTACGTTTTGGATCCTGTAGAGAGGCTGGATGGTTTTTTTGTACATAACAGTGAGAGGACAGGCCTTCGTCCGGCAAAGGGATATTTGATATACTATTCCAAAAACGAGAATATGCATGAATATATGATTGACAACAGTATTGTGAAGGCGAAGCTGGCGCCGCAGGAGGATGTTTTGGCGGAGGACAAAATGGAGGCGGAAGAGGAGGAGCTGTCTCTGAAGGATCGTTTTGAGAAAAGCTTCAAAAAGAAGGATACGGAAGGGGAGGGGCAAAAGGAAAAAAGGATCATAAAAAAAGAAATAAAGACTACATCCGATATGGAAGAAAACGACAGGATAGATGCGGCAAAAAAGATAAGGAAGGTTTTAAACGAAAAGGCGGAGGCGAATACACAGGAAAAGAAGAAGCTGACAATGCTTGCCGGCGTCAGCGGCGTGCTGTGTATGGCCTGCCTTGTTATGGGAGCAAGCCTTATCCATAGCCAAGACAGGCTTCAGAAGCTTGAAACGGAGGTGAGCAGCGTCAAGGTATCCTATACGGCTATGGAGGAACAGCTGAACAATACACAGATGGTTTTTGCACAGAGCCAGGAAAAAATAACACAGCTGGAACGTGAAAAGGAGGAGTCGGAAAAAATTAAGGCACAGGAGGATGAAAGAATCAGACAGGAGGAGGCAGCCAAAAAAGCAGAGGAGGCGAGGGCGAAGGAGGATACTGCACAGACAGATACGAAAACACAAAATGGAGTGAGCGAGGAGGGGGATAAAACAGCGCCGACTGACGGCGGAGATAAGGTCAGTGCCGGAAGCGGCGCTGTGCCGGAATATTATATGGTAGAGGCAGGGGACAATCTGGGATATATCAGCACCAAATTTTATGGCTCTAACGAGAAGGTAGCGGAGATATTGGAATTGAACCAGATGAGCGACCCCGATAAAATATTTTTTGGACAGAAGCTACTGTTGCCTCAGCCCTGAGGTTTTTATATAGATAGGGGACTGCCTGAGGGGGTCGACAAAGTCGACACGCTTCATCGAATACAGGTTTTCGATGAGTTTATATCAAGGAATGGACAGACGTGTTCCGGCGGCATAAATGCCTTGAAACCCGTTGTTTTCCTCGGCCGGGCAAAGGCCTCTTTGTGGAAGGGTTCGGGAAACGAAGTGTTTCCCGAACCCTTCCACAGTATAAAAAAGACTTTGTCTACAGTCTGAGGCGCAGCAATCTGCTGCGCCTTTTTCGTCATTTTTTATTATAAAATAGCCTTTGTATGTTTCATGCCGTATCTGATGGGTGATTTTGTTCTTTTACAGATAGACCTCAATTTCATTGCCGCACATGGCAAGCAGCACCTCCCGCAAGCAGCTCAAAAAGCAGGAGACTACCGCCTCCTTTGAGGGGGTGGGGAGATACAGGCAGTTGGTTATTCTGCGGGGAACATCAAAGGACATTTGACGCTTTGTAATATCGCCGTTATTGGTAAGGCCATAGGCCACGCTGGCAGGAACGATTGCCCAGCTGCTATTTTTCATGACAAAGTATTGAAGATGGCTCATAATTTCCAGCTTCAAATGCAAAGAGGCGTCTTCACCGAATATGGTTTTATGCCACACGCCAAAATCGGTGGTCCAGTTTATGTAAATTTCATTCTTTGTGTCAAGATCACTGACACCGACAATTTTCGGATAGGCCGCCGATTTGGAACATACAAATACCATTGGCTCTGAAAAGGCGGGATTTGCAATGATTTTCTTGGATGGACGGCAGTTTGTGGTAAAGGCCATGTCCGTGAGACCGTTTTCCAGGTTGATGTAGGCCATGTTTGTTTCCATGTCCTGTATTTCGAGTATGGTATCAGGCGACTTGAGCATAAAGCGTTCGTATACCGGTGTAAAAAGGTAGGTTCCGATACTGTTGAGGGATGCGACTCGCAGTTTTTCGGGGGCGGATTTCGGCCCTAAGGACAGCATTTGCCGGACAATGTCGTTGTATCTGACAGCAAGGGCGTAAAATTTTTCACCGGAGTCGGTGGGGGAAAGGACTCTGCTGCCTTTACTGCGCTGGAAAAGCGGACATCCTATTTCCTTTTCCAGTGCCTTTATTTTTGTACTCAGGGACGATTGGCTGATAAAAAGTGTTCCGGCGGCTTTGGATATATTTTTGTTTTCGTAAACGGAGATAAAGGCTTCAATTTCAGCATTTGTCATAACAGCTTTGCGCATCCTTCCCTTAAATAAATATATTGAATTCTTTCAATATTATATACAAAAATATTGTATTTTACAATAATGGTCTGTAACCATACAATAAGTATGATGGCAGATAGGGGTGGGAAAGTTGGACAGGGAAGAATCTTTCGATACGGTAAAAAAGGAACGGATAATGCTGCAAAAAATGGGCTTTGGCAGGTTTGTCAGGTTTTTGCCCGCTTTGTCAGCCTGTACGGGGCATGCAATATGGGGATTCAGTTATCTGTTCACAAGGCTGGCGCTTCAGGTGACGCAGCCGGATATACTGCTGTCCATCCGTTTTCTGATTTCCTTTGCTATTGTAAATTTGCTGATCCTGACAGGAAGGGCGAAGGTGTCCTTCCGCGGCAAAAAGTGGAAGCCGCTCATTTTATTGGGGATTGCGGAGCCATTATATTTTTACTTTGAAAGCTATGGGATTTTTTATACCAATGCTACATTTGCCGGTGTTATGATAGCTGTGGTACCTGTTGTTTCCCTGTTGTCAGGCGCGTTATTTTTAAAGGAATATCCGTCCAGGCGGCAGGCCATATTTTGTTTTCTTCCTGTTGTTGGCGTGATAATGATTACGGTATCGACAAGCGCTTTGGGGATTGTCAGGCCAATAGGCGTAGCCTTGCTTATGTGCACTGTTTTTGCCTCAGTTTTCTATAAGACGGTGAACAGGAAATCAGCCGAGGAATATACATCATTTGAGCGGACGTATGTTATACTGCTGGTTTCGAGTGCCGTGTTTACACTGATGGCTCTCCGCTCTGTAAACGGCAGTCTCCATGCATTTCTTATGCCGCTTTTCCATATGGTTTTTTTGATTCCGGTCCTGATACTGAGTATTTTCTGTTCTGTTGCTGCAAATATGCTTGTAAATTATGCGGCGGGTAAAATGTCTGTCGTGAAGCTTTCCGTTTTTGGATCCATAACAACCATTTGCTCCATGTTTGCCGGCGTACTGTTTTTACATGAGCCCATAACAGTGGTTTCTCTGACAGGCTCCCTGCTGATTATCATTGGTATCCATCAGGTGACAAAAGAGCGGGAGAAGGAGGACGGAAAATGTGAGCGTGGGGAAGAAATATAACGGCTGAAATAATGGCAGCCAGTCTTGATATCTCTTTTGAAGTCTTGAAAGGGGCTGCCTCCGTCACCATTGAAAACAGGTGTTTATGTGGATTCTGAAAAGGCTTATGTATTGCGCTTACAAAAAACGGATGAAAGACTTTATGGGCGAACAGTGTATTTTTAAAAATCAAGCGCTGTTTTATGTATATAAGGTTTCGTAAGCCCTTTTCAGTGTCTGCTGATGCGGACAGTACCCGGAATTTTAATTTTCAGATGCGTATGGGGCCCCTTTGGGCCTTTTTTAAATTATACCGGCAAATGCCGGTTCCCTAATTTTACCCATAAGCTTTTTTATTGACAAGGTTTGCAATAAACTGTACAGTATAATATGACAAATAAGGACAGAAAGCTGCTGTTCTGCCGGAATGGGCAGTACAGCCGAAGGTGATTCTTTGATGGAGTGGATTAAAACATGGAATACAGTTTACAGGTAAATAATCTAAAAAGGGATTTGGGTGATTTTCAAATCAATATGTCCTTTGATGTGCCAAAGGGCAGTACAGCGGGACTGATTGGTGCGGAAGGCGCGGGGAAAACGACGCTTTTAAAGCTGATTTTTAATATTATGGCACGCAACGAGGGGGAAATCTCTATTCTTGGCAGGAACACAATGGAGATGGACAATAAGCTGAAGGAAAAGACAGGTGTTGTCTTTAACAGCGATGTTTTTTACAATGGCCTGAAGATAAAAGATGTTCGTGCAATGATGCGCATGATTTACAAGTCATGGAACGACACCTATTTTGGCAAATATGGCGATAAATTTAAACTGCGCTACTATAAAACGCTCCAGTCGGTGACAGACTGCGAGAGAATGAAGCTGTTGATTAACATAGCCTTTTCCCACAGAACAGAGCTGATTGTGCTGGACGAACCTTTTTTTGGGCTGACTGACGCGGAAAGGGAGGATATTACGGGGACGCTGATAGATTTTATTACCCATGAGGATACCTCTTTTCTGATTGCCACAAGGTGCATAGAGGAGATTGAGGCGTTTACGGATTTCTTTCTGTTTATCAATAATGGCCGTCTCATGCTTTCGGGGGAAAAGAAGGTGCTGGAGGAGGAATATGTTGTCTTAACTGTGCCGAGGGGTGTTGTTGAGGAGCATAAGGCCATAGCCCGTATCAGGGGTGAGGAAAGAGACGAAATGCTGTTTTATAAAAATGATTTTGAATGCAATACGGCAGGCGCTTCTGTAAAAAAAGCAGATTTAAAGGATATAAACCGCTTTGCCTTAAAGGGGGAAATAGAGTGAGAGGGCTTTTATTGAAAGAGTTTTATTATATGAACCGATACCTGAAAACACTGGTGGTTATTATCGGTCTGTTTTTTATCGGGATTACCTATCATGTTGGAAACGCGCTTTTTATGCTTGGCGCGCTTCCGGTTCTGTTTTCCATTGTCACAACCTTTAGCTTTAAATATGATGAGAAGGGGAATTTTGACAGGTATGCCATGTGTTTGCCTGTTACAAGACGGGATATTGTGCTGAGCCGTTATATTGTGGATTTACTGATGGTGGCAGCCGGCACAGGCTTTTCTGTATTTTTGACGGCGCTGTATCTTTACCGCAGCGCGCAGCAGCTCTCTGTGGAAATTGTATCAACACTGATTTTTTCTTTTTTATTGGGCTGTCTCATTTTCTGTGTTTATAACCCCTTGGCATTTCGTTATGGATACCAGAAAAGCCGCTCCATATTGGTGACGATTGTGATTGTGCTCTTTCTCCTGTGCGTGCCCCTGTTTCTTTTAAATGTTTCTCTGCCTCTTCCGGGTGTGCAGCTGATACTGATTATGGGCATTATGTCGCCCTTTATTGTGCTTTTTTTGTTTATGGCTTCTTTGATGTTTGCCTATATTGGCTACAGCAGACTGGAATTTTAGAGGGAGTGATTGAGTTGGATCCATTTCAGATAAAATATATGATTACGCCGGAGGATTATAAGAAGGTTTCTTTTTATCTGACCTTTGCGAGAAAGAAGGATTACCCATGGCTGATGGCGGGTGTATTTGTACTTGCCGTGATTGTAATCATTTGGAGGCTGGTGTCGCCGGGCGATATAGACACGGTTATGTTTGGAGCATCTATTGTGTATATCTGTATTGCTCTGCTTGTTCCGATAGTTGCTGTTATGACGGCAAAAAAGTTTATCTCCACTGACCAGATAATCATAGGCAGAGAGCGCTCCATGCTTTTTGATGAGAATGGAATCCGGGAAACGGGCGAGGGCTCTTCCGACTCCATACAGTGGGGACAGTTTCATAAGGTTATGGAAATGAAGAACTATTTCCTCTATTTTACGAATAACCTGCAATCTCTTATTGTGCCTAAGCGGTATATTGATGTTCAGAATCAAAAGGAAATGAGGAGTTTTCTAAAGAGGAAGCTGGGAAAGAAATATGATAGCAGGATATAAGTAAAAAGGCTTTATGCTTCTGTCTCACTCAAAAAGGTCCCTGTACTTCGCAGGTGCTTTAAAAGACCTGACTTAAATTTTATAAAATAAACCTTGCAGATTCTTTAAAAGAAAACATAATTTTTGCTATAGCTAAAGGGCATAGCCCTCATCAACAGCCTGCGCATAAAAAAAGAAAGCGTGATAATTCACGCTTTTCTTTTTTATGCTTATTGATGGCATGAAGCATTTACCACCTGGGATTTTCTGGACTTAGGACTGCCTTTTCCGTACGTATGCACATGGCAGTCTGGGAAGCTTACTGTTGCTTTTCGATGAGACTCTCCATTTTATCAAGCAGAGACTCAAATACCTGCATGGCTTTTTCTACCGGTTGGGAGGAGGTCATATCAACTCCGGCACCCTTTAACAGGTCAATGGAGTATTCGGAGTTCCCTTTTTCCAGGAAGGAAAGATAATCCTGTACAGCCCTTCCGCCTTCCTGAAGAATTTTTTCTGAGAGTGTAATGGCAGCAGAGTAGCCTGTTGCGTATTGATAGACATAAAAGGCGTTATAAAAATGGGGGATTCTGGCCCATTCAATGTCGATTTCGCTGTCAATCTCAATGTCACTGCCATAATAGGTGCGGTTCAGGTCGTGGTAAATGCGGTTTAATATATCACAGTTCAAAGGCTGTCCGTTTTCCACCATTTCGTGGGTTATCTTTTCAAACTCCGCAAACATGGTTTGACGGAACAAGGTGCCGCGGAACTGTTCCATATGATAATTCAGAAGATACAGCTCTTTTTTGCTGTCTGTGACATTTTTCAAAAGATGCTGCATCAGAAGGGATTCGTTAACAGTGGATGCAACCTCCGCCACAAATATTTTGTGCCCCCCGTAATGGTATGGCTGTTTTCTCCAGGTAAGATAGCTGTGGAGCGCATGGCCCATTTCGTGAGCTACGGTAAACATACTGTTGATATTATCGCTGTGGTTTAAAAGGACGTAAGGGTGGCCCGGATATGCTCCCCAGGAATATGCGCCGCCTCTTTTGCCGACATTTTCATAGACGTCAATCCAGCCTCCTGAGAAGCCCTCCTGCAGTATTTGCAGATACTCCTCCCCCAGAGGCGCAAGCCCATCGGTTACGGTTTTCTTTGCCTGCTCATAGGGAATATCCCAGCTTATATCAGAAACCAGAGGAGCATAGAGGTCGTACATGTGCAAATCGTGTATGGAGAGCATCCTTTTGCGCAGGCGCACGTAACGGTGGAGAAGAGGCAAATGCCTGTGGACGGTGTCAAGCAGGGTATCATATACGGATACGGGAATATTGTCGTCACTCAGGGCCATTTCCAGGGAGGAGGAATATTTTCTGACATTGGCGTAAAAAACATCCTTCTTCACATTTTCATAATAAGCGGCAGCCAGTGTGTTTTTCTGATTTGCATAGGTTTGATACAGGGCTCGAAAGGCGTGCTTTCTCAATTCTCTGTCCTTATCCTCCATAATTGAGGTGTAGCTTCCTTTTGTCAGCGGAATTTCTCTGCCGTCCTTGTCCTTTATATCCGGAAATTTCATGTCCGCATCGTTTATCATGACAAAAATATTGTGGGAAGCTCCCGAAAGCTCCTCTGTCTTTGCCAAGAGCTCTTCCTCTGAGGAGGAAAGGGTATGCGCCTTAAGGCGCAGAAGACTGTCAAAATAATGGCTGTACTGTCTCAGGCTTTCATTATCCGCCATAAACTGTGCCAGGGTGGTTTCCGGTATGGTAAGGATTTCCGGATCCACAAAGGACGCAGCCGCGTTATATTCTACGACAAGCATATCCGCCTTTGCGGAGAGGCTTTGATAAAAGGAGTTGGTGCTGTCCTCATGAAAGCGCAGGTTGGCATACACGTAAACCCTGTCAATCTTTTCGGAGACGGCGTTTATGACTTGCAGGCACTCAGTCAGTGCAAGGCCGCTTTTTGAAAGCGTTCCGCGGAAGCTCTCTATTTCCTTTAGCCTTGTTTGACATAGTCTGTACTCCTCTTCCCATATGGTATCGTCTGCAAATAAATGTTCCGGTTTCCAGGTATATTGTTTGTCAGCATCTTTTCTTTTTTTAATCTGTTTTTTTTCGGGCATAAAATCACTCCTTTATTCATTTTATGGATAGTATAGCATAATCATCCTGTTTTTACCCCAAAAACAAAATGGCGGGGAAGCTTTTTTTGAAAAATAGGTGAATTCGCCATGAGGGGTGTATTTATTTTCTTGATATAGACAAAAATTCATAGTATTATAATAATAAGGACAAGACTGAGCGAGAGGGTGATTTGGTGAAGCAGGGTTCCGATTTAAAAATTCTTATAGTATCATCAGAGGTTGCTCCTTATGCAAAAAGCGGAGGGCTTGGAGATGTGGCCGGTTCTTTGCCAAAGGCGTTGAAAAATATGGGTGCAGACGTGCGTGTTGTTCTGCCTAAATATAAAACAATCAAAGAGGAATATTTGGAGGACGCGGAAAATATAGGCACCTTTGACGCCTGCCTTTCCTGGAGGACGCAAAAGGCTTCCGTATGGATGAAAAAAACGGATTTTCCCGTTTATTTTATAGAAAATGATTATTACTTTGGCAGGGATGCCATGTATGGCTACAATGATGACAACGAGCGGTTTGCTTTTTTCAGCAAGGCGGTTGTGGATATGCTGGCTATGCTTGATTTTTATCCCGATGTGATTCATCTCAATGACTGGCAGACAGGGCCGGTGGCTCTGTTTTTAAAGGAAACCTACCGGAAATTTATCTATTATTCAAAAATTAAAATACTGTTTACCATTCACAATTTGCAGTATCAGGGGAACTTTCCAAAGGACACCTTAGAGATGCTGGATGTGCCGAATTCCTGCTATGATAACGGCAATGTGGAGTTTTACGGCAATGTCAGCTTCATGAAAATGGGCCTTGTCTATGCAGACAGAATCAGCACCGTATCCAATACCTATGCCAGGGAAATACAGACGGAGCAGTATGGCTACGGCATGGCGGGAATACTCCGGGCGCAAAGCGCAAAGCTGACGGGCATTATAAACGGCATTGATTACAGTCAGTATGATCCTGAAACGGATAAAAGGATCTATGAAAATTTTACGGCTGAAATGCTTGAGAACAAAAGGAAGAACAAAGAGATGCTTCAAGAAAGGCTGGGTCTTGAGAAAAGAGATGCTCCTCTTATAAGCATTGTCTCCCGCCTGGCAGATCAAAAGGGCTTGGATTTGGTTTTTCAGGTTCTTGAGGAGATGATGAAGGAGGACATACAGTTTGCGGTGCTTGGCACAGGTGAGGAGCGTTATGAATATATGTTCCGAGATTTTGAGGCCAGGTACCCCGGCAGAATCAGCGCAAATATTTTATTTGATGATAATCTGGCGCAGAAGATATATGCGGGCAGCGACATGTTTTTGATGCCCTCCCTGTTTGAGCCCTGCGGTCTGGGACAGATGATAAGCCTGCGCTATGGAACGGTTCCCATTGTGAGGAAAACAGGAGGACTGGCCGATACCATAACCCATTATGATGCCACTGCGAAAACGGGAAACGGTTTTGTGTTTGAGGATTACAATGCCGGCGGTCTTCTCTGGGGTATTCATGAAGCCCTCAGGGTTTACCAAATGGGTGAGGGGGAATGGTGTCATGTTGTAAAAAATGCCATGGCCTGCAACTATTCCTGGGACAATTCGGCAAAAGAATATATTTCCCTCTACAACAGTATGCTGTAAAAGGGGACGAGAAGAATATTAAGGGGACACCTCTCATAGTTTAGTACTATAAAGCTATGGGAGGTTTTTTATTTGAAGGATTTCGGCAAAATTGCAAAAATCACAGGGGTATATGTTGGGATTATCATAGGGGCAGGTTTTGCCTCGGGCAAGGAGATTGCCGGATTTTTTATGAAAAACGGCGGGGAATACTGGCTATTGGGAATGCTCTTGACAGGAGTTCTCTTCGCTTTTCTAGGCTGGGGGATATTAAAAATAATTTTAGACAATGCTATTGAGACTTACGATGTATTTATGCGGGTAATTGCCGGCGAACGCTTTGGTAAATTTATGGAATGGGTATCAGGCATTTTTCTGTGCATTTTATTTTTCGCCATGGTGGCCGCCTGTGGCGCAACCTTTGTGGAGGCCTTTCACTTCAGCTATTATTGGGGGGTAGCTGCTATGCTTTTATGCTGTTTTATCACCTTTTTGTTTGATGAGAGGGGAGTGGTGGCAATTAACGGCGTACTGGCCCCAATCCTCATTATCTGCGGTGTGTTTGTAGGCGTTTATATCTATATTACACAGACACAGGAGGTTTTCCGGGTGTTTGGAAATGACGGCCTGAACAAATTGCAGTGGATACCGTCAGCGCTATTGTATGTCTCCTTCAACGTGATTACGGCAGTATCGGTAATGGTATCTCTCCATGCTATGGTGACAAGCCGCCGAATCGCTTTTTTATCAGGTATATCGGGGGGCCTGTTTATGGGACTGTTGGGGGCGTCCATTGGAGCGGTGTTGTTTTTGAACTACAATGAAATCAAGGATTTTGAAATTCCCATGATGGCAATAGTGAGAGAGTATGGCCCTTTTATACGTCTTTTATATATCTTCATGCTGACGGCCGCCATATTTACGACGGCTGTGGGAAACGGTTACGGGGCGGTGGTGTGGATTGAGGAAAAGACAGGAATAAACCACATGGCGGTAAAGCTTCTTGTGATTGGGGGAGCGGGAGTATTTTCTGTTATTGGTTTCTCGGGCTTTGTGAACAGCATCTACCCCTGCTTTGGCTATATTGGCTTGGTAGAAATATTTTTTATCTGCCTGTATTATTTAAAAAAAAGAACATAATCGGGCGAATCAGGCATGTCCCTATGAATACGTGGATTGTAATAACAGGGCTTGAAACAACGCAGGAGGCAAAGGGGGATAGAGTTATGTTTCTATCCCCCTACCGCCGATGAGCTTTATACGGGGGCTTTCTGTGAAGCAAAAACAAGCCTATCAGCATCCGATTCAATGGCTTTCTATATAAAGATTGAGCTGTTCATGCCATTTGACAGTATCATAAATTTGGACCTCTGTGGGTTTGCCGTAAAGGAGATCTGCCAGATGGCGCGGCGTTTTCCCTCCGATATGCATTGCCTTGATACAGGAGACGCAATATACCGCAACATTTTCACAGGGCATGGAAGAGGCGCGCTCCTCCATTTTCTGATGAATGGTTTCCAGAGGGAGGGCGGGATACAGGCTGTCTCCGCAGCAGACTGATTTTGTACTGTGGTTTTCAGCCTCTATCACTGTAATGTTCATTTTTTTTAGCAGGCTGCGAACTGCACTGTGAACCTGAGGTTTATCCCGAATGGGACAGGCGTCGTGGACGGAAATTTCAAGACCGCTGTAATCGGGGAAGGGGAAGCCCTCCGCTTTGTCTATTACCTCCCACAGGGAAACTGTACTGATGCCGTCATAGAGCGTTGAAAAGCGTTTGTCGCATCCGGCACAGACATTGATGATGAGGGAACCTTTTTCTACCTGTGGATTATGGTGACAGCATATTTTGTGCAGCTGCACCCCTTCGTCAAAACAGGTATTGAGATAAGACAGTATTTCGTTTTCTGCCTCCGGCCTGTAAAGGCTCAGGGCGCAGCCGGGATTGAAATAAATTTTGCTCATTTTTTTCTCCTTTCCAATCTATTTGAGGGTAATTGCGTGCGGCGGCCTAATTATATAGCTGTTTTTTATGTGGCTGGTACTTTCTGTTATCATACAGCATTTTACAAAAGAAAGCTTTCAAATTTCACATTTTTTTATGGCAGAAGCATTAAAATTTTAGCCTTCCCTTTGCAAAGTGCGGTTTGTTATAGTATGATGAGACATAGATTATTTTGTATTTGGCAGGGAGGGCGCTATGGAAGAGTTTGATGAGGATTTGCAGGAGGCGCAGAGCGGCAAAAAAAACGGCGGCTGGAAAAAAATGATTGTAATTCTGCTTCTTTTGGCAATTGCCGGAGGTGGAATATATTATGATACATATTTGGGAAAGGGTATTGTTAAGGGATATATAGCGGGGCTTAAAAAAGACTATGGCAAAAAAGAGGCCAACGACGAAAAAAGCAATAAAAAGCGGGAATTGATAGAGCTGGAAACGGACAATAAGACCATGTTCAGGGTTTTTGACAAGGATTATGTCCAGTGTTCCAAGGACGGTATACGTTATTTTAGCGGCTTTGAAAACCAGAAATGGAATGATACCTTTACCATGTCTTCCCCAAGTATTTTATGTGACGGCAATTATATGGCGGTGGCGGATGTTTTGGGGAGAACAGTGAGAGTATACAATGAAAACGGCTTTGTGTATGAGGTGCAAAGTCCCAATACCATCTCCCGTTTCAATATCAATAAAAATGGATACCTGGGCTTGATTATCAATAATAAAAACAGCTACATCGTCTCGGTTTACAACGATACGGGCACAAAAATTGCGGACAGAATGGAAAAGGTGACAGGGGTTTATCCCGTTGCTATGGATATTTCCGACGATAATAAGGTGATGGCTGTCAGTTATGTCGACAGCACGGATATTGAGATTGTGTCCAAGGTGCTTTTCTTCTACACGGACAGGGAGGGAGAGGAGTATACGGACAACATGTTTGCCGCTATTGATGAAAAGAAAGGGCAGATTATTCCAGAAATTTCGTTTATGGAGGACGGAAAGCTGATTGCGGTTTCAGACAGGAGCATATTTGCAGCGGACGAAAAAGGTGTGGAGGTATGGTCTGTTGATTTGACCAATAAGCTTGACGCTGTATTCTTAGACGGGGGAAACTATGTCGTAATTGCCAATGGAGACAGCTTTATAGATGCGGATGGAAAGCCGGCAGGAACTGTGGAATGGATAGGGCTTGACGGAAAGACGAAGGCATCCTTTGAAGCGGGGGATACGGTGACATATCTGAATGGAAATAAGGATGCTGTGGTAATAGGTGTGATGAAGGACTATTACGCGGTTAATAACGCAGGAAAACAGGTGTGGCACCATAAGGCGACACAGGATGTTTCCGATATTCTGTTTCTGGGGAAGACAGAGCGGGTGTTATACGTCACTAAAAACTATGCGGAAATTGGGAATATAGAGACAATGAGTTCTGCGGCGGATAAAGAGGAGAAGTCGCCGGAAGGCAGCAGCGGTTCGAATGACAGTGCGGATAATACGGAGCCAGGCGAAGGCAGAGCGTCAGAGGGAGAAGAAAATCCGCAGCCGACAGAACAGGGAACAGAAAAGGAGGATTGATATATGAATCTGAACTATTTGGATTTAGCGGCAATTGCTGTTATTTTGATTTGTGCGGCGGTTGCTTTTCATAAAGGTTTTGTAAAGGCGTGCCTGGGATTTTTGCCTACGGTGATATCTTTGGGAGCCGTTTACTTTTTGCAGCCGGTTGTGAGTAAGATATTGAGAGCAACGCCTCTTTATTTAAAATTGAGGGAATCCGCTTCCGGCCTGTTCGGGCTGGACGAGATGATAGCCAATGCGGCTGCCGCCTCTCAAAGCGACCTGATTAATCAAATGAACCTTCCGGATTTTATAAAGGGTGCTTTGCTGGAAAATAATAATCCGGTTGTCTATAAAATATTGAATGTAACGGAGATGAAGGATTATATTTCAGGCTTTATTGCGAATATCTGCATCAACATACTTGCGCTCATTCTTGTTTTTCTGGCAGCTATGATTGCTGCAAGGCTTCTTTTGACGGCGCTGGATCTTTTTTCAAAGCTTCCCGTGCTGAGTTTTGTCAATAAGATTTCGGGACTTTGTGTGGGATTGGTGCAGGGCGTTACATTTTTGTGGATTATTGGAATTGCAATTACGTTTTTCACCGGAAATCCTAAATTTGCATGGCTTTTTGATATGATGAATCATTCGGTGATAGCAAAGCCCTTATATGAAAACAATCTGCTGTTGTTTTTTGTATTAAAAATATTTGCGTGAAGACGGCCCCTTCGCTTTTTGGAGAAAGGGGCTTTTTTTAAACGCCGAGTGAAAAAAGAAATATAAAAGTACGGAATCTGTTTTTCCGGCGTGTACATATTTGAAAAAAACAAAAAAAGATGTTGACATTATGTTTTATGCATGGTAATATATTTTAGCAACTGTGAGACAAATAGCTGCATAAAAATGGCAATAAATCATATAATAAAACTTGTGGGTAATGCAGAGCTCGAAAAGCTTGGAAGAGCGCCTGCCATGCAAGGCAGAAGTCCTAAGAAAGAAAAAGAGTAAATAGAAGACAATTATGGGGGATTAGCTCAGCTGGGAGAGCACCTGCCTTGCAAGCA
>JAHZDZ010000006.1 GCA_019422105.1 Bacillota bacterium | reverse complement strand
TGCGCAGCAAATGTACGAATAAACCGCAGGTTTATGAGTATCTCCGCTGAAGTTTATCTTTCTCACATTTTTACGCTCATAGTCTTGCCTTGTCGCATTGCTCTTCGAATCTTTAAAATGAGGAAACAGGATTGCTTGCAGTCAAAATCCCCTTATTTTACAGCATTCACCGCTTTTTCACGGATATTATACCCTGTTTTCATAGGATTTTCAACACCGCCTTATTTCTGTCTGAAAACATATGCAGTAAATCATATTTTCTGCTCAATCTCTACCCCGTTATAATAGTATTTCAATATATCCTCAAAACCATAGCCCTTGTCTACCATGCCCTTCACACCGTTTTGGCTCATTCCCACACCGTGCCCGTTGCCGCCACCGTAAAAAAGATAAGTGGATACCACGCCGTTTTCAACATTTTTTTTATCAATGGTAAAAAATGCACTGGGAAGCATGCTGTAGTTTTTATATTTATCTCCTGTATGACAGTTGACTGTGATAGGGTCGGCCCCGGCAATTTTCTGAACCGGTGACAGAAGCGTTCTGATATTGTATTCCGTGAGCACAAGTACCTGAGCGCTTTGCCCCTTCACCAAAATCTCCATGACGTTGCCGCCCCCTCCCCTCCTGTTGACAATAATATCCTCCACAGGCCCAACGCTTTCAATGGGCTTGCTTTTAAAGCTGCCGTCCTTTTGCAGTGTTTTCACCAGATAAGGGCTGCGGCTGTAAACAGTCTTTAGATTGGCGTCCACAACAGCCGTTATCTCCTCTTTGGTAAACTCCACACTCCATCGGAACCAGCTTGCATCCTTATCAAAAGCATCCAGGGATACATCCTTTAAAAATGCCGTCGCGTTTTCCTCCTTGGATAAATCTCCATAGTCCGCCCCCTCATATTCTCTGCAGCTTTTCAGGTATGGCTGTGTCACAGAGGGAAAGCTTTTTGTTGCACTGTTGGCCCACACCTCTCCGCTGTTGGCCGTTGTGCCCGCAGAGGTAGAAAAAAAGTTTGCACTGATTACCTCTCCGCCATAGGTCATACAAAGACCCTTTGTGCTGTCAACCGCGTCCTTTGCCGTCTGACTGTAGCCGGTATTGTTATAAACCTGGCACATGGTAGAATCGTCCACATTGGCGCCATATTCATAATATTTATTTGCATAGAATTGGTTATAGCCATAGCTTCTGGCCGTAACAGCCTGCACCTTTGAAGCCTCAAGCCCATATCCTGACGGCATTTCACTTGGCACAACACCATACAAATAACGCTCCATATCTATTTCATTGACAAGCACAAATCCATCTTCTCTTTTTTCTATCTCCAATATCCCCTCATATTCCGGTATCATGCCATTGGCCTTTTCCACGCTCATAAGTCTGATTTTACCGTTTTCGGAGGAAGGGCGAATATAAACGCGGCTGCCTGCGGGGAAGGCATCTCCCATCTCAAAGGATACCCCCTCCCCTGCGCCGTATTCTGTTTCAGAGTCCCCTGCTTTCACAGTAAAAGGCATGTCACAGCTTATGCTTACTCCCTTATGGATATATCCGCCAAAACCCGTTGTACTCAAGACCACTCGGACTGTATCAGGCTTTGCCTCTCTCCGTATGACAGCGGCGCATATTTTTCCGTCCCTTGTATAAAAATCTGCAATGTCGCTGCCACATATGAGGTTTCGTCTGCCGGACCAGGAGGCGCTGTTTTCTGTTTCCGTATAAACCTTAAAATCCTCCTCTGTCTCCAGAAAACCTTTGCCTTCCAGTTCAATTCCCGCACCATTTGACTTTTTAATCACGCCTGTTGTAAACTCCCCTGTGACAGATACCCCCTCCGCCTTACCCTGGTTGAGTTTAATATCCCCTATTGCCGGAAGGCTTTCGGAAATATCCTCCTCCAATATAATTTTTCTCTCGGCACCTCCCACAAAAACAGTCAGTTCTTTATCTCTCCACTCTCTCAGATACGCGTTTTTCAATACCGGCCTTTCCTCTACGATTTCCAAAAGCCCTACAATCTCGTCACCTTTGCACAGAACCCTTATTTTTTTGTCTATGTATGCGTCCATTGAATAGCCCGAAAAGGAATAAATCCCTTTGTCGGTGGCCATCGTCCATGCATTCAGGGATGCATTTGAGGGAGTCGCAAACAGTATAAGGCTCCCCTCGGTAATACCACTTATCTCCCCTAACCCTTTTCCTCCATTTGCTTCACTCAGTGCCTTTTGAAACAGATTTATCCATAAGGAATAGGAAATCGGCTTATTTCTTGTCTCCTCCGTAATTTTAATTTTTGTCTTATTCCCCGGATTTAAGCGGTCTATCAGCACCTGTGCCTCATACAAACTTAAGGGCTCCAAGGGACGGAAGGTTTCTCCGCCGCCGCTCATATACCCTCTGGTACAGGCACAATTGATATAGGGATAATACCAGCTTTCCCTCTCCACATCCGTAAAATTAATAACCTTGTCCATGATGGAAATGTCCGCTTTTTCCTCATAGGCCAGACAAATCATTTTCGCCGCCAGTGCCCTGGATACAGGCAGATTCTCCCCTATTTTTATGCTGGTTTCTTCCGCAGACAGGCTGACGCCGCTGTTGCTGCCGCTTTTTATTTCCTTTTCCGTATCCGTTTTCTCCCTCTGGGTACAGCCGGAAAAAAGTATACAGAAAATCAGAATACCAAAACACACCTTTTTCATATGCATAACCGTCCCTCCCTATCCATTTATACTATGACAGAGGGATATAAAATATTAACCATATTGTACAGGCTTCTTTTTTTACATAAAAAAACCGGGTCTAACCTTTGCAGATTAGATCCGGTTTTATTAATTACCCGAAATGCCGTTCCTGTCTTTTGACACCTAGCCTAAGCCAGGTGGGTGTCCGCAACTGTGCATTTGCCCTCCACCGCCCAAAGGGAATTATCTTGTGGCCCGGCATAGCTTCATTTATAGGACTCCCGATTATGTCATGTAGGTTCAAAATAAACAGGTTGTCGAACATTTCAGGAAATCCACTATTATTATACAATAACCGACCTGAATAATCAAGTATTCGGCCATGGATTTTATTTCGTTTTGCAAAACAGGCAGGAGATTACGCACAAGAAACTTCCTAGGGCTACAAATACATCAGCAGCATTAAATATGGGCGCGCTCCCTTTCTTTATATATATAAAATCCGTGACAGATTGGTGCAAGCATCTGTCTATAAAATTTCCAAGCGCTCCTCCCATAAGGCACGCAAATGAAATCTTGAAGAGCCTTCCCGCGCCCTGCCTTACGAAATCCATAAAATAGAGGAACAGGGCAAAAATAGCAGCACCAGTAAATACTGTCACACCCCGGGGAAATTTTTCAAACCTGTTAAAGGCAACGCCCTTATTTTCCCTGCGCCATATAAAAAGAGTATCTCCAACCACCCTTTTTTTCTGGGACACCTTCATTCTCGCCCTGATTAAAAATTTTGAGCTTAAATCTATAGCTAGTATGAGAAGGAACAAAGCGAAATATACTATAGCAAACACCTCCTTTTTCAGGAAATTGGCGTATTATTTATTTTATTATAACATAAATTTATGCGTTGCTCCTCGATTCCTTAAAAGAAATTTTCCGTGTCCGCAAAGCAGCCGGTTTAATTCTTATTCGGATTCTCCCGCTTTCCGCGGATAAACGAAGCGGGCGAATCTTAAGAGGCACACCTACAAGCTCACCTGCATAGGCTTTGAGATAGTTCCGCTGAAGCGAATAGGATTATTTCAATTCCCTCATATCGCTATACCGAAGAACCGTATAAAAAACAGAGATTTGAACAAAATGGTTTCAGAATACTTTATTGACTTGTCACCATCTGAATATCGTATTATAATCAAATTGAAACAGCGTGTCAACGAAAAATCGAAAGGTGGTTAAGTAAATGGCATTAGTAACAACAACCGAAATGTTTAAAAAAGCTTTTGAAGGCAAGTACGCAATTGGAGCATTCAATATCAACAACATGGAAATTATACAGGGTGTTGTAAACGCTGCAAAAAAACAAAATTCTGCAGTGATCCTTCAGGTTTCCAAAAGCGCTTTAAAATATGCACATCCCCTCTACTTAAAAGGCATGGTCGACGCAGCTGTCGCCGAGACAGGTCTTGACATCGCCCTTCATCTGGATCATGGTCCTGATTTTGAAACCTGCAAGGCGTGCGTAGAGGCTGGCTTTACCTCTATTATGTTTGACGGTTCTCACTTTGACTATGAAGAAAATGTGGCAAAAACAAAGGAAGTGGTTGATTACTGTCATCAAAGAGGAATTGTCGTTGAGGCAGAGCTTGGCAAACTTGCAGGCGTTGAGGATGACGTCAATGTTTCTGCTGCCAACGCTACCTACACAGACCCTGATCAGGCCGTAGATTTTGTGAAGCGTACGGGCGTAGACTCCCTGGCAATCGCAATTGGCACAAGCCATGGCGCTTACAAATTTAAAGGAGAAGCAAAGCTTGATTTTGACAGGCTGGAAACCATTACTAAAAAACTGGAAGAGGCCGGATTCCATGACTATCCAATTGTACTCCACGGTGCATCCTCCGTTGACCCCGAATCCGTTCAAACCTGCAATCAATTCGGCGGCAAAATTGACGGCGCAAAGGGCATCCCTGCGGAAATGCTCCGCAAAGCAGCTTCTATGGCCGTATGTAAAATTAACATGGATACAGACATTCGTCTTGCCATGACAGCTGCAATCAGAAAGAGCTTTGCAGAAAAACCGGAAGCCTTTGACCCCAGAGGCTATTTGGGAGAGGCAAGGGACTATATTGAAAAAATGGTAGAGTCTAAAATTCAAAATGTTATCGGTTCCACCAATTCCATGAACTGAAAAACGGTGATATAAAAAAAGGGCCTTCCTTGACTTTCATGAAAAACATTAAAATAAAGAAAGCTTGTACATCAAGCTTTCTTTATTTATGAAACTATTATTGTATTGTTTTTTCAGAGCACAGCCTCGACATTTTTTAAGAATCCATTAAACTTTTATTTCCTTCATTCAATCCGCCTTCTGGGCGGCATTTTCCTTTCAACTCTTTTCTTTTTCCATCCATTATGAAATAACAAAAAATCCTCATCAAAGCAACACAATCTCACCGCAGTTAACATCACACAAAAAGAAACCGCTGAAACACGTATTGCTGACCCATTCGTGCCTTTATCATTTCTCCTCGGCGATGTCCTTTTGGTACTTTTTCAAATAAAATACTCCAAGTCTTTGAAATTCTCCTTGAAGCACTTCCTCTCTCCCTTTTTCACTGACCGTATAAACGCCCTTTTCCACCCGTTCAAACCATTTATAATAGTTAGCCCGCAATATGGAAACACACTTTTCCTCAAAACCCAGCTCCCTCAATTCCTTTGGAGAGCACTGTCCCATCTGCATGAGTGCACAGGCAAGCTCTATGGATTTTTCCCGATATGCCGTCACAATTTTTTTTCTGGATACGCCGCCTTTATTGTACTCCCCGCTGCGCCCGTCAAATTCCGACAACAGCAGCTTTTTCTTTTCTCTGTTTTTTCCGGCTTTTCCATTCCCCGGCTCCAATACTACTTCCACATTCTTAGTCTCACTCTCCAAAGCTACCGTAATAAGGCCCAAATCAAGCCTTCTTAAAAGTGCTGTCATATTGCGCCAGGTGCTGTCCCTCTGACCCTTTTGAGGCCTTGGTATGGCCACAAAGACATCAGGGCAGAGCTTTTGCCTGTCTATTGCCTGATATACCAGTTTCAAATTAAAAGCCCGCTTCATCTCTACAATCAGGAGGTCATCCCCTCTTCTGGCCGCAATATCACAATCCTTCACTTCGCTTTTCACCTCATAGCCCAATGAAACAAGAAAATCGGATACAGGACCGTATAAATCAGACTCCATAAATTTTTCCATGTCATACTCCCGCCATAAAAGCTTCTATATCCTCCACCGTCTTCGGCAATCCCTCAGAAAGATTTTCATACCCGTCCTTTGTCACAAGAATATCATCCTCAATACGTATGCCAATACCATACTCCTCAATATAAAGCCCCGGCTCCACCGTCAGCACCATGCCCTCCTCCAATAAGACATCATAGCTTCCGGCATCATGGGTTTCCGCGCCCAGATAATGGCTGACACTATGGAAATAATAGCGCGCTACTTCCTCTCTACAGGACACAAGGCCAATTTTCTGAAGCTCCATAAAATAATGATCCTTTAATATTTCATTTAATTGCCGGAAGGGAACGCCCGGTTTTATGGCATCCATCACCTTTTTCTGCCCTGAAAGCACTATCTCATAAATTTCTCTCTGCCGCTTTGTAAACCTGCCGTTTACAGGAAATGTTCTTGAAATGTCGCCGTTATACCACTCATATTGAGCGCCCACATCAAAAAGTATCAAATCGCCGTCCTCTGTCCTTTGATTGTTGTCTGTATAATGCAGTATGGTACCGTTTTTCCCACAGGCGGCTATGGACTGGAATGCCAGTTGCTTCACGCCGTTTTTTTTCAGTACATAATCAAAATAGGCTTCTATTTCATATTCCATCATACCGGGCCTGGCATGCCGCATCATTTCCCTGACACCGTCCGCAGTAATGGCAATGGCTTTTCTTATACGCTCTATCTCAAGGGGTTCCTTTTTCCTTCTCAGAGCAGAAAACACAGGATAAATGTCTATGAGCTTCATAGCAGGAAATTTTTGACTGATCTCTGCGGCAAAAGCCTGTGCCTGTGTTGCGGCGCTTTTTAAATCCCGCCTCTCCAAGTCCAAATACAAGGTGTTGATTTCATTTTTAAAAAGATATGCGGAGAAGTCCACCTCAAATTCATCCAGATATTTGATTTCCTCTATGTCTGAGCTTTCATATGCCTCTCTTTCCGTCAAATTTGCGCCTGTCCATTTTGCCATGGGCCCGTTGTCCCTTTCTATATATAGGACTGTCCTAGCGGCGTCCTCCTTTTTACCCATAAGGAAAATACAGTTTTCCCTTTCAATTCCCGTCATATAATAAAAATTCCTGTCAGGCGAAAAAGGATAGCGCTCATCTCCCCTCTTTACCGGAGCAAATCCGGCAAATAAGAGAAGTACACTGCCATCCGCCATATAATTGTCCATTTTTAATCTGTTGTTCGCAAAAAAACTGTCCGCCATTATTAACCGCCTCCATTCACAGTAGTAAGTATACCACAATTCAGAAAAAAATACTTTATTCTATATTCACCGCTCCATCCCTTCGATAATTCGGTCTCGCCTATTTTACTCTTCCCGCAATTACTGCAAAACAAAAGTGACAGAAACACGCCTCCGCGTTTTCCGTCACTTCGCTTTTTACAGATGGAGCAACCATTCTTTTATAGAAACCGTCCCTCTGTCCGTTTTCATATCATTAAGTCGCCGGTATAAGAAGCGGCTTGACGCCAAGGAAGTAGACCAGAACAATAATACCCAAAACAATCCTGTAATAGCCAAATGTCTTAAAGTCATGCTTTTTGATATAGCCCAACAGAAATTTGATGGCAATAATGGAAACGACAAAGGCCACAATCATGCCGGTTACCAAAATGGCAACCTCGGGAGCTGTAAAATGGATGCCGAATTTCACAATTTTCAGGAGGCTTGCTCCAAACATAACCGGTATTGCCAGAAAAAAAGTAAATTCCGTGGCCACAAACCTTGAAGTACCGACAAGAATCGCACCAATAATGGTAGCGCCGGAACGAGAGGTACCCGGAATCAGGGCAAGCACCTGAAAAACGCCTATGAACAGCGCCGTGCTGTAGTCTATATGGTTTAAATCATTGATTCTCGGCCACTGATGTTTATTGCGGTTTTCTATTACTATAAAAAGTACGCCGTACACAATAAGCATAACCGCTACCGTTATGGAATTCAAAAATTTAGCCTCAATCATATCGTCAAACAAAAGACCGATAATCGCAGCCGGTACCGACGCCACCGCTACCTTCAGCCAAAGACGGAAAGTCGCCTCATTTTCCCTTCTTGTCTTACTTCTGGAAAAAGGATTCAGTTTATGAAAATACAGCACGACAACGGCCATAATAGCACCCAACTGTATAACGACCAGAAGCAGGTTTTTAAATTCCTCCGTAACATTCAGCTTTAAGAACTCATCCACCAGAATCATATGTCCTGTACTGCTTATAGGAAGCCATTCCGTAATACCCTCCACAATGCCAAGAAAGACCGCCTTTAAAATCTCTATAAAGTTCATTATCCTATCCTCCCAAAATTTTCCTGCACAATACAGTATAATGGTGCAATTCTCAAAACATGTTTTTTATTTTATCAAACTTTAACAATATTTTCAAATACAAAAAGGTTAAAATTTCATTAATCTGACAAAATACAGCCTCCATCCCTCTATCATTTTTTGAATTCCATTTCAAATATAGACGATTTTTGGAAACAGAAAGCCTCAGCTTTATAAAAAACGGAAAAATGCACAATCAAAAAGGCAGCCGTCTGCCGCCAACGCTTATTATTTACATTGCGGTAATCTCTCAATATAGGATTTGTTCACAAATAGAAAGGGACTGCTGTTTATGAATCTTTCACAAAATTTTAAATGCTGTAAAATTCCCATTTGAAAGACTTTTTCAAAAAATGTTACAATTATTATAAGAAAAGTATAAAGAAATAAGGAGGTATATCAGCATGAAAAGAATTAAAGCCGCCTGCCTGGAGCAGACCATACATTTTGAGATAAAAGAGGATATCGGACGCTCACAAGCCGCATCCCTGGTAAAAAAGGAAGTCGAGGGCTACAAAGCGATACTGGAAAAACGGAAATTGAAATATACCGTTGATGAGGAAACTGTTTTGCCTGACGGCTCAGTCGTTTTGAAAATAAGAAAACAGTATAATTCCTATTCCTTAGGGGACTATTTAAAATAATTGAGGTTGATGCCATATGTTTCAGGTTGGAGATTTTATTATTTATGGGGATACGGGTGTTTGCAGAGTAACTGCAATAGGAACTCCCCGGCTTGCCTCTTTAGAGAATAGCAGGCTATATTATACCCTCACGCCCGCTTTCAGCTCCGAGGTTATTTATACCCCTGTGGACACAAGAGTCTTTATGCGCCCCATTCTCACAAGAGAGGAGGCCGGGGAATTTATACGGCTGATACCATCGCTTGAGAGAAAAATAGATGAGGAGGCGCACAATATCAAAAGCTCCCATTCTCTGATGGACTACTATCAGTCCTACTTTCTCTCCCACACCTGCGAGGATTTAATATGCTTGATTAAGACCATATATCTTAAAAACGAAGCCGCCAGGAAAGCGGGCAGGAATCCGGGAAAAATTGAAGAAAAATATAAAAAGCGGGCAGAAGCAATACTTTACGGGGAACTGGCTGTCGCCCTGCATATAGCACGGGAAGATGTTTCCGATTATATCAAAAACGCATTAAAGGAAGAATACACTGTCATTTGACACATATGGACGGTTAAGAAAATACACCAAAGCAGGCGAAAATAAATCTGTTTCAGCCTTAGGCATTGCACAAGCCCATCCGCTTTTAAAAAAAGCAAATCAAAGACTTTTGGGAACCAACCACAGGGTTACGGAGGAAGTCCCGTATAACTTCGGGGACATAATAAATTTAACTTTTTTACCGCATGAAACCGGCTGAAAAAATTTTTTCAGCCGGTTTTTTAAGTAATACTTTATGAGTTTATTTTGTTCATCTGGCTATTTCTTTTTTAAAATCATATCCCTTCTCCCCTTCTATCTCATCTTCACCCTCCAGCTGAGCTTTTCCAACTCCACCACAATAACAGGTACAAGACATAGCCCTGCTACAATAAGCCACTGCTCCATATTCAAAGGATTGACAAGGAATATTTTTGCGAGAGGCGCAATAGATATAACGCTTACCTGAAGCAGCACGCCTATGATAAACGCTCCCACCAGCCATTTATTGCTCAGAATATGGATTTTGAAAATAGATCTGTCGCTTCTCATGTTAAAGGCATGTACCAGTTCTGAAATGCTCAGCACAGCAAAGGCCATGGTATGCCCATAGCGGTGTCCTATCTCCATGTCAAAATAGATATGTCCTATGGCAAAGGCAATCAATGCCAAAAGTCCTATCATACAGCCCTCCAGCGCAATTCTCTCACCCAGTCCGTCAGCAAACAGGCTGGCATTGGCCTTCAGAGGCTTCTGCTCCATAATATTTTCCTCCGCAGGATCCAGGCCCAATGCAATGGCGGGCAGGGAATCCGTCACCAGGTTGACCCATAAAAGCTGAATGGGCAATAAGGGCGTACTCCACCCAAACACCATTGCTAAAAATATGGTCAATATCTCTCCAATATTACTTGAAAGGAGAAAATGCACCGCCTTTTTGATATTGGAATAGATACCCCTTCCTTCCTTTACCGCCTCCACAATGGTAGCAAAATTGTCGTCGGTCAGTATCATATCCGCCGCCCCCTTTGCCACATCTGTTCCGTTCATGCCCATAGCGCAGCCAATATCCGCCGCCTTTAATGCCGGCGCGTCATTGACGCCGTCCCCCGTCATAGCCACTATATTGCCGTTTCTCTGAAAAGCCTTAACAATGCGCACCTTGTGCTCAGGCGACACACGGGCAAATACAGAATAGTCCTGTATGGAATTGCACAAATCCTCCTGTGACGTCTTGTCCAGCATTTCCCCTGTCATATAGGAGTCTCCATGGTTAAAAATCCCCAGCTCCCGTCCGATAGCCATAGCAGTCAGTGCATGATCTCCCGTAATCATAACAGGCTTGATACCGGCTCTTTTACAAGTAGCAACCGCCCCCATAACCTCTGGCCTTGGCGGGTCTATCATCCCCACCAATCCGGCAAACACCAGATTTTTTTCCACTTCCTCAGCTTTATCTAGCTTTGGAAGGTAATCGCTGACGCGGCAGGCTGCCGCTATTACTCTCAGAGCGTTTTCCGCCATCTGAAAATTAAGCTCTCTTGTGTTCTTCTTTTTATCTGTACTGTAAGGCACTTTACGGTTACCCTCCATACAGTGGGTACATCTGCCAATGAGAATCTCAGGCGCTCCCTTTGTCACAATCAAATACTTATTGTTTTTCAGCTTATGTACTGTCGTCATCAGCTTTCTCTCCGATGAAAACGGAATCTCGCCGCACCTTGGATATTCTGTTTTAAGTCCCTCTATGGTTTCGCCGCATTCCTGGGCCGCCTCTGACAGCGCCGCCTCTGTCGGCTCGCCCACAACCCTGCTGCCGTCCATATAGCTGTCGTTGCACAGAGCGCATAGCTGCAGCACCTCCCTTTTTGCCTCAAAGTCCCTGTCCAAAAATTGGCTGTAACCGCTCACCTTCATTACTCTCATTTTATTCTGTGTCAGTGTTCCTGTTTTGTCTGAGCAGATTATCTGAGCGCTTCCTAATGTTTCAACTGCCGGCAGCTTCCTGATTATGGTATTCTTCTTAGACAGCCGCTGCATGCCTATGGCAAGCACTATGGTGACAATAGCGGGCAAACCCTCTGGAATTGCCGCAACAGCAAGACTTATGGAGGTCATAAACATTTCAAAGGGCTCCGCTTTCCGATAAACACCCATGAGAAATATAACAAGACAGATAATAACCGCCGCGGTTCCAAGGGTCTTTCCCGTCTGGCCCAGCCTTTTTTGAAGGGGCGTTTGTCCCTCTTCCTCCTCAAGCATAATACCCGCTATCTTTCCTACCTCCGTATCCATTCCCGTCTGTGTCACAACGGCCCTGCCTTTTCCATAGGTGATATAGGATGTTGACAGCACCATATTGGTTCTGTCCCCTATGGTTGTCCCATCTGCAAACAAGGCACCCGCATTTTTCTCAACCGCCACAGATTCCCCTGTAATGGAGGATTCCTCGGCCTTCAAACTCACCGCCTCAATTAAACGGGCGTCAGCGCATATGAAATCCCCCGTTTCAATGACAAGAATATCCCCTACCACTACCTCCTTGGCATCTATCTCCATAATTCTGCCCTCTCGCAGAACTCTTGCCATAGGTGCGGAGAGGTTTTTCAACTCCTCTATTGCCTTTTCCGCCTTGCTCTCCTGAACCATGCCCAATACGGCGTTTAAAACAACAATTATGAGTATAATGGCCGAATCCACAAAATCCGTTTCCCCCTGCAAATAGGATACTGCAAAGGAAACAACAGCCGCAATCATCAGTACAATTACCATAAAATCATTGAGCTGCATCAAAAAACGCATCAATAGGCTTTTCTTTTTTTTATCATCTCTGATACTGTTTTCTCCGTATTCCTCAAGCCTCCTTTGTGCCTCCGCCTGGGTCAGCCCATACTGAAAATCCGTGTTCAGCCCCGTTTCCGCTTCCTTCAAACCTCTGCTATACCAGTTCATTTGTTTTTCACTCCATTCTTCTTTCAGACAAGCCATCTGTGATACTTAAATATATTCCCGCATTGTCAAAAATATACCTTCCGACATACTATGTAAAAAGGTTTAAAAAATGAGGTGATTCCATGCTTGCAAGCATATTCCTGCTGTCCGTTTCCCTGAGTATTGACGCTCTTGGCATGGGCGCTACTTATGGGCTTAGAGATATTCGTATCCCCCTTCCCGCAAAGCTCATTATTTCCGTACAGTCCATAATCATTACCTCCCTTTCCCTTATCTGCGGGAAATGGCTCAGTGTGCTATTTACTCCCTCTATATCTAAAATAATAGGCGTTCTGATACTGATTTTATTAGGGTGCTGGATACTTTGGCAGGGGCTTTTTAAAAAGGAAAAGGAGGGAAGGGAGTCAATAAAGGAAGACACCGTGTATAACCTCCTTATTAAATCTATGGGTATAACCATACAGATTATACGCACTCCTCAAAGCTGCGATATGGATAATTCATCCTCCATAGAGCCTCTTGAGGCATTATATTTGGGCTTTGCCCTCTCCTTCGACTCCTTCGGCGCAGGTCTTGGAAGCGGTGCAGCCGGTATTTTATCCCCCGCTATCCCCCTCCTTGTAGCCCTCTGCCAGGCATTGTTTTTGACTATAGGTCATCTTTTCGGGAAGAAAATCGCTCTGTTTACAAATCTGAGCAATAAAATATGGGTGGTTTTATCAGGTACTCTGTTGATAGTTATAGGACTTCTGAGACTGCTTTAACCGATAACCATCAGTCAAGCGCTTAATGATGTCGATGTAATTGACAATGCGGAAAAGTGCATGGTAAGGCAAAATTCTGTGTGCTGCGTTTTCATACAGCAACCGCATATTATCTCATCATAAAAATATATTACAGAAATTAAAATCACCTGTTTGTCCCCTTTTAGCCCCTCATTTTAAATCCCATAAAAAAGGGCATCAAAAAAGCAGCCGTTAGTTCGGCTGCTTTCGCTTTCATAAAACCTATTCCAAATTTTAGTAATTACATAAATCCACACTCTTATATAAAACGAGATAAAAAACTTTTCGGAAAAAATTTTTCCAGCAGTTCATAGCGTAAGTGCAGATGGGTCCAGACCGCAATTTTATTTTCTCGTCCGCTCTACTTTTTCAGCTCATCCACAATACTCAAACAGTAGCAGGAAACCTCGCTCGCACCTTTTCTTAGCAGCAGCTTTGCGCATTCATTGATAGTGCTTCCCGTTGTAAAAATATCGTCTATCAAAAGAATTCTTTTATCCGTCACTTCCGCTCCTTCTCCCAGAGCAAAAGCGTCTTCCAGATTATCTCTTCTTTCCTCCTCGGATAGCTGGCTTTGAGGTTTCGTATTTTTTATTCTCAGTAAAATTTTACTCTCCGATTTCTGACCTGTCAGGCGGCAAAGATCCTCCGCCAAAAGTGCCGCCTGATTAAAGCCCCTTGTCTTCATCTTCTCACTGTGTATCGGAACAGGCACCAGATAATCATAGGACATAAAGTCCTCTTCAAAGGTAAGTCTCATAAATTCGGCCATCAACTCTGCCAGTCCCGCACTGTCCTTCGGATAGCATTGAAACTTAAAATGTTCAATGGTTTCCTTCATTGTTTCATAGGAGAAAGCGGCGTACCCTCTTGTAAAACCATAACTTTTGCCAAAACAATTGGAACAAAGTCCCAATCCATTCTCCTCTGTAATGGATACACCACACCTTTTGCAAAATGGAGGCTTCAAAAAAGGCGTTCTGCTTCTGCACCTTTCACAGAGTACCTTGTCCTCCCTCTCTATGGGTATCACATCCCTGCAAATCAGACATTTATGGGGATAAACCCATTCCAGAATATATTCGGATAAACTTCTTTTCTTTCGCCTGCCATTTGCCGTCATTTTTTCTTTACCCTTCTTTCTGGTGGAAAAAATCATACAATGCCTCTATACGGCAGGAGAGGCTGGAATACCGGTTGATTTCCCTGTTGTTGTCAATCATTTTTTTCATAGTCTCCTGAAGTCCTACTATCACCACCAGCTGCTTCGCCCTTGTCACAGCCGTATACAGCAGATTTCGGCTCATCAGCATATAGGGACCGCTGTGAATGGGGATAATCACGACAGGGTATTCGCTGCCCTGGGATTTGTGTATGGTAATGGCATATGCAAGCTCCAGCTCATCCAGCTGTGTAAAATCATAATCCACTCTTTTATTATCGTCAAAAAGCACCGTAATCGTTTCGTTGATTTCATCAATGTCAAGGATAACACCCTCATCCCCATTAAAAACGCCGGTGCCCTCCTCCACCCTCCTGCCAAATTCATTATAAATCCGCCAGGCTGTGTTATAGTTATTTTTAATCTGCATCACCTTATCCCCCTGCCGGAAAACAGTGCTGCGATATTCCTTTTCCTTTTTTTCCTTCATCGGCGGATTCAATGTACGCTGCAAAACCATGTTTAAATTCTGCACGCCTACGGGACTTTTCCGCATGGGCGTCAATATCTGTATATCACTCACAGGATCACAGGGCACAAAATTCGGCAGCCGTTTGGTCACAAGCTGTACAATAGCAGACACCACATCCTCCACACTGGCCCTTCTCAAAAAGAAAAAATCCCTTTCCTTTTCATTCAGAACCGGCTCCAGCCCCTGGTTAATACGGTGAGCATTCATTATAATGGCACTCTCCTGCGCCTGGCGGAAAATCTCATTGAGCTTCACCACCTTTATCCTTTCGCTTCTGATAATATCCTTCAGCACATTGCCGGGACCCACGGAGGGCAGCTGATCCACATCCCCTACAAGTATGAGTCGGGTACCGTGGGATATGGCTCTCAGAAGGCTATTCATCAACAAAATATCCACCATTGAGCTCTCGTCAATAATGATAACATCCGCCTCTATTGGGTCGTCTTCATTTTTATCAAAGGTCTGTCTGCGGCTGTCATCGTTGATAAAGTTAATGCCAAGAAGTCTGTGGATTGTCTGCGCCTCCATGCCTGTAGCCTCCGTCATACGCTTGGCCGCCCGTCCTGTAGGCGCCGCCAGTACAATCTCCGTTTCCTCCTCCTTCAGTATGCCGATAATCGTATTGATTGTGGTTGTTTTTCCTGTTCCCGGGCCGCCTGTTATGACTAAAAGGCCATTGCTCATAGCCTCCCGAACCGCTTCCTTTTGTCTTTCCGCCAAAAAAATCCCGCTGCTTTTCTCAAACGCCTCAATCTCTCCGTCTATATTCGCTTTATTGGACACCTCATAAGCCTCCGCCAGCTCTAAAAGCTTCTTTGCGACTGCCATTTCCGCCGAATAGTAGGTGTTTAAATAGACAATGTCCTCCCCCGACAGTCTCTCCTGCCAGATTTGATTGTCCACCTGCAATTCCATTATACTGTTTTCAATCACTGCGGGATGAATGCCCAAAAGCTCTTCCGCTTTCTCAATGAGCAGCCCTTTCGGCAGATATACATGTCCGTTTCCGGCCTCCTGATTGAGTATATATTTGATTCCCGATTTCACCCTGTGAGGGGAATCAGGCGTAATTCCCATAGCCGCAGCCAGCTTGTCCGACATTTTAAAGCCAATGCCAAAAATGTCATCTGCCAGACGGTAAGGATTCTGCTTGACAATATCGTAGGTTCTCTCCTTATATTTTTTATATATTTTCATGGCATAAGCTGTTGAAATGCCCAAGCCCTGCAAAAAAACCACAGCCGAGCGCAGTTGGTGCTGCTCCTGAAAAACCGAGCTTATCATCATGGCCTTCTCATAGGAAATCCCCTTAATTTCCGCCAGACGATCCGGCTTTTCCTCAATGACATAAAAGGTAGCTTCCCCGAAGCGTTCCACAATCTTTTTGGCCATTTTGGGACCAAGCCCCTTGATGATTCTGCTGGAAAGATATTTCTCCATACCCTCTTTGGTCGTAGGCACAGCCTTCTCAAACAGGCTGACCTGAAACTGCCTGCCATAGGTTTGGTGCACCACCCAGCTTCCTATCATCTTCAGGCTTTCTCCTGTGTGGATTTGAGGCACAATGCCGACACAGGTAACTTCCTCCTCCTCGGTGTCGATACTGAAAACCGTATATCCATTTTCTTTATTCTGGAAAATAATATCCTCCACTGTGCCTGTTATCACTGCCTCCTCCGACATATGCCTCACCTCGAATCCAAATCTTATTCTGCCTTTTCGCAATACCTTATTTATTTTACCATTTCGCATCCAAATAATAAAGGGGCATCGAACAAAAGTTTGTTTTCCTCTTTCAAAAAAACTCCTTTAAAACAAAAAAACTGTTTCTGTGCGATTGTACTGCCGCCGGGAACAGCATCTTACAATGGAATGCTTGTGCTCAACATATCCTTTCCTATACCGCCGCTGAATGTTCCTAGCCCTTCCATATATTTCCCCCTCAGGGAAAATTCCTTAAAAAAGCGTCCGCCTCCACAGGAGACGAACGCTGACACATATTCAAATTCATTTCTATCAAACACAGTTAAATTCCGCTCCAACCCGCTACGCCCAGGAAATAGAGCAAAATGGCGCCGATAATAACCAAGACAACCGTAATCGGAAAACACCATTTAAACCACTGCTTATAGGAGATTCCCGCCAAAGCCAGTGCGCCTATGGTGCAGCCGTCCAAAGGATTAATCATATTGGACAAACCGTCGCCGAAGTTAAAGGCCGTTACCATGACCTGCCGCGTAATATCCAGAATGTCCGCGATAGGATTCATCAAAGGTATCATGAGAGCTGCCTGCGCTCCTCTGGACGGTATCAGAATATTGATAAAAAGGTTCATAATAAACATGACGATAACGGAAAGGCCCTTACCCATCTGAGAAAGAGGGGCGGTTACGGCGTTTACAACCGTCGGCAGTATATTGCCGGCCTTTAAAACCGTACCTATGCCGCCTGCCGCGCCGATAATAAAGCAGATGAAGGCCATATCTTTGATGCCTCTCGCAAAGGCATCCATTATCTGAGTAACCGTAAGCTTGCGGATAAGGCCGCATACAACCGCCACCGCGGCAAGTGTTGCAAAAGTCTGCCCCTTGCTCCAATGAAGGCCGGCCGCGGACAGGGCATAAGCGGAAAAGAAAAATCCGCCGAACATCAGTGCAACGATAACAGGGCTTGACACCTTTAAATCTACCTTTTCCACCTCACCCGGTGCCGCACATTCCTCAAGCCATTTTGTATCGCCCATAAAACCTTTTGCAGGATCCTTTAAAATCCGTTTGCTGTACCAGATGATATATATAATACTGACAGCCGTCAAAAACAGCCATATCACCGTACGCACCAGAAATCCCGAATAAATAGGAAGACCTGCCAGATTCTGCGCCACCTGGGCACATGTGGGGCCCGCGCAGAAGCCCACAAAACAGCCAAAATAGAATATACCCATAGAGACAAGAGGATCAAGCCTCAGCTTCCGGCAGATAATAACTCCGACTGCGACAAAGGCAATCAGGGCGTCATTGTTGGCAAAAGCACCCAGGGTGGACATCATAACGGTACTGATGACAATAACGGCAATAAAGCCCCTGTCCTTTAATTTGTAGAGTATCCAGGCAAGAAAGTCCTCCGTTGCCCCTGTTGCCATAAAAATTCCTATAATGCCGCCGTAATAGAGCACCAGCATAATGGTATCCGCATTATCCAGCAGTGAATCATAGATAAGTCCAATTGCATTCCACGGGGCAACAGGACTGGCGTCAATAAAATGAAAGCTTCCCACAATATACTGCCCTGTCGTCTCAGAGACATCATAAGCACCTGCAGGAACAAGATACGTCAGAAAACTGGCAATGACTAAAAACACCAGAACCAAAAGCAGCAGCGGCGGTGAGGTACGCTGCTTTTTTTCCTTTTTTGCAGCAGCTTGTGTGTTTGCCATAAAGCATCTCTCCTTTTTTCATGGTTTCCTTTATATTTCACTGTCATATTTTCCATTCAGATAAGAAAGGGCAATTTTCACAAAGGCAGAAGCTCCCTTTACAAGCACCTCTTCATCCAGCTGAAAATTGGGGCTGTGAAGAGGATTGCGCGTTGCCGCATCCTCATTGGCACTGCCAATGTTCATATAGACCGACGGCACTCTGTCACTGAAAAAGCAAAAGTCCTCCCCTCCCATATCTTTCAGGCAGGCATAGCCGCCCTCGAAAATATCCTTTAAATCCTCCCGCACCATATGCGTATAATGTGCATCATTGATAACAGGGGAGCAATGGCCCGTACAGATAAAATTACACTCCACCCCCCACGCTTCCGATACATGGCGGGATATACTCTCCAAGTAGTCCCTTACCCTTTGTCTTGTCTCCTTTGTAAACGTCCGTGTCGTACCCTGAATTTTGCAGAATTCCGGTATGGCATTGGGCGCAGACCCGCCGTTAATCATACATACCTGTACAATACAGGGATCAAGAGCTGAAATTTTAGATCTTACGTTTTGTATCATGGTGCAGGCCTCCACCGCCGGCAGAAGAGGATCTCTGCATTCACAGTTCAGTGTTCCGTGGCCCCCTACTCCGTGAAAATCCATGGAAAAGCTTTCCGGATAAGAGGTGATGGCCCCCTCTGCAATAGAGGCCTCCCCAATTTTCAGAGACGGTTCCACATGCATGGCAATGGCAAAATCTACGCGAGGATCCTCCAAAACCCCTTCTTCCACCATCTGCTGTGCCCCTCCGACAGAGCATTCCTCGGCAGGCTGAAAACATAGCTTTATGGCACCGGAGTAAGTATCCCTTAATTGAGACAGCACCCTTGCCGCTCCCAACAGGCAGGAAACATGGGCATCATGTCCGCAGGCATGCATTACGCCCGGGTTTTGTGACTTAAATGTACAGTCATTCAGCTCCTCCAAAGGCAGGGCGTCCATATCTGCCCGGATGAGAATTACTTTGCCGTCCGGCTTTCCCCCCTGTAAATACCCCACGATCCCTGTTCCCGCAATTCCCTCCTGATAGGGTATATGCATAGACTCAAGCTCCTTTTTAATAAAAGCAGATGTTTCCCATTCCCTATTTCCTAATTCCGGCCTCCGGTGCAGCTCTCGTCTGACTCTTTCCATATAAGGCGCTTCCCGGCGCACCAAATCTAACAGTTCCATAGCATCCCTTCTTTCTTAAAATACAGGAAGACAAATCCACTGCCAATTCCAGCTGGTAAATTTTGTTCCTTTTATATTTCTCAAGCAACGCGTTGTCTGCTTTATTAAAAAGCAAAAAATGTGCCACTTTTTCAGAACAGTACAAAAAAGTAGCTTTTTGTAAGTTCCGATAAAATACGGCACATTTTTTTATGAATAATCTCTTTTGATTTTTCCGAAGGCGGGATAAAATTTATTTCTTTTCCTCTGCCGGCAAATTTCCGGTTAAAAACTGTCTGTTTTTTGGTTTTTATAAAGCAGTAATTAAACCGTTTTTTTGAAGCTCCGCCCACAATAAAACACCTCTTTTTGTAAGCGTCTTCCCCTTTCTCCCCGGAAAGGATGTGAGAAAGCCACAGCTTTCAAGCTTCAGGCAAATACTCCGCGCCACCTGCTCAGAAAAAAATATTCCTTCCTCCGCCGCTTTTTGTGACAGCTGGCGCCGGCCGAGAAGAATTCCCGCGTCATACGCCTTTTTAAATGCCTGCAAAATAAAACTGTACTCCTTTTTTTTGCCGCCGCATACCGTCAAAAATATTTCAAAAAGATTCTCCTTTTCTTCTGCCAACGGCTCCACATTTTCCTCTGTCTCTCCGTTTTGCTGTATCACCTCGGGAAGATCGTCATACCCTATAACCCTTAAATCCATATACTTCAAATACTCAATGATATTCCTCAGCTCTCGTATATTTCCGTCCCAGCAGTAGTGAAGCATTGCCTCCTCCGCCTCCGGCGTTAAGCGAAAACATGCGCCAATCTGTTTTTTAATCGATTCCGCAATCAGCAGAATATCTCTCCCCCTGCTTCTTAAGGGTGGTATATTGATAGGCAGCGTATTCAAACGGTAATATAAATCCTTTCGGAATCTGCCGCCTCTCACCATCTCCAGTATGTCCTTATTGGACGCAGCCACAATACGCACATCAACGGCAATTATTTTGTCTGCGCCAATGCGCATAACCTCCTTCTCCTGAAGTACGCGCAGAAGTTTTACCTGGAGATTTGGTATCATCTCCTCCACCTCATCCAAAAACAGAGTGCCCTTGTGGGCAAACTCAAAAAGGCCCATTTTTCCGCCTCGCTTGGCTCCGGTAAAGGCTCCCTCCTCGTACCCAAAAAGCTCACTTTCCAAAAGGGATTCCGGAAGTGCCGCGCAGTTGATAGCCACAAAGGGCATGTTGCGTCTGGGAGAACAGTTATGTATGGCATGGGCAAACAGCTCCTTGCCGGTTCCACTCTCTCCGGTCAATAGAATAGATGCCTCCGTACGGGCCATTTTTCTGGCTACATCCTTCGCCCTTAAAATAGAAGGACACTCCCCGATAATATCGTCGAAGGTATATTTTGTTGTATAGCCCTTCTTTAAAAGCTGCATTCTGAGATGATGCTGCCTCTGCTCCTCCTCAAAGAAGCGCTGAACCATGGCAAAATAACCTCTGCTCTGCCCTTTGCTGGCAATCGGCGTAATGGTAACCGAAAGGTCGGCGCCATGCACATGAATAAGGCGGCTTTCCGCATCTGTATTTCGCTGAAAGCATTCTTTTGGTATTTTGGGTATCAATTCCCGTGCTTTTTTGCCCAGAACCTCATCCTTTTCCATATGAAACAAATCCTGAGCAGCGGTGTTAAAGGCGAAAACCGTACCCTCCGCGTCTACCCCTATAATGCCCTCCTTCATGGCCCCCAAAAGGCTTTCAAACTTATTTTCCATATTAAAGGCGCGGGAGGATAAATCACTGAGAGTAAAGTCATCCACAGCCAAAGACGCAAAGTAGCTGGTAAAGGGTTCCGTTTCCAATAAATCCGCACGTCCCATACGCAGGGCAATTTCCATAATCGTATTGGCGCTGAAGGTGCGGTGTTCCATACAGATAACCGTTTTTGCCCTCTCGGGTACCAAGTCGGGCTCACCGATTGTAACGGCTAAATCGATGTCCGGCACTTCCTTAACTCCCGGGTAATAGGGCGTAAAATCCAGGTTTTTAACCCCCAGCCGGTTTAAATCGGCAATGGCCTCAATGGCCATTTCACCGCTTCCGTTGACAAGCATGGCTTTTGTTCCGTCAGGAAAACCACGGAGTCTTTCCACATTTTTCTTCAGAAATGTAATGCTTGTCAAAACAACCTGCTTTCCCCGAGGGATATAAGACAATTCCTGCGGTGTGGAGGTGGCGGTGATTAAATATAAATCCCCCTCCTCCATATTTTCATAGCCATCCTTCTCCATGCTGTAGGAAAATATATTTACGATGTCGCCAAAAAGTTCTTTCAGCTGTTTTTCATAGAATGCAGCAACCTCACCACCTATGGTCATATTAATAAGACGTATTGCCATGGGGCTCCCCTGCCTTCTGTACGGCTCTGTCTTTTTCCATCATAATCTCAAGTATTACACGGTCTGTCTCTACCATCCCCGGCACGCTGACCCGTCCCATATTCCTTATTGACTCCTCCGCTGTGGCGCCGCAGATACCGTCTGTTTTATCAAGCACAACATTATCCATGGCAAGGCAGGCGCACATAAGAGCAGCGGACGATGCTGTGGCCAATTTCAGCGCACAGCCAATTTTTCCTCCGTCGCATACCATACCTGTTAAGTTACCGCTCATGTTGATAACAGCATTTTCCACCTGCCTGAGACTTCCGCCCATAAGCCATACCATGGCGGCAGCGGAAGCCGCGGCCGCAGAAACGCCGCACCCGCAGAGGGCGGAAAGCTTGCCTGTAAACAGCTTTATGTACACATTGAAAAGATGAGACAGGGCCAAAGCGCGGACAGTCCTTTCCTTTGATGACTGCAAATATTCTGCCAGCTCTATAACGGGTATTATGGCCGTAATGCCATGGTTGCCGCTTCCGGCACTGCTCATGACCGCATAAGGGCATCCTGACATACGTCCTTCAGCGCTGCTGGCGACCCGAAGCATTATTCGGGACATCAATCCCTCTCCCATCCACTTTCTCATTTCTTCTTTTTGCAGGGAGGCGGCAATACCAATGCCAACCCTATGCTCTAAACCGTAGTCTGCCAGCTGTCCGTTCATTTTCGCTCCGTCCAACATAAAAGCAAGTTCATCCGTATCCATTTTTTCAACTATTTCTATCATTTCCGCCAGCGTCATACCCTTTAGCTTTTCATGAAGATCATCTTCCCCGCCCGGCGCAGTCTCCTTCTCAACAATCACCTCATTATTGCAAGAGGTGTACACAATATTGGAATGGGTATTTCGGATAATGCTGATGCCAATTCCTCTCGTTGTTATAATTTCAGCCCTTGCATACAGCAAGGCTTCTCCCTCTGCAATCTGTATGCTGACCTGCTTGTCCTCCACAAGGCGTATGGCCTCCCCGCACACAATTTCGTTTAAGTCCGCCAACAGTTCCAGCCCCTTATCAGGATTACCAAGACACGCCCCCAAAGCGGCGGCATACTTTAATCCAACCCTGTCAAAGCCGGGTATGCCAACAGACATACCATTTTTGTAAATGCCCGGATTAACCTCCATACGAATAGATACAATCTGCCCTCCAACCGCTTTATAGGCGTCGGCAGCAGCCAAAGCAACACATACAGGTTCCGTACAGCCAAGCGCCGGAACAACCTCCTGTCTGAGTAATGTCAATAGTTCTTTTTCCGTCAGCATATTTATCTCTCCTTTTCAAGCCCTAAAGCCTCATTGTTTTACTTTATTATATAGCAAAATAAATGCCAGGCATATCCCCGGCGCTAATTTTCTTAAATATGGAAAAAACTGCATTCTTCGCAAATGGAAAAACACCGTACAATTGCTAAGGATATAAAACGGTTCACAAAGAGCTGTAAAAAAACCATAAAAGACCCAATTGAAGAACAGTTTCTTTTGCCGCCTCGGGGCTTACGATACAGCTTCATACATATACTTGTTATAAGTGGTATGAATTCCGACTAAAAAGCAGCATCGTGTTATCAGAATTAGATATTTACTTTTGGCACTGTTTTTGCTATTTTTAATTATAGTACTTTATGGAAAAAGTGAAGAATGTGTTTTGTCAGAAAGGAGATTGAAGCAATGCAATATAACTTTGACGAAATAATTAACCGCCATTACGCCGCCAAATATGATGAGCGTAAAAAAAAATTCGGAAGAGATGACGTGATTCCTCTCTGGGTAGCGGATATGGATTTCCGTGCCGCACAGCCCATCATAGACGCTTTGGAGGAGCGTGTGCAGGAGGGAATTTGGGGCTATACAAGCCGTCCCGACAGCTACTTCAACGCCATAACCGAATGGCAGAAAAAAAGGCACGGATGGGAAATTGATGCCTCCCTTGTAAGCTGGAGTCTGGGTGTTGTGCCCTCCCTTGTTTCCCTCGTGCAGCTCTTTACCAGTGAGGGAGACAATATCCTCATCCAAACCCCTGTATACTCAGAATTTTATGAGGTAGTGGAAACGCAGGGAAGAAATGTTTTAGAGAACAAACTGATCGAAAAAAACGGTGTATGGTCTATCGACTTTGAAGATTTCTCCCAGAAAATAAAAAAGGTATCCATGTTCCTTTTGTGCAGTCCTCATAATCCTCTCGGCATTGTATGGTCAAAAGAAGATTTGATGCGCATGGAAGAGCTTTGCGCCGAAAACAATGTGCTTCTGGTTTCAGATGAAATCCATTCTGACTTAGTATTCCACGGGAAAAAGCACATTCCAACCGCAACAATTTCTCAGAGGGCCAAAAAAAGCGTTATAAGCTGTATTTCAGGCACCAAAACATTTAATATGGCAGGTCTTCAGGCATCAACTACTGTTTTCCCCAACAAGGAAATGAAGGAGGTTTTTGACAAATACTGGTTCAACATGGATATTCACCGCAACAACGCTTTCAGCTTGGTAGCCATGGAAGCAGCCTTTCGTCACGGTGAGGAATGGCTGACACAGCTTCTCAGCTATCTTTCCGGCAATTTCGATTTGATTCGGGATTTCTGTGAAAAGGAAATTCCTCTCATACACCCAAGCTACCCAGACGCCACCTATCTTGTTTGGCTGGACTGCCGCAGGCTGGGCCTTAATAATCAGGAACTTCACGATTTTATGATTGAAAAGGCAGGGTTGGGATTAAATGACGGATACACCTTTGGCCACAGCCTGACGGGCTTTATGCGTCTGAATGCGGCCTGTCCCCGCAGCGTACTGAGGCAGGCGTTAACACAATTAAAAGACGCCGTCAATCAATTGAAAAAATAAAAGAACATATAAAAAGCAAAAGCGGACAGTTCGACTTTATAATTTAAAAGTCTTATAATAATCGGTCTCTTCAGGAAAATACCGACGAGGGGATCATAAAAAACTAATAATATTGTTTTGAAAGGCAAAGAAAGCTTGATAATCAAGCTTTCTTTTTATAATGCTGTCTTACAATCCGGCCATTATCATGGAACATAATTTATTGCCGGCCTTTTTTTGCAAAAAAAGAAAGCCCCGCGTAATACGCGGGGCTTTTATCAATCAATAAGCCAGGTCATTCTAAAACAAGCGTGTGGGAGAACTTTGCTTATTTTTTTACTTATTGAGCTGCTGTTTCTGCTTTCTTTGCTGCGTTTCTGCCTTTGCCTGTGATAGCGTCTACAAACAATGCGATAGCGCCGTCTCCGGTAACATTACATGCTGTACCAAAGCTGTCCTGTGTCAGGTAAAGAGCAATCATAAGTGCAAGGAGTGTTTCATCAAATCCAAGCATGGATTCCAGAATACCTAAAGCCGCCATAACCGCACCGCCAGGTACGCCGGGTGCTGCAACCATTGTTACGCCAAGCATTGCAACGAAAGGAATCATCTGTGCAAATGTTACAGGCATACCGTTTAAGAGCATAACTGCGATTGCACAGGATGTCAGTGTTATGGTAGATCCGGAAAGATGGATTGTTGCACAAAGCGGTACTGCGAAATCAGCGACACCAGGTGTAACACCGTTTTTCTTTGTACATTCCAAAGTTACAGGAATTGTAGCTGCGGAGGACTGTGTGCCGATTGCTGTCATGTATGCTGGAATCATGTTCTTGATACAAGCAAATGGGTTTTTCTTAGATGCAGTAGCTCCCAGGAAGTACTGGAATACAATGATTGCAATATGCATAATCAATACGCAGACATAAACCTTGATAAATACGCCGATAATCATAAATACTGTGCCTGCATGGGCCATGTTACAGAAAATACCAGCTACATGGATAGGCAATAATGGGATTAATACCTTTGCAACCAGACCTTCTACTACAGTGCCGAATTCATGGAAAATGTTATTTAATGTATGCATGCCTTTTTTATTCAGGGCAGAGATACCAAGACCCAGAATAAAGGAAATCAAAAGTGCTGACATAACATCCATAATCGGAGGCATGTTGATTGTCAGATATCCGGGCAATGTTGTTGTCTCAGGGTTGGTTGGGTCAATGGCCATAGCGCCAGCCTCTAAGAACATTGGGAATACATTGGTAGCTACGATAATAGCCAATGTTCCGGCAATAATGGTAGAACAGTACGCAACGCCTGTTGTGATTGCCAATGTTTTTCCGGCGCCCTCGCCCAGATCGCCGATACCTGCAACAACGAAACCAATAATAATAAGCGGAATAGAGAAGCTTAAGAAGTTACCGAAGATGCCGTTAAATGTGGCAAGTATTCTTACTGGGAATACAACGCCCGCACTCTTACTGAGAAGACCTATAATAATACCTAAAATAATAGCGATAATCAATTTTGGCAATAAACCTAATTTTTTCATCTCTTTTACGTCATTTTACCTTCATACCCCTTTGTACAGGCAAAATAACTTTCCTCCCTTTTCTTTTTTTAGTTGGTAGGTGAGCGGGATTTTTTCATACCCGCTCACAGTTTCATACATACCCTTAGAATAATTCATATCCTTTGGAAGCCAATGTGTTTAACAGCTCCTGACGATGCTCCTGGTTTCTGGTTTCAACAACCATTTTAACTATACAGGAGTTTACATCTGATTTCTGATCTTCTCTTTCATGGTTGATAGAAATGATGTTTGCGCCAGCACCTGAAACAACCTGTAATAAAGCTATAAGCTGACCTGGCTTATCAATTACCTTGGTTGTAAGTTCTGTAATTCTGCCTGTCTTTGAAAGACCCTTTGTGATAACCCTGTTCAGTGTGCTAACGTCAATATTGCCGCCGGAAACAACACAAACAGCATTTTTGCCCTTTACGTCGACTTTGTCAAACATAACTGCCGCAACAGTAGTTGCGCCTGCGCCTTCGGCAACTGTCTTATGTGTTTCCATCAATGTAAGGATAGCTGTAGCGATTTCGTCATCACTTACGGTAACGATTTCATCTACATATTTGGAAACCATATCAAATGTAACGTCACCCGGTTTTTTAACAGCAATACCGTCAGCAATGGTAGAAACGCTGTCAAGACCTGTTATTTCATGGTTTTTCTGGGATACCAGCATAGAAGGAGCACCCTCTGCCTGTACGCCATATACCTTACATTCCGGTTTGATGGATTTGATAGCACATGCGATTCCGCTGATAAGTCCGCCGCCGCCGATTGGAACGATAACAGCATCAACATCGGGAAGCTGTTCCAGAATTTCCAAACCGATTGTGCCCTGTCCGGCAATTACCTTCTCATCATTGAAAGGATGTACAAATGTATAGCCCTCTTTTTCAGAAAGCTCAACTGCCTTATTATAAGCGTCATCAAACACGCCGTCAACCATTACTACTTCGCCGCCGTAGCCTTTGGTAGCTTCAATTTTGGAAAGAGGAGCACCTGCGGGAAGGCAGATGACAGATTTGATTCCCTGTTTCGTAGCGGAAAGCGCAACACCCTGTGCATGGTTACCGGCAGATGCCGCAATAACGCCCTTGCTTGCTTCCTCCGGTGTCAGGCTTGCAATCTTATAAGCAGCTCCACGAATCTTGAATGCACCTGTCAGCTGAAGGTTCTCTGATTTGATATAAACCTTTTCACCAATCTTTGGAGCGGCAATTAACGGTGTTACTCTTGATACACCTTTTAACTGTGCCTGTGCATCCTGAATCATTTCCAAATTTACCATTTTAACTTCCTCCTTATACTATAAACCAATAATAACTATAATAAATAATTGTCAAAAACAATATTGACAGCTTCTAAAAGCACCGCAAATGTTGGTTGTTATAACGTTCATTGTCTCTCACATAAAGACAAAATTTTGTCTGAGTAAAAACAATTCATTATACTTTTCAAATCCGGCAATACAACCATAACGGGTTAAAATAAGACCATATTTGTTATATTTAACATTTTTACTCTTGTATATGCGGTTTTTTTAGTAGCTTTTTGATTAATTTTATTATACGATTAATCAATTTTTCAGTCAACAGATTTTTGCTTGTTTTATGATTTTTATGCAAGTTTTTCCCGATTTTGACTTTTTTGTCCTCAATGCACAGACATATGTAATGTCAATAAACATTAACAAAAAAGCCATATCTCATACCGCCTTAAACTAGTATTTTTCACTGCTTTTTTTTCACCGCGCTAAAGTATTTATATTCGTACAATAAACAAAACGTCTTGTCAATATGAACAAAACCTCATATTTGTCCTCCTATTATAGACAATCGTATCCTGTTATACAAAAACTCTCTCTGTTTTTACACGATTTAAAATCTCAGCATAAAAAAAGAAGGGATAAAATCCCTTCGTGGAGTATCGAAAAAGGCTCTGGCTAAGCCTTCAAGCCTTTTTCGAGGCACTAAATGTATAAAAAGACTCGTTCCATCGGCTAAGCCTTGAAACTCATCCTTCTTCTCAGGGAAGCAAAGCTCACCCTGCGGAATCCACTGGGGCGCTACGGCCCCGAGCTCCCACTTTTACTCGGTAAAAACGGTTTTTCGAAGCAGGGAGAAGAAATGAATTCCCTTCTTGTTGCTATTATTTCATTGCCGCCTTGAAAATATCTGTCTTGTCCGTTTTCTCCCATGGCAAATCCAAATCATTCCTGCCAAAATGGCCGTAGGCCGCCGTCTGTTTATAGATTGGCCTTCTCAAATCAAAATATTTAATAATAGCCGCAGGCCGCAGGTCAAAATTCTTTGTCACAATATCTGTAATTTCTTCATCCGAAATTTTTCCAGTACCAAATGTATTGATATAGATAGAAACAGGTTTCGCCACACCGATTGCATAAGCTATTTCAATCTCGCATTTTGATGCGATACCGCTGGCTACAATGTTTTTAGCCACATATCTGGCCGCATAGCATCCGGAGCGGTCAACCTTTGTCGGGTCCTTGCCGGAGAAAGCGCCGCCGCCGTGGCTTGCGTAGCCTCCATAGGTATCCACAATGATTTTTCTTCCTGTCAGACCACTGTCACCCTGCGGGCCGCCAATAACAAAACGGCCGGTGGGATTGATATAGTATTTTGTGTTATCATCCAATAACGCCGCCGGCAATACAGGCTTAATGACGTGCTCCACAATATCCCTGCGGATTGTATTATTGCTCACATCAGGTCTGTGCTGGCTTGATATAACAATCGTGTCTATTCTTACAGGCTTGTCGTCCACATATTCCACTGTAACCTGAGCCTTGCCGTCAGGACGCAGATAAGCAAGTGTTTTGTTTTTTCTGACCTCCGTAAGCCTCTTTGTCAATTTATGCGCCAGTGAAATGGGAAGCGGCATATATTCCTCCGTTTCATCACAGGCAAAACCTATCATCATGCCCTGATCTCCTGCGCCCGTCTCAAACTCGTCCTGTATCTCCCCCGTTTTCACTTCCAAGGCCTTGTCAACGCCAAGGGCAATATCGGGAGACTGTCCCTTGAGAGAGGTAATAACCGCACAGGAATCGGAGTCAAAGCCATATTTTGCCCTGTCATATCCAATTTCCCTTACTGTATCACGAACCACCGTCTCAATATCTACATAGCAGTTGGTTGTAATTTCGCCCATCACAAATACCATTCCCGTCGTTGCACAGGTTTCACAGGCTACACGCGCCATAGGGTCTTTCTCAAGCATAGCATCCAATATAGCGTCCGAAATCTGATCGCACATTTTATCTGGATGTCCCTCCGTCACTGATTCAGAAGTAAACAATCTTCTGGCCATTTTTATCATCCTCCTAAATTTCTTTTATTATGGTAAATATAGCTGTTTTTATTCTTAGCATGAAAAAAGGCCCCCAGGGCCGTCTAAAATACTCATCTTCCGCTACATGCGCGGGGGAATTGGCACCGATGCATCAAAAATGCCGGTTGCCGGGTTTCACAGGGCCCTGTCCCTCTACCACTCTTGATAAGTCTCGTATATTTACTTGGACTTATTGTATCAGTATATTTCTTTTCTGTCAATACGGCTCTTATAGGAAGCACTTGCAGTCCGCCTGACAGATTGTCAGCATTTTTACGCAGTTAAAAAGCACTGACAGGCACCGGATAGGGCCGCTGAAAGCGGTTCTGTGTTTTGTGCAGCGAAATATAACCATCTCAGTTTTAAAAGCCGTTGAAATAAATCTCTTATGACTCTGGCTAACAAAAAAGAGACCCTCCGGTCTCTTTTATATTTTTGAGGACTTGCCGCCCTCGCCTTTTTCTCCGCCCATAAACTCAATGAACCGTCCTGTCCCTATGGCAACACAGCTGATAGCATCCTCCGCAATAATAGCATTAATGCCAGTTCTTGACTGAATCAGCTTGTCCATTCCATACAGCAGGCTTCCGCCGCCTGTCATAACAATGCCCCTGTCGGATATATCTGCCGCAAGCTCAGGCGGCGTCTGCTCCAAAACACTGTGAACCGCATCTACAATAGCATCCACTGATTCCTGCAGTGCCTCGTGCATTTCCTCAGAGGTAACCGTTATATTTTTAGGAAGGCCGGTTATCAGATTACGGCCTCTGATTTCCATTTCAGCCGGCATAGCTCTCTCGAAAGCAGTACCCACATTTATTTTCAGCAGCTCTGCGGATCTCTCTCCTATGAGTACATTATGCTTTTTGCGCATAAAGCGAATGATGGCATCATCAAAATTATCTCCTGCTACCTTCAAAGAGGTACTGACAACCGTCCCCCCCAATGAGATAACCGCAATGTCTGTTGTGCCGCCCCCAATATCCACAATCATACTGCCGCAGGCCCTGGAGATGTCAATACCGGCTCCTATAGCAGCTGCAATCGGCTCCTCAATAATATGAACCTTTCTAGCGCCCGCCTGTCTGGTAGCATCCTCCACCGCCCTTTTTTCCACCTCAGTCACAGAGCTTGGAACACAAACAGCTATCGTCGGTTTCACAAATGGCTTTTTTCCCGTCGCTTTTTCTATAAAGTATTTCAGCATTTTTTCCGTAATTTCATAATCGGATATAACGCCCTCCCGAAGGGGGCGTGTGGCAACAATATTTCCCGGCGTTCTGCCAAGCATACGCCTTGCCTCTTCTCCTACAGCAAGTATTGTGTTGGTATTTTTATCCACTGCAACTACAGAAGGCTCCCTGATCACAATGCCCTGCCCTTTAATGTAAACAATTACATTGGCAGTTCCCAAATCTATTCCTATATTCTCACCAAAGCCCAAAAAACTTAACATTTTCATTCTCCTTTTTACAAACTGCATTTTTACCTGACTTTATTATACATAAGTTCCCGTTATAAAGAAAGCATTAAATGATGATATGCACCAAAACTTTCCAACAATTTCAAAAATCCATGTATACCCGTCCTTATTGCTGTGCTTCTCTAAGTATTGTCACGTTTTTATTCATTCAAAACATAATTTAGATTCTAGTACTAAAAAAAGAGACAGATGCCTCATCTGCCTCTTTCACAAAATTCTTTATTCTCCTAACTCAGCCCTGATGACCTCTATAGCCTTTTGCATCTGAGTGTCTTCCTCTTCTCCCACATGAAGAACATTGGTGACAGTGTCAGGAAGCTCCACCACATAATCGGGAGTAATCCCCTCTCCCTGAATACAGACTCCCTTAGGCGTATAATATTTCTGTATTGTTATTTTAATACCCGATCCATCCTTCAGGGAGTATAAGCCCTGTACCAGACCCTTTCCAAATGTCTGGGTGCCCACAAGCTTACCTGCGCCCAGATCCTGAACGGCGCCTGATAAAATCTCAGAGGCACTGGCACTGTAGCCGTTTACCAGCACACACAAAGGTACCTGTATACATTTTGCATCAGAATAGGTGTCTTCCCTGTTGCCCGCCTTATCTATGGTATAAACCAGCGTTCCCTCCGGCACCAGTTCATCCGCAATCTTTTTCACAACATCAAAATCTCCGCCGGGGTTATTTCTCAAGTCAATGATAAGCCCCTTCTCCCCCTGCTGTGTCAAATCGTTGTAGGCCTCCATAAACTGCTCATAGGTATTTCTGTTAAACTGCGTTATCCTCAAATAACCGATACCATCCTCAAGCATCTCATGTCTGACGCTTGAAACATTGACAGCACCCCTTTCCAAATCCATTTCAAGAATTTCTCCGCTGCTGTCCCTTTGTACCGTAACAGAAACCGTTGTCCCCTCCTCGCCCTTTATCATGCCTACAATCTCGTTGATATCCTTTCCTCTGATATCGGCGCCGTTTACCTTAATAATTCGGTCTCCCGGCTGTATACCCGCTTCATAAGCAGGCGTATTTTCAATCGGCGCAACCACAAGCACAGTGCTGCTTTGAGGATCCATAACAACCTCTACGCCTATCCCGTAAAATGAACCGTTAATGTCGTCATAGAAATCCTTCAGCTGGCTCGCCGGCATATAGGAGGTATAGGGGTCACCGAGAGAGTCAACTATTCCGGCATAGGCACCCTCCTCCATTTTATCAAAATCCACTTCCTCAACATAATATTTATTCAAAAGATTGGCAATCGTCCCAATTTTCTGGTCCATTGTCATTGATGCAGTATTCCCTGAGGAGCTTCCGGCCCGTCTAACCGATACCAGCCTGAGCGCTCCTGTACACAGTACCATTACCAGAATACCCGCAACCAGCCCCTTAAAAAAAGATTTTTTATCCATCTGTGAAGTCCACTCCTAAAAAAACTATATTTTCATTCTATTAGTTCGCTTACCATATTATAACTTTATTTAATACTATACCTCCAATGCATTATAACATTCAACTAAAATTTTCTGAAATATTGAATGACCCTTTTGCTTTTGCATGAGTTTGTACCATTGTAAAGCTGACAGCATTGAGCTATACAGGGAAAACAAAAGGATAACCGCGTTTTTCATCAAAAGAAAACCGAAATGCCTTCAGAATTGACAATATCAAAAAAAAGCATGGAGTAAGCCGGTATATACTTGCGGAAAAATTGCTTCTCAGCCGTATTTGCCGCTATGCCCTTTAGCAGGACTGTTACCAAAAAATTTATATCCCGCAGTCAGGCTGAAAAGGATTTAAGAAACTTTTTTACAATAGAAAAGCCGCCTTAAGGCGGCTTATTTCATAGCTTTTATTTGTGATTTCCAAAAGGACAGACTATTACAAAGCTTGTCTTACTCATTCATTTTACCATACTGTATGGACACACCCATACAGACTTGCCGGTAACAGAGTCACGAAGCCTCTTAAAAATCAATCCCTGCCTGTCGGCTATTCCTTTTTACGGCCTCTATTCGCTTTTTCGCGAACATTATACCTTCAAGTGCTTTCTCATGGATGTCACACTGCCAATAACACCAAGGAGTATACCTGATATAATCGCCACCGGCAGCAGCACAGAAAATACATCGATGCTGTAGCGGAAGGACGCTATATTTTTGATAACAGGGAAATTGGTATAGACCACATCTATTATTTTGCCGTATGCGGGCCAGGATACAGCCATAGGAATAGCAGCCCCTATGACACCAATCATCATACCCTCTATAATAAAGGGCCAGCGTATAAACCAGTCCGTCGCGCCGACAAACTTCATAATATTAATCTCGCTTTTTCTTGTATACACAGAAATCTTAATGGTATTCATAATAATTACCACGGAAATTATTCCAAGTATGCCAATTACTACAATGCCGAAAATTGTAACACCCTTGTTGACCTTAATCAATACGTCGGTCTCTGTCTGGGCGTGACGTATATTCCGTATACCCTGTATATTTTCAAGCTTTGACAGAACATCCCCCTGGTACTCAATACCGTCCAGAGCAATTTCAAAGGAGCTGGAAAGAGGATTGTTGTTCTCATCGAAACCATCCAGTATATTGTCCTCCACATTCCATTCCTGCTTCAGCTCGTCCAAAGCATCATTGGGGGAAATATAAGTAACCTCTTTTACATGGTCAATGGCTTTAATCTCATCACTTATTTTTGTGATTTCATCCGCCGCAATATCATCATTCAGGAAAACAGCGATTCCTATGGAATCCTCCATCTGGCTCAGCACATACCTGAGATTCGTAATAATGCAGTAGGAAAACGTCATAATAAAAATACATGCGGCTACGGTAGCAATGGAGGCTACAGTCATAAGCCTGTTTTTCAGAAGGCTTGAAAAGCCCTCCTTTATGTAATATTTAATTGAACTAAGCCTCATCACTGTACCCACCTTTTTTGATATCTCTGATTACATGCCCATGCTTCAGTGTTACTACTCTCTTTTGCATGGCATCCACTATGTCCTTGGCGTGGGTGGCGACGACTACTGTTGTGCCTCGCTTGTTGATTTCATCCAAAAGACACATAATATCCCAGGCCGTATCCGGATCAAGATTTCCGGTAGGCTCGTCCGCAATTAAAATAGGAGGATTATTGACAATAGCTCTGGCGAGGGCAGTTCTCTGCTGCTCGCCGCCGGAGAGCTCCTTGGGATACGCCTTTGATTTCTGCTGAAGACCAACCAAGGACAAAACTGTCGGAACACTTCTTCTGATTTGTCTTGAGGGTGATTCTATTACCTGCATGGCAAAAGCCACATTCTCATAAACCGTCTTGTTTTGCAGGAGTCTGAAATCCTGAAAAACAACACCCAAATTCCGCCTGAGATAAGGAATCTGGCTGCGGCTGATTCTGCCCGTATTGATATTGTTGATGGTAATAACTCCTTCTGTCGGGTCAAGCTCCTTTAAAAGAAGCTTAATCAGTGTTGATTTGCCGGATCCGCTGCTGCCGATAATAAACACAAATTCCCCTTTTCCGATATTGATTGTAACATTTTTTACACCCTCCGAACCGTTGGGGTAAACCTTTGTCACATTGTTAATATTGATCACTCTGCTTCTTCCTTTCTGCATGTTCTTCATACCCAAAATTTGTCTCTTATGATACAAACAGAAATGCCAAACACGCAAGAACTTAAATCATAAGAATTCGCCCAAAAACCGAAATGAGAAGATTATCTCTCCCCATTCCGGCCTATTTTTTAATACGCTATTTTATCCATATATATCATATATTTGCTGACCATAAGGGTAATTTTAAAGATGATGGCATCATCAAAATTACGCAAATCAAGACCTGTCATCTTCTGAAGCTTATCAAGCCTGTACACAAGAGTATTCCTGTGGATATAAAGCTGTCTGGATGTTTCGGAAACATTCAGGTTATTCTCAAAGAATTTGTTGACTGTGGCCAGAGTTTCATCATCAAAGTCGTCCATGGTAAGGCCGTGAAGCACTTCCTTGATAAACATCCTGCAAAGGGGCAGAGGAAGCTGGTAAATCAGCCTGCCGATACCGAGTTTTTCATAATTGACAATGTACTTCTCATCCTCAAATATCTTGCCCACCTCAAGGGCCATTTTTGCTTCCTTGTAGGAGCGGGAAACGTCCTTTAAGTCACTTACTACCGTGCCGATGGAAATATAAACCCTGCTGTTGATTTCATTGCTGAGGGTGTCCGCAATCATCTTCGCAATTTTTTCAATTTCCTCCATACTCTCCTTTTCACGGAGTTCCTTTACAAGGATAATGCTGTGCTCATCCACTGCAGTGACAAAATCCTTTGTCTTTGCGGGGAAAATGCTTCTCACAATTTCCACAACGTTCATATCCTTATCAATACTTGTCTCAATCAGGTATACAATTCTTCTGATATTGTTCTCAATGTGGAGTTTTTTCGCGCGGCTGTAAATGTCCACTAAAAGGAGGTTATCCAGCAGAAGGTTTTTTATAAAATTGTCCTTGTCATATCTTTCCTTGTAAGCAACCAGCAGACTTTGTATCTGGAAAGCGGCAATCTTGCCAATCCTGTAGCCCTCTTCATCCTCACCTTTCACCTGTATGACGTATTCGGGAACGCCGTTATCATAGATTTTAAAATACTGATAACCCATAATAAGCTGGCTTTCCGCCTGGGAAGCCACAAAATTTTCAATGGCGTCTATCTGCCTGCCTATCATTCCCTCTTCTGTCGTTGCAATAATCTTGCCTTCCTTTTCTATTACACTCAATTCCTTGCGCGTAATATTTTTAAGCCCATCAATCGTGTTTTGTAAAATTTGATTTGAAATCATAAATTCACCCCAGCTAATATAAATTTTATGCCCCCGCGCGCTACTTTCATTTTACTCATATTTTTTGCAATATTGGATAGAAAAAAACACAAAATTAGTAAAAAAATTACAATTTTACCATTATATATACAAAAAAAATATGTACATATGAAAAAGTAACATGTTCTTTTTATATCTTATAACAAAATACCAAAAAAATAAAGAGAAATCGATAAAAAAACTACATTTTTCTTTTTCTAATAAAATTTTAATAAAAATCCTTCAAGGGGCTCTTATTTTTACAGTCAGGTTTCATGAGCTTACCAGAATATTCCAGTCGTTTTCATCACAGCATTTTGGCCCTAACCTACAAAAGAGCGCCAAAAATATCATCCCATTTTATTTTCCAGCACGGAAGCTATCTTTTTTTATTCAATATTGCCTATAAAAGACTTAAGCCGGTAAAACCTCCCGCTACCAGATGATTGGAATTGTAAAACACGTTAACCGATACAGACATCAGCGTCACACGAACTATGCTGGAATATAGCCGCAGCGTGGCGATTTTCACAGATTGGACTGTTTTAGGCAGTTCCTTTCCCTCATTTTGTCGTGTTTTGCAGTAATCTCGTATATTTTTCAGTCTTTCTTAAAGCTATGCTTTCTGTACTACTTCCGCTTTCGTCCTTTATCCTTCCAAACCGCCAGCACAAACTTCGGCAGTCTCATCATCCTTTTTAATCGGGTAGGCTGGCATAAAAGTCTGTAAAACCATTCCAGGCCAAGCTTTTGAAAAATCTTCGGCGCCCTTTTTGTATTGCCGCTCATAACATCAAAGCTGCCTCCCACACCTATGGAAATCTTTGCGCCTGTAAAGCGCATATTGTCATATATCCATTTCTCCTGCTTAGGCGCGCCCAGTCCCACAAGCAGTATATCAACAGACAGTTTTTTAATCTCAGAAATAATATCCTTTTCATCCTTTGGCGTGAAATAACCGTTTCTTGTGCCGACTATTTTAAGCCCCGGATAGACCTTCATCATTTTTTTTGCTGCGTCTGCCGCAATGCCCGGCGCGCCGCCAAAAAAGTAAACTCTGACATTCTTATCCTTTATCTCTCTGAACAGATTCTGCGTCAGGTCAAAACCTGCCACTCTCTCTCTAAGCTTTATCTCACTGTATCTTGAAGCCCATACCACGCCTATGCCGTCGGGTATAACCATATCCGCAGCCCTGAGAATTTCCATAAGCTCACGGTCCTTTTGCGCCTCCATCACAATTTCCGGATTAGGCGTACAGATAATATGCTGCCCTCCGTCCTTCAAAAAGCCCAAAAGTCTTGTCACAGCTTCCTTCATGGTGACGGCGTCAAAGGGGACGCCAAGCACCGTCGTTATTTTCCTCATGTCCATCCCACCTTATTTCTTCAGTAATCCCAACAAATACCTCTCATTGTCATGAGCCTTTTTTTCGAGCTCACAGACAGCCCCATCCAGTATTTCCACATATTTTTCACGGTTTTTAACCACGTCATCAACCTTTTCCATAGCGACATTGATGTCAAAATCCTCCACTCTGCCACCGGAGGGCATGCAAAGCTTTTCAATATAGTACTCTATTTTGGGATCATAGATAAAGCCCACAAGGGGTACCTTCTGCCTCGCTGCAAATATCAAAGTGTGAAGCCTCATACTCAGCACAAAATCCATGCAGCTTATGATGCCCATCACCTCATAGGGAGAATAGGCTTCCTTCAAAATATAGGAAGGATGCTTCATTTTCTTCTGCACAATCTCGCTTATGGTTATATCATTTGGAACATGCATGACAATAAAAACAATATTGCGGTTATATTTTTCATACACCTCGTCACACAGCCTGGCAAAGTCGTCAACAAAACCATCTATCTTTTTCCAGTTGCGCACGGAAACGCCTGCAATAGGCTTATCTGTGGGAATACCCTGCTTTTCCATAATTGCCATTGCCTTTTCCCTGCTGATGCCGTCCATAGTAAACACAGGGTCCGCTGTAACAAATGCGTTTTTGTTTTTTACTCCCATAGAGCGCAGCTCCTCAAAGGAATTTTCCTCCCTCAGAGTAATCAAATCAGCCTTGTTGACCACAAGCTTTACAATACGCCTGTTGAGCTTTTTTGACACAGGGCCTATTCCGTTTGCATACAGCATAATTTTCTTTCTGAAAAACTTTGCGGCTACAATGATGGAAAGATAGTACATCAGGCTTCTGGTGCTGGTGCTGTCCTGCAAAAGGCTTCCGCCGCCGCTGATTAATACGTCGCATTTTCGTATAGCTCTTATGACATCCGTCAGACTGAAACGGTAAACAACATCCTCAATGCCGTATTTTGCCCTAGTTTCTCTGGGGTTGTTGGACAAGACGGAGATATTGATATTATCACCCATTTTTTCAATGTTATCATGGATAGCCAGAAGAATAGCCTCATCCCCTGAATTATTGAAGCCGTAATAACCGCTCATCAGCACATCATAGGGTTTTCCCTTACTTTCTTTATATGCGGCATCATAGGCTCTTATACAATCCTCCGTCATTTTTCTGACGGAATAATGTTCCAGTATCACGCTTCTGCCATAGGTGCCCAAGGCATGTATTTCCTTTGGCGTAAGCTCCGTCAAAACCTTTATGACATCCCTCGCCATCAGACCGCTGTCCGCCATTCTACAGCCGCGGCAGCAGAAATTGCTTTCCCTCGCCTCCTCCAGCATGCCCTCCTGAAATATGCCCATATAGCCTTGGGCATAATGGGGATTTCCCGCCAGTATCACCGGCTTCAACTCTGCCATAGCCTCCAGTGCCGCACGGCTTACACCGATGACTACCCTGCTGACTGCTATTATCTTGTAGACGTCCGTTCTCGGCCCCGTCAGTATGATACACCGGCGGCCCAACTTTTTGTTGGCCTTTGCCGCTTCCGCCTTTACGGACTCAAAATCGTCGCCGCCGCCTACGATCATAATCTCGGCATCCGGTATTTTTTCGCATATTTTCCCCGAAGCGCGGATCAAAAGCTTTGCCACGGTAGAACTTTTTTCGTCAATGCGGCTGACATGGGCAATAATATTGTTGCCGCATAGCTTAAACTCCCTGCGGATACTGGATCCATCCGCGTCTGGTGAAAAAAGCTCAGTATTGATTCCGTTTATAGTAGGATAAATGTCCTTTTCCTGAATACCGTAATTTTTAATCAGGTAATCCTTAATGTCATCGCTGACCGCTATAACCTTCTGTCCCCAGTTTGTCAGATACTTCAGGCCCATTTTTGTGGAATAAACACCGTGCGTGGTTGACACAAAGGTAAAAGGCAGTTTCTTATGAAGGAACCCACATATAAAGCCCGGTATCCTGGCATGGGAATGAACAATGTCCACATGCTCCCTGCGGATAATCTTTTTCAGCTTATAGTAGGAAATCACCATTTTCAGTATATTCCTTTTATGCATGGGTACATTGTAATGCCTGATGCCGCTTTCTTCCAGCTCCTTCACATACACGCCGCCGTTTGAAGCCACAATCACACGGTAGCCCATTTTTACAAGCTCCTTGGATAGCTCAACTACATGGGTCTCCGCGCCGCCTATCTCCAGTCCCATAGAAGTCATTAATATGGTATATTTTTTAGACATAAAGCCACCCCGTTATCATGAGAGAATATCCTGTATCTTTGCTTCACACTCAAAATACTTTGTCATAAATTTTCTGGAAGAGTTGCGCACCAGCTCATAGGTTTTATTAATATAATAACCGGTATCTGTTTTCACACCGTCACCTTCTACCGTCAATACCACGTCATACCTGTTTTCTACCTCCACCGTTTTATAGGTGCCGTCAATACAGGATAAAAAGTCCTTCGCCGGGGAGCCGTCAATTTTCGTTATGGTACCGATACAGTTGCCGCTGGTCTTGTCATAGAGCAAATCGCCCTCTTTTACATTCTGAAAAATATAATCCCGCAGTCTTCTGATTTCCACTGTATAGGTAATTTTTTCCGTACTTGCGGTAGTACTTGTCTTGTCAAGGCCTCTGAACTTATAGTAAGCGCCTGCCGCAAGCACAATCACAAGCACAATGACACAAAAGTCAATGGCGTTAAACAGGCCGAAAAGCTTGCCCTTCTCGTCTATTATCTTCATTGCGCTCCCTCCTGTCTGTCCACTGTCAAAATATAGCCGATACCCGCATAGCCGTTTCCTTTTACGGAAACCTCCCTGCCCGCACGTACATAATAATTGCCGTCAACCTTATATTCGTTGGCACTTTCCGTTACATTGGCCTCCACCGTTATGATAACATTTTCCTTATCAGGAACAACACTCTCCACAATAGCGCTGTTCACGTAATCGTTTGTAATCTTTGTGCAGGGAACCACCTCAAAATCCACGACTGTCCCCATATTATAATTTTTCACATTATCTGTCAGTCTGTCCCCTATATTGATGTCCTTTGAAAAACCCGCCGGATTATCCGCCAGCTCAAGGGTATAGCGAAGCTTTTTGGTTTCCACAACCTTTTCCTTGTGGGTAAACACATAAACGCCCCCTGCCAAAACCACAATAATTGCCAGTATTACAATATCAAACAGGTTGATACCGAATATCTTCTTTTTTCCGCTCACTTTTTTGCACCTCTCTTTTGGTTTATTGCACTGCTGTATACTGCCTCTATATTTCGGGCGTAAATCTCCGCCGTAAATTTCTCCTGAAAAATTTCCAGTGACCTTTCACACATGTAATGGTAGAGCGCTTTATCCTCCATGATTTTCAAAAGATACCGCTCCATATCCCCGCTGTCCTGCTGACGGAACAAAAATCCATTTTCCCCATGGGTGATAACCCCGGGGTTTCCGCCGTAATCACTGACCACCGCCGGGATACCCATACTCATCCCCTCCAAAAGGGCAAGGCTTGTTGCCTCTGTTCCATAGGATGCGTTGGCCTGTATGGTCAGTATGCTCAATATTCTTCTCACATCGGTAATAAAACCTGTAAAAAGAATCGTATCCTCCAGATTTTTTTCCTTCACAATGCCTTTCAGCTTATCCTCTATGGCGCCGGTTCCAATAATAAGCACCTTGATATTTTTTCCGGCTTTTTTGATTCTCTCCGCCGCCTCTATAAGATAAATGTGGCCCTTTACCTCCTCAAGGCGCGCCATAATGCCTACAACAAAATCATTGGGAGTAATGCCGTAAGCTTCCCGTGCAGAGGCATTTTCATTCTCTGTACACCGCTCTACCTTCTCCACACCGTTTAAAATAACCTTAATTTTATTCTCGGATATTCCGCCCTCTGTCAAATTATCCTTTGCCGCTTCCGCCACCGCAATGATTTCATCCGCCAAAAACTCATTGGCAGCTTTATTCAATACTCTGCCGATTCCATGGCTGATTCGGGGACTGACGGGAAACACACTGTGTCTGGTATAGATTATTCTTTTGCCGCACAGCTTTGCCGCAATACGCCCTGAGACAGCCCCATGGGTGTGGACAATATCCGGATTTTGTTTTTTTATGATTTTCACCAAGTTTTTGACAGCTGTCCTGTCAAAGGATTTATCGGCAATGCCGTCTGCCTCAATAACCCTCGTTCCAAGCTTCTCTATTTCTTCCTTTAATAGGCTTCCTCTGGGAACAACGACCTTAAGGCTGTAGTTTTTTCTGTCATAATACTTCAGGAAATTTAAGATACACCTTCCCGCACCGCCGATATTGCTGTCACTTATGATATTGAGCACCTTTATCATACTTTTTTTCTCTCCTCTCCAAGGGATGGAATATCAGTAAATAAAATGCCGAAAGCCAGAGCTATCCAAAACAGCAGCATAACTCTGTAGTTATAAAAGGTATAGTCAAAAAGACTCTGCACCATAAAGCCGCTGATTGCGGATATGCCCGCGATAATCAGCGTTCTGTTCTTTTTGTCTCTTTCCCTTGTCAGGGAGGCAAAGGCCGCCTTGTAATATTGATAGATGATAGCAACAAATACAAATATACCGCAGATACCCGCGTCGCACATGACTTGTAAAAACAGATTGTGAGAATGGGGGGCGCTGATAGAATTATATGCATATGCCGGGTAAACCTGATTAAAGGCATCTGTACCCGGGCCAATGCCGCAAAGCCAGTAGTCCTTCAGCATAGCAATCGTTCCCATATAGATATAGACTCTGTAGCTGGTGGAAGAATCCTGCATATTGCCGATACTCATAAAACGGTTAATAATCGTATCCGGCAGTACAAAGGGGAGCAGGAGAAGCCCTAAAATACCCAGGAGTATAAAACGCCTGTCAAGAAGAACAAGAAACATGCCCATTGCTACCAATATGCCAATATAACAGCCCCTGGAATAGGTAAGGATAAGACACAGCATCATAATTCCCGTTGCCCCCAGGTAAAACAGCTTCAATATCATTTTTTCGCTGTTCAGGAAACAGGCAAAGGCAACCGGAATGACCAGAAGAAAATATTCGCCCAAAACATTGGGATTTTCAAGGGTTGAATAGACACGGAAACGGATATCCTGAAACATGTCCGTATCCACCCAGACGCCGCTGTACTTGGCAGGAAACATGAACTGGTAAAAGCCATACAGCGCTACCAATATACCGGCACAGACAAAAAAGAACATAAGAAAACGGAGCTGTTGTTTTGTTTCCACAGCATTGATAACCACAATGAAAAACAGCATAAAGCATATTGTCAGCAAGCCTCCCAAAAGGCTTCCCCGTCTGGATACGGAGGTAAATATTGCAAAAAGGTAAACACCGGCATACATGTAAATATATTTATTGATTGCAAAGTATCTCAGTTTTTTTCCCTTATCACAAATCAGACTTAGGGCAAGTGACGCAAAGGTTGCCACAGCCATCAAAAGTACCAGCATTGTCGGTAAAAAGGGTGCGGCAAAAACCGTAAAAAAGCACCAGATAAACGGTACCTTATAAATACTGCCGCTAAAAAGCCTGTCGAGCCTTAAAGCTTTGAATACAGCCTGAAAAAAATGAACGATACCATAAAATACTCTATTGAATATACTGTTTTGCGCGGTAGCCTCCCTGTCGTTTTGCGTCAGAAAAAACGCTATCAGCCGGCTTTTTTGAAATTGCCCTGAAAACCAGCCTGCAATTTTGGCACAAAAAGCTACAAATAAGCTGCTCTCAACCACACTATCCCTCCATCCTAACGATCACGAAATTTATTTACAAACTTAATGATAATATCAAACACCATGCGAGATTCCTGCAAGCCAAGAAGCCGCGTTAAAACCATATAAACCAAAACGCCTGCCGCCGTAGGGACTCCTACCACCATGATTCTGCCGAAAAAGGTATCCGGAAGCCTTATAAGAAGCGCATTGCGAAGTACAATCACCAATGCCGCCATCACTGCCGCACAGGCAACCATTTTCAGTATATCAAGGGCCGTCTGCCTGTCCATCAGGCCCTTATTTTTTCTGGCCATAGGCACCCACAGTACAAGGGCAGAGACAGTTGAGGACATGGCGGAGGCAAAGGCAAGACCGGCCACATCAAAAGGCTTCACCAATAAAAAACAAAGTATAATATTGGCGGCAATAGAGGCAACGCCTGAAATGAAAGGCGTCTTTCCATCCTGCCTTGCGTAAAAAGCCCTGCTCAATATGGTCTGTACTCCATAGCCAAACATTCCCAGCGAAAAGAAAAACAGCGCTCTGGATGTCAAAGCCGTATCAAAGGCAGTAAAGTCTCCCCTCTGGTATATTAACCGAATCAGCGGTGTACTCAGGCACATGAGACCTACCATCATGGGAATCAGTATAAAAGCCATGACCTTGATAGTCATATGAACAGTTGAGGCAAATCTCTTCTCATCCTGATTGGTTGTAAGCCTTGAAAGCTCAGGAAATATGACGTTTGCGATGGAGAGCACAAATACGCCCACAATCATAGTATACAGAGTATTGGCATACTCAATGGTGCTGACAGCACTTCCGTCAAAAAGGCCGGAAGCAAAATTCGTATTGATTGCAACATTGATAGGCTGTATCCAGGTACTTACCATAACCGGAATCATGAGGACAACCACCTTTTTCATGCCCTCCTGCCTGAAATCCGGCCGAAAACGAAAGCGGTATCCTCTTTTGTAAAGGGGCGGAACCTGTATCACTACCTGCATGGCCCATCCAATCAAAAAAGCGGCTGCAAGCCCAAAAACACCAAAGGTTTGACTGAAAAACAGCAGATAGAGTATGATGACACCGTTTGAAACGATGCTTAAAGCCGCAGGGATGCTGAATTCATCCATAGATTGCAGTATCCCCACAAAGGAATAGGCGATCCCTGTAAAAAGCACAGTCGGAAACATAACCCGCAGAAGCTGCGTACACAAAACCGCAGTTTTGGGATTAAACTGACCCGCTATCAGCTTCGTCAGATAGGGTGCCGTCAAAATGCCGAAAACCGTCATTAGAAAGGTAAAAACAATCACCATGGAAACAAAACAGTTGGAAAAAGAAAACGCCTCCTTTTTCCCTTTTTTCTCCAGGATTTCATTAAAAACCGGAATAAAGCTGGAAGAGATAGCCGCTGCAAAAACCGCATCAAAAAACAGCCGTGGAATACGGCTTGCGCTCATAAAGGCGTTTGCCTCCATAGAGGAGCCAAAATTGCTGGCAAGGGTTACATCCCGCAATAGCCCCAGAATTTTGCCAAAAAGCGTAATGATCATCATAAAACTAACGGTTTTTAATGCGCTTTTATTTTTTTCAGACATTATCTTCCCTCATCACTCATAAATTTACTTTATCCTTTATATTAACGCAAAACAACCTGTTTGACAAATATAACTTACAAAATATTGGGTGATATGCGATTTTTTTCTAAATCGTCCCTGCAAAAAGATAGGGCGGAAAAATTCCGCCCCCCTTCTGTATTACGTTCATGCTTTATCTCTTAAAAAAAGATTAAAAAGCGTTTTTCACATCATAAACCATGCTGTCACCGCTTACCTTGAAGGTAAGTATCTTAAAGTTTGTGTTAACACTGCCGTTAGGATTCCATAAATCAGGAAGATTTATGTAACGAATTCCCTCTTTCACCGTGTTCCAATAGCTGTAGCCGCTGGAGGAAACCACAAAAATCTCCTTGCCGCTTTCCTTTAATTCACTCAGCGCGCTTCTGAACAAAATAGCCTCCTGAGCGTCACTCCAGTTTGAGGGTGATTTATCTAACAGAATAATGACATTTTTATTGGCGGAATTAGCAATATCATTTTGAAAATACAGCCATTGTGCCGCGCTTGTCGTCCTGAGAGATCCGTTTGCCGCCGTCATCTGAACAACAGACACCCCGTTCTTATCGTAGTATTTATACTGTGACCACCATTTTAATGTGTCAACACTGCTCTGAGCGGAAATGTCACTTTTACCCCCATAAACCATAAGACCGGCATCTGTCTGAAGCTGATTATGCACATTAACTCTGGCGTCTGTATAGCTTGGGGAAGCTTTTATATTTTGATTGTCACTCATAACCGTTCCCGCAATATTAATATAATAGGCGCCTGCTTCCTTCTGGCTCAAATCAGCCCTTTTGCTGTCCGGCACGGAAGTGGAAGCCGGTATGGTGACATCGCTCTCCAGCGGGAAGGTACCGGACAAATCATCAAAATATAATGCCTTTTTGTCTGTATCTGTATTGGAAAGAGCAGCAACATAAATGGTATCCAGCTTTACAGGATATTTTGTACCTGCCGGTATGGAAGCACTTACCTCCTGCCAACCCGTCCAGTTTATGTTTTTTGTAAAATCTATAATTATCTCTTTGCCGTCAGCATCAAGAAGTTTCCCTCTGAGCCATTGTCCAGAATTATTGCCATAAACCTTCATCTTTAATACGGTTGGGCTTCCGCCGATTGCAAACGGCGTATTAAACTGCATATAAGCCGCCTGGGTCGTATCAGACTGGGCAAAGGTATACTCAAGGGCCAGCGATTTGCTTCCCGTCGCCGCCGTATAGGTTGTCACATAAGCCGCACCCGGAATCGTCTTGGGATAGCTTGTAAATGTCAGCGCCTGATTATCCTCAAAGGAGGTAATATCCTTTGGCTGTGTGTCCACAGAAAGCTTAATATAGTAGTTAGCCGCGCCCAGAGAACACTGAATGTATCCGGCGCCTGTCTGTGTTGCAGTAAACACACCGTTTTCATAGGTGCCCAAATCGGATGATACCACGACATTGGATATGGCCCCCTCATATCCTTCTGTACTGACGCCCGTGAAGGAGAGCTGTGCCGTCTGTCCTACATCCATGCTAAGGGAATCCACATTGGCCTTCAGTGTGGCAAGAGCCATGGTGTCCACTGTAGCCACTGCAGAAAGTCCATTATAGGTAGCCGTTACAATCGCTTTTCCTTCTGTATTGGGAGTAAATACACTGCCGTTAAAAACACCCTCTGGGTCGCTGGTCTCAAATGTCACATCTCCCACAGGCACATCCAGCTTATGATAATATTCATCGTAACCTATCACCTGAAAGCTGACAGAATTACCCTTAAATATCCTTTCCTTGGAAGGCTTCAGTACAATTTGGCTCAATTCTGTGACAGGCGCATTGTTAAATACGCCTACTGCATTGATAACCTTTCTCTCCGCGCCGTCTGACACCTTGTTTTTTACAACAGGAGCCATATCCTCTGTTGTATTTGCTACCATTGTAGTGGAACCGCCGCCGTCAAGATGCATGGCGTCATAGGCACCATATTCCAACATCAAATCCGCCATCTCCTGATGCGTCGCGCCAATTGATGTCCCTCTGCCGTCAACAACCATTAAAATCAATGTGTTTTTATCCTGTGATATTCCAAGAGCTGTCCTTGGCTGCCTGCCGTTTATGACAAGTCCCGGGTTTGCGGAAAGCTGCCCGTTTTCCAGTATCTTTCCAACACCGCTTATGGCAGTATCAATTTTGTTTAAATCCAGAGATGCCTGAATTTTTAAATCCGTATTCTGTCCCACTGTAAAATACTGGCTAACTCCATCGTAGTAATCACCATTCATAATAATGAGATAACCGTTTTCGGGAACAGAAACCGTTTCCCCCTTTGCGGAAATCTTTGTAATCACATCGTTTTCAACGACCAGCTTTACAAGACCGCTAAAGCGGGCGTCCAAATCCCCGGTATCAGCAGATGCATTGGCGTCAAAATAAATGGGATATTTCATTTCCGTTATCTTATTGATGGAAGCCAATTCCAGATGGGAATTGGTATTGGCATAAAAGTCTGCCTTTAAATTGAAGAAATTGATAAACGGATTTCCCTCATTGTCCAAAAAGAAGGTTGCGTATTCATTTTTGCCGATATTTCTGTCGGTGCCAGCAGAGACCAGATTACCGTCCTTGATAACAGGGCCGAAGGAAGCGGAATATTTGCCTGTCATGCCGAAGAAATCCGCATTAACACCCGCAACGGCCCCGCTGTCCGTAATCATTTTCAGCACTGTTTCCTTCAAGCCGTATTCCGTTGAGGACTCTACCGGTGCTATTTTGATATTGGAATCATCTAAATTTACCTTTAAAACATAAATATCCTGCCATCCGTCTGCTGTCAGACGATGATTCTTTTCATAAGTAACGCCCTTCGTCACTGTTTCTGTTGTCACCTGACTATAAAGCTTTTGTGCCGCAAAAGCGGGATATGTATTGATGCTTAGCAAAACGCCGGCTATAACGCCCGCTGCCAGCAGCTTTTTCAAACCTGTTTTACATTTCATTTTCCGTCTCTCCTTAACTGTTCACAGGCTGTCTGCCTGAAATTCATCTGATTTCATAACTTCCCTTAATCAAAAACCATGCTTCCCCATTTCCTGATACCTTCACGCCCCTGCCGTCATTTCTCGGCACAATCAAAAGATTATTCTTGCCCACAATGGTGCCGTTTCCAATATCAGCCCCTATGGTGACATTGGCGATACCATTTTCACCTTCGCAATATCCAACCGCTGAACCGCTTCTGAGAATTATCTCCGTGCCCTCCCCGCCCAGTATAATCTGTCCGCTTTGAGCGCTTACAGGCGTATAGGTATCTGCATTCGTCTGGGAGGCGCTGTTTGCGCTGTCTCCCGTATTATAGCCGCCGCTTGTACTGAGCACACCTAAAAGCTCGCTTATTTTTTCATCCACATAGCTTTTTGAAACAAGGGGATCCGCACTGCTGCCGGGCGATACGTTGGCAGCCGACAAGCTGACATGATTTACACCAATGCCAAAAACCATAGCTGTTAAAAGACCGCAGTATATATATTTTGCTTTCTTATTCATACCCAAAATCCTCCCCCTGCTTTCTTAAAATTCCATAATTCTGTCCTATTTTATCATATTTCGGCTTTTATTACCCACTTTTTTTCTATTTTTAATAAAATCTTAAAGTTTCTGGAAAAGGACGCCCGCACATAGCCCATGCCGACAGTATATCCCGCACTCCACTTCTCTTCTGTAAAATCTCTGCAATATTATCATGTTCACCACTCCGGAAACTTCAAAAAAGTTAAAAACGCAATAACCAAAAACAGCAGGTGAAAAATCCTACTGGCATCCATTGCTGAACTGCTGATGAAAAGCACTCTAAAGTATACCAATCGGCTTTCATCAGCCAAAACAGCCCTCATAAAAATAAGCCCTCAATAAATTGAGGGCCTTTCTTTTGTCAGTGATACGCTTTGTTTCATGTCATAGCCTTTTCTTTATAAACAATAATTTAGGCATGCTCAATACGAATACTTATTATTGTCAGTCAGCCACTGTTGTTGTCAGCTGTCCGCAGCAGTCAAAGTCACTGTCTACATAGTGATTTATAATTCTTGCCTTGAAATTCCGCTGTGAACACATAGACTGAGGTCCCCCCGCCGTATTCAAATCCTCGGGCAGTACAAATTTGATGCACTTAACCTGTATATCCTTACAGGTGGCATATTGATGGGCAGGAACCGTAACAGCCTTTAACCCTCTTTTATATTCATTTCCCTCCTGGTCAACCTCTGTCAGCAATATAGCTAACGCCACTCTTTTTCCCGGACAGATATTTTTCAAATTGACATCAAGCTGCAAAATGCGGCCGAGAGAATCCAGATAGCTGTCACCCAAATCATATACAATAGAATCGTTACAGCCGTCAATGGCAACGTCTATAGGCGTCGGACAATCCTCGGGATGGATAATAATGCCGCAGTCAACCTTTACGACAGGGTCAGGAAAATTTACTACATTGTTTTCGCTGTCCTGGTAGGTGATAGATTGGTTTACCGCCTTATCCCCTGAATTCTGGGCCACATGGCGGATAATAAATTCCAGCGCCGCGCCCTCATTTGCAGTTGTTCCCAAGGCATCGATATTCCACTGAAGGGATGTGTTTTGAACCATAGTAACATTACCCTTGCTTGGCGGTAAAACGTTAATAATATTGAAATCGGGATTCACCACCTCATGAATTACTATATTGGTTGCGCCCGGCTTGGATATATTCTGCGCCAAATCTTCAAACAGGTCTTCCAGCTGCGAATCATCAGGCGTAACCGCCACATGAGAGGTGTCCGGATCAGTCGCCCAGTCATTCAGCGTAGAAACGTCTATGCCGTCCGTTCCGATAAGTCCAATGCAATAAATTGTAATGCCCGCCGCTCTTGCCGCCGCCGCAACAGGAGAAGGCGGAAGCCCTGTTGTTGTTTTTCCGTCCGTAAACATAACCATTACCCTGCCGTTTCCGGACGGCGGTGTCAAAAGCTCTGTCGCCTTCGTAAACGCATCTGCATGATTTGTGTTCCCGGAGGCAGTCAGTGCGTCTACTGCTGCTTTCAAATCAGCAACAGAAGTAATCAACTGAGTATCCTTCGTCGCCGTATCCGCAAAGCTGACAATACCGATTCTGCTTCCTCCCCCTATATTTCCGTCCTGTGAACCATCTGTTGCCTGATCAATGATGTCAATAAATTTTTTTGCCCCCAATTTTAAATTTGCAATTGCTGATCCTGCCATACTGCCAGAACGGTCCAAAACTAATACAATATCTACAGGATTACTTGTAATATCCGGCGCCGCTGCCAATGACAAGGTAATTTTAAGTGTCCCGTCACAGGCAATTTGGCTGACATCAATCAGCTTATTAGAATTCGTTACTCCCACATTTTATTCCCCCTTATATTTTCAGGACAAACAGGTTGTCCTGCTATATCCTATGCAGAAAACAAATATAGGTTCCTGTTAAATAAAGAAAATTTATTTTGTATTCGTGCCTCTTTTTAATCTCCATAAAGCTCGGTACCAAAGCCTTTGCATACCGGCCATTCATGGCAACGCCGTTTATACGGCTTTATTCAATATCCTTTTCATCCCTCTTCCTCGATGATATTCCACACTGTTTCAGACACAGCATTTCTGCTGACCTCACAAACAGGTCTTAGTCCTTTTCTCAAAAAGAAAACTTATCTTGGTCCTATCTCCTCAACCGCAAAACGGAACGGTAAAATCTTTTCCGATAGATTTTACCGTCCCGTTTACACTAATCTTTATTTCGTTTCTTTTTCGTCAACCCATTTCCAACTCTACTTGTTAAAAATAAGAATCATCTGCTCCAGGCTGCTCTTGCTTTTTTCAATCTCCTCTATATTAAAATCATAAGAGTCATTCTTGGCGGTAGGCTTTTCCTTCTCAATCTTTTGATAAAGCTTATTCAGATCCTGATAAAAGGTATCCCAAGTCGTCTGCAAAGAGCTGTACTTTCCTGCATCAAGGGCTTTGATAAAGCTGTTATAGCCCTCTGCCTTATCCATAGCGCCTCCAAGATCCTCTAAAACCTGATCAATATCAATGGCCTTTCCGTCTGACCCTTTCCCATATCTCACATAATCCTTTACATTGACAATTCCTTTACTGTAAATATCAGAAACTGCCCACTTGGAAATCTCTGAGAGAGTGCCTTTTACCACATATTCATTCGTCGCCTCTTTTGTCTTTGCCCCAAGGTACACGGTATTCGTCTTTCCGTCCCACTCAACAGCCTTTCCTACAGCCTTCGCCACATCTCTGACCGGCAGGTAGGTTGTCCCCTCATAAATGAAAGGCTCCTTATCCGTCAGAATTTTTTCTCCGTCAACCACAATTTTTATATCATTGTAATTTACCATAATTCTGCCCTGCCAAACCTTGGCAAATACCGTTGAAACCGATCCCAAAACCAATGCCGTGACAACCGCCCCTGTTATCATGTCCTTCATTCTCTGAAATTTCATACCAATTCCCCCTTCATTTGTAATTTTTACTGTATCTTAATAGTATGGCATTTCATGATAAAGTACAACTGTTTTAAATCATTTTCGGCATTTTTACGCAAATTTTCACTTCTCACGTACAAAAGCAAAAGGGCATTTTCCAATGAAAAAGCCCTTTTGCTTTCTTTATTTCTGTCCTGTCCCCAGTATAATTTTAATGTCCGTATCTGCATCCAAAAGACTCTCGTCCACAACAATCTCACTGTCATCAAAATAAGTCTTTAAATCCTGGCCTATTCCGTCTTCTCTGACGATAATACGGGTTTTCTTTTCCTTCTCCCCGTTATAGGTTGAAATCTTCACCACCGTATAACCGTCCTTCTCCAGCAAATCCCTTTTCTTTGCAGCCAGTCCTTCCGTATTTCCGCCGTTGGCAACCTCTATTTTCTTTGATTTGCTGTCAGTAACGTCTCCCGCATTCTCTTCGCCCTTTCCATAAAAGAGCTTGTCCACCATTTCCTTCGTGGCATCCTCATCACACAGATAGTAGGAAACCCCGCCGATATATTGAGGCGCACCCGGAAGCATCTCCATTGTGATGTTTTCCATATTGATATCATCGGCATACTGTGCATATTTGATGGCGTCTGCAACATTGACGTCCGTAGTCACATATTCAAAATAAGTGGAAATCAAATCAGGCAGATTATTCAGTATTGTGCTGGTGCTGAGCACCTTCTTCGCAAATTCCTCCAGGAATAAATGCTGTACCTCAACCCTTCCCAAATCAGCATTGGCATATTTTCTAAATCTTACCAGCATTTCCGCCTTTTCGCCGTCCAAATGCTGCGGACCGGCATCCAGGTGAATGTAAAGATCCTGAAAGGGATCCTCATAGTGCATGGCCTGGGGCACATCAATATCCACACCGCCAATAGCATCCACAAGCTTTTTGAAACCGTCTATATTGACCTTCACGTAATGATCTATTTTAATTCCCAGCAAATCCTCAAGCTGCATTACCGCGTACTCACAGTTGTGATCCTTTCCGCCATAGGCGTGAACAGCGTTTATCTTGCAGACGCCGCCTGAAGGAATGGAACGGTTGTTTTCCCGAAGGCCCTCTTGTATCTCATCCGTCAATGTGACCCGGGTATCTCTCGGAACGGAAATCAGGCTTATTTTCTGCGCCTTGCTGTCAAAGTGGACAACGAATATAACATCCGTTCTTGTCTCGTCTCCGTCTACGCCAAACACAGCCACATTCAGCTTAATACCCTTGCCCATAAGGGTGTCAAAAAAGCTGGGTATGCTGGAGTTACTCTGTGTCTCTTCCTCTCCGCCCCCAAATTTGTTGTAAGCCATAATCGCGCCGCCGGCTAGAAAAATAAAAATAAGAACAATAGATACAACAATTCTGAAAAAGGTTGCGATAGGATTCCTTTTCTTCTTTTTTTTCTTTTTGCCGTTAGCTGCGGCCGCACTGTTTTTAGAATTACGCATAGTTTTGCTCCTGCCCCTTATTTTTCATTCAAACCAAGTATAATCTTAATTTCCGTACCGTTAGAAAGCTGGCTGGCATCCGCTTCTATTTCCGCGTTTTCAAAATAGGCAAGCAAATCCTCTCCCATACCCGCTTTCTTCACGATAATACGGGTGTTTTCTTTCTTATCCCCCGTATAGGTAGAGACAAAAGCGATTTCATAGCCCTCTTTTGCGAGCATGTCCTTCTTTTTTCCCGCTAAGCCATTGGTATTGCCGCCGTTTGCTATCTCAATAGAATATTCCCTGCTGTCACTCGCCGCCGTATTATCCGCGCCCTCTGTCTCTTCGGACTCTTCTTTGCCGTAGAATATTCTGTCCACAAGCTCCTTTGTACCCTCCTCATCATGGATAAAGAACTTGCCTCCCTCGCCGGGTATTGTCTCCATTGTCATATTATCGGCATTAATATCCTTAATATATTTCACATAGCCAAGGGCATCTCCTACTGTGACATCCGTTTCCACATTATCAAGAGCTGTTTTAATCAGCCCCGGCAGATTGCTGAGTATAGTCTCCGTGCTTGTAACCTTTTTTAACAGGGCTTTCAGGAAATCCTGCTGCATCTTAATTCGCTGCAAATCCTTCTGCACATAGCCGTCCCTGTAACGCACCAGCTGCTCTGCCTTTTCACCGTCAAGAGTCTGATAGCCTGCCTTCAAATTAATAAACAGATCCTGCTCAGGGTCTTTATATTTCATATCCTGCGGCACGTCTATGTCTACGCCGCCAATGGCGTCCACAAGCTCCCTGAAGCCTTTTATATTAACATTTACATAATAGTCTACTTTAATACCAAGAAGGTCCTCCAACTGAAGCACAGAAAATTTATTGGCATAATCCGGCCCCGCATAGGCGTGCACCTCCGTAAACTTACATACCCCTTCGCCGTTTTTGGTGGGAATAAACTGATTTCTGTCCCGCAGGCTCTGAAGCATTTCATCCGTCATTTTAACCTTTGTATCTCTTGGAACAGACACGAGCGCAATTTTCTTAGTCTCAGGGTCAAAGGAAGCGACAAAGACAACATCTGTGTGCAGTTCTTCCTTATCCACACCGAATATGGCTACATTTATTTTTTCTTCCTTTTCCTCCTCCTTGACCTCCGGCGCATCCTGATTTATTTCATTCTCCCCTGTTTTTGCTTCTTCCTTTTTTCCGTCGTCAAAGGCCATGGCCAAAAGGGCGGATGCAATCATAAACAAAGAAACAATTGCCACAACAATTGTTATAAATTTCCGTATACGCCTTTTCCGTTTCAAATTATTCTTGGAACTCCTAGAAGAGCCCTTTTTTTGAGACCTCAATTGCTTCACTCCCAGCTATGAATAAAAAAAAGAATTCAAACTAAGATATTATATCAAAAGCAGCAGTATTTGACAATAAAACCAGTAACTTTTTATTTCCCGCCGATTAAAGTTATATTATACTATACAAAAGCAAAATAAAAGTACATTTTTCTTAAAATTAACAAATAAAAAACCATGACTTTACACTTTGGAAGAAAAAGGGTAATATAAAATATATTTCAGATGGAGGTTTAATTTCATGTTTAAAATACCAGCGTGTATGAAAGACAAGAAAATCAGCATTCCCCTTCCCTATTCCATATTGCTGCTTTTTCTGTCTTCTTTATTTATCACTCTTGTCATGTTTTATCTCTCTCCCGGCAGCGGAAAAGCGTTCCTGCTCGTCCTGGCAGAGAATTCATCCCTGTTTTTTTTAAACTATATTCCGGTTTTGCTGCTTTTTCTGCTCCTTTTTTTTGTATTCAACAATGCAGTGCTGAGTATTTCCCTCTCATCCACACTGTTTGTCTCCCTGAGCATTATCAACAGGGTCAAAATACAGATGCGCCAGGATCCTCTGCTTCCCACTGATATCTCTCTTGTAACAGAGATTACGGCCATACTGGACAAATTCAATACATCCTTTGTGCTGACTGTCATTGCAATTATTATTCTTGCAATACTTGTCATATTGCTTTCCGTGCTGTTTTTTAAAGGCAGCAGGCTCAACCCCTATTTCAGAATAGGCGCTGTCGCCCTCCTGCTTCTCAGCGGCTTTCTCATAAACAAAGCCGTTTACAGTGACGAGGCAAGATATGACAGCTATGGGGTGGAGGGCAATTACTATTTTAAGGTCAACCATTACATTTCCAAGGGCTTCACCTACAGCTTCCTCAACGATTTCAATTCCAGAAAAGTAAAAAAGCCCATAGGCTATGACGAGGTTATCTATGAAGCTTTGGAGGACAGCAACGATGCGGCCGATTTTAATAATTATAAAAAGCCTAATATCATCATGATTATGGGGGAGGCATTCTCGGATTTGAGTGAAAACCCCAATATTGATTTTAACGGCTACACTGATCCTATGGAGAATTTCAAAAAAATTGCCCAGGAACCAGGTGCGGTTTCGGGTCACATTGTTGTGCCAAGCTTTGGCGGCGGAACCAGCGATACCGAGTTTGACGTTTTATCCGGCTGCCCCACAAAGTTTATTGACAATGATTTACCATCCTACAGCTTTATCAATAAAAGCTTTGACGCCCTTCCTATGCGGCTGAAGAGTATTGGCTATGATACTCTTGCCGTCCATCCGGGCTACCCATGGTTCTACAACAGGGCCAACGTTTACCCCTATATGGGCTTTGACGATTTTATTCATCTGGAAAACGGCTTTGATGAGAAAACACAGTCTGTATCAGGCTTTATATCAGACGACGCCGTTATGGACAAGCTTATTGCCGAATTTGAAAACCACAAGGTACAAAGTGAAGACCCGTTTTTTGAATTCTGTGTCACCATACAAAACCACGGGCCGTTTACCGATAAATATGGCATAAAACAGAGCTTCAACACAGATAAAACATTGGACGCAGAGCAGATGAACAAATTCTCCAACTATTTTAAGGGTGTGTCCGACGGAGATGCCGCCCTTGAAAAGCTTGTTTCCTATTTTAGAGATTCCGAGGATCCAATGGTCATTGTCTATTTTGGAGATCACCTTCCCGGCTTCCCCGGAGGCACAGAAATGCTGGCTGCTCTGGATTACAATATGAATATAGACGGAAATGTGGAGCAGCGCCTGAACCTGTACAAAACGCCATACCTTATTTGGCAGAATGAAGCCGCCAGAGAACTGACTGATTTTGAAGATGGAAAAGATAAGCTTCTGCTTCCGGAGGACAATGTTATAAACGCCAGCTTTTTAGGCGCAACTGTCTTTGAGATCCTGGGCTTTGACGGTTTATCCCCCCTGTTTGATTTCTTAAATGAGCTTCGCAAAGAGCTGCCTGTTATCACAAACCAGGGTTATATGGATAAGAATTCTGTTTATACTGAAACAGTGTCAAAAGAACAAACGGACGAGATAGACTTATTAAAGGGCTGGGTTTATTTTAAACTGTTTGACGAGACGATTGCCATCAGGTAATCCATACCAGGGAGGAGCGTAGATTTACGCTCCTCTTTTTTATATATAAAAAAAGTCATAGCCATGATTCCTGTTCCCATCTGCAATGCTTTAGAAGAGCCGTGCCAAAAGTTTTTCTCAACATCAAGCTTTGTCGTATTTTCAGAAAATGAGAAGTTTTAAAAAACGTATGGGTTTAGTCAACATGAAGTATGCATTTTGTTGCTCCCGTCGATTTAGTTTAAATACAGCCTTTTTGACGCCTCTGCTTTTTTGTTTATTAATAAGGTATTTTACGCAAGCCTGTCCTGCTATTCAATTCTGAACAAAACAGTTACAGAAGTATATTTTCCTGCCGTAAAGAAAAACTATATCCATATTTTCGTTGACGCGGCCTGCGATTTTTGATAATATTGGCAATGGTATGTCATAATTTGGGAGGGTTTTTATTGAGTAAAGAGCATGGAAGAGGACAATGGTCTTCTAATGTCGGATTTATTATTGCCTCCGCCGGTTCAGCCGTTGGTTTGGGTAATTTGTGGAAATTTCCCTATGTAGCGGGAAACAGCGGCGGCGGCGTCTTTGTTTTGGTATATTTAATACTGGTGCTGCTTTTAGGCTTCACGATTATATTAGCTGAAATGTCACTTGGCCGTTACGCAAAGCGAAGTACGGTTGGCGCTTTCGGCAAAATCGGTGAAAAATGGAAAATCGTCGGTTATCTGGGCGTTGCCGCGGCGTTTATTATTCTGTCCTATTATGGCGTGCTGGGCGGCTGGGTTATGGAGTATATCTTTGAATATTTCACAGGCGGGAAATTCGGTGCTGCTGACACAATCGCCAATACAGCTCAGATATCAGCTTTTTTTGACGCATTCCGTTCTTCTCCAATCAAGCCTGTGATATGGCAGATAATCTTTATGGCCTCCACAATATTTATCGTGGCGAAGGGAATTTCCGGCGGTATAGAAAAGGCAAGCAAGCTTTTTATGCCCGCTCTTTTTATACTGTTTATTGTAGTCATGATAAGAAGCCTTACACTGCCCGGCGCCATGGAGGGCGTCAAGTTTTTTCTCAAGCCGGATTTTTCAAAGTTTTCACCCTCCGTTGTCATTAACGCTATGGGACAGGTTTTTTATTCTCTGAGTCTGGGTATGGGGATTAATATAACCTACGGAAGCTATCTGAATAAGAATTCCAATTTGGAGAAAAATTCAATTTTTATCCCGGCCATAGACACAATGGTCGCCTTAATTGCGGGCTTAACCATACTTCCCGCTGTATTTGCCTTCGGCCTTGAGCCAACTCAGGGCCCCGGCCTTATTTTTGTTACTTTGCCGACTGTGTTCCAGTCCATGCCATTGGGCAGCTTTTTCGGTCTGATATTCTTTTTCCTCGTATTTTTCGCGGCGATAACCTCCTCTGTCGCTTTGCTTGAGGTTGTGGTCTCCTTCGCAATTGACAATCTAAAGGTCACAAGAAGGACAGCCGTATTGACAAGCGGTACGGTATTGACCCTTTTGGGCATCCCAAGCGCCCTGAGCTTTGGTATTTTGCAGGATTTTAAGCTGTTTGGCATGAGTGTTTTTGACTTTATGGATTATGTACCCACAAACTTCCTTCTTCCAATCGGAGGCTTTCTTCTGTGTATTGCAGTCGGCCATGTTTGGGGCGTTGATAAGGCCGCCGATGAAATATCCAATAACGGTACACTGAAATTCAAATCCAGAAAATTCTGGTCCTTTGCCATCAAGTATCTGGCTCCATTGGCTATGGTCATTATATTCGTCAATACGCTGGGAATCATAAAGTTTTAAAAGCAGCAGCCACGCCTATTTTCACAAATTAAGCAGCTTGGGACAATCCGATTTTATTGTGCAGTCATAAAAAGTTCCGTATTGTATTTTTTAAAAAAGGGATGCAAAGACGTTTTAGTCTTTGCATCCCTTTTTAAATATCCTAATTCCCAAAAACAGCCGTCTTCGCAAACAGTCTGAAAGCGTCTGCCCTTATTTTTGCAGGCTAAGGCTTATAATTAACGCCTTATTTACCTTATCCATAATGCCGTCCTCCAGATGGCATACCTTCTCCCTGAGCCTTTTTTTGTCAATGGTTCGAATCTGCTCTAAAAGAACGACAGAATCTCTGACCAATGAATATTTCGCCGCTTCAATTTCAATATGTGTCGGCAGTTTCGCCTTGTTAATCTGGGATGTAATAGCAGCGCAAATAACGGTTGGGGAATATTTGTTACCAATATCGTTTTGCAGTATCAGTACAGGCCTGACGCCTCCCTGTTCTGAGCCCACAACGGGGCTTAAATCTGCATAAAAAATATCACCTCGTCTGACAATCACTTTATTCACTCTCCGCTGTCCATTTAAACGGGCATATCCCGTTTAAACTAAGAATATTGTCAGACAGCTTTTAATGAGTTCCTCACGCCTTTTGTACAGGTATTTTTTCAGTTTCATATGTAGGAAGATAGGCTATTAATCGCTGTCTGTGACATTACTAGTATTCCCCATAAATAATCTGGCGTATACATGAACAAAGGATTTTGTGTGCTTATTTTATGCCGTTTATTTAATATAGTTGATGGTATTGACCACTTTTCCGTCTCTCAGGTACACTCTGGGCACTCTTTTTGAAAACATACAAACCACCTCATTGACAATCGTGCCAATTATGCGCGCCACTTCAAACATTGTAATTTCCTTGTCTTTCTGGCGTCCGATTAAGACAACCTCATCGTCCTCCTTAGCCTCTGGTATATTGGTCACGTCAACCATCATCTGGTCCATGCATACCCTGCCGATAATAGGCGCGTACTCTCCATTCACAAGCACTCTGCCGCCCTTATTCATGGAGCGGGAATAACCGTCAGCATATCCTACGGGGATAGTGGCAACCCTTGTTGTCTTATCTGTCACATAAGTGCAGCCATACCCGATAGGCACACCTGCTTCCACCTCTTTTACGAAGCTTAAATGGCTTTTCAGACTCATAACCGGCTTGATCTCAATTTTGTCCTTATAAGGCGTCATATCTTCCTTATAGAAACCATACAGTATGATACCCGGGCGGGCCAAATCATAAAATGCGTCGTCAAATTCCACAATCGCCGCGCTGTTGTAGCAATGGATAAAGGGCGGGCGGAAACCCCTTTCCTCCAGCTCCTTCTGCACCTCGACAAACCTTTCCTTCTGAAGAAGAGCAAAGCTCTTGTCATCCTCATCAGCGTTTGCCAGATGGGTGAACATACCGGTCACATCAAGCCCCGGAAGCTTTGAAATTTCCAGTATGGTTTGGATAGAAGCTTCTCCCGGCCTGAAACCAAGCCTTCCCATACCGGAATCAATTTTAATATGTACTCTGGCCTTTTTCTGCATTGACTCCGCCATATCGGAAAGAGCCTTTGCGTCTGCATAGTCATAAACCGTCTGGTCAATTTCATGGCGAATCAAATCCTCATACCTTCCCTTAGGCGCATAGCCCAAATTCAGAATATGCTCTTTAAATCCATGAATTCTCAGCTGCACGCCCTCATCCACATTGGATACCGCAAACCATTCCAGACCGTTTTCCTCTAAAACCTTAGCCAGCTCAAGCGCGCCGTGACCATAACCGTCAGCCTTCACAACACCAACCATCTTAACCCTTTTGTCCAGTTTTTTTCTGATGCTTTTAATATTAAAGTCAAAAGCATCCAGGTCGATTTCAGCAACAACTCTTTCGTAATTTGTCATTTTCTTCCATCCTCCAAATCATTCTTGTGTTATTTTGAAAAAGTTTTCATCAAAAGGCACATTATACTCAAAATTATCATAAGTAATAACATACCTTTCATTGTTATCCACATCATATATTACAAATTGAACCGGCTTCAGTGTTTCATTGTCCACCCAAAGCTTTTCTGTGGAAAGATACTTGTTTCCGCCGGGTATTACCGCCTCCAGCACAGTGCATTTGCCCTCGTCCATATTTGCCACATCTATGGACACATCTTCAGACTGCATGTAATTTTTCATAAACTGACCTAAAAACAGCTCGTTGCGCTGCTGAGATTCCGGAACATCTATCATTACCTTTCCACCTATTTTAGGATTAAACTGGCAGATAGTTTTGCCGTCAAAAACCGTGTAATTTCCGGCGACATTTTCAGGCGACAAAAGCTCCAGCTTATATTCTCCGGTACTTTTATAATACTGCTTTGTCTGATACTCGTTTTCTCCCTTATTTGAGATTCTCTTTAATACGGCGTCGCACTGATAGCTTTCCATCTCATTTAATGCTTTTTGTATCTTTTCCATTGCAGAGGTCTCGTCTGCCTTTTTGCAGGAGACCAGCGTCAGTGAAAAAACGGCTGCAAGTACCATGATACAGGCTTTTTTTAACATTATTCCTCACCCTATCCTTTTTTTATTTATTATACGGATAGGCCAAGTTGAATATGATAAGGATTTGCCGCCTCTCAAAGGCACGCTTATCCCAAGACGCCGCCGACCTCATCAAAGGCGTCCCTGATACAGTCGCATATTTCTCCTGCCAGGGTGGAATATGCGCCATGCTTTCTTCCTGCTATTTCACCTGCCAGCCCATGGAGATAGACACCCAGAACCGCCGCGTCAAAAGGTTCTGCGCCCTGTGACAAAAGCCCTCCTATAATACCGGAAAGGACATCTCCGCTTCCGCCCTTTGCCATGGCCGCACATCCTGTGGTATTGATATAAACCCTCCCATCAGGATGAGCAATTACAGTTCTTGCATCCTTTAATACGACAATCGCCTGATTTTCTTTCGCATAGGAGGAAGCTGTTTCTACCATTTCCTCCAGTATCTGACTGACACTTTTTCCCGTCAGCCTGCTCATCTCACCGGGATGAGGCGTCAGTATTACATTTGGTGAAAAAAACTCTGAGATATCCTTTCTCTGCGCTATGGCATTGATGGCATCTGCATCTACCACCATTGGAACCTTACAGTTCGTCAGAACCTCCCTGACAAAATCCTGCACATTTTCACCTGTGCCAAGCCCAGGGCCCAGAACAATTGCGGCTGCATCTTTTATTTTTTCTCCAATATCATCAAAGCTTTCCTTTCGAACCTGCCCGTGCTCTTCTGTCAAGGAAACCCCAACCGCTTCCGGCAGAAGGGTTTGTATGACATTTAAGACATTTTGCACGCTGCAGGAATAGACAACCCCCGCTCCTGTTCGGTATGCGCTTTTGCAGGCCAGATAATTGGCCCCTGTCATTTCCTTGGAGCCTGCCATACAAAAAAGCCTGCCGTAGGTACCTTTATTGCTCCTCTCCTTACGCCCGGGGAGAAGCGCCTTCGCTTCCTCCTTCGTCAGCATGCTGCATTTCATCCCTATCCTTTGATAGAGGAAGGAGGGAATGGAAATATCGGCAACCTTCATTTCCCCTGTATACTCCTTGCCGGGATAGAGCAGAAGCCCCACTTTGGGAAGAGCAAAGGTAACAGTTGCGTCTGCCTTTACCGCGCATCCAAGAACCTTTCCCGTATCCGCGTCAATACCGGAGGGAATATCACAGCTGACAACATATTTGCCGCTTACGTTGATCCTCTCAATAACCTCAACGGCCTCCCCCTTCACAACTCCCTTAAGTCCCGTTCCAAATATAGCGTCAAGAATCAGATCACACCAGCTCAGAGTATCCTCCAGACAGCTGAAATCCTGTATCACACTGATGCCCATATTTTTTACAATATTAAAATTAGTGAGTGCATCTCCGCTCAGTCCCGCCGTATCTCCGATAAAATAAATCAAAACATTAATGCCTTTATTTTTCAGTCTTCTTGCCGCCGCCAGGCCGTCGCCTCCGTTATTTCCCCTACCTGCAAATATAAGGACATTCTCCAGACCATGCGCCAAAAGATATTCGTAACAGTAAAGTGATACCTCTCTTGCCGCATTTTCCATAAGGGCAATTCCGGGTATCCCCACAGATTCCATTGCTTCCCTGTCTAACTGCCGCATCTGCTCCGATAAGGCAACCTTCATTTAATTACCTCCCTCCAATATGACAAAAGCATGAGCATAGCTTCTGTCATGTGTGATAGACACATGCACCGTCTTAATGCCCCGCTCCCTCATAACAGCGCCTGTATACAACAGAAACGGCGTACCGCTGCCGTTTCTCAAAACACTGATTTCACCTGCTGTAACGCCCCGAAATCCGGTTCCGAGGGCTTTCACAAAGGCTTCCTTTGCTGCAAAATTGCCTGCTATGGTTTCCGCGCGCATTTCTCTTTGGCGAAAAAGCAGTATTTCATCTTCCGTAAAATATCTTTTCAAAAAACTTTCCTTCCGAGCAGCTTTTTGTATCCTTTCAATCTCTATACTGTCACAGCCAATGCCCAGTATCATTTCACCCACCACACTTTCCCCTTCATTATACACGAAAGAAAAATAAGGTACAGCCTTTTCAAAAAACTGACGGAAAAAAATCAACCCGCAGTATTTCCCGGAATTTATTTTTAAGATCCTCTATCTGCTTCTTCTGTTCCCTTTTTACGCCAAACCAATAGAGTTCCGTTCCATAATGCTCGCTGGAAAACAAGATTTTACCCTTTTCCTTTAAAAAAAGGCTGAACCAGATCAAAGCCTCATTTTCATCCAAATAATGATTCAGTACCGCTTTGGCAAAGGCGTCAGAAACTCTGCCACGGTAAATTTTCTCTCCTGTATTTCCTTTTTCCTTCTCATCTGCAAATAAACAGCCTGTTTCCTCTGCCAGATCCTCTTCCTCTCTGCACCGGATTTCAAATTCATCCGATTTCAGCAAAGCCTTTTTCATCATATACTTCCAAAAATCAAATGACTGTGTCGTAGGCACCTCTTTTTCATTCAGATAGGCATCCATCATAAACGCCGCCATATAACTCATTACTATTCACCCCTGTTTCATTTCCATGTACTAGAATACATCAGGTAAAATAATTCGTATAGTATCAAAAATACGCATTTATGTAACAAAATTGCCAAAAACACACCTTTTTATTCTGTAAAAACAACATAAAAAAAGACGGTATCAAAGATACCGGCTGCCTTGCCAAAAAAGCAGATGGACTCAATGCTTCAATTTATATTTTATTATTGCTCTGCAATAAAAAAGAATATTAAGAAAACGGATTGAACACAAAGCATCCAATCCGTTAAAATAACCACGCTGCGGCTATTATTTATTGCTCTGCAATAAAACAGCATATAAAAAACCGATAGTCCTTGCGAAGAACTATCGGCAGCAAATAGCCTTGACCTTCGTCAAAGGCTATTTTTTATTACTCACGCAATAAAAAACGATATTTCGGAAACGAATTGGTTAAAACCATCCAATCCGTTAAAATAGCCACGCTGCGGCTATTCTTACTTCTTCAGCCAGCTCATCATTTTACGAAGCTGAGCTCCTACTACCTCGAGCTGATGTTCAGCCCCTCTTCTTCTGCAAGCCAGGAAGTGAGCCCTGCCGCCTGCCTTATTTTCTGTAATCCATTTACCTGCAAAGGTACCGTCCTGAATCTCTGTCAATACCTTTCTCATTTCTTTCTTCGTATCCTCTGTAATTAACCTCTTGCCTGTCTCGTAATCGCCATACTCCGCTGTATCGCTGATGGAGTAACGCATCTTGGCAAATCCGCCCTCGTTGATAAGGTCTACAATGAGCTTCATCTCATGGATACACTCAAAATATGCCATCTCAGGAGCGTATCCCGCCTCAACCAAAGTCTCAAATCCTGCCTGCATTAAAGCCGTAATACCACCGCAAAGTACACACTGCTCGCCAAAGAGGTCTGTTTCTGTCTCTTCCTTCATGGTAGTTTCAATAATGCCCGCTCTTCCTGCACCGATACCGGAAGCGTAAGCCAAAGCATATTCCTTTGCCTTGCCGGAAGCGTCCTGCTCAACAGCGATAAGGCATGGAACACCCTTTCCGTCTGCAAACATGGTTCTTACAACATGGCCTGGTCCCTTAGGCGCCACCATGATACAGTCAACACCCGCGGGAGGAGTAACCTGTTTGTAAAGAATATTGAAGCCATGAGCGAACATCAAAACATTGCCCTCTTTTAAATGAGGCGCAATTTGTTTTTTGTAAATGTCAGCTGCCAATTCATCCGGCACCAGCATCATAACAAAATCTCCCGCCTCAGCTGCTTCCTCAATTCCCATAACTGTAAGGCCGGCGTCCTTTGCCTTTTGTTCATGCTTGGAACCAGGTCTTAAGCCTACAACAACATTTACGCCGCTGTCCTTCAGATTTTCCGCATGCGCATGTCCCTGGCTTCCGAAACCGATAACTGCTATTGTTTTACCATCTAATAAGCCTAAATTACAATCGCTGTCATAATACATTTTTACCATTTTGAATTCCCCCATTTTAATTAGTTTTATAGTTACCTGTCATTGAAATAAAAGGGCACAACAGGATAAATATTATACAAACAAAGCTCTGTTCAATCATCAATTACCAAAACAAGGGCGAGGCAGTTATAGCGCTCTGCTGAAGAAACTGCCATGCTGTTTAATTGCCTAATGTCGGACAACTCAAGAACTTCCGCCCACTGCTCATAAAACATTGCCGTATAAAAAGCCAGATGTTAATGTTCCTCTGCTTTCACGTAAACAAGCGTGCGTTTACAGCACTGCGAACGTGAATTTCTATGGTTTCATCCTTATGAGTGCCTTGTCACATCAATTAATTTCTATTTATTATGCACCCTGTCCATTGAAAATTCAATTGTGAAACCCTACAAAAAATAATCCTGTTTTCGTCGATTTTATATCATAACACATCATATGTATAAAAACACATCATATTACACTATATTTGAGCTTCCTTTTCTGTTTAATTTTAGATGTTTCTTTCTGCTCGCAGCCTCTGCTGTCTGACATCATATGAAACTACAGAAAGACAGGAACCAAAATCGGGACAATCATCGTCAGGGTAATGCCGCTGATAAAAGCAACTACTGCGATTTTACTGTTGGTACTCCGCGAAATTACAGCCAGAGTAGTGTCCATCGAGGTGGCCCCCGCCGGCGCAATGGCACTGTAATAGTTTAAGTGCTTTGCAATAAAAGGCACCGTTGCAAAGGTAATCATTTCCCTGAATACATTTGCCAAAAAAGAAATTGTACCGCCTGTCGGGTTGCCCGCATCCGTCAGCAAAATACCGGAAAGGCTGTACCATCCAAAGCCCGAGGAAATAGCCAGACATTCCTTTAACGGCTCTGCTATAAAAAGAGAAACCAAAGCGCCTGCTGACAATGTTCCTATTACAATTCCCAGCGGCACCAGCAGTGTGCGCAGACCCATTTTTTTAATTTTTTCAAAAACATCCTTGTTCAATCCAATATCTATGCCAACCGAAAAAATCAACAGTACCAGCATGACTGCAGAAACTTTATCCAGTGTCAGTGCCATACCTTCCGGCATAAAAAATCCTGCCGCCACCCCTGCTGCCAGAGTGATGAGAATAATAAGACTCATTTTTTATCCTCCTTCTCAATGAAAAAGGAAAATAAGTAAACCATCAATACACTGCCGATGCAGCAGGCAGCCGCAAACAAAAGGGCCTTCCCCCCCAGTGCGGGAAGCTTCTCAAGTATTTCCTTATTGGCGCCGATGCTGGTTCCCATTGAAAAAATCAGAATTACAAGCCACACCGTCTGCATACGACTGTTGAGCACTATGAGCTTATCGGAAATAAACTTCTTATAACCTATGATAAAACCAATTGCCAGACTGATAATAATACGAGCCATATTGCCAAAATTCCTTTCCTGAAAAATCATGATTTAAACTATCTAAAATGGAGAAAAAGCCCAAATACTTCGCCGTATTCCGGGCATTTTTCTCCATCAAAAAAACTGTCTCTGACTGTTTTTTGTGCTAAGTGCAATATTAAACTGCCTTTAGAGTATCAATTAACGTATCAATATCGTCCTTTGTCACATAATAGTGAGTTACAAAACGCATAATTCCATTGTCAAGGCCATTGATTACAATATTTTTCTCCAACAGGTACTTTACAAGCTCCTCCACGGACAGCTTAAATCCATTCAGACGGTAAAATACCATATTAATCTGAGTTCTGTCCTCATATACCTCAATGCCCTCAACCTCCTTCAGCCTTTTTAAAAGGTATCTGGCATTTTCATGGTCCTCCTCCAGTCTGCCCGTCATTTCTTTCAAAGCCACAATGCCGGCCGCCGCAATAATACCGCACTGACGCATACCGCCGCCCATAATTTTCCTTTTTCTTCTTGCCCTGTCAATAAATTCCCTGCTTCCAATTAACACAGAGCCAACAGGCGCGCACAAGCCTTTGGATAAACAGACAGAAATCGTATCATAGAAGGGGGCAAATTCTTTTACGTCTACATCCAAAACATGGGCCGCATTAAAAATACGGGCGCCGTCCACATGCACCTGTAAATTGTATTTTTCCGCAATTTCCTTAATTCTTTTCATATAGGGGATGTTTCTGACCATGCCGTCGGAGTCTGCGTTTTCATATGTAATTAAAGCGGTTTTGGGGCTGTGAATATCCTTTAAATCCTTTCTTACCGTTCCCTCAACCAAATCAAAGGGCATCTCCCCATTTACGGGATGAATGCTTCGAAGCTGTGCACCGGCAATAATGGCGGGCGCTCCCGCCTCATGAATAATAATATGGCAGTTATCCGGACAGATAACCTCCTCGCCGCGGTTTACATGCGTAAAGAGGGCAAGCTGGTTACTCATGGTGCCGCTTGGAACGTATAATGCTGCCTCCTTGCCAAACATCTCAGCAGCCAAAGCTTCCAAGGCATTTACTGTAGGATCAGAGCCGTACACATCATCCCCAACCTCAGCCTCAAACATAGCCTGTCGCATTGCAGGCGTTGGAATTGTTACCGTATCGCTTCTCAAATCAATTTTGCCATTCATCATAGCGTATTCATCCTTTCCTTGCTATCGTATATTGAAACCTTCCTACAAAGCATTCGCACAGCGGCTTAAAACAAACAGACTCGCATATCCTGTATTCTCTCACTTCAAAAACAGGGAAAACCTATGGTATGCAGCCCTTTCCAGGCCGTCCGCTATTGCTTTTTCGCCCTTCCTATCAAAACCGGGCAAAATAAACTTATTATCCAAGCGGAAAAAAATAAGAAAACGCATACTGCCTTTTTCTTTTCTTATCCACGGATATTATATCATAAATTAACGCGGAGTTCCTCGCAAAACTTTCGTTTTGCTCGGTCGCGTTGCTCCTCGAAGCTTTCAAAGTAACACTCTTTGCCTGCAAGCAGTAATTTCGTTCCTTTTTCAGCTTCTCTCCGCTTTTTCGCGGATATTATATCATAAAAGCAGAGAAAATGACTCTTAAAAAGCACACATAGGGGCTTGCCGGTTAAGGTGTGCAGTGTAAAAGGCCATTGCACAGTAAATATACCGAGAAACCACAGGTTTCCAGCATCTCTGCTTCAAGCATCATATTATATCAAAAAATACTGCTGATAGACAAAGGGCGCCTAAAAAGCGCCCTTTGTGTGTTAATAAAATCAATTTTTAGGGCTTTATCCCTAAAACCCTGCAAGGATTTCACCCTTGACCTTATACACTGAGGGCTCCCCGCCTTCTTACTTTTATTTCAGTCTTTCCCGCATTTCATTGACATCCTCATTATCCAGATATTCGTCGTAGCTTTCCTTCCTGTCAATGATACCATTTGGCAGAATTTCTATAACCCTGTCTGCCACAGTCTGTACAAATTGGTGGTCATGGGAATCAAAGAGTATCGTTCCCTTGTAGTCAATCAGACCATTATTTAAAGCGGTAATCGATTCCAAATCCAGATGGTTTGTAGGCTCATCCAGTATCAGAATATTAGCGCCTGAAATCATCATTTTACAGAGCATACAGCGCACCCTTTCCCCTCCGGAAAGCACGCTCGCCTCCTTCATGGCCTCCTCGCCCGAAAAAAGCATTCGGCCAAGCCATCCTCGAATATCGGAGTCATATTTCTCCCCGTCCTTGGCATAGGGACGCAGCCAGTCCACTAAAGAATCGTGGCAGCCGTCAAAATATTTTGAGTTGTCCTTTGGAAAATACGCCCTGGAAGTGGTAATGCCCCACTTAAAAGAACCTTCATCCGGCTCCATTTCCCCTGATAATATCTGGAACAGTGTTGTTCTGGCAATTTCGTCCTCACCTACAAAGGCAACCTTCTCATTGGGGTTTATCATAAAGCTGATATTATTCAGCACTTTTCTGTCCCCTATTGTTTTGGTTATCCCCTTTACCTCCAAAACATCATTTCCAACCTCCCTGTCCTGTTTGAAATTGACAAAGGGATATTTTCTGGAGGATGGCTTAATGTTATCAAGCTGCAGATTATCCAGAAGCTTTTTCCTGCTGGTTGCCTGCTTGGATTTCGAGGCATTGGCACTGAAGCGCTGTATAAACTCCTGCAGTTCCTTCATCTTCTGCTCCGTCCTCTTATTTTGATCCTTCAGCTGTCTTTGCGTCATTTGGGTATATTCATACCAGAAATCATAGTTACCGACAAACATGGTAATTTTACCATAGTCTATATCGGCGATATGGGTACAAACCTTATTCAGGAAGTGCCTGTCATGGGATACTACAATTACAGTATTTTCAAAATCCATCAAAAAGTTTTCCAGCCATCGGATAGATCCTATATCCAAATGGTTTGTCGGCTCGTCCAGAAGTAGAATATCAGGATTGCCAAAAAGGGCCTGTGCCAAGAGAACCTTCACCTTCTGATTTCCGCTGAGCTCCTTCATTTTCATATAATGGAACTCATTGGTGACGCCAAGGCCATTTAAAAGAATTTCCGCATTGCTCTCCGCGTTCCATCCGTCAAGCTCCGCGAATTCCCCTTCCAGCTCAGAAACCCTGATTCCGTCTTCGTCATTGAAATCCGACTTACTGTAAAGGGCCTCCTTCTCCTCCATAATATCATACAGGCGTTTATGTCCATAGAGCACCGTCTTGACCGCATCAAACTCGTCAAACATAAAGTGGTCCTGCTTTAAAACCGCAAGGCGTTCCCCTGGAGTTATAAACACAGAGCCCTTATTTGGCTCCAAATCTCCAGCAAGTATCTTTAAAAACGTAGATTTGCCGGTACCGTTGGCACCAATAAGACCATAGCAGTTACCCTTCGTAAAATTGACGTTTACATCTTTAAACAGTACCCTGCCGCCATACTGCAGCGATACATCATTTGCACTAATCATTTTTCCATTCTCCTTAATTTCTTCATTCTAGCATCAAACACTATCTTTTCTATTCTATATGATGAATGCCTTTCCATCAAGCATAATTTGACAAATCAGCTGTCAAAACCCAAAAGTCATAGGAACAAAAAAGAAAACAGGCATAAAACAATGAGAAATATCACATTGCATACAGTAAACCACAGTACATATTTTTTCCCGTCAGCCGCCTCCGTTCTTTTGTAAAATTTAAAGGAAATCAGGCTGGCCAGAGAGGCAATTAAAGTGCCAAGCCCACCGATATTCGTTCCCACAATCAGTGCCCTGTAATTTTCCGTAAAGGCGCTCAATAAAACTGCCGCCGGCACATTGGATATTATCTGACTCAGCACCAGCGCAAACGGTATTTCACGTCCCTCCATAAACATACCGATTACGTTCTTTACTGCCTCTATTTCTCCTATATTGCCCACTATTACAAAAAAGCAGACAAATGTAAAAAGCAGGCCGTAATCCACTGTCAATATAAGCCTTTTATTAACAGCAAAAAGAGAGACTAAAATTATTGCGGCCATCAGTCTGTAATCAACAATATGAAGCACACACAATAGACAAAGCAGAAATAAAACGCCGAATACAGCAGTGTTCCTTCTGTCACGAATTTTTCTTCCTTCCCCCATGGATACCTCTACTTTCTCTTTTTTGACAAAACCGCATGCCAATATTAAAAGACCCAAAGATACAGCAACAACCGGCACAGTAATTTTGAAAAACTCCCCCGGATTGATTGGATAGCGGGAGTACAAATATAAATTTTGAGGATTTCCCACAGGTGTAAGCATGCTGCCTAAGTTAGCGCCTATTGTTTGCATTACAATTGTAAAAATCAAATATTGCTCTCCGCGTACCTTTTTCAGTATCATAATTGCTAACGGCACAAAGGTTAGCAAGCTGACATCATTGGTAATCCACATAGATGAAAAAAAGCACAGCAAAACAAGAGACAAAACCAACTCTCTTGTATTGTGAACCCTCTTTAAAAGAGCCTCCGACAGCACATCAAAAAAGCCCTCCATCTCCAGCCCGTTTACAACTGACATAAGAGAAAATAACAGCGCCAAAACCCTGTAGTCTATGTAGGAGAAGTACTGCAGATTCGGCGGAACCGCAATCATTGTGCATACAGCGGCAAAAAATGCTGTGACCAATACGGTATCATTTTTTAAAAATTCTATGAAACGCTCCTTCATCCCTTTTTCTGCCCTTTCCAAAAATATTCACCTTATTCTACCATTTTCCAACAAAAAATCAACCTGAAGCAGAGAAAGGAATCTTCTTTTCCGCAGGATATAAAGCAATCTTTTTTATAAAAAGTTCTTGTGAAGGCATTGCCTCCAAGTCTCTCTGCAAAGGGTTCATTCTTGCACCGGGAGGAAAATTTTAATTTTCGTGTATGTAAATCGAAATATTTGAAAAACCATACCGTTTCGGGCTGTATTTTTCAGATATGTGCTATTTTCAACGTTCTTTTGATACTTTTCTTCAAAAGAAAGATTAAACTTGAAATCATCCAATTTAAAGCCGATAGCTGCTGCATCTCCATTGAAAACAAGAATATAAATGAAAAAAACTGCAAACAAAAAAAGCGGCAAAAGTAATTCATGCAACCTTTGCCACTCCCACATTTTCAATAATCACCTATCAGCCCTTAAACTGTAATGCAAAGTCCGGGAAATCTGTCAGGGTATCCTTCCCTTTTATATCCACAACGGTACAATCGTCATCCACAAAAAGTTTTTTCTTCTTCAGCTTTGTGGAAGGCTTCCAGTCCGGTACAGCATCACAGTTCGGGTCACCGTTTAAAATAAAGGAAGTAAAAAACTCATACATTGTCTCGCTAACCTTTTCCGCTCTTTGAAGCACTTCCTCAGGACGTCCCTCCAAAAGCTTTAAATTGTTCCAAAACAATACATAATCTAGGCCATGTGCCGCTGTCAGAAACTCAAAGGAATACTGCCATACCTTTTGTCCCCTTCCTGCCAGTATATCCGCCAGCCGATCGCTGTGGGTACGGTACATAAAATCGGACAGTATCCTGAGCCAGACCTTTTTCTGCTCCTCCTCCGTCAATGCCTTTTTCTTCGTTAAAGCCTGGTAAGCTTTCTTTGCATAGATATCGTTATCCCCAAAATAATTGTGCAGAATCAAATCTATTTGACTGAGAAAATCAGGCGTTGTACTCACCTGCATATAGCTCTCGTTTCTGGCAGATCCAATAACTGCGGAGCCCTTCCATCCCTTTGAGGAACGGACAGCCTTCTGCCAATCCAGAGGAATTATAGTACCATCCGCCACAGGCCCGAAAAAGCAGGTGCTAAAAAAGCTGCACAGCTTTATCTGCGCTTCCAATAGCCTTCTCCCGTCAATGGTCAGTATATCCTTAACATCATCAAGCGCCAGTATTTCCAGTAACCTTCGTGTTATCTCTCCTGCTGTTTTTTTATCCCGTATAGTTTGTACAGATCCGCTTGAGAGTATAGCCTTGTGAAATAATTCCTTTGAATGGGGCGAAACCATAAGCGCGCCTATTGATTTGCCTCCGGCCGACTGGCCTATCAATGTAATATTCTCAGGATCCCCTCCAAAGTGCTCAATATTATCCCTCACCCATTTCAGTGCAATCATCTGATCCATAAGACCGCAATTGCCTGACAGACTGTATTCATCACCCAAATAATCCTCCAGATGCAGATATCCAAATATACCAAGCCTATAGTTAATCCCAACATGAACAAACCGCCGGCCGCCCTTTACAAAGCAGGTAAATCCCGCCTCGCTGTTGCTGCCCCTTTGAAACGCTCCTCCGTATACGGTAATGACAACAGGCAGCCTTTCATCCAGAGAGGGTGTAAAAATATTTAAATTCAGACAGTCCTCACTGTATCTGCTCCCGCAGGTCAACGCCGCCTCCTGCATTGGCCTGTAGCCATATTTTTTACACTCAATTACACCCCGCCATGTATTTAACTGAGGCTTTTGAAATCTTTTGGCACTGGCAAAAGGAACCCCTCGAAACTGGTAAAGCCCATCCTCATAAATACCATCTATTTTCCCCGAAGCCGTTTCAATTATCATAGTAACGTCCCCCTTTTTTCAGCTTCCTGTCAGTCATCCTGATTTCTTTTTCCGCTGATTTCCCTTATATCTATCTTCACCATCATAACAGCCGCGATATATTTATTGATAACCTCCTGCTGTCTGTCTGAACCTTCCGGCACCAGCACATCACAAAGCTTCGCCAGAAGCATTCTCTTTGCCCTCTCTTCTGTCACAAAAGAGGCAATGCCCCGCACCAATACGCTTTCATAATGGGTAATAAAACGCTTCTGTATCAATTCTTCATTTCTAACAACTACAAAGCTTACCTCTTTGTTTTTCCTCATGCAGTCTATCTTTTCACCCTTGACTGCGCAATGGAAATATAACGCATTCTCCTCTTCCTCATAAAAATAGTTCACCGGCACACCATAGGGCTTCCCCTGCGCCGAAACCATGGACAGCACTCCATATCTTCCACCCTTCAGAATTTCCAGCGCTTCTTCTTTTCCTATAAACCGGTTTGGCTTCACATAATCCCCCCTGATGATTCTATGATATATTCAAAAGTCCTGCCCTGTCTTTCTTATAGGTACATTATAACATATGCCAGCCATACTGCGCGTTAATCTTTAAAGTACAAATTTTATATTGATTATACCATAAATTGATACAAATTGCCCTTCCGTAATGTTAAATTATTCTGGCAACTTTTTCTTGCTTTTCACAACAATTTTGATATTTTTCCTGCGGTTTCGGAAAACAGACTGCAAAAGGTTTTTCCCCTCGGCCGATTTCCTCCAGGGAAGCCGATAAAGCATTTCAGAATCCTTTCCTCTAATCAAAACAGATACAATATCCCTGCAGTAAAATAAAGGCATATAGATATCCTCTTCCGTATTGACAGCACCGCCCGAAAAAGCAATATTCCCTTTTGGTTTAAACTCCAAAAGAAAGCAATCCGCCGTTTCCGCAGTTAACCATTTTTGACCCGCGGTATAATTCACGTTATTTATCATGCATTTCGCAATATTTTCAATGGGAATCGACAACTTCTCTCCTGTTAAGGTATGTAATATTATTTCAAGTATGTCCACGATATATTTCCTCCTTAATCAATAGCAAAAATAGGTTTTGGAAATGCATGTCTCATATGTTCTCCACGCTCCCTTTCCCTGTGGAAATTCTGACTGCCATACAATATTTTCAGGACATTTGAAACTTCCATTCAGCACCTCCATGACATTATTTCTTTCACGCTCCGTCGCCTCCTCATTTATTTTTCCGTTATCCACGCAGGCATACTGTCCCTTCTCATAGATAACATCCTTTAATGAGGATGGAAAGCGTTCATCCTTCATTCTATTCAATACAACACATGCAACCATTTTCTGCTGTTCGTCCGAAACAAAATCTCCTCCCGCTTCCCCATGGACAAGTCTCGCCAATAGCTCCAAATCCGCCGTGTCATATTTCCCCTCTGTACTCACAGCAGAATTTATACTGTAAGTCGATGGCTCTTTTTTAAAAAATATCGGCTCTTCACCTTCTATCGTTATATTTGTAAAAGGATTTGACAGCGTACATAAAACAATTATAAAAACACGTACTATTTTTCTCATATTTCCTCCATTCAGCTTTATTTTTATAATGTATAATCATTTATTTCAAGATGAAAACAGGTTGCCCTGTTTTATTTCATAAAGACTTCCTTATATCGTTGATACTCCTTCAGCCGCATATTGGCATGAGCCATAGAGCTATACCTCTCTCGAAATAATTTTTCCAGAAGATCCTTTTTATTTTTCAGTATTTCCCCGTTTATCTGCTCATACTCGTAGGCCCTGCTGAACATACCCGACCAGTAAATCTTGTCATAGCTCAAGTGTATATTTTTTTCGCTGTCAATATCACTGAAACGATTTACCATTGCCGTGACAAGTCTTGTATCCATCTGTGTTTTTTTGTTCGTTCTGATTAGGAATTCAGAAGGTTTATAAGGCATAAATACCTCCGCCTTCATCATGCGGTAATACCCCTTTGCCTCCTTATAGGAGCGCAGAAAAGACATTATATTTTCAGGCAGGAACAAATAGCGGCCTTCCTGCTCCAGCAGTACAGTGCCCTCTGTTTCCGATACATGCGCTTTTTTTATCTGAACCAGTGTTTCCTTCTTCACGCCGTACCATGCCAAATACAAAGAAGCCTTCTGCGTATCATACTCCGCCTTGTCTAAACCGCCGGCTTCTTCAATCAAATAGGAAATCTGCGTCAAAAGCTCCGATATATTTTTAAAATAATATTTTTCATAGACAGAGGCGCCGGAAACATCCTCGAATCTGATTTTTTTTAAATAGTCCATTTCCCTAGGGTCTATTTTTCCCCTTTGGGCAAGCCATTTAAAATATTTCAGTGTAACGCTTTTTTCAGAATTAAATCCATTTACAGTCGTAAGGTTTAGGCTTTCAAGAGCTGCTTTTAATTCCTCCTGGCTGAAATCACTGATATCCTTATGAAAAAGTTTTTCCGTTTTATTGTAGGTTTGAAATAAGTGGAGATATTTCTTCAATGACTGCGCAGAAATTCCACCTACGCTCTCCGCGATAAACTCTCTTTTCAGGCTCTGATTATAGTCTACATTCAATATTACATTATTATTTGTTTCCACTTTCCTCACCTCATTTTTAACTATATCATAGTAAATTCACAAAGTCAACAAAAACATTGCAAATTCATTTGTTAATATTTGTCATAGGAATTTACCGAAAGAGTAAAGCAATTGAAGCTTATCCTCATATTCCATCTGACCCTCGTCTATTATTGCATAACGGGAAAGCACCCTTTCACTCTCTAAACCATAAAGTCCAACCTCAAAACCATAGGGCATATTTAGATTGAGAATAAAACAAAATGTCCTGCATTCATCTGCATCCGCTTTCCTGCCTCCAATGCGGTTCATGAGAAACATAATATCATTTTTTTGTTTTTTCTGCAGGATGGGCTTGTCCATATCGACTATCACATATATTTCTTCTCCCTTCCTAAAACTGCTCTGCCGGTTCAGTATCCTATTATCCACAAAATCTAAAATTGAAAGTTTTCTTTTATATGCAAACGGTATTCTTTCCATTCCCTGCTCCAATTCATCTGTGATGCCTGTTAACAGACACGCTTCACCGTTATTTAATCGCAATTCAAAAACATGGCGAAAGTCAGACTCTATCTTTTTTTGATAGCGGCAAAGCCTTGACTCTATTTCAATATCATAAAGAAAGTCTCTCTTTAAACAAAGAAAATCTGGGAAAAGGGCACTTTCCTCCACTCTGTTGCACATACCCCTTCTTCCTTTATACTCATAAAAAAAATACTGGTATCTCCTTGTCTCAGAGAGCAGCTCTTTCATACTGCTGTTTTCCTTTTCATCCCGTGTCATTTGCATCCTCCCCCTCAAATACACATAAAAAAGATATTTCAATTTTTTTGTTTTATCTCCCTTTCTATGCCTTTATTCAAAAATAGAACTAACGTTCGTTTTATAAACTAAATGATACTCCATACCATGGTGAAAGTCAATGAAAATACCTGACTAACTTATACTGATTTATTTTCATAACTATAGGCAATACAGAAAATTTTACACATCATCTCATTTATGCAACTTAACGGTTTGTGATACAAAATAAGAACATATTTTCTACGTGTGCAAAAAATATATTATTTAAAATTTATTGACATTGCAGCCCAAAAGCGTTAATATTTAAATGATATTACAATTTAAAAGGAGGAATTTTTATGTTTGCGCCACCCCTTTACACTGTAAGGAAGCTGACACTTAAGCTGCTGACTGCCAATGCGTTTCGCTTAAATTTAGACAGCACAGAGGAAAAAAAATACTTTATCAAACAGCAGGATAATATGCTTTTCCGTCAGATACGACTGATTACCGGCGAGTACAGTACAATGAACAGATGGATTATCTTTGTAGACTGTAAAAATGGTCAAAGCCATGAAAGTGAATTAAGAGAGCTGTCTTTAAACGGATTTCAGTTTAACGGCCATAATTTTGTGTTGAGCGAAAGCTCTGCATCCATGACCAGAACTTCTATTCTAAGCTTTGTTGACAGCACAATTGCTGACAATTTAACAAAACGGGTTACCCTTGGACTGACGCCGGATAAAACAGTTCTGTCCAAATGGTATGCCTACCGCGGACTGATGCTTTCCAGCTGTCATCTTATTGAAAACTGGATTCCCAAAATTATTATTGTGCCGGATCTTTTTTTGACGATTCCGTCCCAACGTATACTCCATGCCTACGACCGCGAAACAACCTTTTTGGATAAGGAGGGCAAAAAAAGGGACTGGATACAAAAGGATATCAAAGAGGCTGTTACAGATGTCAGAATAAACGCTTTTGATGGCTGTGGCATTCATCACCCTCTCATCACGGAGGAGATACAAAAAAGACTGCACATATCCTCCCGTCCTACCAGCATTTTGTGGCGCGCGCCTTTCATAAAAGGAATGAGCCACGAAATTGACTATGAAAGCTTTTTTTCTGAGCGAGGGCTTACTTCCATTACCGACATTTGGGGCGAAAAACACAGCATACACCATCCGATGATAATCATGTGTGAGAGCATGTATAAAGGCTTCAAATATTTTAATCGCACAAACACAAAGGAGGACTGGCAGAATTACTGGAATCAATTCCACCTTTACAATCACTGTGTCGGTGTTGCAAAGTGGAACTTCACATCTGAGGAAGAGCCTGCCTATACGCGGGCCAATTACCAGATTTTGCAGGATTTGGAGCTTTCCTACGAGGATTTTGCCTCTCTTGCGGCCTACAGTATTGAATGGATAGAAAAAATCATCGCCGGCGACCCTCTCTACACCTATTGCTTTCTCGGGCTGACTGCTGATACCTGCAAAAATCTGAACCAATACACGCGGGCCATTCTGAAAAATCCCCAAATGCTTCAGGAATCCGGCGTCAGAGACTACGTGCTCTCCGCCATAAAGCAATACAAAGATGAATTAAAATGCGGTAAGCTTTGGCTGAAGGGATGCTTTAGGTTTCTGGCACCTGATTTGATATTGTTTTTGGAGCATATCGGCTCTCTTCCCCTAAAAGGAAGCCTGGAGCAAAACGAGTTTTTCTCCCAAACTGCCGGGGGCCCGTTAGCAGGTGAATATCTCATAGAGCGCAATCCCCATATCAGCAAATCGGAACATACCATATTAAAGGGCCATAGCAGCGATATCCTTGCCCGTTACGCCGGACACCTTTCAAACGTCTGCATGGTAAACTGCAAGAGTATCACACCACAGCGGTTGAACGGGGCTGATTTTGACGGGGATTTGGTGCTTGTCATTGATAATGAGGAAATGAAAAAGGGTGTCGATAGAAGCACTCCTATTGTAATGGATACAGAGGATAAGATAACAGTCCTTGAGGAAGAGGATACGGAAGAAAACCGCATAAAGACCATTCTTCGCGGCATGAATTCCCTCATTGGTGAAACCAGCAACTGCGCTACAAGTTATCACAATAAAATGCCCAAAACCAGAGAACAAAAAGAAAAATATGCATCCTATATAAGCCTTTTAAGCATTATTAACGGCAAAGCCATAGACGCCGCAAAAACGGGCGTTCTATATCACATTCCCAAAAACATCGCCGCCTATGGAAAAACAATGCCCTATTTTATGAAATACGCCGGGGATTATTACAGCCATCTCAAAGAGCTGTCTCACTCCAAAAGCAATATGAACCGGCTTTGTATGGAGCTGGAAAGGTGGGAAAAACAGTTCCGTTTTAAGAGAAGCTATAAAAGCTTTGACCATACCATAATGATGGATAAAAATCTTTCTGTTGATGAAGGTATATCTCAAAATATTGAATGCATTTATCTGGAATTCTGCGAGGAGATGAAAAGCCTGGCCAAAGAACAGATGATGCTTCGCAATTACGAACAATACAAGGACCTGTTCAATGGCGTGCTCACCATGGAGGAGGCAAGAAACACCTCCGTAAACTGGAAATATTACTATGACCTCTACCGTCTGAAATGCAATGAGGTCTGCCCCGATAAAAAAATGCTTGCTAATATTGCCGTAACACTATGCTATGAAACATATCCGTCTAAAAACAAAAAATTTCTGTGGCAGATAGCAGGAGAAGGTGTTCTTGAAAACTTGCAGAGGACTCCTTCCCAAATACCGGTTAAGGATGCTGACGGAACAGAAGAATATCTTGGCAAAAAATACAGCTTTACGAAATGGGAGGAACTATAATGATTGATGAATTATTGGAAGTAAAAGAATATCTGGAAGGGAATAACATTGAAAAAAAATGCCTTTTCCGCATATTAAGCCTGCTGTCCAGATATTTTAAAGAGCAGAAGATGAGCCATCTGGAAATCCGAAATGCTATTTTTCATTGGGCCGGACAATATAAAATACATATCGAATATAATCTGAACAGTATCATTTACCAGACAATGGAGAATAGTCATCCTCTTTACACCGGCGCGGAAATATCCGTAAATAACGCCGATATTATGGAGATAACCAGCCGCTTCGACTCCAAAAACTGCCGCCTGATTGCACTGGCTCTTTTATGCTATGCCAAGTGTCACGCAGATTCCAGGGGGATATTCTGTATATCTGCCGCAGCCCTCTCCAACTGGCTTCATATCAATAACGGGCATCTGAGCAGCCGCTATCTTCCCGAATTAATTGATTTCGGCTATATAAAAAAAGTGGAGAACGAAAAATCCTTTACCTGGAATAAACAGATAAAATCTAAATCACTGGTGTTAAAAATGAACGTCCCTCTTACCCAAAAAGGAGAATATTTTCTGGAAGGAAATGACATACAGGGACTGTACAGCAGAGTTTTTTAAAAGCTACAGCATATCAAAAAAATTCCGTTGGAACTTTTTTGAATTCGTCAGAGGAATAAAAATATTTTTCATCACTTTTCTCTTTGAGAAAAGCGGCTGCACCGCCGCCCTGTTCTGGGCAGTGATTTACCATCAGCTTTTCAAAAACAATATAAAGCCTTGAAACTCCCTCTTTTCCTCGAACGGGTAAAACCCGGCCTGCGGATTCCACTCAGAAACTCTTTGTTTTCCGAGCCTTTCCGCAATATAAGAACAGGGTTTGACAGCCTGCAGCGTTTTTTAAAAGCTATTTATGAATACTAATAATGTATTCCAAACTGGTTTTCCATTTCATTTATCCATTTTATTTATCCAAAGTACGACGGGCAGGGAGACGCCCACATAAGGGCATCAGAAATTGAATTTCATCACTCGTTTTGCAGCAGCTGCTTTTCATATTTTTTATAACAAATGATTTTACAAAAACGTTCTGATGCCCTGTTGAAAGAAAAGAAAGGATTTATTTTATGCTGAAACTTTATCAAAACGAAGTCAATGAAATCAGAAGGCAGCACCCATACCACCCCCTTACAGCGGCCAGCTTCCGAAAAAAAAGGGGCGGCAAAACCTATTACTGCTGCAATGACGACAAAAAAGCTTTAAAAATTGTTGCATCTATGAGAAAAACAACCGTAACAGTACTACTGAATTCATTCTGAAGGGAGGAAGAATGGTATGGGAACAAATTTTGCATCTTTGCTTGCCAAAAGAAATAATTTTACAAAAAAACTGGCCGATGATGATCTGATTGCAAAAGGACTTCTGGCGGACAGTAAAAACCTGCTCGACTTTGCTGTCACACAGGAACAAAAAAGCAGTCTGCCGGATACGCAGATTTTTTCTTACCCCAAAAACATCAACGCACTGAATGAAACCAAAAATATCATAACCATGCGTTTCCGTTATGATAAAACACAGGGTGGAAATTTCTGGCGCACAGGATTCGTCACTTTTTTTATATACTGCCAGGAAAATCAAATGGCAACCGTTCATGATATGACGCGGATCGATTTTTTGCTGCAACGGATCGATGCGCTTTTTCAGGACGTTTCCAATTCTGCCTGGACAGGTAAGCTGACTTTTCATTCCATGAGGGACATTTTCATGGAGAAGGACAGCAAGCTGGCCTGTCTGGCCGTAACCTATAAAAGCGCAGAGCAGATTTAACCGATGGATAACCTCTCTCTGGAATTAAAACTCATCGGGGGAAACACAATTTATGTTGATGAAGTCCCCATCCATTCTGTTTCCCTTGCACAAATAGCCGAAATCGGCTACCTGAAATACATGAGCCTGATAAAAGCCTTATGTATCTCTCCCCTGGATATTAAAACTATCATGGATATTAAAGTGGAAGAAGACCAGATTTTTGAACTCATCCTTTTAAACTGTCTGCAATATCCTGAAATGCTTACAAACTATATCTTCATACTATCCGTCATCACCCATCACCCCGTCACATTTTCAAGCGACAGGGGAGCATTTTTATTGGAGGGTCTGGACGGAGACGGGCTGAACCGAAATAACTTCACGGAATTTCAAAAAATGGTAAAGCTTAGAAACGGCTTACTCTCACTGGAAGAAAAAGAGGTAAACCCGTCTAACCAGAAAACAGAAGAAATATTGGAAAAAAGAAATCGGCTGAGGCAAAAAATACAGAGAAACAAATCACAATCAGGCAGCAATATTACCTTAGCCGATCTGGTTTCTATTTTAGCCGGCGGACTTCATCTGGAACTGCAAAGGGTCATGCAATATGACATTTACCAGTTCCACGATCAGTTTGGACGGCTGAGGATATTTAAGGACTATGATGTTTCCATTCAGACACTTCTGCACTCCTTGGGCCGCAGCGATATCAAAATAAAACATTGGCTCAGTAAATCAAACGCAGAGGAAGCTGATTGAGAAAAAGGATGCTTCACCTAAAACAATTACTGATAATCCGGGCAAAGCGCCCGCAAATTAAAGGAGGAATTTTAACATGGCAAACGGAAAATTCGGCGCAAAAGAAGTACTCGATGTAACTTTATATGATATGGCTACCAAAAAGCCGGTTATCTTTTTTGACACATTAAAGACATCCAACATTGAATTTACAAGTGAAAAGGTCTACGCACGAGGCGGAAAAGGCAATCCAAAGCTTATTACCTGGGAAGTGAATAAGGAGGGCAAAATTACAATTGAGGACGCTCTTCTCTCCTCTAAATCTATGGAACTCATCTCCGGTATTGCAACAAGCGTGGGCGCGCAGACTCTTCATATGAGGCAGTCAACGGAATATGACGAAAAAGGAATGAATAAGGGCAGCCTCTTCCCTCTCACAGCTACAGCAGAAGGTGCAATCAATCTTGCCTTCGAACCAAAGGAAGCTGCAGAGGCCATTCTTGTATACGACGCCGAGGATGACTGCGGCGAACCAATTTCTATGGAAGGCGCGGCTCTTGCAGGCAAGGTTTTGACCGTTGCAGCTGCAAAGAATAAAAATGTCATTGTTTACTATACCTACGCAAGCAGCGATGCCGCTGAGACATTTGTTATCACAAGTGATAAATTTGCCGGCACTTACAAATTAGTCGGCGATACAGTTGTCAGAAATGTGGAAACCGGCAAGGATGAAGGCTTCCAGGTTGTCATTCCAAACCTGAAATGGTCCTCCAACTTAAGCCTCGGCTTCTCCGCAGAGGGAGATCCAATGACAACCTCATTTGAATGTGAAATTTTGAAGCCTGCTGATTCCAGCAACCTGATTCAGATGATTAAATACTGACAGATATTATGAAGGGCAAGCACAAAGCCCCCCTTTTCCTTTTAACATTAATATCTGATAAAAAACTGCCTGCATAACTCCTTTTTATGCAGGCTTTTCTATAAAAGCAGGGACTTTCATAGAGCGAATCCTTTCCAGAAATATAAACTGTCTGCATGCAGCTCTGTCCCTGTTTATTGTATTTTCGGCAATCACATTTTATAAAGGAGAATACCTATGGATTTTAAAATAAATCAGAAGCTAATAAAAAAAATATTGGAATGCAATACATGCCCTGATACAGTTTCCCTGCCCTATGAGGCAGATGGGGAAACAATACCTGTAACTCTGAAAAACACCCTGAATTTAATCGATATAAAAAAATTTATCTATCGTGTAGTAAACGGCTGCTTTCTGGAAAATGAATATCTTCCGGAGCATAAGGATGTTATGTTTTTTTATGCTGTACTGGAAACACTGAGCAATATCCCTATTCCAACAAAAAAAGGAGAAACCGGTGAAGCAGTTCCTGATATTTTAAAATTACAAAAATGGATGGAACAATTATGCCTTACAGACAAAATAACTGCTATGGAATGTTCTCAAAAAGAAGAGGAAAGGAAGCTGTATCAGCTTGTTTCTCATCTGCGTCAATTGACAGACGATAAAATTGAATTTGAAAAACAGGTCATTCTCTCCAAATACCAAAACCCCTATTACAATATGAACCGCCTGCTGGAGGAATACGCCAAAAAATTAGGCGACTCACTGTTGGAAAACATGAATTCTCACATAAAAGAGGATTCCAATGCACCTGCTGCGGAAAATAAATAAAAAAAAGAGGTTGCTGAACGCCCTCTTTTGCATATCAAATTTTAGATAGAAAGGAGAGAAAAATGGCAGCTGAAAACGAAATATTTGTAAATATAAAGCCAAAGATAGATGAGAAAGAACTGCGCCAGATACAGGATGAACTGGATAAAAATAAATTCACGATTACAACCTGCATACGGCCAGAATTCTCCAACAGCATTTGTACAAAATGCTGTAAGTGTACTGGATATGGTCAGAAAAAGCAAGACAGAACCAAGACTATAATCAACTGTGAATTAAATATATCTGCCTTGGAAAATCAAATGCATAAATTCACCGAATTATTGTCAAAATCAAATCAAAAATTTGAAATAGAGTCAAAAAAATTCTTTTCTCTCGTAACGTCCGGCCTTAAAAAAATATCAGAAAATTACAAACAATCTGAAAACAAAAAAGAAATCGTTACCGCTAGCTCAAAAATCGGCTCAAAACAGAGTATGGCCTTTGAATCAACTTTTCAGAAAACAAATCAAGCCTACCAAATTTCACGGGAAATAACCGAAGAAGTTACCACAACAGTAGAAATAAATCCGATTATTGACAAAGAACAATGGAACAAAAAAATAGTTCAGATTATCAATGAACAACCCTCGCCAAAAATCGAAAAAAAATTTGGCATAGATAATATAATCGAAACCATCAGCAGCAATGCCAAAGAAAGCCTGAAAAGCATACTTGATACTGCAAACAATATTACTCCCGCCGGTATTTTAACCCAATTCGTTGTCGACACCGCTTTAGATGTCACCATCGATGCCGCTTCTAAAGCATTAAGTAACTGGGTAAACAGAATTGCTATTGCAAAGGAGAGGGCGGCCGATTATGCAAAAGAATGTGAAAATATAAAAAGAAATCTTGATTCTTTAGGTAGTACAATACAGGCAAATGAAGCACAGATCATCGCTTTAAACAGCACAGAAAATCCGACTGCAGGGCAAACTTCAAAATTAAATAGTTTAAAAAATCAAAATCAGGATTTAACAGGTCTATACAATTTCCAAAATTACCTCTATTCAAAGAATAAGGAAGCAGAAAAAGAGGAATTGTATAATAGTTATAATTGGGATATGAAGGATGAAAAGGAATATTTAGCTATCTATCCCGATTATAATAAATTGCGGGAAAATAGGGATGATTTCTCTACAGAAGGTTTTTATATTTCGGAAGAGGAATATTTCCAGCAGGCAATCAGAAAATACAAAGAATTAAATGAAAAAAAGAAATCTTCTGCCGAGCTTACCAAAATGGAAGCTGCGCAATTACAGGTTATTACAACAAACCTGGAAACTATTGGAGCAAAATACGCCGAAATGGCAATAAATGAATCCTTTAATAACGAAGATATTAAAAAATTTACAGAATACACAAGGCAACTCAGTGATGCATTGGATCCAAGTCATACGCTTACTGCGGTGTCAGTCGATTTCAAAGATGCATTAGATCATTACATATCATCCTTGGAATATTTAACTGCTGTCCAAAAAAAGGTTTCTGCAGGCAATTCTTTGAATTACAAAGAAAAGCAACAATTGATTGAATCCTACAGTGAACTGGTTCCCTACATAAAGCAAACAAATGACGGATGGACTGTAGAAAATGAAAAACTATCTAATTTAATAAATTCAACCTATACAGCCGCTAAAAGTAGTATTGAAGAATTATCGAAGGCAAAAAAAGAGGCAATTATTACAAATAATGCTTTTTTTAAAAGCAATAAAGATGAATTGATGGCTATTGACAGTTCAAAAGCTGCAGCAAAATATGTGGCAAAAAATTTTTTCAATCCCGCAGGTGAGGATAATCGGACCAACAATTCATATGTAGCTGAAAAAATCGAAGATTCCTTTACGAGCAATAACAATACTTCTTCAATTATAAATAACAAACCAAATATACCTTTTAGAGGTAATATATTAAATCCTATTACTGCCGCATTTGATATGCTAAATGCAGGTCAAATACTTGAAATAGGAATAATTGCCGATCGGGAAAAAGATGCAAAGCATGCTATAAAAACTGCAACTGGCACCCCTTCCTCTCCTTCCAGACAATCTGTCAAATATGTTCAGCAAAAAACGGTTACCTCAAAAGATTTATTTAACCAAGAATACTATAATTTACAGCAGCAGCTTAACCGTTCTGAAATTACTCAGACACAATATTTTGAAAAGCTTAGGGAAATCAATAATAAATACTATAAGGATAAAAAAGAGTATTTAAACGACTATGTACAATATGAAAAAATCGTAACAGAGGGGCTCATTTCTGAGCGGGAAAAAGAATACAGCAACACTGTCAGAGATATTGATTTTCAGTTAAAGGTAACTTCTCGCAAGGAAGGAACACAGGAAGAACAAATTCAGCTTAATGAGAGAAAGAAACAGGAAGCTCATAAGCTGGCCGACTACTACAGACAGCAAAATTTCAGCGAAAATTCTGTCCAAATACAATCTGCTCAAAGTGACTATATGACCGCAGAAGACAGTATCAAAGCCATCTACCATTCCCAGCTAGAGGCCCGTCTGGAGGAATATCAAAAATATATAGATAAAAGAAATGATTTGAACGACTGGGGAACAGACAATGAAATTGCTTCCCTCAGCCGTTGCCTTGATGTGATTAAGGACTTTTACAGTCAGGGAAAAATCAGCGCAGAAGATTATAAAAATTATATTAAAAAAATTTATGATCAAATTGAGAATGCCAATCAAAAAGCTTACGAGAAAGAAGTTTCTGAGGTTAAAGAAAAATATGAACAAATAAAAACTGCAGTTATAACAGGCATTAATGAGCGTATTGACGCTTTAAGGGATAAGCTGGAGCAACAGAATAAATCCTATGACGATCAGATTAAAAAACTTTATGAACAGAAAAAACTGATGCAGGAGCAGTCTGTCGAAGCTGACTATATGCTAAAAATACAACAGGCAAGAGCGGCCCTTGAAAAAGCCCAATCACAAAAAAATGTTCAAATTTACCGTGAGGGGCAAGGCTTTGTATGGGAAACGGATCAGGAAGCAATTCATAGTGCACAGCAGAACTATAATGATGTTGAATCAGATTATAATTCCTATCAACAGCAAAACGCCATAGATAGTCAAATAGACGCACTTCAGGAAATGAAAGTGGCAAATACTAATAGTATCAATGCTCAAATTGACAAGCTTCAGGAATACAAAGAACAGTGGCAGGATAGTACAAATCTGGATGACAGCACAGAAAAAGCCAAAATAGCGCTTCAGGAACTTCTAGATACCTTTAATATAACCTTTGACGAGATGCTGGATAAAGCAGATAGTTTCAAAGAAGCATATTTAAAAAAATTATCCGGTATCATAAAGCCGTTCGATAACTCAAATTCTATTTATACGCCTTTGTCGGGCAAAGTCTATAATGCGAACCCAGATGGTACAGCACCCGAGGGTGCTACCTACGGCGATGTAATAAAAACAAACGGCGGCAACTACCGTATATCAGAGTTTGGAAATGATGGCGACCCTTATAATACAGAACGCGGTTGGTACAGCGTCAAAATTGAGGATGTAGCCGCAAGTGCAGATAATTTAAATCAAACTGCTGCAAATCAGATAATGGCAACATCTGAAAATTCATCGAAAATAGAGAACTTATCTGGTGATACTTTGACGAATTCTGATAGCCACAAACTAAATACGGATGCTGTCAATAATGCTGCCGACCAGACCCTTGATGCAGCGGATGAACTTTCAGACAATACAGAATCAACGGAGACAAACTCCATGGCTCTGGCCAGCTTTGCAGGTGCAATTTCTACTACAGTAGGAACCCTGATATCCGTACTCAACCGTATGATGAGCAGCAGTGATAAAAATGATAGTAATACCGACAAAAATGACAAAGACAAGGACAAAAACAAAGGAAATAGCAATACAAAACCCCAGCCAGGACAGGGTAACCATACCGGCCTTTCCGCCGGCGCGGCAGGCTACGGCAAAAAGGGAAACATCCTTTTTGATATCGCTTCAGGAACCCTGAAACAAAATGAAGTGCCTATGGTGTTGACCAGAGGGGAATGGGTGCTGACGCCTCAGCAGATGGATAACCTTTACGGTTATCTGGACAGCACCGTAAACAGCGGCATTGTATCAAGAATTGCAGGCCCTTCTCCCTCCCCCTTACCCTTTACAGGAAGCTCTCCCCAGCCAGGGACAAGCTTTGGCGATATTCATATTGTCATGAACGGCGTAAACGATTTGGAAAGCTTTGGAAGCACAATCAAAAATAATGTTCGCAGTATTTTCGCCCAGGTAGCGGCGTCAAGATAGCAAAGGAGTTGAGACAATGAAAAACAAAAAGCTGGACAATCTCCAGGCATTGTCCTTGCTTGGGGAAGAAATCAAAAAAATGATGAAAAAGGAGCTGGCGTCAGCATCCTTCACCACTCTCGCTAAGGGACGGGTAACCGCAGCTGAGGACGGCCTTTATACCATAGCCCTTTACGGTACATCCTATCAGGTACCGTCAAAAGCAGCCTACGCCTTAAATGACACCGTCCTTGTCCTTGTCCCCCAAAACGCACCGGAAAATATGGTTATAATCGGAAAGGCGTAAACAAGAATATTTATATCATAATAGAAAGGAGGAAAAAATGGCAATCACAATATCTCCCATTCTAAATACAATCCCCGCCTTTGACGGGGAAAAGGAAACCAAAATTACCTTTACCTGCCGAGGCATAGAATCGCAGGTAGCAAAAAACCGCCTTGTCATAAAAAATAATGAGACAAATAATGTGCTTTATGACATTACCAAAACAGACGCGCGGTATGAGCACACCATACCTTCTAAGGCACTGCAAAACAACGCCTTCTACCGGGCTTATATCACTGTTTTGGACAGAGATGGCAACGAAAGCCCCAAAAGCAACGAAGTGCTGTTTAAATGTATAAAAACACCGATATTTGTTTTTACAAATATCAGCGAAACCATGCAGAATTCAGCCTTTGAGGCAAAGCTGAAATACAGTCAGCCGGACGGGGAAATGCTGAATACCTACCAAGTCATACTTTACAGCTTTTCTAAAAATCAGTTGTTTCACAGCGGCCTGAAATACTTCCTCGTGCCGCCTGAGCCTGACGGGGACGGCAGTATCACCATAGAGGATTTCGGCGTACCCATCTCCAATCTGGATAACCATATGGAGTATTATATCCGCGCTGCGGGGGAAACGTTGAACGGCCTGTCTGTTGACACCGGCTATATTCACTTTTCCGTATCCTATGACACCCCTTCCGTGTTTACAGCCATAGAGCTGACAAACGCAGAAAAACAGGGCAGTATCCAAATTACCTCAAATATAATTGCTCTGGAGGGAAAAGCATCGGGAGACGCTCCCTTCTTGGATAACAGTAAAATCGATTTGTCCAAAAACGATGCATCCGTAGTCTTCGAGAAGGGCTTTCTGCTTGAAAATGATTTCACCCTTCAGGTTCTTTTTCAAGGGCCTGAAGCCCCCTCTGATATTCTCATACTGGAAAACGAAAAACACAGAATCATTGTCAGCTGGCACAAAGGGGCTTACACCTCCACAAACAGCGAGGAAAAGGCCTATGTAAAGACGGTGGCGGAGGGTACTCTTTGCAATTATGTTCAGCAGAGCAATTATATTGACATTCCCTCTCCCACAGACAGGCTCCAATTGTGGCTTAGAAAAAAAAATCATATTTATGAGGTTAAAATTGACAACATAAGTCAGGAGGTGAACGGCCAATGATTTTTTCAGGCACAACCTTTACCGGCTGCCGTCATACCCTGGACGCCACAGCAACAAATATTACAGGCATGACAAGACTGACCGTCAAAAAAGCTGTTTTTGACGATTTATTTATAACCAAAAACACTGCCGGTGAATATACCTTGAATATTCCTGAAATCTGGGATTATGACACAGTGCTTCACGCTGAATTTAACGGCGACCTTTTTGCGGGCAATACCAAATTCACGACAGAGACCGTGTCCCATCTGCGCATTAAGCGAAGAGAAAAGGGATCCTTTGACTGGCTGACGCTCTATGAGCTGCCAATCGCAAAGGAAGAGGATTTTCATTTCATCAAATATGACCGTCTGGCCCGTTCTGGCGTAGAATATGAGTACGCCATCGTACCCTCCAAAAACGGAACAGAGGGCAATATGAATGTTTCCTCTATCTTATCCGCCTTTGAGGGTATTTTTATTATAGACAGCGCTCAGATATTTCACACCATATTAAATGTCGATCCTCCCTCCCCTGCCAGAAGAAAGGATTCCAATGTAGTGTCCACTCTCGACGGAAAATACCCCTATACTGTGGCAAACAGCGCCCTCAATTACGATACAGGTTCTTTGAGCGCTACCTTCATAGAAGAAGACGCCTCACCGCAGGGCTTTAATGCAGCAAATGGCTGGCGTTACCGGCAGCGCTTCAAGGATTTTCTTTTTAACGGCAAGCCAAAGATATTAAAATATGGTGACGGGCGTATGTGGCTTGCCGCCATTAGCGGTGATATTACAGAAACGGCAAACGGCCACGAGCAAAATGTCATTACCACCTTTACCTGGAACGAATGCGGCGACGCGGAAAATAACCGCGACCTGTTTAATGCCGGGTTTACAGATGTGGAAGGTGATTGATATGGCTTACCAGATAACAGCAGAGGACATAGCACTTCTTTTGCAGATACAGAAAAACGTTTCCGTTTCCATTGAAATCTGCAATAAAAATATGCAGGTCATCGACAGTATAGAGGGGATTGTCATTGACGACGGCTATTCCGTTGACGTCAACAGCGACGTCAGAAGGGTTTACAATGTAACCCTCCTTGTCAAAAACAGGAAGACGGGTATTGGGGAATTTAAGCAGATCTGGGTGGATAAGCTTTTAAAGGTACAGATAGGTGTGGAAAATATACGCACAGGAAATATACATTGGTATCCCTTGGGTACCTATGCCTTTAACGGCGCCGCCTCCGCCTATGACGCAGCATCCTCCACTCTCCAGCTCAGTTGTGCGGATATGGTCTGCCTTTTAAACGGAGAATTAAACGGCCAGCTCGCAGGATATGAAAACAAAATCCCTGCCGGAACCAAAATACGGGAGGCTATGGTTTCCACTGTAACTCAGCTGGGGGGCTTTTCCCGCTTCCGCATTGAGGATATGGAAAAAGAGGTTCCCTACGATTTGGAATTTTCCACAGGCGCAACCGTGTGGGATATCATCAGCGATTTAAAAAACCTGTACGGCGGCTGGGAAACCTTCTTTGACGTAGACGGCACCTTTATCTGCCAACCTGTCCCAACCTGTGAAACCGATCCTGTAGAGATTGACAACTCCATACTCTCCCCTCTGGTCATCAGCGAGTCTACCCAGGAGGATATTGCCTCCATTCGCAATGTGACAAAGGTTTTCGGAAGCTGTCTCAATGCGGATTATTATACAGAAACTGTTTCAAGTGACGGCAGTACCTACAATATTACCGTAAATAACGTAAAGCTGAAGGACAATAAAATCCCCGGGGGAACAAAGTTTGCTTTTAAATGCGACGCTGACAATAAAGCCAACGCCAGAGTCAAAATTAATTCCCTGGGCACCTTCCCTATCTATGATGAAAATGGAAAGATGCTTGCTGCCGGAAGACTCTCAGGGGGAAAGTCCTATGTTTTCCGCTACCGCAGCGATAAACTTACTCTCATGGGTCAATGGCAGATTGCTGCTGTTGCAAAGGAAGTGGATATTATGCCGACGGAAGAAGAAATAGAAGCGGATAAAATAAAGGAAGCCTGCGATAACATCAGGTACGCTGTCAATCCGCAAAGCTCTTATTGCATCAGCAAAATCGGCAGACGCCTGCAAGTGCTTTCCGGCGGAAACTATAACAAGATAACCTCCGAACAACTGGCCCTTGAGCGGGCCGAATATGAAAACTGGCTGAAAACGCGTCTTTCAAGCTCCATCAGCCTGCAGCTTCTGGCTGTTCCCTGGATTTCAGGCAATGAAAAAGTTGAATATACCGTGAAACAAAGCGGAGAGACAAAGCAGTACATAGTAAAAAGAATCAGCGGATCCACAAAAAGCTGGATACAAAATTGGGAAATGATACAGTTCTTTCCTGATTACCCTTTCGTAGTGTCTGATTGGGCGGATTTAAAAAAGTAATCCGCCCTTTTTTCAGCCAAAAAAAAATCAGTAAAAAATAAAAATTAAAATCAATACTATGAGGGCCTTTCTCCGCTTCGGTAAACTGTGTTTCCCCTCCAAAATCAAGCAACGCTCGATTTTGATAAAAGTTTCGCTTAAGCCCTTTTAAAGGCTTGCTAGGGTGCGGGGACAGCGTCCCCGTTTTTGACTTTTCAGAGCAGTATTGCAGCGAAGTCTATGACTGCAAGTCTAAAAGTTACGAAAAAATTCGTTTTTTCTCCAAAATCAAGCAACGCTTGATTTTGATAAAAGTTTCGCTCAAGCCTTTTCAAAGGCTTGCAGGGGTGCGGGGACAGCGTCCCCGAAGTATTGAGATATTTTTGTAACAATATTTAAATAAAAAAAACAAGTAAAGGAGTGAGATTTTGAGCGATCTATATACAGATTTGGAAAACACCCGTTTTCCCTCACAGGTAGACAACTTTGACAAAATGGTTGACGTGTCCCTGAGCATGCTTTCCGCTGTAAACCAGTATTACAGCAAATATGAAAGCGGGGATATGGCGGGCGCAAACGAAATACTGGAAGGGAATCCTGCCTTGAAGCAGGCCCTTTTTAACGCGGAAAAGTTCAATTGCCTCCGCGACGCCATCATTGGTCTTCAGCGTTATTATATGTCTGACGTGCAGAACTACCTTGTCAATATCGTACAGCCCAAGGGCTATTGGAACGCCGCAACCAGATATACCAAATATAATGTAGTAAACTACATAAACGGCGGCGCCACGGAAAGCTATATGTGCATACGGCTGGATACGCCTGTGGGTACCCTTCCCACAGATGAGACCTACTTTGTGGCGGTTACTTTGCGTGGAGAAAAAGGCGACAGCGGTACAGGCATGACCCCAAGGGGGGAGTGGGATTATAAGGCGGATTACCTGCAATACGATTTGGTGGTATATGAAAATACCATGTACTTTGCCAAACGTGCCAATTCCCAGTCCACACCCAATAAAAATTCCAACGACTGGGCGGTGATTCTGGAATTAAAACAGGAGGCCAATCAGATAATTATGCCTGACAGCTCCACCCTAGAGGATAAAATGCACGGCGTGGAACAGCTGAACGCCCTTGATTTTGATTCCCTCATCACCAAGGGCTACGTCTACTCCGCCTCCAAAACGGAAAATCCAACGGTGTGGACGGAAACACTGAAAAAGGCGGACGATACATTCTATGCCACAAAGGTGAGCACCAAAGGAAGCGACGGAAGCTGGACAATTGTGACAACCTGCGGGGATTTGGACGTAAACGCCACTGTGAAATACAGCAAGGAAAATGGCGCATGGAAGGGAGTGAAAATGTAATGGCGGATTTTATCGGAATCGATGAGGTGCAAGGGTATATTGACAATGCCTCTGATTCTATTAAAAATGAAATTGTAAATAGCACTTCGAGAATTAAAAATATTCCCACTATTTTATCTCCTTATTGTTCAGAGAATTATCAAAGCACACTTAATAATCCTTTTTCAAATAACCAAAGTGCAAGTCAATATAAAGTTAAAAATAATATATTGTATCATCTTTATAATAAGAAAATTGAACGCTACGACTTATTAGCAAAAATTTTCCTAGAACCTATAGTCGTTCCTGTCACTACAAATGTACTGAGTTTCTATAATAATTGTCTTTACACAATAGAAACTGGAAGTCAAATAAATATTTATGAATATAACTTTACTTCAAAAAACTGGACAGCTATTCCTATTACGTTAACAGAAAACTCTGGTTTTAATAATTTTAACAAATGGCGCTTATTTTTAGATGATAACTTCTTTTATATCAATTATTGGAGAACATATAGATGGGACGAAGACTCTGATTACAGTACATGTTCCATTGTAAAAGTTAACAGAAGTACCAAAACTGTGACCAGAATTGAATCCTCTGACTCCAGGTTCAGCTCCTGGTATAATATAGAAAATATGGTATTAAAAAACAACATATTGTATTACACTGAATCAACATATAAAAGCATATCTATAGTAAAATATGCTTCTTCCCAAAAATCCACTGTAGTAAGTATAAGCGGAAGCAACTCTTCCTGCTCTAATGATGATTTCATTTTTTTGAACTGTTCTGAGACACAGTCAGGTACGACAGTACAAACAGGTTATCTTTTTGATACAAATTCAGAAAACAGATATAATTTTTTCTGTGACAAAATATTTAGCACAACAGTTATTCCCTTTCAAAATTTTTTCAGTGATTTTAAAAACAAAACAAAATATCCTATCGTTTTAAATCAAGGTGTAAAAAATACAATTTTTCTAAAAAAGGGAACGGAATTATTTACAGACGGTGTGGTATTAGATGCAAATTTTGAATATTTAAAAACAGATGCTGTTAATTCTAAAGATATTGTTGTAAATATAATCGGGGCATCTTATATTTCTATCTATTAACTACAACATAAACGTTCATTTTAAATAAAAATTCCTAAGGAGTGAACTTCATGGCTGATTTTATTGCTGTTGATGAAATACAAAGTTATATTGATGAAAAAAGTGAATTAACAAATAGTTTAATGTGGATACATGATTTATGTACTTTCGGTTCAAAAGGATATGTCTATAACAATCCAGATATATTGACTAAATTATTGCCAAACCCTTACATATATGAAGGAGAACTCAGTTCGTCCCTTTTTTCTGAGGCCTGTAAAGCAAGTAATTTGAACATAGGAAAATTGTTTAAAGGATTAGCCAACAGTGATAATACATCATTTGATAATTTATCAACACCCGAACAGCTTTTTTCCAATGAAACGGCAACATCTATTATATTAAATTCTGAAAGAGCCTTTCAGATGGTCTTAGATACATCACTATATCTGTCTGCCTTTTGTAAGTCGCAAACTGCGGTAACCTTACTTATTTCAAATTCAGATGCTTTTTCTCTTTTTTCCAATAATCCATCTGCTGTTGTCAGCGCTTTTAAAATTACAAATTTTGTTGATATTCTACTTTCTTCAGAGGACATAGTCAATATAATAGATTTAACTCCCACTCTGTTAAATGGAATATACTCTGATTCATATGCTCTACACAAAATTGTAACTACACCATCCCTTTATAAACTTGGCTTACACTGCATGGATTATACCGAACAGCTAACAAATTCTCTTAACAATACCGAATATTGGTTAAAGACCTCTGTTGGCACAGTTGGTGGCTATGATGGCAAAAATGATATAACAGATTTTAACGGATTTGTGTACTGTACAGATGCATCTTATAATATCAGTACAAAGGGGGTTACTCTTACACTTAAACATGGTTATACTAACAATTTAATTAATTATGTAAATGAAAAAGGTAGCGGAAGTACACGTGGTGTAATCGTAAAGGTTTATAAATATGCATTCCGATGTGTAATTGGACTTGGCGGCTATAGCGACCCCGATGGAGAAAACAGCTATTCAAAATCGATCAGCGGAGTAATCAAATACACAGCCAAATAAGGAGGAATTAATAATGAATAGTATATTAAAAAATATAGAACATATTACAAATATGTTACCTTCAACCTCAACCACAGGCAAAGGCAACCTTGTTTTTTCTTACGATGAAAGTATAAGTACTTATGATGCTGTCTTTACCGTTTGCGGAAAATTTATCGCACCTACAAACGGTATTTATACTATACAAGTAAAAAATATTTCATCCTATGAAGGAGCACTTTATTATTTAACAAATATACCACCAAGTACTAATGGTAATGTTCTTGGTTTTGATTGTGGTAAAATCTATATGACAACTCCAATTGGAAGCTCCATTTCAAAGAATTACAACTATGGGTATCAGGTAGGAAATATACCAGCAAATAAAACAAGTTCATATTATACTTATTTCAAAAAAGATGATCCTATTATATTAGGTTTATTTTTCAGTGGTACTTCATGGAAAACTCCTTTAATCTGTTCCGATATAAAAGTAATGTGTCAGAATACAATTTAACCCAAAAAGCCTATAGATCTCCGGTCTATAGGCTTTTTTACCTTCTTAGCACTTCCTTCTCTATACCTTCCGACAAACCTCTCTACTTTCCCCTTCTTCTTTCTCACACTTTCCCGCTCTCGCACTTCCCCTTTAACACAGTCCCCTGCTTTTTCCTTCCCAGAATATCCCTGATATTCCTCGCCGTATCCCAGAGGTTTTCATGCTTCACCTTTGTGGCGTCAAAATGCAGTATGGTGAAGGTCGCCTGTATGATAAAGCTGATGCCGAACATGGCAATGACAGTGCCAAGGCCAATCTTTGCCCCTAAAAGCCATCCGACCAAAAGCGCGCAGAACTCTATAACGCCTCTTGCAAGCCCTATGTTGGGAATATGCCTTCCAAGGCCCACCATAAGGGAATCCCTTGGCCCGCAGCCAAAGCCCGGCTTCATGCAGAGATAAATACCGATACTCATAATGGTCTGCCCCACTAAAAACAGAGCCACACCAGCCCAGAAATTAGTCAGCAGGGGAATCAGCTTACATTTTTGCAGCACATCCACCACAGGCCCCACAAGAAGAATATCACAAATGGTATCTATTCCTATCTTTTCCTTAATCATAACGATGAGAATCAATATCACAACGCCTGTCAGCGCCACAATAGTGCCGTAGGTAAGGCCCGTCACTGACGCCATGCCAATGCTGAAAGCGTCCCAAGGGGACAAACCGATATTGGCCTGTATGGAAAAATAACAGCCCAGTGAAAAAATAAGCAACCCCACAATCATTGTCGTAAACCTTTTGAAATACTGCCCCATGATGTTCCTCCTCCAAATACTTCAAATTACTTTTCCAAAATGATACTGTTTCAATTAAATACAATAAAGAACTATTTTATCGATACCACCGCTTTTTCAATGCTATCGAAAAAAAACAAAATCATAAAACCGAATTGCCAATTTTTCATAGCAAAACGGTAAATAAAAGACAGCAACTGAAAACCGTCCTTTAAAAGCCTGATTTTTTCCTCTGCTCTTATTTAAGCTCTTATGGAACCAGCCGGCTTTCCCTACTGCCGAAAATCAGAAGCATATCCCTGTCACAGTACTCTATCCGGTCAGCCTTTTTACTGCTGCCTATAAAAACAGCTTCGGTTATTTTCTATCTCTTCTAAAATATCTAATGACACAGTATACCCTGCTGCCCTTTCTGTCAAGAGAAAACGGCACTGTTTTTTCAATCCCCCCTATCTTCTGTAAAATAGCGCAAAATTCATCAAAATCGCTCCCCCTCACCTGAAAAAAAATAGAGACATTCTTATGTAATATAAATAGCATACCGGCCTTTGCAGTCAAAATATCACTTCGGGAACAAAATACGTGATAAATTTTCCAAAAAACATCATTCGTTACCACAATGTTACCTGCATATGGTATTATAAAGAATAATATATTTTTATGTAACCTGAGAGGGGGTATTCTATGCTTTGGGATAAGGAGGCATTAGAGGTTATTCACACACTGGAGTGTGATTATTTTGAAAAAAGGGATATGGACGCGGTACTCTCCTCCCTTGATGAGCATGTTACCTGGATCGGAACGGGCGAACATGAAATCTGTAACGGCTACGAGGAGGCAAAAAGGGTATTGCTGGAGGAAAAACGTGTTTATCCAAACGGCTTTACCATAGCGGATTCCCATTATCAGATATTTTGCCTCTCTGAGAGTATCTGTATCGCCTACGGAAATATACTAGCCTATTATAAGGACTCCTCTCTGGCTGAGCTGAACAACAGAGTCTCTCTGGTTCTTATCAAAAAAGACGGTAAAATTCGCCTCATTCATCTGCATCTGTCAAACCCTGACCATTTTCAAAAAGAGGGGGACTTTTACGTCAAAAAAAGCGTCCTCCGTGATAATATGTCTCTCAAAAAGCTGGTGGAACAGACAACAGAGGAATTAAAGGCCCGCAATTGGGAGCTGGAGGCCATGACGGAAAACATTCCCGGCGGCGTTCATTGCTGTCTGAACGATCCCTGGTTAACGCTTATCAGCATCAGCGAAAGCTTTTTTGCCATGTTCGGCTATACAAAGGCAGAAATACAGGAACGTTTTCAGAGCAGATTTCTCCTTATGATACACCCTGATGACCGCGCATATGTGCTGCAAGAGGCGAAAAAGCAGCTTGACCAAAACAGTACACTGGAGCTGGAATACCGTATCGTCAATAAAAAAGGGGAAACCATCTGGATATTGGATAAAGGAAAGATGTTTACCACTGAGGACGGAACACAAACCATTTACTGCCTGCTGGTCGACATCAGCGAGCGCAAAAAAGTTCAGGAGGAGCTGCGCCTGAGTCTGGAGCGCCATCAGGTCATCATGGATCAGGCCACCGATATTATTTTTGAATGGGATATTCCCAGGGACACGCTTCTTTTTTCTCCGAACTGGCAAAAAAAATTCGGCTATTGTCCTGTCAACACAAATATCAGCCGCCGTATCCCCATTTCCTCTAATATTCATGAAAACGATATGGCGGCCTTTATAAAAATCATGAGGGATACAGCGTCAGGCGTTCCCTATTCCGAGACAAACTTCCGTATTAAAACAAGCATAGGGGCTTATATCTGGTGCCGCATCCGCGCCACAACACAGTTTGACAGCAAAAAAAATCCTATCAAGGCTGTCGGGGTCATCGTTGATATTGACAGGGAAAAAAAGCACGAGCAAAGTCTTCTGGACCAGGCCCAGAAAGATCCTCTGACGGGACTATTCAATAAAAATACCGTCAGGGCAAAAATAGAGGATTTTTTGGAATATTACGGCAGCGGTGCCATACATGCTCTTATGATTATTGATCTGGATAATTTTAAAACCATCAACGACCGTTATGGGCATTTAAGCGGAGACGCCGCGTTATCGGATGTCACGGCAGGCTTAAAGAAGCTTTTCAAATATCCCTGTATCATGGGGCGTATCGGCGGAGACGAGTTTCTCGTTTTCCTGCCGGATATCAGGGAGCGTTCTGTTGCCATCGACAGGGCACGCAGTATTTTAAACGCGCTGAAACAAACCTTTTTGAGAAAAAATGCTGTCTACTCCCTCTCCTGCAGTATCGGAATCGCCCTTTCTCCCTCGGATTCCAGTGACTATCTGGGTTTATACCAGTGTGCGGACAAGGCCCTTTATTATACCAAAAACAACGGGAAAGACAATTTTTCCTTTTACGACCAGATAGACAACACAGAAAACGCATCGCTTCTGCTGGCGCAATCCGCTGTCAACAGCAATATTGATTCTGACATTGACAATCTGGATCAGACACTGGCCCAATACACTTTCCGCATGCTCTACAACTCCGTTGACATTAAAACTGCAGTGGATCAGATATTAGAAATCGTCGGACGGGCCTATGACGTCAGCCGTGTCTATATTTTTGAAAGCTCCGATGACGGATTATACTGCAGCAACACCTTTGAATGGTGTAATGAGAGCATATCCAGGGAAAAAGATAATCTTCAAAAATTGCCCTATCAGGGAATGAGCAATTATCTGGATAATTTTAATGACAGCTATCTCTTTTACTGCGGCGACATCAAGCTGCTGCCTCCTGATCTTTATTCCGTTTTGGCTTCTCAGGGAATAGAGTCGCTTTTGCAGTGCGCAATTGTTGACAACGGACAGATCAAAGGCTTTGTAGGCTTTGACGAATGCCGTATGAACCGTGACTGGACAAATGAGCAGATTAAGTCCTTGTCACTGGTATCCAATGTCCTCTCCACCTTCCTTTTAAAATTGAGGCTGGAGGAAAAGCTGAAAAAATATGAAAACCTTACGGTCAACTCTATAAATTAAAAAACAGTCCTGCGTATTCGCCAAGACTGTCTGCCGCTAATCAAACGATTGGCGGTTTTTTATGCCTGCATCAAGGAAAACCTTTACCTTTCTCAAAATCCATACTGCCGAAACAACTCCTCCAGCTCCATATATTCCTTTTGGACATGATAATAAACCTCCAATATGGGCCGGCAGTTTTCCTCTACCTCCGCCATAATGCCGTCAAACTCCTTTACCACCAGATCGGTTATTTCGCTGTCTATCAAACCGTCACTGCTCATTTTTTCCAGTATTCCCAATGTCTTATCCTTGGAATATGCTTCCTTATAGCTTCTTGTGCCGCAAAGTGCACTGACGATATCCGCAATCGCCACCACTCTTTCCTCCACGGTGAGTTCCTCGGCTCTCAGTCCCCTTGGATATCCTGAGCCGTCCAGCTTTTCATGATGCCTCAGTGCAATTCTCAAAATTTCTTCAGGTACACAGTCCCCCAATATCTCCTCTGTTTTGTCTACATGAGTTCTCATAACATTCATCGCCTGGGGACTCAGCTTCCCTGGAAATTCCAATATTTCAACAGGTATGGAGATTTTCCCCAAATCATGAAGCAGCGCTCCGTATGCCACCCTTCTTATCCTTTCCATGTCCATTCCCAATAACCGAGCTGTCTGTTTGCTGATGCTAGTTGTGGTTATGGTATGAGTTACCGTGTGACTGCTTCTGAAATCAATGGCATATATGAGCATATTTAAAAAGGCGTTCACTTCCTCCTCTGAAAACGAACTGTCCTGCATCCTATGGCGGAACGCTTCGTCCTCCTCCATTTGCTTCTCAAGGGGGAAGATAATATCCGCCCGCTTAAGCAAATCTATTACCTCACCGGAAAATTGTTTCCCCTCCTGCCTGTCAAGATAGGCATAAAAGGTATCCTTATCCATTTTTCCCTCTAAAAAACACATATCAGCCCTGTCCGCCAAATGAATCAGCTGGGCAAAAAACTGATTATCTTCACTTACTTTATCAAGCAATTTGAACCTTTCGCAGGGAAGATGATGAAACAGAACCGCAGGTGCCAGTGAGGGAAAGGGAGAAAAATATTTCAAAAAAAGATAACCATAAATAGAGTGCTGCCAGACGCTTCCTGTCTCAAACTGGACCATCTTATCAATTTCTTCCGTTTTATAAGCGCCAATATCATGTAAAAGCGCAATAAAGGGCAGCCTTCTCCCCATATCGCCTCTGCATTTTTTCTCCTTTTCCGCCATCTTAAAAACAATATAGGAAACCCGCATGCCATGATCTATCAGCCTGTTATCAACTTCATTGAATGTCCGCCGCACCATATCCATGATTCCTCTGCTGTCTATAATCGGAACTCTTTTCTCCATATGAACCCCCGTCACCTTCTTTTTTATAAATCCTTTTCCTATTTTAGCATAGATTTCCAGTACAAAAAAGAAATATTCGTATACAAAATCTCCCAATAGGCATATTGCCTTATTTTTGTATCTTCTGTACTGCCCCGCCAAAAAAAGCGCCCTTTTATTTAAGAGCGCTGTCGTTTGTGCGTAAATAACAGAAAAAGATCTCGGACATCTTCTTTCAGTACATTTCAGTAAGCCTATTCATAATTATGGCAACATACAACGCCGCGTTGTTCAGCAGGGACTTGTATCCCCCCAAAACGTCAGAAAGTACCTCCGCCTACAGAGGCGGAAGGATTTACTGACACTGATTAAAATACCGGCGGAACAAACCGTCCCATCAGCACTATATTTTTCGTTGGAAGCTCGGGGTTTTTCATTCTTTCAAACAGCTGATTGACGGCGAGTAATCCCATCTCTTTGATTGGATGAAGAATCTGGACCATGCTCTTTAATTCCGTGGAGGTAGATCCGTCATTAATATAGCCAACCAGTGCAACGTCATTCTTCAGGGAAATTCCATGGTTCAGAAAATAGATGATTGCGTCATAGGTCACATTATTCGTCGCCGCCACAATCGCCGTACATTTTTGCTCTATCAAATCCTTGATAGCGTCAAAGGCGTGATACCGCACATCCCTCACAATCGCCTGATCAAAGGGTATATGATTTTCCTCCAGCACATCACAGTAAGCTCTCAGTCTCTCCCTGATTGGGCTTAAATATTTCAGACCGGAAACATAACCTATTCTCTTGTGTCCTTTTTGAATCAGATGCTCCACACTCTGCCTTGTTGCGGAATAATCGGAGATCGTAACGGAATCAAAGGTACAGTTCAACGTTTCCCTCCCGACAAATATGACAGGAAAATTGTTTTTCTTTGGAAGATATTCCTTTAAAAGATCAAAGTCTGTAAAGGCGGAGGAAATAATCAGGCCATCCACAAGGCCGGAGGTCATCATGCGTATTGTCTCCACCTCTCTTTTGGTATCCTCTCTGGTGTTGGCGACTATCAGCTTGTAACTGCTCTGTGCCAGTACATTTTCTATCTCTTCTATGATTGATGCAAAAAAGTTGCTGCCGATGTCCGGCACAATAAAACCCATTGTATTTTTCTTCCCGGTCTTAAAGGTTCTGGCCATGATATTGGGAGAATAGTTTAAATCCCTGATAGCCTCCACCACCCGCTGCTTGGTCTCCTCCTTCACAAGGCCGCTCTCATTAATAACATGAGAAACCGTAGCTACGGAAACACCGGCCCTTGCTGCAACCTCTTTCATTGTGGCCTTCATCGTATCACCTCCTCACTGGAAACACCTGAAACAAAATATTCCAATCACTTTATTTATCAAATCAATTACAGTAAACACTATCCGACACTACATTGCGGTTCAACGGAAACCGATTCTCTTCCGTCGGCACCCCTGTAATTACCGAGCAGTTTTCGGGCATATTCTCTCAATTCCGTTAAAACGTTTATATGACCAATTATTGGACTTCTATGACAGAATGTCAATAAGTTTTTTTATCTTTTTCCTTTCCTTATGCATACAATGGTAAAGATTTACTTTTATGCAGCAATATTTCAGATAACCTCACATTATTTAAACGTTTAATTATATATTTTTTAAAATCGTATAAAATAAAATACATTTTATTGTCAGATAAATCGTTAAAACCATCATTTTTACAGTATATAATCGCTCTTTTTTCGTATTGACAGCCGTATATAAAAGTTATACACTCTTAACAATTCAAAGATTATTTAAACGTTTAAACAAGTTTAAGGAAAGGAGGATGATTATCATGGATGCTATCAGTGAAGACTTGATTGGACAGCTAGGTACAAAAATCCGTTTTGTCATACCTGTATTCGGCGGTATTCCTGTTCCGGATTCGGTCTTTGTATCATGGATTATCATAGCAGTGTTAGTTATAGCATCCGCATTGCTGACAAAAAACCTCAAAACCATGCCCACATCTAAAATACAGATTGGGATAGAAAGCGCCATTTGTGCCATATATGATTTTTTCCATGGCATTATGGGGGAAAAAGGCAGCCGCTACATCCCCTATTTGGGCACAGTAGCAATTTTTATAGGGGTTGCCAATCTTGCGGGGCTTATAGGCGCAACGCCTCCTACCAAGGATTTAAACGTCACCGCCGCCTTGGCCCTTTCCAGTATTTTTATGGTGGAATATGCCGGAATTAAGGAAAGAGGCACAAAAGGCTGGCTGAAAAGCTTCGCGGAGCCTTTGCCAATCATTGCACCCATCAATGTTCTTGAAATATTTGTAAGGCCATTGTCTCTTTGCATGCGGCTTTTCGGCAATGTTCTTGGTTCCTTTGTTGTAATGGAACTGATTAAAATTGTAGTACCGGCGATCATACCAATACCATTCAGCTTTTATTTTGATATTTTTGATGGCCTGATACAGGCTTATGTATTTGTATTTCTGACTTCACTGTTTATCAAGGAAGCCATTGAATAGAGAATATACCATAAAGGCGGAGAAAAAGGCTTTTAAAGAGCATATCTTACAAACTTTCTTGTAAAGGGGTGCTCGTAAAAGACCATTTGCAGAGCAAATGCACTGGTCACCGGCAAGAAAGCCGGACGCCGGAGGCGGCTTTTGCCTTAGGCAAAAGTGATGAACATGAAACCGCAGGTTTCGAGGTTCTCCGCTGAAATTTATCGTTCTCGTGCCATAAAGGCGGAGAAAAAGGCTTTTAAAGAGCATATCTTACAAACTTTCTTGTAAAGGGGTGCTCGTAAAAGACCATTTGCAGAGCAAATGCACTGGTCACCGGCAAGAAAGCCGGACGTCGGAGGCAGCTTTTGCCTTAGGCAAAAGTGATGAACATGAAACCGCAGGTTTCAAGGTTCTCCGATGAAATTTATCATTATGATACCATAAAAATGTAGAGGAGGAATTTATTATGACAACACTTATCGCTTTGGGGGCAGGCATTGCAGTTATGACAGGCATCGGGGCAGGAATCGGTATCGGCATTGCCACAAGCAAAGCCGCTGACGCTATCGCAAGACAACCGGAAAGTGCAGGCGATATCAACAAAACATTGCTGTTAGGCTGCGCTCTTGCAGAGGCTACCGCCATTTACGGCTTCGTTATCGCCGTACTTATCATTCTCTTCCTGAAATAAAGGGGGCAGTACCATGACCATACTTTCGCTTGACTCAAATATTCTTTGGAATATCGTTAACATTATTGTATTATACTTCCTGCTAAAAAAATTTCTTTTTAAGCCCGTAAACGCAATGCTTGAAAGGCGTGATAATGAGATAAAGTCAGTCTACGCAAAAGCAGAACAGACAAAAAACGAGGCAGATTCTCTCCGTGAAAAATATGAGGCTTCCCTTCAAAGCGCAGAAATCGAGGCTGAGGACATACTTTTTGCGGCCCGAAAAAAATCACAGTCTGAATATGATGCTGTACTGAGGAGTGCTGACAGGGAAGCCTACAGAAAACTTGCGGAAGCGCAAAGAGCAATAGACCTTGAAAAAGCGAAGGCAATGCGCTCCCTGCAATCTGAAATTGCGGATATCGCTGTAGCCGCAGCACAAAAAGCAGCAGCACAGTCAATGGACGAAACCGCCGGCAAAAAACTGATTGACGACTTTTTGGCGGAGGCAGGTGCATTAGAATGATTGAGGTTTATGAAAACTATGTAAAGGTTTTATGCGAAATGGAAATCGGCGAGGACAGCGTCAAAAGCGCGAGAGATATTTTAAGGGACAACGAACCTCTCCGCTGTGCCCTCCGAAATCCTAATGTATCTCCCAAAGAAAAACACCGCATTATAGACCGTGTTTTCAGGGATGATATCAGAAGCTTTTTGAAAATATTAGTCAAGTTCGGAAGACTTGACGATATGGATAAAATATACAGCTGTTATCACAGGCTTTCTGTGAAAAAAAGAAATATCATAGAGGCGGAATTTCGCAGTGCGGCGCTGCCCGACGAAAACCAATTAGAAGCAGTAAAAAAAATGCTGTGTAAAAAATACCATATGGAAAACGCCGTTGTACATGTCGAAGAAGACCCTTCCTTGATAGGCGGCTGTATATTGACTGTTGAAAATACTGTTTATGACAAAAGCACCCGCACCTTGTTGCGGGATTTAAAAAATAACCTGGCAAAGAGGTGAGAAAATGAACACTATCAATCCCGATGAAATCATATCTATTTTAAAAAGTGAAATTGAAAATTTCGACGCCAAGACAAAGGTCATGGAAACCGGTACTGTTATTCAGGCAGGCGATGGTATCGCTACGCTTTACGGACTTGATAACGTTATGTACGGTGAAATTATAGAATTTGAGACAGGCACCAAAGGTATGGTGCAAAATATAGAAAAAAGCACTGTCGGCTGCATCCTTTTAGGCAATGACAATAATCTAAAGGAAGGCTCAAAAGCAGTCCGCACCAAACGAAAAGCCGGCATTCCTGTAGGAGAGGCCATGATTGGAAGAGTGGTCAATGCTCTGGGCGCGCCCATAGACGGCAAAGAGGATATACTCACAGACGATTACCGTCCTATTGAGAATGAAGCGCCGGAGGTTATTGCAAGAGAGCCTATCAGCGTTCCCCTGCAAACGGGCATTCTCGCTATCGATTCCATGTTTCCCATTGGCCGCGGTCAAAGGGAACTGATAATAGGCGACAGGCAGACGGGAAAAACCTCCATCGCTGTGGATACCATACTCAACCAGAAGGGACAGGATGTCACATGTATTTATGTGGCAATCGGTCAGAAATCCTCTACTGTAGCGCAAATTGTATCCACTCTGACTTCTCATGGCGCTATGAATTACTCTATTGTAGTCTCCTCCCCCGCCAGCGACATGGCCTCCCTGCAATACATTGCGCCATATGCGGGAACAGCCATTGCGGAATACTTTATGGCAAAGGGAAAAGACGTACTCATTGTTTACGATGACCTATCCAAGCACGCAGTTGCCTACAGGGCAATTTCACTGCTTTTGAAGAGGCCCCCCGGCCGTGAGGCATACCCGGGCGATGTATTCTATCTTCATTCACGGCTTCTGGAGAGAAGCTGCCGTGTCACTGAAGAGTACGGCGGCGGCTCCATAACGGCGCTTCCCGTTATTGAAACACTGGCCGGGGATGTTTCGGCCTATATCCCCACAAACGTTATCTCCATTACGGACGGCCAGATATTTTTGGAAAGCGAACTCTTTTTCTCCGGCGTGCGCCCTGCCGTCAATGTCGGCCTCTCCGTATCCCGTGTCGGCGGCGCCGCTCAGACAAAAGCCGTGAAGAAGGTCTCTGGCACGCTCAGAATCGATTTGGCACAGTACAGGGAGTTGGAGGTATTCACGCAGTTCAGCTCTGATTTGGATAAGGCGACAAAGGAAGAATTGGATTACGGCAAAAATCTGGTTGAGGTGCTGAAGCAGCCGCTTTATCATCCTATGAGCCATCATAAAGAGGTAATCATTCTCTACGCCGCAGCAAACAAGCTTCTTCTTGACATTTCAGACAAAAAAATTCATGCCTTTGAGGACGGGCTTATTGCCTTTATAGAAGAAAACTACCCCCATATTCCAAAAACACTGGACAATGATAAATCCTTAAGTGATGATGTAAAAAAAGCTATCGAAGAGGCGGTTGCCGCCTATAAAGCGCAGGTGGATGAATCATGGAAAATATGAAGGAAATCCAAATGAGGATGAAAAGTATTGAGGATACCATGAAAATAACAAACGCCATGTATCTGATTTCCTCCTCAAAACTGAAAAAAGCAAAGAAAAATTTCCAGCAGACTATCCCCTATTTTGAACAGCTGCAAAGCTCTATTTCCTCCATACTCCTGCACTCACCGGATATTGAACACAGGTATTTTGGACGGGAAGAGGATAAAACGGAGGAAAAAAGAAAGGGCTTTATATTGATAACTGGAGACAAAGGGCTCTGCGGCTCCTATAACCATAACGTGCTGCGCTTGGCAGATAAGGTTCTTTCCGCTAATGGCAGCGATACCATATTTACTGTAGGCCAGGCGGGAGCAAAATATTTTGAGAGAAAAAATGTGGAGATTGACGGCGAATTTCTTTACGTTGCACAAAATCCCTCTCTTCACTGGTCCGGCTCCATTGCAGAAGCGGCACTGAATCTTTATGATAATAATATGCTGGATGAGGTATACATTATCTATACAAAAATGACCTCCTCCATCACCTCGGAGCCGAGACTGATTAAGGTTCTGCCTCTTGAAAAGTATCATTTCAATGCGCTGAAGCATGAGAAGATAAAACGTATTGTCACCTATTCCCCCTCCGTTGAGATAGTTTTAGACCATCTGGTACCGAATTACCTCAAGGGCCTTATTTTCGGCGCATTGACAGAATCCTTCTCAAGCGAGCAAAACGCAAGGATGATGGCGATGGACTCCGCCACAAAAAACGCAAGGGATATGCTCTCCACCCTCTCCCTTGCCTATAACCGTGCAAGGCAGGCGGCTATTACCCAGGAGATAACGGAGATTGTGGGCGGCTCAATGCAATAACAATATATAAGGGCGAAGATATCTCATACATTAACAGGAAAGCTTATGCTGTGTTCCTCGCCTATATTTATAATTGACAGAAAGGAGATTGGACATGGAAACAGGAAAAATTGTCCAGATTATGGGGCCTGTCGTTGATGTGGAATTTGAAAATGGAAACCTTCCCCTTATGAAAGAAGCACTTACCGTAAAAAACGGCGGCAAAACTCTTGTCATGGAGGTAGCGCAGCATATGGGAAATAATGTTGTACGCTGCATTATGCTTGGCGCAAGCGAGGGTCTTTCCAAAAATATACAGGTTGTCCCCACAGGCTCCCCCATCAAGGTTCCTGTCGGAAAGCAGGTTTTAGGACGTATGTTTAACGTTCTCGGCCAGGCCATTGACGGCGGTGAAAATGTAGAGGGAGAAGATAAGTGGTCTATCCACAGGCAGCCTCCCGCTTTTGAGGATCAAAGCCCCGTGGTTAAAATATTGGAAACAGGCATTAAGGTTATCGACCTGCTGGCGCCTTACGCAGACGGCGGAAAAATCGGCCTTTTTGGCGGTGCAGGCGTTGGCAAAACCGTTTTGATACAGGAATTGATACACAATGTAGCCACAGAACACGGCGGCTATTCCATATTTACAGGCGTAGGCGAGAGAACCAGAGAGGGAAACGATCTCTGGCGTGAAATGAAGGAGTCCGGCGTAATTGAAAAAACCGCCCTTGTTTTCGGGCAGATGAATGAGCCGCCGGGGTCCAGAATGCGTGTCGCCCAGGCCGGTCTAACCATGGCGGAATATTTCCGTGATCATGAGCATCAAAGCGTACTTCTATTTATTGATAATATTTTCCGCTACATTCAGGCCGGAAGCGAGGTTTCCTCCCTTCTCGGGCGTATGCCCTCCGCCGTAGGCTACCAGCCTACACTCGCCAATGAGGTGGGAGAGCTTCAGGAGAGAATTACCTCCACAAAAAACGGCTCTATCACCTCTGTTCAGGCAGTATATGTGCCGGCCGACGATTTGACAGACCCGGCTCCGGCCACAACCTTTGCCCATCTGGATGCCACAACCGTGCTGTCCAGAAAAATTGTGGAGCAGGGCATTTACCCCGCTGTAGACCCTCTGGAATCCACATCCAGAATACTGGAACCCGACATCGTCGGGGAAGAACACTATGAGACTGCCCGCAAGGTACAGGAAACGCTGCAGCGCTATAAAGAGCTGCAGGATATCATTGCGATTCTCGGTATGGAGGAATTGGATGAGGAGGACAAAAAGACTGTATACCGTGCAAGAAAAATACAGCGTTATCTCTCCCAGCCTTTCAGTGTTGCCGAAACCTTTACCGGCATTAAGGGAAAATATGTACCGCTAAAGGAGACCATACGAGGCTTCCAGGCCATTCTTAAGGGCGATATGGACGATGTGCCGGAACAGGCCTTTCTCATGGCAGGCACTATAGAGGACGTACTGGAAAAAGCGAAGGCTTTTCGCTAGAAAGGGGAGATTCGTATGGAAGACACCTTTCAGCTGAACGTTGTGGCAAGTGACAAAATATTTTATAAGGGTTCCTGTGAAATGATTGTTGTGCCTGCCATAGATGGCTACAGAGGCATAATGGCTCACCACGAGCCTATGGTAACCGTAATCATTGCGGGGGAGATGAAATTTAAAGTGAACGGCACATGGAAGTATGCCGCCGTCAGTGACGGTTTTATCGATGTCAATCCGGAGGGCGTCACTGTTATAGCCGATACGATAGAGCTTCCCGAGGAAATTGATATTAAACGGGCCGAACAGGCCAAAGAACGTGCAGAGGAACGGCTGCGCCAAAAACAAAGTATGCAGGAATACACCCATACCCAGGCCGCCCTCTCCCGTGCCATGGCCAGATTAAAAGCAACAAAAAGCAGGCATTAAATAAATTTGACTGAAAAAAGTAAAACGACTTGAGGAACGTATACAGACAATTCCTGCAACGTTTTCTTATCAAACCAATAATAAATAAAGGAATTTAGCACCCTGCCATATAAAATAAGATTATAAAGAACCTCTTAGGACAAACAATGAAATTACAATATTGTTCAAAAAAAGAAAGCTTGTAATCAAGCTTTCTTTTTCTTTTCAAATCAATTATCATTAACAGACTTTTGTATGCCGTCCTGAAATACCTGCCAAATATTGATCTCGTACAATAATAAAAAGATGAATGAAATCCCTTCCATAAACATAAAACTGTACCATTACGAAAGGAAATATAAATTTTATCGCCTATCCGTAATTGTCATCAGATATTTATGAAAAGGCACCAAAAAACGGAAACCCTTCTCTACAGTATCCAAAAGCTCCCTGCCAAACATCTTCTCATCTATCCGGGGCTTCGAAATAAAGGCTATCGCCTTTCTCTGATACCATTTCATTATATCCTCAGGTTTATTGCCGTATTTCTTTTTATATAAATCTCCCTCCATGAAAAACTCATCCTGGGCCTCCAAAGCCCGGTTCAGTCTTCTGACCTCCTCCTCATTGGCGTCTATCTTTTTTCGGAGGTTTTGCATCATATAGGGCATACAGTCATAAAAGCCCATCCCATAGGTATACCCCTCCGGCTTAACCTCAAAAAAGAAAACCGGCTTCTCCTGCCATCTTCCCCCGTCATTTTTGAATACAATCCACTTTCCCTCCTTGTAGGGCGCCTTATTCTTGGAAAAACGGATGTCACGGTTAATTCTGGAAACCGAAGGTATGGTATGCAAGCCATCGTCAAGGCCGTTAAGCCTTGCCGTCATTTCCTTTGCAAACAAATCCATGGGCTCCTTCAGAAGCACCTTATATCTGTCCCTGTTATTGTCAAACCATTCTTTATTGTTGTTAAACCGAAGCTCCCAGAGAAAATCAATCATTTCTCTGGTAAATCCCTGGAAATATTCTTCTTTCATAGTAAACCTCCCATAAGAAAGATTCTATTTTACTACAATTCTATCCGCTTTTTTGAGCAAAGTCAACGCTTTTACACAAAAAAAGCCCCCTTGAGGTAGTCAAAGGGGCTTACTGTTTATCCTAATTTGCTGTCCAGGTATTCCTTCAAATTCTTTTCCAGTCTGTCAACATCCATGAATCTGTCCGCACGTTTTCCAATGGGATTCTCAAATACGTCCTTGATATTATCGTCATATTCCTCCGTGTTGGCCGGCGCATTTTTCATATCCTGGAATAATGGCGCCTTTCTCACATCACCCGCATAGGGCATAGGGAAATTGTACTCATACAGATGTCTCAGGTAATGATCCATGAATATGGTTCCCTTTTGCCTGCATCTTGTTACCAAATCCAAATCAAGGGTCACCGTAAAGGCGCATGGCGTCTGTCCGCCCTCACACAGCAGGTTGCCCTCAGGGCTTACTACCATGGAATTCCCATAGAGATTCAGTGCGTTAAAAAATCCCGTTCCATTCGTTGAAATCAGGTATGCCTGATTTTCCAGTGCTCTTGCGTAATGAAGATGCTTATTGAGCAAATAAAGCTCCTGCGGATCCATGGTCAGCTTTACCAATACTTCAGCACCCATAAGCGTTTCATTTCTGGATATTTCAGGAAAATTCAAATCATAGCAAATCTGTACGCCGATTTTTGTTTTCTTTTCCGGTATTTCAAAAACACAGTACTCGTCTCCCGGCACACTGAACTGCTCCGCAGGCCGCCAAGGCGCCATTTTCCTGTATTTCGCAATAAGCTCCCCCTTTGGATTAAAGACAACAGCCGTATTATAGCACATATCCTCAGGAAGCCCCTCGCATTTTTCTGATATTGTGCCCGGTATAAAATATACGCCGTATTTTTTTGCTATGGATGAAAAATAATCTGTTACTCTGCCGGGTATTGTGTCTGTTGTAAAGGGTGCTATATCCTCAACTCCCACAATCAGCTCCGGCTTATGGAAGCTTTTCATCAAATTGTTTACCTTTTCCTCCAGAAATCTGAAATTTTCGGCTGTGTCCGCAGTAACCGGCATCTGAATAATACCCACGTTCAAAAACCTTCCCATAAAAAACTCCTCCTTAGAATATAGTGTTAATCCCTATTTGTTTGTCACATTAAACCAAAGATTTTCCATAGCGGTACGCAAATCACAAGGAATATGGCAAAACCGCAGATAACCCTCCAAATCATAACTTTAATCAAGTCCTTGTACTCAATAAGCCCGAAGGAGAAACATACAAGAAAAATAACAAACTCATAGGGGAAAATATAAATATCCGTCGCAAAGTTAAGAGCATATACGACCGGCAGAGTATTCATGCCGGCGGACATTGCTATTCTGACAAACGGCTCTGTCAGCGTGTAGACAATAGCGATCGGCGTCAAAACCAGATTCGATATGCTTCCCAGAACAAATGTACCAAAGGCCATAATAAAAGGAGACTTGCTCAATGACGGTCCTATCTGCTCAACAAGTACGTCCACAAGACCAATATTGCTGGCAACGCTGCCTACTGCAATGGCTCCGGTAACTACAAACAGTACCTTTGCATCCGATACGTCAAAATCATCCGCTGTAAGAATGCCGATTTTGGGGATAAAAAATAGTGGCAGAATAACGGCCGGCACAATCAGAGGGTCCACGCCAAGCCTGTCTATAAAAATATAATTCAGTACGATTAAAACCAGAACAATCAAAACCATAATCTCTCTGCCGGAAATAGAACCAAGAGATTTTTTCTGCTCTTCCAATATACTTCTTGCATCAATCTTTTTGCTATCGTCAATTTTTAAAACCTTTAAAACACAGATAACGGAAAGCACTGTCCATGCAATACTGGGCAGAAAGTTATGTAACAGCCATGGAATATACTGGATTGGCTGTCCCGTAAGGTCCCTGTATACAGAATTAATCAAAAAGCCGTTAGACGCGGTAAAAATACCGATAGAGGGTCCGCTCATACCAAAGAATGCCGCCAGTCCCAGGGCAGACGCTTCCTTGCTCTTAAAGGGGATATTAAGGGCCTGACAAATGCCCATAGCGATTGTCACAAAAATAATCATTCTGGAAAAGGAATCGGAAATTAAAAAGGCGAGAAGCATACCTGCTGCCGCAAAACCCCAAACCAACCCTTTTACAGTACATTTCATCTTCAAAAGTATGCTGTAGGCCATGCGTTTTGAGATTCCGCTCTTGTCGCAGGCCGTTCCCACAAGAATAATAGCGATAGTATTCCATACCATGGCGTTCTGCCATGGTGCAAAGGCAACCTCACCGGGCACAACGCCGCAGAACATATACAAAATAGGAATTACAAGCCCTGTAACTCCAACAGGAATTACAACAGTTACCCAGCTTAGAAGCCCCCAAACGGTTATTGCCAGATATTTTTTTAAAATGGGGTCAAGACCCAAAGGCAGTAGTAAAATTAAAACAGGTGCTCCAAATGTTAGAATCCATAGGGCATAATCCTTTGCGGTCAATTTTTGTACAGTATTGCTGTTTTCCATACCTATCCCTCCTGTTTTTCATATTACCTCAGTTACTTTTACTATCACGTGATAACAATATTGTTGTTTACACCATTGATTTAACCATAAAATTCTTTTATACTATAGTAGTGGTGGTTACATTTTGACAAAAAAGGAGGAATTGTATGAATCGTAATGTCAGTATGACAAAGCAGGAACAACTCTATCTTTCCCTGTCTCCTTTCACTATTCCGGAGCTTTTTAATACAAACTTCCATCAATCCATACTGCCCTATTTGTCAGATTCCAAAAAAACAGTAATACCGAAAAACCATGTTTTCTATCAGACGGAGGAGATCGCCGACCGCCTGTTTTACCTCAATAAAGGTATTGTCATTGAAACACTGATGAATGAAAACGGCCTGGAAAAACATTTTCTGATATTTCCATCCTATCTGGTCGGGTTTAATTACTGCGCTCATGAACAGCCGATTTTCCCCTGTACCAAAGCCTATACGGAATGCGAAATTTACGGTTTCAGCTATGAGGAGCTTCTGACTTTGATGCAAAACGATAAAAATCTTTTAAAGGCTGTCTTGAAAGTACTGGGCCTTGATTTCCGTTTGGCAAACAGTGCCGCCCTGCAAAATCAATCCTGTTCCTCCTATGAAAAAATCTGTCAGGTGATACTGAGCTATTTTATCGCCTCCAAATATAATCCGCAGGTTAAAAAAATGAAGATGACGCAGCAGCTCATTGCGGGCCTCACAGGCGTTCACAGAATATCTGTAGTACATGCCATACAAAAACTCAAGCAGGAAAACATTATCTCCTATACCAGTAAAACACTGACGCTCCTTGACGAAGAGGGCCTTCAGGAATTGGCCTACGGAAAATATTCTATAAAATAAATGTCTCATGAATGTTGCTGACTGCCGGCCTTTTCCTCTATTGCACCTGTTTCGGATTTCCCGAAAGGAGAAGAGAAGATGAAAAGGCGAGCTGATTGTGCTGTATCCTTTCGCCTTAATGATACTCCTTAAAAAGAGAAAATGCGGCACAGTTTAAAAGTGATGCCTTCCCCAGTAAGACGATGCAGGGGCTGAAAATTATTGTCCTCTTTTGGCCAATCCCTTGTACCGTTCCTCTTTTCCTGAGGGCAGAAAAAGCTCTTTCGCACTTTTTCTGCTTTCATGGCAAAAACCCCTTTGGTTTACAAATTTTTCCTTTTTGTCCAAATTTCTGTTAATTTGAAAAGAGGGCTTTTTTTTTGCCTTTTTTTGTAGTAAAATAAAAAATACAAGTAAATTATGTAAAGTAAAATAGAAATTGTCTCTCAGGAAGGAGCATTTTTTTTATGAATAAAGGAAGATTACTGCCCTATCTTTTAACGGGCACACTTCTGGCCGTTTCCCTCCAGGCTCCCGCCAGCGCGGAAACACTGTCTCAGAAGCAGAAAAATTTGCAGAATCAGGCTAAGCAAATACAAAATCAGTTAAAAAATGTTCAAAACAATAAGGAAACACTAACGGATGAAATCGCTTCCCTCGACCAGCAGCTTTCCCAGGCGCAGGCGGATTTAAACGTTATTACCAATAAATTAAACGAAACCAAAACAAAGCTGGCGGCGGCGGAGGATGAGCTTATTATTGCCACAGACGCCAAAAATAAACACTTTAACACATTCGGAAAAAGAATTAAGTTTATACACGAAAACGGTACAATCGGCTATTTGGATATCATTTTACAGGCGGAAAGCTTCGGGGACATGCTCACCAGGATGCAGTATGTCAATGACATCATGCGCTATGACAATGAGCTTCTGGATAAGCTGCAGCAGACAGAGGATACCATAGACGCCAAAACAAAAGAGATAGAAGAGGAAAAAAATAATATTCAGACCTTAGCAGACCAGCAAAAAGAAAAAACAGACAGTCTCAATAGTCTTCTGACACAAAAGCAGTCAAAGCTCAGCGAATACAATAAGGACGAAGAAAGGCTGAAAAAGGAGGCTGCCGAAAACAAGGCCGCCAGCGATGAGGTTGCCCGCCTCATAAATCAGTCCTCCTCTTCCTCCGGCGGAAGCAGCTTCACCTACAGCGGCGGCAAGCTTGGCTGGCCTGTACCCGGCAGAACCTATATTTCAAGCGGATATTCCGGCCGTGAACGCCCTATCGGAAGCGGCTATGAATTCCACACCGGCCTTGATATCCCCGCCCCTTACGGTTATAATATTTTGGCGGCGGAATCAGGTACTGTCATCACCGCTGGATGGGTCAGAGGCTACGGCAATACTGTCATCATTAACCACGGCGGCGGATTATCTACCCTGTATGGCCATAATTCAAGCCTGGTTGTATCCAAGGGACAAACCGTTACAAGGGGACAGGTTATTGCCAAATGTGGTTCTACCGGCAATTCTACAGGAAATCACTGCCACTTTGAGGTTCGTGTCAATGGTCAGGACGTCAATCCATGGCCTTATGTACAATAAAAACATAATTTTGCCGCCTGACAAAATGCCAGGCGGCCTTTTTATTTACTATTTATTGTTTACATGACTAAAAAGTACGATGCAGACACCTCCTGCCGTCTTTCTGTTGGAAGCTTTGTGTAATACACCTTTGTGACTGTAAGAATCTATTTGTTTCTGTTATTTCTATATCTATTCCCATCTGAAAAATTTCACGGCCGCAATGGTACAAATAGCTGCAATGACACACATTACCAGTATGGGCATGCGTACGCTTTCAGACGGCATTCCCAAAGATGCCGCCTTCAGAAGCTTGATTCCCTGTGTCAGGGGCATTATATCAGCCGCTTTTTGCAGTACTGCCGGCATCACCTCATAGGGCAGTGTCGCCCCCGAAAACAGCAGCATAGGAAAGTATAGTATGCTGGCAATCATCCCGGCAGTCTTCGTATCGGAGGCCACACCGCCCACCAGTATACCAATACTGAACATGGTCAGCATAACCAAACTATAGCCGCATAAAAAAAACAGAATCGATCCCCTCATACGGAATCCGAAAAAAACCGCTGAGGCCCCATACAGCAATATCAAAGAAGCAAGTGCATACAAGGCGTAAACGGAAACCTGCACTGCCAAAAGCAAAACCGGACTGATTGGCGTCACCTGAAAACGTCTCAGTATCTTTTTGCTTCGAGAGTCGGATACGACAAGAGGAAGTCCCATCACGCCTCCTGCGCAAATAGAAATTGTTGTCAAAGCACCGAAGGACTGTTCCAAAAATGTATAAGCCGCACCGTCAAAAGCGGGCTTATCCCCATACAGCATGCCGATTATCAATAATACGACCAACGGAGCGCATATTGCAAACAGAAACATATCCATTCCCCGCAATGAAAGCTTCAGCTCCGTTTTCAGCATTGTCCGAAATGCTCTCATTTTCCTTCGCCTCCTTCCGTAAACCAAAGATAAGCGTCCTCAAATTTATCATAAGGGCTTAAACGGACCGCCTCGGCCACCGTACCGTCAAACACTGTCCTGCCCTGCTTCAAAATACAGATATTATCGCACAATTCCTCCACCTCCTCCATAAAATGGGACGTCAGAAAAACCGTCAGCCCATCCTCCTTCAAATCAGACAGTATCCGCCAAATCTCACGGCGCGCCCTCGTATCCAGTCCCGTTGTCAATTCGTCCAGAAACACAATCTTCGGCTCGGGAATCAGTGCAAGTATAATAAATAACTTCTGTCTCTGTCCGCCGGATAGGCTTTGAACGGTACAATTCATTTTGTCAGTCAGGCCAAACGCCTGCAGCAGCTTTTTGCTGTCTGCTGCTTTGCGGTATAAGGACGCTGTAAGCTCACAAAGCTCCCATACTGTTATTTTTTCCTGGTAACTGGATTCCTGAAACTGAACGCCTATTTCTTCAAATAAAGTCCTGCGCTCTGTATACGGATCCCTTCCCAGTATCTTCACTCTGCCCGCGTTTCTTTTTTCTACCCCCAGTATACATTGGATAGCCGTACTCTTTCCGGCTCCGTTCGCCCCCAAAAGGCCAAATACCGTTCCTTTCTTTACTGACAAGTTTAAGTTGTCCAACGCCGTCAGCCCTCCATAACACTTTGTCAGACATTCCACCTGAATTGCTTCCTCCATTTTAATCCCTCCTTTTGTTTTCCAAAATAGAATACCACCAACTGTAACATTGGTGGTAAAGTGGAGGGTTTAATATTTTGTTTTCATTTTCTCCAGCTGCTGTATCAATGCAGCGCCATTTTCTTCAGCCTCCGCCAGGGATAGAATCAATCGGTCACAGACAGCAATAACATCCTCATCCCCTTCCGGCACATTTAACGCCTCCTTCATGTCGGTACTGCTGTTCTCCTCCAATTTGCAGAGCATACGTAAAATTGCCTCCAGAGAATAGTTGGCGCAGCGCAGAGAACGGATAATTCTTAAACGCCTGACATCCCCCTCCGAATAAATACGGTAGCCGTTTTTCCTGCGTTTCACACGAATCAAACCATTCATCTCCCAGCTCCGAAGCGTATCCGTTGATATATCCAAATATTCTGATATTTCCTTGCGTTTACGGAAACAGGTATTTTTCACCGTCTTTCCCGCTAATATTTTCTCTGCATTTTCTACAGCTTCCTCCGCATTTCGGCGCTCCCTCTGAATACCTTTTACATATTCCAGCGCAAGAGACAATGCCCTGTCAAAGTCACCCGCTGCTGATGCTTTTACCACTTCAATACTTTTTTTCCTCAAACCGTTTTGCAAAACCTCAACCTGAAATGCGGTGCGTGCCAGCCGAAACTGATCAATATGATACGCTGTAAATATACGGTATCCATTCGGCAGGCGCTCTGCCTCCGGTATTAACCCCAGCTTTTCATAGAGCCGTACTGTATTGGGGTGTACACCGAATATAGCCGCAATCTCTGAGGTTTTATAAGTATCCATACGCTTTCACCCCTTCCCCGTCCATACTAACACAATATAAAAGTATGGTGTTATAGTGGAGGGTTTAACCTCAATATTCTTCCGGTCTTTTTAAAAAAATAAACAGAATGATTATCTCATCATTCTGTTGTTATTCCCTGAGAAATTTTACATATTCGCTGTTTCCTCCGATATGGCGTAAAACTGTTTCAGACAGTCAATATAGGTTTTTATGTATTTGGGCAGCGGACGTGACTTTGAATAGAGATAACCTACCGCAATCGAATTTTCCATTCCCTTAAAGGGTATTGCCGTCAAATTCATGGTTTCGATTACATCAGGATACACTTCATGGCTGGGGGAAATGGTATAGGCATTGGACTGTGCCATGATACGATCCAAAAACGCGGCGCTGGTAGCAGTGATAATATTATGATCGGGCACATGAATGTCTGTAAAGGCGTAGGTATCATTGAAGTGCTTAATATCATTTTCAAAACCATAATAGCACATAAAAGGCAGATGGAAATCCTGCACAGAGGCCGGAGAGGCCAGCACCTTATCCAAATAGGGATGGTTCTTGGACAGAATAATTTGAGGCGTTTTGCGGGCCAGCTGTTTGAATACCAGATTATTCTGTAGAATGGTTTTATTAATGGATTCATCATAGACAGTATTATAGGAAATAATGCCCAAATCTATTTCCCCCGAAACCACCTTTTGCGGGACGTCCAAAGACAATATTTCCTCTATAACGATGTCCAGATTCATATTGGGCATCTGCGTCAGCATCAATGACAGCGCATCCTCTGCATGACTGTAAATGGAAGCACCGATATGCATATGTATTGTTTCCTGGTTTGCATTTCCGCCGACGCAAAAGGCAGAGAAGTCAGAATAGCTGTCCAAAAACCGCTCCGCGTGCTCAAAAAAGATTTTGCCGGCTTCCGTAACAGAAACGCCGTTATGCGTCCTGTAAAAAAGAGGATACCCTAATTCCTGCTCCAGATTTCTGAGAATATTGCTTAAATGGGATTGGGAGAGAAAAAGATAGGAGGCCGCCTTGTTTATGGAGCCAAATGCCTTAATTTTAACAACGAATTCAAGGTGTTGAATATTCATATCCTCACATCCTTTTTTATTTGGCAGTATTTATGCTGCATGCCAATGTATTTTATTCCTGCACCGCAAAACATATAACCGCAATTCATTCCCTGCCCGCAAGACGGGGCGGTCTGCTTTTATTTCGGCTTTTCTCCAAACTTTAATTTACGCGGAGAACCTCTAAATGCTTTGCATTTCTCGGTCGTTTCACTCCTCTAATCCTTCTAAAAAGCATCCTTCGCCCGCAAGACGGGGCGGTCTGCTTTTTTTTCGGCTTTTCTCCAAACTTTAATTTACGCGGAGAACCTCTAAATGCTTTGCATTTCTCGGTCGTTTCACTCCTCTAATCCTTCTAAAAAGCATCCTTCGCCCGCAAGACGGGGCGGTCTGCTTTTTTTTCGGCTTTTCTCCGCTTATTACGGATATTATAGCATATTCTAATAAATACTTGTGAAAAAAACGGTAAAAAAATGCTTATTGGTTTTTCCTATAGGGATATTGCACAATATATATATTTAATTTTGCAATAACAGTAGCTTTTTTAACAATTATCACCTTTATTTAAAAGTGTGCTACACTGAATTTAATAAAAAGCCGGCTTATTTATAAATGTGTTACTGGGAACTCGAAAAAGGGTTTAAAAATAGGAGGTTGTGAGTATATGAGAAAAAAAATAGTACCAGCCTTTCTTTTAACAATGGCCTGTGCCTTGGCGGTCATGTACTTTATGATGCAGTACCAGCCCACATTGCTAGCAAAGCAGGCGTCATTATTTGATTTCGGCAGGTGGATAGAGGGCACCATGGGCGGCGAAATGTTTTACCGGTTTATGTGGTTCTTTGGAGACCTGGCGGAGGGCAACCTGTTAAAGTCAGCGCCTGCCGGTTTCGGTATGCTTCTCATGGGCATCATTGCATATTTTCTGGAACGCAGCGGCTCAAAGTACGCAGGCAGCGGTATCTGCGGAAATGCCCCTGTATTCCCCGAAATTATAATCGGTGTTGTGACATCTATTGTTTTCAGTATGATAGTTTACGCTTCCTTCTTTTCTATTGGGTGGATACCAACCTTCGTACCTGAAATAGTTGTTCCAGCGCTAGTAATTCATTTTGGCGGGGGATGGAAAAAACTTGCGACAATCATTGTATATGCGGCATTGGTTCCCTTCCTAATCTGCTATTTTATCGGAACATACATAACAGGTCCCTTTGGTCTGCCGGGATTCGTAGGAGCAGCCTTTGGTATGGCATTCTCTATTGCAATCGGCACAATTCTATTCCGTGCTTTCCCATGGATGGGGCAGAAAACACAGCCTATATTCCCATTTAACACAGAAAAGAGCGCAAAAAGAGAACAATGGCCCTCCACTGAATCGGGAATGTTTATCAGAACTGTGCTCTCTGACGCAAATCAGACTGTATTCTGGGGCAGCGGCTGGGCCACCATAGGCCTATTTTTAGGCGGCGCAATTTCCTGGTTTATGAATCCAAACCACCCTGTTTACGGTATGGGCGCCTATCCTCAGATGATGTGTATGCAGATTATGGCTGTTACGCTGGCAGTATTTATTTACTATCCAAATATTAAGCGAGACGGGGGAGCGTTTACCTTCCCCGGTCTTGTCATGACAGCGGCAATCATCTGTACCTATCCAATCTGCTGGCAGATTATGGTGCCTACAATATTAATCGGCAGCATTTTGTTTCATCCGCTGATTACATGGCTTATGAAGATAACAAAGTATCAGGGCAAAATGCCCGCCTGTCTCTACGTTTTATTTTCAATTGCATCAGTAACGACCTTATGGAGCTTCTTTATTATGAAGGTGATGATACCTGTTTTCGGGTTATAAGGAAGCACATAAAACTGTACGGACATTCTTATGGTATCAATGGAAAACTATAAAGCTTATTTATCAGAAGGAGGTTTTACTATGGGTAACAGAAACGCTGATCTGGTTATTAAAAACGCAAAGATTTATACAGTGGCATTGACAATTGATGAAATCCGCGGGGGAAAAACGGACTTTCCAATTTATGAGAACGGTTATGTGGCCGTTTCAAATGGCAAAATATTAGAAGCCGGCGAAGGCCTCAATGAAGCCTTGATAGACGAAAATACGAAGATAATAGACGCGGAGGGCAAGGTTCTGCTTCCCGGATTAATCGACTCCCACATGCACGCCATGTTCGGTGCTTTGGATTTGAGGTATCTCCCCTGTGAGGAAATCCGTAATATTGAGGAACTGATTGAGGCATTAAAGGAAAGAGCCAAAGTAACGGCGGAAGGCGACTGGATTCAGGGAAAAGGCTATAACGATTTGAAATGGGACGCCCCCATTGAGCCTACCAGGGAATACCTGGATAGAGTTTCTACAGATAAGCCTGTTTACGTCGCAAGATTATGCGGTCATGTAGTCGGCGTAAACAGTAAAGCGTTAGAGCTTGCAGGCATCACTAAGAATACGCCCGATCCGGTAGGCGGCACCATCGGCAGATACGACAACGGTGAGCCTAATGGTATGCTTTATGAAAATTCCGCATTCGAGCTGGTTAAAAAGATTATCCCCCCTCTCACACAGCAGCAGCTCGTTGAGCAGATTGTAAAAATAGGCCGTGTACTGAACGAATGCGGACTCACCTCTGTGATTGACTGCAACATGTCTTATGACCAGATGAGGGCCTATCTGCCGGCCTTACAGCAGGGAAAATTGACCTACAGGGACAATATGATGTTCTATCTGGATAAATCCATGGGGGATGTAAACTACCATATGAGAAGGATTACGGAGATGCCCTGCATTACAGGCTTTGGAAACGATATGCTGAAAATGAACGGTATTAAAATTACCCTTGATGGTATTCCTGCGGCGGGCACAGCCTATATGAGAGAGCCCTATGAGCATATGCCTGAAACAAGCGGCTACACCACCATTACCGCCGAGGAAATTATAGAAATTGGAAAGCTGGCCGGAAAGTATAACTGGCAGATAGGCGTTCACACCGTAGGCGATAAGGCGGCAGATTTAGCGTTGGCAGCATTTAAGGCATCCTATGAGGTGTCCGGGGACAATGACGCGAGACACTATCTGATTCATCACCCCTTCCCACAGGATGACCAGATCCCTTTGATGCAGGAAATGAAGGTCGGTGTAACTGTTCAACCTACTATTTTCAGCCAAATGGGAGAGGAAACCCTTCTTGACGCAAGAAAAAGAGAATTAAATACACCCTGTAAAAAATATTTTGACGCGGGTATCATACTGGGCGGAAGCACCGATTTTCCTGTTGTAACCTGCAATCCTTTTGTAGGCATGTATGCGGCGGTTACAAGAAATACATCCCTCTCAGGGGTAGTCGGCAAAGAGGAAAAGATAACGCCGGCACAGGCGCTGATTATGTGGACGAAAAGCTCCGCCTATTTCTCCCATGATGAAGATAAGATGGGCTCTGTAGAGGCCGGCAATTTCGCAGACATGGTTATTGTGGACACTGACATTCTGGAATGTGCGCCGGAAGCGATTAAGGATACAAAGGTATTGATGACAATGCTTGGCGGCAAGGTGGTATATTCCGCATGACATCCGCGTGGCAGATGATAAAAAATAGTTTGTTAAAACGGATTCGTGTTTTCACCGTGCCCTATAATTTATGACAGAGGAAGGTACAATAATATTTATAGTAAGTAAAAAAGCCTGATAAATCAGGCTTTTTTGCTTTTGTAAAATAATATTCCCAAAGACAGTGCAAAACCTCTCACCAGGTTTTCATTGATGCTATAGAAACCCTGTATTCATGCGGTTTCCTGAAAAGTTTTCGTCTCGCTACTTGCAAAAGATGAGCGGTATCGAATAAGATCTGGTCCATCAGGATTTCTTTTTTCTGCTCTCTTATAAGTGAGGCCATTATATCTGTATTCTTTATCCATTTTATGCTATGATAAATATATCCCAAATATGGAATCCATGATAAATATTATGGCAAGAGTATAGTATAAAAGAAGAGATAACAGCTTCGCCTTGGCAGCGGTTTGAAAAACATCACCCTAGGCCCTGCTGTTATAGGAAATCGTTCCTATAAATGGATAAAACAGAAAACATGAATCAATAAAAGCAAAGGAGCTATTTATGGACAGACGAATCACATTTGAGGATATCAAACACAACGAGGAGTTTAACACCTATATCACAAAGGGAAATGAACTGCTGGGAGTTTTGGGCTATACGGAGCATTCCCATGCCCATGTGATGAAGGTAGCCCAAATGGCAGCGGAAATACTGATAAAGCTTGGATATGATGACAGGACAGTCGAGCTGGCTGAAATTGCCGCCTATATCCATGATATCGGCAATGTGATAAACCGCGTAGAGCATGCCCAGTCGGGTGCCATTATGGCATTTCAAATACTGACAAAAATTGGAATGATACCCGAGGAAATTGCGGCAGTAGTGGGCGCCGTGGGAAATCATGACGAGGACGCCGGTATCCCCGTCAGCCCTGTTTCAGCAGCTCTGATACTGGCAGATAAAACAGACGTAAGGCGAAGCAGAGTTCGGAATAAGGATAAATCAAAATTTGATATCCATGACAGAGTCAATTACGCAGTGGAAAAATCAAAGCTGGTGGTAGATGGACAAAACCGTGTTGTCCGTCTGGAAATGAATATTGATACAGAAATTTGTTCCGTGATGGACTATTTTGAAATTTTTCTTGTACGCATGCTGATGTGCAGGAGGGCCGCGGAATATTTGAATATTGCTTTTGAATTGACGGCTAACGGCGTAAAATTGATATAGCAAGGCAGAAACATGCTCATGGGCTTGTATGATACAGACATACTGTCAATTGACCTATCAAAGATTTTTGCTTTAATTTTTCAAAAAGTGCGTGGGGTTGGGCAAAATCCGAGGTTGATAAAGTCAATATAGGACTTTCCCAAAAACCTGTGGCAGGTTTCACCCTTTGCCCAATAAAACCCGCGTAATAACGCGGGTTTTAAAAAGTTTTTGCTCTTTTTTTCCAAATAACAAGTGGGATTGGGAAAGCCAAAGGATTTTCTTCCCTTCAGTCCTTCGACTGTATCACAAACAAATATCCCTCTCTGAGACTGATTTCCGCCTCTTCTCCCTCCATAACATTGCTGACGCCGCGTGTAGAGCCAAGGGGCATGTCGAAATCATGAAGAGGATATTCCAGCCCCCTGTTTGTAATACCGTAAACCATTTCACTCATAGGAACAGCAGAAACAATGTCCCCCTTCTTCCCCTTCAATACGGTATGACTCTTAATCAGCCGGATGCAGTTTTTTTCATCCGCCAAAAGTGCTGTGACACCCTTATCCAAAGCATATTTTAACAGGTGGAGATTGGCAAGAGTATGATCCAGCCTGCTTCCCAAAGCTCCGAATATGACAACCTCCCCACAGCCCAAATCAATGGCAAAGTTTAGGCCCAGCTCTAAATCCGTCTGATTCTTGCGGGATGGAAACTCTTTCATCTCTATGCCCATTTCTTTGTAAAAATCCAGTGTTTCGGTATCAACAGAGTCAAAGTCTCCCAGAATATAATCCGGCCTTATTCCCATTTTTCTTGTGTGCTTCATCCCGCCGTCACAGCAGATTATAACAGCATCCGCCTCCATATAGCGCCGGCAGAAGTGATAATCTTCTATCACTGCACTGCCAAAAAGGATTCCTTTTCTCATCTTTTAAGACTCCTTCATGCAATCTAAAAATGCTCTGGCCGCTTCTGCGGAATCCTCAGCGCCAAAAACAGCGGAACCAGCGACTATAACATCAGCGCCATAGCTCAAAACATCCTTCAGGTTATTTAATCCAACTCCGCCGTCAATCTCAATTTCAAAATTCAGATTTCTCTCACTCCTTAATTCTGCAAGGCGTCCCATCTTCACCAGCGCTTCAGGAATCAGCTTTTGTCCGCTAAATCCCGGATTTACTGTCATGACAAGCACCATATCCACATCGGAAAGAACATCCTCAATCGCCTCAAGACCTGTGGCAGGTTTTATTGTAACTCCCGCTTTTAAACCCAAATCCTGAATCATTTGAATAGTTCCCTTCAAATCTTTGCAGGCTTCCGCATGGACGTTGAGCAAATCAGCTCCGGCCTTCGCAAAATCAGCCAGATACCTCTCAGGCTCGCTAATCATCAAATGTACATCAAAAAACATGTCGGTACACGGCCTGATTGACTTTACAACAGGCGCGCCAAAGGTAATATTGGGCACAAAGTGCCCGTCCATAATATCCAGATGGAGATATTGTGCTCCCGCCTTCTCCATTTTTTCAATCTCTGCCCGCAGATTGGAAAAATCCGCTGACAATAAAGATGGTGCTAATTTTCTCATCGTTACCTTTTCCTTTCCTTCCCCAATTCGGTATATAAATTTAAGTATCTTAGATACCTCTCCTGTGAAACTGCCTCCCCTACAGCCGCCTTGACCGCACAGTCAGGCTCATGGGTATGGCTGCATCCGTTAAAACGGCATTGGTTTTCATATGCTTCAAATTCTCTGAAATAGTATTTTAATTCCTCCTGCGGAATATGGTTCAGATACAGGGAAGTGAAGCCGGGGGAATCCACAATAAAGCTGTCCCTCTCAAATTCCATCAGCTCCGCATGCCTTGTGGTATGTTTTCCACGCTCAATTTTCCGGCTGATTTCACCGGTGGTAAGGGTAAGCCCCGGCGCCACGCCGTTAATCAGGCTTGACTTTCCGACGCCTGAGGGGCCTGCGAATACAGAGATTTTCCCTCTCAAAATTCCTCTGATTTCTTCCAGGCCCACGGCCTTTTTCGCACTGGCACAGATGACGCGATAACCCGCCTTTTCGTAAAGTATCCTTACCTCTTCATATTTCTTTTCCGCATCTAAATCAACCTTATTGATACAAAGCACAATAGAAAGGGATTGTTCCTCCGCCAAAACCAGAAAACGGTCTAAAAGGTCTAAATTAATTGCCGGACTTACCGCCGCAAATACAATAACAGCCTGATCAACATTGGCAACCCTTGGACGGATTAATTCGTTCTTTCTCTCCATTATCACATCCAGACTGCCCTTTTTGTTTTCCTCATCCAAAACCTGTATCTGTACGTGGTCTCCCACAGTAGGCGTTTTTTTCTCCCTGCGGAAAATGCCCCTTGCCCTGCACTCATAAACCCCGTTTTTTGTGCTGATATAATAAAATCCGCCTATCCCTTTTATTATTGTACCGTCAATCATTAATTTCCACCTTCTGAGAAATTCACACTCTCACTCCATTGATATACATCATTGATATAGCATCTGATTTCCGCCTGACCGGTGCCTGAGGCCGTCACATTAAAAGGAAAATCAGACATGTTTTTGTCTGTATCAAGAATCGTTTTCTCTGTTCCGCCCTCGCCAATCTGTATAATTTTGACATGAACCGTGTCGGAAGCGTCAGGCAGTACCGGAGTTACAACCTGGAAGCTCCTGGAACCGCTTCCTGTATTTCCTGATGCCTGACCGTCATTTCCTCCCTGGTTATTATTATCCGTATTCTGATTGTTATCTTCCTTGGGCACGGTATTTTCCTCTTCCTTCGGGCCGCTGCTCACAACAAGCCCCACCACATTACCCTTGATAACCTCATCGCCTGCTGGAATCGTCTGGGTAATCACATGACCCTTTTCCACCTTTGCGCTTTCCATCTGTGTCACATTGCCCACTACAAGGCCCAGATCCTCCAATTCCTTTCTCGCCGCCGCCTCAGTTTTTCCCTCTACCTGAGGCACTTTAATTTTTTTCAGCTCTTCTCCCTTGCATACTGTCAAAATAACCTTGCTGTCTTTATTTATTTTCGTTCCGCTGGAGGGCTGCTGGCTGATAACCTTTCCAAGCTCCGCCTCCTCGTCAAACTCATATTGTATCTCCACATCACAGGAAACGATATCCGTGATAGCTTTCTTGGCCTCACTTTCTTCCTTTCCCTTCACATCCGGCATATCAAAGCTTTCCAAGCCCTTGCTGACAACAACACCGACGCTTTCGTTCTTGTCTATTTTACTGACATCCTCGCCCTCCTGAACTGTCTGGGAGATAATCAGTCCCTCGCTGTAATCCCGGCTGTATTCCTCACCTGTTTTTGCCACCTTGAATCCGTAATCAGCAGCCTTGTTCTGTGCCTGCGCCAGAGTAAGGCCGGTCAAATCAGGTACTGTAACACCGCTCTGCTCTGTTTTGTTGCCTTCCTTTTCTTTATCTCTGTTAATAAATTTCAGGCCCGCAAAGGAGATGATACAAATAATCAGAAGCGCTGTGATAACAGCCGCAATTACTACCTTGCGTTCCTGTTTCTTATCAAAATCTGTCTCCTCCTCGTATTCCTCCTCAGCAATGCGCTCCGTCCTTCTGCGCCGCCTGTCATCCTTTGTTTTCAGCTTTTTCTGATACTTGTCAAAGCCCACGTTGGATTCCGGCAGTTCAAACTCGGACGGTACCTCCCGCCGCGGCCTGCCCGAACTGATTTCCACTTTAACCTCATCATTGTCCGGCTCTTTTTTTATTCCTTCCCCGCTATAGCTTCTTCTGGTACGGGATTCCGGTATATATGGTTTTTCAGCATCTGTCTTGTCTGCGCTTTCTCTTCGCCTTCTGGGTGTATATAAAGCCGCCGTTTCCTCCTCCGTCTCGGAAGCTTTTCTTCTTGGCACATAGGCCGCAGGAGTCGCCTCCACCTTGGGCACAGCTTCCTTCGCCTGGTTTTCCCTGCTGCCTGCCGTCCTTGTCCTCGCGATAAACTCACCGCTGGAATCAGATAAAGATTTCTTTAAATCAGCCAGCAAAAGGTCAATATTCTGATATCTCTCGTCACTTTTTTTGCGCGTCGCTTTTTTGATGATACCCTCCAGGCTTTTCGACACATTGGGGTTATACTGCCTGATGTCAGGCAGCTCATCGTTAATATGTTTTAAAGCGATAGCGACAGAGGTGTCCCCGTCATAGGGAACCTTTCCTGTAATCATCTCAAACATAGTAATACCCAGGGAATAAATATCGCTTTTTTCGTCCACATAGCCGCCCCTCGCCTGCTCCGGCGAAAAATAGTGTACAGATCCCAAAGCGTTAGCAGAAATAGTCACTGTCTTAGAAGACACCGCCCTGGCGATACCAAAATCAGTCACCTTTATTGTGCCGTCCACCGCAACCAATATGTTCTGGGGCTTGATGTCCCTATGTACAATATGGTTTCTGTGAGCATGGGAAAGGGCGGAGGCCATTTGAATGGCTACGCCAAGAGTAGTCAGCGTATCAAAGGGCGCTTTTTCCTGAATCGCCTTTTTCAGCGTTTCACCGTGGACATATTCCATAACAATATAATAGACGTCGCCGTCCTCGCCTACATCATAAACATTTACGATATTGGGATGGGAAAGGCTTGCCGCAGCGCGGGCCTCCACCTGAAACCTCGCCTTGAATTCCTCATCGCTGGCAAATTCCTCCCGCAATACCTTGAATGTAACAAAACGCTCCAGCTTTATATCCTTCGCGCGGTATACAATGGCCATACCGCCCGCACCGATTTTTTCCAGTATTTCATAACGACCGCTTACAATTGTCCCAACGGGTAAATTCATGTCCGCACCTCCTTATTTCATCAAAACGACAGAAATATTATCCTTGCCGCCCTTATCATTTGCAAGGGAAACCAGCTTCAAAACCTTGTCCTCAAGGGAAAAGACGCCGTCTAAAATTTCGGTAATCTCGTCTTCCTCCAGCATATTAGACAGTCCGTCCGAACAAATCATAATCAGATCGTCCTCCGATAAATCCTCAATAAATGTGTCTATGGCAATTGACGAGTCAGCTCCCAGCGCCCGTGTAATCACATTTTTATTGGGATGGGCATTGGCCTCTTCCAAAGTCATTCTTCCTGATTTTACCATCTCCATGACAAAGGAATGATCCTTTGTCATCTGGGACAGCACATGGTCTCTGAAAATGTACAGCCTGCTGTCCCCCACATGGGTGATATATAGCTTCTTTCCAAGAACGGCAGCAACAATAAAGGTAGTTCCCATCCCTTTATACATTTCATCGGACGACGCTTTTTCAAAAATTACACTGTTGCCATGCTGAACGCCGGCCACAAGCATATCCAAAATATCACTCTCGGAATACTGACCGCCATTTTCCCTGATATAGCTTAAAAAGGCCTCAATGGCGCCGCTTGAAGCAACTTCTCCTGCATTGTGTCCGCCCATGCCGTCGGCGACAATACAAAGAGCGTCCAGCTTATCTATATCAGTTGTCATATAAATGGCGTCTTCATTGTTTTTGCGGTGCATTCCTGTCACGCTTTTCCCAACAGCCTCCATCTAAACACCTCTCTTCCTTTAAAAACCAGGCTTTTCCCTGTTTAAATATCCCTTTCTGAGCTGCCCGCAGGCAGCGTTGATGTCACTGCCAAGCTTTCTTCTCACTGTGGTTTCTATCCCCTTTTGATTCAGAAAATCGGCAAAGGCCTGTATGGCTTCCGGGCTGCTTTTTCTATAGTTTCTTTCCTTCACATCATTGACCGGTATGAGATTCACATGGCAGAGCATGTGCCTTAACCTTCCCGAAAGCTCCCTTGCACAGTCTATGCTGTCATTGACGCCGCTTATGAGGGCGTACTCAAAGGTAATGCGCCTTTTTGTATGGTCGGCGTAATATCTGCATGCCTTCAAAAGCTCCTCCATAGGATTGCTTCTGGATACAGGCATCGTACTGTTTCTGATTTCATCATTCGGCGCATGGAGAGAGATAGCCAACGTAATCTGCAGGTTTTCCTCCGCCAGAGCGTAAATTTTTTCAATCAGTCCGCAGGTAGACAGCGTTATATGTCTCTGTCCCAGGTTAAAGCCCTCCGGTGCGTTTAAAAGGCGTATAAATTTCAATACATTTCCGTAGTTATCAAGGGGCTCGCCGCTGCCCATGAGCACGACACTTCCAATTTTCTCACCGCTGTCAATCTGCATCTTATACACCTGGCTGAGCATTTCTCCCGCTGTCAGATTGCGCTCCAGCCCCTCCAGTGTAGAGGCGCAGAAGGTACAGCCCATACGGCAGCCGGCCTGGGTAGAAATGCAGGCCGCATTGCCATAGCCATATTTCATCAGCACACTTTCTATAACAACACCGTTTTCCAGGGCAAACAGGTATTTTGTTGTGTTATCCTCTTTTGAGACTTTTTTTTCTAATATGCTCACTGTCCCAAGACTGGTATTCTCCAAAAGCTTCTCCCGAAGCGCCATAGAAAGATTTGTCATAGACACAATATCCTCGGCCTGCTTTTTGTGGACCCAGTCAAAAACCTGTTTAGCACGGAAAGGGGCCTCCCCCATTCCCTTAAAAAGATCCTGCATTTGAGACAGAGTCATATCCCTTAAATCAGGTTTCATGAACTTAGCGCCCCTTTCTTTTCATACACGCAATAAAAAATCCATCTGTATTATGAACTTGGGGAAATAGCTGCAGCATACCATTATCCGAAAACTGTCCCCGAAGCTTATCCGGCAGGTATTCCTCCAATGAACACATCTCAAAGGAATTGTTTTGTAAAAACCATTCCACATTTTTTTCATTTTCCTTCTTGCAAATAGTACAGGTGCTGTAAAGCAAAATACCGCCCTCCCTGACATATTGGCCTGCCCGCTCCAGTATTTTCCTTTGCAGCTTTACCAGTGAATCAATATCTTCTCCTGTGCGGTTCAGCTTAATATCGGGCTTTTTGCGCACAATGCCAAAACCGCTGCAGGGTGCGTCCACAATTACCCTGTCAAAGGCGCCTAAATTCTTTTCATCAAGGACAAGAGCGTCAAACAGCTCCGCATGAATGCAATGAAGATCCAAACGCTGCGTATTTTCTTCTATCAGATCTATTTTATGCTCATAAATATCCCGGGAAATAATCTCTCCCTCATCCTTCATAAGCTCCGCCGCAAAAAGACTCTTTCCGCCGGGGGAAGCGCACATATCCAATATTCTCTCCCCTTTTTTGGGGTCTAATACCTTTACCGCCAGCAAAGAGCTCTCATCCTGTACGTGGAACAGTCCCCTCTGAAATTCCTCCAGACGGGACAAATCCGATGTCTTTGTTATGTGAAGCGCCTCCTCCATAAAAAAGGGAGGTGCTACGCGGATTCCTTTTTCCTCAAGGTCCTTTTTCAGTTTAGACGGCTCTGTCTTTAATTTGTTGCAGCAGATGGTAATATCCGGCGGCATATTGTTTTTTTCACAAAGCCCCTTTACAAAATCAAAATCATAGCTGTGCAGCCACATTTTTACAAGCCAGAGAGGATGGGAAAAACGGACACTCAAGTATTCCGCGGGCTTTGTCTCCTTATCCGGAAGAAAAATAGAATCCCTCTGCCTAACCACATTGCGCAGAACACCGTTTACAAAACCGGAAAGCTTTCCAAAGCCTTTTTCCTTTACCATCTCCACCGCCTCATTAATGGCAGCGCTTTGAGGTACAGACATAAATTCCAGCTGATAAACGCCTAGGCGGAGGACAGAAAGAATGAAGGGCTTCATCCTTTCCGTTTTCACCGTCGAAACCGCATTCAGCAGATAATCGATATAAAATAAATTGCGGAGAGCGCCGTTTACCATCTCCGTCACAAATGCCCGGTCAAAGGGGGGCATAGCGCCGTTTTGCCGTAATATTTTTTTCAATGCCATATTATTGTAGGCATTGTCCTTTGTTATTTCAACCAGTGCCTGTGCGGCTATTAACCTGGGGTTTATCTCAATCAAAAAAATCTTCCTCTCACAATAGATGCCATTCCCTCTAAACTATTATTTTACCCCATGTACTGCCATACCGCAAATATTTTTTCGATATTGCCAAAAATAGAACAGCATACATCAAAATCAATCCCACTCTTTGACCTGCACATTCTACAAACCTTTGCACCTCGCCCACAAAGACAGTGAAGCGTTTCTCCCTCGGATATCATACCGATATGCTGTATATTCCTTTCATTACGGCACTATAGAACAAATGTCCTCTAAACTCTTTTGTAAAAACCATCAAATTGTATGGGTACAATTCATCTTTTTATGGCCAATTATATTGCACAGGCCAAAATACATATGCTATGATTTTCCACATAAAACAACAGAAAGAAGGCTTGCCTTATGCAAAACAAATTGAATTCTGCTCCAAATTCCCGAAATACTCCATCCATGTCCGCCAGAGATTTATCCAAAACAGGTATTATGGCCGCTTTGGTATTTCTGGCAACCTATATCATCAAAATTCCCTCCATTAACGGCTACAGCCATTTAGGAGATTGTATGATCCTCATAGGCGTTCTGACTCTGGGCTTTAAAAAGGGCGCTTTGGCCGGAGGGATTGGCGCCGCACTGGCCGATCTGTTTGGCGGATATATGCAGTGGATTCTACCCACCTTTTTTATCAAAGCGGTTATGGCCGCTGTCATGGGTCTGTTTATAGAAAAGGTAATGCCCAACAGAAAGGGAAATTGGCTTTGGGGTGCAGTAATAGGCGGAATCGTTCAAATTTTCGGTTACACCTCAGTAAAAATACTGTATTACGGGTTCGCCGTTGCCATGACAATGACACCGGGGCTTTTGATTCAGACAGCAGCAGGCATCTCTCTTACGGCAGTATTTGTATCCGTTCTGAGTGCATCCGGTATTGTCAAAACGACTCATAAATATGAAAAGCAAATAAATCTATAATCGACGGTATCCTACGATGCCTTGTTATTCAGTGAGGTCCGCAAAATCCGCTGAACTGCTTTAGGAAATACCTCCGCCTGCAAAAGCGGAAGCATCCTAAGATTGATGAAATAAACAAAGGAGATGCAGCACAATGAAAAAAATAGACGCACACGCTCATATTGGTTCCTTTGGCGGCTGGGCCAATGTTGCCATCAGCGCAAAGGAATTAATCGGACAAATGGATGATTACGAGATTGAAAAAACAATTTTATGCGGAACCGGCAGTACAGATAATGATGAAACCGCAAAAGCGGTAAAAGCTTATCGGAACCGTTTTATGGGTATCGTGTTTGTAAACCCCTGTGACGGTCAGAAGGCTGTGGAGGATATCTTTCATTATGTGAGGGAGGAGGGCTTCTGCGGTATCAAACTTCATCCTCTGCAGCACGCATATGTGGCAGACGCTGAAATCCTTGACCCTGTAATGGAGGCGGCCCGTCAGCTTGACATCCCGGTCTTTATACACAGCGGTCACCCTCCCTATTCCCTTCCCTGGAGTATCGCCCTTCTTGCGGAACGGTTCCCAGATGTAACGGTTGTTATGATACATATGGGGCATGGACACGGCGTTTATATTGATGCGGCGCTGAAAATGGCCAGGCGCTACCCGAACATCTATCTGGAAATGTCAGGAATGCCCATGAACAGCAAAATCAAGGAGGCCTATGATACTGTAGGACGTGACAGGATATTTTTTGGCACCGACGCCCCTTTTCATCACCCTTCCGTAGAAATACAGAAGGTTTTGACAAGCGGATTGAGTGAAAGGGAAATAGAGGATGTATTTTTTCACAATGCAGCAAAATTTATGGGATTGGAGTAAAAATGCTGAAAAACCAACAGATGGTTTTTTGTTAATTTGTAGTTGATTAAAAACCTATAGGTTTTAAACAGATATTTTTATAACTTAATTTAAAATAGAAAGTAAATATTTCTATGTACTTTTCTTTGAAGAAAAGTACCAAAAGAACGCGGGGGCTTATCGCAATGCCCCCGCACCCCCATGCGACCGGAGATAAACTATCCCCGGACCCCATCTGAAAAATACAGCCCGGTGAATCGGTCTGATTTTTCAGATATTTCGGTTTCCCTGTTATTTCCAATGTGCTGTTTTTATTTTGCCCTTTAGGGCATGAAAGAGAGGGATTTCAGGGGGAATCTCCCCCTGAATCGTTTTAGGGGTCTGGGGGAATCGAAACCCCCAGGTCTTTTGGTTCTTTTCTTCTTAAGAAAAGAACATTAATATAGTTTTTAGTAAAGTTTATTTAAAAACCTATAGATTTTTAATCCCTTCTTTCCTAAACGGATTCGTCTCACTTTCGCCCTTCTAACTTGTAATACAAACGAACAGATCCGTCACCCTTGTCTCTTCATTTTTGAAATAAAAAAGGAATCACACTATCAAAAAAGGGCTGTCAAAAGACAGTCCCTTTTCTTTCCACTTGATATTTTAGTTATTTCTTCTGCCAAAAATAGCAATGAGCCTCAACAGGTTCAAAATCGCAACCGTGGCGGACGCTACATAGGTCAGCGCTGCCGCACTTAAAACCTTTTTCGCCGGTTCAATTTCGCCGTCCGTCAGAAAATAATTATCCTCCAGCATGGCAATTGCCCTTTTAGACGCATTCAGCTCGACCGGAAGCGTAATTAAAGAAAACACCACGGCAAAGGCAAAAAAGATAATACCAAGCTGTATCAAGGTATAGCCAATGGTCGAGCGGGTGCTCATGCCGCCCAACAAAACGCCGATTAAAATCATAGGCATAGCCGCCTGGGAACCGATATTAGTCAGCGGCACCAAAGCGCTTCTCATCCTTAAAAAAACATATCCCGTGTCATCCTGCACAGCATGGCCTGTTTCATGGGCCGCAACGCCTAAAGCCGCAATGCTGGTGGAGTTATAGACGGACTCAGACAACCGCAGCACCTTACTTCTCGGGTCATAGTGGTCTGTCAGATTGCCGCGTATTGGTTCAACGCTCACATCCCGTATCCCCGAAATCTGCAAAAGCTGTCTCGCCACATCTGCTCCTGTCATGCCTCTTCGGTTATGAACCTTAGAGTATTTTTGAAACGCTGAATTTATTTTTGACTGTGCATATAACGTCAGGATAATTGCGGGCAGCAAAAGGTAAAAATAATTAAAACCATACAAAAACGGATGGTACATAATACCCCCTCCTTATCTGTTTTACTGTTGTTATCCCATTATACGGCTATGAAAGCTCTAAAGTCTGAATCAGCTTAAAACAGTGCCTTTTTTTATTTCGTGTCCACGCATATAGGAGCCCGTATCCATTCTCTTGCCGCCGGTTGTCTGCATTTCCTCTATAACCAGAGAACCGCCGGCACACTGTACTGTAAAGCTTTTCTTTCCTACCTCTGTAATTTCTCCACAAACTGCGTTTTTATCCACATAATTCATAACGTCTGCTTTCCAAAGCTTCAGCTTTTCGCCGTTCATTTCTGTATAAGCACCCGGCTGGGGAGACAGACCTCTGATTAAATTTTTTATCTCAGCAGCACTTTTTGTCCAGTCGATATGCTCCGTATCCTTCGTAATCATAGGCGCATAGCTTGCCAGCGAATCATCCTGCTTTTCCGGCCTTAGCCCGTCCTTCTCCATCAGCTCCAGTGTCTCAAAGAGAGTCTGTGCTCCGATTTTGGATAGCCTGTCATAAAGCTCCCCATAGGTTTCCTCCTCCCCGATTAAGACACTGCTTTTTAACAGCATGTCCCCACAGTCAAGTCCCTTTGCCATATACATGGTGGTAACACCCGTTTCCCTTTTGCCGTCAATGACAGCCCACTGAATAGGCGCCGCACCCCTGTACGCAGGCAATAGAGAGCCATGAACATTGATGCAGCCTCTGGGCGGCATATTTAATATTTCCTCCGGCAGTATTCTGCCGTAGGCCACAACTATAATGACCTCCGCATTAAAGGCACGAAGTGCTTCCAAAAACGCCTCCTCCTTCATTTTCAGCGGCTGCAAAACAGGCAGGCCATGCTCCAGTGCCGCTTCCTTCACAGGCGGCGCCACAAGCTTTTTCCCTCGTCCCTTGGGTCTGTCAGGCTGTGTCACAACCGCAAGCACCTCATGGTGTTCCAGAAGCATTTCAAGAGTTGGAACAGCAAAGGCAGGTGTTCCCATAAAAATCACTTTCATTTTCCGGCCTCCTTACTCCGCTTCCTCTTCCTCATTTTCATCAGGAAGCGCCTTATCAATATACAGTATTCCATCAAGATGATCCAATTCGTGGCAAATCGCTCTGGCCAAAAGGCCCTCCCCCTCTATGGAATACTCGTTTCCATCCCTGTCAAAAAACTTAGCCTTAACATAGTCCGGTCTTTCCACACGGGCACTGGCCCCCGGAATGCTCAGGCAGCCTTCCGCGTCTATCTGAGAACCTCTTGAATCCACAATCACCGGATTAATCATCTCCAAAAGGCCCTCGCCAATATCGATGACAACAATCCTCTTCAAAATACCGACCTGAGGCGCCGCCAAGCCAACCCCCTCCGCCGCATACATGGTTTCAGCCATATCGTCCAGTAAAATAATGACAGAAGGCGTAATCTCCTTCACCTCTTTACATTTTTTTCTCAGTATTTCATCTGTGCTCAACCTGATATTTCTTTTTGCCATTTTTATTTCCTCCCACAATATTTGAATAAAACTATCCATAGCATACCATATTTCAGACCTGACCCCAATAGTAAATTTAAAAGGATCATACCATATGAAAAGGATTCATGGAAATATTGACGTAAATATCCCTTGCCCTTTCCGCACTTTCAAAGGCATGTATGCAGTCAAGAAGATAGCCTCTCAGCTTCTCCTCCCTATCACCCTTTAACAGGATACGCCAGCGGTATTCGTTATTTATCTTCGAGACAGCGGCCGGTGTCGGGCCCAATATTTGAAACAGTCCCTCTTTGTTCTTTTTTTTGCAGATGTCAGAAAGTCTCTGTACGCTGTCAATGACCTTCTTTTCATTTTCACCTGTCAAAAGGACAGTAGCTATATTGGAAAAGGGCGGATAGTTCATCATACTGCGCCATCTGATTTCCTCCGCATAGAATCCTTCATAGTCCTGTGCTGCGGCATAAATTATGCTGTAGTTTTCAGGATTATAGGTTTGGATGTAGACCCTTCCCGGCTTTTTCCCCCGTCCCGCTCTTCCCGCAACCTGGGTTACAAGCTGAAAGGTGACCTCCTGCGCCCTGTAATCCCCCGTATTAAGGGATAAATCAGCCGCCAGTATTCCAACCAGAGTGACATTGGGAAAATCATGTCCCTTGGCAATCATCTGAGTTCCTATGAGTATATCCGCCTGCTGCTTTCCAAAAGCCTCCAAAATCTCATGGAAGCTGTGTTTTTTAGAAGTAGTGTCCAGATCCATGCGAAGCACCCGCGCCTCAGGAAACAATCTTTTCACTTCCGCCTCTATTTTTTGTGTTCCCGTCCCAAAATAGCGGATGTATCTGCTGCCGCATTTTGGACAAACCTTTGGATTCTCCACTGTTTTTCCGCAGTAATGACACATGAGGGTATTGCTTTTTTGATGGTAGGTATAGGACACATTACATCTGTCGCACATCATGACATGTCCGCACTTACGGCAGGAGACAAAGGTGGAAAAGCCCCTTCTGTTTAAAAACAGTATGGTCTGCTCTCCCTTCTCCAGGTTTTCTTTTATCGCCCTGTATAGCTCCTCACTGAATACAGATCGGTTGCCGTTTTCCATTTCCACCCGCATGTCCTTTACTGTGACACTGGGAAGAGCTCCCTCTGCCGCTCTCTTATTGAGCTTCAGCAGCCTGATATTCCCCTGCATTGCTTCATAGTATGTCTTAATCCCCGGAGTAGCCGAGCCTAACAAAAGCAGTCCTCCCGTCAGCTCACATCTTTTTTGCGCCACCTCAATGGCATTATACTTGGGTGATGTCTCTGACAGATAAGACGATTCATGGGCCTCGTCTATGATAATGGCGCCCAAATGGGAAAAGGGCGCAAATACCGCAGAGCGGGGGCCAATCATGACAGAAACCTCCCCATCTCTGGCCTTCTTCCACTGGTCATACCGTTCCGCCTGACTCATACGGCTGTGAGTTACGGATACCCTGTTCCCAAATCTGGCCGTGAATCGGCCGACAGTTTGAGGCGTGAGGGAAATTTCAGGCACAAGCACAATAGCCTCCTGCCCATTTTGTATCACCTCATCTATAAGCCGCAGATAGATTTCTGTCTTTCCGCTGCCTGTTATGCCGTGAAGAAGAACAGGCTTCTTCTCTCTCCTGCCTAATTCCTCTTCCAGAGCGCGTAACGCTTCCTTCTGATCTTCATTTAACGAAATAGGTTTATCGGCACAAAAAGAACCGCCGTCATAACTTCCACGGCGCTCCTCCGCCTCCTCCACAAAAATCAGACCGCTTTTTTCCAGAGACACGAGCGGGGATTCCGAAATGCCAAGCTCATTTTTTAAAAGCCCTTTTTCTATTTTCCCGCCTCTTTGCTTTAAATATTCCAAGACCTTCAACTGGCTTTGCTTTCGTTTATCCATTTTTAAAGCAAGGATAAGATTATCCCTCTGTTCTCCCAGGCAAACCATTTTTTTCAGGTTCAAAAAATCCTTTTTTTTGTTTTGCTGCCGAAAGGTAAGAATTTTTTCCTGATTCATTTTTTTTAATACGGGGTAAACGCTTTTGCCAAAAACATCGTACAGTTGACTTTGCAGCGCTTCCCCTCCGTTTTCCCTTAAAAAAGAAACTATTTTTTCGCTCTGTCCTTCCTTTGGCATATTCTCCGCGTCTTCATTTAAAATAACAACCCAGCCAAGCTTAACCTCAACGCCCGCCGGCATAATGGTCTGCAAACACTGAGAGAGGGTTGTATAGTATTTTTCCTGCATCCATTTTGCAACCGAAAGCATCTCCCTCGAAAAAACAGGCTTATCATCCACAATACTCAAAACCGCCTTCAACCTGTTTTCGGGCACCCGGGTATTGGAGGAGACTGCCATGACAAAACCCTCCGTCCGGGTATTTCTGCTGCCAAAGGGCACAATGACACGCATACCTTCTCTCATACTCTCCGTCATGCCCTCCGGCACCCTGTAATCAAATACCCTGTCTATCTGCGTATGCGCACCCCGCAGTATCACCTTAGCAAACATGCCATTCACCTTATCATCCCTTAAAAAAAGCTTGATTCCAGCCCGTTTTACAGGGGGTCATCAAGCTGATCTTTTATTCGATATTTATCAGTTCATTCTGCTGCAAATCAGCCAGCGCTTCCTCCTCCGACATGGCAGGCTCACTTTGGGTAATTTCTATCTTTCCCTCATACAGCTCCTGTACCGCAATGGAAACAGGTTTATTTACCTTGTAATCCAGCGAAAGTGGCTCCGCGTGGTCAGTCAGCTGTCTTGCCCTTTTCGCCGCAGCAATCACGATTGTGTAACGGCTTCCAACGGCATTTTCATCATTGGCGTCTTTATTTAAAACTTCCAGTAAATCAGAATAGGATGGTCTCAACATATTAAATCTCTCCTTTGAAATTTTCAATCACTTTTTTATTCCGCCTGCACCGCATGCGCTCTGCCCTCACAAGGGTCCTAATATCATCACACGCCTGCTCCACGCTGTCATTTACTACCACATAATCATAGCCGGAAGCTATTTTTATCTCCTCCAAAGCCCGCTGCGTCCTTTTATTGATAGCCTCCTCATCCTCCGTGTTGCGCCCGTGAAGTCTTCGCCTGAGCTCTTCAAAGCTTGGCGGAAGCATAAACACCAAAACACACTCGGGATACAGAGCCTTTACCTTTAACGCTCCCTGCACCTCTATTTCCAATATAACGTTATTGCCCTCTTTCAAGTGGTTTTCCACATATTTTTTTGGCGTACCGTAATAATTGCCGCAGAAGGAAGCCCATTCCAAAAGCTCACCGTTTTCCTGCATCTTTTCAAACTCCTCTTTGCTGTGGAAAAAATAGTGCACGCCTTCCTTTTCATAGTTTCTGGGCTTTCTTGTGGTGGCGGAAATAGACAGGGCATAGTCCTCATCCTTCACCAATTCCTTTACTACTGTGCCCTTTCCCGATCCGGAAGGACCCGAAAGTATAATTAAAATTCCGTCATCACACATCGCTATTACTCCTTGCCTGCCTTATCTGCGCTTAAATCCTTGGGGTTCGTAAGCCTGCTGCCGATGGTTTCCGGCATCATAGAGGACAAAACCACATGTCCGTTGTCCATAATAATTACCCCTCTGGTCTTGCGACCGTAGGTAGCGTCTATAATCTCGCCCTTTTCCCTGGCATCCTGTACAATTCTCTTAATCGGGGCACTGTCAGGGCTTACAATGGCAATCACACGGTTTGCCGTCACAAGATTGCCGTACCCAATATTAATAAATTTAATATCCATTCTTCTTCACCCGAAAACATCATTCTATATTTTGTATTTGTTCCCTAATCTTCTCAATTTCACTTTTCAGCTCAATTGTAGCCTTGGTTATGGTTATGTCATTGGATTTAGACGCTATGGTATTGCTTTCCCTGTTCATCTCCTGTATCAGGAAATCAAGCTTCCTGCCGATAAGTCCGCCCTCTCTGAAGATACTCCTCAGCTGCTCAATGTGACTGTAAAGGCGGGTAATTTCCTCGTCAATACATCCTCTGTCGGCAAAAACAGCAACCTCTACGGCAAGTCTGTCTTCGTCAATTTCTATACTGCCTAAAATCTCATTAATCCTGGCACGGAGTTTCTCTTTATATTCCTCCACGACAAGAGGCGACCTCTCTTTGACCGCGCCAACCAGTTTCTCTATGGAATCCGCTTTTTTCAGTATGTCGCCTGCAAGGGCATTTCCCTCTGTCTCTCTCATACTGATAAACCTGTTCAGGGCCTCCTCCAAAGCCGGCAAAAGAGTGCTCCAAATGACATCCTCATCCTCATCTACCTTTTCCACCTTGATCACATCAGGAAATTTTGCAACCAGGGACAGCGTGTCATTTCCGTCCAGATCATACTTATCTCTGAGATAATTGATTTTATCAATATACGCTTCCGCCAGATGTTCATTTACCTCAATGGCTATGTCATCGCTTGAAAATGTATCAAAGGTGATGTAAACATCTGTTTTTCCACGGAAAATTTTCGCCATCAGCGTCTTTCTTATTTTATCCTCCAGATAATTGATGGTTCTGGGAAGCTTGATAGAAATATCATTATAACGATGGTTTACAGATTTGATTTCCACAATGGCTTTTCTTTCATTCGCCTCGTTTTCTCCCCTGCCGTAACCTGTCATGCTTCTTATCATCTTGTTCATTCCTTTTTATCTGTATATTATCCTAGACTGTGCCTGTTAATCAATCTATTATATATTATAATCGCCTCCATAATCAAGTAATAATCCTAATTAAACCGTTTTTTTTGCATAAGCGCCGGCTTTTCTTTTATACTAAAAAATGATATAATAACGGTGAATTTCAGCGGAGCCACCTCGAAACCTGCGGTTTCTCGGTACATTTGCTACGCAAATGATCTCTTGAGAAACACACTATAACAAGCAAGCTTGTATATGTGTTTCTAACGAGTTATTTTCTCCGCTTTTATGATATACTGTAAAAACGAAAAATGCAGTCTAAGCGTTTGCCTGAAAATTAGCTTTGTGAAGAAAAACAGATTTTTTCGTCTCTTAAGGCAAACGCCTACAAAGGAAGCCATAAAAAAAAAGAAATTCGCATTTCATGTTTTCTTATGGCGCCAAACATCAACGGAGGTATCTTTATGGCACTGGACGGAATCGCAATATCCAATTTAATATACGAATGTGAGCAAAAGCTTTTAGGCGGAAGAATAGATAAAATTTATCAGCCAAATCAGGATGAAATCATACTGTCAGTCAGAAGCATAGGCTCAAACTATAAGCTTTTGCTCTCTGCCAATCCCAGCCACCCCAGAATACATATCACCAAAATACAAAAGGAAAATCCTATGACGGCACCCCTTTTTTGTATGGTTATGCGTAAATACGCAGCGGGCGGCAAGCTTGTCGCCATACGCCAGCCCTCCTTTGAGAGAATCGTCGAGCTTCATGTGGAAAGCATGAATGAGATGGGCGACAAAGCTGTCAAGCGAATTATTGTGGAAATCATGGGCAAATACAGCAATATCATTCTTGTAGACGAAAATAATATTATACTGGATTCCATCAAAAGAGTTTCTCATGATAAAAGCTCTGTCCGGCTTGTACTCCCGGGCCAGCCTTACGTTATGCCGCCTTCCCAGGACAAACTCAATCCAATGGAACTAAAAGAAGAGAGCTTTTTGGCACTTGCAGAAAAAAAGGAAGCCTTTAAGCTGCAGCCCTTTCTCTATCAAAGCTATACCGGTTTAAGTCCGGTTATGGCCTCTGAAATTTGTATCCGCGCCGGCCTTGACCCATCTGCCTATATGGTTCAGCTCAGCCCTGTGGAAAAAGAAAGACTTTTTCAAAGCTTTTTAACAATCACGGATTCCGTCAAAGCAAAACGGTATTTTCCGGAAATTGTCTATGACCCTCAAAGCGGACGGCCTTATGATTTCTTTTCCCTTCAAACCATGCAGTTTGAAAACTATGAAAAAAAACCCTTTGACTCTATTTCAGAGCTTTTGGAAACATTTTATTACCAGAAGGACAACGCCTATCATATCGCCCAAAAGGCCCACGATATGCGAAAGCTTGTGGCAACCAATATAGAGCGCTGTGTCAAAAAAAAGGAAATACAAAATAAAACACTGCGGGACATTGAAAATAAAGAGGAATGGAAATTAAAAGGCGAGCTGATTACAGCAAATATATATGCCGTACAAAAAGGGCAAACCGTGCTCAAAGCAGAAAATTTCTATTCTGAAAACCTTGAGGAAATTGAAATCGCTCTCGACCCTACAAAAACACCTTCTGAAAATGCCCAAAAATATTTCAGCAAGTACAACAAAGCCAAGAGAACCCTGGCTGCCCTTGATAAACAAATCAAACAAAATGACGAGGAGCTGGAATATCTGGAAAATGTATTGATTTCCATAGAAAATGCTGCGGACGCGGCAGATTTGTCAGAAATAAGAGAAGAGCTGGCTCAGCAGGGCTTTGTAAAAAGAAAAGCTATTCCCCGCGGGAAACAGCCAAGATTAAAAAAATCACAGCCATATCATTTTCTCTCAACCGACGGTTTTGACCTTTATGTCGGCAAAAGCAATACGCAAAATGATGAGCTCACTTTAAAATTCGCGCAAAATGACGATATTTGGCTGCACACCAAAAATATTCCCGGCTCTCATGTCATTATTAAAACAAACGGCGCAGAAAGCATACCCGACCAGACATTATTAGAGGCCTGTAATCTGGCCGCATTTCATTCCAAGGCCAAAAACTCAAGCATGGTGCCTGTGGATTATACACCGCGGAAAAACGTGCGCAAGCCAAAAGGCGCAAAACCCGGTCTTGTGATATATGAACAGAACCGGACTGCCTATATCACAGCGGATGAAAGAATACTGAACGCTTTAAAGGAAGTAAAATAGTTTTTTCAAAAATAAAAGTCCTGATTAGAGAATTTGTAAAATACTTTCTCCAATCAGGGCTCTTGTCTTTTTGTCATTAAGTTAATGTGTCTCATAGCTGTCTGTATTCTCTGTCCTTTTGTATCAATTTTTAAACCTCGTTTAAACGGATATATTCCGCTAAAGTTGCAATAAATTGTCCATTTGTCGGTTTTTCACCGCAATGGTATCCAACTATCTCACTGTAAGTCTTTCCGCTTCCTTTTTTCCAGGAGGATTCAATGGCGTGTCGAATCGCCCTCTCAACTTTGCTGGAAGTTGTTTTATATTCCTTTGCAACATCCGGATACATTCTCTTTGTTATACCAATAATAGCCTCCGGATCCTCCAAAACCATCTCCACGGCATTGCGGATATAGTAGTAACCCTTAATGCTTGGTGAAATACTGAGTCTGTTTAACAGATTGGAAATGCGGAATACATTCTCCTCTTCCTCACTGGCAAATTCCCTTGTCGGCTTTATATGTTCCCGAAACATTTCCAGCGGATTATCTGCCTCTTTTTCTTCCCTGTCCGAATAATAAGTATAACGTATTCTATCGACAAGAAAATCCATTCGAAAAGGCTTCATGATGTAGTATTTTGCCCCAAGCGCTACTGCCTTTTTGGCTACTCTGTCATGCGTCAATGCTGATATGATGATACAGGATGTATCCACCTGTCCCATCTTTTTTAAATCCTCCAAAACGCCCAGACCGTCCTTCAGCGGCATAAGTATGTCTACCAGCGCTATATCCGGTTTCAGTTCCTGTATTTTCTCAACAGCCTTTTCCCCGTTTGGTGCGATTCCTATGACAGAGATACCTTCCTGTGTCCTCAAGTAATCCGATATCATTTCACAAAAATCATAATCATCATCCGCTATCAGCACTTTAATAATATCTCTCATTTTAATTCTCCCCCTATTGAAATATATATATTGTGCAATAGTTACTATCTACAGCGACGAATATCATTATATCAAATAACATGAAATCCGTCTTTAAAGTTACTTGAAATGTCGTTTTATAGTCTCGAAATGTCATTTTGTGACTTAATTCTTATGAAATATTCAATTTAAGTCGATATTCACCAAATAAATAGCCATTTGCAAGAAAATTTTCTAAACATTTATTATATTAAAATAAATACAAAAAAATAAATAGCAAGAAAACGCCCGGGATACAGTGTATCCAATTTAAACTTCACAATTGATATAATATTTGCACTATACAATGTGTACATTATACAATATGTATTTGAGTTCTAACATAACAAAAATTAACAAAATTACGCCGATCGTGTTATTCTGTATGCTTGTTATACCATTTCGCAATATGCCCGAAATGTGACTGCCCTTCGCCAAAGTTAAATAATAGTTGCATAAAGCGTGCGATATATCGCAGAAATACTTTTTTTTTTACATATAGAGAGAGAAAAGGGAGAAACATATTGTTTCCCCCCTTCCCAATTCTACTGCTGATTTTCCTTCAGCATATTTTCAATAAAAATTCCATAGCCCTTTGTCGGGTCCTGTACAAATACATGAGTAACGGCACCAATGACCTTTCCGTCCTGTATAATCGGACTGCCGCTCATGCCCTGAATAATACCGTTAGTCTGAGACAGAAGCCTTTCATCCGTAATTCTTATTACCATACCTTTATCTGCGTTTGCTGTGTTAATGTTCACGCTTTCAATGTTGATTTTGTATTCTTCAATTTTATCTGCACAGATATTTGTCAGAATGGTCGCCTCTCCCTCTTTTATATCCTGCTTTAATCCAATTTCCATAGGCGTCGTGACTATCGTATCAAGCTTATTGGTGTCTATTGTACCATAGAGCCCATGCTCTGTATTTTTCGCGATATCACCTAAAACTTCATCCTTTTTCAAGCTGCCCATCAATTCGCCCGGTGAGCCCTTTTCTCCCTTTTTGATACCTGCAATATCAGCCTTCGTTACAATACCGTCCTTTACAGACATTAATTTTTCCGTATCCACATCGTAAATACCATGTCCTAATGCACCAAATTTGTTATTTTGAGGAATATAATACGTAATTGTGCCGATACCCTGCGTGGAGTCACGAACCCAGACGCCAAGCTTATAGCTGTTATCATCCTGACTCATCACAGGGGTTACAGACACATTTTTCAAATCACCGTCTCGTTTTATGACAAAGTTAATTTCACTGCCGCCTTTCTCCTTGACGACCTCCATGAGATCTTCTTTTTCCTTCATCTCAACGCCATCGGCCTTTACAATCAAATCGCCGCTTTTTAACACACCCCTGGCCGGCTCATATGCCTTATTATCTGTGGAATTCACATATCCTGTGCCAAGCACCATCACGCCATCTGTATCAATTTCCACTCCAACAGCCATTCCACAGGGTATGATTTCTGTTTTTGGCAGCACATCAACCGTTACCGTCTTGACAGGGATCACACCCAAAAGCGATAAGGAAACCTCCGCAGTACCTGTATTTTGGGGTTCTACCGAAAAGGGTTCATCCAGACTTAAATGGATATTTCCTTCCACCTTCTCATTATTTACATTTAATACCCCAATATTTTCCATAGAAAAATCCGCTGAAAGCGGTAATCCTAAACTAAAGCTTTGTTTTTTTCCCTCCATCAGGTGAACGGAGCCTGGAATCTTATGATATCCGTAAAAGCACGCTGAAAACAACGTTATCGTAAGTCCCAGACTGAGAAGCAAAGCCTTTTTCCCTTTTCCTATATACATGCTGTCACTTCCTAAATAATTAATGGCTGTCTTATTTCTAAGAGGCTCTTGTGAACCTCTTATTTAAATTAACCTTTTCACAAAACTCTTATACAGTTAAAAACTAAGAATGAATCCATTAAAAATCAGCATGTATTTTAAATTTTTATGAAATTAGTCCAAGGCAAGCGGCAAATTATAATTTCAATCGTACTAAATTTCACAGGTATAGATGGCTTATACACATCTTCGGAAAAAGAACGGCGGAAAAAGAAAAACATGATAAAAAAATTGAATTTATGTAAAAATTTCTATGCAAGAAGCATTATCGCTTTTCTCTGATTTTTATTTGAAAAAATACGGCAAACAGGCTATACTGTTAAGGTTAAAAAATACTGCAAGGGGGAAATTTACAGATGAAATACTTAAGACAATTTTTCATTTTCGCCATCGTCGCTTTTATCGCCGAGGCATTAAAGCTTGTTGTGCCTTTACCGATACCGGCCAGCGTGTGGGGCATGCTCACTATGTTTGTGCTTTTGTGTACAAAAATGATTAAGCTGGAACAGGTGGAAGCTACAGCCGATTTTTTGCTGGCTGTGATGGCCGTTTTTTTTATTCCCTTCAGCAGTAATCTTATTAATGACTTCGGTATGATTAAAGATATACTGCCAGTCATGTGTATTATCATTATTGTTTCTACAGCAGTATGCTTTTTTGTAACGGGAAAAATTTCTGAATTTATAATAAAAAAGACATCGGGGAGGGAATAAAGTTGAACGATTTTTTTCAAAACGCTTTTTTTGGTATTGTGCTCACACTGATGTCCTATGAAATCGGTCTGTGGCTGCGCCGCAAAACAGGGCTTGGCTACTGCAACCCGCTTTTTATTGCCATGGCCATCACTATTTCCTTTCTTCTGATAACCGGCACAGACACACAGACTTACGATATTGGCGCATCCTACATCAAATTTCTGCTGACCCCTGCCACAATTGCCTTTGCCATACCCCTGTACCGTCAGGCTATGGTATTGAAAAAAAATCTTCCTGCTATTTTGACAGGTATATTAGGCGGCTGTATCGCTTGCATTTGCTCTATCTTTATTATGTGTAAACTGTTTGGGCTTCCCTATGAAGTATTTGCCGCATTGGCGCCTAAATCTGTCACAACACCCATTGCCATAGGCATAGCGGAAGAAGTCGGCGGCGTACAGAGCATCACTGTCATTGCCGTCATATTAACCGGAATATTGGGTGCTGCAAGTGTTGAATTTTTAAGGCGAATTTTTAAAATAAAGGATAACGTTGCCTTCGGCCTGGCAACCGGCAACGCAAGCCATGCCATAGGAACTACGGCCGCTATGGAAATCAATGAAGTAGCCGGCGCCATGAGCAGCTTGTCTATTGTCATCGCAGGTCTCATGACTGTTGTTATTGTTCCCATCGCCGCCCGTTTTTATTAGAAATAACTCTGTCCGACAATTTGTTAAAGCTTTCAATAAATGAGACTCCTGTAATAGATAAACATTGCGGCAAGAAACTTCCTCTCTCCATTAAAAAAAGCCCTGCAAGGGCTTTTTTTGACTCACGATGGTTCTATACAGTCCCGCAGACATTTTAAAGCACGTCTGCCTATCAAAATTTTGAACGAAAACTTTTTTAGTATTCAAAAACTTGTCATTATATCTGACAGCAAAAATTTTTTCATACTGAGACTTGTCTTTAACCTTTTGAAATGCCCCAACCATCATGATTTTTTACAACGAAAAGATTTCTTTATTTCTATCGTTTTCCATAACCTTTTCCAATCCGTTTTCCCGCAGCAGGCTCTCCAAGTTCCGCTTTAACCCCTCTTCGCGTTCCTCCTTTTGATTATCCTGTATCAACACCTCGGAAAGTCCTTCAATATTCACTCCGCTTACAGGAAGCTTACAAAACGCTTCAATGGAGGGCCCCCAATAGGAGCCGTCCAAAGCCTTTTCATATTTTGTCAAATAGTATTCCCCATTCTTCCCCCTGTCAAATGTCAGGGCAGAAGGTATCATAGAGCCTCCTGACTCCGTTAAAATTTCCCCATACAGCCTGTATCGGACTGTTAAAGGGCAAATAAACACCTTACAGCTTTTTTCCTCCTCATAGACTCCATAGTAGCTGACAGAAGATACCAAAAAACCACTTTCTTCATCCGTATTTTGCCTCCGCACAGCTTCATAGACTGCCTTATTTAATGCATCCCCGTCCTTAGGCAAGTAATCCGGCAAAACAATCTCCTCCGACAGCTTTAGAGCCTGAAACCACTGCTGCGGGCTTAAAGTATCCTCCTGCACTGTATCCCTTTTGCCCAGCAGATCCTTCATGAGTATCATCATGACAGAGCCTCTTAAATCGTTGTTATCCCCCTTCTCAAATTCTCCTCTCAGGTATGTAAGCGCATCTTCTCCATACCCCACAATATTTTTATATTCCTGTTCATGCTCCTTCAAGTAGTCATAGGGGTTGGAAGCTGTTTGAGGCGATACAATTATCTTTTGTATATTTTCCTCTATTTCCTGTCCGATAGCATCACTGTTTTCTTCCTGTACCTCTTCCCATACCTTCTCTGTTAGACTCTCTTTCGCTTCCGGCAAACCGGAAGAAATTACCTTCCCAGCGACCGGGTCCGTCATCAGCCCTGCATACAAAACAGCTGCCAGACAGAAACAAATGAATAAAACCAGAAAACCCGCTTTCCTGAATCGGACAATATTTTTAATTCTCGACTTCATACTTCCTCCGCCAAAGGAAATTGGACTTACCCTGCTGATACCGGAAAAAGAAAAGGACAAAAGCAAATTAGCATATTCTTTTCTATTCCCCGCTTCCTCCTTCTTTAAAACAGCCTCGTCACAGGACATTTCCATATCTCTTCCCATGCACACAAAGGCCGCCCAAAGAAGAGGGTTGAACCAGTGCACCAGTAATAGTCCGTAGGCAAAGGGCTTTATGATATAGTCAAGACGCTTGATATGTACCTTCTCATGAGCCAGTATAAGAGGCAGCTTGTCCTCCGCAATATAAGAGGGCACATAAATTTTAGGCTTTCTGATACCCCATACAAAGGGGGACGGAATGCGGTCCGAAGAAAAAATATTATCCCCCAGAGGAACCGCGGCCTCAATTGCCTCCCGCTGCCTGATATAAATGACAAGGGAGTAAAAGGTCAGCATCAACAGCCCAATAATCCAGCAGTAGGACAGAATCCTTTCTGTATGCCCCTCGATACTGCCGCCGTTTAATACTCCTTTTGCCTCTGTCTCCTGCCCTATATCGGCAGAAACAGAAGCAATATCAATCTGTGACTGGTAGGAATATGCAGTTACCTCCTCCACAGCAGAAGACACTTCCGTTACAGATTCTGTCCTTTCCACAGCAAAAGGGCTATAAAAGCTGAAGGGGGAAGAAAAAGAAATAGGACAAACCAAGCGAAATAAAACAATTCCCCATAGGACATAGGAAAAAATTTTTGGTACCCTTTTAAACAGAACCCGCAGTAATAAAACAAAAATTACCGCATAACCTGCCATTATGCTTCTGTGTACCACGCATTGAAACAGGGCTGTCATTTCACCGCCTCCTCAATTATCTTTTTCAGCTCCTCCGCCTCCTTTTCACTTAACCTTTTGTCTCCCAAAAATGCCGCCAGAAATCCCGGCAGAGAACCGTTAAAGGTCTTTTCAATCAGTTCCCTGCTCTCATATTGCTGTACCTGCTCTCTTTTTATCGGTGCCGTTACCACCGCATTTTCATTTTTCACCAGGCCTCTTTGCCCAAGCTTTTTCATTAAATTAAAAACAGTTGATTTTTTCCACTGATATTTTTCCAGCAAAATTTTGGCAAGCTGTGTGGAATTTACGGGTTCCTCCTCCCACAATATACACATAAATTTATATTCCGCTTCATACAGCTTATATTTCTCCATTCTCTCATTCCTCCCCCGCATTTGGTTTGCCCAAACAAACCTATGTTTTTAGTTTACCATAACTAGAAGCTCCTGTCAAAATACTGTTGAATTTAAGGAATGTTTTAAAAATAGAAAAGCGCCGTTTCCGGCGCTTCAGCTTGTCATAAAAATCCAGTTCTTAGGGACTTTGTCCCTAAAACCCTGCAAGGGTTTGTCTCTGCTCCGCTCCGGTCGGCGCTAAACGAACATCCATTAAATTGTCTCTGGAAAAAACACCCATTATGTTGTATACTAATTAAAAATCAGTAAAACATCAAAATGTGGAGGTAATCAGATGTCAAAATTAAATGTTGACCAGAAAACGGTCAAAGAGCTTTTCCAAAATAAGCACGCGGATTTTTTGATTCCTGATTATCAACGCCCGTATGCCTGGGAAGAAAATGAGTGTCAAACCTTGTGGGATGATATTTTTTCTTTTGCTTTCCCTGATAATGACCGAACAAAATTTGACAGCAATAATGAATATTTTCTCGGTCCTATTGTCACCTTCCGAAATGAAGATGAAAAAATGGAGGTCATTGACGGACAGCAGCGTTTGACTACATTAATGCTTCTGCTTCGCGCCTTTTATGCAAAATTTGGCCATATGCAGGATGAGGAATCTAGATCAACCAGAGAAAACATTGAAAAATGTATCTGGAAAACCGATGAATTTGGAAAACCAAATATGTCAGCGCTGAAAATAAACTCTGAAGTCGCCACCGATAGTGATAAAGGAGAATTTTTGGATATTCTGTGTATAGGTGAAACTCAGAAAAACCAAAAAAGTAATTATGCAAATAACTACCGTTTTTTTCAAAAAAAAATTGAAGAATTCCTGTGCAATTTTCCGGGATATTTTCCATATCTTCCCACCCGTATACTAAATAATTGTATTTTACTTCCAATTGAAGCAGAATCACAGGATTCGGCACTGCGAATTTTCTCCACTCTCAACGACCGTGGAAAACCATTGTCAGATGCCGATATCTTTAAAGCACAGTTTTACAAGTTCTATTCCGGTATTGAAAAAAAGAAGCTTTTTATCCAGCAATGGAAAAATTTAGAGGAGCTTTGCGAGAAAATTTTTCATCCCATTTCCGGTACACCTATGGACGAGCTTTTTACCCGTTACATGTACTTTGTCCGTGCTAAAATGGGTATAAAATCTTCAACCACAGAAGCGCTGAGAAGATTCTACGAAAAGGACGGTTATATTCTCCTAAAGAAAGAAGAGACTTTCGATAATCTAATTCTTCTTGCCCATTTCTGGGAAGATATTTCCAATCAGGACAAGGATAGATTCTCTCTTTCTGTCCTGCGCCGTCTGTTTGTGTTGAATTACGCACCCAACGGTATGTGGACGTATTTTGTATCTGTGTACTTTATGCAAAACAAGGATAAAAATGGAATGCTGGAAGATATCGCATTTTATAAGTTTCTCAATAAAATCATTGGCTTTATTTGGACTTACGCAGTGACCAATCCTGGCGTCAACGCGTTGAGGACGCCCGTATATGCTGAAATGGTAAACATTGTTAACCATAAGCCAGTTACCTTTGCCGAATACAAGTTTGACACAGCAAAGGTTAAGAGTATGTTCTCCAACTTCAGTTTTAACAACGCAAGACCAATTACAAGAGCAATGGCTGCATGGTGGGCTTTCAATGAGGATGCACAAGAGTTGCTTTCCCTGGAAACTGTCTTTGAGATTGAACATATCTATGCCCGTAACAGAGAGGATATAGAAAAATCTCTTAAGGATACCCGCAATTTGGAGGCCCTGGGTAATAAGGTACTGCTTGAAAAACGCATCAATATCCGTGCTTCAGATTACCGTTTTGCTGACAAGAAAAAATATTATCTTGGTTTTACTAACAACCGTAATCAAAAACGGAAAGGTACAAAGATACAGGAACTGGTTGTATTGGCAAAAACAGCTAATGATTTCACGGAGAACGATATTCAAAACCGTACCGAAACAATAATGAAGGAATATCTTTCATTTCTATGTGATAATGGACTAACTGTTAAGGATGAGCCCGATATACCTGTAAATAAGTGAACAATAACAGTGTATATCTAAGCTAAGTTATTTTAATATTTAAAATCTGATTGCATTTCCGTTTACTTCTGACCTTTTTGTTAAAAAAGCGCCGTTTCCGGCGCTTTTCTCATATCTTTATTCTATTTTATTTTTGAAGATTAAACCATGCTTTCATGCCGGGATACTCCGCTACATCCTCCAGCTCCTCCTCAATTCTTAAGAGCTGATTATATTTTGCAACCCTGTCGCTTCTTGCGGGAGCGCCTGTTTTGATCTGTCCTGCATTGACTGCAACAACAATGTCCGCAATAGTGGAATCCTCAGTCTCGCCTGAGCGGTGGCTGACAATAGCAGTCATATTATGTCTATTGGCAAGTGAAATTGCGTTAAAGGTTTCTGTCAGTGTACCAATCTGGTTTACCTTGATTAAGATAGCGTTGCCAGCCTTTAAATCAATACCCTTCTGAAGCCTTTCCGTATTGGTGACAAACAGGTCGTCGCCAACCAGCTGCACCTTGTCTCCCAGCTCTTTTGTCAAAAGCTGCCAGCCTTCCCAGTCCTCTTCCGCCAATCCGTCCTCAATAGAAATAATCGGATATTTTGCGCAGAGATTTTTCCAAAGCTGCACCATTTCCTCAGATGTCCTGATAACCTCGTGTCCCACCATTTTGCTCTCGCCGGGGAAGTGGTACTTGCCGTCCTTTTCATCATACAGTTCTGTAGAAGCAGGGTCCATGGCAATTTTAATATCTTCGCCCCATTTGTAGCCGGACTGGTCAACAGCCTCTTTAATCAAATCGATAACATCATCCGGAGTGGCAAGGTCCGGTGCAAATCCACCCTCATCACCTACGGCAGTGGACAGGCCCTTGGATTTTAAAACTTTTTTCAGTGTATGATAGATTTCAGCACACATCCTTAATGCTTCCTTAAAGGAGGCAGCACCTACCGGCATAATCATAAATTCCTGCAGGTCCACCGTATTATCCGCATGCTTTCCACCGTTCATAATATTCATCATTGGTACCGGAAGCTGCTTTGCGTTAAATCCGCCAAGATACTGGTATAACGGCATTCTGAGTGCTTCCGCTGCTGCCCTTGCAACAGCCATGGATACACCCAGTATCGCGTTAGCACCCAATTTCGCTTTGTTTGGCGTGCCGTCCAGCTCAATCATTTTCATATCAATGGCAACCTGATCAAGTGCATTCATACCGATGATTTCTTCCGCGATAATACTGTTTACATTGTCAACGGCGTCCTGAACACCGGTACCCTTATACCTGTCGCCGCCGTCTCTGAGCTCCACTGCCTCAAAAGCGCCTGTGGAAGCGCCGCTTGGCACCGCCGCACGGCCTACATAATCACCGTCAACGACTACTTCAACCTCCACGGTTGGGTTTCCTCTGGAATCAAGAATTTCTCTGGCTAAAACATCTACAATCTCAAGATAGCTTTTCATTTGAATATCCTCCTTAGAATTAAATATAGTAAAATTAACTGATAACCCTTTGCGTAAACTCCCTGCGAAAGGAGATTTTATTTTGTTTCAAGCAGGGATACGCCGGTCATTTCCTCCGGCTTTTTCAAATCCATCATTTCCAAAAGCGTTGGTGCAATATCTGCAAGCTTACCGCCTTCCCTTAAACCGATACCGTCTGTGAAGTTTACCAGTATAAAAGGCACAGGGTTTGTGGTATGAGCCGTAAAAGCCTCGCCTGTCTCATAATCGATAAGCTGGTCGCTGTTTCCATGATCAGCGCAGATAAACATTTGACCGTTTACCTTCAAAAGCGCCTCCAAAACTCTGCCAACACAGGTGTCAACTGTTTCAACCGCCTTTATGGCCGCCTCCATAACACCCGTGTGCCCAACCATATCGGGATTGGCATAGTTAATAATAATCAAATCATATTCCTGTGACAATATTTTCTCCACAAGCACATCCGTAATCTGAACCGCGCTCATTTCAGGCTTCAGATCGTAGGTGGCAACCTTCGGGGAAGGAATGAGTATCCTGTCCTCTCCGGGATTCGGTTCCTCCACGCCTCCGTTAAAGAAAAACGTGACATGGGCATACTTTTCGGTTTCTGCCAGTCGAAGCTGTCTAAGACCAAGGGATGAAATGTATTCCCCCAGCGTATTGTCAAGCCTTTGTGGCTTAAAGGCAACCTCCTTGTTGGGAATTGTCACATCATATTCCGTAAAGCAGACATATTTCAAACCGGGCATTTCCTTTTCTCTCTCGAACCCGCCAAAGGCCGGATCAACCATAGCCCTTGTTATCTGTCTTGCCCTGTCAGGACGGAAATTATAAAATATAATGGAGTCTTTATCATTAATAGCAGCAACAGGCTTACCCTCCTCGTCCACAACACAGGCGGGGATGATGAATTCATCTGTCACATCTCTTTCATAGGAGCTCTCTACATATTTTACTGCATCCTGCGTTTTTTCGCCCTTGCCGTTTACCATGGCGTCATAGGCAAGCTTTATTCTTTCCCATCTCTTGTCCCTGTCCATAGCGTAATACCGCCCCATAACGGAAGCAATTTTTCCTACGCCAATCTGCCTCATTTGTTCCTCCAGGCTTTCTATATAACCCTTTCCCGAAGTCGGAGACGTATCCCTGCCGTCCAGAAAGACATGGACAAACACCTTTTCCACATCATTTTTCTTCGCCATCTGCAAAAGAGCGTACAGATGGGTATTATGACTGTGCACACCGCCGTCTGACAAAAGACCATACAAATGGAGTGCAGAATTATTTTTTTTGCAGTTTTCCATGGCAGACAGCAATGCGGGATTTTCAAAGAAATCCCCGTCCCTGATAGACTTTGTGATTCTGGTCAGTTCCTGGTAGACAATTCTTCCAGCACCTATGTTAAGATGGCCAACCTCGGAGTTTCCCATCTGTCCCTCCGGAAGTCCCACGTCAAGACCGCTTGCATAGCCCTTAACACAGGGGTACTTCTCCATAATTTTATCGATATTCGGTATTTCCGCCTGTTTAATGGCGTTGCCCTCTACCTTTTCGTTTATGCCAAAGCCGTCTAATATCATCAATACTGTCGTTTTTTTCACTATTGTTTTCCTCCTTCTTTCTATTCCTTTCAGGCTGTATGCCTGTCGGAGGCCCTTCTCCGCCTGAATAGCTGTTTTGCCGCTATGAATAGCCTATCCCAAAACAGTCCGCATCATGACAAAGAAATAAAAAATTTTGCGGTAACGTTCAGTCTGCTATACAAACCTGCCCGTTAAAACAGCCGCCCCGCAGCTATTTTATGCTGACAAAGCCGTAACACACTGCATATCATTTCCGCCGGTTCGGCAGACAAAGTAAGGTTTAAACTGCAACAGAAAAACTATCCCTCATAGTTGACTATCTGCCCAAATTCATCCTTCAGGCTGGCGCCTCCAACCAGACCGCCGTCTATGTCGTCCATAGCAAATAGCTCAGAAGCATTCTTGCCGTTTACGCTTCCGCCATACTGAATCCTTACCTCCTCGGAAGCCTCAGCGCCATAGACCTCACCAATCACCTGACGAATAGCGCAGCAAACCTCCTGTGCCTGTTCCTTCGTGGCAGTTTTACCCGTTCCGATCGCCCAGATTGGCTCGTAGGCGATAACAACCCTTTTGACCTCCGAAGCGCTAAGCCCCAGAAGCCCTGCCTTTACCTGCATACGCACAAACTCAATATTTACGCCCGCTTCCCGCTGCATAAGCGTCTCGCCGCAGCACATAATCGGCGTAATCCCATGCTCCAGCGCTTTTTTTACCTTTTTGTTGACGGTTTTGTCCGTCTCCGCAAAGTATTGTCTTCTCTCGGAATGACCCAGTACAACATACTGTACACCGATTTCCTTGAGCATAGCGGGGGAAACTTCACCTGTATAGGCACCGCTCTCCTCAAAATACATGTTTTGAGCGCCTACAGCGATATTGGTTCCCCTGAGCGCATCCATAACGGGAATCAAATCCACGAAGGGTACACAGAAAACAACATCACATTTATCAGTATCCGCTCTATCCTTCAGCAAATTAACCAGCTCTAAAGCCTCCCTCGGCGTTTTATTCATCTTCCAGTTCCCTGCTATGATTTTTTTTCTCATACTCTCTGCCTTCTCTCTTTTATTTTTTTAAACAGCCCCGGGTCCCTAAATCAGTCTTCTACAAATACTGCATCAAAACGTAAATTCATTTAACCGTTTCTACTCCAAAAAGAGCATTCTACCTCTAATCTCTGTGCGCTTAGGGTTTACCTTAAGTGTAGCTTCCGCCTGTTATCTCCCTTCACAGTATCCATGAAGATTTTTCTCTACATGCGGCCATCAGTTTGTATATCCTTTCAATATTATGCTCGTTAATGTCTGAAATATAATCAAATACGGCTTTTCTGCCATAGCTGCACCGCAGCTATTTTTTGTCATATCCAAAGGATCTTTGCGCCGCCTTTTCAATCAGTGCAATAACATCCTCGCCGCTCATGCCGCTTGATATGGTGATTCTGGGCACTTTATTGATAGAGGATTCACTGTTTACCACACCGTAATCTGTTGTTATCTGCAAATCATATCCAAGCTGTCTCAGAGTGGTCGTGGTAGAAAAGTTATAGTCCCCATAAGGATAAGTAAATACCCTGATGCCTCTCACTTTCATATTTTTGTCCAAAAGGTCTTCCCCTTTCAGAGCCTCATTTTTAAAGGTATTGTTGCAAAGCTTTGTATCCTGCACATGGTTCATGCTGTGATTATAAATATAGACAAGCCCGCTGTCTGTCATTTCATTCAAATCATCCCAGGTCATTTTGGGTATTTCCTTTGAGGTATAGATATGGTTAGTATGTATTCTCGAGGTAATGACCGATATGTTTGCAATCATACCATATTTCTCAAGAAGAGGGTAAGCCAGCTCGAAATTACTGTAATATCCATCGTCTATGGTAATACAGATATATTTCTCTCCAAAGCCGTTTTTATACTGTTTCTCTGTCATAAGACGATAAAGCTCTTCAAAACTTATGGGCGTATAGCCCGCCTCCCTGAATGCCTTTAAATGGTTCTCAAATTCGTCTATCTTCATTGTCGTACCGTTTCCCGGCTCCACATTCTCAGTCAGAAAATGATGATACATCAAAACGGGAATATACGTGGTCGGGTCAATATATACACGCAGATTCTCGCCGTCACTATAACTCTCAGACTGTATTTCCTTTAAAATTTCATTGGTCTTGTCCAAAATTTCCTGATCTGTCAGGGTATTGACAATCTCCCCGTTCACAGTATCCTCATAGACATCTGCCGCCGACATCTCTTTCGATGCAGCCGCTTCTTTACCTGCCATTTCTCCGCCGTAACAGCTGTTACCCGCTATAAGGGTAAACAACAGCAGCAGGGGAATCATTTTCTTTTGTTTACGCTTCATCGTTCTGCCTCTCACCAAAAGGGCCGCTTCCGGCATAGAACCGCCGGAAGCCGCCGTCTACTTATATTATTTGTCATTTACAGCTGCTACACCGGGCAGCTCCCTGCCCTCCAAAAATTCCAAAGAAGCGCCGCCGCCGGTTGAGATGTGAGTCATTTTATCTCCAAAACCAAGCTGGTTTACCGCTGCCGCCGAATCACCGCCGCCGATAATTGTAGTGGCGTCAATATCAGCTAAAGCCTTTGCCACCGCAATCGTACCCTTTGCAAAATTCTCAAACTCAAATACACCCATAGGCCCGTTCCATACTACAGTTTTTGCATCCTTCAGGGCGTCGGCAAAAAGCTGCCTTGATTTCTCACCAATATCAAGCCCCTCCCATCCGTCAGGAATCTCACTTGACGGAACGGTTTTAAACTCTGTATCGTTTTTAAATTCCTGCGCAATGACAGTGTCTACGGGAAGGAGAAAGTTCACACCCTTTTCCTCCGCTTTATTCATCATCTGGCGGGCGTAATCCACCTTGTCCGCCTCCAGCAGGGAATTGCCCACGCTGTAACCCATTGCTTTCATAAAGGTATAGGCCATTCCTCCTCCGATAATAATGGTATCCACCTTATCCAGAAGATTGTTGATTACATTGATTTTATCCGACACCTTTGCGCCGCCCAAAATGGCAGCAAATGGCCTCTCAGGGTTATTGACGGCATTTCCCAAAAATGCAATTTCCTTCTCCATCAGATAGCCGACTGCGGATTCCTTTACATATTTTGTCACACCCACTGTGGAGCAGTGCGCTCTGTGACTGGATCCAAAGGCATCATTGACAAAAATATCAGCTAAAGAAGCAAGCTCCCTGCTGAAGGCATCCTCATTTTTCGTTTCTTCTTTTCTGTAGCGGGTGTTTTCCAGTAAAACAATATCCCCGTCCTTCATTTCGGCAACTGCCTTTTTGGCGTTTTCGCCCACTACATTGTCATCCTTTGCAAATAAAACCTTTACGCCAAGCTTTTCCGAAAGCCTCTGTGCTACAGGTGCCAGAGACAGCTCAGGCTTTGCCTCACCCTTTGGCTTACCCATATGGGAGCATAAAATAACCTTTGCCCCTTCCTCCCTCAGCCTTTTGATGGTCGGTAAAGCCGCAGTGATTCTGTTTTCGTCCGTAATTTTACCGTCAACAATCGGTACGTTAAAATCACACCGCACCAGCACCTTTTTTCCCTTGACCTGTAAATCCTCCACTGATTTTTTATTCAACATCCTATCAAACCTCCCAATTTTTTTCCATTCCATCACATATTCTTTTTCACCGGTTCCCCGGTCTGTCTGAATCTTTTTTATTTGAAAGCCGCATTTTTTATAAAATGAGACTGCACTTGCGTTTTTCACATAGACGTGTAATACTAAATATTCCCGTTTTTCCTTGCAGTAATCCATCAGCTTTCGTCCGATACCATTTCCCCTGTATTTATTATCTACAAACATTGCGCCGATATAGTCGTCCATAAGTGCGGCAAAGCCTTTTTTTATACTATCCGCAACGAAAACATATAATTCGCTTTCCGGAATCAATTTATCCCTGACCAGTGAAAAATTTTCTTCCCAATAACCCTCTCTGATAAATCGATGGGCAGTTTTGTTTCCATCAAGCCAGATTTCCATAATGCTGTCCGTATCTCCGAGCTCAAAACCTCGTATCACTCTTTTTCCACCAGCCTTTTTATCTCATTTGCGGCCCCCTCATCAATGACCATTGCAGCATGCTTTAATATCCTTGAGAGGGACAGTATCGCCTGCGCTTTCTTTCTGCCGCCTGCCACAGCAATTATACTGGGAATCCTTTTTATTTCCTCCAGCTTAATGGACAGGGAGCGGGAGGAATAGATAATTTCCCCCGCCTCATTAAAATAATACCCAAAAGCTTCCGCGACGGCGCCCTTTCTTTTCAAAAAATCGTAAATCGTATCTGTAACCCTTCTCTTTTCCGCCATCTCCAAGGCATTTCCAATCCCAAAAAGAAGAATACTGGCTTTCTGCATCTGTGATATTGTATTTTGTATCGCCGGTTCATTTCTGATTTCATTCATAGCCTTCAATCCCATACTGTCCGGAATATTCAGCAGGCAGTATTGGGCATGCAGCTTTCCTGCCAGCAATGCCGCCAGAGTATCCGCCTGCTGTTCGATTTTATGTCCTACACTGCCACGGGCCGGCACCACAGTTTTCGCCTGCTTATTCGTATTCTCAGGCACCGCCTCCACCAGGCATTCCATCGTAGAGCCGCCCGTCAGGGCAATGACGGAATCTGCTGTACAGCTTTTCAGAAACACACGGGACGCCTGCAAGCCTATATCTTTTTTAATGTTTTCGTTTTCATCACTGTTTCCCTTCACAATACAGACTTCCTTCACATTGAGAATGTCCTTCATTTCTCTCTCAAGCATCGTCAGTCCTGTCAGCTCATGGATAAGCCCATCCAGCTTTTCCAAAACCTCCTGTCCCTGAAGCGTAACAGAAATCCCTGCCTTCTCCACCTTCACCAGATTGGCAGCGAAAAGCTTGTCTGTTTCACTTCTCACGATCCTCTCTGTAAAATCCAAATAAGCTGCGACACTGCGCCGTCCGGCTGTCTTCAATGTATATATTGTCTTGAGAACCTCATATCTTCTGACCAGGGCGTCAAGCTCTTCCGGTATGATCCTTTTCAGCAAATCAAATACATCCTCCAAAAAAAGCCCTCCTTGGTCATTTTTCGTCCCACTAATTATTTTACGTCCCACTAGGGATAGTATATCCCAGAACAGTTAAAAATACAATACATTGCCCTGCGTATTTACAGAAATACATATCAAACTTTCTGATACCGAAGGGAAACGGTAAAAGCTGAGACTATACCTAAAAACATCTCCTTTCCGATTCACGTCCCATTTGTAAATTATCCCTATAATATTGACATACCATGAAACAATGATTATGATTTGAATAACCATTGACAAAGCTACCAGACAGAGGAGGTCTTTATGAAGGAAATACTTGAGTTTGCTGACAGAAATGATTTCAGAAAATGGCTGTTTGAAAACTGTCTGACAAGTGCAGGCGTATGGCTTATGTTTGGCAAAGCCGGAGGGCCTAAAACCTTAAAGGCCGGGGAGGCCCTGGAGGAAGCTCTTTGTTTTGGATGGATTGACGGACAAATGCAGAGTATCGACGAGAAAACCTACAAAAAGTATTTTTCAATCCGAAGGGAAAACAGCAAGTGGTCAGAAAAAAATAAAGCATTGGCGCAGTACCTGGAAAAGCAAGGATTGATGACAGATTATGGCAGGCAGAAAATACAGGCGGCAAAAGATAACGGTCAATGGGACGCCCCCAAAGCACCGGCTGTCACAAAAGAGCAGACAGAACTTTTAATGACTTACCTTAAGCCTTACGAACCCGCCTTTTCCAACTTTCAAAAAATGCCGCCGTCAGTTCAAAAAACATATACGCGCGCATACTTCGATGCAAAGACAGATGCAGGCCGTAAAAGCCGTATGGAATGGATGTTAAGCCGTCTCAATAAAAATCTGAAGCCAATGTAAATGCCGGTTATCCTTTGTCCGCTGCCAAAGCCCTTTCCATATGCATAATCCTGTTTTACCCGCTATACAATCGTATTTTTGCAGAGCACAATTTTCAAAATAACGACACAAAAAAGCAGGCATAGTATATGCCTGCTTTTAAATACCATAAAAGCCGAGAAAAAAATGCTCAAGAAGTACGCCAGTACAAGCCGCTTGTACAGGCGTACGGCAAAAACAGTCATTCGTGCAGCAAATGTACCGAAAACCGCGGATTTTGAGATTCTCCGCTGAAATACATCGTTACTGCACAACATTTACTAAGCTTTAAGCATTATTGCCAACAAGCTTCAGGCTTTTTGCCTGTCTGCTGTCATTGAGAACAACCTGAGCAATGTTCAGAGCATGATCTGAAATCCTCTCCATGTTGGTCAGTGTATCCAAAAATACTATGCCTGCCGCTGTATTGCACTGGTTATTGGCAAGACGGTGAATGTGCCTGTCACGAAGCTCAGATTCAATATCGTCCACCGTGTCCTCTTCCTTGACAACTTCTCTGGCGTATTTAATATCGGAAAATTCCAGCGCGTTTACTGCATTGACATAGCTCTTTGCAGACAGCTCCACCATTTCCCTCAATTCCCCCTGTGCAACCTCTGAAAAGCTGGTATTTTCCTTAATCATCAGCTCTCCCAGCTCCGCCAGATTCTCACAGTGGTCGCTTACTCTTTCCATGTCTCCCACAATGTGCATCAGGCTCGTAACCACATTGTTTTCCTGCTCGTTTATGTGAAGGCCGCAGATTTTCACCAGATATTCCGTTATACCGTCGCTCAGGCTGTCCACTGTTTTCTCCCGCCTGACAACCCCTTCAATTTTAGACTCGTCCTTCTCAAATATGGCGTCAATGGCAGTATACACATTCTCCTCTACCATTCTGCCAAGACGTACTACCTCCTTCACAGCGCTTTGCACCGCAAATGAGGGTGTTTCCAATACCCTGTCGTCCAGATGCATAAGTACGGACTCCTCCTCCGCTTCTGTCCCGCTGTTTCTGGCAAGCTTTTTTGCCAGAAAAATGATAAGGCCAGAAAATGGGAAAAGGATGATAGTATTCGCCACATTAAAGGCAGTATGCACGGCGCTTATTTCTGTCTGTGTAATAGGCAGTACGCCGGCTGTCGGATTTATCATCTGGAAAAACACAATCGCAATGATACTGAATATAACAGAGCCTATGACATTGAACATCAGATGCATATAAGCGGCGCATTTCGCGTTTTTGCTGGCGCCGATACTTGAGAGGAGCGCTGTGACGCAGGTACCGATATTCTGGCCCATAATGATGTAAACCGCCGCATTAATGGGAACCAGTCCGCTTGCGGCTAAGGTTTGAAGGATACCCACAGAGGCGGAGGAGCTTTGAATAATACCTGTTACCACCGCACCCGCCAAAACGCCCAGTATTGGATTTTTTCCCAAGGTCGCAAACATGGAACGGAATGTCGGAGAATCCCGCAGGGGATATACCGCATCGGACATCATGGTAATACCGATAAATAAAATACCGAATCCTACAATAATAGACGCAATTTCCTTATATTTTGTTTTTTTCGCCGCCATCATGATAATAACACCTGTCATAACGGCTGCCGGCGCTAAAAAGGTCGGATTTAAAAACTTTGCCCACTCAACGCTTGACACAATCCATCCGGTTGCCGTTGTGCCGATATTGGCACCCATAATAACACCTATGGCCTGGGCCAAATTCATGATTCCGGCATTTACAAAGCCGACAACCATAACTGTTGTAGCAGACGAGCTTTGAATAATGGCCGTAATAAAAGCTCCGAGAAGGACGCCTAAAAACTTGTTGTTTGTTAGTACCTCAAGAAGCTTTTTCATTTTTGACCCGGCAGCGTTTTGCAGCCCCTGCGCCATAATCTGCATACCGTAGATAAATAACCCCAATCCTCCGGCAAACGGCAGTATAATATCCAAGTAACTGATACCCTCCATTTTTTACCCTCCTGGCAATTTTAAAAACACCCTTGTTTTTCTATTCTCTTCCTCTTCTTAAATCCCCTTTAAATTAACATTTCCTCAAATAGGAATCAATAAACTTTACATAGATTTAACAAAAATTGACTAAATCCACAAGGAAACAAAAAACTTCCTCTTAAATTCAGTAATATCTTTCCTTTCTATCAAGTAAAGTATGCATAAAAATACGCTTTCCCATACAAACAACGCCTTTATATATTGCCGAATAAATAAAGAGGAAACGCATCTTTGTTTGAACTTATCTGAAAAAAATGATATACTTATTTCCAGTTTGCTTTCTATACAAAGGAGTGGTTTTATGTTTTACGCAGATTATCATATGCATACAAAATTTTCTTCAGACAGTGACGCTTCCATGTCTTCTATGGTGGAAAGAGCAGTACAGTTGGGACTGAAAGAAATCGCCATTACGGATCATGTGGATTTTGATTATCCCGATCCCGACTTTCCCTTTCAGATAGATTATAAAAAATATGCCGCCTCCATACAAAACATGAAGGAGCGCTACGGCGATAAAATCAGTATCAAAATAGGCGTTGAAATGGGACTTCAGCCCTATCTGAAAGATGAAATAGAGGAATTCTGCCAGGAAAATTATTTTGACTTCATTATCGGTTCATCCCATTGTGTAGACAAAAAAGAACTGTTCGGATTCGATTTTTTCAGAGGGAAATCAAAGGAAGAAGCATTTCACCGCTATTTTGAATCCGTATTGGAAAATATAGAGCTCTTCGACTGTTTTCATGTGTACGGTCACGTTGACTATATCAACCGCTACAGCCCTTATGAGGATAAGGATCTTCGTTACGAGGATTACAGCGAAATTATTGATGAGATTTTGAAAACTGTCATCCGAAAAGAAAAGGGACTGGAAATCAATACCTCCGGTTTTAAATACGGATTGGGACAGACTCATCCCCAGCAGGCAATATTAGAGCGCTACCACGAATTGGGAGGCAGAATCATTACCGTGGGAAGCGATTCACACAATCCTGAGAGCATTGCAGGATACTTTGATGCTGCCTATGATGCACTGGAGGATGCAGGTTTTGAAGAAATTACCCTCTTTCAGAACAGAAAACCTGTATTTGTACCCCTTTCCCAGATAAAATAGCAATGGCTTTACATATTTAAAGTGCCATATACAGCATAGAAAAAGAGTGCCCGGACTTAAAACTCTCCGAGGCACTCTTTTTGAAAATAAAACCCCTATGCCAAACGGCCTGTATCGTCCTTCTTTTATACTGGCAACTATCCTTGTTTTGGGTTCTGGGTAACCGCCTTTTTTTAACCATAACAAGATTAAGCGAAGCATTTTGAGCGGATTTTCATCCAGTCTGTTCAAAACTTACAGATTTGGACAGCAGATACCGTTTTTTGACGGTCTGAAACGAACTGATAAAGTCCTTGCCTCCACCATCTTCATCCCTCTATTGTTCCGCCGCCCAGAACATATTCCCCATCATAAAAAACCGCGGCCTGTCCCGGCGTGATAGCTCTTTGCGGCTCATCAAAGATACATTCCACTCTGCCATCCCCCATCATTTTTATGGTACAGGGTGCTTTTTTATGGCTGTATCTTATTTTGCCCAGCACTCTTTTTTCACCCTCCAGCCCTTCAACCGTCATAAAATTCAAATCGGTCACAAGCACTCTTTTCTGAAACAGACTGTCATTGTCACACAAAACAACCTGATTGCTTTCAGGCTGAATGGCATAGACATACATAGGCTTTCCAAAGGTTACGCCAAGGCCCTTTCGCTGACCTACTGTATAATGGACTATGCCCTTATGCCTTCCAAGACGATTTCCGTCCATATCGACAAACCAGCCCTCCGCCGGCTTCCCACCAGTCTCCTTTTCAATAAAAGAGCCGTAATCATGGTCCGGTATAAAGCAGATTTCCTGACTGTCCTTTTTCAGGGCAACAGACAATCCAATTTCCTGGGCAATTTCTCTTATTTCATCCTTGGCATACGCTCCAACCGGCATAAGGGTTGACGCAAGCTGACCTTGCGTCAGATTATAGAGGGCATAGGTCTGATCCTTGGCCTCTGTTTTGGACGCCTGCAAACAGTACCTTCCCGTTTCGGGATACCTTGCTATTTTGGCATAGTGCCCTGTAGCAATAAAATCCGCCCCTATCTGCTTTGCCCTCGTCAAAAGTGATTCCCATTTCACATAGCGGTTACAGGCAATACAGGGATTTGGCGTTCTTCCCCTTTTATACTCATCAATAAAATAATCAATGACATATTTTTTAAAATCATTTTTAAAGTTCATAACATAATAAGGAATATCAAGCCTGTTGGCCACCCTTCTTGCATCATCCACAGCGGAAAGTCCGCAGCAGCCCCCGTTATCCTCAATCTCCTCTCTGACCTCGTCCTGCCAAATCTGCATGGTGACACCGATTACGTCATAGCCCTCCTTTTTCAGAAGGTAAGCCGCAACAGAGCTGTCAACACCGCCTGACATACCTACCACTACTTTTCCCTTTCCCAAAAAAATCAACCTCCAAGTATATCGCATAAAATAAGGCAGACCTTTGTCTGCCTTTGCCCGTCAAAAAAACTCCTTTGGAACATTTTTGAATCTTACAGAGGTATAAAGCCCTGTTTCTTCGCACAAATTTTTACTATCGTCAACCCCTTGAAACCAGGGCTTTTCCTCAAACGGGCAATCCCGTTTTCGGATTAAATTGGGGCGCTACACCTCCAAGCCCCCGTTTTCAAACAATAATAACAAGTTTATTTTACAGTCTAAGACAAATACCCTGTTACTTTACCGTCCTGCCTATTACTTTACAATCCCTGTTAAGGGTTGTCAACGAATTTTTATATAACCGGCTTTCCTTTTTTTGTTACCATTGCAATAAAAAACTAAATTAGAAACGGATTGAACTCAAGAACCGTTCAATCCGTTAAAATAACCACCCTGCTGCTATTTTTCACTCCTCCGCTGGCAAGCCATGTAATTCCTCAATATCATTTACAGGTTTTTTCAGCCCCTCAATGACAATGTGATTCCTCTCCGCATAGTCCCATAATGCCGCGTGAAGCGCCTCCTCCGCTAGACAGGAGCAATGTACCTTTACGGGAGGAAGACCGTCCAGTGCCTCCATTACCGCTTTATTGGTAATCTCAAGAGCCTCCTGTATATTCTTGCCCTTTACAAGCTCCGTTGCCATTGAACTTGTAGCAACAGCGGCGCCGCAGCCAAAGGTCTTGAACTTGGCATCCTCTATCAAGCCATTCTCAATTTTCAGGTAAACCTTCATAATATCACCGCATTTTGCATTGCCAACTGTTCCAACGCCGCTGGCGTTTGGTATCTCGCCTACATTTCTTGGGTTCATAAAATGGTCCATTACCTTCTTGCTGTATTCCATAGATTTGTCCTCCTATTTATCCCTATTCACCTATTTATCTCTATTCACCTTGTTATTTCGTTTTCAGATAATCTTCATATAACGGCGACATATCCCTAAGTCTCTGTACAATGGGAGGAAGCACCTCCAATAGATAATCTACCTCTTCCTCCGTGTTCTGGTGTCCCAGGGTAAGCCTCAAAGAACCATGGGCCCTCTCGTGAGGAAGCCCTATCGCCAAAAGCACATGAGACGGGTCAAGGGAACCCGATGTGCACGCAGAGCCGCTTGACGCGTAAATACCCTTCATATCCAAAAACAGCAGCATGGATTCTCCCTCAATAAAGTCAAAGGAGATATTGACATTGCCGGGCAGTCTGTCTGTGGGATGTCCGTTAAGCCTTGCATGGGGTATTCTCTCCATAATACCGGAAATCAATTTATCTCTGAGATAAATAAGCCTTCCCGTCACCTCATCCATCTCCTTGTCAGCCATCTCTATGGCCTTGCCAAGGCCAACGATGCCCGGAACATTTTCCGTTCCCGCTCTTCTGCCTCTTTCCTGTGCCCCTCCGTGAATCAGATTTTTAATTTTAATACCCTTTTTGATATACAGAGCGCCGATTCCCTTAGGCGCACCGATTTTGTGTCCTGACATGGACAGTAAATCAATATTCATCTCTTTCACATCAATTTTAACATGGCCTACTGCCTGTACTGCATCGGTATGGAAATAAATTCCCTTTTCTCTGGCAATTTTACCAATTTCCTTTATGGGCTCTATGGTGCCTATCTCATTGTTGGCAAACATGACAGAGATCAATATGGTATCGGGCCTGACAGCGGCCCTCAAATCCTCAAGACTTATCTTTCCCTCTGCATCCACCGGCAGATAAGTGATCTCAAAGCCTTTCGACTCCAAATACTCACAGGTGTGCAAAATAGCATGATGCTCAATCTGTGTTGTAATAATGTGGTTTCCCTTATCCTTCAATGCCTCTGAAACACCCTTCAGCGTCCAGTTGTCGCTCTCAGAGCCTCCTGCCGTAAAGTAAATTTCATCCAAATTGGCATTGATTGCTTTTGCAACACGTTCCCTTGCCTGATCAATATACTTCTTGCTCTCTCTGGCAATTTCATAGACACTGGAGGCGTTGCCATACCTGTCGCTGAAAAAAGGAAGTATTTCGTCCAGCACTTCTTTCCTGACCGGTGTTGTTGCCGCATTATCAAAATATATCTTCTTATCCATTTTCATTCTCCTTTATCCATTTTATTTGGAAAGCAATCTTTATTTTGCTTCTATTACATTCATATTCCTGTAATCATTGACAAGTTCCTGCAAAGTGATAGAATCCGCCGTAAAAAGCATGCTGTCGGACAATTTTTCCCAGACAGAGCGAGAAACACATTTATTGCAGTTATCCATGCAGCCGGTGTTTGTCTTGTCGCAGCCCTTTTGTGTCAGAGACTCCTCCAACACACGGAGAATATCGCCGACTCGTATCAATTCCGCTTTTTTTGCCAGACAGTAGCCGCCCTGGGCGCCGCGGCTTGACTTCACAAGCCCTGCCCTTTTTAAAAGCATCATAATCTGCTCCAGATATGCTTCCGGAATAGACTGTCTTAAGGCAACGCTTTTTAGGGATACCATACTCTCCCTGCTATATACCGCTATATCCACCATTGCTTTAATGCCATATCTGCCCTTGGTAGAAATCTTCATCCAACCACCTCTTTAATTCCTACTGTTTTAGTCAGATTTAATTTTCTAAATCATATCACTTTTTTATTTTTCTGTCAATATAATATTCCAAGTATTTTACTAGGATATACAAAAATTGTATTGTTAAGTTGTGATGTAGAAATTTTCTTTGTTTCGACTTCGTGAAATAGCCTTTAATAAAATGTGAATAAAAAATATAATGAATGAGTATATTAGTTTAATCATAAAAACATAAAAATCGACATCGTACTATACAAAATAAATATATTTAAGCAAAGAAATTAGGGAGTGGGCTTATGGAGTTTAAGGATCGACTTAGAGATTTACGGAAAAGAAAGAAGCTTACACAAAAAGATTTGGCAAGTATTTTGTGTTATGGCTATACCGCAATATCAAACTATGAATCAGGACGTAATGAGCCGTCAATTGCTGACTTGAAAAAAATAGCAGCATTTTTTAATGTTACTTTGGATTATCTTTTGTGTGTAAGTGATGTGGAAAATAACGATCTTGACCCTTCCGAAGAACAGTGTAATCATATTTATTCCTTACTGACAGAGCAAAATCAGTCAACCGCAATGGAATTTATGATGTGGCTGTTAAACAGACAAAACGCTGAACTCCAAAACGAAGAAAGCCCCCTCAAGGTGGCAGAAGAAAAATCACCCTATCTGACAAAAAACGATATTGAATGATGCAGCATAAAAAAAAGTCCCTTTGGGGACTTTTTTTAGACCATAAAAATAAAACATCACCGTAACAGCAGGCACACCGTAAAATAGAAAAGCAAGCCTAATTTATCAAGCCTGCCTCGTTTACCGGGTAAACATTTAGTTTTCAAAGAACGGCGTTAACTTAAACTACCTTCAAAGACCGGATTTTATTTGAAAGCCAAACCCGTACGAAGCCGTATCCCACACTTTCTCTGGCAGATTTTTTGCCCTTAAAATGGATACCTTCTTTTAGGGTTCCTCAGATGGCTTTGCCGTGTCTTAGAGGACGGAGTTTTAGCGAATTCATTTCCTTTTGCACCTGTTCTGTTTTTTATAGGCGTCCGCCATCTCTTTGAGCTCTGCGGCGGCGCGCCTTGTCGCGGAAGTAATTTCCGCACCGCCCATAAGACGCGCAATTTCCCCCTCCATCTCCTGCCGGTTCAGGCAGTATACATTGGTTATGGTTTTATCCTCCACCGCTTTTTTCTCAATCAGGTAGTGGCTGTCCGCCATAGCCGCAATCTGTGCCAAATGGGTAATACAGATAATTTGATTCTCACCGCTTATCAAGGACATTTTTTCCGCAACCTTCTGCGCTGTGCGTCCGCTGATGCCTGCATCTATCTCGTCAAATATAAACGTTTCAATTTCGTCCGCACAAGCCAGAACAGTTTTCAGAGCCAACATCACTCTGGACATTTCTCCGCCGGAGGCAATTTTCGCCAGGGGCTTCAATTCCTCTCCCCTGTTGGCGGAAATAAGGAACTCTACCCTATCCCATCCGTTTACCGTTAATTCCTCTTTTTTATCCATTCTGATTTCAAAGCGGGCATTTTTCATCTCCAGCTCTTTCAGCTGCGTTTCTATCTCTTTTTGTATCATGGCGGCTTTCTTCTGGCGCAGTGCAGTCATTTTTGAACAGATAACCTCCATTTTCGACTGAAGACTGTTCTTTTCCTTTTCCAGTTCAACTGTTTTTTCTTCACTGTTTTCAATAAAATCTATTTCCCGCTCAATCTTTTCCAGATAAAAAAGAATTTCCTCCACACTGTTTCCATATTTCCGTTTCAGATTATAAATCAGATTCAGCCTTTCCTCTATCTCGTTGATGTCCCGCGGCTCCGTATCCATTGCAGATATATACCGCGACAACTCCCTGGAGACATCGGAAAGCTGGGCGTAAACGCCCTCAAGCTCCTCCCGTATGGGGTCCATAGCGCTGTCTATACGGCTCAATTCATCAATCAGGTCTAATGCCTCTCCTATTTTGTCATAGGCGGACATACCTTCCCCATCGCCCTCATACAAAAGCCCCAATGCGCCGTTTGACAAGCGGTTTATTTTTTCCCCGTTTGCGATACGTTTTTTTTCCTCATTTAAAGCTTCTTCCTCGCCCTCATGCAGCATGGCTTCCGCAATTTCCTCCGCCTGAAAGCGCAGTAAATCAAGCTTTCTTGCCCGCTCCTGCCCATTTCCGCTCAGGGCCTCTATTTCCCTTAAAATATTCTTATAATCCCTGTGCAGCGCAGAAAGCTTTTCTTTTTCCTCCTCCATTTCCTTCCCGCAAAACTGATCCAAAAGCAAAATATGCCTGGATGGATTCAACAGTGACTGGTGCTCATGCTGCCCATGAATGTCTATCAAAAGCTCCGACAGCTTCTTCAGCATTCCGGCGGTCACTGTAGAGCCGTTTACACGGTTTACTGTTCTGCCGGAAGCGGAGACGCTACGGGTAATCAAGACAGAGCTGTCCTCCTCCAAGGGAATACCCATTTCCGAAAGCCGAGCCTGAAAGGAGTCTCCGCCCATGTCAAAAAGAACCTCCACCAAAGCTTGTTCCTCCCCCTTGCGCAAAAGGTCTTTTCCGCTTCTCTCGCCCATGGCAAAATTAATGGAATCGATAACCATAGATTTGCCGGCGCCGGTTTCCCCTGAGAGGATATTCAGGCCATCATTGAAATGAATCTCCGCCTCCTCAATCAGCGCTATATTTTTGATATGTAAATAGGCAAGCATAAAGGCACCCCCTTAGTCAGCGTGTATTACCCTGTAAAGCTTTTCAATGATGGAAACCGCCTGCTGATGGGTTCTTACAACACAAAAAACCGTGTCGTCCCCCGCAATGGTTCCCAGAATTTCACTGTTCTGCATGTTGTCAAGGGCAACGGCAACAGCCATGCCCATACCCTCAAGTGTCTTAATAACGATAATGTTTTGGGCATAATCCATCTTAATGACAGCTTCCTTAAATACGCGGATAAGCCTCTCTGAAATCTCTGTATCCGCACTGGCAATGACAGAATATTTCTGACGCCCTCCCTCCATGGAAATTTTAGTCAGCTTCATCTCCCTGATATCTCTGGATACAGTAGCCTGGGTCACATCAAATCCCGCTTCTCTCAGTTTCTGCGCAAGCTCATCCTGCGTCTCTATTGCATTGTTTTCTATTATCTCCAATATTTTGGTATGCCTGGCAACCTTCATCCTCTCACTCACCCTTCATTCCTGACTAATTTTTTTCTCAGTATATCGTAAAAACCATAGGTGTTGGTTTTTATTATCGTCGTATAATAGCTTGATTTTTTCACTTGTATTTTATCCCCCGGCCTGATATAGCCTCCGTTTTGTCCGTCAACACTCATAATCAAATCACCCCGTGATGTACTGTCTGCCTCAATTGTGATAATGTCCTCTGCGGAGGTCACAATACTTCGTGCATATAAGGCATGGGGGCATATGGGCGTTATGGCAATCATCTTTGTATCCGGCTTTAATATCGGCCCTCCTGCAGACAGATTATAGGCAGTCGATCCTGTAGGCGTCGAGATAATAACGCCGTCAGAGCGGAAAGTATTGAGATATTCTCCATTCACATAAACCTTCACATTCACGATTTTAGAAAATACACCTCTCGTAACACACACGTCATTTAGCGCCAGCATATTCTCCGGCACAGTTCTGGTATCCAGCACAGATGCCTCCAGCATCAGCCTTTTTTCCGTTTTGTATTCCTTTCGCAGCACCTTTTCAATGGAAGCCTTGTAATCCGTCTTTTCCACATCTGTCAAGAATCCAAGAGTGCCAAGGTTGATACCCAAAAGAGGCGTATTATGAATACACGCTTTTCGTCCAACACTCAAAAGCGTGCCGTCACCGCCAAGTACAACCAAAAAATCACTTTTCTCATAAAGCTCTTCATAGGGGACGCCGTACTCCGAAATGCTCATATCAATGGCAACCTGCTCCGGAAGCGCAGGGCTTAACCGTTTTTCCTCTAGAAAAGAAACGATTTCTCTGGTAAGAGAAAACTCCCTGTCCTTATCAATATTGGGAACAATGCCTACCTTCATTTTTATCTACCACCTTGTCACTCCAGCGTCTCATGGGAGGATGAGGCCACACTGAAAGCCGCATCATATGCCTCTTCCCTTGTCATTCCCTCTCTTTTCCTATCCAAAAATATCAGATACTCAATATTGCCCTCCGGCCCCTTTATAGGGGAATAACTGATACCACGGATATGAACACCGTTATCCAATGCAAAATTAATTATCTTTTCAATAACCTCCCTGTGCACTGCCAAATCCTTGACAACGCCTTTCTTTCCTACCTTTTCTCTTCCCGCCTCAAATTGAGGCTTTATCAGGCAAACCAGCTGCCCATCGGGGCTCATTACAGAAAGGGTGGCCGGCAGCACCTTAGTCAGTGAAATAAAAGAAACATCAATTGACGTAAAGGAAGGCTCGTCCTTGATATCCTCCCCTGTAATATACCTTACATTGGTTTTCTCCATACACACAACACGAGGGTCGTTTCTAAGCCTCCAGTTAAACTGTCCATAGCCCACATCGATAGAATATACCTTGCCGGCCCCATTTTGAAGCATACAATCCGTAAATCCCCCGGTAGAAGCCCCCACATCCATACAAATTTTCCCCTCCAGTGTAATGGGAAATTCTTTTAATGCCTTTTCAAGCTTGTAACCGCCGCGGCTGACATATTTCATCTCTCCGCCCCGCACCTGGATAGATGTCAAGGGATCAACCTTTGTCCCCGCCTTATCCTCCTTCTGGCCGTCCACATAGACGTTGCCTGCCATAATATAAGCCTTCGCCAGCTCTCTTGAGGATGCAAGTCCCTTCTGTACCAATATAATATCCAATCTTTCCTTCTCGGCCATTTAATCATCCACTTCGCTTATTATTTCTTTTATCCTTCGGTAAACGCTTTCCGCGTCCAGACCATACTGTTCAAATATCTCATCTCTGCTGCCCTGCTCCACAAATGCCTCCGGAAAAGCAAAGTGATAAACTCTTTTGTCCTGAATGCCGAAATCATTCAATGCCTCCAAAACACAGGCTCCAAAACCGCCTGCCTTTAGATTGTCCTCCAGTGTAAACAGATATCGGCATTTTTCCGCAGCCATTTTGAGCATATCACTGTCAAGAGGCTTTAAAAATCTTGCATTTATCAGTAAAGGACGGTATCCTTCCTGTTTCAGAAGCTTTGCCGCTTTGTCCGCCGTTTCCATCATGGAACCTGAGGAGAGAAGAGCAATCTCTGCACCGTCCTCAATTATCTCAGCCTTGCCGTATAGGACAGGCGTCCTTGTCTCCTGTCCGTAAAAAGACGCGTTTCCCCTGGGGTAGCGTATGGCCACAGGCCCTTCAAATTCTATAGCGGCTCTCAGCATATCACTCAGTTCCGGCCCGCTTTTTGGCGCCATTATAGTCATGTTGGGAATATGGGACAAATAGGAAATGTCAAATATCCCCTGATGGGTTTCCCCATCCGCCCCCACGATACCGGCCCTGTCTATGGCAAATATCACATGTAGGTTTTGAAGACATACGTCATGGACAATCTGGTCATAAGCCCGCTGCAAAAAGGTAGAGTACACCGCAAATACAGGAATAAACCCGCTGATAGCAAGCCCTGCGGCAAACGTCACCGCATGCTGCTCCGCTATAGCCACGTCAAAAAACCGCTTCGGGTATTTTGCCTCGAAATCACAAAGCCCTGTTCCGCTTGTCATTGCCGCAGATATAGCAACCAGTCTGTCATTCTCCTTAGCCAGTTCCACCATCGTACTGCCAAAAACGCCGGAATAGGAGGGCTTGCCGCTTTGAACCATCTGCCCTGTTTTAATATCAAAGGATCCTACGCCGTGATATTCCCAGGGAAGCTTCTCCGCATACTTATAGCCTTTTCCCTTTGTTGTATGGACATGTATTAAAATCGGCCCCTTCATATTTTTTACCTTTTGGAAAAGGCTGACCATTTCCTCAATGTTATGGCCGTCAATGGGACCCAGGTATTTAAAGCCCAGCTCTTCAAACATTACGCCGGAAACAAAAAAATACTTAATACCGTTTTTGGCCCTCTCTATGGCCCTGTCCACCGGCTTTCCCACAACGGGAAGCTTATTCAGGAACCTGTGCAGTCCTTCCTTCGCACCAAGATATGCCGGTTCCATTCTCAGATCCCTGAGATGTCTGGACACCGCTCCCACATTACTTGATATGGACATTTGATTATCGTTTAGTATGACAATGAGATTGCGGTTTGATCTCCCCGCATTGTTTAGCGCCTCATAGGCCAGGCCTCCGGTCATGGAGCCGTCTCCAATAACGGCAATCACGCTGTTGTCCCTGCCGTCCATATCTCTGGCGCAGGCAAAGCCAAGGGCCGCAGAAATGGAGGTGGAGCTGTGTCCTGCCGCAAAGCAGTCGTATTCGCTTTCACTGGGCCGCGGAAAACCGTTGAGTCCCTGAAATTTACGCAGGGTATCAAACCTGTCCTTCCTGCCCGTTATAATTTTATGTACATATGCCTGATGTCCCACATCCCAGATTATTTTGTCCTCTGGGCATTGAAAACAGTAGTGAAGGGCCAATGTCAGCTCGACTATGCCCAGATTAGAAGCCAGATGTCCGCCTGTTTTTGAGATATGGCTTAATAGGAAGCCTCTGATTTCCCTCGCCAGTATATTCATCTCTCCAAAGGAAAGCTTCTTGATATCTTCAGGAGAATTGATTGTATCCAGTATTTTCTCCACTAAATTCCACCTAACTTCCTATCCTAAATTTCAATCACACAGGCTATCACAAGCCCCAATATTGCGCCTGCAAATACCTGAAGGGGCGTATGTCCCAAAAGCTCCTTCAGCTGTTCCTCCAGCTTCATGCCGCTGTGACTGAAGAGCTTGTTGATGGCAGCCGCCTGCTGTCCCGCCGCCCTTCTCACGCCGGCAGCGTCATACATTACAATAAGTGCCATAATAACACTCACGGCAAAGGAAGGCGTATCAAATCCGAATTTCCGCCCGATACTCACGGCAAGGGCCGTCACCAGGGCAGAATGGGAGCTTGGCATACCGCCGGAGCCATAGGCTCTGGTAATATCAAACTTTTTTTCTCCGATAAAGGTTATTATAATTTTTGCGCCCTGAGCAATTGCCCATGCAAGCGCTGCCACCCAAATAGGGGTGTTATCCAAAATTTGCTCTAAAATCATAGGAATCTTCTCCTTCGTGCTGCAAAAGGGCTTTCGCCTACTTTTGCCTTCCAATCAGACTTTGCGTCAATGAAACCAGAAAGCCACTTCTCGCCCCGAAGCTTTCTAATATTCCTATGGCCTCATCAGACAGCTTTTTCACCAATTTTTCTGATTCCTCCACCCCAAACATTGTAACATAGGTCACTTTTTGATTTTTTTCATCACTGAAAACAGGCTTGCCCAAAACGGAAGCAGAGCTGGTAACATCCAAAATATCATCCTGTATCTGGAAAGCCACTCCAATTTTTTCCCCTGCATCATAGAGTCTGTTTACCTCATCCTTCATGGCACCTCCAAGGATTGCCCCCGCTTTCATTGCTCCCTGTATCATGGCCGCCGTCTTATTTTTATGAATAAACTGAAGCGTCTTTAAATCTATTTTTTTGCCCTCGCTTGTGACATCCACCACCTGTCCCCCCAGCATACCTCTTGTTCCCGCGGCAGCGGCTATTGCCTCCATCGCCCTCACAAAGCGGATATCACCGCCAAGAACACAAGCCCGGGCCATAATTTCAAAAGCCTCGCTTAAAAGGGCGTCCCCTGCAAGTATCGCAATATCTTCCCCAAACGCCTTATGGCTGGTCAGTCTTCCTCGTCTGTAATCATCATTATCCATTGCCGGAAGGTCGTCATGAATCAGAGAATAGGTATGAATCATCTCAATAGCACAGGCAAAAGGTGCCGCTTCCTCCTCCCTGCCGCCGAAAGCATCGCAGCACTCCAGCAAAAGAAGAGGGCGCAGTCTTTTTCCACCCGCGAAAACACTGTAGCGCATTGCCTTGTATATGATTTCAGGATAATCCTCCTCTGATGGAAGAAACCTGTTTAAGTGTCCCTCTATGGCATCAATTTTACTGTTCAGCAGCTTATTAAAATCATCCATTGTCATTCCTCCTCCGGCACAAAAGGTATTTCCCTAATCTCCCCGCCGCCGCTTCTTGATAGCATCATAACCTCTTTCTCTGCAGAGGAGAGCATATCTCTGCACAAAAAGGAAAGCTCCATGCCCTCCTTATACAGCTTAATGGACTTATCCAAAGCCACTTCTTCATTCTCCAGCGTATCCACTATATCCTCCATACGCTTTAACGCTTCCTCAAACGTCATTTTTTTCTTCGCCATCTGTACCTAACACCCCGCTCACACTAGCCAATATACGGCCATCCTTCATCTCAATGGAAATACTGTCTCCCTGCCTGACATCCCCTGCGGAGGTAACCACGGCATCCGCCTTTTGCACCACGCCATAGCCTCTTTTCAAAACCGCCAGCGGAGAGAGCACAGAAAGCTTTTCCACGGTATTTTCAAATTTATTTTTCCTTTTATCCAGAAAAAATTTTATTTCCTTTTGCATGTTTTTCCGCAGGGTATCCACATATATCTGATGGTTCGCTATTTTCTCCATAGGACGTCTGAAAACAGGTCTTTCAAGCAATGTGTCCACCCTTTTGGCGTCATAAAAAAGAATACTCTTCATGGCGGCGTTCATCCTGTTTTGTACAGCTGCCGCCTTGTCCATGGCCTCGGCAGTATCCGCCACCGCCAGCTCCGCTGCGGCCGAGGGCGTCGGTGCCCTCATATCCGCCACAAAATCGGCAATTGTAAAATCCGTTTCATGGCCTACGGCCGAAATAACCGGAATATTGGAGGCAAATATGGCACGCGCCACTCTTTCATCATTGAAAGCCCAAAGATCCTCAACCGATCCGCCGCCTCGTCCCAGCAGTATGGTGTCTGCCCTTCCCCACTCATTGACCGTCCTCAGCGCACGCACAATTTCCTCCGGCGCCCTGTCTCCCTGAACCAGAGTGGGAACCACAACTATTTTTATTCCCGGGCTGCGGCGTTTGGACACCTGAATCATATCCCTTACCGCCGCACCTCCTGGGGATGTGATTAGTGCTATGGTTTCCGGATTTTTGCATATCTCCCTTTTGTAGTCACTGTCAAAAAGGCCCTCTGCGGAAAGCTTCTCCTTCAGCTGTTCAAAAGCAACATTCAAGGCACCGATTCCCATAGGCTCCAATAGTTCCGCATAGAGCTGGTACTGTCCTGTCTTCTCATATACAGATAAATAGCCGCATATCACAACCGACATACCGTTTTCCGGCAAAAAAGGCAAAAGCATGGCACTCCCTTTAAACATAACACAGTTAAGAGCTGATGAAGCGTCCTTCAGTGTAAAATAAAAATGACCGGCCCTCTCCTTAAAGTTAGAGATTTCTCCCTTTATCCAGATGCTGTTCAGTATAAAATCCCTCTCAAAAAGAGAGCGGACATATCTGTTTATCTGCGTTACCGTATAAACCCTTGGTTCCATCATTTTTTTATCCATATTTTTAAGCAAGCTTTCCCAAAATACCGTTTATAAAAGAAGGCGCCTCGTCCGAGCTGTACTTTTTCGCAAGCTCTACCGCCTCATTTACGGCAACGCTTACCGGTGTATCAAAAGAATATTTCATTTCATATACAGCCAGACGCAGTATAGCCAAATCAACCTTTGACATCCTGTCAATGGTCCATCCCTTCGCCACAAAGTTGATGGATTTATCTATCTCTTCAATATTTTTTTCTACGCCTTCCACTTCGTCCAATATAAATTTTTTGTCTGTCTCGTCAATATCGCTGTTTTCCTGAAAAAATATTTCCTTTATCCCTTCTGCTTCCTCTTTTTTTGAAAAATCCAGCTGGAATAAAAGGTAAAATGCATTTTTTCTCGCGTTTCTACGGCTCATATTCATCCCCCTGTGTTAAAAAGCACCATGGCTTACACTTCAATCTATCAAACCTGCCTCTGCTTTTTTAACCCTCTGTAAAAAAAAGCAAAACCGATAACCCCTAAAAATCAGGCTACCGGCAGCAAATAGCCACTACTTAAGCTGTTTTCAATCTGTTAATACCGCGTCCTTTACAGGGGCTTTGTCAATAATTATCCCTGTCACATTGACATTGACCGTTACAACAGATAATCCTGTCATCGTTTCAATGGCATTTTTCACTTTTCTCTGTACTTCAGTTGCAGTCTCCTGAATCTTTACGCCAAAATGTATGGCAATGTCCACCTCGACACTGGTTTCCCCGCTCTCAACCGCAACGCGTACACCCTTTGACTGGTTCTTTTTTCCGAAAAACTCTACGAAGGAACCTGTAGGGTCAGTGGACGCAGCGGAAACCCCCTCAACCTCCTGTGCCGCTGTTGCGGCAATAATAGCTATAACTTCATCTGCTATCTGAATCTGTCCATACACAGTTTTGTTTTCTTCTTTCATCTCAGACATGTTTTTACCTCCCGGTTTTCTATTGTTTTATCATCCTAATAAAGGCCCTTTCAAGGACCTGCAGCCTGAAATATGATTGCGCAGACTACACGCCGTTTCAAAAAGGCAAACTATTTTTATTAGTATCCCTATTTGTGGCTTCTTTTTATACGTCCTTGTAAAAATTTGCATAAAAATTTAGATGGTATAATTATATCAGATTTTCTATGGTTTGCAAATGAATATATTATTAAGATATGCAGGCTTTTTGTATAATCAGTGTTAAAAATAAGTGTTTATGCAAAATGCTGTGTTTTCACTATTTATATTTATGAATTTATATCGTATTCAAATAAAGCGGAAAAACTTTAAGGCAAAAAAACGGGCATCTATTGGCGTTATTTTGCTGAATGGAAAAGTATAGGTTTTTAATCAAAAATTCTATACTAAAACCATAAAAACAAAAACATTTCTATGTACTTTTCTTCAAGAAAAGTACCAAAAGAACTGGGGACTGGCGCAAGGCCCCCAGACCCCCGAGCGCCCGGGGATAAACTACCCCCGGACCCCATCTGAAAAATGCAGCCCGGTGAGTCGGTCTGATTTTACAGATATTTTGGTTTCACTTTTATTTCCAATGTGCTGTTTTTATTTTGCCCTTTAGGGCATGAAAGAGAGGGTTTTCAGGGGGAATCTCCCCCTGAATCGTTTTAGGGGTCCGGGGGAATCGAAACCCCCGGCGCTTTGGCTACTTTCACGCTGAAAGTAGCATCAAAGTACTTAGCTTTTAACATTTTATTTAAAACGTACTTTTTCCGTGTTCTTTTTTTGGAGAAAAATACATAGAAATATTTACTTTTTATTTTATCTAAATTATAAAAATTTCTATTTAAAATCCTACAGTTTCTTAACCGTTTCTACCCTGTAAAAACAAAAAAAGGTGCTCTGCACCTTTTTGTTTTTTTCTTTTATTATTTCTTCAGAGGACTTATTCTGATTTTATCCTCTGCAAAACCAGTTTTTCTCGTGACAATATCCATAATTTGTGCAATCTCCGCCTCGCTTAAATCTTTTTTATCTACCACAACGTCAACTGTCTCATCATCAATTCTGACGTAAGCTTCATTAAATCCCTTTGATTCTATCATAGCCTCCGCTGCTGTCTCTTTTTCTATTCTCTTTTGGATGTCAAGCATGGAGGTTGCGCAGGCTTCCTTCTGAGACTGGTCAATATTGTCATTGTTGATCATCTCTGTCAATATATCCTTCTGTTTTGCTCTTGCCTGTTCCCTGTCAAGCTTTGCCTGGACAAAGTATGTAGCGCTGTCACCGGAGGCGTTTACAAATACAGCCGCCCCTGTGTCATCCTCGTCTGAGGAAGCGTCAGCAGTCAAAGCCTCCGCTGTGATTGGGTCGGTTCCGTTTTGTGCAACATCCAGATCCTCATCCACATCATCCGCAAGCGTTGCAATATCACCCTCGCTTGGCGGCAAAAGCGCACTCTCCAAATCCCCCTCGTCTGTCAGGTTCATTGCGCTTTGAATGTTTCCGCTTTCCGAAGATTTGCTCTCCGTAAAATTGAGATAACCCGCAACCGCAATCATAACCACCAACGCTGTAACAATAACCTGATTCCTCTTGATAATAAACATAGCTATAATCCCCCTTATTTCATTTTGAGTATTTCCACCTTATGGGCCGGTACATTTAATAATGCCTGCACTGCCTTTGAAAGAGAATCCTTCACCAATATACTGTCCCCTCCCTGGGCAACGATGATAACGCCTTCCACCTGGGGCTCCAGCTCCTTCAAAATCAAAGGAGAAGTGCTGCCGTCAGCGTTTTCTGTCAATACCACCTTGTTCTCCGAATTGGTGCTCTTAATATCTCTTTTGTCCCCTTGGCTTGCGTTCTCCGTGGTGTCTGTACTTTCGGTTTTTGTTTCCTCCGCCACAATTTTTTCCTTTCCGTAGCTTAAGGAAACCATAACCTCAACCTCTCCCGCACCCTCCACCTTCGACAAAATACTTTCAAGGCGCTTTTCCAGGTCTTTTTCCTTGCTGCCGCTCTCCTTTGGCACCGTGTTATCCTCGTGAGAAACGGATGGCATGGCACTTTTGCTCTCACTGCTCAGCTTACTGCTAAAAAAGGTATTCCCAAGAAAAATAAGAAGTACGCCTATCATAAAGGCAACTGCAATATTTGTCCTGAAGCTGCCGTTTTCCTTGCTGAATAGCTCTTTAAGCTTCCTTTTATCCATATTTTCACCTCTCGATTTCTACCTTTGTATCTCCACAGTTATTTTTTCCATTGGAACCTCGTAAAGACGGCTTACAGCCTCTTTCACTTTTTTCTCCTGCCTCTTCTCTTCCTCGCCTTTATCAGCTGACCCGGAGGCACCGTCATAACCCTCAACAGGCTCCACAGCTTTTACCATGGAGGTAGCCCCCTGAAGGGATGACGCTTTTATGTACACGCTTTCTATATTTCCATAACCTTTGCTTTCCCTGTCATCATCTGCCTTTACTGTAACTTCAGTTACATTTATATTTTCCGCTGCCAGATTTTCCTTTATTTCATCATTTAGCTCGCCCTCATAAATTTCCATTACAAGCTCGTTTTGCTGGTTTTCATAATAGTGCTCTCCTCTGTTTGCCTGGATCAGAGCATTTTCCTTTTTTAAAACGGCATTTGTAAAGTCAAAATCCTCACCCCTAACCAACACCGTAATCGGTTTGAGAATCGTCACAATCATGAGAAACCCCAGTATTATACTGATATACTTTTTAAACTTGTTGTCCGGCATAATCATCTCCGCAAACACAGAGAAAATAAGAAAAGCGGCTATAGTTTTTATATATGCTTGAAAGTAGCCAATCATTCCTTTTTTACCCCCTAAAAGCCATCTGTCTGATACACCCGTTCAGGCCGTACTGAACAATACAATAACCGAAAAAACAAACATAATTTCTACCGTGAACAGCGCCCCCAATAAAAGCACGGAGAAATCGCCCGCTGAGCTGATGCATTTGATAAGCCTTGCCTCACAGACAGGCTCCAAAACCGCCGCCGTAAATTTATAAATCAATATCATTACCACAAGCTTTATCATGGGCATAAGGCACAGCAGTATAATAAAAACCACCGCACAGGCCGCAACAGAATTTTTTACAGTCCCTGAAAGGGAAGCCGCCATGTCCACAGCCCCTGTCATGACATCCCCCACTACCGGAACAGCTCCCACCGCCGCCCTGGCGGTCTTGCCGACAAGCTTATTCATGTTCGGGGTACCTATCCTTAAAAGGGAAACCACAGTCATAAAAAGAATCGCCATCCCCTTCAGCCCCCAGTGGATCATACTCTTGAACAGATCGGAAAGCTGTCCCAGAATATTTTTCTCAGAAAGAAAATTAATCATGTGAAGCACCGTTACCATCGTAATTGCGGGAAGCACCGCGTAGGTTATGGCCGAGGATATTATCTGCGCCGCGCCAATGACAACAGGCCCCGCCACTGTCATCAGCGTGTAATTGCCCGATGTAAAAACCAATCCTGTAAAGATGGGCAGAAATGCCTGCATGCTGGAGGACATGTCCTGAGCTGTATTGGAGACCAGATTTCCCGCCGTTTTGAAGGAAGCCATAATAATAAAAACCAAAACAATGTAGCATACATAAAAGCTCAGTTCCCCCACAGACTTGCCGTTAAAGGAAGAATTCAGATTTTTCAGCATAGCGCTTAAAACAGCGATGAGAACCAGCCTTTGAATAATATACATTTGAGAATAAACTTCCTTGAAAAACACCTTTGCAAAGCCTGATACAATATTCCCAAAGGTTAATTCCGTATCTCCCTGTATAAATTCCATGGCCATATCCTTAAAGCTGAAACCGTCCAAAAAAGCGTTTTGACTGTCCTCAATAATTTTCTTTGTACTAATATCCAATCCTTCTATATCTACTATCTCAAACTGTTTGTTGATAAGAGTATCTATTTTTTCCCCATCCTCGGCAAAAACAGGATTATAGATTAGCAGACAGAAAAAAACTGTTAATAGTATCGCTGCGTATTTTTTCATTCTTTATCCATCCCATCTGTCAGGCCATCATATTCATTACCATATCAAGAAGCGCCAGCAGTACCGGTGCGGATACCAGCATAATCAAAACCTTTCCTCCCAGCTCTATTTTGGAAGCGATAGAGCCGGCTCCGGCGTCAAGACAGAGCTGTACACCAAATTCAGCTATATATGCAATTCCAATCACCTTCAGTACAATGCCCATATAGGTCATGCTGATGCCCGCCGTATCCGCCATCTGCCTCAGCAAATCAATCACGTCACAGATTGGATCAAACAGGAAAAGAAATATCAGTATGCCTGTAATGATTCCTATGAGCAATGAAAATTCAGGGCTCTGCTTCTTTAGTGTCAGCGACAGTACCGTGCCTATGATTCCTATTGATACAATCTGTATGATTTCCATACTTTCTCACCCTCTACAGCTTAAATAATGTCTGCACCGTATTAAAAAGCTGGCTGATATACTGTATAACCCAATAAAGTACAACAACCAGGCCCGCCAGAGTGGTCATCATGGCCTGTTCCTCCCTGCCTGCTCTGATAAGCACCTGGTTTAAAACTGCAACTAATATTCCTACTGCCGCTATTTGAAAAACAATTCCTATCTCCACTGATTATTCCCCCCTGATAAAAGCTTTTCTCCTGAGACTGTACTTATCTGTATGGTTAAAATTTTAAAGCCTGCACTAAAACAATATAACCGCTATCAATGCGCCTGTTAAAACTCCCATACTCCTGTATACCCTAGCCGTCTTTTCCGACTTTTCCCTAAGCTCCACACATACCTGGTTAATATAAAGCTCTGCCAGCTCAATATTGCGGAGCTGCTGCTGCCTGTCCAAATACCCAAGCGCCCGTCCAAAGGCAGTGAATGCGTCAAAATCATCCTTTCCAAAGTATAGATAATTCATATATTTTGACAGGCTCTGCGTCCAAAGCTCCGCGGCACTCTCACCGCTTTTCTTTTTCAGCTCCTGTGAAAAGTGGGAGGCAAACAAGGAAACCGGCCCCGTTACCCTGTCGCTAATCTCTTGAAAGGCCTCCTCCAAAGGGACAGAGGAGAAGGATATTTCACTTTTTAATATCAAAAACAGCCTTTTCATTTCCTCCAAATCCTCAATTCTGTATTTATCCCGCACCGAAAGATAGTATCCTGCCGAAGTGGTAGAGCATAGAATCAACAGTGTTCCCAAAAGCTTCAGTGTCATAATATTCCCTCCCTCTGGAGAAGCGGGTGAAAATTCTCGTCATATATTTGCCTGATTTCTCCAGCCTTTTTTTTTCTTTCAAGAACAACAAACCTCTGAAAAATCTTTTTTTGCAGCAGCTCCTCAAAATATGGTTTCCTCTCCAAGTCCTCCACCGAATTTCCGTGTACTGTACAGATAAGCTTTATACCTGTCAGAAGAATCTCCTCTATCGCCGCTATGTCCTCCCTGCTTCCTATCTCATCCGCCGCTATTATTCTCGGCGACATGCTTCTTAAGAGCATACGCATGCCTAGAGCCTTTGGACAACCATCCAAAATATCCGTTCTGGGCCCAAGATCATTTTGAGCAATGCCCTGATAGCATCCGCCAATTTCACTTCTCTCATCCACCACTCCTACTGCCTGTCCCAACTGGGGAAAGCTGCTTATACTGCGCACAATATCCCGCAGCAGCGTAGTTTTTCCGCAGCCGGGCGGTGAAATAATCAGGGTATGGTAAATATCTCCTCCGTCCGTGATATATCCCATTATCCTTCCTGCGCAACCTATTACCTGGTGTGATATTCTCACATTAAGCGCACTTATATTCCGTATCGTTTTTATTCTTCCCTCTTCTACGGATACCTTGCCTGCAAGGCCAATCCTGTGTCCTCCCTCAATGGTAATATAGCCTCCCTTTATCTCCTCCTCAAAGGCATACGCAGAGTAACCGCTCAGCAATTCCATAGCCAGTGCCAAATCCTTTTGTGTCGGCCTGTAGCTCTGCTCAATTCTGCCTGTCCGCTCTCCCTGCGGATTCAGATATATTTCTGTTTCCCTGCACTTTATAATAAGGGGCTGAGCGCACCGAATCCTGATTTCCTCCGCCCTCTCATATTCCCCCTCCGTTATCTGAGACAAAAGAAATCTCAAATTACCTCCAAAACAATTTAAAATAGCTTCTTTCGTATCCATAGGTTGTCCCTCCTTACCATAAACCTATGAATTTTCGCAAAAAAATATTCCACATTTTTGTTTCATATTTTATGATGATTCTTCGTTATTCCTTTCTCAACTTGTGATATAATATCCCTATCCGTTTAACAGAATCTTAGGACTTGCAGATAAAACATGTTTTACAGGTTAAAGAGCGGTAACAATAATCCGCCGCAAGCGGAGAAAATCCGTAAAAAAATATTTTTACGGTTACAGCATAAGAAAGTGAAGCAGCTTCGCAAAACATGGTTTTACGAAGTTCTCCCCGTTATGTTATAATGCTATTGAAATTAATTTTGTTCGGCAGAGGAGTTTTTCTATGTTTAGGATATTGATTGTGGACGAAGACGTGAATACACAGAAAATGATTGAAGGCTTGCTGGAGCAGCTTCCCTTGCGGATATCTGTTCTATATGCGGATACTGTCAGCGAAGCAAATAGATGCCTGTCATTGTTTGATATTGACTTTTTTATCATAGACTTGTCTAAAAATACCAAAGCCTGCTACCAGTTGGCATCCTCCATCCGCGCCAAAGAAAAGTATGTGTTTACTCCAATCATCGTACTGGCGGATAAACTGGATCATATCATCACTGCTTTCCGTGAAATCCGTTGTCTGGATTACATTTTAAAGCCTGTGTGTGCCAGTAAATTTGCAAACTTTATTACACTGGTAGTAAAAATGTCGAATTATTCTTTTAAATACAATAAATTTGTTAAAAACTGTATCCCCTTTAATACATCCCATACCCTGATTCGTCTGCCTGTAGAGGAAATTTTATTTATTGAGTCCTCCGACCATAAATGCATTGTACATACCTGGGATGAGGAGATCTGTATTCCCATGACCATCCGCAAGCTGCTGGACAAAACAAAAAATACATCTTTGATACAAACGCACCGTTCTTTTATTATTAACACTGAAAATATATATAAAATTATAAAAGATACGGAACCATGGGTCGTTTATTTTGACAGGTACGCAAAAACAGCACTTGTGAGCCGTGCCTACAAAAAAATTGTGGAGGAAAATTTGCTGCAATAAACCGGTTAGGGTCTCACTCTGTCCTGACATCCGCTTCCTTCACACCGGCGTCAGCCAAAGGTCAATGGATATGACGTCCTTTTCAATCCTTTTCGTTCTTAAATAGCAGACTATGATAATGCGTTGACATATATACCAGTTTTATCAATTTAGCGTATCGGGCCTAATTTCTTATGCTGAAATGGGCAGACAGCTTTGTTTTTTAACAGCCTGCAACAAAAAAGGGAGAACCGATTCAATCGGTTCTCCCTTTTATTTTCAAAAATTCATATGCATAACAATCACAGTTTAAGGCACGCCAGTCTCCCTTTAAAAATTCCGTTTCCCCATTTTACGGCAGACTGTCAGCGCAGAAGGGGCATACTGCCTGTCAGCTTGTTTATTTTTTTCTTTGCCCCGCATATCGCCAAGCCAAAATACTGCAGACTGTCAGCCGGCTCTTCCCCCATCTTATAAATAAACTCCTCATATTCCTTGCAGCCCTGTGCTAAATCCGTAAAATCCACGACTGTCAAATCACTGTACTCCGACTCATACAGCCTTTCCCGTACAGCTTTTATTTGACTTGCATTGCTTTTCAAAACCGGAACGGGAAACGCAATAATACCCAGGTGCTCCCGCCCCACTGCATCCGCAACATCCCTGCCGATCACTTCCGGTATCTTTTTTCCGATGGTCATTCCCAAAATAGCCGCCGTATTGGCAATAATACCTAAAGGCAGAGCCTCATCAATCACCACGACACACTTTTCGTTTTTTAAGTCCACTTTTCTTTCTCCCCTTCTCAAGCAGTCTGCCCTCCGACAGGAACAAACCTGCTAATGTCAGTAAAATACCTGCTCCTGCCAGAGCAGTCACCCTTTCCTGCAAAACCAGCACTGAGGTTGCAGCCGTCACAACAGGCACCATATAAATATAGATACTGGTTTTTACCGCCCCCAATACTCTCACCGCAAAATTCCATGTCACAAAGCACAAGGCAGAGGCTCCAAGCCCCAGATAAAGGATATGAAACAGATTTTCCGTTTCCCTCAGCCGTTCAATTCCCAGCTGAAAATCAAAAAACAGCAGGGCCGGTATCATAAATAGTATGCCGTAGAAAAACACCCTTCTTGTAGTTAGTATTACAGAATAGCCAAAGTCACTGATTTTCCTCGTCAGTACAGCATACCCTGCCCACACAACAGCCGCCGCCAGCGCCAGCACATCCCCCATAGGATTAAGCTGTAAACGGGAACCGCTGAAGCTGATAAGACAGATGCCTGCCATAGCAACAGCAAAGCCGATAAAAAAATCAGCTTTTAATTTTTCTTCCCCCTTCACAAACAAATGGGTCAAAATTGCCGTAAAAAAGGGAGCAACAGAGATAATAACGCCTACGTTAGAGGCCTGCGTATAGGTAAGCGCTATATTTTCCAAAAGATAATACAGACATATACCGCAAAGCCCAGCCGCCATAAAGGTCAGCTCCTGTCTGCGATCCGTCCCCTTAAGCCTGTGAGGGGCAATGGCAAGCAGCACAATAAATCCAATGACAAAACGGTAAAATAATATTTCAACAGGCTGAAAGCTTGTCAGAAGCAGTTTCGTTGAAATAAAGGTAGTTGACCATATAAAAATGGTGACGGCAGCGGCAATATGCCCTTTTGCATTTTTATTCTCCATGGCGTTTTTCTCCCCCCTCGTTTTTGCCTGTAAAGATTTCTCTGTACACACCCGGCGCCAATCCAATAAAGCTGCTGAAATAATTCGTAAAATGGCTTTGATCAGAAAATCCCGTCTGCATTGCCGCTTCTATTGGGGATAAACCCTGCTCCAAAAGCCTTTTAGCCGCATTGATGCGAATTGTCTCCAGATAGCGGTAGGGTGTGACCCCCTTTGACTTCGTAAAGGCCCGCAGGAGCGTGGACTTGCTTAAGCCCGCAAAACGGCAGAGCTGATCCAGATATATATGCTCCGCAAAATGCTCCTTCATAAAACCGCATACTCTCTCTATTTCTTCTCTGCATTCCAGAATACAGTTCTCAAAGGGCTGTCCGTAATTTTGTATCAAAAGTGATATCAAAAGCAGCAGGTTTTCTTCCTTGCCAAACTCTGTGGAGCCCGACTTTACCATCTCATGAAGCCCTCTGATGCAGCAGGTAGCTTCCTCATTTGCCACTACACTCTCTGAAAACCCCGGAAGCTCCCTCCTGCCTGTAATTTCCTCCGCCAAATCAAGCATTACCGCCTTTGGAATATTAAATCCCCTGTAGTCCAGGGCTTCATCGCCAATCTGAGCACATGCGTGATTATCGCCGGGGTTAAAGAGGATAATATCACCCTTCTTCAATATATACTCCTTATTCTTGCAGGACAGATACCGTTTGCCGCCTTCAATTAAACCAACTACGTAATATTCATGAAAATGGTTTGGAAAGGGCAGTACAAAACCTTCAAAGTGAAATGCCTCTATCCGCAGCTCATCATCGAAAAATACCATTTTAACTTCTTTTTTCATATTCTCCCCCCTTGTTTCACCTATTGTACCATCCGGGTTAAGAAAAGGCTTGTAAAATATCTTCATTTTTATTTTATTATCGAAGCAAAATAAAAAGGCAGTAAAAACATCTCCATGTTTTTACTGCCTTTATTTATCTGCCTATTGTGCATACAAGCATTTTTGCAGCGTACCGTTTTATTCAGCAGGTACTTCTGCGGGTGCTTCTGTCTCTGGCACAGCCGCCGTTCCATCATCAGTTGTTTCTTCCTCTGCACTGAGCTCAGCCTCAGGGGTTTCCTCTGCAGCAGCGCTGTTTTCGGCAATTACACCGTTTAACAGCTCATTGGCGGAAACGATTGTGCTGCCCTCAGCAGGTTCACCTTTAGGATGAACAACAGATTTTGTCATCTGCATTTTCATGTTCATTACCATTTCAAGTAAATCCGGCATGGACATATTAATCTTTGCCCTTATGGCATTGGATGCGTCCTGTGTCATTTCCATGTTTATAAACTCAACGCTGCCAAGCTTTAAGCTCAGCTTCATTCCGTAGCCCACAACCTCATCGTTCTTATTTGTGTCAAACGTAAAGGACATATTCATATCGGAACCGTTTTCGCTGAGTGTATAGTTTGAAACGTATTTATTGCCTTCCTTTACAAAAGCGTCGTCGCCGTACATGTCAGCCATCATCTTAACCATAGCCTGAACGGACGCCACATCCTCCTCGCCTGTAATCGGAAGCAGCTTCACCATGTCTTTAATGGAAGCAAAGAAACTGTCTGCTGTTGAAATCTTCATTAAATCGGCAAAAGACATGCCAAGATTCAGATCCTCCATGAATTCATTCAGGTCAAGCTCTACCCAGGAATTTTCTCCTGTTCCTAATACCATATCAAACAATGGGGACTGCAGATAATACTTGCCTGTTTCCATATTGAAAAGATAGTTGAATTTCATGTTGGAGAGCATATCCGTCATTTCTTTCATTGCCGGATCCTCTTTTTCCGCTTCGGTCACAGCAGACATAAGGCTTGTAAGATCCATCTTCATTGCAATGGACATATCAAGACTCTTCGCGTCTGTCAAAGCGTCAATGGTACCTGTCATATTCATAGGCATAGCCTCTTCACCTGCGCCAAGAGTCATGTCCACAGTAAAACTTCCGGTAAGGGCATAAGGCCTTTCCGTAAACTGCTTGGAATAAGCAAGATATTTGTCCATCACAGTAAATTTATCTGCATATGGGCTTAATACCTTATCCAAGTCAACAATAATAACTGTTTTTGTCTCATCGTCAAAGCCGATAGAATATCCCAAAGACTCCGCTACAAACCTTGCTGATACATAGGTACGGCTGCCTTCAATGAAAGCAGGTGTGCTGATGGAAATCTCCTCAGTCTTGTCGCCCTTCACAATGGTCGCCTGTGTAGCGCCTACTTTAAAAATTACCCTTGTATCATCCTTTACCGCTGTAACAGTTTTAGTAGACGGCTCATAGGAAACCTCTGCGCCTAAAGCTTCAAATACACTGGTAAAAGGAATATAGGTGGTGCCGTCCTTGATGATAGGCTCCGCCTCATCAAAGGATACTGCCTCCCCGTCAATTGTCACATTGACATCCTGGGAAGGTGCTGCAAATACGCCTGTTGATACAGAAAGCGTCATAACCGTAGCCATTGCCAACGAAGCGAATTTCCTGGAAAAGAATTTCATAATGTTTACCCCCTTCAATAATAAAGATACACATTAAACATATCACAAATAAAATTTATTTACAATATTTCTTAAAATTCCTTAAGAAATCTTTAAAAAAGCACAGTTTCAGACGATAAAACAGCATAAAAAAACGTCAAAAACGACAAAACAAGGATGTAAAAGACACCCTCGTTTCCACATTATTCCAATATATCATAATCCTTCAGTATCCCCTCATAATTGACAAGGCGGGTAATACCCGAAAAAATACAATCATACAAAAGATCATAGCCCTTCTGGCTTAAATGAACACCGTCCTCCTGCAAACAGGAAACAATGTCTTCCCCGCTTTCCTCCCAAAAATAGGAGTAGGCATCTGCCAGGGGACAGTGATATTTTTTCGCAAGGCATTTCACTACATAGGAATATTGCCTCAAACGGTTATTGGTAACGTAGCCTCCGCAAAGTCTGTCGTCCACAGGAGGCGGAGTGATTAACAGGGGAACAGGAATACAGTCGTTCAGACCGGTGCGGTTATTATGTCCCTTTATCCTCCTGATAATTTCAGACATGTTTTTCTCAAACACCGACTGAGTGATGTCAGCACAGTTCTCAGCCGAGCAGTCGTTGCTTCCAAACAGCACCAGTACAATATTGGGATTATGTACGAGAACATCTTTTTTCAGGCGTACAAGGGCTCCCCGGGAGGTATCTCCATTCAGTCCGCTGTTTATGATATTCCAGGAGATAGAGGGAAAATACTGGGGCATATACTTTTCCAGCCGATCCATAAAACCCACATGAAAATCTACTCCGTATCCAAAAGTCAGACTGTCGCCAAATCCCACAATTGTTGTCTTGATCATAAAAGCTCCCCCTGTTTCAAAAACTCAGTTATAGGTTACGAATCATATCATAAAAGTTTGGGAAAGAGATGTCAACACATTCCGCATCCTTTATGGTTACCGGAGAGCTGCTTGAAAGAGCTGCAATACCTAAGGCCATTGCAATTCTGTGGTCGTGATAGCTTTCCACTTCCGCTCCCAAAAGACCGCGGGTCCCCTTAATAATCATACCGTCGTCAGTCTCCTCAATATCGGCTCCGAGCTTTTTCAGCTCACAGACCACCGTCTTAATACGGTTAGACTCCTTTACCTTTAACTCCTGAGCGTCCTTAATAACCGTCGTTCCCTCCGCAAAGCAGGCCGCGACGGCAAGAACAGGTATCTCATCAATAAGCCTCGGTATGAGATCCCCGCCAATAACCGTACCATGAAGTTCAGAGGAGGAGGCAGTTATATCCGCCACCTTCTCCCCATTTACTGTGCGCTCATTTTGAAGAGAGACTTTTGCCCCCATTTCAAGCAATACGTCTATCATACCCGTCCTCGTTGGATTCACACACACATCCTGCACCGTTACGGAGGAACCGCCACAGAGAATACCGGCCGTTATAAAATAAGCGGCAGAAGAAATATCACCCGGAACAGTAACATGCCGCCCATAAAGCTGCGAAACAGGCGAACAAATAATGCGCTTTTCTTCCCGCCTGATATCCGCGCCAAAATCATTCAGCATTATTTCCGTGTGATCCCTTGTGGCTTCCGGCTCCTCAATCACAGTTTCCCCCTCCGCGTATAGGGAGGCCAGTATCAAAGCGCTTTTCACCTGAGCGCTGGCAACGGGGAGGGTATAGGAAATACCCTTTAAAGGCTTGCCTGCTATTGTCAAAGGGGCACAGAGCTTATGCCCCTCCCCCTTGATATCCGCACCCATAAGCGACAGGGGGTAAGCCACCCTGTCCATTGGCCTTTTTTGTATGGAGCTGTCTCCCGTTATATGGGAAGTAAATTCCTGTGCAGCCAAAAGACCGCTGATAAGCCGGAGCGTTGTGCCGGAATTGCCCACGTCCAAAGTATCCCTCGGTGCCATAAGTCCGCGGAGCCCTCTGCCGTGTACCGTCACCCTCTCGCCTTCAATCTCAATGGAAATGCCCATTTTTCGGAAACAGGCAATGGTTGCCAGACAGTCCGCCCCCATCAGAAATCCGTCGATAACCGTATCCCCCTTAGCAATAGCCCCCAGCATAACCGAGCGGTGGGAAATGGATTTGTCTCCCGGCACTTTTATGGTGCCCTTTATATTTTGTTTTGGTTTTACTACTGTATTCATACTATGATACCGCCTGTCTGGTTATTCCTTAACCTGTACTTCATAGTTAAGGCCCCGTAATAATTTGATGCTTTTTTTTCTGTCCTCCTCCGACTCAAAGGAAAAGAACAGTACGCCGTTATCCCGCTCCCGATTGTTGACAATCCCCATATTTTTGATGTTGATATTATTGCTGGAAAAAAGTACCGCAATAATAGCAATGCTGCCGGGGCGGTCAAGAACATCCACTGTAATTTCATACCGTTTGACAATGCTTTTCGGGCTCAGGGTAGCAAAGGAATCCCTGTAAAGACGGGCGCTGTCAAAATAGGAATAAACCGCTTCGCTGTCGTCAGCCTCAATGCGGGCCTTTATTTCAGAAACGGTTTCCTCCATGGCCGTCAAAACCTTTAAAATCTCCTCTTTATTCTCAAAACAGATGCTTTCCCACATATCAGGGCTTGAGGACGCGATTCTTGTAACATCCTTGAAGCCGCCGGCCGCCAGAAGGTGCATGTACTGTTTCTCATCATCCAGCTTTTTTACCGTATTGACAAGGGCCGACGCCATAATATGAGGCACGTGGCTGATAGCGGCAACAATGCGGTCATGCTCCGAGCAGGAAACATTGATGGGAATGGCTCCAATGGCAAGGATCATATTCTTAAATTCCTCTGCCTGCGCCTCCGTCACGCCGTTGCCCGGCGTCATAATATAGTAGGCATTTTCAAAAAGATGCTCCCTGGACGCCTGGTATCGGAATCTCTCCGCCCCCGTCATAGGGTGGCCGCCGATAAAGGTAACCCTGTCGCCAAGCGTCTCCATTTTTTCATACAGACTGCCCTTGGTGCTTCCCACATCCGTCACAATGCAGTCCTTACTGATAAAGGGCAGAAGCTTTATGGTATATTCAAATATTTTGTCTACCGGTGTACAGATAAAAACAATATCACAGCCGGCAAAAATATGGTTTACCTCCGTTGTATATTCCGAGATAACACCCTCCTGATACGCCTCCTTCAACACATCATCATGCCGATTAAACGCCACAATATTGTGTATATCCAGACGGTTTTTCAGCGCTTTTGCCAGAGAGCCGCCAATCAGTCCAAGTCCGATAATTCCAACCTTTTGGTACATTTAAAACTTCCTTCCCGCAAGATGTACAAAGGGACGCAGTTCCTCGCAAAGCTGTTTGAAATCAGGCGGATTTAAAGACTGCGGCCCGTCTGAAAGAGCACAGGCGGGATTTGGATGTACCTCAATCATCAGTCCGTCTGCGCCGCATGCCGCGGCTGCCTTACTCAACGGAGAAACTAAATCGCGGATACCCGTCGCATGGCTCGGATCAACAATAATCGGCAGGTGAGATTTTGACTTAATGACAGGAATGGCGCTGATATCCAGCGTATTTCTTGTCGCCGTCTCATAGGTTCTGATACCCCGCTCACATAAAATAACGTTCTCATTGCCCTCACTCATAATGTATTCGGCAGCGTTTAGCCATTCGTCAATAGTAGCGGACAAACCCCGTTTTAAAAGAACAGGAAGCTTTGTTTTTCCCGCCGCCTTCAAAAGCTCAAAGTTCTGCATATTTCTCGCACCGATCTGAAGAATATCCACATACTCCACCGCCATATCCATGGCGCGCAGACTTGTCACCTCGCTGATAACAGGCATGCCGGTTTCCTCCCGCACCTCCGCCATGTATTTCAGTCCTTCCGCCTCAAGCCCCTGGAAGGAATAAGGGGAGGTACGGGGCTTAAATGCGCCGCCCCTGAGAATCTGGGCGCCTCCCGCTTTTGCCGCCAAGGCGCTTTCCATCAGCTGCTCCTTGCTTTCCACCGCGCAGGGGCCTGCCATAATGACAAAGCTGTCCCCGCCGATTTTAACGCCTCTCACATCTATCACAGTAGGCTCTGTCTTAAACTTTTTGTTCGCCAGCTTGTAGCTCTCACTGATAGGAACAAGCCGCTCCACGCCCGGCATAAGCTGTGGATTTTTTGCCAGAAATTTTGACTTATCGCCAACAACGCCAATCAGTGTTATGGTTTCACCGCGGCTTAAATGTGCTTCAAGTCCCAAAGAGTGAAGCGTATCTATTACATTTTGTATATTCGCCTCTGTTGAGTTTTGCTTCATAATTACTATCATTTTCTTTTCCCCCTTATAAAAGCTTTCTCCTCTATTCAAAATATGAAAATCGGCTTTAGATTTATTTACTGTATTGTAACGCCCGAAAAGAGTTGTGTCAATAATTTAGTACGTTAAAGTTTAAAACTTTAAATTGTAAAAGTGCCTTGATAAAACAGCCTTGTCCAATCGCGTTTTTTGGGGTATAATCCATTTTATCCGATAAAAAACGTAAATAAAGGAAAAAAACACGGAAAAGGCAGAGGGAGTAATGGGGTTATGACGGATTTTTTGATAAAACGCTTTATTCGGGATAACGAAAACATAAACAGTGTACAGGTAAGGGAAAAATACGGTGTTTTGAGCAGCTTTGTAGGTATGGCATGTAATATTTTGCTTTTTGCCGTAAAATTTATATTGGGCACCGCAACAAAATCTATCGCAATCACAGCGGACGCTTTCAATAACCTGTCTGACGTGGGAAGCTGTGTTGTGACATTCATCGGGTTTAAAATGGCATCTCAGCCTGCGGATGAGGATCATCCCTTTGGTCATGGCCGCATTGAGTACATCAGCGGAATGATTATCACCTTTTTCATATTAATGGTAGGTGTTGAGATATTGAAAAGCTCCGCCGAAAAAATACTGCACCCCTCCTCAGTACATTTCAGCGCCTTAACGGTTGCTATACTGGTATTGTCCATACTGGTCAAGCTGTGGATGGCAACATTTAACACAAAGCTTGGAGATAAAATACATTCCCAGACCATGAAAGCGGCGGCGGCAGACAGTCTCAGCGACTGTATCTCCACAGGCGCCACAACCCTCGGAATTTTGATTTCACTGTTTGTGCCCATCGAGGTAGACGGTTATCTTGGTATTCTGGTAGGCGCATTTATACTGTATAACGGTTATGGAATTGCCAAGGACACTGTGAGTCCCCTATTGGGAAAATCCCCCGATCCTGACCTTGTAAAGGAAATCGAAACCACAATCCTGAGCTGTGACATCATAGACGGCATTCATGATTTGGTCATTCACGATTATGGTCCGGGAAGAGTCATGGGCAGCGCCCATGCTGAAATATCTGCGGATTTGCCGGTAATGGAGGCCCACGACGCCATAGATAATGTGGAACGGCAAATTGAAGAGAAGCTGCATATGCCCTTTGTCATCCATTTCGATCCGGTGGAGAAGGACAACAGCGAAGTCATTTATCTGAAATCCAAGCTGACTGACATTGTGAAGGAGATAGATGCCGATATGTCCATACACGATTTGAGAATCGTCCCGGGTCCAACCCACACCAACATTATATTTGATGTGGTAGTGCCTTATCACTATAAGGAAAAAAACACTCTGCTGAAAAAAAGCATTGATACAGAAGTAAAGAAACTAAACGAATCCTACTTTACTGTTATCAATTTTGACAGAAGCTATCTATAAAAAACCAGCGCCCCTCCCTTATGGAGACGGCGCTGATTTTATTTTTCTCTCGAATGATATGTTTTCTCCTATGCATGCTCCGCGATATAATCAATGAGCTTTTCCGTATCACTCCAGCCAAGACAGCCGTCTGTGATGGATTTCCCGTAAATATGCTCAGAAACCTTCTGGTTTCCTTCCTCAATAAAGCTTTCTATCATAACGCCTCTCACCATTTTATGAAGAGTATCGTTTAAAGAACGGCTGTGCAGTATTTCTGAAACTATTCTTGGCTGCTCAGAGAATATTTTTCTTGAATTGGCATGGTTCACATCCACAATAATAACCGGATTGGCCAGCTTCTGCTCCTGATACATCTGGCACAATAATATCATATCCTCATAGTGATAATTTGGTATACTCTGTCCGTGCTTATTCACCGAGCCCCTTAAAACAGCATGGGCCAGAGGATTGCCGCTGGTGGCAATTTCATGGTCACGGTAGAGAAAGGTATGGCTTAGCTGTGCCGCATGGATGGAATTGAGCATAACAGAAAAATCGCCGCTGGTAGGGTTTTTCATGCCGACAGGCACATCAATGCCGCTGCTGACAAGACGGTGCTGCTGGTTTTCCACAGAGCGGGCGCCTATGGCAATATAGGTTAATATATCCTCCACATATACCAGATTTTCAGGATAAAGCATCTCATCCGCCGCCGTCAAATCCGATTCCTTCATGGCCCTGATATGCATTTTGCGCAATGCGCGGATACCCTCGTAAATATTCGTTTCCTTTTCCGGATCCGGCTGATGGAGCATGCCCTTATAGCCCTCTCCTGTGGTACGCGGCTTATTGGTATAAATTCTCGGCACAATAAAAAGCTTGTCCTTCACTTTTTCGTTCAGCTTTGCCAGACGGGACACATAATCGCACACAGCATCCTCATCACTGGCAGAACAGGGACCGACAATAACCAAAAATTTGTCACTTTTTCCCTCTATGACATTTTTCAGCTCTCTGTCCCTCTCAGCCTTCATTTTTTTCAGCGCCGGACTCATAGATACTTCCGCCATCATCTCCTCCGGCGACGGAATTTTTTGTACATACTTATAGCTCATCCCCAACAATCCTTTCTATTCCCAAATTACAGTTTTTACTGTTGAAATCCCTCTATAATGGATTGACCTTACTTTTCTTTCATAGTATACTATATTAAATAATTTCTGAATTTGCAATAGGCATTGCAGACGCTTGGAAAGGGAAGCGTTATTTTTTTGTCTGCCTGTTGTGGACAAAAAACAATATGAATAATAGAGATGTTCCTTGCCTAACCATCTCTAAAATAAAAAACAGGGAGGAATTTAAAATGAGCGATATGATCCGCTACAGTACTGTGGAGGCAAAAAACAAAAGGGAAATTGTCCTGTTGAAGGGATTTCCCTGTATTTGGGGCAGATGTGCTTTCTGTGATTATACGAATGACAACAGCACCCTGGAGGCAGAAATGACCGCTTTTAACCATGAGGTGCTCCAAAATGTGACGGGACAGTTTGGTGTCCTGGAAGTCATCAATTCCGGCAGCGTTTTTGAGCTTCCAAAAGAAACTCTATCAGAAATCAGAAGTCTGGTGCGGTTAAAAGGTATACAGAAGCTTTTTTTCGAGAGCTATTGGGGCTATCGTCACAGGCTTCAGGAAATCAGAGAATACTTTGGCGTTCCAATTATGTTTAAATGCGGTCTGGAAACCTTTGACAATACCTTTCGGACCGAGGTCCTCAACAAGGGCTTTGTGATAAAGGGGCCTGAGGAAGTACGCCATTACTTTGATTCCGTCTGTCTTATGGCAGGTGTACAGGGTCAGACAAAGGAAATGCTTCAGAGGGATATGGAATATTTAACGTCTTATTTCCCACATGGCTGTATCAACATCTACGTCGATAATACAACGAAAATCCAGGCAGATCCAAAACTGATTGCATGGTTTAAGGATAATTACGGTTATCTTGATAAAGACCCAAGATATGAAGTATTGTGGAACAATACAGATTTCGGCGTGGGAGGTGACTTAGCATGAAGGAAGGAAACGCCTTTATGAAAAAACAGAGAATAAGCGCCCGCACAATTGCTCTGACCGGCATCACAGCCGCCCTGTATATGGCGGCGACACTGATGATCTCCCCTTTTGCCTATGGACCGGTACAGTTTCGCATATCAGAGGTTTTTGTTCTTCTGGCTTTTATCGATTCAGTTTACGGGCCAGGACTGATTTTAGGCTGTGCTCTGGCAAATCTTTTCAGCCCCTTGGGAGTGATTGACCTTATAGTAGGAACTGCGGGAACCTTTTTTTCCGTTCTTTTTATAACACGCACCAAAAGTCTTTTTACTGCTACCCTTTGGCCTACGCTTTTTTGTGTACTGGTGGGAATTGAACTGAGTATTATCTATCATATTCCGTTATTGTATACCACCGTTACGGTTATGGCGGGAGAATTTGCAGTCGTGACTGTGTTGGGATACCCCCTCTTTAAAACAATTTTAAAAAACGCCAGGCTTATGGAGCTTTTAAAAGTAAAAAAAATGTAGTGCACGCCGCCCCTCTTTTTTTAGAGAGGGGGTTCATGTGCAAACAATCGAATTTTGGGAACTCTGCGGAGTGCTTTACCTTGTCCCCATAGAAACCCGGGTGCATAAGCGAGCAGGTTCGTGTAAAGGCCCAAAAAAGATTCATCGGCAATCTAACTCCCTCTCCTTTTGGAAGAGGGCTTTTTTTGTTTTCAGGCCGTTTTCTAAATAAAAGAAGAATAGAGCGCATATATATTGTTTATGGGGAGGGATTGGCATGAAAAGAAAATGGATCAGCGCGGCTCTGGCGCTTTGTATCATGGTTGCCGGCTTCACCGCTAAAATATATGGCGTGTCAAAAGGCTTGACACAGGAGGAGCTGAACAACCCAAATGTAGAACCGCACAAAAGCAGTATTACACAAAAGGTACTGGACTCCACCGGCAGAAACGGCGACTTCTCTCACACCGACGCGGAGACAGTGACAGTCTACTACGGAGATGTATTATTGGATGGGGCAAAGGAGGCTATTGTTTCTGTCAAATTCGGTCCGAAGAACACCATAGTCGCCGCATACACCCCCCAGGGCGAGATTTATGAATACGTCAGCGATGTGGGCTCCTTTTTTGATGTGTCCGATATCCAGTTTATCCCTGTGAAGGACCTGGGAAGAAATGTACTGATACTGACCGAAAGGGCGAATCAAAAAATAGGAGCTTTTGAGGAAAGCTCATTCTACAGGGGTTATGCATGGGATGAAGAAAACGAGGTTTTTTATAATATACTGAGCGTGCCTCAGAATATAAAATCCTCCTGGAACGAGCTGTGGGATAGTCAGGGGGAAATACTATGGAAGAGGGTAACGCAGGAAAGTGAGCCCAACTGGGACAGCGGCAATAACCCTGTTCTGCACCTGAAGGAAAATCAGGCCTACAGTGAATCGGAGGATACCGATGCCAAAAACATACCGGAGGACGAAAGCTTCATTGTGAAAAACAACAAAGTGGTGGAAAAGAATTATTACTGGAACAATGAGTGGGGCATGTTCATTATAAAAGAAATGATAGACAAAAGAACAGGCGATAGGGTAGCGGTAGTGGAGGACTTCACCAACTCCGCCTACAACCTGGATGGGGAACCCATCAATAAATACAGGATAGTAAAAAAAGATGGCACTGTTGAAATTGTCGATGCAGATACTTTAAAAGAAATTGGAGGAGCGCCGGCGAAAAACGTGTTCCATGTATTATAAGCGGCAAGCTTTTCAGTATTTCAGTATAAGGCATACTAAAAAAAGGGAGATAAACGCCTGCACATGCAGACTCTTATCACCCTTTTATTTTTAACTCTCTGAGCAGAGGCTCCCTAAATATGAAAACAGTTTAAACTAAAAACAATCAAACCGCTAAAACAGCCCCCGCAGCTTTATTTCGTGGAAACGCATTGGGTTAAAAGCATCCAATCATTGCTTTTCCTTATACTGCACATCAATGTAATCCGGCTCCATAGGAATAATCAGCGCACAGGCAACATACATCAAAATACCCGCAAAAAAAGCCGTAAAGCAGGTCAAAAACACCCATGCGAGACGTATAATCGTCACATCTACATTCAAATATTTCGCTATTCCCGCACAGACACCACTAATCTTTACATCTGTTGTAGAACGGTATAATTTTCTTTCCATACAAACATCTCCTTTTCTGTACTTATATACTCTCCCTGTCTTAATATACGTATCCAAAAATAGTTTGTCTATTTCTTGCTGCCGCACAATAAAAACGGTATAGAGGAAACGGATAGTGCCAAAACCGCTCAATTCTTGAAAACGGCAACCCTCCGGCTATTTTTTATTGCTCAAGAGCTTTTTGTCTGCCATACTCAAAAATCTGTCCTCCGCAACAATAATATGATCGGCTACCAAAATGTCTATGGCATTGAGCGCCTGCGTAATTTTGATTGTGGTGCTGATATCGGACATTGAAGGCTTGGTGCTTCCGCCCGGATGGTTGTGGGCCAAAATGACATTAGAAGCATTATGACGCAGAGCAGTTTCTACAACCAGTCTGGGGTACACATGGGCTTCATCCACCGTTCCCTTTGAAATCAATGTAGAGTTAATCAGCCTGTTCTGACTGTCCAAAGAAATAACATAAAAACATTCATACTTCTCATAGCTTAAAAGGGAAACGGCAAATTCTCCCGCCATATCAGAGCTGCCGATTACTGTTTTATCCGTCCACCGCTCGCTGTTGGCCCTCTTCATGATTTCACCAGCTATGGCAAAAAATACCGCCATATTATCTCCTATACCACAGCGGCGCATCAAATCATTCGGATCCGCTTCTATCAGCATAGACAGGGTTTTATACTCATTCATCATTTTATGCGCCAGAGGATTCGTATCCTTCATGGGGACACAATAGTATAACAGCATCTCCACCAGTTCATGATCCTCAAAGGACTGAGGGCCATACTCCAGGCACTTTAACCGCATTCTGCTTCTATGTCCGTTATGAATATTCTTCTCCGTCAACGCCATATTATTCCCAACTCCCGTTGAAATAGGTATGTATGATGTCCTCAAGTCCTCCGTCATAAATTACATTTAAGAGAGCATCCAGCCGCCAAAGGGCATTTTTCAGCTCCCCCGCCGTGATGATTCGCCTGGAAAAGGCATCTGCAATCTCACCCACATCCACAACTTTTACCTTCCCATCCGGATAAATAATCACATCTGCTAAAAGGTCAGTAAAGACAAAACTATTTTCCTGCTCATCATAGCTGGTATCAATAATGTCACAGTAGTAATAAACCAGTTCTCCCTCTTTATTCAAAAATTTGCTTATCTTATATCCCTTTTTCATAAAATAGCAGGAATACCCTTTGGCAAAATCCTTTCTCGGTCTCAGCACGTCCCACTTTGTCACAATGACATCCTCATCTATATGAAGTATCACATCATCCTTCAAAAGAACTGTTTCACTCGGTATATAGCGTTTCCTGTACAGCTTGATATTCTTCAAAAAAACCGCCCCTGTCGTTTATTCTGCTTCCGGCCTTGACTCTACTTTATCATATTCCCGTCCGCAGTGTTTTACATAATCATAATATTTTTCTTACAAATTTTCAAGAACAATAAAAAATAACCGCACCGTGGTTATTTTTACGGATTGGGCGGTTTTCAGGCCAATCCGTTTCCCTAATTTCGTTTTTTATTGCAACAGCAATAAAAAATAACCGTACCGTGGTTATTTTTACGGATTGGGCAGCTTTCAGGCCAATCCATTTCCCTAATTTTGTTTTTTATTGCAACAGCAATAAAAAATAACCGCATCGTGATTATTTTTACGGATTGGGCAGTTTTCAGGCCAATCCGTTTCCTAGCCATACGTCAACTGATTGACCACATACACAATACTCAGTAAAAACTGGGATATAACGTACCAATTGGTGAGGACAGTAATATCATGGCTGTGGATATTTTTCAGGACCGGAATGATGTGTGGATGCTAGTGCCATTTTTATAGCGGATGAAAGAGAAGCCGGGTTTTGTCAAATGAGATTTTGATAATTTTTCAATTCCTCTTTTACAGCCTGACGGGCGGACACTTATGTCCGCCCGTTCCATGCTTCAGGTGAAAAATAAATCTATACTACACGAGGATATAAAAGTGATATTGCTGTCACCTTCATTAGCAAGTACGATCATGCCGTATTCATTTCTAATAACCGTTCCCACTGATGGAGGTTGAGTACTGGTGGTTATAGTAACATTAGGTGTTCCGACAGGCAGGAGAGAACGAATGGTTGATTCGCAGTCAGCGCAGCAATCTGTGGGGACAGGAACCGGCTCCGGCAAATAAACAATGGCGTCATTATACGTTGCATTATTAATCCGAATCGTGTCGATGCTACAGGTGGACAAATATTGCTCAAAATTTTGAGGATTTATCACTACAAATACTCCGGTACGGCCATTCGGGCCTGTAATCAAAGAACCGGGACGGCCAACAACTGCATCACCACTATTTAAAGTGACAAACAAATCATTTGTTGGATACAGGGTAATGATTTGTTGGATTATATTTCTCAGTTGTTCACTACAGCCACAACAGGCAGAATTCGCATCACCGGCAGGGCCAGTCGGGCCTTGTGGGCCTTGTGGACCCTGAGGGCCTTGGGGGCCTGCTGGACCTTGGGGGCCCTGGGGACCAGTCGGGCCTTGTGGGTTTCGACAGCAATGACTGCAACCACACCCGCCGCAATATGCACAGCTATTATTAATAAAGCTTTCGCAATCATTACAATCAGCATATCTTTCCATGTTAACTCAATCCTTTCCCATAAATATGATATAGGTGTAGTACAACTACAAATAGTTAGATACATGTATACCTATATCATCTTATGATGCAAGATGTTAAATCGTTCTGTCATCTACATAAAACTATATTATATAAAAATGGTAAACGGCAAAGGGTGAATAAACTGGAAACAGTGGTGATACATAGACATGTCCACGACAACGTGGACCTTTATAAGGTATATGATAAAGTAACACAGTTTAAAAAACACAGAGGAAAGTCTGGTACTTAGGAAAAAATTCTGGACTCCATGGCTAATAAACTGACCCAGACAACCATGCTGTTTTGTCTGCTTACCCGGGTTCCTTTTATGTGATTCCCTCTAGCCCTGATAATTTCGAAAATCCGTATCCCTAACCCTGTTTTCTATTTGAAAAAGTATCCGAACAGTAATCATTTTCCTACAAAAAGCCAAGAGGGAAGCCCAATGAAACAGGCTTCCCTCTTAATTTTATAAAATTATGTGTGCTACAACTCCCTGATAATATGAGCAGGATTCCCGCCAACCACCATATTGTCTGGCACATTTTTTACAACAACAGATCCGGCCGCAATTACAACATTATTGCCAATGGTTACACCGGGGTTGATGACGGAATTCCCGCCAATCCAGACATTATCCCCTATTTCAACAGGCATTGCAAATTCCAGACCGCTGATTCTTTTTACCGCATCAACCGGATGGGAAGCCGTATAAATACATACCCTTGGCGCTATCATGCAGTTATTGCCAATTTTAATGGTGCTGACATCCAGCATAATACAGTCATAGTTTATATATAGATTATCGCCGGCAAAAATATTATAGCCATAATCACATTTAAAAGAGGGTTCTATATAAAAATTATGGCCAACCGATCCAAAAAGCTCTTTGATGATACTGTTTCTATCCTCTCCCTCCGCAGAGTCGTTAAATCGTTTAAACAGCTCTCTTGCCCTTTTCCGATCCTCCGTCAGAGTAATATCCGAAGCATCATAAAGCTCTCCCGCTATCATTTTTTCCTTTTCCGTTTTCATTTCACCACTCCCTATAGCCTGCAAATAATCAATCATTAAAAAGCAATCCTAAATTCCTGAGGCGTTTCTATTATAAAATCCGCTCCCGCTTCTGACAGCTCCTGTCTGCTTCCATATCCGTATAAAACGCCCATGCAGGCAATATCCGCTTCATGGGCGCCCTCCACATCATATTTTCGGTCGCCAATCATCAGCACTTTCTTTTTATCTGACGCCTTCAATTCCCTCAGAGCATACCGTATGACCTCTGTCTTGTCAGAGCGTATCCCTTCAAAGTCAGCGCCGTAAACCGCGTCAAAATATGGTGCAAGACGGAAATGTTCTATAATCCGCTTAGCAAACTTCTCCGGCTTTGAGGTAGCTACAGCAAGTTTTTTCCCCTGTGCTTTCAGATATTTCAAAGCTTCCTCAACACCGTCATACACCTTGTTCTCATAGATTCCCACAGGTGTATAACGCTCCCTGTAATAGGCAACCGCCCTTTCTATTTCCTCTCCTTCAAAACCAAAATACGCATGAAACATATGACTGAGAGGAGGCCCAATAAACACCTTCAGCGCCTCCCTGTCATCCTCTTTCTTTCCCATTTTTTCAGCACTGTACTGCACACAGCTGATAATCCCCTCCGCAGAATCTGTCAGAGTACCATCCAAATCAAATAACAGTGTATCATAATCAAGCTTCTTCATACTGTCCCTCTCTCCCATTCCCATGCAAGTACTTGTTTTCTTCCAATATATACAAAAAACAGAACAAACAATACTTCTCTATATAGCCATCCGCTTCATTTAACTGTCCCGCGGATGTTTTTTATCGCTGATACAATAAAAAAACAGTTTTCTGGAAACGGCTTGGCTTGAAAACCACTAATCCGTTAAAATAGCCAACCCGCGGATGTTTTCTTTCCCCATTCTGATAATTCTATTTTTTCTCTCCTTTTAAAAAAAGAAAAAGGGGCAGGAAAAATATTCCCGTCCCCTGCTTTTGCTACTCTTCCTTCTTCAAATCTGTTTTTACAGCTTCCTCAGTTACCGTTTCCGGCTCTGCTTCAGGCTTTGCCTCTGGTTCCATGTCCTCTTTTTTACCCTCGGCATTGCCCTCACTGTCTTTTTTATTGAAGATTTCTGTTACCTCTCTTGTATCCTTGCGATCTTCATTGAGAATATTCATAAATTCCTCACCGCTGATGGTTTCACGCTCTATAAGAAAAGCCGCAATTTTATGGAGAGACTCCGTGTTTTCCTTTAACAGGGAAACCGCCTTTTCATGACAATCGTCAATAATCTTTAAAACCTCCTGGTCAAGCTGTGCGCTTGTGGCATCGGAACAGGTAGGTACTCTCCTGCCGTCCAGATACTGGTTTTGTATGCTTTCAAGACCCATCATACCGAACTTGTCACTCATACCATACATGGAAACCATACTTCTGGCCATGGAGGTAGCCCGCTCAATATCATTAGACGCGCCGGTCGTTACCATGTGGAAAATTACCTCCTCCGCCGCACGGCCCGCTAACAGCGTAGTTATCTGATCAAGTATTTCCTCCTTGCTCATAAGATACCGCTCTTCCTCCGGCATCTGCATGGTATAGCCCAGAGAGCCCATGGTACGGGGCACAATTGTAATTTTCTGCACAGGCTGTGTATTTTTTTGAAGTGCCGTTGCCAAGGCGTGGCCAACCTCGTGATACGCAACGATACGCTTTTCTTTTTCCGTCAATATCCTGTCTTTTTTCTCCTTGCCGGCTATTATAACCTCAATAGCCTCCATAAAATCGCCCTGGTTTACCTTGCTTCGTCCCAGTCTTACCGCGCGCAGCGCGGCCTCATTGGCAATATTGGCCAAATCCGCACCGGCACATCCGCTGGTACCCAAAGCTACCTGCTTCAAATCCACATCACTGTCAAGTTTCAAGTCCCTGATGTGAACCTTTAGTATATCCTCACGACCCTTTAAGTCTGGCTTATCCACAATAACCCGCCTGTCAAAGCGTCCCGGACGCAAAAGCGCTTTGTCCAAAACCTCCGGCCTGTTGGTCGCTCCCAATATGACAACACCCTTTGAGGAATCAAAGCCGTCCATCTCGCTTAAAAGCTGATTCAAGGTCTGCTCCCTCTCATCATTTCCCCCGTATTGGTTATCACGGCTCTTGCCTATAGCGTCAATCTCGTCTATAAATACAATACAGGGTGCATTTTCCACCGCCTGTTTAAATAAGTCTCTTACTCTGGACGCGCCGACGCCGACAAACATCTCCACAAAGTCGGAACCGGAAAGAGAATAAAAGGGCACCTTAGCTTCGCCTGCAACCGCCTTAGCCAATAGAGTCTTTCCTGTTCCCGGAGGTCCTACCAGCAAAGCTCCCTTGGGCAGCTTTGCGCCGATTTCCGTATATTTTGCAGAGTTATGAAGAAAATCCACAATTTCCGTCAGCGACTCCTTCGCTTCCTCCTGGCCCGCAACATCCTTAAAGGTGACGCCGGTTTCCTTCTGGGCATATATTTTAGCCGTATTTTTGCCAAAGCTCATCGCTCCGCCGCCGCCCATCTTTTTCATGGCCGAGCGCATAAAAATGCTCGAAATGAAATAAATAAAGGCAAAGGGAAGTATCCACGAAATAATGAAATCCAGTATGGGGGATTTTGTAGCAGGCGGCTTATCATATGTAACCCCTGCCGCATCCAGCTTTTTCAGCAAATCCGGATCATTCAGATTTCCGGTATAATACTTTTGCTGCTGCTCCTTAAAAATTTCCGTGTTCGTATTTTCTCCGTCCGCACTTTGCTCTGTCTTTGTTAAAATGTTAATTTTATCCGAGTCAAAGGTAACCTCCGCTACCTTGCCCTCCTCCACCATAGTTATAAAATCACTGTATTTTATTTCTGTAGCCCTCATTGTTGTTGCAGAGGCCATAAATATGTTCATAACGGAAGTTATAACAATAGCAATCACGATAAACCTGATCAGTGTCCTCGAATCGTTTTCTCCCCCGCCCTTTTGCGGAGTGTTGCCACTTGGTGCAGCCATAAATTCATCTCCTTTGTAAAAAGCTTCTTAATAAACTATTATACGTACATTTCATTTAGAAGTCTAATCTTTTTTCCGCCATTGAGTCAAATACGCCAAAAAGAAAGCGGGGACTCCCCCGCTTTTCCAGAAAACGATACTTTTTATCAGGAAACGACATGGAGCACCATACCGTACAGCCTTTCATAAATAATTCCCACTGCAAACCATACCGGTGCATAATCAAGGCGTATCAGACCCTTTATGCTGAATTTACTGCCTGTATAATCCCATGGACATGAGCCGATTAGTTTTTCAAGCCCCCATCCGGAAGCATATTCTGCAATAAAAATACAAACCATGTATACCCCTCCTCGTACCGCCCAGGGATAGGAAGCGAGCAAAACATAAAAGGGCTCCAGGAAAATAACCAAGCCATAAATTGGAAACATCCATAGGGATGTTGTGCCAATCATCCTGTAATCTTTTTTTATCAGGCTGTGGAGTCCTGTCCAAAAAATCTCCATGCCCCAACCGATTAATCCATAAAATAAAAATCTCCAAATCATGAAACTAGTATCTTCAAAGAGAAGAAAAATATAACTCCGATTCTCTTCCTATTACAGGAAGCGCCGCCAAAATTGTGTTGTTATTTTTCGCCATGCTTCATTTTTTTCATTTTGTTTTTATCATTTTTCATTTTTTCACAGTATTACAAAAAAGCGGACGAAAAAAGCTCCCGTCCGCTAAAAAACAGTTTTCTTTTATTTTGTTATCACACCAGCCAAAAGCTCCGCCAGAAGTTCCATGGAATTGGATACCTCCTCCTTGGTATTCGTCTGAGCCCCCACCTCAATAAGCATTGATTTCGGCAACATGTGAAGGCTGTAGCGGTAGGCATTCAGATAAATCTTTCTTGTCAGCGTTGGATAAAGCTCATTTGCCATCAGCTGCATCTGAAAACTCATCGCCAGATTTTCCTTCAGATAGGGATTGGATAACCCCTGTATAGGCTCCAGCACGCCGTTTTTGTTCAGCTTACAAAGACCGTTGAAAAACATCATCTGCGCGCAGTCCTTGCCGTTAATATTGGTAACAAGCTTTGTATCTCCGTTTACGCCGTCTCTGTGCATGTCTATGACAACCTGTATGGACGGATATTGCTCCAGTATTTTTCTGATGTCGGGCTCCATTCTCTCATAGGCTCCCAGAACCTGACGCTGCCCGTCCACAATGTCATAGCGTCCTGTATGGTGTATCGCCTCAATGCCATATTTATCTCTCAACAGCTGGCAGAGCTTCTCGCCTGCCCCCATAATACCCTCATTAGGATCTGACATATCGCTGTCTGCAAATTCCTCGCAGGAATGGGTATGGAAAACCAATACCTTGGGTCCCGGAATGCTGTTGTCAATGGTTAAATCCGTGTTCAAAAACGCATCCACATCGAAATCATCCGCTGTCAGCTGGGTTCGCTTGTCGACTATGTAGAATTTATTCCTGAGATAATCCAGATTTCTTAGCTTCTCTATGTCATCCGCCGTAAGACTTTCCTTGACCTGATTTGTTGTCATGTTGATGTCTGTCTCCGGCTGGTATATGATATCGTCATCACCAATTAAATCCGTAAGATGCGGCTGAATATCTGCCTCTCCGTCTTGCTGTGTCTCTTTCTGTGTTATCAGTACGCCCTGTGTGTTGTCCATCCCCTGACTGAGTTTAAAGGGTACGCCGCCGCTTTGCGCTTTCGCCTCATAAAAGGGTATGGTTTCCGCTATGGCTGCTTTTTCCGGCAAAGTGCCGCCCTTTGTGGCTGTGTAAAAAACGGCACAAACCACCATCAGTATAAAAATACCGATAATGTTTTTTCTGAAAAACGCTCCATAGTCAAAACCATTTTTTCGCGCCATAAAGCAAAATCCCCCTTCCCCATAACATCATTTTATGATGACGAAGAAGGTAATATACTATAAACTTATACAAAGCAGCCTCTCTCTCCGCAGCCTCTAAATTCCGGCACAAATTATTTCTTCTGACTTTTTTTATAGTCCCCCTTAAGCATTGCTTTTCCCCCCTCTATTTGCTATAATTTTACCCAAACCATCTAAGAAACTGAGGTGTACAAATGCTGAAAAGATTTTATCCTGCACTTTATATCAGGTCTATTTACGAACTTCCTATCGAGGAATTGAAAAAAGCGGGAATAAAAGCCCTGGTCTTTGATATTGACAATACCGTGGCCCCCTATGATATGCCGGAAGCGGATGAGAGCATGACGGATTTATTTCACACTCTCAAAAAAGAGGGGTTCCGTCTTTGTCTGTTGTCCAACAACAATAAAAAGCGGGTTCATCTCTTTAACGAAAAGCTGGGGGCTTTGGCAGTCTATAAGGCTGGCAAACCCGGTATTGGAAAACTGAAAAAGGCTATGGAGAAAATGGGCACAGATGAAAACAGCACCGCGATGATAGGAGATCAGCTTTTTACTGATATTTACTGCGGCAACCGCGCCCATATGCTGACAATTCTCACCGCGCCTGTCTGTGACAGGGATCAGTTTGTCACATGGATAAAAAGAGGAGTTGAAAAACTGGTTTTAAAAAAATATCTGAAAAGGAGCGGTCAAAATGAATACAAAGAACGGCTGTATTGATTCCGTAAAAGGGACGACAGAGGTTTTCGGCATCATAGGCAATCCGGTCTCCCACTCCTTTTCCCCCATTTTGCAGGCAACCATTGGCCATGCCCTTGGCCATGATATGGTCTACGTTCCCTTTCCCGTGGAAAAGGGACAGGTTAAAAAAGCGGTGGAGGGAGGCTATGCACTGGGCATCAGCGGCTTTAACATAACGGTACCCCATAAAAAGGAGGTTATGGAGTCCCTCTGTGAGGTAGATGAGACAGCCCGTCAAATCGGCGCCGTCAATACTTTGAAGAGAACAGAAAATGGCTATAAGGGTTTTAACACTGACATACTGGGACTTCTAAAATGCTTCGAGAGCAGGCGTATTCCCCTGCAGGGAAAAAATGTTGTCATACTGGGAGCGGGCGGTGCGGCAAACGCTGCCGTATTGTTAGCGGCAAAGGAAGCCGCAGAAAAAATAACCATTGTAAACAGAACAGAGGCACACGCCAAAGCTCTGGCCGACAGAGTATCAACCTTTTTTGACGTGCCCATTGAGATAAAAGGCTACGACAATCTTCAAAGGCTGACAGGCGCGGATATTGTCATACAGACTACCTCCCTTGGCATGGATAAAACCGCCGGTCAGTCCCCGGTCAGCGATACTGGCTTTTTTGAGGGCACCGGCTTTGCCCTTGATATTATTTATAACCCATGGGAGACACAATTTTTAAAAGATGCTTCCCGTATGGGCGTTGAGACTATGAACGGCTTTGATATGCTCTTTTATCAGGGTATTGCATCCTATGAAATATGGAACGACTGTAAAATCAGTGAGTCTCTTTTGACAAAGCTCAGAGAGGAACTCACCCTTTATTACAGAGATATGGGAAAGTAAGGGAATCAATATGGAGAAGAAAAATATTATATTCATCGGCTTTATGGGAAGCGGCAAAACAACCCTGGGCAAAAAAACAGCAAAGAAATTGGGGTATCGCTTTCTTGATACGGACAGAGCTATTGAAAAAAAAGAGGGTATCGCCATTTCCCAAATATTTGAAACAAAGGGTGAAGCTTATTTCAGGACTTTGGAAGCTGCCGCGGCAAAAGAGGTTTCCGAAACGGAAAGAACAGTTGTGGCGACAGGCGGCGGTATGATAAAGAATCCATCCAATATGGAACTGCTGAGTAAAAACGGTGTCGTTGTATACCTGCAGTCCACACCGGAGCGCATCTACCGCAATGTGGAGAAGGATAAAAACAGACCCCTTTTGCAGGGCGGCGATAAAATGGAAAAAATCAGAGCATTAATGGCAGAGAGGATACCAACCTATGAAAAATGGGCACAGGTTACCATAGATGTGTCAGACGGCGATGCCAATTGTGCAGTGGAGAGAATAATTGAAAAGCTGGAGGGAATACTATGAAAAAAATATGCGTTATTCACGGGCCAAACCTGAATTTTACCGGCATTCGGGAACAGAGCATCTACGGCAAATGCGGCCTTGACCATATCAACCAAAAAATCGTGGAGGAAGGAAAGAAACTGGATTTTGAAATTGAGGTCTTTCAGTCCAATTATGAGGGCGCCGTCATTGACAAGCTGCAGCAGTGCTATCATGAAAGGGTAGACGGCATTGTCATGAACCCCGGGGCCTTTACCCATTACAGCTATGCTATCCGTGACGCCATTGCCTCTGTGCAGATTCCCGTTGTGGAAATCCATCTTTCCAATATCCATCAAAGGGAAGAGTTCCGTCATAAGTCTGTGACTGCGCCGGTATGCGCGGGGCAGATATGCGGGTTTGGTGCAGAGAGCTATATTTTAGGATTATATGCGCTGAAGCTGCATATTTTGCCCCATTAACACACACACTGGCTGTTAAGCTGAAATTACACTCCTCCGCGCTATCCGTACGGGGAAAGAAAATATTAATTTCCAATGGAAATATGTTGAAAAAAAATAGTTTTTCATATAAACTAGTAAGAGATTTGTTTTAAACTTAAGGAGGATTATGAATGATTTCTGCAGGTGAATTTAGAAATGGTGTTACGATTGAATTTGAAGGCGATATCTTTATTATACTGGAATTCCAGCATGTTAAACCAGGCAAGGGCGCTGCTTTCGTTCGTACAAAAATTAAAAACCTGAAAACAGGTGCGGTAATTGAAAGAACTTTCAGGCCAACTGAAAAAATGCCCAGAGCGCATATTGACAGGAAGGACATGCAGTATTTATACAGTGACGGCGACCTCTTCCACTTTATGGACGTTGAAACCTACGACCAGATAGCGATTAACGCAGCTGATGTTGGCGACACACTGAAATTTGTAAAAGAAAACGAAATGGTAAAAATTCTTTCCTATGACGGTCAGGTTTTCGGTATTGAACCTCCTCTGTTCGTGGAACTGGAAATCACCGAGACAGAGCCTGGCTTTGCAGGCAACACAGCCCAGGGCGCAACAAAACCGGCTGTTGTCGAAACAGGCGCAACTGTTTATGTGCCATTATTTATCAATCAGAATGAAAAAATTAAAATTGATACCCGTACAGGAGAATATTTGGGAAGAGCTTAATCGCTTTTCACCACAGGAGGACTGTCAATGGCTTATATCAACGAAAAGATTGCTTATCTGCGCGGTTTGTGTGACGGCTGCGGTTTTGATGAAAAAACAAAAGAGGGAAAGATTTTCAATGGTATCATGGACGTACTGGAGGAACTTGCCGAAATGGCGGATACACTGAAGGAAGAAAGCATCAACAAGGCAGCGGTTAAAACGCTGAATGAAAGTGCCCTGGACGAAGAGCCTTCCTATGTCTATTCCTTTGTATGCCCTGACTGTGGCCAGGAAATAGATGTTGAGGAATCCGTTTTTGATACGGAGGACGAAATTAAATGTCCCAGCTGCGGGAATTATATCCCTGTCAGTCCTGAAACAGGCGATTTAAAATTTTAAGAGCGGAAAATCCGCTCTTTTTTTATTGTCTGCGAAAAAACTATTAGAAATGTAGAAAGCTGTGACGCAGCTATTTATAAAACGCACGTCTTTTCTTCCCTGAGATATTTCTTCGTATATGGGCACACAGCAAAGCATTTCCCGCATATGGTAGCCTCTATGCCAAACCTTTCTTTTGTAATCCGTTTGGCCGTACTGCGGCATTTCGGCATATGAATCAAATCATCCCTATCCATGCCCATCTCCCAGTTTCTTCCGTATATTGCCTCCCCCGGGCAGGCCCTGCTGCATTCCATACAGCCTCCGCACCTTGAGTATAGCTCCGGTTTGTCACAGATTAAGGGAGCATCAGTCAAAAGGGTAGACAGTCTGACAGCCGATCCAAACTGCGGCGTTACCAGCAAATCACTTTTGCCAACCCATCCAAGACCTGCGTGTACAGCAGCCGTTTTATGAGGCAGCAAAACCCTTTCTTCTCCCGTTCTTTTCACTCTTTCAACAGTAAGCGCACAGGCGCGGTACCCCTGCTGCATTAAGTATTGCTCCCCTGCTGTCACAATACTGTCCAATAAAGCATTTAGCCTATAATAGGTATCATAATAATTTTTATCAGGCGCTTCCAATAAAACCTCCACAACAGACGGTGGAATCTTCACGGCCACTGACACACCACAGCGGTAGTCATGCCCTGCTATACCCGTCAAATCTCCGACGCCCGCAAGAGATGCCCCTCTGTCCTTTAAAAACGCTTTCAGCTCCCTCGTCAGCTTTTCTTCCATAACTCCAGCCTCCTTTTTACCATTATACCGTTTTACGCCAGAATAAAAAAGGGCACAGTGTAAAAACTGCGCCCAAAAGTCGAAATATGCAATGCAGCAAACACTGTGCCGTTTTCTCGAAAAGATATAACCAAAACCCTGTATAAAATCAAGCAATGTGCAATGTATGTATTACAAGTAAAAGAAGTTAAAAGCCAGATAGATTTGGAAAAAGCCAAGCTTCAAAAAAATGATAAACAATCTAAGACGCAGTAAAAAGTTTGCTGTCCCAAGCATTCCCCGCACCACAGCCGCCTGAAAAGGACAATATCCACTCCTATTTGCTCAATAAATCCGCCACATACAGTCCATGCGCCGCCGCCTGAGAAAGGCTTCTTGTAAATCCGGCGCCGTCCCCAATGGCATAAATATCCTTACAGCCCTCAAGCTCAAAATCAGTCGTCTTTGGCCTTGCGCTGTAATACTTGCACTCTATACCATACAGCAAAGTATCATAATTTGCTGTTCCCGGCGCTATTTTGTCCAGAGCATGAAGGGTTTCAATGATGTTATCCAGCTGTCTTTTAGGAATACAAAGGCTCAAGTCACCCGCTACTGCATTCATGGTGGGCTTTGTGGTAGACTGTAAAAGCCGCTTTGCATCCGTACGTCTGCCATTTTCCAAATCACCGAGTCTCTGAATTAAAACACTGCCGCCGCTGATAAGATTTGCAAGACTTGCCACATGCCTTGCATACTCAATAGGGTCCTTAAACGGCTCAGTAAATTTAATGGTGGAGAGAAGGGCAAAATTGGAATTCTGTGTTTTTCGGGACTGATCCCTGTAACTGTGCCCGTTGACAGTCAAAACACCGTCTGTATTCTCCGTTACCACACTGCCCTTTTCGTTAAAACAGAACATTCTTGTGGTATCGCCATAGCCCTTGCTCCTGTACCAGATTTTAGGCTCATATATTTTCTTAGAAAAATGCTCCCATATCATGGAGGGAAGTTCAACCCTCACGCCAATATCCACCTGATTATTGGTAAGGGGAATTTCGTTTTGATTGCACCAGCTTGTAAAGAAGCGGCTGCCGGCCCGTCCAACGGCAAAAATAATTTTTCCCGCCTCCAGCGTCTGTTCCTCTCCCTGATGCAGCACTGTAATTGTCTTTGTATCCTTATCAACCTTCACAGCATTGGTATCTGTTGCCATATCGCATTTATCCTTGATACCTTCAATCAGCTTGCGCATCGTTTCAAAATTGCTGTCCGTACCCAGATGCTTCAGCTGCGCCTGATTCATATGAAGGTCATATTTCAGACAGGTCTGCTTCAGCGCATTGTCAGGCATAAACCGCTCCTGTGTCGCGCCGTACTGCATCAATATTTTATCCGCCTGCTCTATGTAATCAATAACCACCTCCGGTTCCAGAAAATCCGTCAGCCAACCGCCATATTCCGTTGAAATCACATATTTGCCGTCAGAAAAGGCTCCCGCGCCGGCCATTCCCTCCATAATTGCGCAGGACTTGCATTTGATGCATTTATTTACCTTTTTTGTCACGATAGGACAGATTCTTTTTTCAATATCATGTCCCTTCTCAATCAGCGCAATCGATAAGTCAGGATTTCTTTCACTCAGGCGGTAAGCCGCCATAATCCCGCCAATACCTCCTCCAATAATTGCAACATCATAATTTTTTTTCAATTTCATAGGGATTGCACCTCCAAATGGTTACCGTATTATGCCGCACAAAACAACTTATTTTCTCTTATTTTCGCCCAATTGTCAATGAACGAATTAGACTATTTTTCTCAACCTTTTTTGTCGGTAGTGTCTCACGGCCTGTTTTTTATTTGGCAGTATTTTTAAAATTGATTTTTGCCAAAACCTATACAAAAAAACACGGCAAACAAATAAATCGCAGGGTTTTAATTGTGATTATTGATAGTTTCTGTGCATTTTATTGTGCAATATATCAAAAAGTTGCTCTTCCGATACGCATAGCAGGGAAAAAAAAGGCATTCCGATTCACCTTATTTTTATTTTCCTCAAAATATGCTATAATCGGTTACAGATAGAATTTGAATTATTACGGAGGTTTTTTTATGTTCACCATCGAAAGCATACTTTTCAGTCTTGTGGTAATGGTAACCTATTTTGTAGAGGGAATTGTCGGCTTTGGCGCCACCATATTTGCCCTTCCCATTATTTCCATATTCATTCCCTTAAAAACAGCCATTCCACTCATGACCAATATGGGAATTGCGGCCCCGGCATTTGTAGCTGTCAGAGACAGGCGGCATTTGCCAAAAGAAGAATTTCTCCGTGTCTTAAAGCTTACACTTTTGGGTCTTCCAATCGGTATGCTCTGCTTCAGCTTTCTTCCCGAAAGAATACTCAGAACAATACTGTCTGTCTTTATGATTTTTGTCGGCACAAAGAACCTTTACCAGCATTTCAGTAAAAAAAATGCTGAGGAAAAGCCCATATCTAAAAACACGTTGCTTTTCTACCGCTTTATGGTGTTTTTCGGAGGCATTGTGCAGGGCGCTTTCTCCTGCGGAGGTCCTTTTATCGTCATATACCTCTCTAAATTTGTAAAGGATAAAACGCAATTCCGCACTACTCTGGCCACTCTTTGGGTACTTTTGAATTCCATTGTACTGGTTAAAAATTTTATTATCGGCATTGAAACCGTTTCTATTCTCACCACCACTCTAATAGCAGTACCCCTTGTATATGTATCTCTCTATCTCAGTAATATTGTACATAAAAAATGCAATGGGGAACAGTTCCTGGCTTTTGTTAATGTGATACTGCTTCTGTCAGGTATTATGATGTTTCTGCGCCGTTAAAAAGCTGGCGGGCTGTAAGAAAAAAATAGGCTTTTTCATGAAATATAAAGTATGGGTGTCTTGTCCGTAATAGATGCAGGGATTTCGCCCCTGAGTCTTTAAAAACCGCGTAAATACGCGGTTTTTCTTAGTATTTTAATAAAGTCAAAGCCTTGAGAGCCTGTCTCCGCCTCGGTCGGTGCTAAACGAACGTCCATCGGATATTCAGCACCCCTCAAACTTCTAAAAGGCCTTGACCTCTACCTATAACTGGAAACTGCGTATCCTTGAAAAATTAGGCATTGACTAGGATTGCTTTATTTTTAAAGAATTTAGGCCAAGCTTTTTTAGAGTTTTGCAAAAGCCCGAGGACAACATCTCTGCGGTTTTTCGGCAATCTGTAGAAGCCGCGTAAATACGCGATTTTTAAAAGCCTTATCTCCCTTATTCCAAAAAGCATTAGATTTGACAGGGGTCCCTCTAGCATTCTATTTTATTCAAAAAAATCCTTATAAGACTTTTTTAAAAAGCTGAATATCTGATACATCGGGCTTTTTTATTTTTGTTTTCTTTGGCACTGGCATTCATCAAGTGACATTTACCAAATAACACGGTATCTGACAATATTATATTGATGTGAGCGCAGACTCCCTTTCCGCCATTTCCATCCATGCCTTTTTATGCCTTTCCATCAGATTTCTCCTGACATGCTCCGGTTCATGTACTTCCACAGCCTCCCCAAAGGAAAGAAGCATACTGTAAAGCCATTCATCTTCAGGCACAACAATTCTTGCCGTTATTTTTCCCTCATCATCCCTTTTTATCTCCGTTTCATCAGCAATATCGTAAGCCCTATAGGCACAAGAGGGCGCAAAAGACAGACTCACCGCAACAAGATTTTCACAGTGAAACAGGGGGGCCTCCCCCTTTTCCTCCACCTCATAGTCCTCCGTGAAATGTCTTCCCGTCATAATCATTTTCTTTATTCTCGTTATTTTAAAAAGACGTATGTTCCTTTTTAAGAGACAATAACCATACAAATACCAAGCTTTGTCTTTATAAAGCAGCTTGAAGGGACGAACCTCTCTCCTCACATGCTCCCCATAGGAATTGTAGTAATCAAATTTCACTGTCTGTTTTTCCAAAATCGCATTTTTCAGATTATGGAATAACTCTTTTTGCCGCTTTTTATCGCTGCCCCAGTGAGAAAAATCCACCTCAATGTAATCCTTCTTTTCCTTCTGAAACAAAACGCCGAGCTTTCTCAATATTTCCCCGCTGTCAGGATACTGGGCGGCTTCCATGCTTTGAATGCCAATCAGTATACTTGCTTTTTCCTTCTCTGTGAGAAAAGAACGATCCAGTACAAAATCCTCCATCAGACGTATACCGCCCGCCCTTCCGCTCTGGGCATATACAGGTACTCCCGATGCGCTCAGCGTGTCAATATCCCTGTATATGGTTCTGAGGGAAACCTCAAAATGCTCTGCCAGTCTTTTGGCCGTCATAGTCTGATCGCGCAGAAGCAGGTATACAATTTCAAACAGCCTGTCTGTTTTCATTTTCCTTCCCCTCCTCCTTTATACCATAACACAAAAAAGCTGACATATAAATGTCAGCTTTTACCAGTCTAAAAAAAATTTTACGGACTTCTACCTGCTTACTGCAAGGATTTTACCCTTGGTTCCGCATAATTGCTTTTCGTTTTAAAAAAGGAAAATCATGTATTCTTTTGGCCGCAAAAAAGCAGACACTTTTTACGGGCAAACAGCCCGCTGAAATGTCTGCTTAATTTACAGGAATTTTGTGTCTGTCAAACTGCTACTGCAAATCTAAACTGCAAGAAAATTTCCCACTTTTATTTTATCTGTCCGCTTACCATTTCCTTTGCTTTTTCCAAGGCTTCTCCTATTTTAGAAATGTCTCTGCCGCCGGCCTGCGCCATGTTGGGACGGCCGCCGCCGCCGCCGCCGCAGATTTTCGCCGCTTCTTTGATAATGTTTCCTGCGTGAACGCCGGCCTTTACAGCGTCATCTGTCGCCATAACAACAAGGTTTACCTTGCCCTCCACGCCGCTTGCCAAAACAAGCACGCCGCTTCCGATTTTATTCTTCAGCTGGTCGCCTAAAGTCCTCAAGGCATTGGCGTCTGCATCCTTAATCTCAGCACATACTACCTGGAAGCCTTTGATTTCTTCTTTCTTGTCCAGAATTTCATCCGCCGCGCTGCCTGCCATTTTCGCTTTCATTCTGTCCAGCTCTCTGGAAAGCTCCTTCTGCTCCGCCATAAGACTTTCGAGCCTCTTAAGCATATTATCAGGCGTTGTTTTCACCAATTGGCAAACGCTCTTCAATGTCTCCTCCTGCTCCTGATAATGTTTCAATGCCGCCGTTCCGGTCAGGGCTTCAATTCTTCTCACGCCTGCTGCAATACCGTTTTCAGATATAATTTTAAAGGACCCGATTTGGGAAGTGTTCTTCAAGTGCGCACCGCCGCAAAGCTCAATACTGTAGTCATCCATATTGACAACACGGACTACATTGCCGTATTTCTCACCAAAAAGAGCCATAGCTCCCATTTTTCTGGCATCGTCAATTGACATCTCCGCTGTGCAGATAGAGAGGTTCTCAAAAATCTTTTCATTGACGATCATTTCCACTTCCTTAATTTCCGCCTCTGTCATTGGCGCAAAATGGGTAAAGTCAAAGCGAAGTCTGTCAGCGGAAACATAAGAACCCGCCTGCTCCACATGGGTACCTAAAACTGTTCGCAGCGCCTTTTGCAGAAGATGGGTTGCACTGTGATTACGGCTGGTTGCGAGACGTTTCTTTCCATCGATTTCAGCTAAGACTCTGTCTCCCACAGATATACTGCCGTCAACAACTGTACCCACATGAGCGATTTTTCCGCCGACTACCTTGATACAATCCGTAATCTCAACAGTACCTGTCTCGCTTTTCATAATACCGCTGTCTCCGACCTGTCCGCCGCTTTCTGCGTAAAACGGTGTATTTTCAATGAATACGGAAACCTCATCCCCCGCTGTTGCAGCTTCCGCCACATCGTTATTGGCAATTAAAGCAATTACTTTCGTATCCTCCACACGACCTGCGTCATAGCCTGCAAACGCAGTAGGCAAATCGGCGCTCAATTTATGGTACACCGTTTCGTCAGCGCCCATATAAGTGCTTTCGCCCCGAGCCTCTCTTGCCCTTTTTCTCTGAAGCTCCATTTCCTCTTTGAAGGCGTCCTCGTCTACCGCGAAGCCCTCCTCCTCCAATATTTCCTTTGTCAGATCAAGAGGAAAACCATAGGTATCATACAGGCGGAAGGACTTTTCCCCCTTCATCACTGTCTCGCCCTTCTCCTTCATTTCCTCAATATCAGCCTTCAGTATTTCCATGCCCTTGTCGATGGTTTTATAGAAACTGTTTTCTTCTACAGAAATAACCTTCATAATATAATCTTTTTTCTCTTTCAACTCTGGATAAGCGTCCTGAGATACCTGAATGGCAATCTGACATAAATCGGCCAGAAATGCCTTGTTGATGCCCAAAAGCTTACCGTGCCTTGCCGCGCGCCTTAAAAGCCTTCTCAGAACATAGCCTCTGCCCTCATTGGAGGGAAGAACACCGTCTGCCGTCATAAAGGTAACAGAGCGGATATGATCGGTAATGACACGCACACTGACGTCCTTTTTGTGCTCTTTTCCATAGGTTACACCGGCAAGACGGCACACCTCGTCTCTGATTGCTTTAACAGTGTCCACGTCAAATATGGAGTCCACGCCCTGCATAATTGTAGCCATACGCTCAAGGCCCATGCCCGTGTCAATATTGGGGTGCTCAAGCCGCGGATAACTGCCGTCCTCCTGCCTGTCAAACTGGGTAAATACCAGATTCCAGAATTCCATGTACCTGTCACAGTCGCAGCCTACGCCGCAGGTTTCTTTGCCGCAGCCGTATGCCTCTCCCCTGTCGTAATATATTTCAGAGCAGGGGCCGCAGGGACCGATGCCGTGCTCCCAGAAGTTGTCCGCTTTCCCAAGCCTTACAATTCTGTCGGCAGGTAAATTTACTTTTCTCTGCCAAATCTCAAAAGCCTCGTCATCATCCTGATATATGGTGACATAGAGCTTGTCCTCCGGTATCTCCAAAACCTTCGTCACAAACTCCCAGGACCATGGAATGATTTCTTCCTTAAAATAATCGCCGAAAGAGAAATCACCCAGCATTTCAAAAAACGTGCCATGTCTGGCTGTTTTTCCCACATTTTCAATATCCCCTGTTCGAATACATTTCTGGCAGGTTGTCACCCTTTTTCTGGGAGGCGTTTCCTGTCCTGTAAAAAACGGTTTAAGAGGCGCCATGCCGGAGTTAATCAAAAGCAGTGAATTATCGTTGTGAGGCACCAAAGACGCGGAAGGCAGTCTTAAGTGATCCTTGCCCTCAAAAAAGCGCAAAAAAGCCTCCCTGATTTCATTTACACCCATGTACTTCATAAAATATCCTCCTTTAAAATAACAATTACCATCCATTGGTACAACGCCAAAAAAGTCTTTTGAAACATAAAAAAGCCCTCATCCCTGTATAGGGACGAGGACTGTCTCTCGCGGTACCACCCTAGTTATATGCCTTTAACACATATCACCTTTCGCCCCGATAACGCAGGGATACACGTTGCAGCCTGCCAAAACGCTTCAGCCGCACTGCCCGGAAGTTTCCTCCCCAAAAAGGCTGCTTCAGCAATCCGCGTCTGAAAGCCTCACACCATAAACGGTCAAAAACACCGCAGGCTTTCTCTCTGAAAAACGCCATGAAACTGCTTACTTTTCCTTTTTACAGCATTTAAACTATTTCAATGTTTAGATTATATGCACCCTAAAAAAATTTGTCAATGGTTTTTGCGGAAAAACTGGTGAAAACCCTGAAAATACCTTTTATTCAGATAAGAAAATAAAGTCATACAGGTATTGGAACAAATATGAAGCTGCGAAACATATCCGCCTCTTCTGTTTTACTACATAGATTCATGTATCTTCTCACTTTTTTTTATGTCCCGCAGAAAAAGGATTCCCTCCCTTATCCGGCGAATTCCCTGCTCAATTCTATCCTCCCGCACATTGGCAAAACAAACCCTGATATGTCTGCTTTTCTCGCCACTAATAAAAAACTGACTGCCCGGGCTTACAATTACCCCTTTATTTAACAGTATATTGCATAATTTCTCCGCGTCTGTTCCCTCCTCCAAGCTAAGCCATATACTGATGCCGCCCTGGGGCTTTCTGTACTGTGTACAGTCCTTCAAATACCTGTCTATGGCCTTCATGGTAATCTTGTATTTCGCCATGCCGTATTTGCGCATTACCTCTATATGTTCCTTCCATGTATCCTCCCTGAGATATAAATCAAAGGCCTTTTGAATAAAGCCGGAGGTAGAAAGGTCTGTGGTATATTTTGCTGTCATTACCTTATGCATTACCTTTTTGGGAAGTACAATGATACCAATTCTAAGACCGGGCATCAAAATCTTGGAAAAACTCTTAACATAAATCACCCTGTTTTTGTAATCCAGTGATTTCAGTGAAACAATGGGCTTTCCCGTATAATTAAAATCAAAAAGGTTATCATCCTCTATAATATAACAGTCATATTTCTCCGCCAGCTCCAACAGCCTTCTTTTTTTATCTATGGAATAAGATATTCCCGTCGGCGTTTGAAAATAAGTCATGACATACAAAAGCTTTGGATGATAAAGCTTCATCAAATTCTCAAGCTTATCCATATCCATACCGTCATGCTCCATCTCAATTTCCACAAGCTTTCCGCCTCTGGATAAAAAAGCGCCCGCCGCGCCATAAAAGGTTGGCTTTTCCACAAATATTACGTCTCCATAATTAATCAGCGCCTTTGCTGCAATGTCAATACCCTGCTGGGCGCCGGAAATAATCTGTATCTGCTCCGGGGTCGTTTTAATATTATAATATTTCAGATATTCACAGGCGGATTCCCGCAGCGGAAGATAACCTCTGCTCTCCTGATAGCTGAATGCCATTCCCCTTTCCCTTTCCAGAACCTCATTGAAGGCCGCCTTAAATTCATCTACAGGAAAAAGCTCCTCCGGCAAAGCAGTCGAAACAAAATTGATAGCATTTTGGATGTCATAGTCCTTTTTTTCAAGCCTGATCAAATTTTCCTCCACCACAGGCTTTGGAACATCATTTAAGGGAATCGGTGAAACATAGGTACCGCTGCCAACTTGGGAATATACAACCTTTTTGTTTTCCAGATATTTATAAGCAGTCACCACTGTAACATTATTCACCTTCAACTTATTGGCCATCTCCCTGATAGGCGGAAGCTTGCTGTTTGCCTCCAAAATACCCTTTTCAATCAGCCTGCACAAAGCATCCCCCAACTGCTGGTAAATCGGCGTATCCGATTCCTTATCTATCACAATGGAATAAAAATCGTTCATCCTTACCCCTCCTCATAATTGTACCCATACAATCAGTATATACTAATTTTTGTCCAAATATAAGCTATTTTCAAAGGATTCACTCTAATCTTAGGAAAAAGGGAAAGCATAAATCTGAAAGGATTTTTCCCTTTGCATCACCATAGAATTAAGTTAAATAAAAATCATAGCGGAATCAGACAGATTGATTTAGCTGCTCGTTACAAATCACTAGCCTCTTTGAAACACTTTAAATATATTGCCGAACACCAAAACTGTATTTGGGGAAATGGGTTAGCCTGTATCCCCATTCTGCATAAATAATCGGCTTGGGGTGTTTTACTGCAAATGCATCAAAGGGCTATTGGAATAACGGATTGACCTTAAGTCTCCCGTTTTCCTTTCAGATTGTATAAAACTCGCCGATTATTCACAAGCTATAAATTACCAAAATGTACCAGTAGAAAATTTCATAAATCATGGTATAATGAAACTGAAATGAACTATTTAAGGGAGAATCAAGGGGGTTATTTTATGAAAAAATTTCTGAAAAGCATTGCAATAGCAATCTCGCTGTCTCTGTCACTATCCGTGGTGTCATTTGCCCACAGCGGCAGAACAGACGAATACGGCGGTCATCATGATTATAAAAATATAAGCGGTCTGGGCAGCTATCACTACCATCATGGCTATCCCGCTCATCTCCATCCAAACGGGGTATGCCCCTATGATACGCCTCCGGCTGAAACGGCAGAGCAGGCTCCGACTTCAACAGCCCCTGCAGCAACTCCTTCTGCCACACCGGCAGAAAAAAAGACTGCTGTCAGCGATATACAGGCTTACATTAATTTTGTCTTTATCCCTTCCTTCAATTATGAGGGAAGCACCTATATTGTCGCAGAAGATTTAAGTCAATATGGCTATGATGTTGTCTGGGACGGAACAGCACGCACCTTAAAAATAGCCAGGAAGGCTGATAAGGCTGTAATTGCCTCAGAAGCCTCCAATCCGTCTGTTTCCTATACCATTGAGGCTTCCGATGTAACCACCTTATTGTACAATAAGGATACCAATGGCTATGATACCATAACCTCCTACAACATCGGAGGAAAAACCATTGTAAAAATAACCGATATCGGCGGCGGCGCAACCTGGGATCCTGTTGAGAGAATTATCGATATTACAGTATAATTTTTTTAATTCCGCAGAAGCTATGGACGAGGTGATAATATGCATTCTAATCCGTTTGAAGGCGAAATGCAGCGCTATTTTGATACCCTTCCGACTTTTGTACAGGAATCCATTATGCAAAGCAGTATTGAATTTTCCAATAAAGAAGAAATGCGTTCCTTTGCAGATCAGCTTTTAAGAAAAGACATTTAAAACTACATGGTTGAAAAGAGGCAGCATTGTCTAAGGACGTTGCTGTCTTTTTTATTTTCAGTATTTCAAAAAAAGATTAAAATAGAAAAACACCCTGATATTTAGCATCACATCAGGGCGTTTCAAGTATGGAGACAACTGGGTTCGAACCAGTGACCTCTTGCATGTCAAGCAAGCACTCTAACCAGCTGAGCTATGCCTCCAAAAAAAAGAAGCGGATGACGGGAATCGAACCCGCGTTTTCAGCTTGGGAAGCTGATGTTCTGCCATTGAACCACATCCGCACCGCATTATTATTTTCTGCTATTTGCGGCGATTTGTCAAGTATAAATTTTAAGCCTTAAAAAAGCATCTGTCCTTTATCTATTATATTTCTCCTCTGAAAGAATATCAGGGATGTTAGAAATAGTATAGGTTTTATCCGAAACTTAACTAAAAACTTATTAATGTTCTTTTCTTAAGAAGAAAAGAACCAAAAGACCTGGGGGTTTCGATTCCCCCAGACTAGGCAGCGGAAAGAAATCCGCCCGCCGCAGGCGGCTCCGAATGAAATGAGGATGTGTTGACGCAAAACGATTCAGGGGGAGATTCCCCCTGAAATCCCTCTCTTTCATGCCCTAAAGGGCAAAATAAAAACAGCGCATTGGAAATAAAAGGGAACCTGAAATATCTGAAAAATCAGACCGACTCACCGGGCTATATTTTTCAGATAGAGTCCGGGATAGTTTATCTTTGGTACCACCAGCGGTTAGTATAACCGCGAGAGGTTTGGTACCGCCAGCGGTTAGTATAACCGCGAGAGGTTTGGTACCGCCAGCGGTTAGTATAACCG
>JAHZDZ010000005.1:91106-226271 GCA_019422105.1 Bacillota bacterium | reverse complement strand
CACGGCCCTTTCACGGCTGTAACCCGGGTTCGATTCCCGGTCGGGTCAATGAATAAAAATTTTCGGTGGTAATGCGTTTGTGGGAAACACCCGTACCCATACCGAACACGACGGTTAAGACACAAGCGGCTGATGATACTTGGCGGGAGACTGCCCGGGAAAGTAAGTGGCTGCCGAATTCCATATGGCGCCGTAGCCAAGCGGTAAGGCAAAGGTCTGCAACACCTCTATGCATCGGTTCAAATCCGATCGGCGCCTTTAAAATAAAAATCCCGAAGCATTTACATAATAAATGCTTCGGGATTTTTATTTTAAACCGGGTATTGGTACATTTAAACAGGAAACTTGTACATATATATCGTATCAATAGTGTGGTATAGATAGAATACTGCCATCGACTTTTTTGAAAATATAATGAGAATGCCATACAAGCGTGGGAACGTTATGGATAAGTAAAAATACAGGAGGCTTTCATGCTGTATACGCGCTTTTCATATTGGTATGAAAAGGAAAAAGTGGCGTATCCCTTATAGAAGGAATCAGCCACTTTATTATCGGAGCAACAGGATTTGAACCTGCGACCTCTACATCCCGAATGTAGCGCACTACCAAGCTGTGCTACGCCCCGCCTCTTAATATCTTCTAACAAATTTGCAGAATTGTCAAGCGTTTTTTTCTGTACACTTATGTTGAATATAAAATCGACAAAATACACGAAATTAAAACAAAAAACGATAAAATGTTGCATTATGTGATAATTTATATCATAATATGTTTGGTAACAAAATAAGTGGTACAATTCGCTTAGATAGTATTTTGTAACTGCAATGGGGGGTCTTAGCATGGTAAAAATTCATTTATCCCGACTTTTGGGGGAAAGAAGGTGGACACAGGCGGAATTGTCCAGAAAAACAGGTATTCGTGCAAATACAATATCTGAAATGTATCATGAGTTAGTGGACAGAATAAGCCTTGAACATATAGAATTGATATGCAGAGCACTGGAATGTACGGTAGGAGACTTATTGGAAATTGTGGAGGATTGCAGAGAACGTTAGTTTTAGATATTAAGAAAAAGGCAGAAATAGGCGCTGCAAAGCATTTTGGGTTTTGCTTTGATGTCTTTTATTTGCATGAACTAATATTTTACACAGAGTCCTTAAAATGCTATAATATAGCCTGTACAGTATTTACTGAATATTAGAGTGCTGCTATAAAAATTATTTTAACATAATTGTGTGAATTGGTGATACGATGGAAACACATTTTTTCAATTATCAGGGTATTGATATTGAGTATAAGCTCTATAGAAAAAAAGTAAAAAATATTAATCTGCGTGTTACACCGAAGGAAGAGATTGTGATTTCTGCCGGAAAAACAGTTCCTCTGGCTCTTATAGAAAACTTTGCGCAGGAAAAGGCGGAATGGATTATTCGCAATATAGCAGCAATTGAAAAGTATAATCAAAGCAAGCCTAACAGTATTTTATGTGATGGAAAGACGGTATACTATTTGGGGAAACCTTATATATTAGCAATGTGCCAGGGAAGTGAGAACTGTATACAGAAAAGGGAAGGTGAGATTATACTGCAAGCAAAGGAACCGGGCAATCAGGAAAAGCTGAAAAAAATATATTTGCAGTGGCTGAGAAAAGAGGCAAATACTGTTTTTATGGAATCACTTGAAAGATTGCATGAGAGGATAGCTCCCTATGGGGTAAAAATGCCCTTATTGCGAATCAGGAACATGAAAACCAGATGGGGCAGCTGTTCCTATCAAAAGGGGTCCATTTGTTTAAATTTGCAGCTTATGAAGGCTTCTGAGAAATGTATCGATCAGGTAGTGCTGCATGAATTGATTCACTTTATCTATCCAAATCACAGCAAAGACTTTTATGGAATGCTGACAAGGCTGATGCCGGATTGGAAAGAGCGTAAAGCTGATATGGAAAAAAATTATAAAGACGGCATTTAATAGCTTAAAACATAAAAAACCTTTGATTTTTCAATCAAAGGTTTTTTTCATTGCGGAGGCAGGATTTTTGTGATTTCAATCATTCTAGAAGCAAGAATATAAAATGTTTTATTAAATCCATCTCTGCTTTTTTTCATTATATCCCGTGGTTTGTTGAACTTGCATTTGTGTTAATGCGAAGACGGGCGTATTATTGGCTTGTGACTGAGCAATTAATCCATTAAAATTCGTAATATTAATTCAATTATATGGCTCTTCATATACACTCATATTGTAATGTGACAACATATTATTAACGCGCAGTATTGGTATTAATTTATTTAATACTAATTGATTAATATCTTTTATCATTCTGAAAATGCTTTTGCAGGTGAGTCGTTTTTTGGTCTATACCTTTGTTGGATGGTTCCAATAAATTTTGGAAAAGAATCACTCATTTTATAGGCAGCTTTTTTAAATATCTCATTTTCTTTGAGCTTAGTATAAGTGTATTTCCATTTAGAAAATGATATAAATAAATTTTGGCCCCAAATTACAGGCTGTTATCAAAGTAAATATTTATAGTTATGGTTTATGATCTATTATAAATGACTTTAAAATCTATACAAATGGTTAAAATAAATAAACCCCTTAGAAATTTTTTCTAAGGGGTTTTCATTGCGGAGGCAGGATTTGAACCTACGACCTCCGGGTTATGAGCCCGACGAGCTACCGGACTGCTCTACTCCGCGCCATCACTTATATCTACTTTATTATAGCCGTTTGCTTTTCGGTTGTCAAGGGAATGTCATTGGGTTTTCATGTTTCTTTTCGTATTATTACTTGCTTATTCTGCCGCAATCGACAAAGTCTTCCTTCATATGCCGTTATTATGCATATGATACCAGGGAACCGTTCCTCTGCCTTGGATTGCGGAGGAACGGTTTTCAAAAGCTTGCGGAATACAGTTTTTTACCATTTGCTCATATATCAAAGCTGCTCATCCGTGACGCAGAACCGATAAACGGTTGTATGATGAAATTCTTTTCCCTGTTTCAAAACAGGGGAAGGAAAATTACTGTGCCTCAAGGAGTTGGGGTAATAGCCGGCCTCAAAGCAAAAACCGCATCTTTTTTCATACATGGTGTTTTCTTTTCCCGCAAAATTGTTGTCCAGGTAATTTCCGGTATAAAATACCATCCCCGGAAAGGTAGTATACATATTAATAGAGATACCGGATTCACTGTTCCATGCCTCGGCGCCAAGCCTCAGGTTGCCAATGGTGCCCCTAAGTATGAAGTTGTTGTCATAGCCACAGCCGCAGGCTGTCTGAGAATGGGAACTGTCAATTTCATCTCCGATTCGCTTTGGTCTGGTGAAATCCAACGGAGTCCCGCTGACTGGAGCAACCTCCCCCGTTGGCAGTTGTTCCGCATTGTAAACAGTATAGAAATCTGCTTGAAGCCTGACGGTTGTATTTAAAACGGATTCCGCGCCGCCCTTGTGGCCTGAAAGGTTAAAATAACTGTGATTTGTCAGGCTCAGCGGCGTGTCTGCATCAGACTGTGCGTGATAGTCTATTTTCAGACTATTTCCGTTTTCCAGAGAGTAGAGTACGTTTACCTCTACTTCTCCGGGATACCCCTCCTCACCGTCGGGACTTACCAGCGTGAGGAGAAGGCCTTCTTCCGTTATCCGATAGTTCCATATCTTTTTGTCAAAGCCTTCTTTTCCTCCATGAAGGCTGCTATTCCCATTATTTTTATAGAGGTAATACTGTCTGCCATCAAGTGTAAAGGTTCCGTTTTCTATTCTGTTGGCATACCGCCCTATGACAGCTCCCATGTATTTGTCGTGTTTTTCGTAATTCGCAAGGGTGTCAAAACCGAGAACGACATCTCGTTTCATTTCGTTTTTATCGGGTACAAGCAGAGAAACAACGGCGGCTCCATAATTTGTTATTTTCGCAGTGACCGCGCCCTGTGTCAGGGTAAAGAGAAAAGCGTCCTCCCCCTTTTTTGTCCTTCCGAAAGATTCCTTTATGATTTGCAAAATACCCACCTCTATCTACATACCGTCGGGATTTTTTACAGTAAAATTCCAGCCGTCACGGCACATGGTATCCAAATCTCTTGTCGTTTCCCAGTGGAGCAGTTCCTTTGCCTTTTTTGTATTTGCATAGCAGGTAGCGATATCGCCTGGACGGCGGGGGGCAATTTTATATGGAATTTTTTTACCGCAGGCTTTTTCAAAGGATTTAACCACATCCAATACACTGCTTCCTTTTCCTGTGCCCAAATTGACGGCCTCTACGCCCCTGTGAGCCAAGCCGTACTCCAATGCCTTAATGTGTCCTAATGCCAGATCCACCACATGAAGATAATCTCTGACGCCTGTGCCGTCAGGCGTGTCATAGTCATCGCCGTAAACACTGAGGCAGGGGAGCTTACCAATTGCCACCTGTGCCACGTAAGGCAGGAGATTATTTGGAATGCCGTTGGGGTTTTCACCGATTAGGCCGCTTTCATGGGCGCCGATAGGGTTGAAATAGCGCAGCAGTATAACGGACCATTCCTGATCGGCTGTGTATAAATCGGACAGAATCTGCTCTATCATAACTTTGGTATAGCCATAAGGATTTGTGGCACTGGTTGGTGAGTCCTCCGTAAAGGGTACCTTATTATTCATGCCATACACGGTGGCGGAGGAGGAGAATACAATGGTTTTGCACCCCGCCTCCCGCATGGCCTGGCAAATGTTGAAGGTTCCGCCGATATTATTGTGGTAATATTCCAAAGGTTTGGAGACGGATTCCCCTACGGCCTTATAGCCTGCAAAGTGGATGACGCCGTCAATTTTATTTTCTTTGAAAATTTTTCTGACACCGTCCATATCCAGCATGTCCGTCTCGTAAAAGCCAAAGTCCTTGCCGGTAATTTCACGTATTCTTTTTATGGCTTCCGGTTTTGCGTTAAAAAAATTATCCATGACTACAATGTCATAGCCTGCGTTTAACAGTTCCACACAGGTATGGCTGCCGATAAAACCGGCGCCTCCTGTTACGAGTATTTTTCCCATATATTATCCCTCCTGCTGACTCTTTTTAAATTTTTCATAGGCTTCCCTCAATTCAATGCTTTTTTCCTCCGGACTTGTAGGATTGCAGTGTGCCCAGGCACCTGTCTCACTGGAGGCGTTGAATTTTTGTTTTTCAGCGCTACGCATCGGCGGGAAAAATTCAATATGGAAATGAAAATCGGGATAGTCCCCGCTGTTTACGGGAGCGTTATACATACACATCATATAGGGGAAGGGGTAGTCAAAAAGAGAATCGAGCATACCAACCGTATCCTTGATGGTTAAGGCAAGAGAGGTCTTTTCCTCCTCTGTCAGTTCCGTTATATACTGCTTGTGCTGATTTGCCATAATATAAACGCCATAGGGATATTCACAGAAAAAAGGGAGGAATACGGTAAAGTGCTCATTTTTAAAAATAATGCGCTTCTTTTCCTTCAGCTCATTTTCCAGCATATCGCAGAACAGGCATCTATTATTTTCTTCCGCATATTCCCCGGAACTGTCCACCATCAGCTCCAGCTTCTTGGGGATAAAGGGATAAGCGTAAATCTGGCCATGGGGATGGGGCATGGTAACGCCGACCACATCACCCCTGTTTTCAAAAATAAAAATATATTTCATTTTTTCGTCTCTGCGCAGATCCTCAAAGCGCTCACGCCATAAATCCACAAGCTTGCGCACATGGCTGTCGCTTAGCTGGGGCAGGGTAACGGTATGTCCGGAGGAATACAGTATCACCTCACATTTGCCGTAAGCGGGAGCAGTTTTAAAAAAGTCCGTCGCCACGTCATCTTCCTCAGGTGGGTCTTGGGAAAGGGCGGGGAAATCGTTGTCATATTTTAACACGTCAAATTCATCAGGCACCTTACCGCTGCCGGGGCAGAAGGGGCACCAGTCCTTGGGCATCTGAGGCCTTGCCTGCCGGTGGGATGCTATCATCACCCAGTCCTTTGTCAGCGGATGCCATCTTAATTCAGCCATAATCATTACCTCCTTAAAAACTTATTGTTATAAATCATGTATTTACAGCTCTATACCGCCTACAGGGCGTATAGAAAGAACATGGCAGGTATTCTCTCCGAAAACCTTCTCCATCTCCCTTTTGTATTCGGGCAGAAGCTCTGTAGGGACAAAGGCCTGTATAGTACCGGCAAAGCCTCCGCCATGTACACGCCATGCGCCTTTTCCCTCAAGTATTTTTTCGCTCAGAACAAGGGCGACGGACAGGCATTGTTCCTGAGGCTTGGATGAGGGGTATACGTTTTGAAGATACATGTAGGAGGAAAGTCCGCTTTCTATAACAAGCCTTTTGAAGTCGTCAAAGCAGTTGCTTTTGAGGGCCTGTACCTCCTCCAGCACTCTCTTGTCGTCGTCAAAAAAGTGGATGGCACGGAGCACCGCCCTATCACCGCAGGATTTTCTGACAGTGGGAATATTACGGTAGAAGTTGTCCTCATCCACCTCCCGCAGTACGGTTTTTCCAAAGCAGGAGGCGACAGCCTTCATTTCCGCTGTGATGGCGGCATAATCCGGCGTCAGATCCGCATGGTCGCCAACTCCGTCCACAATACAGAGACAATACCCGCATTTTGCAAAGTCAAAGTCAATTTTTTCTACAATTGGATTTTCCGTATCCTTAAAATCAATGGCGACAAAACCGCCTACGGAGGAAGCCGTCTGATCCATGAGACCGCTTGGCTTGCCAAAATAGACATTTTCTGCGTACTGGCCTATTTGGGCAATTTTTACGGCACTTTCTCTGTTTTGCGCAAAAAGACCATTTAATATGGTACCCACGAGAACTTCAAAAGCGGCGGAGGAGGAGAGACCAGATCCCTTCAGGACGTTGGAGGAGACATAGGCGTCAAAACCTTCTATTTTGTATCCCAGACTTTTAAAGCTTGCCACTACGCCCTTTATCAGGGAGAGAGTTGTATTAAAATAGGTCTCATCAACGGAGGTTTCCTCCACGGTTACTGTAATTAAATCATAGCCCTCACTTTTGATGCGTATGGTATTTGTACCATTTAAGGATACTGCTGCGATGGTGTCCAGGTTTACGCTTGCCGCCAGAACGTGTCCCTTCTGATGATCGGTGTGGTTGCCGCCGATTTCTGTCCGCCCGGGAGCGGAAAAAAGCCTGATTTCACGGCCTTCGCCGAAAAGAGTTTCAAAAGATTCTATTAAACGAAGATAACGTTTTGCATGGGGGATGCTGTTTTCCGTGTCTGCGCAGTAAAGATATGCCAGTTTTTGTTTAAAATCGGGAGAAGCCAGTTTCTGTTTCCATTCTTGGCTCAAGCTCATATTCATTCTCCTTTACTATGATATTTCAATCTATTCTACCCTGATTTCAGTGTAATCGTACAGCAACTTTATTGTCAATAAAAGCAAAGAAATTTATATATTTTCAAAAGAATTATATAGCAAGTACAGCAATATTCATAATACCAATATTTTGCAATCCGTTTTGTCAGGCTGCTTAACTGAATTTTGCACAAAAAAAATATACTATTTTGTAGAATAATATCGCTTTTGTAGAGAAATTTTATATAAGAGCAAAGAATTTTATATGGTTTAAAATAAATTTAACATTTATAATTTAAACTAGGTGAAGGGAGAGACAATCCCTTCAGCGACAAGAATGCTACCATATTATTTTACTAGGGAGGGTTAAATTTATGAAGAAAAAGATTCTTGCACTCGCTATGGCCGCAATGATGGTTACAGGCGTATTTGCCGGATGTACCAAAAAGGAGGAAGCACCTGCACCTGCACCTGCTGAGGGAGAACAGAAAGAAGGCGAGGGAGAGGCCGAAGGTGAAAAACCTTTAATCGGTGTATGTATTTACAAATATGATGATACATATATCTCCACTGTACGCCAGAACCTTGAGGCTGACGCAGAGGGAAAAGCAGAGCTTCTTTTAAATGACGGCAAGGGCGACCAGGGAACACAGAACGACCAGGTAGACCTTTTAATTGAAAAAGGTGTGGATGTACTTCTGGTTAACCTTGTAGACGCCGGAGCGGCACAAAACGTTGTAGACAAAGTAAAGAAAGCTGACATTCCTGTTATCTTCTTTAACAGAGAGCCTGCAACAGAGGTTATTCAGTCTTATGACAAAGCACGTTTCGTTGGAACAAATGCGAAAGACGCAGGTATTATTCAGGGTGAAATGGCTGTAGAGCTTTGGAACTCCGGAAAATATGACACCAACGGCGACGGCGTTATGCAGTATGTAATGCTCAAGGGCGAGCCTGACAACCCAGAGGCTGTAGCAAGAACAGAGTTTGCTATCTCCACCATTACAGACGCCGGTATTAAGGTTGAGGAAAAGGGACTTCAGGTTTGCAACTGGGATACAGGACTTGCACAGAACGCTATGGAAGCTTGGCTTTCCAAAGACGGCGACAATATTGAATTTGTACTTGCCAATAATGACGGCATGGCTCAGGGCGCAATCTCCGCTTTACAGGCTATCGGCAAAAACAAAGGCGAAGATACACCTACAGTACCTGTTCTTGGCGTAGACGCTACTGACGCAGCAAAAGACCTGATTTCTAAGGGCTATATGGCAGGAACCGTTTTACAGGATGCAAAAGGAATGGCTGACGCTATCTTTGCTCTTGCAATGAATGCAGCAGCCGGAAGCGATTTCCTTGACGGAACAGATTACTCTTATGACGATACCGGAATCGCAGTTCGTATTCCTTATCAGCCATACAATCAATAATGCAGTATAATTTCTAAAAAAATTATTATACTAGAAATTTAAGTAGTGTTGTTGAACAGCACAGTGATGAGGTTCATCATTGTGCTGTTTATTATTAAATAGAAGGAAAAGTGGTGAAGAGGAATGTCTGACAATACGTATCTGCTGGAAATGAAGGATATTACTAAGGAATTCCCTGGGGTTAAGGCTCTTGATAAGGCGCAGCTGAAGCTGAGGCCGGGTACTGTTCATGCGCTTATGGGCGAGAACGGAGCGGGCAAATCCACTTTGATGAAATGTCTTTTTGGCGTTTATATTGAGGACGGCGGCGAGATTTTTATTGAGGGAGAGAAGGTTCGCTTCATTAATCCGAAGCAGGCTCTCGAAAATGGTGTGGCTATGGTGCACCAGGAGTTAAACCAGGTTCTGAAGCGTGATATTATGGACAACATATGGCTTGGCAGATTTCCTAAAAAGGGCGCCTTTGTGGATCAGAAGAAAATGTATGAGGAGACGCAAAAGGTTTTTAAGGAACTGGAAATCGATGTTGATCCAAAGGCAAAGATAGGCACATTATCTGTCTCCCAAAGGCAGATGGTGGAAATCGCCAAAGCGGTTTCCTATAACGCGAAGATACTCGTTCTGGATGAGCCTACGTCCTCCCTGACAGAGGAAGAGGTAGCGCATCTGTTCAAAATTATCAATAAGCTCCGCGACAAGGGCTGCGGAATCATTTATATTTCTCACAAAATGGAAGAGATATTAAAAATTTCCGACGAGGTAACCATCATGCGTGACGGCAAATGGGTTGCCACGGATTTTGCGGAAAACCTGACGACAGATAAAATTATACAGCTAATGGTAGGAAGGGACTTGACTGTCCGTTTCCCACCGAAAACAAATAAACCGGGTGAAGTCATATTATCGGTAAAAAATTTAACGGGAACATATCAGCCTTCCGTCATTGACGCCTCCTTTGAACTGAGAAAGGGTGAGATTCTGGGTGTAGCAGGGCTTGTCGGCTCCCGCCGAACAGAACTGCTGGAAACGATATTCGGTATTGCCCACCACTCTTCAGGCGAGGTTGTACTCCATGGAAAGGCTGTTGACAATAAAGACTCCAGAAAGGCCATAAAAAACGGATTTGCCCTATTGACGGAGGAGAGAAGGGCGACCGGCATTTTCGGTGGTTTGAGCATTACCCATAATGCGGTAATTGCCAACATTGGAAATTATAAAAAGCATGTTCTTCTGGATAATAAAAAAATGGCGAAGGATACGGAATGGGTCATTGAATCCATGAAGGTCAAAACTCCCAGCCAAAAAACGCAGATTAAGTCTCTTTCAGGCGGTAACCAGCAAAAGGTTATCATTGGCAGATGGCTTTTGACCAATCCTGAGATACTTCTTATGGACGAGCCCACAAGAGGTATTGACGTTGGCGCAAAGTATGAGATATACCAGCTGATTATCGATTTGGCCAATAAGGGAAAGGGCGTCATTATGGTTTCCTCGGAAATGCCTGAGCTTCTGGGTATCTGCGACAGGATATTGGTTATGTCAAACGGACATATCGCAGGAATCGAGGATACAGATAAGCTGAACCAGGAAGAAATCATGCGTCTGGCCGCGAAATATGTATAAAAAGGAGTGTAGACTATGAAAGAGAACAATAAGAAAATAGGCGAGATACTGCTGAACTATTCTTTATATATTGTATTATTTTTAATGATAATCGTTGTCATTATAAAGGATCCGTCCTTTCTGTCCATCAATAACTTTACGAAAATACTGACACAGGCATCCACAAGGGGAATTTTGGCCCTTGGTGTAGCGGGCCTTATTGTATTACAGGGTACAGACCTTTCCGCCGGACGTATTCTTGGCTTGACGGCTATTATTTCGGCATCTCTCTTGCAGTCTGTGACCTATGCTTCCAGAATGTACGCCAATCTGCCGGCCCTTCCTCTGATTGTGCCTGTTTTGATTGCGATTACGGTTGGCGCTGTATTTGGCGCCATAAACGGATTTGGTGTTGCAAAGCTTCATCTCCATGCCTTTATTATTACGCTTGGCACACAGCTTATCGCCTATGGCAGCTCCTGTATCTATATTGACAGGCCCCCGCTCGGCGCGCAGCCTATCGCCAATCTGGATGAACGTTACATTGATTTTGTAACGGGCGCTTTCCATATTACGGACAGTGTTGAGATTCCATACCTTGTATGCTATCTTGTTATTGTGGCTGTCATTATGTGGATTATCTGGAATAAGACCACCCTTGGAAAAAATATGTTCGCTATCGGCGGCAATCCTGAGGCGGCAGCCGTTTCAGGCGTAAACATTGTAAAAAATATTATGATTATCTTTATTATCTCCGGTGTCCTCTACGGCTTTGCCGGTTTCCTGGAGGCGGGACGTATCGGCTCCGCGACCAGCAATACGGGTATCAACTATGAGCTTGACGCCATATCGGCCTGTGTAATCGGCGGCGTGTCCTTCTCAGGCGGTGTTGGAACAATACCGGGCGTTTTGATTGGCGCTATCATTCTTCAGTTTATTAACTATGGTTTGAACTTTATCGGCGTCAACGCATATCTTCAGTATATTATCAAGGGTCTTATCATTATTCTGGCTGTTTCTATCGACGTTAGAAAATACATTGCGAAAAAATAAGGTTTGAGATATAATGTTGGTGCAAAAGCAGACAGGAATTATCAGGAATAATGCGGAGAGGATCTGCCCGAAGAATTTTTTCTTACGGTGCATGTCGGGCGCGGCTAATGAAAGATAAAGCTTTTGAGCTCAGATGAAGGTAGGTGCTTCTATGGAAGAAAAGAATGTTATGTCAGAGTCGTCAGAAGCTGATAAGAACGAGGATGAAAAAAAGTTTCCAAAGCAATTGGGCGTCAGACAAAATTATTATGACAATATAGCGATTTCTAAAAGGTCATTGGATATTTTTATAGGTGTCATTATTGTGATTTTGGTGCTGGCTTTTATAGTGGCGCTAAGGACAAGATAAAAATGAACTCTTTTCTTTCTATGGATTTCCATAAAACAGAAGAGAACAGTGATGAAAAAAGAAAATTTTGACTATGACCGGGAACATAAGAAAATAGGAAAGAAAGCTTGATTAATCAAGCTTTCTTTCTTTCGTTTAGGTAATTTTTTTTGTGAGCTTAAGGCATATCCTGTCCGCGTTTTCCCTAGAAATCCGGCGATAGAGTGCATTTTATATTCTTAAGTCAGGTTGCCTGAGAAAGACTTTTTTATAGCAGCTTTTATGCTGACAGACAAGAGCACAGACAGTAGGGCGCCTTTCATTTTGGAAGAGTCAGACGAAGAATTTAAAAAAATGATAAACAGAATAGCAGAAAGAAAAGGCTGCCGAAATGATGTAATTTCGGCAGCCTCTTTTACAATGGTTCCTTATTCACTTACAATGCCAAGGCGCTATCTGCAGAGTTTTTGAAGAACAGGCTTGCATACGCCTTCCATGCCAATAAGCATCAGTGCCAACAGCAGAGTGCGCTGAGGGCCCAAATGTCCCTCCGAAGGGTCGTACTGCTCCTTTAAGCTGTGATGAAACGAGGTAGTGCCGGCACGGCCAAGGGCCAATGCGGGAATGCCAAGACTGATAGGAATATTGGCGTCGGTACAGGAGGCCACGGAAATCTTGGGTTCAATGCCAAAAGCTTTGTATGCCGCTATACCGGCCTGTACAATCGGGTCGCTTTCCAGCTGTCTGCCTGCAGGACTGTGGTTTAATATATCCACTGTGACTGACAGCTGCCGTTTTGGATCCGGATGACTGCAAAATGCGTTTTCCTCATTCCCTGCTTCCTCACATATGTTGATAATATTGCTCTTTAATTCCTCCAGCAAATTCTGATAGGAGGAGCGCATATCTACGGTCAGGGAACCCTCTGTCGGAATCGCATTGTAGGTGAAGCCGCTCTGTGCCATGCTGAGATTGAAAATTGTATAGGTGTCTGGATCCACTTTTATTTTTTGAAGCCTGCTGATTGCCCGCCCCATGGCATAAATGGGATTGGGTGTCCCATAGCCGCTGCATGTATGGCCTCCGAATCCATGATAGGTTATGCGGCAGATATAATTGCCGTGGGCGTTATAATCAAGATTATTTACCGCCAGGCCGTCTACTGTGATAAAAGCGTCAATATCACCGCGCGTTTTAAAAATATATTTGGTACCCTCCATGTTGCCGCGGGACTCTTCGCATACATTGCCGCAGAACAGTATGTCTCCTACGGGAAGGATACCACAGGTTTTCATTGTTCTGGCAATTGTTAAAAGCTCCGCCAAGCCCCTTGCGTCGTCGCCGATTCCCGGCGCGTAGATTATGCCGTTTTCAATTCTCGGAGTACAGTCTACGTCAGAGCTAAACACGGTATCCAGATGAGCGGCAAGCATCAGGGCAGGTCCCTGCCCGACTCCCTTCATTCTGGCAAATACATTGTGCATGTCATCTGTCCATGTTTCATCAAAGCCGATTTCCTCCAGCATTTCCAAATATCGCATGGAACGGGCCTCCTCGTGATGAGAAGGGGATGCAATTGCGCAAAGAACCATCTGCTCCTCCACTGTTTGTTTTGCGTTTTCCTCCATCAGTTGTATTGCTTTTTTTACTTTTTCATCTGCCATAAGTCTGGACGTTAATTCCTGCAAAAAAAATCACTCCTTTTTCGATGCGTGCCTTTTGCCCGATTTAATCCTTGATAATCCGATTTTCTACCACACAAAAACCACCTCTATCTGTCCGTTTACATCTGAGAAGAAAGCTTCCAGATGTATGGATTGATGAGAATTGTTTTTCATAGCAGATACAGTCAAAAATAAACCCTTCCCTTTCAAAGGGTAAAATACTGACAATTATCCGATAAAATCAATTGCCATGATAAAGGCGGAAAAAGATGCGTCCTCCCTTCTGTTTTGTATTTTTGGTGCGGTTAAGTTTGCAGGAACCTCTCATATACCATGAAAGATAGCATACCAAAACATGGATGTCAAGGGAGTACAACCCTTTTATGCAGTAAGCTTTGTTGCGGGATTTGAGAAGTAAAACGGCCGGGCAAAACAAGTTTTGCAGAGCTCTCGGCGTTAATTTATGGTATCCTATCCGTAAAAAGGCATAGCTGAAAAGGGCGGTTGGCAAACGGAGTTTGCGGCAAAACGCCTTTTTGTTTCACCGCGCGCTGCGCAAATGAGAAAAAACGAAGTTTTTTCGAGTTATGCTTTGCCCTTATGGTATAATATCTCTAAAGAAAACAGAAATTATATTGAAAAATCCATTTTGTGTATACTGCTATGCATTATACGTGAAAACGGAAAGTAATTAGGATTTTTAATAAAAAAATATGATATAATATTCGTGAAAAAAGCGGAGAAAGGCAGGAAATAGAGCGAGAACAAACCGCTTGCGGATTGGAAACGCTCTATTGAATGGCTTGTGGAGCAACGCGACCGAGTAAAACAAGGTTTTGCGAGGTTCTCCGCGCCGATTTATGATGCATTATTGATAAAATTCAGGGAGGGATTTCCCATGGCATACTATAAAGTGATATTGGCAGATGATGAGGAGGAAATCAGAAACGGCATCATCAATAAAATTAACTGGGAAGAGACAGGCTTTGTATTGTCAGGCGCTGCGGAAAACGGACAGGAGGCTTTGGAGCTGGCGGAAAGGATAAAGCCGGATGTTGTGATGACGGATATAAAAATGCCCTTTATGAGCGGTCTTGAGCTTGGCAGAATTTTGTCCGAGCGCATGCCCAATACGAAGCTTGTGCTTTTTTCGGGCTTTGACGATTTTGAGTATGCCCAAAGAGCGATCAAGATTAATGCCTTTGAGTATATTTTAAAGCCGATTAACGCGGCGGATCTGGTGCTTTTACTCATGAAAATAAAAAAGCAGCTGGACAATGAAATCAATGAAAAAAGAAATGTCGAGAAATTAAGCAAATACTATGAGGAGAGCCTGCCGGTAATGCGGGAGCAGTTTTTGACACGTATTGTGGATGGCAAGATCTCCTTTCGCAGAATACAGGAGCTGGAAATTCAGTATGCCGTGGATTTGTCTGCTTCCTGGTGGACGGCGGTAGCAGTCCATACGGATATTGAGGAGGAAGAAGGGGAGGAGGAAAATCTGTTCAAAAGCAAATCGGAACTGATACCCCTTTCTCTCAAGGGAATTGTAGATGAAAATATGAACGACGGTTTTCGCTATAGAAGCTTTATTTACAATGATGAGGTTGTACTGATTGTCATGATGGAGACGAAGGAGGATGTCATTAAGACGGTGGATGCCATGAACCGCATCTGTAAGATAGCCAACCGTTTTCTGGGGCTTCCCGTTTCCGCAGGCATTGGCTCCCCCTGTGATAAAATAACGCATTTGAAGTATTCCTATCAGGGCGCCAGAAGTGCGGTGGATTACCGCGTATTAATGGGTGACAAGGCTATTTATATTGATGATATGGAGCCGGACGAGCTGACAAACGAATTGCAGTTTGACGAGCAGGACGAGAGGGATCTGCTCAACGCCATAAAACTTGAAACACCGGATGACATCAGAAGAGTTATCGATAAGCTGATAGGCAGATTTAAGGAAGCTAGACTTCCCTTTAACCAGTATCAGATTTATCTGACTGAAATTTTATCTGAGCTTTTAAAGCTTGTGAGAGCATACAAGCTTGACGCGGAGGAGATTTTCGGGAGGGATTTCAAGGGGTATTCCCAGTTGGCGGATTATGAATCCTTAAGCGATCTGCGTAATTGGTTTTACGATGTCTGTGTAAAAATCAGTTCTCTTATCAAAAGGGAAAGGATGGACTCCGCAAAAATGCTGGCGGAAAAGGCAAAGGAATTTGTCAATGAAAACTACAGCAACAGTGAGGTGTCTGTGGAAATGCTGTGCAGCTTTCTTCACGTAAGCCCTGCCTATTTTTCGACCATATTTAAAAGAGAGACAGGGGTGAGCTTTGTCACCTATCTGACCAATGTGAGAATGGAGGAGGCGGTGAAGCTTTTAAATACAACTGATGATAAAACGTACGTTATCAGCCAGAAGGTTGGTTATACCGAGCCGAATTATTTCAGCTATGTCTTTAAAAAGCATTTTGGTGTACCACCGTCCAAGTACAGGGGAAATTGAGGGATAGTATGGGAAATCCTGTGAAAAAATATTTTCAGAAGCTGACAAGCTACTACAAGAAAAAGAGCATCCAGTATATGATTGCCATTTCCTTTACCGCCATAGCGGTAATAGGCATGGTCTTCATAGGCATGTCCCTGCTTGTGCGGTTTACCACCTCCAATGAAGCCTCTGTATCCGAGTATAACAAAAGGATACTGGATCAGGTTAATCTGAATGTGGACGTCTACCTGCGCAGTATGATGAAGGTTTCCGATTCTATGTATTACAGGGTAATCAAAAATACAGATTTGTCCTCGGAAAGCTTTGATGACGAGATGAATCTGCTCTATGAGACAAACAGGGAGTCGCTCATAAGCATTGCCGTTTTTTCGGAGGAGGGTTCGCTGGTTGCGGCTACGCCTATTGATACCATCAAAAGGACGGTTAGTCCTGAAAACGAGGAGTGGTTTAAAAAAGCAACAAAGCAGATAGAAAACCTTCATTTTTCAACACCCCATGTGCAAAATCTTTTTGATGATGCGGATTACAAATACCGCTGGGTAGTGTCCCTGAGCAGGGCTGTAGAGCTGACAAGGGGCGGAAATATTGAGAGCGGTGTTTTATTGGTCGATATGAATTTCAGCGGTATTGAGCAGATTTGCAAAAATGTCAATCTGGGCAATTCCGGCTATCTGTATTTAATTGACGGCGAGGGGGAAATAATATACCATCCGCGCCAGCAGCTTATTTATTCCAATCTGGTACAGGAAAATAATATCATGGCGGCAGGCTATGAGGATGGCAACCACAAAGAGGAGTTTAACGGTGAAAAACGCCTCATAACGGTAAAAACGGTGGGCTATACGGGATGGAAGCTTATTGGCGTTACCCCTCTCAGGGATGTATCCGCAAGCTATTTTCAGATCAGGATATTTATGATTTTTATACTGCTGTTTACGATTTTGCTTATGACATTTATTATCTATTTTGTTTCCTCTAAAATAGCAAATCCAATATTGGCACTGGAAAACTCCGTCAGAGAGCTGGAGGGCGGAAAGGAAAACGTCACGATAGCTGTCGGCGGTTCCTATGAAATACGGCATTTGGGCGAGGCCATCAAGGACATGGTTGCGCAGATGCATAAATTGATGGATGATATTGTTTTGCAGCAGGAGGCAAAGCGAAAGAATGAACTGGACGCTTTGCAGGCCCAAATTAATCCTCATTTTCTTTATAATACCCTGGACTCTATTGTGTGGATGATCGAAAACGAGCGGTACCAGGAGGCAATCTTAATGGTCACCTCCTTTGCCAATTTCTTCCGCATTTCGTTGAGCAAGGGCAGAAATATTATAACAGTGGAGGATGAGCTGAAGCATGCAAAAAATTATATGACAATACAGCATATGCGTTTTAAGAATAAATTTACGTTCAAAATTAACGCACAGGAGGAGACGCTTCCTCTTGCAACCATCAAGCTGGTGGTTCAGCCTATACTTGAAAATGCCATATACCATGGTATGGAGTTTAAGGATGGGGACGGCGAAATTGAAATCAACTCCTATCTGGAAAACGGCGATCTCTATATTGATGTAATCGATAACGGCCTTGGCATGCCCCAGGAGGTCGTGAACAGGCTTATGACTCACGAGAGCCGAACGAGGGGAAGAGGAAGCGGTATCGGACTTAAAAATGTAAATGAAAGGATACAGATTTATTTTGGAGAGGAATATGGACTGACTATTTTCAGCGAGCCTGATGAGGGTACAACGGTGCGTATTCATTTACCCCGGGTGGATATCAATGATTTAACGGATTCTGACAAATCACCCGCTTCGTAAGGGGGCGGCGGGAGTAGGGGCTTTAAGCCGAACAACAAGCGTTTCGAAAACGCTGTCCGTTTTGGGTATTTTTTGCGCAGCAATCATATGAATCGTTTTTCGGGAGGAGGGGCACCAATGAGAATGAAAAAATTTTTCGTTATCCTGATCGTTATTTCTGTTTTTTCCGGCTTGGCGCTCCTTTTTTCCTACGGTATTGAGGGAGGGGCCAAGGAGAGGGAATTTTATGAGATATCAGTGATAGGACGGGGGAAAACCAGTGATTCCCTGGCGGCCATGAAGCAGGGAATTGACCAGGCGGCCAGTGATTTCCGTGTGGATGTCAGCTACATTACCTTGACGGAGGAGAACGATTTACAGGAGCAGATGGAACTGATTCAGAGGGAGATGAATAATGGCGCAGACGCTATATTGATATCCGCGGCCAACAGTGAGGGGCTTAAGGAGGCTGTGGAGGAGGCAGGGGAAAAAATACCTGTGGTTGCCATAGAATCTCCGGTAAATTCTGACAGTATAAAGGCATATATCAGTGCAAATAACTCTGAAATGGGAAAAAGTCTGGCGAAGGTAATCATACAGGGCGGTATCTATAAAAGAAAGATTGCCGTTTTGGAAAACAGTGAAAACTGCGGTAATATCAGTGACAGGTGCAGCGGTGTTTACGATACCCTCAAGGCGGCGGGAGCGGAGGTTATCTTATATAAGCTCTCCGACAACACCCAGCTTGCCGCCGGCTATGTTTCCAGTATACTGAAGGATGGCTCTGCCGATGTATTGGTATGTCTGGATTCCTCCATGCTTGAAATTACGGCACAGGCTATTCAGGCGGGCGGACAGGAGGATATTGCGCTGTATGGCATTGGAGCGTCGGGGAAGATAGCATCCTTTCTGGAAAAAAAGATAATCCACACCATTGTTGCACAAAATGATTTCAACATCGGCTATCTGGGTGTGGAGGCTGCTGTGGACGGCATTGAAAAGAAAGGCAGCTTTCAAAACGCGGAGATAGAATATATGATAATAAACAGCGCCAATATGTATGATACCCGCTGTCAGAGGCTGCTGTTTCCGTTTGTCAGATAAAGGTATATAGAAAGGGTGGGGCAGATGAGGAGAACAGGAAAAAGAAATGTGATTTTTTGTTTTGCCGTTTTATTTTTAGGTGCCGCTTTTACGGGCTGCGCGAAGGAAGAAACGCCCTCTGCCGTACCGCAGCTTAGGGTAGGCGTATTGCTGTATAAACAGGATGATACGTTTATTACCTCTATTTATAACAATTTTGAGAAGCTGGCAAAACAGAAGGAACAGGACAAGCAGGTAAAGATAACGGTCAATGTGACAGACGGAAAGGGAAATCAGTCTGTGCAGAATGATGAAATAGACAAGTTTATTGAGCAGGGGTATGATGTTTTGTGTATCAATCTGGTAGACAGGACAGCGGCCTCAACAGTAATAGACAAGGCCAAAAATGCGGATATTCCCATTATATTTTTTAACAGGGAACCGGTCAATGAGGATTTGGAACGGTGGGACAAGGTATATTATGTCGGCGCTGTTGCCAGCGAATCGGGAATTATGCAGGGGCAGATAATTGTAGAGGAGTACAACAGGGATCCTCTGCGCGTGGACAAAAACGGGGACGGAAAGATACAGTATGTGATGCTTGAGGGGGAGCAGGGACATCAGGACGCCTTGATTCGCACGGAGTTTTCCATTAAATCCATTACTGCCTCGGGCATAAAGGTGGAGAAGCTGGCAAACGATACGGCCAACTGGCAAAGAGCACAGGGCAGCACAAAAATGGCGCAGTGGATTGATACCTATAAAGACAGCATAGAGCTTGTGATGTGCAATAATGACGATATGGCTTTGGGGGCTATTGACGCTTACCTGGCGAGGGAAACGCAGGACATGCCTGTTATTGTCGGTGTAGATTGTACACAGCCTGCTTTGGAATCAATTAAGGAGGGATATCTTTTCGGCACCGTATTAAGTGATGCCTATGGCCAGGCGAAAGCAATGGTGGATTTGGCATACAGCCTTTCTGTGGGAGAAAATCCGGAGGACAGCGTTAATCTCATAAACGGCAAATATGTAAGACTTCCCTACAGTATAGTGACAAAGGAAAATGCGGACAGTATACGGATTACGGATTAACACTTGCCGGAATCGGACGCAATTATTTTGTCAGTCCAAAAAGGGGATAAATTACCGCTATTTGTGAATAATGAATAAGAGTCAAAGGAGAAAATGAATGGGCAAATGGTGCACGGGGAGAACATTTATACAGAATGGCTGCATAAATAAAACAAAAAAATGTTTTTTTGGATTAAAACCATCTAAAAATTGCCAATTTCATGACAAATTTTCAAATTGGTCTTGTTATGTAGATAAAGAAACAATATAATAAATAGATGGTATAAATTCACTTTTATTTTTCCCTTACTTTTGTCTCAGACTGAAACGGAGATAAAATACGAAGCCGGAGAGCAGGTTTCATTTATCCGTGTATTTCTGAGCAAAGTCTTTCTATGACATCCCAATTGGAACCGGCAGCCTTTACATATGACGCTGCAAATATGAATTTGTTTTGTCATTTTGTATGTCTTTGTGCAAAAGACATATTATGGGGAACAATGAAATGAAATTTGTATTTTCAGGTTTTTTGTGGTATAATTATTCGCGACGCATGTGGGTAGTGTCTGGCCTTTGCAGATACGGTGGGCAGGAAGGCAGGTTTGGGGGTCTTACGGTCGGTATTGGCTATATCCGCACTATTGTTACAGAAATAAAAAAATAAAGGAGAGGGATAACGATGAAAAAATTTAAAACAGTGATTGCAGCAGTTGCAGCAGTAAGCATGGTTCTCGGATTTACAGCGTGCTCGAAAAAAGAAGAGGCTCCGGCGCCTGATAAGCAGGAGGAGCAGAAGGAGGACGTTGACAATAAGGAAGCATCGGGAGAAGATGTTACATATTTAGTTGCAACAGATACAACCTTCCCGCCATTTGAGTTTGAGGATGCCAGCGGTGAATTTGTCGGCATTGATATGGATATTTTAAAAGCAATCGCTGAGGATCAGGGCATTAAATATGAAGTAAAGGTGCTTGGTTTTAATGCGGCTGTGCAGGCTCTTGAGGCAAAGCAGGTTGACGGCGTTATTGCAGGAATGAGCATTACAGACGAGAGAAAAGAAAAATTTGACTTCTCTGAGCCTTATTTTGATTCAGGCGTTGTTATGGGTATTGCAGCGGACGACGACACAATCAAAAGCTATGAGGATTTAAAAGGCAAAAAGGTTGCCATAAAGACAGGTACAGAGGGTGCTACCTTTGCGGAATCCATTCAGCAAGAGTATGGCTTTGAGACAGTATATTTTGATGAGTCCTCCAGTATGTATGAGGATGTTAAGCTTGGCAATACAGTAGCCTGCTTCGAGGATTATCCTGTTCTCGGCTATGGCATTTCTCAGAATAACGGCCTCAAGATTGTTACAGAAAAAGAGCAGGGCTCCTCTTACGGCTTTGCGGTAAACAAAGGCATTAACGAAGAGCTGCTTCAGAAATTCAACGACGGACTTGCCAACATCAAAGAAAATGGTAAATACCAGGAAATCTTAGACAAATACATTCAGGAGTAATGAATTATGAGTTATTTTGAACTGCTACAAGAAATATATCCTAAACTGCTGACGGCCCTTGGCGTTACGCTCAAAATGACATTGATGGCTCTTATCATCGCCATTGTTTTGGGTATGGTTTCTTGCTTTTTGAAAATTTCAAAATTGAAAATACTGAATATCATTTCGGATATTTATGTGGACGCCATCAGAGGTACGCCTTTGATGATTCAGGCTTTCTTTGTATACTTTGGTTTGACGCAGGCGCTTGATTTCAGGATGAGTGCGTATACGGCAAGTATCATAGTTTTAAGTCTGAATGCGGGTGCATACCTTTCTGAGATTTTCAGAAGCGGTATCTCAGCAATCAATGTAGGGCAGATGGAAGCCGCCCGCTCTCTGGGATTACCGTACCATACGGCTATGGCCAAGGTTGTTCTGCCCCAGGCAATCAGAATTGTAATTCCTTCTGTGGTGAACCAGTTTATTATCACTTTGAAGGATACCTCAATTCTTTCTGCAATTGGTATGGCGGAGCTTATGCAGGCCGGAAAGCTGATTGTATCCAGAAACTTCAGATCCTTCGAGGTTTACGGCACAATCGCGGTTATTTATTTTGTTGTTATATTTGCTTTAACCAAGATTTCAAAGGTAGTGGAAAGGAGAATGGCTTATGGCAAAGGTAATGGTAAATAATTTGCAGAAAAGCTTTGGCTCCTTGCAGGTTCTGCGCGGTATAGACCTTGAGGTAAGGGAGGGTGAAGTTGTTTGTCTGATTGGTCCCTCCGGATCCGGTAAAAGTACATTTTTAAGGTGTCTGAACGCACTGGAACAGCCTACCGGCGGCAAGGTTATTGTAGATGGCTTCGAATTAACAGATAAAAAAGCCAATATCAACAAGATCCGTGAAAATATCGGTATGGTGTTTCAGCAGTTCAACCTGTTCCCACATCTTTCGGTGCTGGAAAATATTATGCTGGCGCCTGTTGACAGAAAGAAAATGGATAAGGAAAACGCAAAGAAGAAAGCCTGTGAGCTTTTGGAGAGCGTTGGCCTGATTGATAAGATAGACGAGTACCCCGCTAACCTTTCCGGCGGACAGCAGCAGAGGGTTGCAATAGCAAGAGCTCTGGCTATGGAACCGGATATTATGTTGTTTGACGAACCTACCTCTGCCCTTGACCCTGAGATGGTAGGAGAGGTCTTGAACGTAATGAGGAAGCTGGCGAATGAGGGAATGACAATGGTTGTTGTAACTCACGAGATGGGCTTTGCCCGTGAGGTGGCCGACAGAGTTATTTTTATGGACGGCGGCGTTATTGTGGAGGAAGGGTCACCTGAAAAGGTATTTTCGGCCCCTGAAAACCCGAGAACCATTGAGTTTTTGAATAAGGTGCTTTGAGAATCGTTTGTAAGAAAGATAAGACAGGCAGATTTATATAAGAATCTGCCTGTCTTTTTTGCGGAAAAAACGGGAAAAAGATATTAGGGAATGAAAACAGATAGCGTTATGGCCCAATCTATATGTGCTTTTCAAGAAAAGACTTTTCTGTTATCTATCCGAGTATGGGCCGCACTTCGTTCTCAACACAAAAGGAGAATATGCTGAGACAGCTCAGAAAACGGCGTGAACTTGAGCAGCAAAAGGATGGAAATACAGAGAATACAAAAGCCGGGAAGGGCTAAATAGACAGGAGCGTCCCGGAACGCACTTGAACTGACACACAAAAAATCTCCCTTCAAAGCAGATATTGTTTTGAAGGGAGAACATGCTGAATATTCCGATTCGTATGACCTTTCCCTCTATATTGTAAAACCAAAGAGATACAGACAGGGGATAGGCTGCAAACAGAAATCAGGAAAAGTTTTTTGCTAATATTTTTACGGCAGGATTTTTAACAATCAATTCCCCGTGCTCTACCAAATAATATTTGGAGAGAAGGGAGGATATATGTTTTTGGCCGTATTCATTGAGTATCAAAGATAAATCCTCTACATCAACTGTTTCCTTCGCCATATCGTTTTGCAGCATAAGGAAAAATCTGCCGTCCATTTTATAGAGCTCATTTGTACCGAAATAAATATCCTTTAAACGAAGAGCCGCCTCAATTGCATCATCCAGCGCCGCAAAGGAATATACCAGTATTTCGCTGTCCTCTGCATTGTCCGTGTCAAGGGAGGATACAGGTTTCCTTTTGTAACGGCGGGCGTCCTTGCTCTGGGAGAGCAGAGTGAATTTGTTGTCGGTGCTGCTGTTTCCCTCAAGCTTTGTCACGATAATCATAATACCGTCAAGGGCAACAGGCACGGCCTCTACCATCAAAGGGGCGTCATCCGCTATAAAATCGCATTCCTCCATGGCCTGCTCCATAATATCTCGGAACAAATCCTGTGTTTTGTCGGAGGGGGAGGAGAGCTCATCCAGCTTTATATCTCTATCTATCAAATCTTCTTTACTCAATATAAATTTAATTTGGGTATCGCTGATTTTTTCTATTTTCATTTTTATCACTTCCTAATCTATACGGGGTTTACCTACAGGCAACTTTGAATTACTATCAGTATAATGAATCTCTTTTCAGATGTAAAGAGGATATTTATGTATTGCTTATGAAAGTACTGGCATACCGTATACTTGTATTCTATTTCATTATACGGATAAAAGTGAAACAAGTTTCAACTGTTTTCAATTCAATTAGGGGGAGTCCCAAGAACAGTCTATATAGTGGTATCGTGGATAATAACGATAAGTTTTCGGAGGAGAACCTCAAACCCTGTGGTTTCTCGGTACATTTAATGCGCAAATGTACATTTATGCACTTACACAAGCCAGCCTGAATAGTTGTACTTCTTAAGCACCTTTTTCTTTGGTATAATACTGTATTCCCTAAGCAAATGGATGAAATTTTCGGTGCAAAATAATTTGTGTACATAAAAATGACTTCATCCAGACAAAATAGATATTGAGTGGAAGGAAAAAAATACCTGACCGCCCATCTTTGATAAAATTCAGAGAAAAGGCGAATCTTTTTTCCAATATATGTTTCAAATGAAGAGATTATTATTTTTTTACGTATTTAAAATTATGTTGCACAATGTATCTGCGTACGAAAACTAAAACAGTATAACGGGGGCATTTTATGAAAAAGAAATTTATACCAATTTTGTTGACTATTATTGTCTGGTTCATCATGTTTTATACCATGCTGCCGCCAATCAATATACAGTCCAAGGAATTCTGGAATTTTGCAGTGACGGCGGTTCTTCTGGCGATTGTTATCAATATGTGGTCAATCATAAAGGGTTTTGTGATGACCCAGGGACATTTCAGTCTGAAGGAATTTTTACAGAGGTTTAAGGTATTGGTTGTTATTCTTGCAGCATTTTTACTCTTTTATCTGGGCGGAGAGCTTTTATCCTCCCCTATTTTGAGAGCGTCGGCTTACAGAGAGCTTTTGACAATCAAGCAAAGTGACTTTAAGGAAGATATCAAAGAGGTTGATTATACACAGATACCTATATTGGATAAGGATTCGGCGGCACAGCTGGCGGAGAGGGAAATGGGAAATATGGTAGATATGGTTTCCCAGTTTGAGGTCAGTGATTATTACAGCCAGATTAATTACCAGAACAGGCCGGTGAGGGTGACGCCTTTGGTATACGGCGATGAAATCAAATGGCTTACCAATCAGAAAAACGGCATACCTGCCTATATAAAAATAGATATGACAACTCAGGATGTAGAGCTTGTGAAGTTGGAGGAGGGAATGAAGATATCTCCTTCCGAATATTTTAACAGGGACTTAATGCGCTATGTGCGGTTCCGCTATCCTACAGCCATGATCGGGAGTGTTTTTTTTGAGATTGATGACAGCGGCATTCCTTATTGGATTTGTCCCGTTCAAAAGCACACCATCGGACTGTTTGGCGGTACCGATATCAAGGGTATCGTGGCTGTGAACGCGGTCAGCGGAGAACATACCTATTATGATGTGGAGGATGTTCCTCAATGGATTGACAAGGTTTATGAGGCGGAACTTTTGATTCAGCAGTATGACTATTATGGTAAGCTCATCAACGGCTACATCAACAGTATTTTTGGACAGAGAGGCTGCTTGCAGACAACGGAAGGATATAACTATATTGCCTTGAATGATGACGTCTGGGTTTACACCGGTGTGACAAGCGTAGGCGGAGATCAGTCCAATGTAGGATTTGTTCTCATGAACCAAAGGACGAAGGAAACAAAATATTATGCCATAGCAGGCGCAAAGGAAACCTCCGCCATGTCCTCCGCAGAGGGAAAGGTACAGAATCTGCAGTATAAGGCAACGTTCCCGCTGCTATTGAATGTGGGCGGAGAACCGACTTACTTTATGGCGCTGAAGGACGGTGCGGGACTGGTAAAAAAATATGCTATGGTTAACATTCAGAAATACCAGATTGTAGCGACGGGCGATTCCATTGGCGAATGTGAGAAGGAATACAAGAAGCTGATGAACAGCAGCGGCATTGAAACCGTTGACACCTCCAAAGCGGAACGGGTTCAGGGTGTGATAAAGGATATTAAAAACATTGTCACAGATGGAAATACCTATTATTATATTGCGCTTGAGGGAGTAGATGGACTTTTTGAAATAGCGGTCAAGGACAATATGGAAATTCTGAAAAAGAATATAGGCGACAGTGTATCATTTACCTATGTACCTACAGCAGTGGAGGGAATCCATACGGTGACAGAGGTAAAATAAGAAAATGAAAAGCCAGACGATGTGGTATCAGAAAAGAAGATCAAAAAAGAAAGCCTGATTATTCAGGCTTTCTTTGCGTTTGTGTTTTTTTATCAATAGCCAATGCTTTTATATATCCATTTCCCGTGACGTGCGGCGGATATTTCTATATGCAGCCAGCCTGTGGGTATGATATGGTATTTTCCCCCAGCGGTTTTATTCTGTGTGTTCCTGACTGCCGCAGAATAATTTCTGTCAGTTTCGCAAAATGATTTTTTCGCCATGGGGAAAATAGTAAGCCCGTTTTTTTATTGACAGGAGTGCCAATATCTCTTTTTACTCTCTGCAAGATACAGCTAACTTGCCTTTTTCTTCTGCGGGATATTTTTACCTTTCCCCCACCCGTACCCTTTTTGAACGGTATAACAAAAAAGCATAGAGCTTGACAGAACTTTTTCCAATCTTACAAAATAGTTAAAAAAAATGTAGTATGTTGACACTCCAAGTTTATAAATGTAAAATGGTACTAGTTAATATGGGAGGATTATGTGTACCAATATATCAGGAGGTTCGTATGGATAACGAAAAAAATGACGATATTATAAAAAAGACAGATTCAAATGAATTTGATGAATACAGCAATGAAAATTACTATGAGGATTTATATAACGATTTGCCTAAGGAAGTGGTGGAGCTTTTGATGAAGACCCACCCCCTGCTTTCCAAAGAGGATTCCGAGAAAGCGGTGGAGCGCTTTCACACGAAATACGGCGGCGCTGAGGAAATAGCCGAGGTGAGAAGAGCCGTAAATGAGGAGGCGAAAAAGCAGGAATCTCCTGAGGCTGAGGAGGAGAAAGGGCTCATTGTGGGATATGAAAAGGATGAATACATCCCCAAACGGGCCAAAAGAGAGGAAGACAGTCATAAGAACGGTATGGAAGTCAATAAGATAATTGAGGAAGACTATGACGACAGGGTACAGGTCGTAAAGCATAAAATTGATACGAAGAGGACAACGCACAGTGCCCCGGCCGCACCTGCGTCCAGAAAAGCGAAGGAATCCGCAGCAGAGGAAATTGACGTGGCAGGCCGTTTTGAGGTAAAAGAGGCAATCGACGAGGGTTTTGAGTATACAAAGAAGGAAAAACCCCGCAAAAACAAAGTGTCAGCAAAGGTGCCGAAGAATTTTGAGATGGATCTGGATAAATATGAGCGCGCCAGAAACCTGGATGAGTTTTTTGATGATGACGAGGATTACGAGGAAGAAAAGAAAATGAGCTTTCCGGGCGGGCGCAATTTTGTGATTATCTGCCTTACGGTAGGTATCTGTCTGCTGGGCTTTTTAGCCTTCCGCACCGTTACGCTGCAGGCGAAGCTGACCAAGGCTGATGCGGAAAGCCAGGAGTTGACGGAGGTAAAGGCAAAAAACGAGGAATTGAAGCTTGAAAATGTTTCATTAAAAGAGGAACTTGACAAATATAAAAGTGGGGAGACGCCTGTACAGGGCGAGGGAGAGCCTGCACCTGAAAATGTAGAGGGGCAGACGCAAACGCCTGCAACACCATCCGGTACAGATAACAATGCTGCAAGCGGCAATGCGGAATATGATACCTATACGGTTCAAGATGGCGACAGGATTTGGAATATCAGCGAGAAGGTATATGGCAATGGGGCTTACTACCAGAAAATTTTGGATGCCAACGGTTTGACGGAGAATTCCGTTTTGAAAATCGGCCAGCAGCTGAAAATCCCCAAACAATAATCGGGAGGATCATATGCAGCTAAATTATGAGGACAAAACCCTGATGGAGCTCAGGGAAATTGCAAAGGAAAAGGGCCTGAAGGGAGTTTCGGGACTGAAAAAAGGAGAACTGATACAAAGGCTTATGGAGAGCGAAAACACAGCTCCCGCGGAATCTATAACGGTACCTGTGAAAGCGGAGGAAGCAAAACAGGAATCGGAGGAAAAGAAGGCTTCAGAGGAAGGAAAGACAGCTGCGAGGGATGTTTCCAAACCGCAAAATCCCCTGGACAGCGGCATCATTGAGGAAGGAATACTGGAGGTCATGGCAGACGGCTATGGCTTTCTCAGAACAGAAAATTTTCTGCCCGGAACGGGAGATATTTATATTTCTCCCTCTCAGATAAGGCGTTTCAATTTAAAAACCGGAGACAGTGTCAGGGGAAATATCAGAGTAGCCAAGGAAAATGAAAAATTCAACGCTCTTCTCTATGTAAAAAGCGTGAATGGAGATAATCCCGAGGCGGCGGTGAGACGGCCTAACTTTGAGGACTTAACGCCCATATACCCTTTGGAAAAGCTGAAGCTTGAAACAACAAAGCAGGAGATATCCGGCAGAATTATAGATTTGATTGCCCCTATCGGCAAAGGGCAGAGAGGTATGATTGTGGCGCCTCCCAAAGTGGGAAAGACAATACTTTTGACGAAAATGGCGAATGCCATAACAAAAAACCACCCGGAGACGAACCTCATTATGCTTTTGATAGACGAGAGGCCGGAGGAGGTTACGGATATTCAGCGCTCTATAGAGGGGGACAATGTGGAGATAGTCTATTCCACCTTTGACGAGCAGCCGGAACACCATAAAAGAGTGGCGGAAATGGTTCTGGAGAGAGCCAAAAGGCTGGTGGAACAGGGAAAGGATTTGGTTATACTGCTGGACTCCATCACAAGACTTGCCAGGGCCTATAACCTTACCATACCGCCAAGCGGCAGAACACTGTCAGGAGGACTTGACCCGGCGGCGCTTTACATGCCGAAGAAATTTTTCGGTGCTGCCAGAAATATTGAGGGTGGCGGCAGCCTGACCATACTTGCCACGGCTCTTGTGGAGACGGGAAGCAAAATGGACGAGGTTGTCTTTGAGGAGTTTAAGGGAACGGGCAACATGGAGCTTGTTCTTGACCGCAAGCTTTCCGAGAGAAGGGTATTTCCGGCTATTGATATTAACCGCTCGGGAACGCGCCGCGAGGAAAATCTGCTGAGTGCAAAGGAGCTTGAGGCGGTTTATATTATACGCAGATTAAGCGGCCATGCCAACACTATGGAGCTGACAGAAAGCCTGATTGAAATGATGTCGAAGACAAATACCAATGATGAGTTTGTGGAAAGCGTGCCTCTCATTGAGAAGAGTATAGTAAAAAACTAGCGGGAGCTGCGGAAATAAAGGACAAAAGCAGTTGCATGTTTTATACAAGTGTGTTATAATGCTTCTGTTGTCTTTAAATAACTCGATTATTGATCAACAAACTAAGTGAGGTGAAAGAAATGAGAAAAGGAATCCATCCGGATTATAAACAGGTTACAGTAAAATGCAACTGCGGCAATGAGTTCGTAACAGGCTCTACAAAAGATGAAATCAGAGTTGAGGTTTGTTCCAAGTGCCATCCGTTCTACACAGGAAGCCAGAAGCTTTTACTTGAAGCAGGCGGTCGTGTTGAGAAATTCAATAAAAAATACGGCAGAAAATAATATAAAAAGTAAAAGGGTTGGGGTAGAAGAAAAATATCCTGCCCTTTTTTTCTATAAAAATACAGATTTTAATATAAGGAAGAGTGAATAAATGAAAAAGACAAATATAGGAGGACAGGCTGTCATTGAGGGCGTTATGATGCGTGGCAGAAGGCTGTACGCCATGGCGGTCAGGACAACTGACGGCTCTATTACCTTGGAGAAAAAGGACGTCAGCGCAGCGGTAAATAAGTATCCTGTTTTCAAGCTTCCTATTTTCCGCGGTATGGCAGCTTTTTTTGATTCCCTGGTTATGGGAACAAAAATTATTATGCGCTCGGCGGAACTGGCGGGAATGGATATTGAGGAGGACGAGGAGCCGACAAGGTTTGAAAAATTTTTGATGGACAAATTTGGAGATAAGCTGACAGAATATATGATTTATTTCAGCGTATTTCTCTCCATCATTATGGCGGTAGGGCTTTTTATGCTTCTGCCGGTTTTGATTGGCAGTCTTTTCAGGCCGGTTCTGCCTGATGTGGGCATGCTCAGTATTGTGGAGGGACTTATCAGAATAGCCATTTTTTTGTTATATATCTACCTGATTTCCCGTATGAAAGATATACAGAGAATTTTTCAATACCACGGCGCAGAGCACAAAACCATAAATTGCTTTGAAAGTGAGGACGCGCTTACGGTGGAAAATGTCAAAAAGCATACACGCCTTCACAAAAGATGCGGTACCAGCTTTTTGTTCCTGGTAATGGCAATCAGTATGATTGTACTCTTTTTTGTGAGAGTGGACACTATCTGGCTTAGAATGGTCAGCCGAATACTGCTTGTGCCTTTTATTGCGGGTATTTCCTATGAGGTATTGAAGTGGGCTGGCAGCTCCGATTCCAAGTTTGTGGCCATAGTGAGTTATCCCGGCCTGTGTCTTCAGAAATTTACGACAGCGGAGCCGGACGACAGCCAGATTGAGTGTGCGATTGCGGCGCTGAGAGGGGTTTTAGAGGATGAACCGGAATAAATCAGTTGCCGAAGCGCTTGCGGAAGGAAAAAGGATACTGAAGGAAAGTGGAGTGGAGCAGTATGCTCTGGACGCGGAGGTGCTATTGATGCAGGCAGCCGGATTATCCAAGGTTGAACTGTTTACAAAAGATAATGCTCTGCTTTCAGGAAAGGAATATGAGGATTATATGAATTTCCTGCAAAAAAGAAAAAAACGTGTGCCCGTCCAATACATTACAGGACAGTGTGAGTTTATGGCTCTGCCCTTTTTCGTAGGGGAAGGGGTATTGATACCCAGGCCGGATACGGAAATACTGGTGGAAACAGTTTTGGAATTTCAGAAGGAATATGGCTTTGGAAAAATTCTGGATATGTGTACAGGATCGGGCTGCATTTCTGTAAGTCTGGCTAAATATGCAGAAACTAAAATCGTTGCTTGCGATGTCAGCCCAAGGGCTCTTGCAGCAGCGAAAAAAAACGCGGTTTTGAACGGTGTTGAGGAAAGACTCTCTTTTTTGGAGAGTGATTTATTTAAAAGCTTTCCGGGCAGCTGTCTGAACAGTTTTGACGCGATTGTTTCCAACCCGCCCTATATCCGCACTGAGGTAATCGGTACCCTGATGCGGGAGGTAAAGGAGTATGAGCCGGGCCTGGCCCTTGACGGCGGGGAGGACGGCCTGCGTTTTTACCGCAGGATAGTTGTGGAATGCAAAAGCTTTTTAAAAGCCGGAGGGTTCCTCTTTTTTGAGATTGGATTTGACCAGGGAGCTGCAGTGAAATTACTGCTGGAGGAAGCAGGCTTTGAAGAAACGGAAATCAGGAAGGATTTGGCCGGTCTTGACCGGGTTGTACTGGGCAGAAGAAAGGTTTTGTGAGGTGGATATATGTTTGACCGTTTGGCGGAAATCGTTTTAAAATATGAAGAACTGGCAGATAAGGTGAATGACCCGGATATTATTGCAAAACAGGATCAGTGGCGTGCACTGATGAAGGAATACAGTAATCTTACGCCGGTTGTGGAAAAATACAGAGAATTTGAAAAGGTAAACGGAGCGATTAAGGAGGCTTTGGAGCTTCTGGAGGATAGCATAGAGGATGACTTCAAGCAGATGGTGAAAGAAGAACTGTCTGAAAATAAAGACAGGCTGGAGGAAATTAAAAAGGAAATGACGATACTGCTTCTGCCAAAGGATCCCAATGACGAGAAAAATGTCATTGTGGAAATCAGAGGCGGTGCAGGTGGAGATGAGGCGGCCCTTTTTGCAGGTGACCTTTTCAGAATGTATTCCAGATATGCGGAGAGAAGAAGATGGAAAACGGAAATTATGAGCACAAACCCCAGTGATTTGGGTGGTTTTAAAGAGATTTCCTTTATGATACAAGGCGCGGGCGCCTATTCAAGACTGAAATATGAAAGCGGCGTGCACCGCGTACAGAGGGTGCCGGCAACGGAGAGCAGCGGCCGCATCCATACCTCTACGGTTACGGTGGCGGTATTGCCGGAGGCGGATGAGGTGGATGTGAATCTGAATATGAATGATGTACGCGTTGATGTGTTCCGCGCCTCGGGAAACGGCGGGCAGTGTGTCAATACAACGGATTCCGCTGTACGAGTTACCCATATCCCAACCGGTATTGTAGTTTCCTGCCAGGACGAAAAATCTCAGCTGAAAAATAAGGATAAGGCACTGAAGGTTTTGTATGCCAGAATTTATGAGATGGAGAGGGAGAAGCATGATGCGGAAATATCTGCGGAAAGGCGTTCCCAGGTAGGTACCGGCGACAGGAGTGAGAGGATCCGCACCTATAATTTTCCCCAGGGCCGTGTGACGGACCATAGGATAGGCCTTACCCTTCACAAGCTTGATACAGTGTTGGACGGGGACATGGACGAGGTCATGGACGCTCTTATAACAACGGATCAGGCGGCAAAATTAAAAGGGGACAATGAGGATTAAAGGGCCGGTACGGCCTTTTTTCTTTTTTAGGGAATCAAAGACGTATTTTTGTCGTCTAAAAAAGCAAAGACAGACAGTAGAAATTGTAGTATAATAAAACAGTCTAAACAAAGGGGCATGTTAAGAAATACGGTGGGGTAAGGCGCCTTGATGCAAGAAAGGAAAATCATGATTGTCTTTCTGTGGCACCGGCCAAAATGCCGTGTTTTTTATAGATTATGAAAATGAAAGGGGTAAAGAGTATGAAGTATTTCAAAAGGGTAGGGGTTACACTTGTGGCGGCAATGACGGCGCTGTCTATTGCCGGCTGCAGCGGAGGTACAAGCGCTCCGGAGAAAAAGGAAATGACGGTGGAGGAGAAGGTAGAAGCGGCTCAGACAGCAATGGCTGACGTGAAGAGCATGGATGCGGTTATGACTATGGAAATGGGTCTGGCAATGGATAACGGTACCCAGGCGCAGAACTTGAATATGAATACATCCATGGATGTCACCTCTTTTACGGATCCTCTGAAGATGAAAATTGACATGAATATGGATATGGGAGAGATGGGAAGCCAGGCCATGACCATATATGCGGAGGAGACAGAGGACGGCAAGTACATGATGTATATGACAGACGGTTCCCAGTGGGCAAGCCAGGAGGTTCCTGTGGAAACCTTTGCGCAGTATGACGCAAAGGACAGCATGAATATGTATCTGGACGGCGTTACAGAATTGAAGGACAGCGGCACAGAAAAAGTTAATGAAAAAGACGCTTTCAAAATTGACGGTATTATAGCAGGCGATGCACTGGAGGAGACAATCAAGGCTTCCGGCGCTTTGGATAATCTGACTCAGACATTGGGCGGCCAGATTGATGCTGACGCACTGGAAAGCATGTTCAAGGATTTGGGCAATATTTCCGTTTCTGTTTGGTTGGACGCTGAGACAAATTATCCGGTGAAATACAGCATGGATATGACAGATGTTATGGATAAGCTTTATACAAACCTTTTCAGCACTGTTCCTGGCGCTGAAAACATGAGTATTCATGTTGAAAAGATGACAATTGGTATGGAATGCTCCAACTATGGCAATGCAACAGATTTTGAAATTCCCGCAGAAGCAAAACAATAATCGGTAGCTGCAAGGTGATTACCGATTCGGCCAGGTATGCGAAACGAAGGTTGAGCCTGATTTTTAAGGAAAACGAAGTTTTTCGTTATGGGCCGAGGATATAGCCCTTGTAGAAGTGTAAAACAATTAAAAATTTGACTTTTTGACACTCTGAGCAGCACATGCTATATGTGCTGCTTTTTTACGAAAAATGAAGTAACTTTAACATATTGTGCCAAATGGGCGAAATGCTTTGTCATAAGGATAAAATCATAGTATAATAAATGAAATGGCGGAAGCTGTCCTGCGTTTGTACGTCAATCTCAGTAAAGGATGGAGAAGTATGGAACCCAATACATTAACCAGTGATTTAAAAAAGCTTTATTTTACTAATTATGTCAATGATAATGCGCCGTTTTTGGCCAATATGATTGCAGTGCTTGCCGGCGTAGTATCTCTAATGGTGTTGGCCGGACTTGTTTTTTCGAAAAACTTCAGCAGCAGTGCGGTGATTATTTTTGTAATTGTACTGTGTGCCTGCGCAATTGTTATTTTTACGGCTGTAAAGGAACAAAAAAAGCTTGGCAGGTACCGGATTTATCTGCACTACATACTGTCAGAGGGTATCTGTAATGTAGACAGTATAGCGGAGAAATCCGGCTTTGAAAAGGAAAGGGTTGTGAGCGAGCTGAGGAGCCTGATTAATAAGAATTATCTTTATGGCCATTTAGAGGCGGACGCGGTAGTATGCTATCCCGGAAAGCTCAATGAGCTGGCGGCGCTCTGGGCGGAATCAGGCAAAAGAATACAGTGAGGCAAAAGATATTCCGGCGGTTTAATGAAACGGCCGGACTTTTTTATTTAACAAAAGAAATGAGGTGTTCCTATGGCGTTTTTAGTGGAAAAATTTATGGTATCCCATCGAGAGTGCTTTATCTGTCTTCCTGAGAACTATGAGTGTGGCAGGCAGTATCCGGTGGTTTATTTGAATGGCGGAAAGGAGATAGAAGAACAGATAGAAACGATATTGGAGGAAGTCCGCAGAGAGACGAAAAAGGATATTGGTTTTTTAGCAGCCGGCGTACTGTCCGCAGAATGGGACAGGGATTATACGCCATGGGAGGCAGAGCCGCCTTTTGGAAACGGCAGAACCTTTGAAGGGAAAGCGGGAGAGTATCTATCTTTTTTGGAACACGAACTGAAACCGTATATAGACACAGCCTACTGTACAGATGAAAAAAGAGAGAGGACTGCCCTGGCCGGTTATTCTCTTGGAGGGCTTGCCGCTGTTTATGCGCTGTATCAAACGGAGGCCTTCGGCACTGTTCTTTCCCTGTCCGGCTCTCTGTGGTATGACGGCTTTCTGCCCTATATGGAGAATACAGCATTGTTAAGGCGTGACTGTGCAGTCTATCTGTCCTTGGGAAGATTAGAAAAAAAGAATCGGAATAAAAAAATGGCCTCCGTCAGTGCATGTACACAGAGGGCGGCGGAAATACTAAAAGAAGAATTGACAGGCGACGTTTTCTTTGAGTGGAACCTTGGCGGCCATTTTACAGAGATTGAGAAAAGATATGGTAAGGCACTTGTTTGGCTGAGCCGGTTATGGGATCTGTCATAGGCCTTTCCTATTATGGAAGATGCTCCTGTCCTGATAGAGGAGGTTTTTTGAATATGAAAAAGGAAATTTATTTTGCAGGAGGCTGTTTCTGGGGCGTAGAGAAGTATTTTTCACTTGTTGAGGGCGTTGTTGACACAAAAGCCGGTTATGCCAATGGCAATACGGAAAATCCAGGCTACGAGGATGTTTGCAGCGGTCAAAGCGGTCATGCGGAAACGGTAAAAGTAATATTTGATGACAGTAAGGTTTCATTGGAATTTCTGTTATCATTGTTTTACCGTATAATTGATCCGACCTCTGTCAACAGACAGGGAAATGACATCGGCAGACAGTACCGAAGCGGTATTTATTATACGGAGGAAGCAGACAGGGAAAAGATCTGTTTATCTCTTGATGAATTACAGCAAAGGTTTTACCGTCCTGTTGTTGTGGAGGCAAGACCCCTTGAGAATTTTTATGAGGCAGAGGAGTATCACCAAAAATATCTGGACAAAAATCCCTGGGGATACTGCCATATTGACAGGAGCGCATTTCAGAAAGCCGCAGAAGCAAAGGATTTTTACAGAAGAAGCAAGGAGGAACTGAGAAGTACGCTGACGGAGGGCCAATATCAGGTGACCCAAAATAATAAAACGGAGCTGCCGTTTCAAAATGCCTACTATGACCATTTTCAGGAGGGTATTTATGTCGATGTTACAACGGGGGAACCGCTTTTTTTATCCAGCGATAAATTTGAAAGTGGCTGCGGCTGGCCCAGCTTTTCAAAGCCGTTGGATAAAAAGCTGCTCAGAGAGCTGACAGACACCTCCTATGGTATGGTGCGCACAGAGGTCAGAAGTTCTCTGGGGGACGCTCATCTGGGACATGTTTTTGAGGATGGCCCAAGGGATTTGGGAGGACTTCGCTACTGTATTAACTCCGCTTCCCTCCGTTTTATACCGAAGGAGGAAATGGAGGAAAGAGGTTATGGCAGGTGGATAGGACTTTTAGAAAGGCGGTAAAAAGAAAAATAGACATATTCCATGTATCGGAGTGGGCTGCTTTCGGCCCGCTCTTTCTTGTTGCTCGAAACAGTTTAGGGAGAACATAATTTTCAGAGCGTCGTGCTATGAAGGATGAAATGATGTATTTGGTTCATTGGTGTTTATTTCAACACAAAAATGGCGGTAAGAAAAATAAGCCCTTAGCACTATATAAATCCCTTATGGGTGCTATCTGTTTTATTTATTTTACTTATGAAATATTTTGCGGTAAAATAAACTTATATGCACGGCAGATGAACAAAGGTGTTTGTCATAGAGAGTGTCGGAATAATAAATAAACGGAGGAATTGCGATGGAAAGGAAAGTAGGAACAATTTCAAGAGGTATCAGATGTCCGATTATCAGGCAGGGAGATAACCTGGCGGATATTGTTGTGGCAAGTGTATTGGACGCTTCCCTGGAAGAGGGCTTTGCGCTGAGAGACATGGATGTTATCTCCATCACGGAATCTATTGTGGCCAGGGCCCAGGGCAATTACGCTTCCATAGATGCTGTTGCGGAGGATGTAAGGGCTAAGCTTGGCGGAGAGACTATCGGCGTTATTTTTCCAATTCTTTCCAGAAACAGATTTGCAATTTGTCTGAAGGGTATTGCTATGGGCGCAAAGAAGGTTGTGCTGATGTTAAGTTATCCCTCCGATGAGGTTGGCAATGAACTGGTTTCTTTGGACAAGCTGGATGCGGCAGGCGTTGATCCTTATACGGATGTTTTGACATTAGAGAAATACAGAGAGCTGTTTGGTGAAAATAAGCATCAGTTTACAGGAGTTGACTATGTGGATTACTATGGCACCTTGATTCAGGAATGCGGTGCGGAAGTGGAAATTATATTTGCAAACAATCCCAAAACGATTTTAAACTACACCAAAAATGTATTGACCTGTGACATTCATACACGAGAGAGAACAAAGAGGATTTTGCTCGCAAACGGTGCGGAAAGAGTTTGCGGACTTGATGATATATTGACATCCCCTATCGGAGAGAATGGCTATAATGAAAAATTCGGCCTTTTGGGATCCAATAAATCTACCGAGGATATGGTAAAGCTGTTCCCAAGAGAGTGCACAGATTTTGTTGAGGATGTGCAGAGGCAGATTTTGGAGAAGACGGGGAAGCATGTTGAGGTTATGGTCTATGGGGACGGAGCATTTAAGGATCCTGTTGGAAAGATATGGGAGCTGGCAGATCCCTGCGTGTCTCCCGCTTACACAGAGGGACTTGAGGGAACACCAAATGAGATTAAGCTGAAATACCTTGCGGACAACGATTTTAAGGATTTGACAGGCGAGGAGTTAAAAAATGCCATCTCAAAGAGAATTAAGGAAAAAGAAGACAATCTTGTGGGCAACATGGCATCCCAGGGCACTACGCCAAGGCGTTTGACGGATTTAATTGGCTCCCTGTGTGATTTAACCAGCGGTTCCGGTGATAAGGGGACACCGGTTGTACTGGTACAGGGTTATTTTGATAATTATACAAATTAAAGATGACTGAGGCGGATAAACATCCGCCTTTTTTATTTTGTATCCCTGTCCGAAAATATATCAAACATTTTGTCGAGTAGGGCATACAAGGCGGCAAAGCAAAAAGCTGTTAAGGGAGGGATTGAGACGGAGTGCATGACGGCATCCAGGGTTAACACGAGAAGAAAGCTCAATAGGGTGTCAAGGCACACCTTAAAAAAGCCGTCAGGATTTTTGAGCATGCCAAGGGAGCACAGCACTTTTGGCAGGGCGGCAGTAAAGGCGTCGAGAAAAAAAGAGAAAATCAGATAGGCTGCGAGAAAGAGTATAAAGGAGCCTGTGGATTCATATTGGATTCCGCCAAGCTTCAGTACGAATATACCAAACAGCTCCAGGGGTAAAAGTATCAGAAATATCGTTAGAAGGATGAGTAAAACTGCAATGAGGCCGGCCAGCTTATTTTTCATTTTTAATCTCCAATAGAAAAAAATACAGTAATGAAAACTGCGATAATAGGTTATATTTTAATATTGTCGGAAATACGGCATATGCTTCGCTGCTGTAAATTCTGTATATTTATATACGGTTTTTATTATGAATATTCTTTATAAAACGGGGAGTAATGCTGAAGTTAGAAAAATTTTATGCAATAAGCCTGTGTTAGTTCTGTATGTTTCCTGTACTCTATATTCAGACTGCTGACGCGGATAAAAGAATATCATGATAACGGGAACAAATACTTACGGGAATGCAATAATGGCCGAACAGGTAGGAATCGAATCTGTTTATTTTAGTTGTTATTCAGACGGCAAAATAACAGTAATCATGTTGACATAGAAATTAAGGCTTTTTATAATGGTCTTACAGTATAAAGACAAAGGAGAATTAGCATGAGGAATAGTTTAAAGGCAAAAAGGGCAGCCGCTTTATTGATAAGCATGGTACTGCTTCTGTCCTTAACGGCCTGCGGGGGTAAAAAGGAGAAAGCCGCTGAGCCTGCTGTTATTACAGTTGGTGAGCAGAACATCATTATTGGAGAAACGTTGCTTCGGGAGCTTTCCGACGCCGGATTTACAGTTGCATCCGATTCACATTTGGAGAATGCGGTTCCCGAGGAGGAAAAAATGCCGGGCAGAACCTATGACGTGGGTGTGTATTTTGGCATGAACGGCGTTTTATATGGCGAGGTGGAATGTCTGAATGATAAGGAGGAGGAAATTCCCTACATAGACAGTATAATCAATAAGGTCACCGTATTTTACGGTGAAAACAGCGACCCTTACGGTCTGCCGCATTATAATGAGACTGTATTGGTGGACGGCATTGATTTGAAGGGGATGGGGCACGAGGAGGCGTTGGCCGCGTTTGGAGAATTGGAGGATGAGCCAAGCACCATTGAATATCCTGATGGAAGCGTTGCATTTCATACCTTTACAAAGGGAGACTGTTATTTTTCGCTGTCCTTTGCGATGGAGAGCCAGATGATTGACGAGATAAGTGTGGAGATGTTCCATTCTAAATTTGAATAGTATATAGGGGGAGTCATATGCTTTCTTTTTTAGAGAGCAGGGACTCCTTTTTTACCGCGGAAAGGAGATATGGTTTCAGTCACAGAAGGAATAAGGCCGTAAAAAGAGCAGAGGAAACGCAGGCGGCATGGGGAGGTATGCATTTTGAATATTCATTTTCCATATGTCCGGGAGGTGCATAAAATCAGTTATTATATGGCACTTTTTCATCATTGACTTTTGAATTATTTGTGGTATACTACCAAAGCAAATTAGCGGAAATTGTCATTTGGAGGAATGAAAAAATGGTGACCATTGAAGTTTTAGAGTATATCGGTGTTATTACCTTTGCCATTACAGGCGCTAATATAGCGTTAAAGGAAAGGTTTGACCTCTTTGGCATTTATATGATGGCGGCGGTTACGGCAATGGGAGGCGGCGTGCTGAGGGATACGGTCATAGGCATGGGTGTTCCCGCTTTTTTTACAAGCTATTACACTCTGCCCTTTATATTTATCAGTGCTACAGCCGTTATCCTTCTGCGGGGAAGAATTAAGGACGGTTTCGTTTTTACCGCTCTTGACGCGGCAGGGCTGGCGGCTTTTGCGGTATCTGCGGGATTGAAGACCATTGATAACGGCTATAATATGATGGTGGTAGTGTTTGCAAGCTGTATGACGGGAGTCGGCGGCGGTATGATACGGGATATAATCGTCAACAGAAAGCCGTCAATTTTTAAAAACGATATTTATGCAGTAGCCGCAATAATAGGCGGCGTTGTACTGCTTGTGTTTTATGGCCCTATTGGGCGCACCGGAGCGGCCTACTTTGCCTTGTTTGTAACATTTGCCACAAGGATGTTTTGCTATGTGAAAAATATTAACCTGCCAACTTTCAAAACACTTTACGGCGAAGAAAAAGAATCGGCGGACAGCGCGGAAAGGGAGAAAGCGGCAGTTTGACGGAAGCGGAGGCAGTAAAATGAAGCTTTTGACAAGGGATTTTTATACCAGGGATACCATTACGGTTGCCAGAGAATTAATCGGAAAATATATGGTGCATGAGTATGAGGGCGAGCCTCTTGTCTGCCGCATCACGGAGACGGAGGCTTACTGCGGGCCGGAGGATAAGGCATGTCATGCCTACGGCTTTAAAGATACGCCAAGGACAAGGGCGCTTTATGCAGAGGGCGGATATTCCTATGTCTATTTCATTTACGGTATGTATTACTGCATGAATGTAGTGACAGAGCGGAAGGGCTTTCCCTGTGCCGTTTTAATACGAGGCGGAGAGGCTTTAAAAGGGCTTGACACCATAGCCCGGCTGCGTTTTGGAAAGAACTTTGGAGAACTGACAAAGGCACAGGAAAGGAATCTTTTGAACGGTCCGGGAAAGCTTTGCAGGGGGCTTCACATCACCAAAGAGGACAATGGTCTGGATCTATTGCAGGATAATTTCTACATTTATGAAGAGGAAGAAGAGAAAAAGCCGTATATAGAGACAAGCAGGCGTATTAACATCGCTTATGCGCAGGAATACGCCGAAAAGGAATGGCGGTTTCTGGAGAAAAAAAGGGCGAAATAGCCTCAACTGCGGGACAGGCGGCGGGATGTAATAAAAATTTAATGTTGATTTATCCCAATCCCTATGAAAAATATGTTAATATAAAGTATCGGTGACTATTTGTGAAGGGGTGAACAAATATGTTAGATACGGAGAACATCCAAAAAGAAGTGGATGATGATATTGCATACTGTACAGATATGTACAAAAAGTATTCCCATGACGGAGAGGTGATGGGGGAGCTTTTTAATAAAATGCTGTTTAAATATATTGACGTGGTTGAGGGCCTGGCTGACGGCTTGAAGGTTATTTCCTGTTATGAGGAGGGAAGCCGTCTGGCCGATACCTACAGGGCAAACATGAGCAGGGTGATTGGGAGGCTGGCCGATTACAGGGAAAACGGCTATTCCAACGAGGGGCTTTTGGAGAGGTATATGGACAGGGAGTCTCAGGAGTCTATAAAGCACCTTTCTATGAATTTCAATGAGGTCAGGCAGTATATACTCTCCTGTGAGGATATAGGAAAAAGGGAAAAGGAAGAGATTATAGATAAAATAGACGATATTGAAGAAATTACGATGATGATGAAAACAAGAAGGGAAAAATGGGAGCTTCTGCGTCCCTATGTCATGTGGATATCAGGCAAGGACATGGAGGTTTCCATGCGCATTCTTCCCCTTTTTTTGAAAATAGGTTTAAAGGAAGGTTAAAAATTCATGATAAAACTGATTGCCAGTGATATGGACGGCACTTTGCTGGATGACAAAAAGGTGCTGAATCCTGAAATGATAGAGCTAATCAAAAAATTTAAGAAAATGGGCATTACCTTTGCTGCGGCCAGCGGCAGACAGAGCCAAAGCATGTTCAAGCTGTTCAGCGAGGTTTTGGACGACATCTATGTTATATCTGAAAACGGTGCTTTTGTGTATCACAACAGGCAGGAGCTGTTTACAGACACCATGGAAAAGGGTCTTGTAAAGTCTATATTGGATGAAATATTAAAAATTGAGGGTGCGGAGCCCTTTTTATGCGGAAAATACGAGGCCTATTCCACCAGCCGCAGCACGAAAAAAATGATGGAATCCGATTACTTTCAGTACAAGGTACATCTGGTGGATGATATATACAGCGTCAGGGAGGATGTGGTAAAGGTCTCTATCTTTGACCATATTGATGTGAACGGTAACAGCTACAGGACGCTTTTGCCCCGTCTTGGCGGTATGACGGAGCTGACGGTTTCGGGCTACAATTGCCTGGATATTGTAAATAAAGGGGTAAGCAAGGGCGAGGCCATTGAGATTATACAAAAGCGGCTTGGCATTTTGCCGGAGGAAACGGCGGTGTTTGGCGACAATTATAATGATACTTCCATGTTTGAGAAAGCATATTACGCCTATGCCATGGAAAACGCTGAGGAGGGCGTCAAGGCCCAGGCGCGCTTTATTGCGGGCAGCAACAATGAAAATGGGGTAATCAATGAAATTAAAAGGCTGACAGGTGTTTGATGAAGGTGGTTAAGAAAAATGATGAAGGTAGCGAGCCATGCCCTGGGGTGCAAGGTAAACCAGTATGAGAGCGAGGCCATAGCCGAGCTGTTTGCCCGGAGGGGCTATGAGGTTGTTGATATAGAGGACTGCGCCGATATTTATGTCATAAATACCTGCACGGTAACGAACTTTGGCGACAAAAAATCAAGACAGCTTATTCGCAAGGTAAAAAGGCAGAATCCTGCATCTATCGTGGCGGTAGTGGGCTGTTATGCTCAGACGGCGCCGGAGGAAATAGAGGGTATAGAGGGCGTAAATTTGGTGATTGGAACCAAGGGACGCCATGAGATTGTAGATTTGGTGGAGGGGTACCAAAAGAAAGACGGTATTGTCAACAAGGTCGGAGAGATTATGAGGGAGAGAGACTTTGAACATCTGTCCATACAGACGCTGAAGGACAGGACACGGGCCTATCTGAAAATACAGGACGGCTGCTCCCAGTTTTGCTCCTACTGTATTATACCCTACGCCAGAGGACCCATCAGAAGCAGGGAACCTGAGGATATTTTGCAGGAGGTACAATCACTGGCTGCTCATGGGTTTCAGGAAATTATACTGACGGGTATCCATGTGGCGTCTTATGGAAAGGATTTGAAGGATATTGACCTTTTGGAAATCATCAAAAGGGTAGCGCAGGTGGAGGGAATCAGAAGGATACGCCTCAGCTCCATAGAGCCTAATATTATTACGGAGGAGTTTATGGACGCGCTTTCGCAGATAGACAAGGTGTGTCATCATTTTCATCTGTCACTGCAAAGCGGCTGTAATAAAACACTCCGCGCCATGAACCGAAAATACACTACAGAAAAGTATTTTGAGGCGGTGCAGATAATCAGAAGATATTGGAAAGATGCCGCCTTGACGACGGATATTATCGTAGGCTTTCCGGGAGAGAGTGAGGCGGACTTTGAAGAAAGCTGCGCCTTTGCAAAAAAGGTATGGTTTTCCAAAATACACGTGTTTCCCTACTCACCGAAAAAGGGCACACCGGCGGCAGGGATGGACAACCAGCTTTCAAATGCGGTTAAGGCATCGAGAAGCAAAGCTCTTATTGCACTGAGTGAAGCCGACAACATTCGTTTCAGAACGCAGTATAAGGATAAAATTCTTTCCGTTTTGTTTGAACGGGAGGTTGAGAAGGGCGTTTATGAGGGACATACCTCCAATTATATAACGGTACGCACGAAATCTGATACCGATTTGAAAAATAAAATATTTCCTGTCCGCATTTTGAAAGTGGAAGATGAGTATACAGTGGGGAATATTGCCGAATAAACAGCCCTTTGAAGAATTTAACAGTATATTTGCCGTCAGAGGGAAGTAATAAATATTTGCAAAATGACAGTTTTTATATTATCATTAGAAAAGGACAGTGGCCGGAAGAAAAAAGAAAGCGGAACAGCAGGGAGAGTGAGAAGGTATGAAAGACGACAGCTTAAATGAGACATTACAATTCAGTGCAGTGGAGAAAGAAGTAGTCAGCGAGGCGAAAAAAATATTAATGGCTGTTTATAAGGCTTTGGAGGAAAAGGGATATAATCCCGTGAACCAGATAGTGGGTTATATCCTCTCGGGAGATCCGACTTACATTACAAGCCATAACAATGCCAGAAGCCTCATAAGAAAGCTTGAGCGGGATGAGCTTTTGGAAGAGCTGGTAAAGGAATATATCGATAAAAACAAATGAATATGACTGGGTGATTTTTTGCGTATACTGGGATTGGACTACGGAGATAAAACAGTGGGTGTTGCCATAAGCGATCCCTTTGGGTGGACAGCTCAGGGGATAGAGATAATTAGACGGAGCAACGAAAACGAATATAAGCAAAGCCTTGGAAGGCTTGCGGAAATTATTGCGGAAATGGGTGTGGAAAAGATCGTATTAGGCTATCCTAAAAATATGGATAATTCGGAGGGCCCAAGATGTGAAAAGACAAGGGCCTATAAGGAGCGCCTTGAGAAGAGATTTCCGCAGATACCCGTAATATTGTGGGATGAGCGCATGAGCACCATTGCAGCCGCAAGAAGTCTTATGGAGGCGGATTTAAGCAGGGAAAAAAGAAAAATGGTCATTGACAAGATGGCTGCTGTACACATTTTACAGGGGTATCTTGATTCTATAAAATAAAATGCGAGGGAAAAATATGGACGACGAAGAGTTATACGATGAGTTTGAGACAGTGACTATGACAGATGAGGAGACAGGGGAGGATATTGAATTCGCCATTATCGACCATCTGGAGGACTGCGGACAGATGTATTTACTGGTGATTGAAAGCGAATTGATGGATGATGAGGAGGCAGAAGCCTGCCTGATGAAACAGATTGGAGACGAGGAGGATTCCCTGACTTATGAGTTGGTGGAGGACGACGAAGAATTTGATAAAATTGCGGCTCTTTTTCAGGAAAAGGGCGGCGAGTACGATGTAGAGATTGACGAATAAGCTGTGTTTTAAATTTTTGAATTTTATTTGAATGTTGAAAAAATATAAATATGATAAATAAGAATTTCAAAAATGAGAGCATACAGTAACAGGTAGGTTTGTGCCTTACTCTATGCTTTTCTTACTTTATGATATTTATTTTTTATAGGATAACAGCGAGGAAGAGACAGGAAGCAAGGCAGAAGATTGCTGTGAAAGCGCAGATAAAAACGGCAGCCGGATACCTCCTTCGGGTTTTACGAAAATACTGACAGGAGAACTGCTGTTTTTTGGCGCGGCCTTGCAGGTCCTATTCTTGTGTGCTGTTACGGCCTGGCTTATTCCGGGCAGAAAAGACCTTGCTGCAGTTTGTTTTTATCCGTCATAATGCGTAGGTATGCCGGAGTGATAACAGAATTGCCTGCAACGGGTTTTATAAGTCTTTTATGCAGCAGCCCTATTTGTGCGTTTAAAAACAGGGGGATTGTGGGCATACTAAAAAAAGAAAGCTTAGAACGGTAAATTTATGAAATTTCATACTCAAAATACTGTGCGGATACAGTATGTCTATTGCTTTGCGTATGAGAATGATAAGAAAACGGAGGTGTTTTTTTGGCTGCAAAAAAACAAAAGCTCAAAGTGATTTCACTTGGCGGGCTTCATGAAATTGGAAAAAATATGACGGTATTTGAGTATAATCAGGACATCTTCATTGTGGACTGCGGGCTGGCATTCCCGGAGGATGATATGCTGGGTATTGACCTTGTGATTCCCGATACTACTTACCTGCAAAAAAATCTGGACAAAATCAAGGGTATTGTGCTGACTCACGGACATGAGGATCATATCGGCGCACTGCCCTATGTGCTGCGGGACATCAATGTTCCCGTATTTGGTACAATGCTGACACTTGGGCTGTTGGAGAATAAGCTCAGGGAGCATAATCTTCTGAATTCTGTGACATTGCATACTGTAGTGCCCGGGGAGACAATCAAGCTGGGGCAGTTTAAAATAGAGTTTATACACACAAACCACTCTATTGCAGATGCTGTGGCACTGGCAATTACAACGCCTGTGGGTGTTTTGATACACACAGGTGACTTTAAGGTAGATTATACGCCAATTGACGGTGATATTATTGACCTGCACCGGTTTGCAGAGCTTGGACGGGAGGGGGTACTCCTTTTAATGAGTGACTCCACAAACGCTGAGAGAAGCGGTTTTACCATGTCGGAGAAATCTGTTGGGCCTGCTTTTGACAAAATATTTGAGGATACGCCGAAAAACCGTATTATGGTAGCGACTTTTGCCTCCAATATTCACCGCATACAGCAGATTATCAATTCTGCCTATAAATTTAAAAGAAAAGTGGCAATTATCGGGAGAAGTATGATAAATGCTGTCAAAACGGCGACAGAATTAGGTTATTTGTCCATTCCCTCCACAGTTCTCATTGATATTAATGATATTAAAAATTATACGGACGAGCAGCTTGTTATTATCACTACAGGCAGCCAAGGGGAATCTATGTCGGCACTCTCCAGAATTGCTTCCAGCGATCATAAACAGGTCAGTGTGAAGCCGGGGGACAAAATCATTATGAGTGCATCCTCCATACCTGGCAATGAAAAGAGTATATCAAAGGTAGTCAACGAGCTTTTGATGAAGGGCGCAGAGGTGATTTCAGAAGGCGAGGGCATGGCGGATATCCACGTATCAGGCCATGCAAGGCAGGAGGAGCTGAAGCTCATGCTGGCGCTGACAAAGCCGAAATATTTTATGCCGGTGCACGGAGAGTACATGCATCTGATGAATCATAAAAATCTGGGTATGACGATGGGGATTCCGAAAGAAAACATATTTGTCATGAATGTCGGTGATGTGCTTGAATTGACGAAAAATGACGCGAAGGTCTGCGGCGCGGTGCCAAGCGGCCAGATACTGGTTGATGGTCTGGGCGTGGGCGACGTCGGAAATATTGTATTAAGGGACAGAAAGCACTTATCTCAGGATGGCCTTATGGTTGTTGTCGTAACTATGGACAGGGAAAGCGGCACGATTATTGCCGGCCCTGATATAATCTCCCGCGGCTTTGTCTATGTGAGGGAGGCGGAGGTTCTGATGGAGGAGGCAAAGGCTGTTGTGAACGAGGCTCTTCTGAAATGCGAGGAAAAGCATATCACAGGCTGGTCTTACATTAAAGGATTGATTAAGGACACGCTGAAGAATTATCTCTGGCAGAAGACAAAAAGAAGCCCTATGATACTGCCGATTATTATGGAGGTATAGGTATAACTGGGGGAAGCGTATGGAACGTATTTTAAGGTCGGCCATAAGTCTCAGGGAGGAAATTCTTTGCTGCCAGGCATATGAAGAATACCTTGCCATAAAGAAAAAAATAGACGGAAACGGCCCATTGAAGGATAAAATAATGGATTACCAGAAAAAGCTCATTGCTTTTGGGTTACGGAGAGCAAGGGAAGAAGAGGTATCCAGAGAGGAAGAAAGGGCGCTCAGCGCTTTTTATGCAGATCTTATGCTCAATGACGACGCCAGAAAATTTATACTGGCACAGAGACGGGTGACGAGCCTGCTCTCACAGGTCTACGAGGAAATCGGCAGGGGATTGGAATTAGAACTGGAATTTTTGGAATAGGAAAAGCAAAATATGAAACCCGACAGGCAGAAGCCTGTCGGGTTTTTTGCGGAAGGGATTAAAAATGCTGAAATGGGAGGGAGGTTTGAGTAAGGTTTTAATTCTTGGTTCATATCTCTTTTGATTTCATCTCTTATCTTCTCAAGAGCCTTTGTAGTGTCCTTTCCGAAGTTATATCCGTCAAAACAATCCAGAGAGCCGAATATCCTTTTTTCATAGACGTCTATATAGTCATAGGTAGCGATGGGCTTCCCGCAGGAGCCGTAAAATTTACGGGGATTGTTGATGAAATCGTAGCGTGTCATGACAAACTGGTAAAAGTCCTTGTCGGAAAGACTGCTTAGGGCTTGCGTTTATTGCCAAAAGATACTGTCTATGCTATCATTGTTCTAAATGTGATATATAAAAATAAGAATCAGGCAAGAGGGTGGGTTCATGGAGGAACTGCGCAGACTGTATGAGGACTTTAAGGAAGCGCTCAGACAGGGCAAAGAGGGAATAAAGGATATAAAAAAAGGAATAAAGGATTTATGCAAAGGCCCCTTTGCTCAAAAGGTGCGGGAGCTTTACAGTCAGGCGAAAAAAGCGCTGACAGAAACGCTTATAGAGGGCAAGGAAGGCTTAAAGGATTGTGCTGCCTTTTTAAAAAAAAGCTTCACCCGCATTACAATCACAGATGAACGGATTAAGGAGATAGCAAGAGAGTATGCGGGTGAGGGGAAAGAATTATATAGCGTGGTGGCTACCTATCAAAACTTTAACATTTTAAGACAAATATGGTATATGAAGAAAAATTGGCCGGATCCATTTGGTGAGGAAGCGATTTTACGCAAGTATATATTATCGCTGTGTCCCAATGAGGGGCTTTATGTAATCCGGCTGGATTATTATTTAAATCCGTATAAGCTTGTTACACTGCTGAAACCATCAGATATAAAAAAGGTTTTTGTTTCTAAAATTTTATTATTGAATATAAAAGTAATTGACCAACAGGATAGGCTTTATGATTTTTGTATTCAGCCTCTTTGCTATAGGGACAAAAGCTATGAATATCCGCTTCAAATAATATTGAAGTATTTGGAGACTTTTTGTTAAAAATCCTCAATGGTATGATGTTCTAAATCATAATAAGCTGATACTTTAAATTTATCGTCTGTAACTTCATAAATATAATCACTAAGTTTTCCACCCAGGTAACCAAGTACAAAACCTGTTCCAGCTGCAAGCAGAGCTGTAGCGATAACTGGCAGTTTAAGTAATACCCCTAGTGCGGCCATACCGGTGCTGCCCGCAGCTGACAGAGCATAAGAACCGAAGCGGCTGGCGGCATAGGCCTCTGACATTCTTGTTATTTTTCCGTTTTTACTGTAGTCCAGATAAACCATAGCCGCTACCTTGCGAACTTGTACCAATACCCCAATAATGGCGATTGCACTACTCCCCGTTTTTATTATTTCGGCGTAGACTAGCTCATTGCTGACGGATTGAGGATCTAGAGCACCATATTTTTTAATAATAGCATCATTTGCTATGTCGGCTGACATGGTTCCATAGGTTAAGGTGTCAATGACGGTGCCCTCAAATTTTGTGTGCTCTCCGTTCACAATAAATTCGCATACGCGGTAAAGTGCGTAACGTGTTCTGGAATCATATATGCCGTCCTCCACAAGCTTGTCAACGCCAAGAGAATCCAGATGAAGCTCATTGAGCAGTACTTGCAGTTCCAGTACATTCTCATTTCTGCCCAAATACCAGCAGAGCATATTTGTACTTTTTATTAAATCGTCTATACCCTTAACTCTGCAAGATTTCAAGTCACCCAAAAACTGAGTCAAATTAGAGCCAGAGCCATCTTCCATATAATAATTATTATAGATTCCTTTCTCCAAATCCCCTTTGATTTCATCCCTTATCTTCTCCAATTCTTTCATGGTGTCCTTTCCGAAGTTATATCCGTCAAAACAATCCAGAGAGCCGAATATCCTCTTTTCAAATACGTCCATATAGGCGTAGGAGGCGATTGGTTTTCCGCAGAAGCCGTAAAATTTACGGGGATTGTTGATAAAATCGTAGCGAGTCATGACAAACTGGTAAAAGTCCTTGTCGGAAAGTCCGCCGAGAGCCTCCAAAAAGGAAAGGTTATCTGTTTTTCCCGCGGTGGCATAGTCGATTTCATTCCATAATGCATTTATTGAAGTGATGTTATATTTATGCTAATATTATTTATAGTAGCTGTGTTTAAAAAGAAAACAGTTAGAAGGTGTTTTATGGAAGAGTTGCAGGAATTATATGAGGCGTTCAAAGAAATAATGAGACAGGGCAAAGAGGGTATCATTGATATGTTTAAAAGCCCGTTTTTGAAAAAGATTCAGTTGCGTTATGAGGAAACACTTGAGGAAGGGAAACAGGGGATAAAGGACTATACTCTATTTTTTAAAAAGAAAGCAGTTGCTTTTTATAAGGCTTTTTGTGAGTATGTAAAAGTTGGTATTAATAATAGCAACAGAAGGTTATCGGTTAGATTGAGTGAATGTGTTAATACAGCTATAGGAAGTGATAAGGAGCTAAAAAATATACAGGGGGGGACATATAGTGCGTTTAACTTTCTTTTAGACAAGTATTTTCCTTTTTCAGAATTTAAAAGGTATAGTCATGACTATATTCTATCCTATGACATGAATGAGGGTATATATATAACTGAGTATATACTAGATCTCGAACACTTTGGAAATTTTCTTCCCATAGGGGAAACGCAATTTATACCTTTTTCTAATATAGTATATATAAATAAAGATTTTATTCGTTTGGATATACTGACAAGGGATAACAGGAATTTTGTGTTTGATATAGGTTTTATGGATAGACTGTTTGATGCTCAATATAATGAGGATTACAAGTATATTATGAGCCATTTAAAAACGCTGTCAAAGGAATTAAAAAAGGCGGATAAGGAGAATCGGCTTCTGTAAAAGATGGCATCTAAAATACAAAAGGAAAGCCTGATTTATCGGACTTTCCTTTTGATTAGCTGTGTATTAATTAAAATGAGATTCTTCCCCTAAATCCAAAGATGGATTTTCCTTCAACAGTTCTTTCAGCTTTACGGAACCTTCAAATACGATTTCACCTATTTCTCTGCCGTAATCGTCTCCAAATTCTCCGCCTGTAATAGCACCGCCTGTAATCAGAACACTTTTTACAACGGATCCTATTTCTAAAGCTTTGGCGGCTTTAGAAAGAAAAAGTGCACCTACATACCGACCTATCACACTGCCTACCTCACCCCAAAACAGTTTGCCTGTTTTACCATCCTCATCATGGGTATCCAGGTAATAAGCGGCGATAAGACGATGGACGGAGAGATAATATCCCCGCATGGCGATGAAGCGGTCACCGTATTGATAGATTTGATAGGCTTTTTCTGCGGCGGCTATTTTCGCGCTGTCTGCTTTTTTGTCCTGTAGATATTCTGAATAACCCTTTGATATATTTTCACCTCCTGTTGTGGCATATCCAATATCCGTATTAACAGTTACCTTTATTTGAGGTAAATCTCCATAAAGGATATATTTATAGTATCTCGACAATGCCAAATCAGTATTATTGTCAAAGATACCGTCCTCATCCAGAGGCCTGCCGTCAACAGTACCATAATGCATGACATTCAATAACTCCTGAAGCTCTTGTACCCATTCCTCTTTTCTGCCCAGATAGTAGATAAGATCATTGCACAGCTTGACGCAATTATCAGTATTTTTTATGCCGCACAGCTTCAAGTCCTCCAGTGCATTGTTTAGAATAAGGCCGTTTGCCTCTTCCATATAGGTGTTTAGGGTTTTAATTCCTTTCTCCACATCCCCTTTGATTTCATCTCTTATCTTCTCCAATCCCTTCAAGGTATCCTTACCGAAGTTATAGCCGTCAAAGTAATCCAGAGAACCAAATATCCTCTTTTCAAATACGTCCATATAGGCGTAGGAGGCGATAGGCTTACCGCAGGAGCCGTAAAATTTACGGGGATTGTTGATGAAATCGTAGCGTGTCATGACAAACTGGTAAAAGTCCTTGTCGGAAAGTCCGCCGATAGCCTCCAAAAAGGAAAGGTTATCTGTTTTTCCCGCGGCGGCATAGGCCGCGCCGTTTCTAGCGGCCTTGGCGACTAGGGATTCCCTGTCGTGGGCGGAGAGCTTTGTTCTGCCTCCCTGGCGTACCAGCCTTGCGGCCTTGTCCACATCATTGGGATTTTTCACCCTTGAGCGCCTGTCCTGAAGCTTCAGCAGAGAAATGCAGGCGTTTATTCTGCTCACGCCGTTTCCGTTGCTGATTTTATAGAAGTCCTGAAGCCCTTCCAAAAATTCAATCAGTTCGTCCCTGTCATGTTTGTCAATGTAGGATAAAATAGCTACGTTTCTATCCAAATCGCTGTAGATTTCATCCGCGGATTTTTGAATGTATTGATTGCAATGCTTTAACGTTTTCGCAATACCGTCCCCCGGGTTTTTTGTCAGGAAGAAATCCTCCTTTAATTTTTTGACGTAGGCGACTGAGCCTACAACATAGCCGTTTTTTCCTCTTAATTCTGCTGCCATAAACAACCTCCTTATAAATAATATGTAATATCATTTGTTTCTAAAAATTGAATTTATAAAACATAAAAAAATTGCATTATTCATAAATTTTTTATAAAATTAGAAAATAAATGAATATATTTTTTATATTATAAAATCATTTAAATAACTTAAAATAATTATACAATAGGAAACAAAAAAATGCAAGTGTTTTCTGAAAAATACAATAAATGTATCAATGCGCTATGTGAAAATGGTGGTGATGAAAAGAGACCATAGGAAAGTTTCGTTTTTTATTTGCATATGCCGTTGTCTTTGTCACCAAGCCAAGGCAGAGAATAGGACGTATCAGCCTTTTTGTTTTACATCACAATCAAAACCGTGTATAATGGAAACTAGCCGCAAGGTGGCTAGTTTCACGGACAGATTTGCGAAGCAATCTGCCCGTTACCAAAAGTAATAAAAGCCGCAAGGTGGCTAGTTACACGGACAGGTTAGCGAGGCAATCTGTTCGTTACCGAAAAAAAGGCCGCAAGGTGGCTAGTTTCACGGACAGGTTAGCGAGGCAATCTGTTCGTTACCCAAAGTAATAAAAGCCGCAGGGAGGCTAGTTTCACGAAGAGTTTTGCGGAGCAATCTGCCTGATACCGAAGAAAAAGGCCGCAAGGTGCCTAGTTTCACGGACTGGTTTACGAAGCAATCTGCCCGTTACCCAAAGTAATAAAAGCCGCAGGGAGGCTAGTTTCACGAAGAGTTTTGCGGAGCAATCTGTTTGTTACCGAAGAAAAAAGCCGCAAGGTGGCTAGTTTCATAAAGTTTCATTCAAGTCATTATAAAAGTTTACAATATAGATAGCGTCCGCTTTGCTTTTTGAAAGACTTAAATATCATAAATCGTGACATATAATTTGCGCGTTAAAGGAATGAATTTTGTGAGCAGAGGAAAAAAGAAAAGGATGGTTTTATGGAAGCGCTTTCAATCGGGGAAATCAAAAAACGGCTCAGCTGGACGCCGGTTTCGGAAATTCCCGCTGCTTTAAAGGAATATGATCAGGATGGGCGGGCAGGCGTGAAAAAGCTCTGCTTATCCTTTGAAAAAAAATATAATGCTTATCTGGCAGAGCTTGATAGGCTTGCAGATATATCACGCTTTGAAGAGGAGCTGTATCAACAGGGCTATCAGTACATTGCGGGTATAGATGAGGTAGGCAGGGGCCCTCTGGCAGGACCTGTAGTGACGGCGGCGGTTATACTTCCTAGAGGCTGCAGGATACCGGGCATCAACGATTCCAAGAAGCTGTCAGCGCATAAGCGGGAGGAGCTTTACGAAAAAATTACCGAAGAGGCGGTTTCCTATGCCTTTGGTGTTGTTTCGCCTGGGGAGATTGACGCTGTAAACATTTTACAGGCTACCTACAAAGCCATGCGGATTTCTCTGGAAACCATAGAGCAGAAGCCGGATTTTGTTTTGGCGGATGCTGTAACCATACCGGGAATTGAAATTCCCCAAAGGGGCATTATACAGGGGGATGCAAAAAGCATTTCCATAGGTGCCGCCAGTATTATCGCCAAGGTGACAAGGGACACAATGATGGAGGAAATGGATAAGCTCTATCCAGAGTACGGCTTTGCGAAAAATAAGGGCTACGGCTCTGCGGAGCATATTGCGGCGCTGAAAAAATACGGCCCGTGCCCCATTCACAGAAGAAGTTTTATCAAAAATTTTATATGATGCAGGAGGCTTTATGGCCAACAACAGAACGACAGGGGCTTACGGTGAGGAGCTTGCCGCCCGGGAGCTGACAAAAAAAGGGTATCAGATATTAGAGAAAAATTACAGGGGTATCTTTGGTGAAATAGATTTGATTGCTCGAAGCGGGGATACAACTGTCTTTATTGAGGTAAAATACCGTAAGGGCACGGCAAAGGGCCTGCCCAGAGAAGCGGTAGACAAAAGAAAGCAGAAGAGAATTATTGAGACGGCTAACCAATATATTATGGAAAGAAATCTGGAGGACAATTCTTTTCGTTTTGATGTGGCGGAGATTCTGGAAACAGAGGGACGTCTCTTATTCAATTATATAGAAAACGCTTTTTGGTTGTGAGCGGAGGTACTTTTTCATGAAAAAAAATAAAGTTGGGGATTTGATATACAGCACTTTTGAGAGCTTTGACAGTACAGGGCTAGTAAACCACTGTTTTTCCACACGCTTCGGCGGTGTGAGCAGCGGTGTATATGAATCCATGAATCTTGGCTTTTCAAGAGGGGACAAAAGGGAGAATGTGGAGGAAAATTTCAGGCGCATCTGTGAGGCCATAGGCTCTGATTTTGAGCGTTCTGTTAAGAGCAGGAAGCAGATACACTCCACCAATGTCTATGCAGCCACGGAAAAGGACAGAGGGACAACAGTGGATGATATGGACGGCTTTGTCACCAATGTGCCGGGGGTTTTACTGGTAACCTTCCATGCGGATTGTGTGCCGTTGTTTTTTCTTGACCCCGTAAAAAAGGCAATTGGACTATCCCATGCAGGCTGGCGGGGAACGGTTGACGGTATGGCGGGCGCTACTATAGAAAAAATGCGGGAGGTATACGGCAGTAACCCCGGTGACATACTAGCAGGGATAGGGCCGTCTATTGGAAAATGCTGTTTTCAGGTGGATATGCCGGTAGTGGAGGAATTTCGGGAAAAACTTTCCTTTGCCGATGAATTTATAACCGCTGATGAAAGCCAGAGGGGAAAATTTAAAATCGATTTATGGGGCGTCAATGCACGGCTGATGACGCTTTCCGGCGTGAGAGAGGACAACATATCTGTGGACGGCACCTGTACCAAGTGCCGCACGGATTTGTATTTTTCCCACAGGGCAATGGGGGAGAGCCGCGGACAGATGGCGGCGTTTCTGGAATTAAAGGAATAGGAAACGAACGGTGAAAATATGGAAAATATTGTGCAGAAGAAGAAACAGAATATTATTATTAAGGTAGAGCGGGGCAGTATTGCGGAGGAGCTCGGCATTGAGCCGGGGGATATTTTAAAGAGCATTAACGGGCAGGAGATTGCGGACGTTTTTGACTACCGATACCTGATACACGACGAATATATTGAAATGGGTATTGAAACGGTGCAGGGGGAAGAGGTCATAGCGGAAATAGAGAAGGATGAGGACGAGGACATTGGCATTATTTTTGAGAGCGGCCTTATGGACAAGGCGAAGCGATGCTCCAACAAATGCATTTTCTGCTTTATCGACCAGCTTCCGCCGAATATGCGGGAAACACTGTACTTTAAGGATGATGACAGCAGGCTGTCCTTTTTGCAGGGGAATTATGTCACTTTGACCAATATGTCGGAGGAGGATATCAACCGTATTATCTATTACCATTTGTCTCCTATCAATATATCGGTACACACCACTGATTTAGAATTGCGGATAAAAATGCTGAAAAATAAAAGGGCAGACAGGGTGCTTGACATTATGAAGCGCTTTGCTGGCGCGTGCATTGAAATGAATTTGCAGGTAGTACTCTGTAATGGAATCAACGACGGAAAAACGCTGGATAAAACCATAGAGGACTGCGCCGCTTTTTTCCCTCACGCGAAAAGTATGTCCGTTGTGCCTATTGGGCTGACGAAATACAGGGAGGGGCTTTATCCCATGAAGCCCTTCTCCAGTGAGGAGGCCGCCAGGGTTGTAATGCAGATAGAGGGATGGCAGAGAAGGCTCAGAGAGGAGCTTGGTACTTCCTTTGTTTTTGCCTCCGACGAGTTTTATTTAAAGGCGGACAGAGGAATGCCCTCCTGGGAGGCCTATGAGGACTTTTCACAATATGAAAACGGCGTTGGCATGATAGCACTCATGGAGAAGGAATTTGACGAAGCCATGGAGAAAATACAGGGCAGAGAAGTAAAAACCAGAAAGGTTTCACTCGCTACCGGAAAGGCGGCTTTTCCACTTATCTCTGGTCTTTGCAGGAAACTTATGGTAAAATATCCAGAGCTTACGGTTTTGCCCTACTGTATTGAAAATGTTTTTTTTGGCAGCATGATTACTGTATCCGGCCTTTTGACGGGCGGGGATATCATCCGTCAGCTTGAGGGAAGGGAACTGGGGGAGGCACTGTTATTGCCGGAGAGCCTATTGCGAAACGGTACAAGAACGTTGTTGGACGATTTGGAAATAGAGGATATTGAGAGGAAACTGGGCGTGCCGGTTCAGATTGTTTTGAACAGCGGCAGGAGCCTTGTTTGTAATCTACTTGGTTTGGAGGAAAAGAAAAAATGAGCAGGCCGATTGTTGCAGTTGTTGGAAGGCCCAACGTGGGCAAATCCACATTATTTAACAGACTTGCCGGAGAGAGAATATCCATTGTACAGGATACCCCCGGTGTGACCAGAGATAGAATTTACGCGGACGTGGAATGGCTGAACCACAAGTTTACGCTGATTGATACGGGCGGCATGGAGCCGGACGCGGAGGATATTATATTAAAGCAGATACTGGCTCAGGCGGAAATTGCCATTGAGACAGCGGATGTTATTTTGTTCGTCTGCGATGTAAAGCAGGGTGTTACGGACGCTGACATACAGGTTGCAAATATGCTGAGGCGTACAAAAAAGCCTATTGTGCTGGCAGTCAACAAGGTGGATACCATGCAGAAGGATACCCTGGAGGTCTATGAGTTCTACAGTCTTGCCATTGGGGACCCTGTGCCTGTTTCAGCCGGTCAGGCCCTTGGACTTGGGGATATGCTGGACGAGGTCGTGAAGCATTTTCCCGAGGGAAGCGAAAATGAGGAGGATGAGGACGCCATTAAGGTGGCCATCATTGGAAAGCCCAATGTGGGCAAAAGCTCTCTCATCAATAAAATACTGGGGGAGGACAGGCTGATTGTCAGCAACATTCCGGGAACCACAAGGGACGCCATAGACAGTCCTATAGAAATAGATGGACAGAAATATATTTTTATTGATACAGCCGGGATGAGGCGAAAGAGCAAAATCAAGGAGGAAATTGAGCGCTTCAGTATCATCCGCGCTGTGACGGCGGTGGAGAGGTGCGATGTGGCGGTGCTTGTCATAGACGCCAACGAGGGAATTACAGATCAGGATACCAAAATTGCGGGCATTGCCCATGAAAGGGGCAAGGCGGCAATTGTTGCAGTAAATAAATGGGATTCCATTGAAAAAAATGACAAGACCATGAATCAATATTTAAAGGACATCGGCAATGAGCTGGCCTATATGCCCTATGCGCCGAAGGTATTTATCTCCGCTCAGACAGGGCAGAGGGTGACTAGGCTTTTGGAGATGATAAGGACGGTCAATGAAAACCATGCCCTCCGCATCAGCACAGGACTGCTAAACGACGTGCTCATTGAGGCGACCGCTATGCAGCAGCCTCCGGCGGATAAGGGAAAGCAGCTGAAAATATATTATATGACCCAGGTCAGCGTGAAGCCGCCTACCTTTGTCATATTTGTAAACGACAGAGAATTATTCCATTTTTCTTATAAAAGGTATATTGAGAACCAGCTGAGGCAGGCTTTTGGCTTTGTCGGGACGCCGATTCATTTTATTATACGCCAAAAGGGCGAGAAGGACTGATGAAAAAGAGGGAGAAGGCAGTATGTTTCGAATAGTTTGTGTACTGATTGGATATTTGATTGGATGTTTACAGTCGGCCTATGTGGTAGGCAAGTGTATGCATGTGGATATCAGAAAGCACGGCAGCGGCAATCTGGGCAGCACCAACGCCCTTCGTGTATTGGGCAAAAGGGCCGGACTTATCACCTTTACCTGTGATATATGTAAGGCTGTTGCTGCGTATTTTCTCTGCTCCTTCCTTTTTCATGATACGGCCGTACAAAATAACCTGGGCTACACAGTAACCCTGGCCGGGCTATACGGCTGTGCGGGTACGGTACTGGGGCATGATTTTCCTTTTTATTTAAGCTTTAAAGGCGGGAAAGGTATCGCCTCCATGATAGGCATGATGCTGTGTTTGGGATACGGCTTTGGTTTTCCCTCTCTTTTTGCCTTTGGCTTTGGCGTAGTTGGCCTTTTGACGAAATATGTATCTGTAGGATCCATGCTTTTTTCCGCCGCTATACCGGCGGCGCTTTACATATTCGGCTATCCCCTTGAGTTTACAGGTGTTGCCTTTGTTCTGGCAGTCCTGGCGCTTTGGAGGCATAAGGCAAATATCAAACGCCTTATAGAGGGAAATGAAAATAAATTGGGTGCAAAAAAGGCACAGTAGAGGAGGCAATGGAATGAAAAAAATATCGGTCATCGGATCGGGCAGCTGGGGAACTGCTTTGGCGGTTATGCTTGACAAATATGGTCATGATGTGACCATATGGTCCTGGAAGGAGGAGGAAGCGCGGAGGATCAGGGAGGATCACGAGCACAGGGAATTTCTTCCCGGCGTGAGAATCAATGAATCTGTAAAGATTGAGACATCCCCTGAAAAATCCATTGAAGGGGCGGATATTATTATCGCAGCGATTCCCTCCAAATTTGTCAGACTCAACATGGAAAAGTTTGCGCCTTATTTTAAAAAGGAGCAGATAATTGTCAATGTGGCCAAGGGATTGGAAGACGGTTCTCTGCTGACACTGGCAGAGGTTATCAAGGACTGCGTGCCTCAATGTGAGGTATGTGTTTTGTCGGGGCCCAGCCATGCGGAGGAGGTAGGACGGGATATTCCAACTGCCTGCGTCGTTGCTTCCCATGATGAGGCCACAGCGAAAATGATACAGGAGGAGTTCATGAACCCCAATTTCAGACTCTATACGAATACGGATGTTTTAGGTGTGGAGCTGGGCGGTGCCTTGAAGAATATTATTGCACTGGCGGCGGGCATGTCTGACGGCCTTTCCTACGGTGATAACACGAAAGCTGCTCTTATGACAAGGGGAATTGCCGAGATTAGCCGTTTGGGTATAGCCATGGGCGCAAAGGCGGATACCTTTGGCGGTCTTTCCGGTATTGGTGACTTGATAGTTACCTGTACCAGCATGCATTCCAGAAACAGGCGTGCCGGTATCCTCCTGGGACAGGGAAAAACGCTTGATGAGACATTGCAGGAGGTTCATATGGTGGTGGAGGGCGTCAACACGGCGCAGGCCGCATACCATCTGTCACAGAAATACAACGTAAATATGCCAATCACCAGTGAAATCAACAAGGTACTTTTTGAGGGCAAGGACGCACGAAAGGCAGTGCTTGATTTGATGATGCGGGATAAGACGTCGGAGGTTTAAAGGCGAGCCAATAAGATCAAAACTGCGCGGGTCATCCGCAAGCTTTTTGACAGGTTCGACCGCCGTTGAGATGTTGCAGCAAAAACAAGGTTTTGATGAATTTTTTATTGAAGCAGAATGCCCAGTGCCCAAAACAGGGTTTTCTGAGATAGCATTTTGATAAAACAAGATACTTGGAAAGCAGTAAAATGACACTCTAAGGGTTTATGCAACCGGAAAGAGTGTCATTTTTATGTTTTGATTTACGCAAAGGGGGTTCCCAATTCCGCTTGTTTTGAAAAAAATGAGCGGAAGCTTTTCGGAAAAGTCGTGTCAAGGCGCACTTACGATAGGGGCAAGGTGTAACTAAAGCAGGGTTTTGGAAATGAAGCTCTTAAGAATTTGATTTTTGGGAGTATTATATTTTCCTTCCCTGTGATACACAACGTTTGGGGCTGCTTTAAGATACTGTGGCAGTAAATACAAAAGTTTAGCCGTTTTAGGGTGCGGATTTTAAATCGCAATCATATGAAAAAAGTATATGTCAGCAGAAAGCTCAGCAAAAAGGCGCCCAGAAATAAAAAGATAAGGGAAAATACATGGTAATCCACATTTGAAAAAAGGATGACGCTGTCATACAATTCTAATATTCTCCGCTGTAAGAAGGTTTCTCTGACACAGCTCAATTCCGCTATAGTGCTGCCGCTTTCCGTCAACGCATTCTTTCCGTAGTGGTGAAGCTCAATCAACTCGTAGTTGTCCAGACTGTAAGCGAAAGCGGCGTAGGTATAAAACCAGCCGGACTCTGCAAGTATGGAAAAAAGGAGATAGCGGTTATGGGGGATCAGGTATGCCGTTTTTGTACTGAGTTTATCCAGTGTTTTTTCCAAGGCGTTATCATAGCGGGTAAACAGGGGTGTTATTTCCAGAGTGCCGTTTTTCAGCTTTTGTACGGCGTAAAGGAGATTATTTTTAGAGTACTGTATGACCTGTATTCCCAAAAGGGTTTGCAGTTTTTGTGCGTCTATCCGTTTTTTTGCATCTTTTTTCTGAAACAGGCAGACAATGATATTGGGGGACAAGTCCAGCAGTTCCAGTACCAGTTTTATGTCTGATAAAAAGGTTTTTGGCTTTACAGCGACAATGATGTCGGGTGAAGCGGCGGAAAAGATTTGATTTTTTAGAATATCGGGCACAGACGTCATCATTTTTTCTGACAGCAGTGTGTAAAGGCCTTCCATGCCGTTCACAGCGGGTTCCGGCTGATAGCTGTTTAATACACTGTAAAGACTGTTGAGGCTGCGCTTTATTTTCTGCCTTTGTATTGGACTTTGTCCCAGGATACATAGAGATTGATAGGAGTAATTGTTCATCTTGGCCTCCGCAAAAAAGGGTTCTATATATAAATATATCCTTCTATGCTTGGAATTGTTACAGCCGACAGGCTATTTACAGCAAAAAAAGTGTGTGATAAGATGAAGTATCAAAATTTTGAGGGGTAAATAAATGGACGGAGCGCTTTTTTTATATCTATACCGTAAGTGTGCATCAAACCGCAGGCTCAATAGAGCGGTTATTTTGTGGGGGACCAGGCTGCCCCAGGGATTGATTGTACTCTATGTGGCAGGGCTTTTATACTTTCTTGTAAATGACAGAGGACTTCTTATTCGTTTTTCTCTGGTTCCGCTTAGCACTCTGCTCTTTGTGACTTTGATTCGCAATGTGATTGACAGGCCCAGACCCTTCGAGAGATATGACATAGAAATGAAAATGAAACACAGCACAGGACAATCCTTCCCAAGCAGGCATACTGCCAGCGCTGTTGTTATATCCTTTGCCTTTTATTGGGTATGGCCTGCTATGGGAATAGTTTGCTTTTTTATTTCATTTGTTATTGCTCTGAGCCGAGTGATGGCAGGACTGCATTATCCGGGCGATGTGCTTGCGGGTGCGGGAATCAGCATATTTTTTGGTTATATAGGTTTTTTTGTTCTGTAGAAGTAAAATATGTGTTTGCTTCAAGATGGAAGCGGGCATTTAGACCGTCGGCCCCGAAAGGATGTACTATTGACTAAGTATCAAGAGAGTTTTGCTGCTTTAAAGCAAACAAAAAAGCCCTTTAGGGGCTTTTTTTATATGGGAAAGACAACCTGCCTGCCGTGCCATAAAAAACAATGAAGAAAGTCTGCGTAATCAAGCCTTTTTTTGCTCAACAAAATAATCAAGCGCACATTCCCGGCGTTTTCCTTAAGCCGTCTTTTTGCTGATTGCGAAATTGCCGCTAAAATTTAAATACTAATTTTAGAAGAGCATATGGACTTTGTCAGTAAAAGATTTACAAAGCTTTTACAGGGCACCTATGGAGAAGTTTCTATGTACGGAAAAGCCATGAAAAAGGATAGGCCTAGTTTGTATCCTTTTTTGCTGCCGCACCGATTAGATATTTTTTTGCTGCGAGAAGACCTACAATGGAAACGATGCCCAATAACATTTGCAGTGTGTCAAGGTGTTCCACTATCATCTGGCGTGCAATAGCCAGCATTAATACTTCAATAAGATTTTCAGGGGTATTCTGACAGAGAAGCTTTACAAACTCAAGGCCGACAACAAGTGACAGTGCTGACGAAAGAAAGGCGGAAAAATCGGAAGTTGTCATAGAAAACACATTTGCGCTGATGACACTGGCAACCAGATTGTAGATCATAAACATAATAACGGCAGCGATTATGACTGAGACAAGAATTTCGAAAATCTGGATAAATCGGTTCATCATATTGCTGGCCTTTTCTTTAAGCTTTAGACTGTCCATTTTAACCTCCTGATAATTTTAGATAATTATATTTTATACGGAGGTCTGTGGCAAGTCAATAGTTGTGTACAGATTATATACAAGTTTGGCGCCTTGCAGAGGTTTTTGGCGGATATTCTGTTTTACTGCGCAGTGACTTCATAAAACGGCAGCCGGTGGATTATAGTTTGTCCTATACGTTTCAGCCGTGATTTGTATCAAATCAAAGGGGCCAAGGATATTTGGAAGGGCTCTTTTGATGCAAAATACAGAGAAAAGAGGAAGTTATCAGTCAGCATAAAAATAACCCTCCGGCGGGCAGGCGGTTACTCATGCTGCCAAGCGGAAGGTTAGGGCTTAACTGTTTGTTTACTGCTGCTGAAAGGGTTGCGGACTTTAGCTCGCTTTCTGCTCCAGTCTCAATCTGTCGGCGATCAAAGCGATGAATTCTGAATTGGTCGGTTTGCCCTTATGGTTATTGATAGTATAGCCAAAGAGGGAATCAATTGCATCAATTTTACCGCGGTTCCAAGCAACTTCAATGGCATGGCGGATAGCACGCTCCACACGGCTTGGAGTGGTGTTGCACTTTTTAGCGATAGAAGGATAAAGCTCTTTTGTAATATAGTTCAAGACGTCCATGTCGTTTACGGACATGATAATGGCCTCGCGCATATAGTGGTATCCTCTGATATGGGCGGGAACACCAATCTCATGAAGAATATTGGTTACTTTAGTCTCAAGGTCGTAGTCAGCGCGGCTGTTATTTTGTACCTGCTGTTGCGGAACAAGAGGCTGGCTTGTCAGAGTGGAGGCTGCAGTGTTCTTTGTCAGCTTTTCCTGTTTCAGCTGTCGAATTCTACTGGCAAGGGACTCCATGTCGAAGGGCTTTACAATATAGTAATCTGCGCCGAGTTCCAGAGCTCTTTGTATAATTTTCTCCTGACTCATAGCAGAAAGCATAATACAAATTGGTTTTGCGGAAAGATTTGTCGCTTTGTTCAACTTTTCCAATACGCCCAATCCGTCAAGGCGTGGCATAATTCCATCTATAATCGCAATGTCCGGGTGAAGATCCCTGATTTTATTAAATGCATCGATACCGTCATAAGCCACGGCACTCACTTCTATATCTTCCTGTTTATTTAAAAATCCGCTAACAACGTCACAAAAATCTTTATTGTCATCCGCTAAAAGTATTTTTATCTTGTTCTGGTTCAACATAATCCCTCCGATTGTCTTTTTTTAAGTAAAAATGGGGCATCCATATTTTTAAATATGGGAAATATTTACTAACTTGATTCATTATAGTATAAAAATTTCCATATTGCAATATTTGAGGACAGAGAAAATTGTGACTAATTGCTACATTAAATCGCAATAAATCCAATTATGTTTATTTATTCTGCAAAATAATTGTAAAATTTTGTAATTTATAGGAATAAATGGAAATTTAAAAGTCGAATTATGAGCTAAAAAGAGAGAAAAAATTATTCATGTTTTTAGACAAAAAAAGAAGGAACATTGCAAGCCATCTTTTCTGGCCGATAATGTTCCTTCTTTTATGGAATTATATTGTCTATTTTTTTGGAATACCGAATCTTGCGAGCTTTGTGTTTTTAAATCTGCCGTCTAATGTGACATCTTCCCCAAACCAGGCCGGCGGTACAAAACGTTTTGCATCCTTCATGCTTTCAAATTCAACCTCAATTGTTTTCAGTCCCTGCAGATGCCCTTCATAAATATCGATTTCTGCCGTCAGACCTTTTTTTAACGGAACAAGGTATCTTTTTTTTATAACGGACGGGGTTTCAACCTTTTTCAAGAGCTTGTTATACTGTTTTTCGGTGATAGGCAGTTCATATTCTTCTCTGGCGATGATACCGGAGCCCTTCACCGTTAATATAAAGTCCTCATTGCTTTTTCTAAGGCGTATTGTCGGGCTTGTACTGATATATGACTGGGTTATATTTAAACAGGGAAAATCGTCCAGCTCAAAAGGAAAATCTTTTCCCAAAAACTTTCTTTCTATTTCCAATTTTTATCCCTCCCTTATACTAATACTATATTATAGTATATTTTAACGGATTCATTAAGTATTTTTTTGTAAATTCAAGGTAAAATAGTATAATTGTGAAAATGGAGCGATAACAGCAAAGCTTGAAACAATATATTGGAAAAACGGAAAAATTTTTTTATAATAGAGACAGCAATAATTGATACGTTCTGACAGATGAGAGGAGGAGAAAATATGAAAAAAGTATTCATTTTTTTTGCAGATGGATTTGAAGAAGTGGAGGGGCTTACGGCTGTGGATTTACTGAGAAGGGCTGGGATTAACATTAAGACAGTGTCCATATCGAAGGATAGAACGGTAACCGGCTCTCACGGTATCCCAATAACAGCGGATGGTTTGTTTGAGGATTGGAATTTTAGGGAAGCGGATGGGCTGCTGCTGCCGGGGGGTATGCCCGGAACGAAAAATTTGGGACAGCACAGCGGTCTGGCAGCACTGCTGAAGGAAAAATTTGAGGAGGGCAGGCTGATAGGCGCTATCTGCGCCGCTCCCAGTATTCTGGGCGGGCTTGGAATATTAAAGGGCCTGAAAGCAACCTGCTATCCGGGATTTGAGCAGATGCTTTCAGGCGCTGAGGCTGTGGAGGATGATGTGGCGGAGGATAAAAATGTTATTACCTCCAGAGGGGCAGGTACAGCCATAGCCTTTTCCCTTGCTGTTATAAAATGGCTGGATGGGGAGGAAAAAGCGGACAGTATAAAAGAGTCCATACTTTACCGCTGTTAGGGAACCAGGGCAAAGTTGGCCGGTATGTGAGAGAATAACAGCTTTATGGTAATATAGTTAAAGGTGGAAATTCCGATATTGCTGCATGCCTCAAGTACGACATCAATATCAATATTATAAATGTAGGAGATATCGGCCGGCGTATAGGTTTTGGACAGGCCGCAGCTTAACTGTCTGCTGAATATTTTGCAGATGTCGCTGGAACCTTTTTTCATAATCTGAAAGAAATTATGGGGGGTAACCTCATCTATTTTTTCAGTGCGCAGAATTTCCGCCACTTCCTCTGTAGATATGTATAAGAGCCTGGCAATATCGCAGACAGATATTTTTTCGGGTTTTTGCTTGATAAAAATATCAATATCTCTTAATTTTGGCGCCACATTTTCGTTGTAGCATTCCAAAAAGGTTTTTTCCTGTTCCTGATTAACGGTAGGGTTCATTTTTAAGCCTCCTTTCCTCTGAATTTTTAAGGTATCGAAGTATGAGTGCGTTTATACTCCATATTATAAACAAAGGAGAGTCCTAATTCTAGTTGTAATAGTTGGTATTGCGCCGCCTGATTCAAATGGGTATAATGGTTAGGGAAACGGCGCTGGAAAAATGTCAGCCGCCGCAATAAAGAAACAGCGCCTTTTGGAGCTGCCGTAGAATGTTGGTGTTAAAATGAATGGGATACAAAAATATTTCCGATACAGACAAAGCCTGATAGATCAGTATATGAAGGGTGACATGACAAAACGGGAATACCTGGAGGAAAACTATAACGCGGTAGTAAACAATGATATTGAACCCTTTCAAAACATAGACAATGTGGAAAAGGGCCTGTATAATTATCAATACTATAACGCCATGGCAAAGCAGAGAAAAGCGCTGAGCACGCAGAGGGGGCTGGATTACGAACTGAAACGGGAATACAGGGAGCAGTCGGATTACTATTATTCCAGAAAGGACAAGGCGACGCTTCGAGTGTTGAATCTTATGGACTATAGAGGTGTTACAGCATATTTTGTACAGGTTAAAAGCAGGTTTTTAAAGGGGAAGCTTTATGAGATTGTCCTGGAGGACAATGAAATGATACTGCATTCCACCAGTCCCCTTATACTAAAAAGGCTCAGGGAGGAAGGCGTTTTCCAGGAAACATCCAAAAAATCCATCATTGACGGATATGTCAATCAAAGGTATTAAACTGCCAAATGTACGGTGCAGTATAGTTTTCATCTTTTGCTGTATACTAGGGAAGAGGTGATTTTGGATGAGTGAAAAAGAAAAGGAAAAACAGCAGCAGCAGGAACAAAAAAATAAATTTAATGCCGATACCCGTTCCCAGAAGGTGCAGAATCAAAATGAGCTTCATAACAGCCGAGAAGAGGGGCTGGGCGTAAAGAGAAATTACAGTTAGGGAAAAGGCTCTCAATGGGCCTTTTTATTTTGGCCTGAGATATGCTTTTATAGAAAAAGCAGAATATTATTTAAAATGAGGGGATAGCTCCTGTCGGAAACCGGTCAAAGTATTGTTGTTTTTGCCGGAAAGGGGTATAATGAAAAACAGGTATCTGTAACGATTTGCTGCTGTTCGCAATGTTTTGAGCAGATTAAAATACATAGACATATACAGACCGCATTTAGTGATAATGTGACTTAAAATCCTTTATCAAAACGGACTCGTTGTATAGAAGAAACGAATACGGCGGGAAGGGAGGTTTTCATGAGGGCTTTGAAAGCAGAAAGAGAATATATATTGAACAATAGAAAAAAGTTTGTCCTTTATTTATGTATCCTTCTTCTCAGTTTTCTGCTGTGGCCCTTTCCTGTAGGCACGCAAGCAGCGGAAAATAAAAAAATACGCGTTGGCTATCCCATTCAGCGCGGGCTGACTGAGATAGACAAGGATGGGGCGTTAGTTGGCTACAATTACGATTATTTACAGGAGATTTCTCAGCATACCGGCTGGGAATATGAGTTTGTGCAGATTCCGGGCGATATCAATGAATCTCTGAATACGTTGCTTGTCATGCTTGAGAATGGGGAGATTGACCTGTTGGGCTCAATGGTATATTCGGAACAATTGGGAGAACGGTATGAATATGCTGATTCAGGCTATGGAGTGGCCTACTCTGTACTGAGTGTTTTGAGTGACAATACAGAAATAAATGAAACAAATTATTATTCCATGGCGCCTCTGCGGGTTGCGATACTGGAAAATGCCAAAAAGGATACAGAGCGTCTGCTTGAATACTGTACCTTAAACCAGATTAACGTTGAGTTGATTCCCTGTAAGGATGATACTGAATTGCTTCAGGCGCTGAGGGACGGACGTGCGGATGCGCTTTTGAGCAGGGATGTAACCTTTATTGCCGATACAAGGCCCATAGCTCATTTTTCGCCCATTACTTTTTATTTTGCTTCAACAAAGGGAAACAATGAGATTATTGAGGAGTTGAACAGCGCTCAAGAGATGATTAACAATACAGATCCTTATTTTATGACGGAATTGTATCAAAAGCATTTTAATGGGGGAAGAGCGCCTTTTCGTTTAACCTCTGCGGAAAAGCAGTATGTTTCCTCTCTTGGCGTTATTACCGTTGCGGCGGAAAAGGACAGGGCGCCTTTTATAGAATACAGTGAAAAGGCAGGGCAGTGGCAGGGAATATCTGTTGACATATTAAATCATATTTCAGATAAAACCGGTCTTCAATTTACTTTTGTGGAAACGAGCTCTTCGGAGGAGACAATGGAGCTTTTGCAGGAAGGACAGGTTCAGCTTGCGGCTGATGTGTTGTATGACTACAGTCTTGCTGATACGTATGGCTTTTCTCTGACAAGGCCCTATATTTCGGCTCAGGGGGTTGTTGCCGCCTACAAGGGAAGGGATATTGACGCCATGCAAAGCCGCCGCGCAGCGGTGCCCAGAGGACTTAATTATTTAGGCGGAGAGGACAATATTGTCCGGTTTGATTCTATACTGGATTGTCTGAGGGCAGTAAACAAAGGAGAAGCGGATTATTGCTACGGAAACAGCTACTCTATACAGTATTATTTCAACCGTTTTCATTTTGAAAATCTGACACTGATTCCTCAGACGGAGGATTCCTATTTTTTGAGCTTTGGTATGGCGCAGCCGGTTGATACGACGCTTTTGACCATACTGAATAAGGCAGTTTTGGATATATCACAGGAGGAGCTTCAGTCCATGATATACCGCAACACAATACGGATAGAACAGAATGTGACATTATGGTCAGTGGTGGAGGCGAATCCCAAAAAAGCGTTTACCTACCTGTTTCTGGTTATGCTTGTAGTAGGTTGTCTTTTGTCCGCATTTGCCTGGAGGCAGCGGAAGGCCAGACGCCGCTCTGAGGTGGAAAATGAAAGATACCGGCTTTTATCTGAGCTTTCGGGGGAATATCTTTTTGAGTATGACTACGAAACGGATATGCTGGTGCTTACCCAGAAAACGGCGAACTGGTTCCAAACCAGCTGCGTGCAGGAGAAATTCTATGAAAAGGTGCTGCAAAGCTGCAAAAGGTTTCAATGGGTCAGGCAGCTTTATGAGCAGATATTGACAAACAAGCATTTGACATGGGAAAAGCAGATAGAGATGCCGGATGGAACACTTCGGTGGCTTAGGGTAGTGCTGACCGTAGTACAGGACAGCAAAAATCTGCCTGTATGTGCAATCGGAAAGGTTGTGGATATACAGGAGGAAATGGAGGAAAAGGACGCCCTCTCCAGGCGGGCGAATCTGGATGGGCTTACAGGCTTATATAATGCCTCTTATGCCCGAAGCCGTGTGGAGGAGCTTCTGTCAGGCGAAAAAAGCAGTTATGGCACAATGTTCATATTGGATATTGATTGTTTTAAAAATGTCAACGATCAGTTCGGGCATTTTATGGGGGATCAGGTTTTGAAAAAAACGGCGGAAATCCTGTGTAATGTTTTCCGCAGCAACGATATACTCGGACGTCTTGGCGGAGATGAATTCCTTGTCTTTATGACGGGTATGGCGTCGGAGGAAATAGTGGCCAGAAAATGCCGTATGATTCAGGAAAAAGCAAAGGGTGCCTTTCCCTTTATTGATACAGACGTGACCTTTAGTATCGGGGCCTGCCGTGCTGATGGACAGATCCCCTATGACATACTGTATCAAAAGGCGGACAGTGCGCTGTACAGAGTAAAAAACAAAGGCCGCAATGGATTTAGTATAGAGGCGGAAGACGAATCGCAGAAAATGAAAAAAGAGGAAGGGAAGGTGTAATGGGATGGATATTGGACAGGTTTTAGCAGAGCTCAGGGTGAATGAAGCGGAGTTATTAAGAAGATTCTCCGGCAATCATGCGCTGGTGCAGAAATTTATACGCAAATTTATGGGGGACAGCACTTTTTCCTCTCTGGAAAAAAGCGTAGAGGAAAACAACTTTGAGGATATGCTGATTTATTCCCACACGCTGAAAGGTATTTCGGCAAATCTGGGATTTGATGAGCTGTACAGGCTTTGTACGCTGATGGTGGATGATTTGAGGGCGGAGAAAAAAGAAGGGGCTCTAGGATATTATGGGGAAATCAGAAAGGAATATGACAGAATTATCGGCTGTATATCTCAATTGGATTAGGAGGAATAGAGTATGGAAAAAGATTCTCCTGTAATCCTTATTGTGGATGATATTGAATTGAACCGCGCCATACTGGCGGAGGCGTTTGCGGGGCAGTATGAGGTTTTGGAGGCGGAAAACGGAAAAAAGGCGCTGGAGATGATAGAAAAAAATATCAACCGTATAGCCGCGCTGCTTTTGGATAATATTATGCCGGTAATGGATGGGATACAGGTTTTGGAGGAACTGAAGAAAAAGGGAATAACCAGCCGCATGCCCATCATTATGATTTCCTCGGAAACAGGCGAGGAGCAGGTTTTAAAGGGATATGAGCTTGGCGTGTCCGATTTTATCGGGCGTCCCTTCAGCGCCAGTATCATAAACCGCCGTGTCAATAACCTTATTGACCTTTACCGCCACAGGGATCACCTGGAGCATATGGTGGAGTTTCAGACACAGAAGCTGAAGCAAAGCAACCTTTTTATGATAGATACTTTGAGTACAGTTGTGGAGTTTCGTAACGGTGAATCCGGAATGCACATAAAAAGGATACGGGCCGTAACAGAGCTTTTGCTAAGGGAGCTGCAAAAGAGGTTTCCGGGGTACTATGTCACAGACAAGCAGATTGAGGAAATTTCCAATGCTGCCGCTCTTCATGATATTGGCAAGATAGCCATACCGGAGGAGATACTGAATAAGCCTGGTAAGCTGACGGCGGAGGAGTTTGAGGTGATAAAGACTCATAGCGTAAAGGGGAGCGAAATACTGGAAAACATAGACCATATCAATGAGCAGGGATATATGCGCTATTGCTATAATATCTGCCGGTACCATCATGAGCGGTGGGATGGCAAGGGCTATCCCGACGGGCTGAAGGGGGAGGAGATACCTCTTTGCGCCCAGGTAGTTTCACTGGCGGACGTCTATGACGCTCTTACAAGTCCAAGGGTTTATAAACCGGCCTACAGCAATGAGAAGGCTCTTGCCATGATAAAAAACGGAGAATGCGGCCAGTTTAACCCTGAAATTTTGGAATGCCTTTTCGCCAATGAAAAGAGCCTGGAGGAAAAGGTAGAAGCGATTATGAGCAGGGAATATCAGGAGTCGGGCAGGCATTTGCTGAACAAATAAATACATATGGAAAAGGAATATAGATAAGGCACTGTACAGCTCTCAGGGCGGCTGTACAGTGTTTTTTTATTGGAGGAAAGAGCTAAAGCGGTTCCTGAATTTATAGTTGTTTTCTGCTTTTGAAACCGAAAAAGAGGGTGATCCGCTAAAGCAATGTTGAATACTGGCAGGAGGCAGGGGAGGGGCCATTGAAGGACAGGCAGGGGCATCTGTCTGGGCTTATAACGGCCAGTGCGGAAAGGGGTTTTGATGCCCGCCGGCGCCGGCAGGCTTATTGTTTCAGAAGATGTAAGAAAATATTAAGGAAACCATAAATTTCAAATGCTACACTGGAAAAAAGGAGTGAGAGACAATGCAGGAGACAGTTTTGGTAGTGGACGATGATATAGCAATTGCAAATTTGGTGGAGCTGTGCCTAAAGGCGGAGGGGTATGAAGTGCGGAAGTTTTACAGGGCAAAGGAAGCGGTAGCCTGTATGGAATCTAATCAGCCGGATATTGCCATACTGGATGTTATGCTGCCGGATATGGACGGATTTACGCTCTGTCAGGAAATCAGAAAGAGATACCGCTTTCCGGTAATATTTCTTTCGGCAAAGGGGGAGGAGATTGACAAGATAACTGGTCTTTCGCTTGGAGGCGATGATTATATGGCAAAGCCGTTTCAGCCTATGGAGCTGGTGGCACGGGTAAAGGCGCATCTGAGACGCTTCCGTGTGTATAACAGCGGACAGGAAAATCAGGACAGAATATCCTTTGGAACGGTTATGATGGACAGGAATACCCATATATGTACCATCAACGGATTGGAACTTTCCCTTACTCCCACGGAGTTCTCTATACTCTGGATGCTCTGTGATAACAGAGGCAGGGTGATTGGAGCGGAGGAAATATTCCAGGCCGTTTGGGGCGACGGTTATTATAACGGCAATAATACGGTTATGGTTCACATACGCCATATAAGGACAAAGATTATCCATCTGGGTATCAGGCGGGAATTTATCAAAACAGTTTGGGGGGTGGGCTATACCATTGTATGAGGATTTTAAAAAATTGCGCTTGCGGATTTTTCTGCGCGTATTGGCGGTTGCTGTTGTCTCCTGTATTTTTGGTGTTTTGATATTGCGTATTTTTATAGACGGTATTTTCCAGAATGCTTTTGCGGAATGGTTTATCCGTTTCTGCGGCCGGATATTCCGTTTGGACTATGACAGAGCCTGCGTTTTGTATCAGCGTTTATTCCGCAATCCAAAGGAAATTTATTTGTTTGCAGGTTTTATTATGATGCTCCTTTTGTTTTTCTATCTCTCCATGTCAAAATTTTTGGTCTATTTCAGGGAAATAATAGGAGGTGTGGACCAGCTTTTGACAGGGGAAGAGGAAAATATAAAGCTGCGGGGGGAGCTTGGCTTTATGGAAAAAAAGCTGAACGAGGTAAAAAAGGAACTGTTGAAAAGGAAGGAGGAAGCGGTAGAAAGCGAGAAAAGAAAAAATGAATTGGTTGTATATCTGGCCCATGACATTAAAACTCCTTTAACCTCTGTTATCGGTTACCTGAGTCTGTTAAACCAGGAGGGCGGTCTGGAGGAGGAAAAGCGTGCCGCCTATACGAAAACAGCTATGGATAAGGCATTTTTGCTGGAGGAAATGATAAACGAGTTTTTTGACATTACTCGATTTAATCTGCAAAATATTGTGCTGAACAAAAGCGATTTGAATCTGTCGCTTCTGCTTAGACAACTGACCGATGAGTTTTATCCGGCGATGGAGGAGAAAAAAATGGTGTGCGCGGTGAAATGCAATCCATTTATCTCTATTTCGGCAGATTCTGATAAATTGGCGAGAGCTCTTGGCAACATATTAAAAAATGCCGTTTTTTATGGCTATGAAAGCAGCGAGATAAAAGTGGAGGTAACCCTTGCCGGAAACATGACACAGATATGTGTATCCAATTGCTGTGACAGTATTGACCAGAGGGATTTAGACAGACTGTTTGAAAAATTTTTCCGCGTTGACAGCGCCAGATCTCAGCAAAAAGGCGGTGCAGGGCTTGGCCTTGCCATTGCAAGAAGCATTATTGAGGCGCATGGAGGCAGTATCTGTGCACAGGGACTTGCAAACGCGGTAAATATTACAGTGCTTCTGCCCTTAGGGTGATAAAATTCAGCAAAATGTAAGATTTGCATAAGCTTTCATTAAAAAAGCCTTCCTTCCTTTGTGGTTAAATAAAGACAAAGGGGGCTTAAAAATGAAAAAAAGGAGAAGAAGGGGGAGCCTATTACGGCGGATTTTTGTGATTGCTTTATTGTGCATACTGGCAGGAAAAGGAATTGAGAAAGCGGGAGAGTCTCTGGAAGAGCTCAGGTACAAGGTCACTGCGGCGAAAAAATCCATGGAGAAAACGGTTCTGGGAGAAAAGGATACGGCCGCTGAAATGCCCGTATTTCAGACAGGAGACAGTATACTTTCTCTGGACAGCGGAATTTACAGCTCCTACGCATTTTTGGTATCTCTTGAGGACGAGTCGGTTTTGTTTGAAAAAAATGCAGAGGAAAGGATGTATCCCGCCTCTCTCACAAAAATGATGACGGTTCTGGTCGCTTTGGATTCCCTGAAGGAGATGGAGGAAACGGTGAAGCTTATTGACAGTGACTTTAACGGTTTGATTGCGTCTCATGCCTCGGTGGCAGGATTTTCACCGGGGGAGGAGGTGACGGTTGAGGAGCTTCTCTACGGTGTAATGCTTCCCTCCGGGGCGGATGCCTGCAATGCCGTTGCCAGAAGAGTGGCGGGGGGAGAGGAGAATTTTGTGAAGCTGATGAATGAAAAAGCGGTGAGCCTGGGAATGAATCATACCCATTTTACCAACTGTACCGGTCTTTACGACGACAATCACTACTCCACGGCGGAGGATATGGCCAAGCTGTTGTATTTTGCTCTGCAAAAGGATACCTTCCGAGGCATATTCATATCAGGTCAATTCAATACGGCGCCGCTTGACAGTCATGCGGATGGATTACACTGGAAAAGCACTATGGTTGAGACGGCGGATACACTGTCCTTTCACGGCGGCCGTATTCTGGGCGGGAAAACAGGTTTTACGGATGAAGCCGGACTTTGCCTTGCCTCTCTTGCCGAGGTGAGAGGAAAGGAATATATTCTTGTCACGGCAAAAGCCAATGGCAGTCACAGCACGCAGCCCTTTCACATTATGGATGCCTTGAAAATATACGAAGCTCTCGGCGAAAGAGGGGAAGAGGGATAGATTATTTTCTGACATTGGCTGTTTTCGCAAAGAGAAAGCCATATGTATTTTGATTATTCAAAATACATATGGCTTTTATGGTTTCTTTGCCGGTTTATTACTGCTCTGCCGCTTTTTTTGCAGCCATTTTCGGAGACTGCATTTTTAAAAGTACGATACACGACAGCAGACTCAAAAGTGCTATGAAGCCGCAGACGGACCAGCCGATATTCCAAAAGCCCTTTACACCGAATATGACGCCAACAACCAGGGGCGCCAGAGGCATGCCCATATCTCCGATCCCGCCTGCAAAGCCTGTCACGATAGGAAGGGTTTCCTCGTCAAAAAGCTCCGGCAGGGTACAGTAAAAGGAGCCAAGGCCCCAGGATGCGCCAAAGGAGAAGAACAATGTTGCCGCGTATAATACAGTAAAGCTTTGAAGGTTTGCCAGCAAGAGAACTGCTATGGACGCCAGTATAATAAATGGCCCCATCATCAATACCAAAATCCTGCCTCTCGCTTTGTTTTCGGTGCGGGACACCATAAAATCGGATGCCTTGCCGCTTACCAGACAGGAGGCAATCATGCCTATGGTGGAAGCGGTCAGTATTTTTCCTGTTGAAAGCTCATCATAGCCAAGAAACGCACCGAAAAGAGGCATGTCCACGGTGATGGCCTGTATTGTCCAGGTTGTTGAGAAAAAGGCCACAATCAAAAGCCATACAATTGGCCTGGAAAAAATTCCGCTGGAGCCTTTGCTTTTTTCGGAGATCTCCTCCTCCTTTGCTGTTGTGCTTACCCGAACAGTCAAAAGCCAAAGAAGTCCGACCGCCAGCTGTACAAGGCCGAGGGCGTAAAAGGACATAGTCCAGGTGCTTTTTGCGATGACAAATCCGGCGAAGGTACCGCCTATTCCGCCGCCGCCGTAGAAGACGCCGTTAAAAATTGCCGTCGCCAGTCCTGTTTTCTTCTCCTCCATGGTATCCATGATGATGAGAAGAAACACGGGGAATATAATGGAGGAAAAGCCCTGCATTGCCTTTAAAACAAAAAAGATTGGAACATTTGGCGAAAAGGGCACCGCAAACTGGGGCAGCGTTGTACAGACGAGAGCAAGTATAAATAATTTGTAGGTGCCCAGCTTTTTATAAAATGCCCCCGACACCAGCATGGAAATTACAATAAACATGGACTTTACTGTGTCGCCGAATAAAAGCGTTTCCTCCGAAATTTGGATTGCGGCGGACAGCTTGCCCACTGTCATGGAAAATTGGGGATAAGCGGCAGCCAGCGTACATCCCATCATTGCGCTGATAAATACAATGTACCAGCTTTTCAGGCTGCTTCCCTGTGCTACTTTTGTCATAAAAAAACCTCCTGCATAAATATTAATTAAAGTATCATTTCGTTACAATAATAGACAAGCAAAAACCGTGCCATAAAAATTTTCGCTATTTCATTGTTGGAGGCTTAGGAGTATGATATAATAACAGCAAATTTCAGCGGAGACACCTCGAACCCTTTGGTTTCTCGGTATATTTGCTACGCAAATGGTTTCTTATGTGTACCCTTTTACAGTAAGCCTGTAAAGTGTGCCCATTAGCCGCCTTTTTCTCCGCTTTTATGATATAATATCCGCGAAAAAGCGGAGAGAAGCAGAAAAAGGAACAAAATGACTGCATGCAGGCAAAGAGTGTTACTTTGAAAGCTTCGAGGAGCAACGCGACCGAGCAAAACGAAAGTTTTGCGAGGAACTCCGCGTTAATTTATGATATAATAAAAATCAGTAAGATAAATGGTAAAGGACAGGCATAGTCTATTCCTATAGGGGGTTTCGTGAGATGGCAAAGTTAGAAAACGGTATTCCTGCTGAGCTGTATGCGGAATTGCTGCATAATCCCTTCATCGGGATTTGCATCACTGACGGTAAAGGTCTGGTACTGGCTGTAAATGAAGCGCAAACCAGAATAACATCTATACCAAAGGAACAGTTTATAGGAAAATACATGCGGGATTTAGTGTCTAAGAAGGTACTGTCCATTTCCTCCACGGTGGAGGTATTGAAGGAGCAGGGGCCAATTATGCTTCACCAGGTTTTGAATAACGGCCGTTCCTATGAGGTACAGGGGCTTCCCATTTATGGTGAGGACGGAAAAATTAAATATGTTGTCAGCTATTTGCTGGATGTGTCCGATTTAGTGGAGGTAAAGGAGATAGTCAATAAACTTCAGGCGGATAAGGAGCTTATTGAGGATAAATATAAGACGCTGAAGGAGGCTTTGGATAAAAGCGGCAGTATTGTCTACCAGAGCCAGAAGATGCAGGGTATTGTGGAAATGGCGAAAAAAGTGGCGGACAGCTGGGCTACTGTCTTGATTACGGGCCCTTCCGGCTGCGGCAAGGAGCTGATAGCCAATTTGCTTCATGAGGAGAGCTGCCGTAAGGACGGCCCCTTTATCAAAATAAACTGTGCTGCTATACCGGAACAGCTGCTGGAAAGCGAGCTGTTTGGCTATGAGCCGGGTTCCTTTACCGGCGGAAATCAAAAAGGAAAAAAGGGGCTTTTCGAGTATGCCAACGGCGGCTCCTTGCTTTTGGATGAGATAGGGGAAATGCCTCTGGCGCTTCAGGCGAAGCTTTTGCGCGTTTTGCAGGATCAGGAGGTTAGGCGTATCGGCGGAAATAAAACCATTAAGGTGAATATCAGGCTGATTGCCTCAACAAACGCGTCCCTAAAGAAGCTGATTGCGGAAAAAAAATTCAGGGAGGATTTATATTATCGCCTAAATGTCATAGAGTTGAAAATGCCGTCCCTGTGCCAAAGAAGGGACGATATTCCTATACTGGTGGAGCATTTTGTGAGGGTTTTCAATACAAAATACGGGCTGCATAAAACCATACAGTGGGACGCCGTACAGTATCTCTCAAGCAGGGATTATCCGGGCAATGTCAGGGAGCTGAGAAATATTGTGGAGAGGCTTATGATACAAAGTCAGGGAGATGCAATTACGCTGAAGGATGCCTTTGAAACCTTTGATGTGCTGAAGGTGGAGACAAAGACAACCGATATTTCTGTGGATATGGAGACGATGAAGGAGGCATCCCTGAAGGAGATTATGGCGGCCTATGAGAGCAAGGTTCTCGGCGAGTACATGAAGGTGTATGGCAGTGCGGCGGCTGTGGCGCAAAAGCTGAAAACGGACAGGACAACCATATCAAGAAAACTGAGCAGGTATAAGATATAGCAGAAGGATTTTTATCATTTTGAAGAGATTGCGTAAAGCATGGAAAACAATGTTTTCCATGCTTTTTTAATTATTTTGAAAAGTATTGCGCAATTGCTGTGAGAGCGATCATAAATCAACAGAAGTGTTCATTTCTGTAGTGCAAAATTGCAAAAATGTGAAAAAATGCACAAATACTGATTTTCAGGCAAATTTCTACAAATGATGTTGTACTGAAATTGATACAAGTGCAATTTTGCACAGAAATGTCATGATATTACAGAATGAAAATAGGGTAAGGAAGAAGGAACTGTTAATGATTTATTTAATGAACGATACCGGCTCATTCAAATGTGCGGCAACGGATTTTCTGCCCTTTTCCCAACTTGCACAACCGTAACAGCTGTGATTTGACAGATATACAAAATAGTGAACAATAAAACTCTGGCATGGGATTTGCTTTTATAGAAGAGTACCAATAAAAGTGAGGAGGTTTTGATATGAGAATTTCTAGAACCAAAATACTGTCCGGACTTATCATCATGTGGATACTGGCACTTATCATTTACTTTGGTATGCCGCCGCTGGAGGCGAAGCTGCTGGAAGGAAACCACATACTCTTTGATTACATGACATGGCAAAACGGAGCGGTTACAAACTGGGGCTACCGATTCCTCTGGGCAATCGGAGATTTATCGGAGGGTACCGTACATAAGGCGCTGTTTGCTTCTGTCGGTGTAATCGTTGGAGGTTTTATCGCCCACTATCTGTATCTGAAGAAGTCTGACAAAATGGGCAATCCTGTCTGTGCCAACACAGGCTTATTCCCATGGGTAGTATTGGCGGCTTTCACAGGATTGTTTGTGTCCTCTGCCCTCTATGCAGGGAACCTGCAGGTGGGTTGGGTGCCTACTTTCCTGCCGGGCTGTACAATTCCGGCGGCACTGGTATTTATGTATGGCAAGGGGCCAAAGGTTGCCATAACCGGCGGTGTTGTCAGCGGTATTATTCAGTTCCCCTTAGGCAACTTCGGAACAAATCTTGCCACGAAGATAGGACTTCCCGGTATTTCCGGAGACGCTGTATTCGGAATGGCTGTTGCCGGCATTGTCATAATGCTTCTGTTCCCTCTGATTCCCTGGATCAATCCTTTGGAAAAGAAGAGGATGGCCGACATGAAAAAGGCCGAGGAGGAAGCAGCAAAAAATCCGCCGCCTAAGCTTGCGGAGGGGGAATTGCCTCCGCTTCCGCCTACTATCGGAGAAGGCCCAATGTGGTTAATTAAAAGGTCACTGGCCGACTTTACCGAAATCTATTTCTTCGGCAACGAGATTGCGGGTTTATGCTTGATAATCGGATTACTTTTCAGCTGGGTATTGAATCCGGCCCACACAGGCTATGGCGGCCCGGGCCTTACCTCCGCCATTCTTGCGGCACAGCTGATGGGCAGTTCCCTTGCGATTTTTGTCAACTACGGCAATTGGCAGAAATACGGCTGGTATAATACCTTTACCGCCAGTTTGTCTCAAGGAGCGATGGTACTTACCTTCGGTGCTTCTCTGCCCGTCATATTGATCGGCGCTGTATTAAGCGCGTTTATATGTCCATTCTTTGCATTTAAGGTTACGGGCCTGGTGCCAAAACGATTCCACGGCGTAGTTGGCGGCACCTGCGGTATGGGTATTGCCATCGCCATAGAGGGCATTATTATCAAGTTGTTACTGCCGTTTCTTCCAATGTAGCTTCTGTTAAGTTTTAAAGGGTGAAGAAAATTTTTGCAGTGTGCTGATAAAAAATAAATTTGTTTATTTACAAAACAATGTGGCACTTGTGTGCAGCTTTGCAAAACCGTGTTTATTTGCACAAAGGCCTGTGAAACTGGTGTTTTCTGTTAATTTTTTATGTTTTTATTTAAATACAAGTGCAGAAACGCACGGAAAAAAATAAACTATTCACAATTTATTGCGGATAAATATGCAGCAAAAAAGAATGCTATGCATGAAATAAAAATCTCTGCATGGAAAGGTTCTTTCGGCCCGGTCAGGGTAAAACAGGACAGTGATTGGGAAAAAAGTACCAATTATTGATATATAATAATACTTTTGTACTACAGATATACTCTTTTTGGTACATGATTAATATGCATTTTCCTTCTTTGGCACATGGTTTGCTCTTTATAAAGGTACATAAATTTGGCAGGGCTGCAGCCGGAACATCAGTGCCTGATTTACAAACCTGTGAAGCAACAAAGTGTATTAGAGAGGAGAATGTTTATGCCAGCATATGCTACCTGTAAGTTTCCCCTTGTGGAACAATGGAAGGATTTGGGTGACAGAAATCCTGTTGTTGGTTTTGTGGATTCTGTGCTCTCCGGTTACGGACAGATTGCCTTCAGTGATAATCCTCTGACGGGGCTGCTGCTATTAATCGGATGCTATATAGGCTCCTTTCAACAGGCAACAAGTGGCTTGTGGGCCGCTCTTGTAGCAACGGCCCTGGCTTATTTCATCGGTGTGCCAAGGATTTCGATTCGGTTGGGTCTTTATACGTTTAATGCCGCTTTGGCTGGGCTGGGAGTTGCTCTTTTCATATTTCCGGGGCAGTCGGTTACGGCGGGACTTATTGTGCTGTCCACAGCAGCGGCGGTTTTATGTGTGCTTTTGACGGCGGGTTTTTCCTCGTTTTTATCACAGTATAACGTACCGTCGCTTGCTCTTCCCTATTGTACGACATTGTTCATATTGATACCGGCATCGCTTTTGATTGTCAATGTAAATCCGACAACCTCAGTGATTCCGTATTTGGGTCAGCTGGTTCAGACCGCGGGCGATCCGCTGTCAATGGGGGATTTTTTTACGGCGGTAATGAACAACATGGCAGAAATACTATGGCAGGCTAACCCGGTTTCAGGACTCTTTTTCCTGCTTGGTGTGCTTGTCTCCTCCAGAATTGACGCAGCCATTGTGGTTATCGGATCTGCGGCGTCAACTGCCCTGGCTGTAGCCCTTGGGCTTGGAAAAGACGGGATTATGATTGGTCTTTATGGCTATAATGCCATACTGCTTATGATGGTGCTTTTTGGAAGAGGATATGAGATGAGTGTCACAAGCTTTCTGTTCGCTCTGCTTCTTGGATTGGCAACTGTCTTTATATCCCTGTGGATGACCAGTATTTTTGCTGCTTTGGGCACAGCGGTTACGGCATTTCCTTATGCTCTGACAGCGGTTGTCGCTTTGGCGGGACGGAATGCTTTTACAAAACTGAAGTTTGTGGATCCTCTGAAATGGGGGGTTCCTGAAACGATAGCACAAGGTATCAAGGAAGAAAAGCAGAAGGCGGAAAAAACCCAAACAATCTGATTGTCAAAGGAGGATGTCTTATGTACACTGAAAAGGAAAGAATTACAGGAAAAGAAAATCTGGTTAAGGCAGCTGCAATTCAAATCAGCTATACCATGGGCGAGAAGGAGGCAAATATCCAAAAAGGAATTGACAAAATTTCGGAAGCGGTGGCAAACGGCGCCAAGCTGGTTGTGCTCCCTGAATGCAGCACGACTGGGTATGTGTTCAATACAAGACAGGAGGCTGCTTCTCTGGCAGAAGAGGTGCCCTGCGGACCTACCGTTAAGCTCTGGGAGAAGGTAGCGGCTGAAAAGGATGTATACATAGTTGCGGGTATTGTGGAAAAGGAAGACGTTGACTTATATAATACAGCGGTTTTGGTGGGCCCTGAAGGATATATCGGAAAATACCGCAAGATGCACCTGTGGGATGAGGATAAGCTGTGGTATGAGCCGGGTAATCTTGGTATTCCCGTATTCCACACGCCAATTGGAAAAATAGCCATTCTTATCTGCTATGATATGTGGTTCAGTGAGATGTGGAGGATATGCGCGCTGAAGGGCGCCGACATTGTATGTGTACCGACCAACTGGCTGGTGATTGACACTCTGCCAAAGGACGTCCTCACAATGGCCCCCTATATGGCGATGGTGGCTGCCAATACCAATGATATGTTTGTGGTCTGTGCAGACCGTGTGGGTTATGAGAGAGGGATTACATTCCCGGGCAAGAGCCTGATTGTTGGGCCGAGCGGAATTCCTTCCGCCCAGGCGAGCTGGGATCAGGATGAAATCATATATGCCGACTGTAATATGGCAGCCGCAAGAGATTTCAACTGGGCGTCTCATGTTGTTCTATTCAGAGACAGAAGATGTGATTATTATGACGAAATGCTTGGAACAGACGAAAAGAAATGTCCAATGTAATATATACAATGCCATTTCCTGTGAGAGCAGGAAATGGCATTTCAACAAAACAGGGAAAGGGGAGATTTAGAAATGGAAGCAGATCTTATTTTCATAAACGGTCCTGTGCTTACAGTAGATAAGGATAACACCATAGCGGAGGCCGTGGCAGTAAAGGATGACAAAATAGTTTATGTCGGCAGTAAGGATGGTGTGGCGGCTTTTCAGGGAGAAAAGACAGAGGTAGTGGATTTGAAGGGGAGGAGCTTGACACCGGGCTTTATCGATTCCCATTTGCATTTAGGTGTTTTGGGCATGAATTCCCTGGCGATTGACTGCCGGTATCCTTATGTGAAATCAGTGGAGGATATCAAGGAAAAAATAAGAGAGATGGCAAAGGTTACGCCGAAGGGACAGTGGATCCGCGGTTGGGGCTATGACCATACGAAGCTTGCAGAAAACAGACATCCCAACAAATGGGATTTAGATGAGGCAGCGCCTGACAATCCTGTTATGCTGACCAGATGCTGTGCCCATATTTCTACGCACAACAGCAGAAGTCTTGAACTGATGGGAGTTGACGACACTACACCGTCTCCGGCAGGCGGGCTTATGGAGCGCGACGAGCAGGGACGTTTGACCGGTGTTATGAAGGAAAATGCACATATGCAGGCAATGAAGGTGGCTATGCCAACGGATGAAGAGCTTCTCAAGGCTTTTGAGGTAGCCAGCAACGACCTTGTAAAGGAGGGCATTACATCTTTGCATGATTCCGGCGGATATGGCCCCAAGCAGATGAGGCTGGAGGAACAGGCAGTAAGAGACGGCGTAATCAAGCAGAGAGTAAACGCCATGATTTTCTCCTTTGTGGACAATATTGATTTTGTGGAATCCTATATTGCAGCGCCCGAAAAGGCATCCTATGGGGATCACAAATTCCGTATCGGGCCTGCGAAGCTTATGATAGACGGCAGCAGCAGCGGTCCGACTGCGGCGACTCTTGAGCCATATTGCAGCAATCCGAACGATTATGGCATATTGAGTATGGAGCAGGAGAAGGTTGATGATATTATATTAAGGGCACACAAAGCGGGCTATCAGGTTACATGCCATGCAGTGGGCGACAGGGCTGTCAAGACGATACTGAGTGCGATTGAAAAGGCGTTAAAGGCATATCCAAAAGAAAACCACAGACACAGGGTAGAGCACTGTGCTATTATCAATGATGAGCTTTTGACAAAAATTAAAGAGCTGAAAATTGTACCGGTACCTCAGCCTATCTTCTTCTATGAATTTGGAGACGGCTATATGGTGAACTATGGAAAGGAAAGAGTAGACCATATGTTTACCTGTAAGAGCTATATCGATAACGGTATTATAGCGGCAGGCAGCAGCGATTGCCCTATCACTTTCTCCTATCCTCTTTTAGGAATTCATCTGGCTGTCAACAGAACAACACAAACAGGCCAGAAAATCAGCCAAAACGAGAGAATTACGAAGGAGCAGGCTCTTCGCATGTTTACCTATAACGGCGCTTATGCAAGCTTTGAGGAGGACTTCAAAGGGAGCATTGAAGTCGGCAAGGCAGCGGATTTGGCAGTTCTCTCCGAATCCTATTTTGACTGTGCAGATGAAGGACTGAAGGATATCAAAATAGATATGACGGTTATTGACGGCAAAATTGTTTATAGAAGATAAGTTTGTATCGCATTTTTTCTAAAAAAACAGGAGGGTTTCCCCTCCTGTTTTTTGTGTGCAATATGTTAGTATGCAATATCATGATATACAAAAAAATGGAATAATTATTCGGCGCCTTTTTTTGATAAATGATACGTTATGAAAAAATGAGCTATATTAAAATAATATAGTTTGGTGTGGCTGTTTGTATGTTTTATTGGATTTTTTTTGAGAACGGAAATTTATCGACATAAAAAGACATCTGAAAATAAAGAGAAAACTATACTTTATCACCAAAGGGTTGTAAACGCATTTACAATCGAAATGTCGCTTTTCTCTAAAAAACAAAAAAAATATCAGCAATATATATAAAATAAATAATTTATATGAAAGTTATCTATATATATATGAATAATTATAGTATGGACTTTATATTGGAAATGATGTATTATTAATTATACAAAATTATACATAAATTAAATGAATATATGTCTTTTTTTGGAAATTTTTTTGCGGACTCCAAATCCTGCAATGTGTATTCTGCCTATGGGGTTTTAGAGCAAAAGGTTATAAATATTCAAGTATTCATGTTGTAATATTTACCTGTTCTGAGCAGTGCAGATAATTATGTTTATACCCGTCCGCGGAGCACGCTGGAAAAATGGGAACAATATTGGTGAATAAATGACCGGTGTTGTTTCTGCCATGTTTTTTGCGGATGTATAATATTAAAAAGAAGGGATATGAGTAGTATGGGAGAAAAAAAGAAGGGATTTAAGGTACCGAATGCCTATGTAATCGTGTTTACCATTTTGATTATTGCGGCAATTGCTACCTATATTGTGCCCGCCGGTGTTTATGACTCCGTAGTGAATGAAGTTACCGGCAAGTCTGTTATTGATCCGAATTCATTCCATTATATTGAGCGGACGCCGACAACATTCTGGCAGTTCTTTACAGTAATCAGCAGGGGCCTTGTTAAACAGGCTAACGTAATATTCTTCCTTTTCCTTTTAGGAGGGTATTTTCAGGTTATTCTGGATACAGGGGCAATCGATGCATTTTTGGGAATGTTGGTAAAAAAGTTTGGCGACAAAGCAGTTATGGTAATTCCTTTTGTTATGTTATTTATGTCAATCATGGGCGCTGTGGGCGTTTTGGTCAATCCGGTTGTCGCAGTTATTCCGGTAGGCCTTCTTTTGGCAAAACGGCTGAATCTTGACAAGGTGGCTGCTGTCGGTATTATATTTGCAGCGGCTTATCAGGGCTTTGCAACCAGCCAGCTTTGTCCGACAACTGTGCAGTTTGCGCAGGGGATGGCTGACCTTCAGCCTCTTTCAGGTTTCGTATACCGTTCTGTCGTCTGGTTTATTATGTATCTGGCTACCACATGGTATGTTATGAGATATGCAAAGAAGCTGATGAAGGACAGAAATGCCAGTGTGCTCGGCTCTGAAAACAGCTTTGAGAATGTGAATGTACAGGAGATTGATTTTACATCAAAGCATGCAATTATTTTAATTATACTAATGCTTGGATTTGCGATTTATACTTATGGCGCTTTGAAATATACATGGGGCACCGATTATATGGCGGCGATCTTTTTGATTATTACACTGCTTTCCGCAGCGATTGCAAAGTTCAGCCCGGATAAGATGATTCAATCCTTTATCAAAGGCTGCAATGTTATGACATTCGGATGTATGCTGATTGGTCTTGCTATCGGTGTTTCCATTATCCTGACAGAAGGCCAGATTGTACACACTATCGTTCATGCCATGAGCTTACCTCTGGCAAAGATTCCGACTATGTTCCAGGGCGCAGCAATGTATATCATGAACACCCTTTTCAATTTCTTTGTTTCCTCCGGCTCCAGTCAGGCGGCAATTGTTATGCCTATTATGTCCCCATTGGCGGATATTCTTGGCGTGACAAGACAGATTGCCGTTTGTGCATACCAGTATGGTGATGGTTTATCAAACCTTATATTCCCAACCAACGGAACGCTGATGGCATGTCTTGGTGTTGCGGGCGTAGGCTATGGAAAATGGATGAAATGGATGATTCCGTTATTTGTACTTTGGTCCGTCATCATTATGATAAGCTTGACGGTTGGCGTTATGATTGGCGTTGCGTAAGCAAGAAAGACGCAACAGCAATCAGAGAAGATGTAAAAAAGCGGTAAAGCCTTCAAAGTGGGTTTTACCGCTTTTTTCAGGGGTTTTGTGCCGTATAAAGCAGGGGCGGAAAATACCATATCAATTTCATAACGAAAAGCGGTGTTTGAATCAACTATAAAAGCAGGTCCCTTCAAACAAAGGACCTGCCTGCAGTAATTTATTTATCATGCTCCAAATTTTCAAAGTATTCTATAATAAAGTTTTTAAAGAGGTCTGCTGCTTTGGAGAGATAGCCGTTGCGCCTCCAGGAGAGAGTGATATAGCGGTAAAGGGGAAAATCCTCTATGGGCCTGAATTCAATGGCATTTTCACCGATGTCCTCCCATGTAATAGCGGGAAGCAGAGATATGCCCATACCGGACTGTATTAAGGCGCTGATGGTGGAGGGATTATTAGTCTCAAATATGATATTGGGGTAAAATCCGATGTCATGAAAGGAGGAGACAATAATTTTGTGCAGCGTCGATTTTTTGGGAAGCATAATAAAGGATTCCTCTGCAATATCTTTCAGGTATATGTGGGATTTCTCCAAAAGAGGATGCCCCTTTGGGATTACCAGAAGTATCTTTTCTCTGAGCAGGGTCTTTGTGTATGGCCCATCGTTTTTAACCAGGGAGGAATCCAGCATTATGTCATAATCCTCTTCGTTATTGCCCCGGTTATTATACTGATCAATTTCGAATTTTATTTCAGGATGCAGCTGGTGGAATTTTACCAGCATATTGGGCAGTATTTTTGTGACGGCATGCATGCTCAGAAGGGTAACCGCGGTGGAATAGTTTTCGTTGTAATCCGCAATTTCAGCTTTGGCGTCGCTGACTGCCGCCAATATCCTGTCAGTGTATTTGAGAAGGATTTTGCCGTTTTGGTTTAGTATAATATTCTTGCCGATGCGGTCAAAAAGCTTAACGTGCAAATCTTCCTCCAGATTGCTGATGGTTTTGCTCAAGGTGGGCTGTGTCAGATGAAGCTGGCTTGCCGCGTGGGACATGTGCTGCAGTTCCGCTACCTTTTTAAAGTAATAAAGCTGTAAAAGTTCCATTGTCATACCTCTTTCTGATTTAAAGATAATTTATATAGAATTTTTTACATAAATAGTTCGTTTATTATTCAAATAAATCTATAAGAATTTGCGTTGTCTGATGTTGCTTTAAAAGTATAATGCTACTATAATATAACATGTAGGCAGTCTGGAAACAACTAATTTATGAGAGTAAGAAGGGTAAGGATATGAATTATTTTGAGATAGTCGGTTCAAAAATGATTACATTTGCAATCTTTATGGCAATCGGCGCGATTGCCGTAAAAATAAAGGTACTGAAAAAGGATAATATTAAAGTATTGTCACAGCTGATAGTAAAAATCGCTATGCCATGCCTTGTCTTTGATTTAATATACGCAAAGCGTGTAACAATATTCAGTGTTGCGGCAAACTGGCGTTTTGCCCTCATATATCTTTTGTGCATGCTTTTCCTTTGCCTGGTTGGAAAATATGTGGCAAGAGCGGCCAGAGTGGGCGGAGATAAGGAGGGGCTTTATCAGGTTTCCATGATGATTGGAAATTCAACCTTCATCGGTGTTCCGCTGATTGTAGCCATATTCCCTAACGGTGAGGCAAATGCCTATGTGCCCATATTTGCTTTCATGGGACAGTTTCTGCTGTGGACACTGGGGGTTTATATATTGGGCAGAGACAATGATGCCATGTCGGAACAGAATGTGATAGGAAGGCTCATGAGCCCTGTTTTGATGTCCATTTTGCTGGCAATCACCATCACCAGCCTGAACCTTTATATTCCTGATCAGATTGCCTCGGCGGTAGCGTCACTGGGCGGAACCTGCTCCAGCTGGGCACTGATTTATCTGGGAGCGACTCTTTGCTTTATTGATATAAAAAGTATGCTGCAAAATAAGTCTATTTTCCTGATTGTTCTGATTAAGATGATATTAATGCCTGTAGCGGTATTTTATGTGACGGCACCGTTTTTGGACGTAGTGGAAAGGCTTATCGTGGCACTGCTTCTGGCCCTTCCCACAATGGCCTCCATCCCTATGGCGGTGGAGCAGTACGGCGGTGACAGCTCCTATGTGGCGCAGATTATTTTTGTGACAACATTGCTGTGTATGTTTACAACACCTGCTGTCTGTTATTTTATCAGCTAGCTGAAGAAAAGCTGTAGTATAGCGGAAATGAAATATAAGGATAAAAGAGAACAGCGGTAAATTCCGAAAACGGATTTACCGCTGTTTTTATGTATAATGTAAAAATTTACAGAGAAAAATTTTGCTGTTCTTGACATCAGCATGGAGAAATATTACCATAAAGTAAGCCGCTGTGCTAAGTTAACGGTACAGGGGGTCAAAAAAATGCAGGAATTCACTGCCTATGAGACTCCGAAAACCTTTAAAAGGCTTCACTTGATTGCAGAATGAAGTCAAGTCTGATTTCTAAAGGAAAACGCAGCGCCTGTTATGGGCCAAGTGCATAACCTTTGTGGGTTTGCGCTTGACAGACTGAGCAGTTATTATGTACACGGCTAAGCTATTATATGGTAAGCAAAGATAAAAACACGGCATGGTTGGTAGTCCATGCGCGGCCTTGATGACTGTCAGTAACCTGCCTCCTAAGGTTGTCCCTTCTTTGTGGTATTTTTTATTAGGAGGGAACATAATGGAAAAAGCAGCAGTCAAACTTACCGTTTACTTTGAAGAGCCTTTCTGGTATGGCATCTATGAGTTAAGTGCCGGGGAGAGACTTTGGGCGGCGCGGATAGTGTTTGGGGCAGAGCCTAAAATTTATGAGGTATATGAATATTACCTCCATAATTGGAACCGTCTGTCTTTTGGTACGCCGGCAGCAGTGGAGGAAAAACCGGAAAAACGGCTGAATCCCAAAAGGCGTATGAGGCTTTCACGGAAAGAAACGGAATCCAAGGGCACGGGCACAAAAGCGCAGCAGGCTCTTAAGCTTTCACGGGAAGAGGGAAAGGAAGCTGCAAGGCAGAGAAGCCGGCTTGATAAGGAACGGGAAAAGGAAAGGCTTTTTCTTTTAAAGCAGCAAAGGAAAAAGGAAAAACACAGGGGAAGATAGGAAAGCTTGACCTGCGAAAAAAATTCTGTTATTTTTCGCTTCCTTATGACACCCACTTAAGGTGACTGCGCACGAAGCGGCACTGATTTTTAAAGGGAATTTTTTGAGGTCAAAATTTGTTTGCGGGAAAACATGATATTGTATGAAAAACGGTGAAATCCTGATTTTGGGTTTTGTCGTTTTTGCAATAGCTGTACGTGGGATGTCCGAAAGGAACTGTAAAGCCGCATTTTCAATAAAATATGATATAAGAGAAACGGATGGAATATAAAACCATTCCATCCGTAAAAATAGCCAAGTTAGGCTATTTTTTATTGCTGCGTAATAAAAAGGAAATTCAGGAAACAGATGGAATATAAAAACCACGGCTATTTTTATTAGTGAGAGAATCTATATTATTTTGATAATTGCAGGGAGGAAAGCTTGCGGTACAGAGTGGCGATGCCAATACCAAGCTTTTCAGCCGCCAGCTTTTTGCCTGCCGTGGTGTCTCCATATAAATGAATCGCTTTTAATATCTCCCTTTTTTCCAGTTCCTCCAGCGTCAAAACGGCATTTTTTTGGCTGTCCGTGGGGCTTTGATAGTTTAAGAGGGAGGAAGGGAGTGTTTTCAGGGATACAATACCGTCTTCTCCCATCATGTTTATCATAAATTCAATAGTGTTTTCAAGCTCCCGCACATTGCCTGTCCAATTGTACAGCTTCATTTTGGTCAGTACCTCGGGCTCTATATGGTCAAAGTATTTGTGAAACCGTTCAGAATATTTTGATATGAAAAGATAGGCTAAATCCTCAATATCCTCTATCCTCTCCCTCAAGGGAGGAATGTGAATCGGTATAACGTTGAGACGGTAATAGAGATCTTCCCGAAATTTATTTTCAGTAATCAATTCTTTTAAATTTTTATTGGTGGCGGCAATTACACGAATATCCACAGAGATTTGGTTATTTGACCCAAGGCGTGTGATTCTTCTCTCCTGAAGTACCCGAAGCAGTTTAGCCTGCATGTAAAGAGGCATGTCACCTATTTCATCTAAAAAGAGGGTGCCGTGGTTTGCCAGTTCAAATTTTCCGATTCTGCCGTTGGGATTGGCGCCGGTGAAGGAGCCTTCTACATATCCAAACAGCTCGCTTTCCAAAAGCTGCTCCGGTATAGCGGCACAGTTGATGGCTACAAAGGGTTCGTTATGGCGCGGGCCGGCTTTCCAGATTGCCGTTGCGGCCATTTCCTTGCCTGTTCCGCTCTCTCCTGTGATAAGAACGGTAGAAAGGGAGGGTGCTATTTTTAATATGTTATCCCTGAGCTCACCGGTTCTTTTAGAGGAACCGATTATGTCGTCCACAGGGTGGGTTTTTGTAAGGGCTGTCATCTCATGGATACTGTTTTTAAATTGATTCTCTTCCCTGAATATAAAGATATAGGAAGCTCCCTCATAATGGAGTCCTATGGGGTAGATGTCGCCTATGCCGAAATATTTCTGCTTTTTCAAAAGAAGCCTGTACTCGTGAGTGCCGTTGATGGAGTCGCCGGTTTCCTGTATATGCACTGTCTCTTGCAGATAAGATTTATCCAGACAAAGATGAGATGCCGCTGCGAAATTGTAGCTTTGTATTTTATAGTCATGGCTTAGTATGATCACACACTGCTCTATATGGTTTATAATTTCGGTTAAAGCACCTATTTGTCTTGTCTGTGCATGAACGGCGTTATAATCCTTTATTTTCGCACAGATAAGATCGGCAATTTGTTCCAGAAGATCCATATAGTTATCCAAATCCTCTTCCAAACGGTTTTTTTGTTTTTCATCGGTGGCGATTAGAGCGATAATGCCCACAACTGTGTCGTGATACAATATAGGTGCGACAATTTCAAATTTTTCAAAGCACTGGCTGCGGTTGGGGCAAAGCTTGCAGATATCGTCTTTAGATGGATTGGCGATGATATGTTTACGCTTTGTTTCCATAGCCCTTTTAAATATAAAGCTCTTGGACTCTACATTCTGATCAACTTCGTTTTGCAGAAGCCCCGTTCCCGCAACTCTGACATAAGAAGCGTCAACAATTTCCACATTGACACGGGTGACATTGCTGAGAACTTTTGCGTATTGTCGGACAACATCCTGTATTTGTGAGAGTACTGTTTTTTCCATAGGATCACCTTATTATTAAAATGATAATTTTTTTGGCTTTTCGATAATGGTTTTTGTCATTATACTAATATTTTTACGGTAAAAAAGCAAGAATTCTTTTTTGCCAGCCTATTTTGTATTAAAATGAGAAACGAAAATATGCCGAATTTGTGCGGATCAGGCGGGTAAATTCTTTCATTGTCCGAAGGTGCGGGACGGCAAAGTGATTTTTCAGGTATAAAAATTGCCGTTCAATCGGGGTGAATAAAATTCATGCAGGAAGGAGAAGGGATGCATAGGAGAAAAAGGAGGGATATAAATTTTTAAGCGGAGCCGTAAGGAGCTGGAAACGTTTTATTTCCCTCTCATCAGATTTTCTTCAGGAGCAAATCACAAAAATACAGTGTGAATGCGATTGAGCGAAAAATATTTTATACGTTGCTGTGCGGTACAAGAAAATAAAGAAAACGGATTGAACTTAAGAATCGCTCAATCCGTAAAAATAACTACACTGCAGTTATTTTAATCACTGTGTGGTACAAGAAAACAAAGAAAACGGATTGAACTTAAGAATCGCTCAATCCGTTAAAATAACAACGCTGCGGTTATTTTCAGTCCTGTATACCCGGAATTTTGGGAAGGGTATCAAATCCTCTTTGAAGTTCCTCGTCGGTTGGGGAGTAATCCTGAATGGCACCTGCGTTGTATTGCATATAAGCCGCCAAGTCATAGCTTCCGTTTCCGGTAAGGCCGAAGAGTATGGTTTTTGCCTCTCCGCTTTCCTTGCATTTCAGGGCTTCATCAATGGCTACACGGATAGCGTGTGAGCTTTCCGGCGCAGGAAGAATGGCTTCTGTTTTTGCAAAGAGCGTAGCGGCATCAAAAATATCGTTCTGAAAAACAGCCCTAGCCTCATCAATAAAACCATCATGATAGAGCTTTGAAACAATAGGGGACATGCCGTGGTACCGAAGACCTCCGGCGTGAATGGAGGACGGTATAAAGCCGCTTCCCAATGTGTACATTTTAGCTAAAGGCGTTACCTTTGCGGTATCGCAGAAGTCATAAGCGTATTTTCCCCTGGTGAGGGAAGGGCACGCCGCAGGCTCTACAGCGATAAAATATGGATTTTTCTTTCCTGTCAGCTTGTCGTGCATAAATTCGGACATAAGCCCGCCCAAGTTGGACCCGCCGCCGGCACAGCCAATGACAATATCAGGGTATTCCCCTACCTTCTCCATCTGCATTTTGGATTCTATTCCGATAATTGACTGGTGCAAAACCACCTGGTTTAAAACAGAGCCCAGCACATAACGGGTATTTTCGCTTGTTACCGCCACCTCTACCGCCTCACTGATGGCACAGCCAAGGCTTCCCGTACAGTTTGGATCCTCCGCCAGCACCTTTCTGCCTGCGTTGGTGGTATTGCTGGGGCTTGGAATGACCTTTCCGCCGTAGGTTTCAATGACTGCTTTACGGTATGGCTTCTGCTCTGCACTGATTTTTACCATGTACACTGTGAGGGGGATATCATAAAAGGCACAGGCCATAGCAAGAGCGGTTCCCCATTGTCCTGCTCCTGTTTCTGTTGTCAGGTGGGTGATGCCCTGTAGCTTGTTATAGTAAGCCTGCGGAATAGCGGAATTCAATTTATGACTGCCTGATGTGTTGCTTCCCTCGTATTTGTAATAAATTTTAGCGGGTGTATCCAAGGCCTTTTCCAGAGCATAGGCCCTGTGAAGAGGGGAGGGACGGTACATTTTATACTTTTCCTGCACCTCCTGGGGTATATCAATATACTGCTTTGTTGAGAATTCCTGACGGCAAAGCTCTTCGGCAAATACGGGATATAAATCCTCCGGCACTGCCTCCTTCATGGTCTGTGGGTTAATGAAGGGGTCATGCTTTTCGGGCATATCTGCTGCGATATTGTACCACTGCTTTGGAAGTTCCTCTTCTGATAATAAAATACGGTTTGGGATTTTCATGTCTCATCTCTTCCTCTCTCATCTTAATTTGTTGAACCATTTTTGTAAAATCAGGTTCCATAAAAAAAACCTCTGCATACAAATAAGTATACAGAGGACGGGTTACCGTGGTGCCACCTCTATTGCCGTATCAAAACGGCGTCTCTTTAGACTGTACAGCCATACAGCCTGCCCTGTAACGGGGGCGTCCGTGTCGCCTACTAAATATATTTTTCAGCTTCCGCTCGCAGGGCCATTCCTTCCTGTCAGAAATACCGGATTTCCATCACCGCCGGCTCTCTTTGAATTCTGATTCAGGAGGTACTATTCCTGCTCAACGCTTTCAAGATATTAATTTCATTATATTGTTTTTCAGCTCATTGTCAATTCTTTTCTTTTTTATGTAAAATATAACGGTTTTATGACACGAACGGAGGACATATGTCCTCTCTAAATAGACGAAAATAGTGTGAAATATGCGGGGGCGGATAGTATAAGGGCATAAAAAGGCAAAGTTTGTCCTAACCGATAGAAGTAAAAAGTATACGGAATCACTGAAATAAAAAGCGCTTTTTTAGAAATTAATGCTAAAAGTTTTCCCATGTGCTTTTTTTTGGCTGAAAAATTAGCTGTTGTAAATATTTTTTCATGTGCTATAATTGACCTTAATTTCATTTTAGCAAAATAACGATGATGAAAGCTAAGCCCTTCAGGCTATACAGAGAGTCAGTGGCAGGTGCGAACTGATTAGAGCAGAGGGTGTTCCACTTTCTAGTTGCCGGTGATGAACCGGAAGGGTCAGCCCTTTACAGCAAAAAAGAGGTCATGGCGCAGCCATGGCAATCTGGGTGGCAACGCGGGTTATTTTTATCTCGTCCCTACATGGGACGAGATTTTTTTTATTTTATTCATAAAATTTTACCAAAATTTACAGAAATTAACAAACGCAGCGCAGCGTAACTATCATTACTATTATTATTGTCACAGTATAGAACAGGGGGAAATCAGATATGGATAGAGTATATAATTTTTCGGCGGGACCTTCTATGCTTCCATTGGAGGTTTTAAAGAGAGTGCAGAAGGAATTTATCAATTATGGGGAATGCGGCATGTCAGTGATGGAGATGAGCCATCGCTCCAAGGATTTTGAGGCGATACTTCACAACGCGGAGAAGAATCTAAGACACCTTATGGGTGTGCCTGATAACTATAAGGTACTGTTTTTGCAGGGCGGCGGCTCCACTCAGTTTGCCATGGTGCCCTTAAACCTTTTTGGAAAAAACAAAAGGGCGGATTACGTAAAAACCGGCCAGTGGTCTAAAAAAGCCATTGAGGAAGCAAAAAAATACGGTCAGGTAAATGTGGTTGCATCCTCTGAGGATAAAAATTATACCTATATACCAAGACTTGACAAAAAGGATTTTGATCCGGATGCGGATTATTTTTACATCACACTGAACAACACAATTTACGGTACCCATTACACAGAGGATAAGATACCGGACTGCGGCAATATTCCATTGGTTGGAGATATGTCCTCAAGCATTCTGGCGGAGAAAATAGACGTCTCCCGCTTCGGCATTATATTTGCTGGCGCGCAGAAAAATCTGGGGCCGGCGGGTCTTACCATTGCAGTTGTCAGAGAGGATCTTCTCGGCCATGCACTGGATGTTACGCCCACCATGCTCGACTATGCGATTCATGCTAAAAATGATTCCTTATACAATACGCCTCCCACATTTTCTATTTATGTAGCCGGCTGTGTTTTTGAATGGCTGGCAGAAATGGGCGGTGTGGCGGAAATGCAGAAGAGAAATGAGAAAAAGGCAGCATTGCTGTATGACTTTTTAGACAACTCAGCAATGTTTCAGGGAACTGTGGTAAGGGAGGATCGCTCCCTTATGAATGTGCCTTTTGTTTTACCGTCAGAGGATCTGAATTTGAAATTTATCAAGGAGTCGGCGGAGAGGGGCCTTGTTAATTTGAAGGGCCACAGGACAGTAGGCGGCATGAGGGCAAGCATCTACAATGCCATGCCTTATGAGGGCGTGCAGGCGCTGGTTGATTTTATGGAGGACTTTGAGAAGAAGAACAAACAATAAAAAAAGGGGTGTTTTCCATGTACAATATACTGACGTTAAACAAAATATCGGAAGCGGGTCTGAGCCTGCTTCCGGCAGCGGATTACCATATCAGTGAAGAGGAACAGAATCCGGACGGCATTATTTTAAGGAGCTTTTCCATGCATGACATGGAGCTAACGAAATCTCTGAGAGCTGTGGCAAGAGCGGGAGCCGGAACAAACAATATTCCCATTGAAAAATGTACGGAAAACGGTATTGTCGTTTTCAATACGCCGGGGGCCAATGCCAATGCCGTAAAGGAACTGGTTTTGACAGCTATGCTTATTTCCTCGAGGAAAATAGTAGACGGCATTGAATGGGTGAAGGGGCTTAAGGGACAGGAGAACGTCGACAAGCTGGTGGAAAAAGGAAAGGCACAGTTTGTAGGTCCGGAAATCAGTGGCAAGAAGCTGGGTGTTATCGGCCTTGGTGCTATCGGAGTTCTGGTTGCCAATATGGCGAAAAAGCTAGGCATGGAGGTTTTAGGCTATGACCCGTTTTTGAGCGTTGACGCGGCATGGAGTCTGTCAAGCGGCGTTATAAAGGCGGAAAGCGTGGAGGCTATTGCATCCCAGTGTGATTACATTACCATGCATATCCCTCTCAACGACAAGACAAGAAACCTGTTTAACAAAGAGCTCTTTGCCTGTACAAAAAAAGGAGCGCGGCTATTGAACTTTTCCCGCGGTGAGCTTGTGAATCTGGACGATTTGGAGGTAGCCATCAAGGAGGGGATCATATCCTGTTATGTGACGGATTTTGCAGATGACAAGGTTTTAGGTATGGAGAACACAATTGTAACGCCTCACATTGGTGCGTCAACGCCTGAGTCTGAGGATAATTGTGCCGCTATGGCAGCCCAGGAGATAAAGGAATTTCTGGAATACGGCACTATTAAAAATTCTGTTAATTTTCCTGACTGTGAGGTGGCATATACGGGAAAGCGCCGCATTTCTGTCATCAATAAAAATATTCCCAACATGGTGGGCTCAATAGCCTCAGCTTTTGCAAAATTCAGTATCAATATAGACAACATGCTCAATAAAAGCAGGGGGGGTTATGCCTATACACTTGTGGACGCTGATGATTTAATGGGAAAAGAGAAGGAAATTATAGAGGAGCTTTTGAAAGTGGAAGGCATTGTAGCGGCAAGAGTAGTGAGATAAGCCGCATCTGCAAAAAAAGGGGGAGTAATGATGGCAACAGTGAGACCGTTTCAGGCTGTACGGCCAAGAGCGGATATTGCCTACAGGGTGGCAGCCCTGCCATATGATGTATTGAACAGTGAGGAAGCCAGGGAAAAGACAAAAGAGAATCCTTACTCCTTCCTGCATGTGGATAAGGCGGAGGTGGATTTGGAAAAGAATATATCCCTCTATGACAAAAGGGTATACGAGAAGGCCAGGGAAAGCCTTCGCCATATGATGGAAATGGGGATTTTAAAAAAGGACAGCTACCCCTGCTATTATATTTACCGCCTTACCATGGATGGGCGGCGTCAGACAGGGCTTGTCGCCTGTACCTCCATAGACGAGTATCTGGACGGGACTATAAAAAAGCATGAGCTGACAAGGGCTGACAAGGAGCAGGACCGCATCAGCCATGTAGAATACTGTAATGCAAACACAGGACCGATTTTTATGGCGTACAGAGGAAATGACATTATTGATGTAATGCTTGATGGCTGGGCAAAAAACCATGTTCCTGTCTATGACTTTACAGCTGACGACGGCATTGGACATACGGTATGGGTGATAAACAACGATATTACCATTAACCGCCTGACGGAATTATTTCGGCAGGTGCCGAACCTGTATATTGCGGACGGACATCACAGGAATGCCTCGGCAGTTAAGGTAGGGCTAAAAAAGAGGGAGGAACATCCGGCGTATACAGGGGAGGAGGAATTCAACTATTATCTTTCTGTGCTGTTTCCCGAAAAGGAATTGAAAATATTGGACTATAATCGTCTGGTAAAGGATTTAAACGGACTTGAGGAAAACGAATTTTTGAAGAAATTGGAAGAAAAATTCGAAGTGGAAAGGTTAAGTGAAAAAGAGCCCTTCCATCCCCGCCAAAAAATGGAATTTGGCTTGTACATGAATAAAACCTGGTATCGTTTGAGGCGAAAAGAAGATTTTGAAGCAAAAAATACGGTGGAGCGCCTGGATGTTTCTATATTGCAGGAGGAAGTGTTAATTCCTATATTGGGCATACAGGATGTGAGGACGGATAAGAGAATTGATTTTGTAGGCGGAATTCGGGGGCTTAAGGAGTTGGAAAGGCGAGTGGACAGCGGGGAAATGAAGCTGGCCTTCAGTATGTTTCCAACTACCATAGAGGAACTGATGCAGGTGGCGGACGAGGGAGAAATTATGCCGCCAAAATCTACCTGGTTTGAGCCGAAGCTTAGAAGCGGGCTGTTCATTCATGAGCTGTAGGGAAGGTTTAATTGGGTAATCCTTCAGCGTATATTTTAAAAGCATAATCCAATAATAGTAGTACAGTGATTTAAAATTGCTGTACTTTTATTATGGCTTGAAATGTAAATTTCAGACTGGAAAAAATTTAACTTTTAACTTATTTGGTGTGTAATATTGAATAAAGGCATTGTTTTCTTCATTTTTTAGCAGAGGGCTGTGCTTTTGAGAATAAACCAGCAGGAAAAGGGGTGTCTGAGTATGCATAAACTGACAACAGGTCTTTTGGCCGGAAGTGTAATGACAGCAATTGGTGTAGGCTATGTTATGAGCGACAAAAAAGCAAAAAGAAAAATGATGAAAAACGGCAGGAAAATGGCTTCTCGAGCAGGTCACATGATAGACGATATGACGGATCATTTATTCTGATAGAAAACGAAAAAGCTCCTTCTGCTCCCAGAAGGAGCTTTTTAAAAAAGACAAATCTTAAAGAAACCGCGTATTTACGCGGTTTCAGGCTGTCAATCAACCTATTTTTGAATCGCGGAAAGGGTTGGAAATGGTCAGCACTTTTTCGCATCGTTCAAAAGCTGTCTTCGGTATGCATGAAAGAGTTTTCCAATTGGAATCCGCAAGACGGGCTTTGCCAGTCTGAGGAAAAGCCCTGATTTCAAGATAGCAGCGCGGAAGACACCGCGCCGAGCGAAGCGAGCCTTGCAAAGCAAGGTGTTGACCATGACGACAGTCAATCCTTGTACGAATATACTGCTATCATTTCAAAAAAGTGTCCCGAAGGGACTTTTTTGACAAGCTGAAACCGCGTATTTACGCGGTTTTTATTGTCAAGGATAAATACCCAGAAGGACTTTTGAAAATCCCTGTGAATTTGGACAATATACCCAGTCATTTCCCTATGTTCTCTTTCCCTGTTAATTTGTGTGCCGTGATGATAGTATAGCTGTAAGTGTTCACAGTTATTATTAAACTGTCTGATTGTATATACCAGTTTTTACCCTTTCTCATAATCGTACTGCCCGCAGCTTTAATTATTTCTCTGCACCAGGAGACGGCATCTGTATTGTCGTCTAAAATAAGGTTTCTTTTTATCCTCTCCAGCCCCAGCTTAGTTGTGTGCAGTTTATCTAAATTATCTGTCAATCCGTGGGTACTTCCGTCTGCTTTTTCTGCCATGCGGTAAGCCTCCTAATTCTTTAAATTTATGAAAATGCCACCCCGCATTGATTTGTAACCGACTCAATCCGTAAAAATAGCTACCTTGCGGCTATTTTCCTATGTTACCATAATCAGTATTCTACAGCAATATGGTGTGATGGATATAGGGAAATCTTGTATGCGGAAAATATTGCAGGAGAGGGTGTTCTCTTTCCCGATTCTTTTCTTTATGATAATATAGAATCAAACTATTTATGACAAGATATGGGGTGAATAGGAATGAAAATACTTTTGACTGCGTTAAACGCCAAGTTTATTCATTCTTCTTTGGCGCTTCGATGCCTGAAAAAATACTGCGGACCGCACGGGGATGCTGTTGAAATTGCGGAATATACCATAAACCATGAGGAAGATTTTATTTTAGGGGATATTTATGGGAAAAAACCGGATGTTCTCGCATTTTCCTGCTATATCTGGAATATAAACATGATTCTAAGGATAGCGGAAAATGTCAGAAAGATATTGCCGGCATGCCGCCTGATTCTTGGGGGGCCCGAGGTAAGCTATGACGCGGAGGAATATCTGGCACAGAACCCTTTTATTGATATAATAATACGGGGGGAGGGGGAGGAAACCTTCCGCTGTCTGGTTGAGGGATTTCTGTCAGGGTCGCTTAGGGAAGAGGATGTGGATGGCATAAGCTATAAAAAGTACGGCAAGATTTTCAACAATCCTCCCCGAACACCAATTTTAATGGATGCGCTGCCCTTTGTTTATGATACCTTTGAGGGACTTGAAAACAGAATTGTCTACTATGAAAGCCAGAGGGGATGCCCCTATAATTGCCAGTACTGTTTGTCCTCCGTTGAAAAGGGTGTGCGTTTCTTATCAGAGGAAAGGGTAAAAAGGGATCTGAGGGTTTTTCTGGATAAGGGTGTGCGGCAGGTGAAGTTTGTTGACAGGACATTTAACTGCAATAAAAGGCATGCCATGATGATTTGGCGGTTTCTCATGGAAAATGATAATGGCAAAACCAATTTTCATATGGAAATTACGGCGGAGCTTTTAGACGACGAGTGTCTGAAATTGTTAAGAGAAGCCAGAAAGGGACTATTCCAGTTTGAAATCGGCGTGCAGTCTACCAATGAAAGGACAATCTGTGCCATCCAAAGGAATACCTCCTTTGGGAAGCTTGTGCCTGTAGTCGAAAAAATTAAGGCTATGGGAAATATTCATCAGCATCTGGATTTGATAGCGGGGCTTCCCTATGAAGACTATGAGAGCTTTAAAAAATCCTTTGATGATGTATACAGTTTGTCGCCGGAGCAGTTCCAGCTTGGCTTTTTAAAGCTTTTGAGAGGATCAGGGCTGAGGCGGGATGCCTCAAAATATGGTATTGTATACCAGAGCATGGCGCCCTATGAGGTGCTTTATACAGCGGAGCTGGATTATGAGCAAATGCTCCGCCTGAAGGGAATTGAGGAGATGGTGGAGATATACTACAATTCTGGAAAAGCGCTGAATACGTTGAAATTTCTTATTCCGCTTTTTTGCGGAGCATTTGCCCTTTATGAAAAACTAAGCACATATTGGAAGGAAAAGAACTTCCATAGGGTGCAGCACAGCAAAATGGAGCTTTTTACGATTTTATACGAATTTTGCTGCTCGCTGGGCTTTGCGGCAGATAAAATGGATATTATCAAGGAATTGCTGAGACTTGATATTTATATCGGAGATAATGTGAAAACATTGCCTGATTGGCTGCAAAACGACGAAAAGGCTGCTTTTAAGGAGAGAAAAAGGGCATTTTTCAATGAAAGAGAAAATATGGAGAAATACTTGCCTCATCTTTTGTCCTATACCCCGCAACAGGTGGGAAGAATGTGCCATATTGAAATATTTTCTCATGATATTTCCCATATGGCGGCATACGACGGCGGTGTGGTTTGGGCGGCAGAGACTGCCATTTTGTTTGATTATTACGCAAAAGACGAGATACATAATTGTGCCTCAATTTACAAAATAGAAATCTGAACTGTGTTATTTCCCAGGAAATTGTAATATTTCCCAGGAAAAGAAGGAGGTGTATGTTTTTGGAGATACAGGACAAGGTAAGGGGCGTTCTGTCCCTTCTGGACGAAAAATATGGCCCTGTGAAATGCTATCTGAACCATGAAACGCCATGGCAGCTTTTGATTGCCACCATCATGAGTGCTCAGTGTACGGATGACAGAGTCAACATGGTGACAATGGATTTGTTCCGAAAATATAAAAGTGTGAAGGCTTTTGCCGAAGCTTCCCCGGAGGAACTGGAGAAGGACATTCATTCCATAGGGTTTTACCATAATAAGGCGAAAAGCATTATTGCCTGCTGTCAGATGCTTTTGGAGAAGTATAATGGGGAAGTGCCCCGAGATATTGATTTATTGACAAAGCTTCCGGGAGTGGGAAGGAAGACGGCGAATGTTGTAAGAGGTAATATTTACGGAATTCCCAGTATTGTTGTGGATACCCATGTAAGAAGAGTGTCCAATATGCTGGGCTTTACAAAAAGCCAGGATCCTGTGAAGATAGAATATGAGTTGATGGATTTGCTGCCTCAAGATCACTGGATTAGCTACAACACGCAGATTATTGCCCATGGCCGCAAGGTATGTATTGCAAGACGGCCTCAATGCGGTGCCTGTTTTTTGGCGCCTTACTGTGATTTTGCGATAAACAGTTCTAAAGCAAAGACTAATTTGAATACGGCTGCCGCCGATGAAGGGGTTTAATAAAGTGGCTTTTTATATTCAGAAGTATTCGTTTGAAAACCTCATGACAAATACTGTCAAAAATAAAAATCAAAAATGTTTTGTTTACCGATAAGGCAGGAGAGAATTTGATGAAGGAAAAATTATATTCAATCGGGCAGATATCCGCTATGATGGGTATCTCGGTTCAAACACTTCGCTTTTATGAAAAAATAAATTTATTTGAACCATGCTATGTAAATCCTAAAACAGGCTATCGGTTCTATGGGTATTCTCAACTTCATAAAATAGACCGCATTAAGTATTTTCAAATGCTGGGACTGTCTTTAAAGGATATTAATGAAATCTATCAAGACGGCAGTATTGAAAAGATATTGGACGACTTAAACAGACAAAAGGCAAAGGAAGTTCAGGCTTTTGAGGAATGCAAAAAAAAGCTGGAGGATTTGGACTGGTATATGAACTATTTTTCTTATCTGAAGAAAAGAAAATTCCTGGGTGTTGCCTATATGAAATATTTTGAGAAAAGATTTGCCATTGCCACAGATATGGTGCCTGGTGAACCGTTCAATGGAGCCAATGAGAGGCTGTACAGCCTGAAAAGCCAAAAATATTACAACAGCTTTGTATACAGAAGACAATATGTACATTTGCTGGACGATAAGCTTTTGAGAAAAGGGAAAACGGGAAATCTGAAATATGGACTTTACTTCCGCGGGGAGCCGGAGGAGAAGGATGAAAATATTATGGAGCTGCCCGAGGGTGAATATATTTGTTTCCTTGCCAGAATTTATAATGAGGAGACATGGAGTCCGTCTATATTTGAACAGTTCCTGGAGGCTGATAGGGATTATATTGTGGTGGCGGATGAGTATGAGGACAATTTATTTACCTATGACAGAAGTATTTTTGAAGTGCAAATAAAGGAAAAGTGAACACAAGACCATGCCTCTATCGCGAGGCATGGTCTTTTTGCTGAAAAACAGAGGTGAAATATGGATAGGAGCAAACTGTATAGTCGGAACAGTGTTTCAAGCGGAAACGCAATATCTGATGATAAGATACAGGAAAATTTGCTGTAATTTCAGTCTTATTTCGGCATGTCTCAGAGGATTTTTTATTCATATTGCATCTTGACTCTATAGAAAGTATAGCTTTTATACTTTGTAGTAACAAAAAACGTTTTTTGTACTAAACACAAAGGGATAGAGGAAGATCGGAAGGAAGGCAGATGTTACCGTATTGGATACGGGAAAGGAGGCAGTAAATATTCTATGACAATTAACGAATTTTTTGATCAATTGGGAAGCTTGTTATGGGGGACGCCGTTTTTAGTGTTTACCATAGTAATTGGGGTATATTTTACAATTGCATCCGGTGGTTTCAGCATCTTTCGTTTGGGTCATATTTTTAAAAATACTTTTGGAACACTAACGCAAAAGGAATCCGGATTAAAGACAGAAGGTCATGTTTCCCCCTGGGAGGCGGTATGTGTTGCCATTGGAGGCTGTGTGGGTACAGGAAATATCAGCGGTGTTGCGGCAGCCATTGCCCTGGGCGGTCCAGGCGCTCTTTTCTGGATTTGGGCGTGGGCGTTTTTCGGGATGACTATAAAATGTGCAGAGGTTACGCTGGCTTGCTATTATCGTTCTAAAGAAAAGGATGGAAAATTTTTCGGCGGCCCTTCCTATTACATGGAAAAGGGAATTGGACATGAAAAGAAATGGAAATCAGGCATAATACTGGCATGGATATTCGGCACTTGTTTTTTTGTGCAGTGGCTGATGGGCTCCCAAGCCTATGCCATATCGGAAGTCTTAAACGTGTCTTTTCATATACCGCAGATTCCATTTGTCATTGTGTACTCTATTTTCTTATTCTATATTATTTCAAACGGCGTTCCAAAGATTGCACAAACGGCTACAAAGCTGGTGCCGGTAATGTGTATGCTCTTTATATTGGGCGGGCTTGGAATCATTATTATGAACTACTCCGTTTTGCCTTCCGTTTTAAAAGCGGTATTTACGCAGGCGTTTACCGGATCGGCGGCAGCCGGAGGCTTTGCCGGAGCGACGATACAAACGGTAATGAAGGCGGGAGTGGCCCGCTCAATCAACTCCAATGAGGCAGGCCAGGGAACCTCGCCTATGATTCACTCGGCGGCAGATACCATCCATCCCGTACGCCAGGGGCTGTGGAGCACGATGGAGGTGTTTGTGGATACAATTGTTATTTGCAGTGTTACGGCGCTTGCAATTCTGTGCTCTGGCACATGGAATTCCGGACTTACCTCTGGCACACTGACCATTGCAGCTTTTGAATCTAACTATGGAAGACTTGGCACAGTGTTTCTGGGTATTGTTATGGCCTTGTTTGGTTTTACGACAACGGGAGGAGCCTACACCTATTATACTTCACTTATCAACCATGCTTTCAGCAAGAATTTGAGGCTGAAAAATAAAATTACAAAGTTTTATACGGTAATATACTCCCTGCCCAATATACTGATAACCTGCCTGATTGTTTTAACGGGCAGCAGTGCCACTCTTTGGTGGAGTCTGACGGACTGTGTAATTGCTGTTCCGGTTTTTATCAATCTTTTTTCACTGTTTTTGCTCAGGGGAAAATATAAGGAGTTACTGACGGACTACAAGGCCAGATATATGGGAATCGGAACCGTTGACCCGGATTTTCAGGTATTCTACGACACAAAGGCAAGTACGGAGGTAGAGGAACTGGCCAACAGGTTGACAGTTACGGCGGCAAAAGGAAGCAGTGAACAACGTGTAACATTATAAGAGTGACTCTACGAATAGAGCTGTTATGCGGCTGACAAGGGCATAGGTTACCTTTATTAACCTAAATATAGGATATAAGGAGAATTAGAATATGAACAGCGACAGCAGTATTTTTTCAAAAGAAACATTGGCTTTGTATACAGGGGAACGGATTGACGGAATGGACTTAATGCCGGAGGCGCTGCCGCTTTTTACCTGTACAGCCTTTAATCAGGATACTCTTTCAAACGTCAAGAGAGTTTATGATGAAAAGGGATATACCTATATCAGAAGCAGAAATCCAAATAGGGACACTCTGGCTGAAACGGTGAGCTTTTTGGAGGAAGGAGAGTCTACCCTGATTCTCAGTTCAGGTATGGCGGCTATTTCAACCACACTTCTGAACCTGTTGAAAAGCGGCGACCATGTTATCTGCAATAGGGATATTTATGGGGAAACCCATGCTGTCATGACTGAGTTTTTGCCAAAGTTTAATGTGGAAACGGATATGGTATCCTTTTTAGACACGGATAACATTGTAAAGGCCATAAGGCCCAACACAAAGATTATCTATACGGAGGTAGTGTCAAATCCCTGTATACGGGTTGCAGATATTCCCAAAATTGCGGAGATAGCGCATGAACATAACGCACTTCTTGTTGTAGACAATACCTTTACCTCTGCTGTGAACATTAAGCCATTGACGATGGGCGCAGATATCGTTATTAACAGCATGACAAAATTTATGAACGGTCATAGCGACGCCATCGGCGGCTCTGTAACAGCGTCCAGAGAATTGACGGAAAAAATTGATGTGGACAGTAAGCTTTTGGGTTCGCCATGCGACCCGTTTGATTCCTGGATGATTCTCAGAGGAATACGCTCTATCAATTTAAGAGTACCAAAGCAGGCAGAAAACGCAGCTAAGCTAGCAGCGGCACTGGAAAAAAATCCGCATATATTATTTGTAAATCATCCGTCTCTCAAGAGCAATGGGCAGTATGAACTGGCAAAGAAAATATTCAAGGGAAATCTGATGACGGGAATGCTCAGCTTTGCGGTACCTGAGGATATGGATAAAATTGACGCCTTTATGAAGCGGCTTCAGTTTGCCCACTACGCTATGACGTTGGGGGGTTACCGATCTTCTCTGAGCCATCCCTGCGTATCTTCCCACTCCCATGTGCCTGATGAAATCCGCAGAGAAATGGGCATTACACCCGGTTTATTCAGACTGTCAGTCGGCATTGAAAATGCGGAGGATTTAATACAGGATTTCAACAGGGCACTTGAGGTGTTTGATTGATATTAAATAATGATAGGAGAAAATGAAAAATGAGTGCAGTTTTGTTCCAACAATAGAAAAGAGCCCTGACGGTCAGTGCTGTAAGAAATAATTGATACAACGAAAGACTGGTCTGTCAAGCTTTCGTCTTGTCAAAAAAGTCCCTTTGGGACTTTTTTGATTTTCCGGCAGTATAAGACCCCCTTACTCTATATAAGGATTGACGATCATCATGGTCAGCACCCGGCTTTGCAAAACTCGCGGCGCTAAGATGAAGCTTTGCCTGAAAAAGCCAACATAGTCTGAATTGTTTTTTTAATAAACCCGTTTGAAAGGCTTTTTGATGTATTAAAGAGATTCTTTCAACCTGCAAGAGGTAAAACTTATGGCTGCAATGAAGCCAGAGATGCCTTAACAATGCCTGGTATTTCAAATAGATTTATCGGGTCATTTCAACTCGTCTATTAAAAAAAGAGGGATGATTTTGATAAGAAGGGAAAAAATGAACTCACAGTAAGACGCTCGTTTGATATGTTTTTAGTTGGAAGAGAAGGGGATGTCAATCTGCAAATACAAAAACCAAAACAAATGTATAGGAAAAACAGTCTTTTTCTGTTAAAATAGATTACATAGCTTTCTTGTAGGAAAATAGGATTTTTGGAAAGGATGTATTTTAATGGCTGAAAAAAGAACGGACAGGGCCATGCCTACCTCAAGGCTGCTGGCCCGTTTTCTTCCTTATTTTAAAAAGTACAGGAGGGTATTGGTACTGGATTTATTCTGCGCCTCTTTTACGACGGTCTGTGAGCTTGTTTTTCCCCTTATTGTGCGGTATATTACCAATCTTGGAATGACTGACCTTCAGGCGCTTACGGTTGGCATCATAATGAAGCTGGGCGCTTTATATCTGGTATTGCGTGTCATTGACACGGCAGCCGCCTATTATATGCAGTCTATAGGGCATATTATGGGGGCGAGGATAGAAACGGACATGAGAAAGGATCTGTTCCGGCATTTGCAGGACTTATCCTTTTCCTATTATGACGAGACAAAAATCGGACAGATAATGGCCCGTATCACAAGCGATTTGTTTGATGTGACGGAATTTGCCCATCATTGTCCTGAGGAGTATTTTATAGCGGCGTTAAAGATAGCTGTTTCCTTTGTCATTTTAGGTTTTGTCAACATATGGCTGACGCTGATCATTTTTTCGATTATTCCCGTGATGCTTTATTGTTCTATGCTCTTTAACGACAAGATGAGGCGTGCTTTCAAAAGCAGCCGTCAGCAGCTGGGTGAAATCAATGCCCAGGTGGAGGACAGTCTTTTGGGCGTCAGAGTTGTAAAGTCCTTTGCCAATGAGGAGATGGAAATCGACAAATTTCAAGAGGGAAATGAAACCTTTTTGAAAATTAAAAGAGAGATGTATCATTATATGGCGGGGTTTCAGAGCACAACCCGTTTTTTTGACGGTCTGATGTATATTGCGGTTGTGGTTGCGGGCTCCTTGTTTATGATAGGGGGTAAAATTAATCCCTCTGATTTGATGGCCTATCTTCTTTATATCACAACGCTTCTCACCTCCATCCGCCGCATTGTTGAATTTACAGAGCAGTTTCAAAGAGGAATGACGGGTATTGAGCGTTTTATCGAGGTAATGGATGCGCCTGTGGAAATAAAGGACCGGGAGAATGCCATTGAATTAAAGGATGTAAAAGGGGATATACTTTTTGATAATGTCAGCTTCCAATATGAAGAGGGCGGCAGGGAGGTGCTTTCCAATCTGAAGCTTGAGCTGACGCCGGGAGATAATATTGCCCTTGTAGGGCCCTCCGGCAGCGGCAAGACGACCCTTTGCAGTCTGATACCCCGTTTTTATGATGTGACGGGCGGGCGGATACTCATCGACGGCATAAACATTAAGGATATTGCTCTGAAATCCCTGCGCTCTCAAATCGGTATTGTACAGCAGGATGTTTATCTCTTTTCCGGTACAATCTTTGATAATATAGAATACGGAAAACCGGGCTCATCAAGGGATGAGGTCATTGAGGCGGCGAAAAAAGCCGGTGCTCATGATTTTATACTTTCCCTGTCAGAAGGATATGATACTTATGTGGGAGAAAGGGGCATCAAGCTTTCTGGCGGACAGAAGCAGCGTATTAGCATTGCAAGAGTATTTTTGAAAAATCCGCCTATCCTCATACTGGATGAGGCAACCTCTGCTTTGGATAATGAAAGCGAAAAAATTGTGCAGCAGTCACTGGAAAAGCTGTCACACGGCAGGACAACGCTGACCATAGCCCACAGGCTTACTACTATCCGCAATTCCAAAATGATACTGGTGTTGACGGAGGAAGGCCTTATGGAAAAGGGAAGCCATGGGGAGCTGATTGCGAAGAAAGGCATTTACTATAATCTTTACAGCATGTATACTTTAAACAGCGGACTGGAGGGGGATTTGTTTGAAGAGTAAGTATACCTTTGAAGATTTTTTGAATATTATGGACAGGCTCAGGGCACCGGACGGCTGCCCCTGGGATAAGGTGCAGACCCATGAGAGTCTGAAAGGATGCATGCTGGAGGAGGCATATGAGGCTGTAGACGCCATTGAGAATAAGGATATGGCTAACCTTTGCGAGGAGCTGGGGGATGTCCTTTTGCAGGTTGTTTTCCACGCAAAAATTGCAGGTGAGACGAATGCTTTTGACATGCAGGACGTGATTGACGGCATTTCAAGAAAAATGATACTGCGTCATCCCCATATTTTTTCGGATGCTGTGGCCGAAACGCCGGAGGCCGTTTTGGACAACTGGGAGGAAATTAAGAAAAAGGAAAAGCAGTATAAAAGCCAGACCGAAATATTGAAAAGTGTTCCGGCATCCATGCCGGCTTTGATGCGGGCGGAAAAGGTACAGGCAAAAGCGGCAAAAGTTGGTTTTGATTTTAACAATCTTGAGGAGGCCATGGAAAAGGTTTATGAGGAAGCAAATGAGCTGAAATGCGCCATTTTGGAAAATAATGGGCGCGTTGAGGAAGAATATGGGGACATTTTATTCTCTTTCGTAAATTTATCAAGGTTTTTACAAATAAATCCCGAGTTTTCCTTGACAAAAGCCACTAAAAAGTTTATAAATAGATTTGAGTATGTTGAAGATTCTGCCCTTTTACAGAAGAAGAAATTTTCTGAGTTATCTTTAGACGAAATGAATCAATTATGGGAAGAGTCGAAGCAGCATGAATATTAATTAACAATTAATATATGAAAATTCAGGAGGAGGAAATACAATGAACAAATCTGATTTAGTAGCAGCTATCGCGGCAAAAGCAGACATGAGCAAAAAGGACGCTGAAAAAGCTTTAAAGGCTTTTGAGGACGTTGTAACAGAAGAATTAACAAACAACGGCAAAGTACAGTTAGTAGGTTTCGGTACATTTGATGTTGCTGAGAGGGCTGCTCGCGAAGGCAGAAACCCACAGACAGGTGAGGCTATGCCTATTCCTGCTTCTAAAGCTCCCAGATTCAAAGCCGGCAAGGCATTGAAGGATGCAATCAACGCTTAATTTGTGATAAAAATTTTGATGACTGAAATCTACACTAATTTATTAGTGTAGATTTTTTTTAACGGAGGGTTTTATGAGGCTAGATAAATTTTTAAAGGTATCCAGAATTATCAAGCGCAGGACGATTGCGAATGATGCCTGCGACGCAGGGCGTGTCACCGTAAACGGAAAGGTGGCAAAGGCCGGGGCAGAGGTAAAAATAGGAGATGTCATTGAAATACGCTTTGGCAGTGCAACCACTAAAATAGAGGTGCTTTCTTTGTCTGAGAGCGTAAAGAAGGATGACGCCCTATCCATGTACAAAAATTTGTGACAGAAGTCTGTAATGGCCGGTGGGATAGGAAAATATTGGGGCATATTAAAATGATATCTCTTTGTTTATTTAAGATAATTTACTGGATTTTTCTTAAGAAGCCGATTCTGAATTTTTCATTTTTAAGTCAAGTGCCTTACAAGTAAGCTTTTTATTGTTTTTAATCGAGTACAAGGCAGAAACGGATGTATCGGCAAAATAAATTGGGTGGACTGCGGCAAAACCTTTTAACACAGGTTTTGCCGCTTTTTTATACTTTTGATTTGTGAGGAGGGCGAAGGCATGTTTTGTTATATGACAGACGTTGAAAAGCTTTTGTCATATACCGCAGGACTCGTTTATATACTTGTATAAACATTGTTTGAATTGGAGGAATTTAAAATGGCGGAGGAAAGAAAATTTTCCAGCGGAAGAAATCACAAAATTACAATGGACGACAGGGAAAAGCTGTTTGTGACGGGGGTTGCGGATGTTTTATCCTTTGATGAGGACAGTATAGTGGCGGATACAGAGCTGGGTATATTAATGCTGAGAGGAACAAATCTGCATGTCAGCAAGCTGAACCTTGATGACGGAGAACTTTCCATAGAGGGAGAGATAGATTCTCTGGAATACACGGAGGGGAATGCCTTTTCGAAGGGAAAGGGCTCTTTTTTCAGTAAAATATTCAAATAGGGGTGACAGGATTGATTTTATCTTTGAACAGCCAGGCCTGTTTGTTTTTGTCGACTATCATTATCGGTGCGTTCATTGGCTTTATCTATGACTGCTTCCGTATTTTCCGCAAGATAATACCCCATTCCCATTTCTTTATACAGCTTGAGGATGGTATATTTTGGATTATGGTCATATTGACAATGTTCCTTTTTATGCTGCATGAAAATTTTGGTGAGATACGTTTTTTTTCAATCATAGGTGCTTTTTTGGGAATGCTTCTTTATTTTCTCACGGTCAGCAAGCTTGTTATATTGGTATCGTCAACTGTTATTGCGTTTTTGAAAAAGGCGCTTTGTCTTTTTCTGACTATATTATTTACCCCATTTCGCCTTTTATATCTTCTTTTCCGCAAGCCCGTCGAAAAAACTGGACGGTTTTTTCGCAGTAAAACAAAAAAGATATTGCATTTATCAAAGGTCTGTGTAAGAATAAAAGGAAAGAGGATGAAACAGGCTTTTCATATTATGCGTAAAAAGCAGTAGCTTTAAGGGGATATAGAGATGGCGGGCAGATTTAGGGCAAAGAAAGAAAAAAAGCAGAAATCAAAAACGAGTAAATTCGTTTTTGTTTTTATGCTTGTTTTTACGACTGTCATAGGTATTAATTTTTATAATCAGATGAAGGGCTATGCCAAGCTAAAGCAGGAGGAAAGTCAGATTGAGCAGATGATTGAAGAGGAACGGGAAAAGGGCATAGAGCTTGCCAATAAGAAGGAATACTATAAAAGCGATGCCTATATCGAAAAAATAGCAAGAGAGCAGCTGGGTCTTATTAAGCCTGATGAAGTACTGTTTATCAATAAAGCAAAATAATGATAAATAGCAGCGGTGTGGGTATTTTTACGCAGTTTATTTCCTTAAAATAAATTTTATTGCAAAGTAATAAAAAAAGTGTTGACATTTTTTGGCCTGTCCACTATAATAATTTAGGTACTGGTTCTGGCGGAGTAGCTCAGTTGGCTAGAGCACGCGGTTCATACCCGCGGTGTCGAGGGTTCAAATCCCCCTTCCGCTATTATTACATGATACGCTGATTTTAATTGGCGTATTTTTTTATTGCTGCGAAAAGACTGAATCAAATGATATTAATAAATGAATATAGGCAAAACAGATTTCCTGACAGTTAGAGCAATGTGAAGTTTTTAAAACAAGGAAACGTTGTGAACTGAAAAAGAATGGGCAGCATTTATTAAAAGCGGTCCATTCCTTTTAAAATTTTTATATAACGCTATCCAGTTTTTTGACAGTGAGAGAGGCATTTGCGTTACCGTTTATGACTGCGTCTAAATTTTCGGGAAGTGTTCTCAAAACTGCGATTGCCAAATCCAGTACATCATTTGCAGCCAGTGTCACAATAGTGGAACAGGAAAGGCGTCCGTCAAAGGATAATCCTGTTGTGTCATCGGCAGCCAATGTCTGGGAGCCGCGTGTCTGGGGGATTAAAGTACCGTTTTTTCGCACGCCTGCCGTTACATTGACAGCTTTGCTTGTGTTAAGCAATATATTATAGTTGATTTCATAATCTCCCGCATCATTTACAGATAGCGTATTTGCGGCGGGATAGGAAACCTCACGGGCAGGCATGGTACTGCCAAGGACGATAGGAATATATGCATCTGCTTGAGTGAAAAAAAGAAGCTGTGATGCGGGATTATAAATACCGCCATAAGCTGCCAAGCCGCTGGAGGTTGTTCCTTGAGGCCCTGTGGCGCCTGTCGCTCCTTGGGGCCCTGTGGCGCCTGTCGCTCCTTGGGGCCCTGTGGCGCCTCTGGGAATGACAAAATCGAAGATATGGTTGGGTGAGCCGCTTATCTCCCGTACCTCGGCTGCGCTTCCGGGATCGGAAGTCAGGGTCTGCCTTACGGTTATGGTATCTGCTGTTCCTGTAGGGCCTTGGGGACCAATAGGCCCCGGGATTCCCTGTGCCCCTTGAGGTCCCTGCTCTCCGGGATAGCCTTGAGGTCCTTGCGGTCCTATATATCCCTGGGGCCCTTGAGGCCCTTGAGGTCCCTGAGCTCCGACATAGCCCTGAGGTCCCTGAGGCCCCTGAGGCCCTGCGCTGCCTTGAGGCCCCTGGGGTCCCTGTGCGCCGGTTGCCCCTGTGGCACCGGTTGCGCCTCTTGGAATATAAAAATTCAATATGGCGTTTGTATCTGTACCTGAATTGGTAATGGTTGCCTGTGTTCCCGGCTCAGAGGTAATGACGGAGCCTATGGCTATTGTTGCTGTCTGAGACGGCGGACAGCAGCAGTTGTTTTGACAGCAGCAGGCGTTGTTATACTGGGTGCCGCAATAACTGTAGGTATCGTAATAATTTGTATTATACAATGGTCAGTCTCCTTTCCAAATAGGGTATAGTGACGATAAATTTTGGCGGAGAACCTTGAAACCAAAGGTTTCTCAGTACATTTGCTATGCAAATGGCCGCCTGTGTGCACCTTTATACAGGAAAGCCTGCATAAGGGTGCACTGTCAGCGTCTTTTCTCCGCTTTTATGGTATACTATAAAATATTCCCTAAGGACAAGAATGGTTCCAAATAAGAAAATATATGTGCAAAAGCACTTCTTGCCTTTCGGGGGGAAAAATGATAAGATATAGAGCAATACGGATTGTTAGAAACAGATGTTGTTTGGAGGCAATAGAAAATGATAAGGAAAAGAATCGAATCACCGGAGGATGGACTGTGGAAGGATTTGCTTGCCATATATGAGTATAGCTTTCCCTCCTTTGAAAGACGGGGAACCGAATCTTTTGAAGCGCTTTTATCAGAAGAGAAGGCACAACTGGACGTCTATCTGGAGGATGGCGTTATAGTGGGCTTTATGCTGTACTGGTATATGCAGAATTTTAAGTATCTGGAATTTTTTGCTATTAACCGACAGATGCGGGGTAAAAATTATGGTTCCAGGCTGATGGAGGATTTATGCGATGATAAAAGGCGAGTTATTCTGGAGATTGAACCGCCTGCGGACGAAATGACAAAGAAGAGACTTCGGTTCTATGAGCGGCTGGGTTTTGTACTGAATGACTATGATTATATACATCCCTCTTTTCAGCATCCGCCTCATCCCCATTCCTTAAGGATTATGAGTAACGGCGGTAAACTAGGCAAAAAGGATTATGAGGATTATATTTCCTTTATGAAAAATGTGGTGCTGCGCTACGGAGATTTAAAGGACTTGAGCGCATTCCGCTATTGAATAAGGAGGGGATAACAATGAGAATAGGTTCCGGCTATGACGTCCACAGGCTTTGCGAGGGACGTAAGCTGATATTAGGCGGAGTGGAAATTCCATATGAAAAAGGTCTTCTTGGACATTCCGATGCCGATGTCCTGACCCATGCCGTTATGGACGCGCTTTTGGGGGCGGCGGCTCTGGGCGATATCGGAAAGCATTTTCCCGACACAGGCATGGAATTTAAGGATATTTCCAGTTTTATTCTGTTAAATCGAGTTTTTTCCTTGCTTGTTGAGAAAGATTATTGTATAATGAACCTCGACGCAACAATTATTGCACAAAAACCAAAGCTTGCTGCATATATTGATAGCATGAGGGAAAACCTATCAAAAGCATTGGGTCTTGAGATAGATCAGGTGAATGTGAAAGCCACAACAGAGGAGGGCTTAGGCTTTACCGGCAGCGGCGAGGGAATCGCAGCGTCCTGTGTGTGTCTGATAGAAAAAGTAAATAAATAAAAAGCCATGAAGGAAAGAGTAGTCTACTTTTGCTTTTCAGAGAATAACTGCCGGCGGGTGTGAGCAGTTTAAAGCCAAATTTAGATGAAGTGCATTCCGGAGCCGGACAGGTGAAAGCAAAAAGTAGCCTGTACCCGTTTGCAACGTTACAGCCTAAGAGTGAGGGTGATGGCCCTAAAAAAAGTGGAACCGCGGAGTTGATAAGCTTCGTCTTTTGTTTAAGCGCAAAAGGCGGAGCTTTTTTAATAGCTTCAAATTTTCATGTAAAGAAGCGTATTTTCTATGTACATGAAAGAAAAAATAATCTAAACTATAAGGGGGATTTGATATGTCAGTCATCAGAGACGAAATTAAAATTATCAAAGAAAAGGACCCTGCTATAAAATCAACAGCAGAAGTATTTTTATATCCCTGTTTCTGGGCGACTATATTTCATCGGGCGGGGCATTATTTCTACAAGAAAAGGCTGTTTTTTATTGCAAGGCTGATTTCACAGTTTTCAAGGCTTCTCACAGGGATAGAAATACACCCGGGAGCCAAAATCGGAGACAGGTTTTTTATTGACCATGGCATGGGTGTTGTTATCGGAGAAACCTGTGAGATAGGAAATAACGTATTGATATACCAGGGAGTTACACTGGGCGGAACAGGAAAGGATACCGGAAAAAGACACCCCACGGTAGGAGACAATGTACTGATTGGTGCAGGAGTGAGGGTTTTAGGGCCTGTCACTATTGGCAATAATGCTAAGATAGGCGCTGGCTCTGTCGTATTGACAGATGTGCCTGATAACACTACCTATGTGGGCGTGCCCGCAAGATGTGCCAAAGGCGGCGTATCCCTTGTTGACAGTCCCTCTGACAGTGTTGACCAGAGGGTGACGGACGATCCGGTGGAGAAGCAGCTGGAGGAGCTTTCGGAAAGAGTAAAAATATTGGAGGAAATGCTGGAAAAGCAGTTGGAGAGGAAAATAAGCTGATTGCATAAGAAAAGGAGAGGAATACAATGAAGGTTTACAATACGCTGACAAGGCAAAAGGAAGAATTTGTACCGATTGAGCCGGGAAAGGTAAAAATGTACGTCTGCGGTCCCACAGTATACAATTTTATCCATATCGGAAACGCAAGACCCTATGTCGTATTTGATACGGTGCGCCGTTATCTGGAATATAAGGGCTATGAGGTCACCTATATTCAAAACTTTACAGATGTAGATGATAAAATTATTAAAAAAGCCAATGAAGAGCACACGACGATGAATGTTATTTCAGACAGGTATATAGAGGAGGCGTTCCATGACGCCGATGGCCTGAATGTAAAAAGGGCGACCCACCATCCCCGCGTCACACAGGAGATGGACAATATCATAGAAATGATACAGACTCTCATTGACAAGGGATATGCCTACGAGGACAAGGGAACGGTTTATTACGACACAAAGGCTTTTCCGTCCTACGGAAAGCTGTCCAAGAAGAATCTGGAGGATCTGATAGCGGGAGCCAGCGAGAGGGTGACGCAGGACGACGCAAAGAAAAATTCTACAGACTTTGTGCTCTGGAAGCCCTATAAGCCGGGCGAACCGAAGTGGGATTCCCCCTGGGGTCCGGGAAGGCCGGGCTGGCATATTGAGTGCTCTGTTATGGCGAAAAAATATCTTGGCAAGACAATTGATATACACGCAGGCGGCGAGGATTTGATTTTCCCCCATCATGAAAATGAAATTGCGCAGAGCGAGGCTGCGAACGGGGAGCCTTTTGCGAAGTATTGGCTTCACAACGGCTTCATCACGGTAAATAATGAAAAAATGGCGAAATCGGCGGGGAATTTCTTTACGGTAAGGGAAATAGCTGCGGAATTTCCCTATGAGGTAATGCGTTTCTTTATCTTAAACGGACATTACAGAAGCCCAATCAATTTCAGCAGAGAGCTGATGCAGGCCTGCCAGAATGGTCTTGACAGAATTAAAAACTGTAAAAAGGATTTAGAGCATTATATAGCAAACTGTACAGAGAATTCCTTGAAGGAAGCAGAGAAGCTTCAGGATTTGAATAAATTCAAAACGCAGTTTGAGGAGGCCATGGACGATGACTTCAACACAGCTGACGCGATTACGGCAATTTATGATTTAGTTAAATTCAGCAATAAAGCAATCAAGGAAAATGTGTCGAAGGAATTTGCGTCTGCCTGCAAAACGATGCTGGAATCTCTTTGCAGCGTATTGGGTATTCTGGAGCATGAAGAGGAGGAAGCAAAGGATGAGGATGCTGAAAAAATAGAGGCCCTTATTGCAAAAAGAGCTGAGGCGAAGAAAAATAAAGATTTTGCCGCTGCCGATGCAATCCGTGAGGAGCTCACCAATATGGGCATTACTATCAAGGATACCAGGCAGGGAGTACAGTGGTTCAGGAGCTAAGAATATGGAACAGGATTTTTTGAGTATCGTTGCAGGAAAATATAAAGGCATGAATCCAAGGGAGCTTTCTCCCTTGGTTCTTGCATATATAGGGGATGCGGTTTTTGAGCTTTTTGTACGGAGTATGGTGATAGCAAAGGGAAATGCACCTGTCAATAAGCTTCATAAAATGGCGCGGAATATTGTAAATGCCAGTGCACAGGCGGAAATGTATTTTATCATTGAGCCTATGCTCACAGAGGAGGAAGCGGCTGTGTTTAGGAGGGGACGAAATGCAAAATCCTATACGTCGCCAAAAAACGGTTCTCTGATTGATTATCGTCATGCCACGGGCTTGGAGGCCTTATTTGGATTTTTATATCTGGACGGAGCGTTTCAGCGGCTGGAGGAGCTGTTCCAAAAGGGTATGGAGTGTTAAAAAAATTTGTGTATCCTGAGAAAAGCATATTTTTGGGCTGTTTATGCCCGTTTTAAGGCAGATACATAAGTGGCTGAAATGACAAAAAACAGTATGGGCATTAAAGGGAAAAATTAGATGATAGCTCCTATTTTCTTATGATGAATTAAAATTTTTAAACAGACAGAAAAAAGTGTTTTAAGGCACCCTTGTTTATGATAAACTATTGTGTACAGAAGATTTAAAACTTGCCTTTAAATGTATTTTTTACGGGGCGGCAGATATTCTGTAACAAGACTTTTTTGCGGCAGCAGGAGCTTATGGTTTTATCATAGATAATTTGGGGGCCTTTATTTTGGAAAATCTGGTTTTATCATTTAATGTTGTGTTTCCATTATTTGCAATGCTTGCTTTGGGCTATTTTACAAAGGAATGCGGAATGGTGGACGAGGCATCTCTTCGTGTTTTCAACAGGGTGGCATTTAATGTTTTTTTCCCTATCATGTTGTTTTACAATGTTTATACGACAGATGTTGCGGAGGTATTCAATCCTCATCTGATGATTTACTCTGTTGCCTGTGTAATGGCACTGTTTTTTTTGTCTTTTCTCATAGTTCCAAGAATTGAGGAGGACAATAAAAAAAGAGGTGTTTTGATACAGGCGTGGTTTCGCAGCAATTTTGTCACCTTCGGCGTGCCTATTTCGGCTTCCCTTTTCGGCAACGAGGGTGTCGGAACGGTATCCTTGATTATTGCTGTCATTATTCCGCTGTTTAATGTGCTGGCGGTCATTGATTTGGAGGCCTTTCGTGGCGGAGAGATGCATGTGGGTAAAATGTTCAGGGGGATTATCACCAACCCTTTGATTATCGGAACCGCTCTGGCAGGACTAACAGTTTTATTCGGCATAAAGCTGCCCGCCTGCGTGGAGAAGCCCATGAGCGAGGTGGCTAAGTTTGCAACGCCTATTTCTCTTTTTATACTGGGTGGCACCTTTGATTTCAAGAAGCTGAATGGCAATATAAAATATATTGTAATGGGTAGCATAGGCAGGCTTTTGGTTGCCCCCATGATATTCATCAGCCTTGGCGTATTTTTAGGTTTTCGCGGGGCCGATATGGGAGTGCTTTTGACAATGCTGGCGTCCCCTGTTGCGATTTCTTCTTATGCAATGGCGGAACAGATGGACAGCGACGGTGTGCTTGCAAGCCAGCTCATTGTGACTACAGTTTTCTTAGCAATATTTACTATGTTTTTATGGATATTTATTTTGAAACAATTTGGCTGGATGTGACGTAAATAGAAGAAAGGGTTTTTATTTTGGAAAGAAAAAAGGATTTGGACAGAGAATACAATGAAAACCAGCTGGAGGGCAGAAATGCTGTGCTGGAGGTTCTGAAAAGCGAGAGAGACATTGAAAAGATTTTTGTACAGAAGGGAAATGTGGAGGGCACAATCAAAAAGATAGCGGCAATGGCAGCGCAGAAGGGAATTGTGGTTCAGGAGGCCGCGAAGCAGAAGCTGGACACCATTTCACAGACTAAAAACCATCAGGGCGTTATTGCTATTGTTTCCGAGCACGAGTATGTGGAAGTGGCGGATATTTTGGAGGCGGCAAGGAACAAGGGGGAAAATCCCTTCCTTATTCTATTGGATTCCATTACAGACCCTCATAATTTCGGCGCGATACTAAGAACTGCCGAGGCGGCCGGCGCCCATGGCGTTATCATTCCAAAAAGGCGTTCTGTCGGATTAAACGCAACGGTGGGAAAAACTTCAGCCGGCGCCATTGAATACGTACCTGTTGCAAGGGTAACGAATTTAGTGAGAACCATGGAGGAGCTGAAAAAAGAGGGCATATGGATTGCCTGTGCGGATATGAAGGGGGACGATTATTTTGACGCCGCCTTAGACGGCCCTATCGCACTGGTTATTGGCAGCGAGGGAGAGGGCGTCAGCAGGCTTGTCAGGGAAAAATGTGACTTTACGGTTTCTATTCCCATGTATGGAAAAATATCATCCTTAAACGCATCTGTTGCGGCGGGGCTTATGATGTACGAGGTGGTCAGGCAGCGTAACTGGCGCAAATAAAATAAAGGGTTTGATTTGATTGGGAAGGGAATTTTTGCTTGTAGATGGCTACAATATTATACATGCATGGGATGATTTGAGGGACTTATCGGAGTATTCTTTGGAGAGCGCAAGGCAGAAGCTGATGGATATTTTGTCTAACTACCAGGGGTTTCGCAATATTACGGTGATACTTGTTTTTGACGGCTATCTGGTAAAGGGCAATCTGGGTACTGTCTATCAGTACAACAATATTTATGTGGTGTTTACGAAGGAAGCGGAAACGGCAGACCATTATATTGAAAAGACAGTGAACCGTCTTCCCCGTGAATATACGGTGAGGGTTGCAACCTCTGACGGACTGGAACAGCTTATTATCATGGGCAATGGGGCAGCAAGGCTCAGTGCCAGAGACTTAAAAAGAGAAGTGCTGGATGTGGAAAAGAAAATCAGGGAAGAATATATTCAAAGGCGTCCTCCGAAAAATAACATGCTGTTTGATAATTTGGACAAGGAAACACAGGAATGGTTTGAAAAAATGCGCAGGCAGAGATAAAGACTTAAAGGTGGCAGGAATGAAAACGATAGAAGAAGACAGGTGCAGTTTTTACCGGAATATGGCGGATGAAGAGGTCATTGGCGTAATACGGCAGGGCGACAGCCTTGCTCAGGAATATATATTGGACAAGTATAAGGCACTGGTAAAATCAAAGTCCAGGGCGTACTTTTTGATTGGCGCTGACAAGGAGGACATTATACAGGAGGGTATGATTGGACTTTATAAGGCGATACGGGACTATCAGCCGGGAAAGCATGCCTCTTTCCGTGTGTTTGCGGAGCTTTGTGTAAACCGCCAGATAATTACCGCTATCAAGGCGGCGACAAGGCAGAAGCATATTCCGCTGAATTCCTATGTATCTCTGAATAAAACAGCCTTTCATGAGGACTCGGATCAAACCTATCTGGATTTATTGCAGGAGATGGATTTGACAAATCCGGAAACGGTTTTGATTGGTCAGGAGGATAAAAATTTTATTGAAAACCATATGGACCAGGTGCTCAGTGAGTTTGAATCCAAGGTTCTCGGTTTTTATTTACAGGGGAAGACTTATTTCGAGATTTCAAAGATGATTGGAAAGCCGGAAAAGTCCATTGATAACGCACTGCAAAGAGTGAAGAAAAAAATTGAGCGTTTCCTCAGCGAAAAAAAACTTGACGGTTAAATTCGCTTATGGTATTATTAATCCGTTGAGCATTGTAGATGACTCAACGGTAAAGTTTGCTGCTGTGGCTCAGTTGGTAGAGCGTCGCCTTGGTAAGGCGGAGGTCACGAGTTCAAATCTCGTCAGCAGCTTATTTTTATGCAAAAAAGTAGAAAGCCTTCTTATTTTGAGAGAAAACAGGAGGGCTTTTTTCTTTTTTTGAGGGATGCATTGTATTTATTGCGGTACAATTTTTGCTTTGCTATAATTACCTCACAGAGATGTTGGACAGGGGGTGTTGCAATGTATTTCTTGGAGAAAAAGGAAAAAAACATTATTTATAGGGATATGGCGGAAAAGATTGAGATGGAGGTTCCTGCCGATTACAGCATGGGCTTAATCCAAATGAAGGATAGGAAGGGGATAAAAGATACATCCGTATTCAGAGATGCCCTTTCCCATCCAGTATCAGGAAAAGCTCTATATGAAACGGCAGTGGAAAAACAGGCAAAAAGTGCCTGTATACTGGTTTCGGATGCGTCCAGAAGCGTTCCGAGCGCATTGGCTGCGCCGTATCTGATAGAGGAGCTTCACCGGGCGGGGATAGCATACAGCCATATACTCTTTGTTGTCGCGACAGGCGTGCACAGGGATGCGACAGCGGAAGAGATGAGGCGGTTTGTGGGGGAGGAGTATTATGGCAAGGTGCACATTGAAAACCACAGGCCTTATGACGCCTTAAATCTAATCTATCTGGGGGAGACCTCCTTTGGGACGCCGGTGGAGGTGAATAAGAGGGCATATGAATGTGATTTGCATATTTGCATCGGGAAAGTGGAGCCCCACGAGTTCGCCGGATTTTCCGGCGGCAGGAAATCTGTTTTGCCGGGAATTTGCTCTGCGAAAACCATACAGATAAACCATGCGCCGCAAAGACTGCTGGATAGCCATGCCCTTCCGGGAATTTTGGAGGGAAACGAGATACACAAAGACATGGTGGAGGCGGCAGAGCTTTTCGGTATTGATTTCAGCGTCAATTTTGTCTTAAATTCTCAAATGGAAACCGCGGCACTGTTTGCCGGCGGACTTTTAGAATCCCATAAGGCGGCGGTGGATTACCTGAAAGACTACTGTGGCGTTACTCTGACGGAAAAACCGGATGTCATTATCACAACTCCCGGTATTCCGCTGAATCTGGATTTTTACCAGTCCATGAAGCCATTGATTGCATTAACGGACATTTTGGATAGAGATATAACGGTTGGACTTTACTGCCAGTGCCCGGAGGGCATACAGTCTGTGGATATGCTGCGTCCCTTTGAGAAGACACATTCTCTGGAGGATATGGTTTTATATTTGAATAAAAATTATCGTATACAGATGGATCATGCCTTATTGCTCTGTAAGATTTTAAAGAAGGACGTAAAAATATTCGTATATTCGCCCAATGTGGATGATTCTGTCATACGCACTATGTACATGACACCCTCTGAAAACCCTCAGGGGCTTTTGGAGGACTGCATAAGGGCAAGCAGCAAGGCAAGTCCCAAAGTGTTGTTTTATCCATGTCCTCAAAAAGGTCTGCCGGTATTAAAAGAGTGAAAATACGATATATTGTATAAAAGTTATTTGTTAAATCTATATATTGATTTTTCTGCACTGCTGTGCTATGCTTTTTTGACGGAGAATAAATGAGGAGATGGGGATAATGATAGACATTACAGTAGAAAACGGCGCAATGACGCAGAAAGAAATAAATCAGTATGTGGAATTGCTTCAAAGACAGAATCCTGATAGAAAATTGAGGAGTCTGAATCTTACCGTAGACGGTGAATATGTGGATATGAAATATGAGTTTGAACCTGTTGCTTTTAACCGCATTCGAAGAATCACCGGCTATCTGGTGGGAGACATGAGCCACTGGAACAATGCGAAAAAGGCGGAGGAACGCGACAGGGTAAAGCACTCCTGCTGCTGAAAGGAAGATACTGGGGTAATGAATGGCGTCCCGGGATTGCCATAAGAAAGGAAAGCTTGATATATATCAGCTTTCCTTTTTCATTGATAACTATTGTTCTCCTTTTTCTGGACATGGGCTTTTGTATTTGCATGGAGAGGCTTTCATAATACAATGTGTCTTAATTCAGCATTTTTCATATTGCAGCTCTTTTTTGACGGGTGTATAATTTTCTTTTAAGGGAGTGATAGAAGGATGAAAGCGGAATCAGATGTAAAATGTGTCTGTCCCAACTGCGGAAAACAAGTTTTAGTATCGGTAGGGCCGAAGTTTCAGGTAAACCTTGCTGTGAAATGCATTGTCTGCTTCTGTCTTTTGTGTATTCCGGTATGGGGCTGGTTCGCACTGTATAACCTATATCAGGACAGAAATAAAAATACAGATCATATTATCCATGCGGTTTGTCCTTTTTGCAACTATGACTGGACAGAGGACACGGGGAATAAATAAAGACGGCTGATGACGTCTTTTTTTGTTGCCTGAAGGATATAGGAGGAAAGTCTTTCCATCGTACAGCGGAAGGCGCAAGGACGGTGTTTGGCTGTTCTGCACGGTTTTTTGCCTTTCTGATCTCCGGTATCACCATTTTTAGCCTTATGCATATTATAGATTATAATATTCCCGATAAGGGAGGCTTCAATATGGGCAAATACGTGATACAGGGCGGAAAGAGGCTGAGCGGCGAACTAAAGGTTAACGGCGGAAAAAACGCAATTCTCCCCATTATGGCGGCTACTGTATTAAATGGCGGAACCAGCGTTATCCATAACTGCCCCAAAATTTCAGATTTATATATTACAATTGAAATTCTTAAGACAATAGGCTGTTCAGTTACGTGGGAGGGAAGAACACTGATTGTCAATTCCCAGGATGCGGATGAATATTGTATACCAGAAGAGCTTGTGAGAAAAATGAGGTCTTCTATTGTTTTTTTGGGGGCAATACTTGGACGGTTTGGAAGAGTAAAAATTGCCTACCCGGGGGGCTGTGAAATTGGGGCCAGACCCATAGATCTCCATCTGAAGGCGATACGAAAAATGGGGGCTGAGATAAAGGAGGAGGACGGATTTATTTTTTGCCGTACGGAAAAGCTAAAGGGCGCGAAAATTAATCTGAACTATCCAAGTGTAGGGGCGACGGAAAATATCATGCTGGCCGCAGTAAAGGCGGAGGGGAGAACGGTAATCTATAATGCCGCCATGGAGCCGGAAATTGTCGATTTGCAGACCTATCTGAATAAAATCGGGGCCAGAGTAAAGGGCGCGGGGACGGATACCATTTATATAGACGGGGTTAAAAAGCTTCACGAGGCGGAACATGCTATACTGCCCGACAGAATAGAAGCGGGAACTTTTTTGACAGCGGCGGCGATTACGGGAGGAGAAATCACCCTGACTGGTGCAAGGCCGTCTACGATGCGGCAGATTCTTTTGAGGCTGATGGAGACGGGGTGCACTGTAAAGGAGGAGGACAGCCTGATTTATCTGAAAGCGCCCAGAAGGCTCAAAGCACCCGATATTATTAAGACACAGCCCTATCCGGGCTTTCCCACGGATATGCAGCCTCAGCTGATGTCTTTGTTGACATTGGCGCAAGGAACAAGTATTATAATTGAAACAGTGTTTGAGTCAAGGTTTAAGCATATTGTCGAGCTTTGCCGTATGGGCGCGGATATCAGCGTAGACGGACGTATGGCAGTTATCAAGGGCGTGGAGAGGCTGAAGCCGTCGACTGTGGAATGCTGTGATCTGCGCTGCGGCGCCGCTTTGATTTTGGCCTCCCTGGCGGCAGATGGAATCAGCATTGTACAAAATTCCGTCTACGTGGAGCGGGGCTATGAGAAGATAGAGGAAGCATTGCAGATGATAGGAGCGGATATCAGACTTCTGGAAAACGGATACGAGTAAAGGAAATACGGTGGTGTACAATGAGAATTGATAAATCACGGCAGGGATATGAAGAGGATTTTTATATAGAGGAAGAAGAGCATGAGGATGATACGGAAATAATTGATCTGTCAGAGAGAAGAAGGAAAACACCGAAACGGAAAAGGAAGCTTTCTGTAAAAACGCTGGCGGTTCTGTTTGTGATACTTTTGGCTTTGGCCGGACTATTGTTTTCTCCGCTGTTTTCCATCAAAACTATCTCTATCAGCGAGATGCAGCACTATACCAAAGGAGAAATCTGTGAGATGATTGGCCTTTCTGAGGGAATGAACCTGTTTGCTTTTCAAAAAGGAAAGGCGGAAAAGCTGCTTTTGGCAGACAATTTTGTAGAGAGTGCGACGATTAAAAGAAAGCTTCCCGATACCATAGAGATTTCCATAAAAGAAAGAAAGGTCAGGGGGTATGTGCCATATATGGGTTCATACCTGTACATAGACGAGTACGGCAGGGTATTGACTGTGGAGAGCTTTTACAAGGACAATCTGCCTGTTGTGGAGGGCTTGGAGTTTGACCGTTTCCAGCTGGGCGAAATTCTTCAGGTGGATAATCCGGATTCCTTTGACGTTGTGGTAAAAATGTCTCAGTTGATTATCAAATATAATATACTGGAGTCTGTTGTGAAAATAGACGTCAGCGATCCCAAAAACATACACGCGTATGTCAATAAGGTGGACATACTGTTGGGAGATATCAATAATGCAGATGAAAAAATAAGCATGCTCAGTGAGATTATAAAGAAGATACCTGAGGAGGACAGAGGAACTTTGGACCTTCGTGATATGGACAAGCCCATCGTTTTCAAGTATCTGACATAAACTTTATAGGGAAGTGGAACTGTGAAAAAAATTAATCATGCAACCATATCGATGACGGCCATTTGTATTATATTGGGATTCATAATCGGAATACAGGTTAAGACTGTAAAGCGGCAGATCAGCGCCGCAGATATACAGAGGGTTAACGAGTTATCGGTGGAGCTGAAAAAAACCAACGAGGAAAAGGAGGCTTTAACTGAAAAGCTCAGTGAAAGCGAGAAGAAAATAAGAGAGTACGAGGATGCCATAAGCGATGAGAGTGAATCGGTTAAGCTTTTGAGAGGTGAGCTGGATTCCGCCAGAATGCTGGCCGGTATGACAGAACTTGCAGGACGGGGTGTTACGGTAACCTTAAACGACAGCAGCAAACAAAGCCAGGTGTCGGGAGAAAATATTGACGCCAACGCTTTTTTGGTGCATGCGGAGGATATTCTTTCCGTCATCAATGAGCTGAATGTGGCGGGAGCTGAGGCAATATCCATTAACGGGCAGAGAATTGTCTCCTCAAGTTCCGTCAGATGCGCCGGATCTGTGGTGAATATAAACGGCGTTAAAATTGCCGCGCCCTTTGTAATTACGGCAATCGGGGATCCTGATGTAATGGAAAGCGCTTTAAGGTTTCCGGGCGGAGTTGTTGATTCTCTGGCGCCGTGGGGGATTGAGGTTTCCATTAAAAAAAGCGACAGTGTGACGGTAGCGTCCTATACACAGGCGGTAAAATTTAACGAGGCTGCGCCTGTCAAAAAGGAGGCGGAGTGATATGGGGTATGCGATTATCGGTCTTATCATTGGTGTGGCGCTGGGCCTGGGATCGCCTTTTGAGTTTCCCCAGGCCTATTCCCCCTATGTTGCAATCGGCATTTTGGCGTGTATTGATTCTGTGCTTGGCGGAATCCGTTCCAATCTGAATAAAAGCTTTAATTTCGGTATTTTTATTTCAGGCTTTTTCGGAAACGCGGTGCTGTCCATGGCACTGATATGGCTTGGGAACAAGTTGAATATACAGTTGAGTATTGCCGCCATTGTTGTCTACGGATCCAGACTTTTCGAAAATTTTGCACAGATAAGAAGATTTCTGTTGAATAAAAATGAAAAAAAGAATAATATAGAGGTATAATACTGAAACTGGGTAAATGTGTAGAAAACTTAGTAAAATTTTAAAGAAATCTGTTTCATTTACTATAGTAATTTTATTGTAATTCATGTATAATTTAGTATAAAGCGTATTTTATATACATAACATTGTAGGAGGGGATTCTTTTGCTCGAATTTGATATTACACAGAGCAATGCTGCGCAAATAAAAGTAATCGGTGTCGGCGGCGGCGGAAACAATGCTGTAGACCGAATGATAGACGATAATATGGATGGTGTGGAGTTTATTTCTGTCAATACGGACAGGCAGGCCCTGTCGAAATCAAAGGCCACAACAAAAATTCAGATTGGGGAAAAACTTACCCGTGGACTTGGCGCAGGCGGAAACCCTGAAATCGGAGAAAAATCTGTAGACGAGACAAAGGAGGAAATCTCTCAGGCACTGAGGGGTTCAGATATGGTATTTATAACCGCGGGCATGGGCGGCGGCACCGGCACGGGAGCAGCGCCTAAAATAGCGGCAATCTCCAAGGAAATGGGAATCCTCACAGTTGGCGTTGTGACAAAGCCTTTTACTTTTGAGGGCAAGAAGAGAATGTCAAATGCCGAGAAGGGCATCATTGAATTGAAAAAGCATGTCGATACGCTGGTTATTACCCCGAATCAAAGGTTATTGGCAATTATTGATAAAAAGACTTCCATGATTGATTCTTTCAAAAAAGCGGACGAGATTTTGAAGCAGGGCGTACAGGGCATTGCAGACCTTATTTCTAAGCCCGGCGTTATCAATCTTGACTTTGCCGATGTCAGGACAATTATGGCGGATAAGGGAATTGCCCATATGGGAATTGGCCGGGCAAGCGGTGAAAATAAGGCAGAAATCGCTGCCAAGGCAGCAATTGAAAGTCCATTGCTTGAAACAACAATTGAGGGCGCTAAGAGCGTGTTAATCAATTTTGCTGGTGATATGAACCTTGGACTTTTGGAGGCTGACGAGGCCGCAAATCTGATCAGAGACGCAATCGATCCGGAAGCCGAGATTATATTCGGTACTACAATCAATGAGGATCTGAACGATGAGGTAGTAGTTACTGTTATTGCAACCGGACTTGACGGGGACGAGTATGATGTTCCTGAAAAACCGAAGAGAGAGGTACGCCGGGATTCCTCCGGGAATATGGCAGAGGAAAACGATGCATCCAGGAGTGAGGCGGATGAAGAGCTGGCACAGATTAGAAAAATGCCTGAGGTACCGAAGATGGATGAGGATATCATAGATATTCCTACATTCCTGTTGAGAAAGAAGCCGTGATGTCAATTTTTGGCACAGTTTTATAATTTGAAGAGAAAAAGGATAATACCTGACAAATTATGAAGGATATATCAGCTGTTGACGGCAGAATAAAAAAATGATAACAGATCGGGCGGTAAAATCTTGTTATAAGATTTTACCGCTTTTTTTGTCTGTATGTAAGGCTGTTCCTTCACAGCGCCCGCCAGTATGAATTCTGTGAAACAATACGGGAAGTGCAAGGAGGAGCAGGATAAGTACAGAGAATGCAAAATGGTTAGTGGGGGCCGGCGTTATCAGCTTAAAAACAGGCACGTGGCTGTCGATAGCTCCTTCAAAAAAGGGGTAGAGTAACCGGCAGTAGCAAGCGGCAAAGAGGGCTGTGAGAAGCTTGGAAATTATGTAAACAGAAAGCTTTAGCCTTTTCCAGTCAACAAGACTTATTGTCTGTCCTAAAATGGATAATCCGCCGAAGCATAGTACCGATGCGGTCAGTGTCAGCTTTTGCCTTAGCAATATATCAGAAGCAAAAATCTCATTCGCGCCGTTTGTCATTTCAAGAAATCCGGAAAGGAATCCGTAGACGCCTGCTTTTGGCGTATTTTGAGGCAGAAAGGCAAGCAAAAAGGAGGCGATATTATCTGTAATACCGCTCAGCTTCATTCCTTCAATCATAACGCTGAATAGAATGATGAAGCCTCCTATCTGCACAATTGTGTCCATAGAGCTGCGGACGGAATACCCTAAAATGGCGGTACCTGAAGGTTTTTGAGCGGACAGAGTGCTTTTTTGTCTTTTGGGAACGGATTTTGAGGAGAGAACAGGCTTGTAAAATCGAAAAAGAATTCCGGTTGTCAGTGCAGACAAAACCGCCACGGCAATAAGAAAATAACCTGCGGCTTGATTCTGGTACATGCCTGTTGCCACAGTGCCCAACAGGAAGAGAATCCCGGGATTATTGGAAAAACTCAGCACTCTTTGTGCCTGGACCGTTGTGATGTTACCCCCATCAAGGAGTTCCTGTGTTATTTTGGCGCCCATAGGATAACCGGAGAGAATGCCCATGACAAGGGCAAATGCGGCACAGCCGGGTACATTTAATACAGGTTTCATGACAGGCTCGACAATTTTGCCGAGTATATCGGCAGCGCCCAGGGCACTCAAAAGACTTACGCCTACCATAAACGGGAAGAGGGAGGGCAGGACAACATTGAACCAGAGTTTTAGGCCGGAGGAAGACGCCGCCAGCATCTGTTTGGGAAAGAGCAGGAGAATCGCCAGAACAAAAACGGTTATGAAAACGGATATAAGGTGAAACAGATTGATTTTTATTTTCATAGTACCCCTCTATATTTTTCTATCTGTAAAATATATGCAGGGCAGTACAAAAAAATCAAATTGTTTTTTGAATGTTAATTTTTGTGTATTATTGAAATAAACCATTGCCTTTCTATCATTTGTGATGTACAATTAGCATTAATTTAGGCGAAATTAATGCGAATTTTTTGTTGAAAAATTAAAATTAATGTCGAATAATATTCAATTTATGGTTATTTTTGCATAGTTTTCGGAAACAGATTTGCGCTTTGGCAGAAAGGATACCCTGTTTTTGTGACTGGGGCGGTTATTAAAATGGTTTATATAAACAACAGAAATAAAAAATGTATGCTGCAAACAGAAGAAGAAATACGGGCAATCACGTCCAATATATCCGGCGGTGTGTGTAAAACCATGGCGGATGAGGCGTATACAATAATAAGCTGCAATGAGGGATTCTCCCGATTATTTGGTTATTCTGACAGTGAAATCCTGGAGGCAATAGACTACAGGTTTATCAACCTGGTATATGAAGCCGACAGAGAAATGCTTTCAGACGAGGTTCAAAGACAATTAAATATAGGCAGTAAAATTGAGGTGGAGTATCGGGCTGTCAGCAAAGACAACAGCGTTATTTGGATATTGGAGAAAGCAAATTTGGTTGTGGAGGAAGATGGAGCCTATTACTATTCTGTGCTTGTGGACATTACAGCGCAGAAGAATATGCTGATGCAGCTGTCAACGCTGACAGAAAACATGAACGGCGGTATTGTTGTTGTGGAGACAGATGAGGAATTCTCCTTTGCCTATCTCAATGAGGGATACCAAATATTAACCGGCTACAGCGAGGTGGAAATAAAGGGGAATTTTAACGGCAGGGCGATGCGGCTGGTAATGGAGGAAGACAGAAACAAAATGCGAAGCAGTATCCAAGAGCAGCTGAGGGCAGGCAGTAATATTGAGGTAGAGCACAGAATTGTACGTAAGGATGGAGAAATTATCTGGGTTTTGATGAAAGGACGGCAGATGAGGGAGCTTTCTGCGAATGTGCAGATATGCTGTGTCATTATTGATATTACAAAATCCAAGGAAACGGAGAACAGACTTCGCATCAGCGAGGAGCGGTACAAAATTGCGCTGGAGCAATCGGAACAAATTGTTTTTGATTATGATATTCAATCAAAAACAATTTATTTTTCGGAGCAGACGGCTTTTCGGTTTAAATTGCCCGTAAAACTTCAGAATGTACCGGAATGCTTTTTAAAAGCGGGCCTGATTGGAGAAAATTCCAGACGCTCTGTATTTGATATTTACAGAAGAATTGAAAACGGAGCTTCAAAAGCCAGTGGCATTCACAAAATGAAAACGGAGAGCGGAGGGTATCGCTGGCTGCAGGTGACACTGACGGCAATCTATGATGAAAATGGAAAATCTGTCAGGGCAATCGGTGTAGTGAATGACATTACAAGGCAAAAGGAAGCGGAAAGAAAATTTAAAGAGGAATACAGATACCGCAGGGCTTTACTGAGTAAGGCAGTTTTAATTTATGAAGTGAATATAACAGAGAATATTTTTTTGAACGGTCAGGAAAAGCTGAAGTCATTTTTTCAGACGAAAGGCGACGACAGCTATTCCTCTTTTCTGGAGAAAATTTGCGGCAGGAGTATTTTCTATGAGGACGCGGAAAGAGTGAGAAGCACATTTTCCCTGCAAAATTTCAGGGAGGCCTTTGCAAAGGGAAAAAGCGAGATTGGCTTGGAATACCGATATTTAAATGGGGAGGGGGAGGCAAAGTGGATCTTCAGCTCCATGCATATGATAGAGGATCCTGTTACCAATGACTTAAAGGGCATATCGTACATAAAGGATATTGACGAGGAAAAGAAAAAATCGCTGGCTCTTTTGTTTCGCTCAGAGAGAGATTCCCTCAGCGGACTGTATAATAAAGGCGTTACAGAGAAAATGGTTAAGAAAGCCTTGACAAAGACGGATTACAGCAATGGAAAGCACGCGCTGATGCTTTTGGACATTGACAATTTTAAAGCTATCAATGACAATTTGGGGCATGCGTTTGGAGATGCCATACTCTCGGAGGTTTCCGCCAGCATGAAGGGGATATTTCGTCAAAATGATATTTTGGGCAGAATCGGCGGAGATGAGTTTCTGATATTTATGCTGGATGTTCCGAATAAGGAATCTGTTGGGGACAAAGCACAGCAAATTCTAAATTCTTTTCAGCTATCCTTCATGGAAAGGGGGATACAAAAGCCTATCTCGGCTAGTATCGGTATTTCCATATACCCTGAGGATGGCAAATCCTTTGAGGAATTATATATAAACGCGGATGTCGCCTTATACACCTCAAAGAAAAATGGAAAAAGTACTTTTTCTCTGTATGAAAGGGGAAACTGCTGCCGGCAGACTGCTGAAGATAAGGGCGGAATGGTAATAGAGAGTATGAATCAAAAGTATTTTCAGGAAAATATTATTGAAACCATATTTCGGCTGCTGTATTTTTCTTCAGCGGGAAAGGAGACCATTGAGCAGGCCCTTATGATGATTGCAAGGCATTTTATGGTGTGCAGAGGGTATCTTTACATAAAAAACGACAAAGACGTATTTTGCAGGGCGTCCTGTTGGTGCGAAGAGGAGTATATGAAAAATAATTGTCTCCCGGACAAAATAACGGCGGAGGAACTGCAAAGCGTCGGAATCTGTCTGACTGAAAGGGATGTTGTTGTTGCAGGGAGTGTGAAGGATAGCAATGGCAGGCTGAAGGGGATACTGCTCGAGAGAGGCGTGAGAGCGGTTATGCTCTGTGCTATCCGCAAAGAAGGACGCCTTATGGGTTTTCTGGGCTTTGAGGAATGCAGGACGAATCGTATTCCAACACAGGAGGAGATGGATATTGTTGCGGCCCTTGCCGATGTTGTAGGTGGTTTTTGGTTAAAAAAGCAGGCGGAAGAGAAAATAGAGGAGGAAAACAAAGGCTTAAAATCTATCTTGGATCATGTTGATAATTATATCTATGTCATTAACCCCGACAACTTTGAACTTCTGTACTGCAATGCAAAAATGGCGGCAGTATTGCCGGAATTTTTTGACGGACAACTTTGCTATGAGGTGTTGTTTGGCAGAGAACGCCCCTGTGGTAATTGTCCCTGCTGTGCATTGAAAAGAGGGACTGAGGAAAAATATACAACACAAATATATTTTCCTCCCTTGAAGAAGCAAATGCAAATCACGGCTGCCGAAATTTACTGGACGAAGCAGGGTATGGCGTGTCTGCTCAATGGAACGGAGAAATCTTTATGATTTTATGAAATGTATAAGATTTGGACAAATTTGGTTAAACGCCCATAATATACAAATAAGGTTTCTCTGTGCTTTTTTCAAGAAAAGAAGGCGATAGTCAGCACTAACAGTTTTGGCTGCGTTAAAAGCACCCAAAGGCTGCCCACTCCTGCTGGGGGCTATCCCGCGGTACAATCTAAGGAATTTGGAGCGGTTTTGAAAAAACGCCAAACGCAGGGAATGTGTAAATGTTGAGGAGAAGAAAATCCGTAGCGGCGGCTTACATTAGCGAGTTTCTGAGCATTCCACCGAGCAAAGTGAGCTTGGCGATTGAAAGGGGCAAATGTGCCGGTTATGCAGTGCGAGGACAAACGAGGACGCCAAAAGCGGCTTTGTCCGTCAGGACAAAGTGCTGACTGAGCGAGCGGGGATAAATCCATTTTTAAAAGGACTACTGGAACCGGCGATAATTTGTTTCAGGGGAGATTGAACTGGCAGCTGTAAGGCTGCCTTTTTTCATGCATGAGCGCAGCAGATAAATTTGAAAATGAACAAAAAACAATTGACATATATAGATAATCGATATATATTTATATATAGATAATCTATATAAGGAGGGATTGATATGGCTCTTGATAAAAGTCTGCTGACGGGAAGCACGACAATGCTGATACTGAAGCTGCTTGAGGAAAAGGACATGTATGGATACCAGATGATAGAAGAGCTTGGAAAAAAGTCGAACAATGTTTTTGAGTTGAAGGCGGGAACCCTTTATCCTCTTTTGCATCAGCTTGAGGAGAAGAAAATGGTGGAATCCTACGAGAGGGAAGAGAGGGCGAAAAAGAGAAGGTATTATTCCTTAACACAGGAAGGAAAAAAGTTCCTTGGCAGTAAAAGAAAGGAGTGGCAGGAATATACCTCCGCTGTAAATAAAGTTCTGGGAGGTGTTTCCTTTGGAACAATCTGATTTGAAGAATGCTTTTTTGGAAAAGGTACGCCAGCAGATACGGTGCCGTAAAATGCAGGAAAGCCTTCTGGAGGAGTTGTCAAACCACATTGAGGATCAGAAGGATATTTACATGGAATTTGGAATGACACAGGAGGAAGCACTGAAAAAAGCAGTGGAGCAGATGGGGGATCCTATTCAGACGGGAGTGGAGCTTGACAGGGTACACAGGCCGAAAACAGACTGGACTTTATTGCTGATGACAATTTTATTGTTGTCTGTTGGTCTGGGAATTCAGTATTGTTTTCAATATGGCGGCGGCAGTACATATGAGATTGATTATTTTTCAAAGCAGGCGGTTATCTGCCTGGCAGGAATGGGCGTTTTGGCCGTTGTTTATTTTATGGATTATTCCATACTGGGGAAATTTCCCTTGGTTATCTGGGCCGGCATAACAGCACTATGTGTGTTTAACATTTTTTTTGGCGTTACTGTCAACGGCATGAATTATTATTTGTCCAGATTAATGCCCCTTTTTATACCGGCCTTTGGCGGAATACTGTATCAGTACAGGGGGACGGGTTTCAGAGGCATTGTGAGCTGCGGTCTGTATTTTGCTGTTCCGGTGCTATTGAGCCTTTATGCAGGAAGTATTTCCGTTTTGTTTTTGGTTTGTATTTCGGGGCTGATTATGCTTTTCAGCGGTATATGGAAGGGCTGGTTTGGCGGAGAGAGAAAAAAAGAGCTTATGCTGGTATTTTTTCCGCTGCTGGTTTGCTCCCTGCTTTTGATAGGACTTCTTTATTTGAGAGGCGGATATTACTACATGCAAAGGCTTTTGGTATTTTTAGACCCGTCCAGAGACCCTATGGGGGCAGGGTATCAGATGACCGTGGTGAGAGAGGTTTTAAAAAATGCCCGTCTGATAGGACCTGCCTCAGTTGTAATTGACGGAACAACAATATCTATAGACGCATTTTTGCCCCAGGTAAATATCGATATGGCTGTCACTTATGTTATTGCACATTTTGGACTGCTGGCGGGAGCACTTGTGATAGGCTTGTTTACAGCTTTTTTTGTGAAAATACTCCGCATGTCAATGAAGCAGAAAAATGCGCTGGGCTTTATGGTTTCTCTGGGATGCAGCCTGCTTATAGGCTTGCAGGGCTTTTTCTACATTTCCGCTAATCTGGGACGTATGATATTTGGTCAGATCTACCTGCCTTTTGTATCCTATGGGCTTACCAATTGCATGGTTTATATGTGCTTATTGGGTCTGATACTGTCTGTGTTCAGGAACACCAATATTATGCCTGACAAGGCGGAAAAAAGCAGTAAAATTCCTTTTTCTTTTATAGAATATTCAGAGGGCAGAATTGTTATCAGATGGAAAAAAAGAAAGGGTGCAGAAGCCGCGAAGGAAGCATAGAGGAAAATATTTGCTATAACTTCAAAAAATAGCCGCAGAGCGGCTATTTTTTTGTTGGTGAAATAAAACCCTCAATTGTGGATAAAAATTGGATATTATGTGAAATGCCTCAGAGGATAACCATTGGCGTTGTGTACTCCTGGTTTCTCTTCCTGTAATTTAAGTTTGGAGATGCCATGAAGTAAAGGTCTGTGGCGGTTTTTTCTGTTTCCAAAAGGCGAAGCCCATCAGGGGTGAGAACCTTTTTGGCATATTTGATATTTGTAAGGACAGGCAGAGATGATTTTTGGGATAAAAGGGACAGGAGAAATTCCTTTTCCCTTTGAAAGCCCAGAACGCGTATATAAGGGCTGTAGCCATTTTCTTTGAAATAGTTTAAGTCAACCTTTTTTATATTCAAAAGAACATGCAGCAGAGCACGCTGTATTTTGGTATAGGTGTAGCGTTTGCTTTTGATGAGAGGGATGAGAGCGCTGATAAGATGTGAGGCGTCAGATGCTGTTAATATTCTGTTTTCAAGACCCTCATCAATATCCGATATTTCTGCCAGCGCTTCTTTCGGCATGGTACGAAGCCTGTAATGGAGAGCGTCTGAATACTGATCCATGGAAACAGGCGCTTTTCCGTCAGCGATGGCTTTTTGCAAGACGCGCGCGCAGGCGGCAGGGACGGCAATGTCAAATTGGGATAAATCGCCCTTTAGTATAGCTTTCCGTATAGCCGTAGCGGAACTGATGCATCCTGTTAAAGCCTGGGAATGGTAATCAGCCCCCTCCCGTTTTATGGCAAAGATTTTCATAGGATTATTCAAACGATTGAGCGCTTTTAAATATTCTATGCCCAATATGTTGTTGGGACTTTGCAGCATTTCTTTTTCTATGCCGGAAAAGAAAGCTAAGGCGTCGGCCCTTGCGGAAGGGTAGGCATAGCCGCTTTTTAACCTTTCTCTGAGGATATTTTGAAATGCAGCAGGTTCATCGGAGAGAATTTCAGCCGCCAATTTCAGCTGCTCTATATCCCCTCCCTCAGAGCCGAAGCAGATGCAGTCAACGATTTGCGTATCACAAATAAGCTTCACCGCAGCGGAGGCAAAAAACTCTGCGGAGGCACAACTGAAAAGAGAGGGAAGCTCCAAAACCATGTCGGCACCTCCCAAAAGCGCCATTTCAGTTCTCGTCCATTTATCGCACAGCGCGGGTTCCCCACGCTGAACATAGTTTCCGCTCATAACGGCAATACAGTAATCAGCTCCTGCCGCTTCCTTTGCTTTTTGAATGTGAAGCATGTGACCGTTATGGAAAGGATTGTATTCAGCTATAACACCTAAAATTTTCATGATGCATGACCTCTTTTGCGGAAAATGTATAAATATGCTAATTTCTGTGTATTTTAAAAGTATACCATAAAAGCGGAGAAAGTATAGCCTGAACTGCTGTATATATGGTTTGCTTATATATGTTAAGTAAGCTAGGGACTGTGTATTGGAAAAATCGTTCCATCCGTAAAAACAGCCACCCTGCGGCGTTTATTGCTCCGCAATAAAAACAGATAAGGAAACGGATTGACCGCAAAGCGTTCCATCCGTAAAAACAGCCACCTTGCGGCGTTTATTGCTCCGCAATAAAAACAGAATAAGGAAACGGATTGACCGCAAAGCGTTCCATCCGTAAAAATAGCCACCTTGCGGCGTTTATTGCTCCGCAATAAAAACCAGATAAGGAAACGGATTGACCGCAAAGCGTTCCATCCGTAAAAATAGCCACCCTGCGGC
>JAHZDZ010000005.1:0-91006 GCA_019422105.1 Bacillota bacterium | reverse complement strand
AAGGAAACGGATTGACCGCAAAGCGTTCCATCCGTAAAAATAGCCACCCTGCGGCTATTTTTCAATCCGGCACATAGCTGCCGTTTTCCGATTTACTTAGCCTTTTGGGGAGTAAAAGGCCGCCGACTGTGTGAATAGTGAAGGAGAGAGCTGGTTGAATGCCACATTGTGTCAAATGTTTTAAATATAATAGGAAATAATTATTACAATTTGACATAGCCAATTTGGGGCAAAAGGGATATAATTTTAGTGCTGTTATTGTATTTTGTAGTGTTCGTCAGGGTTTTGAATAGCGTAAGCAAAAAAACGCATGTATTTCAAAAAAAGCATGAGAAACTATTGTATACAATAAACATATTGTTTATAATGAACTTAGAGAATAAACTAAACTTTACCAGGAGGGGTATTTTATGGATTTTCTGAATATCATGAAGGAAAAGGCGAAAAGCAGTAAAAAGACTATTGTTTTGCCGGAGTCTTTCGAGGAGAGAAATTTAAAGGCGGCTGATCAGGTTTTAAAGGAAGGTCTTGCTGACATTGTCCTTGTGGGCAGCAAAGAAAAAATTATGGAGGCCGGAAAGGGCCTTGATCTGGAGAAGGCTATTTTTATCGACCCTGAAAATTTTGACCAGATGGACGATTTTATTGATACTTTCTGCGAGCTTAGAAAGAGCAAGGGCGTTACTCCGGAGCAGGCGAAAAAGGTTCTTATGGACCCGGTTGCTTTTGGCGTTATGCTGGTGAAAAAGGGAATTGCAGACGGTATGGTTTCCGGCGCTATCCACGCGACAGCTGATATTTTAAGGCCGGCTTTGCAGATTTTAAAAACTGCGCCGAACACAGAGCTGGTTTCCGCTTTCTTTATCATGGTATGCAAGGATGAGACATACGGAGACAAGGGTGTATTGCTCTTTGCTGACTGTGCATTGAACCAGAATCCAAACCCAACTGAATTGGCAGCGATTGCCACAAGCTCAGCGAAATCCTTTGAGGCCTTTGTTGGCGGCGAGGCACGTGTTGCTATGCTCTCCCACTCTACAATGGGCAGCGCAAAGCATGCAGATGTAGACAAGGTTGTGGAGGCAACCAGGATTGCCAAAGAGAAGCATCCTGAAATTAAGCTTGACGGTGAATTACAGCTTGACGCTGCAATTGTTGAGAAGGTTGGAAGCCTGAAGGCTCCTGAAAGCCCTGTTGCCGGCAAAGCCAATGTTTTGGTATTCCCTGATATTGACGCAGGAAACATCGGTTACAAGCTGGTGCAGCGCTTTGCAGGCGCAGAGGCTTACGGCCCTGTACTCCAGGGAATTGCAAAGCCTGTCAATGACCTTTCCAGAGGCTGTTCTGCCGAGGACATTGTAGGTGTTGTTGCCATTACAGCTGTACAGGCACAGATTATAGGCTAATATTGGGCAGACGATAAAAAGGAAGAAGAAGGTAAAAGGAGAGAAATCAATGAAAATTTTAGTTTTGAACTGTGGAAGTTCCTCTTTGAAATATCAGCTTATCGACAGTGAATCTGAGAATGTACTGGCAAAGGGTCTTTGCGAGAGAATCGGTATTGAGGGAAGCAGACTGAAGCATCAGCCGGCCGGAAAGCCCGACGTAGTCATGAATGACCCAATGAAGGATCACACCGATGCGGTACAGATGGTTATCGACGCGCTTCTTGATGCAGAGCACGGCGTTATCAAATCCGTAAACGAAATCAACGCTGTCGGACACCGTGTAGTTCACGGCGGAGAGTATTTTGCAAAATCCGTTATCATTACCCCTGAGGTAAAAGACGCGATTGAAAAGTGCTGTGATTTGGCACCTCTTCATAACCCTGCAAACCTTATCGGTATTAACGCATGTGAAAAGCTGATGCCAAAAACTCCTCAGGTAGCTGTATTTGATACCGCTTTCCACCAGACAATGCCGGAGAGAGCGTATCTCTATGCCATTCCATATGAGTACTATGAGAAATACAAAATTCGTAAATATGGTTTCCATGGAACAAGCCATAAATATGTTGCCAATGAGGCAGCTAAATTAATGGACAGGCCAATTGAGGAATGCAAGATTATCACCTGCCACTTAGGAAACGGCGGAAGTGTCTGTGCAGTCAGAAACGGCGTGTCAATTGATACCTCCATGGGCTTTACGCCTCTTGCGGGCCTTACCATGGGCACCAGAAGCGGTGACATTGACCCGGCGGTTGTTTTATACCTGATGAAAAAAGAAAATCTCAGCGTTGAGGATATGGACCGTATCTTGAACAAGGAGTCCGGTGTACTTGGTATTTCCGGTGTTTCCAGCGATTTCAGGGATATTGAGAGCGCTGAGGCAGAGGGCAACTCCCGAGCGGCCGCAGCTCTTGACATTTTCGCTTACAATGTAGCCAAATATATTGGCGAGTATGTTGCAGCAATGAGGGGTGTGGACGCTATCGTATTTACAGCGGGCCTTGGTGAGAATTCCGCTACAACACGCCAGGTAATCTGTGACTACCTGAAATATTTGGGTATCCACATTGATTTCTACAACAACAGCCAGAGAGGCAAAGCTATTGAAATTTCAGGCCGTCAGTCCAGAGTGCAGGTGTATGTAATTCCTACGAATGAGGAATTGATGATTGCAAGGGATACAAAAGAGCTTATTGACAAATAATAGGCATGTGTGTATAATAATTTAGGTACGACTGCGGGGTGATTATTGTGCGTTTAGATGTTTCTCAAATTGCCGGACATAAAGGGGCTTCCATGCCTGTGGAGTTTTCCTGCGCTTTGGAAAATGTCGGAGATTATCCTGATGTTGTGAAGTTTTTGGAGCCTGTTGAATGGAAAGGACAAGTGACAAATACCGAAGGGATATTCGTAGTGGAGGGCACAGTAAAGACCAAAGTCGAAATGAGCTGTAGCCGTTGCCTTACGCCCGTTGCGGTTGATGTTTTCTTTAAGATAGATGAGAAATTTTCAAATACAGGCAGTTTGGACGAAGAGACAGAAACTTTTTCGGGAGACAGCATCGATCTTGCCCAGGTTATTAAAAAAGGAATCCTTTTCAGTCTGCCTATGAAGGTGGTATGCAGAGAGGATTGTGCCGGATTATGTCCGGTCTGCGGCAAGAATTTGAATGAGGGCGATTGCGGATGTGATACATCTTATATCAATCCGAAATTCGAAGGTTTACGTTCTCTTTTCAAAGTGGATGAGGAGGTGTAGAAATGGCAGTACCTAAAGGAAGAGTGTCAAAATCTAAAAGAGATAAGAGGAAAGCGCAGAGCTGGAAGATTGCTACTCCAAGCTTGGTAGCTTGCAGCAAATGCGGCGAGTTAATGGTTCCTCACAGAGTTTGCAAAGCTTGCGGTTCTTACAACAAAAAAGTTGTAATTGAGGTTGAAGATTAATTCTCAGTGATTTTATGAAAAAGACAGCATGAATAATTTATGCTGTCTTTTCTGCTATTAAAAAGCTTTGGGCGAATCGGTCAAAGCCCGTTTTAGGCGATGAAATGGGCTGATGTTTTATAATGGGCAATGTCAAAATGAAATTGGATTTTTTTCGTGGACCTGGGTTATTGAATGATTCGCAGTTGTTGCAAGGCAGGCAAGCAAAAAAGGGCTTGTATGGATTGCAATTTTTGTGATGCCTTTTCATAGAGAGGAGTATTGTCGTGGACAGGAATATTATTGTTGCGCTGGATGCCATGGGTGGAGACAATGCACCGGTGGAGATAGTAAAGGGTGCTGTGGAGGCATTGAAGGAGGTAAAGGCAAAAATCATACTGGTTGGGCCTGAGGATACTGTCAAGGAGGAGCTTGGAAAATATACATTTGAAAAAGAAAGAATAGAGGTAGTAAATGCAACAGAAGTTATCTCTACCGACGAGGTCCCAACAGTAGCCGTCAGGCGCAAAAAGGATTCCTCCATGGTGGTGGGCTTAAATCTGGTTAAGGAGGGACGGGCAGACGCTTTTATTTCCGCCGGCTCTACAGGAGCTCTTTTAACAGGGGCTACAGTGATTATTGGCAGAATTAAGGGGATTGAGAGGCCGGCGCTTGGCACCTGCCTGCCGGACAGACGAGGCTTTACCTTCCTTTTAGACAGCGGTGCCAATGTGGACTGCAAGGCTAAATATCTGGAGCAGTTTGCGAAAATGGGTTCGGTGTATGTGGAGAATGTTATGGGAATTCAAAATCCAAAAGTGGCTCTTGCCAATATCGGTGCGGAAAAGGAAAAAGGAAATGCCCTGACAAAGGAAGCCTATGAGCTTTTGGAGGTTTCCGATATAAACTTCACCGGCAATATTGAGCCGAGAAATATTCCCTTTGGGGAGGCGGATGTTGTTGTCTGCGACGGTTTTGTGGGAAATGTGATATTAAAGCTGGCTGAGGGGTTAAGCATTACCCTTCTCGGTGTGATTAAGGAAACAATTACAAGGGGCGCTTATAAATTTGCCGCTTTGATGCTGAAAAGGCCCTTTGCGGATATCAAAAAACGCTTTGACGCCGACGAGGTGGGCGGTGCGCCGTTTTTGGGACTGAAAGCTCTGGTAGTGAAGGCCCATGGCAGTTCAAAAGCGAAAGCTATTAAAAATGCTGTTAAACAGTGTGTTACTTTTGTTGAAAGTGACATAGTTTCTAAAATTGAAGAAAAATTATGATTTTTTAAAGACAAAGAAAATAAAAATGTGTATGATAGGATATAAATAATCTATTGAAATTTGAAACAGGATTTGGGAGGTAATAAAAAATGGATAATCAAAAGGTATTTGATATTATTGCAGAACAGCTTGGCGTATCGGAATCAGCAATTACAGAGGACACTATATTTGCCGATTTAGGTGCAGATTCACTGGATTTATTCCAAATAATTTCTGCCTTTGAAGAAGAGTTTGATATGGAATTTGATAATGAGGCTGCTGAGGATATTAAAACGGTCGGCGACGCTATCAACTATATCAAAAACGCTTTGGAGTAATTATATGAATGAAGCAAGCGTTATGGATTTTGAAAAAAGAATCCAATATACCTTTCAGGATAAGGGGCTGATTACCCTTGCCTTTACCCACAGCTCTTATGCAAATGAACATAAAAAAGGCAGATATGAAAATAATGAGCGTTTGGAGTTTTTGGGAGATGCGGTTTTGGATTTGGTTATCAGTAAATATATTTATAATGCTTTTCCGGAGATGCCTGAGGGCGAGCTGACGAAGCTTAGGGCAGGTGTTGTCTGTGAGCCTACAATTGCGAAAAAGGCAGTGGATTTGAGACTTGGCGACCATCTTCTTCTGGGTAAGGGAGAAGAGAGTACCGGCGGCCGTACCAGGGAATCTATTTTGGCGGACGCTTTTGAGGCTGTCATTGGGGCTGTCTTTCTGGACGGCGGTATGGACGTGGCAGAAAGATATATTTTGTCTGTTATGCTGGAGGAAGTAAACAGCATGAAACAGAGCTTTAAGACCATGGACTGTAAAACGCATTTACAGGAAGTGATACAAAAGGTAAGTAAAATGCCTGTTATTTATACCATAATAGGAGAAGAGGGTCCGGACCACGATAAGGTATTTATAGCGGAGGTTTCCCATGAAGGATCCGTATTAGGGCAAGGACGGGGAAAGAGTAAAAAAGAGGCAGAGCAGAGTGCTGCTGCGGATGCCCTGGAAAAAATAGAGAAGAAATAAAAAATAGTAGAATGCTTTGCGTTTGGCGGGGGCTCGCTCCCGCCGCAAACCCGCATGAATGCTGGACTTTTTGCGAATTTACGAGTATGCTTATTATGAATAAAAGGGAGCCTTGACGCTTTTTTGACTCCCGAACTCCATAAGGATATATAAACGGTCATAAGAAGTTATAAGCAAATGTTCACTTTTGCTACGGGTTGAAGTCATGGTTTTTATGAAATAACTCTCATGTTTTTTACAGCTTTCTTTCCATTCTTTTCTGAATTTTGAGTGTTAGAAAAGGAAGAACAAGCATAGGAAGCGGGTACCCTCTTCCGAAAAAACTGTTTGTTGGGAAGTCCCAAACCCTATATGCTTTTTGCCAATGGTTACTATAGGCGCGTATTAAATGAATGAGAAAACAAGCCGGAGATACGGTACGATTTTTTCAAGGAAATCACATGGAACATGATGCAAATTTTTATTATCTTGGGAGTGTAGGTAGATGGAGATATTACCAATTACAAAAGACATAGCATCAGGAGCAAGTCACATTTATGCATTAAGCTGGAAGGCGGCATATCAAGGTATTGTCCCTCAACAATATCTAGATGAACTTTCATTGGAGCGTTGGACACCTTTTCTGCAAGAATCTCCTTATTTGGGTTTTGTTTTGAAAGATGATGAAAAATTTATAGCTACATCCTCTATATCACCAGCCAGAGATGAGACAATGCAAGATTGGGGCGAGATTATATCACTTTATGCTTTGCCTGAGTATTTTTATAGAGGGTATGGAAAAAAATTACTATCGTTTGTTTTGTCTGAATTAAAAGGCAAAGGCTTTGAAAAAGTATACCTTTGGGTTTTGGAAGAAAATGTGCAAGCTCGTGCTTTTTATGAAAGGAATGGATTTGTTTTTAACGGAGATAAAACTAATATTACAATCGGTGGAAAAAGCCTTGTTGAAGTGAGATATACTTACCTAGCCTAATGAGTATTATCCGTTGTATGTTGCGATAGCAGAGTCAGCCGCCATTGTCAATGGTAAATGAACGGGCTGCGCCCGCCATTGACAAGGACGTCTGCCCCTGCTCGTGCGGCAATTAAGCGAACGAAAGTAGCGAACCGCTTTCGTTCACTCTACGGCATGAACAGTTACGCAGTAGGCGATTGCAAATACCTTGCGTTATGCGGTATCACAAGCTAAGAAAGAGTAGAGGACATGATTTTGTATTACTTACCCTCAAAAATGCGATTTGACTGCGTAACAACAGCTTACCGCTTGACGCCTTTTTGACGCCCGAGCTTACTAACAGAAGTTATAAAGAGATATAAGATTTTTTAAGAAGAAATGGCGCAAAGTCTTGTTTTAAGCAATTTTCGGGCGTTCCCCATAAACACTTATAAAAATTTATAAGTCTACTTTCGTCTATCGTATCAATAAAAAATAGCCGTTTTACGGCTGTTTTAATGGATTGGCTAAAATCGGCCAATCCATTTTTTGTAAGAACGAACAAACAATTATAAAACAGCCAAAATAAAATAATATAGATAATACGCGAAAGGATGAAGGGTTACGGAATTACAAACGGCAGAGAACAGTCTTCCGTTTATTGGAATGAAGTAATTTTGGACTTTGGGGGGCGGCGAAATTCCTCCGCTAAAAATTCACCAAAAAACTTCCTTTTGTCCAAGCCTTTCTAAAGGCTTCTGCATCTAAGGTTTTGATTATTTTAAAGGCCCGAGGATATTGAAAAAAGGGTATCCCTTTTTATTTTACAATCAGGGGCCGCTTTGATAGAATAAGAGCAGTACAGTGGAAAGGGGGAATTGGGATTGGACGCTAACGCAAAGAATTATTTTGGACTGACGCTGGAAGAGTGTAAAATGGTGTTGGATCATATAGGAGGTCTCATTGTCGTAGATGCAGAGGGGAAAATAAAGTATATGGATCCTCAGATGTACGAGCGAATTGCAGCAATCAGCGGCGGGGATATGATAAAGGATGTTGTGGGAAAACCGATTGCTTCCGTTCATCCCACAAGCCGCCTTTGCAGTACAATAAAAACCAGGACGGGAGACAATGAATATTTTTATTTTTCTATGGGGATTACCAATGTTGCCAGAATCAGACCTCTCTTTTCAAAGGGCACATTTATGGGTGCTATAGACTTTGATCTGTATGGAAATGCGGATGAGCTGAAGCAGTTTTTTGACAAGATGGTAAAGCTTTCTGTCAGTGGCGTTATGGACTTTTCCGACAGTATAGATATTATAACAACGAATGATAAGCGTCTGAAGAATGTGAAATACTGTGTTTCCGATATCATTGGGACAAGTCCCGCTATGATTGAACTGAAGAAGAAAATATACGGCATGTCCTTATCGGAGTCCACGGTTTTGATAGAGGCAGAAACGGGCTGCGGCAAGGAGCTGGCGGCCCATTCCATTCACAATATCAGCAGGCGAAGGGCAAACAAGCTGGTGGAGATTAATTGTGCTGCCATACCGGAAAATCTGGTGGAATCGGAGCTTTTCGGATATGAGGAGGGCGCCTTTACTGGCGCCAAAAAGGGCGGCAAAATTGGAAAGTTTGAATTGGCCGACAAGGGAACATTGTTTTTAGACGAGGTTGACCAGCTGCCCTACCATGTACAGCCAAAGCTATTGCGCGCTCTTCAGGAAAAAGAGGTAACACGCATAGGCGGCAGGACAGTTCCCGTCAATATCAGAGTAATAGCCGCGACCAATAAAAATTTGTCGGAGCTTGTGGCGGAGGGAAAATTCAGGGAGGATCTGTATTACCGTTTAAATGTTATAAAAATGAAAATACCGCCGCTCAGGGAGAGAAAGCAGGATATACCACTCTTGGCCGAAAACCAGAGAAAACGCCTGAATGACAGTATGGCAAAGTCAGTAAAGGGAATTTCGAAGGAGGCCATGGAGCTTTTTATGAACTACAGCTGGCCGGGAAATGTCAGACAGCTCAATAATGTGTTGGAGAGTGCCATGAATCTCTGTGAGGGGGAGATTTTACTGCCGGAGCACTTTGAGGATTTCTTTGCCGAAATTTTGACACCTAATGTCAGCCGTGAATATCTTTCTGAGGAAAATCCCATTGAAAGGGCAAAAAATGCGGCGGAAGCGGAGGTTATCAAAAAGGCGCTGGAGGTATGCGGTTATAATAAAGCAAAAACAGCGGCTATGCTGAAAATTTCCAGAACGGCCCTTTATCATAAAATAGAGCGCTTTCATATTAAAAGGGAAAATGCGGAGAAGCTTTAACAGTATTTAGTGTAACTGTAAAGTTACATGTATACTTAGAGTTACAGTAGGCGAAAACAGTGAGATTCAGGGAAATTACAGTCGACAAGGAAATAAAAGGAGATAAGTGTACACCTATGTGTACACTTATCTCCTTTTTTCATAAGAGCTGAAAACCGCAGAAATACTGAGAAAACAAAGTTTCAATGACGTGGCACAGATTTTGCTTTTATATGGAATTAGCTTAAGCAGACAGGGACAGTCCTATCATAATCGTTGAAAAAGATAAGGAGAGATGGATATGGATGAAATGGACCGACAGCCTAAAATGGGACTAAAAACCAAATTGGGATACGGCATTGGACAGCTTGGAGATTCTCTGGGGTATAATGTTTTTTACTATTTCTTTATGTTTTTCCTGACGGATTTGGCTGGGATTCCCCCTGCTGTGGCCGGCAGCGTTTCTCTTATTGCTGTTTTGTGGGATGGCATTACAGATCCCATTGTGGGTTATATTTCAGATAATATGAGAAACCGTTTTGGCAGAAGGCGGCCGCTTATGCTGGGAGCCGCCATACCATATGGCATCAGCATGTTTCTGCTCTTTCATGATGTACCCTTATCCCAGGGGGCGAAGGGAATCTATTTTATACTTGTTTCCATGCTGTTTTGGACTTTTTACACGATTTATGTAATACCTTATTTTGCTCTTGGCGGTGAGATGACAGAAAATTTTGAGGAACGAACCTCCGTACGCACATGGGCCAGCGTATTCATGTATTTGGCCGTTTTTATCGCGTCCGCTACACCTCCAATGATTGTTAAATTTGCGGAAAATAAGGGTGCAACTACCATAGAAGGATGGGGCTATGTAGGGCTTAGCTTCAGCTTTATCATACTGGCCATTATACTGCTTTGCTGGTTTTGTACGAAGGGAAGAGAAAGACCCGTTCCGAATACCGCAAAGGAAAAGCCGGGAGATATATTTAAATCCTACTTTTCACTGCTGAAATTGAAACCGCTGAAATTTTTAGCAGGATCTGTTTTTCTTTGGTCGCTGGTCTGCTCAATTTCAAGCAGCGGCCCTGTCTATATGATGACCAGCAATCTGAATCTTCCGGCGGAGCAGCAATCTTTGTTTTTTACCATTTCTTCCTGCCTGGCTATATTCTGGATACCGGTTATCAGCTTCTTGACAAAAAAATTCGATAAAAAATTGGTTTACTGCTATGCTATGCTGCTGTCAGGCGTTGTCATGGTACTGTTTGCCTTTATCGGCATTAAAAATTTGACCTATGCCGTAGTCAGCTGTTTTTTCTTTACATTCGGAAACACAACCTTCTGGACTCTTTATTTTTCATTAATGTACGATTTAAACGAGGTGGATGAGTTTGTCAATGGAAAAAGAAGGGAAGGTGCTATCACTGCTTTACTGGGACTTTTCCAAAAATTTGGGGCTGCCGCGGCGCTTCAGATTATGGGTCTTATTTTACAGTTTGGCGGTTATGGTGTTGCCGGAAAAGAAGATATGGCATATAAGACAATTTTGTACGTCAATACATTGGTGCCGGGTATTATCGGCATATTGGCAGCAGTCTGCGTTATGGCGTATCCGCTGACAAAACAGAAGCACAGCCGCCTGCTTCAAGTGCTCAGATTGAAAAAGAGTGGAGACACTTATACAACAGAGGGAATAGAGGATATATTATAGAAGGGGAGGATTTTAATGAGCAGATTTTTAAATGTGGGAATCATACAGATGCCGGTGAAGGAGGATACATCCGTGAATCTGGCATATCTGGAGGACAGACTGGAGCACATGATGAGTGTGTACCATAAACCGGAGCTGGTGGTGGGAATAGAGTGTCTGCAAAGCTATACACCGGAAACAATACCGGGACCAACATCAGATTATTTTGCATCTCTGGCGAAAAAATACGGAATCTATTTTATACCGGGCACGGTTTATGAGATAAGTGATGAGCTTCCGGAGGGATTGTTTTATAATTCGGCGCCTATCTACAATCCCAAGGGAGAGTTGATTGACGTATACCGTAAAATGGCGCCTTGGCGGCCATCGGAGGAATACGCGGCGCCGGGGCGCAGGTATGTTGCTTTTGATATTCCCGAAAAACAGACAAGGGTAGGCGTACAAATTTGCTATGACTTAAATTTTCCGGAAATCTCAAGAAATGAAGCTCTTATGGGGGCGGAGGTTCTGGTGAAGCTGACCATGGATCCGCAGGAGCTCTATGCCTACAACAAGCATATCCATTATGCCAGGGCGCTTGAGAATCAGGCCTATATGGTTTCAACAAACGGTGTGGGAAATTATGGAGGGTACAACCTTTACGGGAATTCTCTTGTGATAAGCCCGGAAGGCAAGCTGATTTGGGAGGCAGGACAGGAAGAGGCCATTGCGACTGTCACACTGGATTTGGATTTGGTAAAAAGATGCCGGGAATATGGTACCGGATTTTTAGATCATTACATAAAGCATGTAGGGCAATATAATTTTCCTATGCCCTTTGCAGGCTGTGCGTCTGAGGCGCCGGTGTTTGAGACGCTTTCAAAGGCGCCCCTAAATCCGGGAGAATATGACAGTGAAATAAAGCAATCAGGAGCAGGGGCATTAGGAAAGCGCTCTATGCCTGCTTATGATATGGAAGGGTTTCGAAGGAATTTGGAAAAATTTTTAGAGGTAAGAAAATAAAAAAATAACAGCAGCGGAATGGTGCTTTATGGGTTGAACAGTTTTCTGTTCAACTCGTTTCCTTAATCTTGTTTTTGCTGCATCCTTAAAATACGCAGGGCGTTTGTTTCGGACTGGCATAATGAGAACAATCTGTTTTTCAATACTTTTTTTATTACGGCCACCAGATGGTTTGACGCATCAAAAAAATCGGAATCGAAAAGGAATACAAAATTTTTTATTGGCGCCAGGTATGAGAAATAAAGAACCGCTTTTAAAATTTACATCGGCTGCACTTGACAGAGTGTGATAGAAAATACAATTTATCCTCTTCCAAATATTACGGTGCCGGGATATAAGATGATAATATCTGAAATATCTTGACAGGTATACTGCTTTGAATTTAAAGTAAAGAACAGGATGTTACTTTTAACAGGCGGACAAATTTTAATTTGCGGGAGGGGATAAATGATGAAGATAAAAAAAGTTACGGGTGCCAAAAAAGAATATATTGATTTACTGCTGTTGGCTGATGAACAGGAAAATATGATAGATAAATACCTTGAGAGTGGCGATATGTTTATTTTGGATGAGAATGGCGTAAAAGCTGAGTGCGTGGCAATCAAAGAAACCTATGGTGTTTATGAGTTGAAAAACATTGCTGTTTTACCTGAATATCAACGAAAGGGCTATGGGAAGGGCCTGATAGAATTCTTATTCGATTATTACCCCGACTGTGCTACTCTGTTTGTGGGAACCGGAGACTGTCTCTCTGCTCTTTCCTTTTATACAGGCTGCGGCTTTACTGTATCGCACAGAATAAAAAACTTTTTTGTGGATAATTATGACCATCCAATATTTGAAGATGGAATACAGCTGGTTGATATGGTTTATCTGAAAAAAGAACGGTAATCTCCGTCTAATTGTTCCGATGGTATGGAATGGGCAAAAGCAGTTGTTCCTATTGAAAAGGGATATAACAGTGTAATAGTCAATTATAATTTACTATGTAAAATTATATTTCCTTTTGGAGAAAGAGAAAGAAAAAAGAATGTTTTGTAATACATTTTTGTACAGAAATGGATACAAAAAGGGCTATATGTAAATTTCTTTTTACATATAGCCCTTTTGCTTTGTAAAATCAGGCTCTATTTAAACATATTTACTGCTTTTTTATTGGCATCATTTTTGCTATTAAAAAAGACATTGCTTGATATTACAAAGGAGTGAGAGGATGGATAAGACAGGAAAATCAATAACAATTGGATTTAAGACAAAGCTTGGTTACGGTATTGGGCAAATGGGGGATTCATTGGGGTTTAATGTTTTTTATTACTTTTTTTTATTTTTTTTGACGGATATTGCCGCAATCCCGCCGGCGGTGGCGGGCACTATTTCATTGATAGCAGTCATATGGGACGCGGTGACGGACCCGATTATTGGTTATTTGTCAGATAATTTGAAGGGCAGGCACGGAAAAAGGAGGCCCTTTATGATTGCTGCAGCAGTACCTTACGGAATTTGTACCTTTCTTCTTTTCAATAACGTCAGCTTTTCCAGCAATGTGAAAAGTATCTATTTCATTCTGATTTCCATGTTTTTCTGGACTGTTTATACTATATATGTCATTCCCTTCTTTGCGCTTGGCGGTGAGATAACGGAAAATTTTGAGGAACGCACCTCCATCCGCGTATGGGCCAGTGTATTTTTATATATCGCTGTATTTTTAGCTTCTGCGGCTCCTCCTATGATTGTTTCTCTTACAGAGAGAGCTGGGGGCTCTACAATTGCCGGCTGGAGAAATGTCGGAATTATTTTTGGCATTCTCGTAGCTACTGTCATTGTGATTTGTGTACTGTTTACAAAAGAAAATCTGGAGATGGAACAGGCCGAAGAAGTGGAGAAGGAAAACATCATAAAATCATATCTGTCCATATTTAAGCTCAGACCGGTAAAATTTTTGGCCGGCTCAGTGGTATTGTGGGCTTTGGTATGCTCTATGGCATCCAGCGGCCCAGTTTTTCTGATGACTAACAATCTGCATTACGGCGCTGAGAAGCAGTCACTATATTTTACTGTTTTTTCTCTTCTGTCCATTGTCTGGATTCCCGTCGTGGACTTTTTAGCAAGAAGGTTTGACAAAAAACAGGTTTACTGTTACGCCATGCTGTTTTCCGGCATTGGAATGTGTCTGTTTGCCTTTATTGGCTTTCCGAGCTTTGCCTTTCTCATTGCCATGGCTCTTCTCTACACTTTTGGGGATACAACATTCTGGACATTGTATTATTCCATGATGTACGATATCAATGAGGTGGATGAGTGGATCAACAATAAGCGGCGGGACGGCGCAATTACAGCTGCTTTGAGCTTTTGTCAGAAAATGGGGGCAGCGCTTGCCCTGCAGGTGACGGGAATTGTCTTGCAGATAGGAGGCTATGGGATTCCCGGAAAGGAAAGACTAGCTGAGAAAACCATTCTTTTTCTAAATACACTGATTCCGGGAGCAATCGGAATAATGGCCGCGCTGTGTGTTATTGCCTACCCGCTGACAAAGAGGAAGTATGAGGCAATTCTGGGGGCGCTGGAGAGGCGTAAAAAGGGTGAAACCTATTCTACAGCGGAATTTCAGGATTTATTATAGGAAATGTAAAAGGGATAGCTTCTTTGAAGCTACCCCTGGCGTGTCAAAAAAGTCCCAAAGGGACTTTTTTGAGTTTGGCAGAAGTATAAAGCCCCTGTTTCTTCGCACAAGGTTTGACTTCTGTTATGGTCAACATCTTGCTTTGCAAGGCTCGCTTTGCTCGGCGCGGTGTTCTCCGCGCTGTCTCCTTGAAACAAGGCTTTTTCTCAGGGCCTCCCGCAAATATCATTTGCCGGAAACCGTCAGTCGGGCAGGCCTGCCTTACGGATTCTATTCAGAAAACGTTTTAATGCACCCCAAACCTCTCGCAGTTATGTTAACTGCTGGTAGTACCAAAGATAGACGGAGATGCCGAAGGTGTGAGCGACGGGAATAACGACCAAAGCGCAACCCAAGGATTTTGGAGCGACTTTCAACGAAAACGCCAAACATATGAAGTGTGTAAGCGTTGAGGAGAGAGAACAAAATCCGCAGTGGCGGCTTTTAAGCGAAGCGAAAAAGTGCTGACCATGCAGTGGCAAGATAGAGCCACCCGCCGAAGGTGTGAGCGACGGGAGGAACGACCAAAGCGCAACCCAAGGATTTTGGAGCGACTTTCGACGAAAACGCCAAACATATGAAGTGTGTAAGCGTTGAGGAGAGAGAACAAAATCCGCAGTGGCGGCTTTTAAGCGAAGCGAAAAAGTGCTGACCATTTCCGAACCTTTCCGCGACCTGAAAATAGGTTTATTGACAGTCTGGTGATAGCTTCCTTTGAAGCTATCCCTTTTTACGTGAATGGAAAGTTTTGTGGCTGTTGTGAACATTGTACTTTTATTTTTCCAAATTGAATTGTTTCAGAAAATAGGAATATAAAAAGAGAGATAGTAAGAAACAATGGCTTTCTGTTGACCGAACATATATTTTGTAGTATATTATTCTCACAATAAGTGAATATTTTGGAAAAACAGCCAAAAAGTTATGGGTTTTTTTCGGAAAATTTTCTGCTATAATGTTAAAAAATGTGTTATAATGGGAACAAAAGTTCTCGTTTGGAGGTGAAAAAATGCCCGCTTTTCAGTTAGTATCCAGTTATAGGCCCACAGGCGATCAGCCTCAGGCGATTGAGACATTGACAAAGGGATTTCAGGAGGGTAAAAAATTTCAGACCCTTTTAGGAGTTACAGGATCGGGAAAAACATTTACGATGGCAAATATTGTGGAGAGAATTCAAAAGCCCACGCTTGTCATTGCCCATAATAAAACCCTTGCCGCACAGCTTTACAGCGAGTTTAAGGAGTTCTTTCCCAACAATGCCGTGGAATATTTTGTTTCCTATTATGATTATTATCAGCCGGAGGCATATGTGCCAAGCTCTGACACCTATATTGAAAAGGATTCCTCCATTAACGATGAGATAGACAAGCTGCGCCATTCTGCGACTTCCGCCCTTTTTGAGAGGGAAGATGTATTGATTGTGGCCAGTGTGTCCTGTATTTATGGTTTGGGTGATCCGGAAAGCTACCGTGAGATGATGCTTTCTTTGCGCCCCGGTATGATAAAGGACAGGGATGAAGTGCTCAGAAAGCTTTTGAGTATACAGTATGACAGAAACGATATGAACTTCATCCGCGGCACATTCCGTGTGAGGGGGGATGTGGTTGAGATATTTCCTGTGGCCAGCAGTGAGCATGCCATACGTGTGGAGTTTTTCGGTGACGAGATAGACCGTATTACGGAGATAGATGTATTGACAGGGGAAATACTGGGAGAGAGAAAGCATGTGGTTATTTTTCCAGCGTCCCATTATGTGACGCCGCCGGATAAAATGGAGGAGGCTATCCGCCGCATTGAGGAGGAGCTAAACGACAGGCTTAAGGTACTCCGAAGCGAGGATAAGCTTTTGGAGGCGCAGAGACTGGAGCAGAGAACCAACTATGATATTGAGATGATGCGGGAGATGGGCTACTGTACCGGTATTGAGAACTATTCCAGACATCTGGAGCTGAGAGAGGCGGGGACGCCCCCCAGTACTCTGCTGGACTTTTTCCCCAAGGATTTTCTCATTATTGTGGATGAATCCCATGTTACCATACCGCAGGTCAGGGGTATGTATGAGGGGGACCGATCCAGAAAGACGACGCTGGCGGAATATGGCTTCCGTCTGCCCTCAGCTCTTGACAACAGACCGCTGAAGTTTAATGAGTTTGAGGGGAAGATTCATCAGATGCTCTTTGTTTCCGCAACGCCCTCCTCCTATGAGGCTGCCCACTCTGAGCAGACTGCTGAGCAGATTATACGCCCCACGGGCCTTTTGGATCCGGAGATTACCATTAAGCCGGTTCAGGGGCAGATAGATGACCTTATCGGCGAGGTGCGCAAAACGACAGAGAAGGGCCGGAAGGTACTGATAACAACTCTGACTAAGAAGATGGCCGAGAGGCTGACGGACTATATGCGGGAGGCAGGTGTGAGAGTGCGGTATCTCCATTCGGATATTGACACATTGGAGAGACTTGAAATCATACGTGATTTGAGAATGGATGTATTTGATGTGCTGGTAGGTATCAATCTTTTAAGAGAGGGACTTGATATCCCGGAGGTATCTCTTGTGGCCATACTGGACGCGGACAAGGAAGGATTTCTGCGCTCGGAAACATCTCTGATACAGACCATAGGGCGGGCCGCCAGAAATGCGGAGGGCCGCGTTATCATGTACGCGGACGTTATGACAGACTCCATGCGAAAGGCAATTTCGGAAACGAACAGGAGACGCTATATTCAGGAGGAATATAACGAGGAGCATGGTATTACACCCCAGACAATTATAAAGAAGGTGTATGAAATTATTCAGGCTACCACAGAGGTAGAGGAAAAAAGTAAATTTGGATTTGAAAAGGATCCGGAATCCATGAATAAGGACGAGCTTTTAGCAGCTATTAAGAAAATGGACAAGGATATGAAGGCAGCTGCCAGGGATTTGCAGTTTGAGAGGGCGGCGGAACTGAGAGACAAAATACTGGAGCTGAAGAAAGCTTTACAGGATTCATAAGAATACAATAGGAGGAACCATGGCAAAGGATAAAATTATCATCAAGGGAGCAAGGGAACACAACCTGAAAAATATAGATTTGGAGATACCAAGAGATAAATTTGTTGTTTTTACAGGCGTCAGCGGATCGGGAAAGTCCTCTCTCGCCTTTGACACAATTTACGCGGAAGGGCAGAGGCGGTATGTGGAATCTCTGTCCTCCTATGCCAGACAGTTTCTGGGGCAGATGGAAAAGCCTGATGTAGATTATATCGAAGGGCTTTCCCCCGCCATATCTATCGATCAGAAAACCACAAGCCACAATCCAAGGTCAACGGTGGGCACTGTGACGGAGATTTATGATTATCTTCGTCTTTTGTTTGCCCGCATCGGCGTGCCTCACTGTCCAAAATGCGGCAAGGAAATCAAAAAACAGACCATAGACCAGATAGTAGACCAGATATTGACTCTGCCGGAGAGAACGAAAATCCAGCTTCTCGCCCCGGTTGTGCGCGGCAGGAAGGGAGAGCATGTGAAGCTTTTGGAGGACGCCAGAAAGGGCGGCTATGTGCGTGTGAGGGTAGACGGTATTCTTTATGAGCTGTCTGAGGATATCAAGCTGGAAAAAAATAAGAAGCATACCATAGAAATTGTAGTGGACAGGCTTATTATTAAGGAAGGGATACAAAAAAGACTCACGGAGTCTATTGAGACGGTTTCCGCCCTGACAGGGGGATTATTGGTAGTGGATGTCAATGGGGAGAAGGACTGGACCTTCAGCCAGAGCTTTTCCTGTGTGGACTGCGGCATCAGTCTCTCCGAGATTGAGCCCCGTCTTTTTTCCTTTAACAATCCCTCGGGCGCATGTCCGGAGTGCACCGGACTTGGCATGCAGATGAAATTTGATCCACAGCTGATTGTGCCGAACCCTGCTTTGAGCATAAATCAGGGAGCCATTGTCGCCCCGGGTTACAATTCCATATCGAAGGCGGACAGTATGAGCGGTGTGTTGTTTCAGGCCCTGTCTGAAAAATACCATTTTGATTTGGATGTGCCGTTCCAGGATCTGCCTGATAATATAAAGGATATTATTTTTTACGGCACAGGCGGAGAAAAGCTTGATGTAAACTATAAAAACGCTTATGGCGGCGGCAGCTACAGCTATAGCTTTGAGGGCATCATCAATAATCTTCAGAGGCGTTACAGTGAAACAAGCGAGGTAATGCGGGGAGAATATGAGGAGTATATGACAAATATCGTCTGCCCTGCCTGCCATGGCATGAGATTAAGGCCGGAGGTTTTGGCGATCACAGTCGGCGGTAAAAATATATCCGAAGTAACCCAGATGTCTATTATACAGATACAGGAATTTTTTCATGTGCTTCCCCTGACGGATAGGGATAAGATGATTGCGGATCAGATTCTGAAGGAGATTAACGCCAGAATAGGTTTTCTTGTGGATGTGGGACTTGATTATCTGACGCTGAGCCGTGCGGCAGGCACTCTTTCCGGCGGTGAGGCTCAGAGAATAAGGCTGGCTACCCAGATAGGCAGCGGACTTGTGGGAGTTGTGTATATACTGGACGAGCCCAGCATCGGACTTCATCAAAGGGATAACGACAAGCTTCTGCACACCCTGAAAAACCTCAGGGATATTGGCAATTCCCTGATAGTGGTAGAGCATGATGAGGATACCATGTATGCGGCGGATTATATTGTGGATATCGGTCCCGCGGCAGGAGCTGAGGGCGGAGAGGTTATCTGCTGCGGCGATGTGGAAAAGATAAAAAAATGCAGGCGTTCTGTGACAGGCGCTTATCTGAGCGGCCGAAAAAAAATAGAGGTGCCGAAGGAAAGACGGAGGGTGGAAAAGGATAAGTATATTAAAATTTCAGGTGCTGCGGAGAATAACCTGAAAAATATATCTGTAAAAATACCGACGGGAGTCTTTACCTGTGTTACGGGAGTATCAGGCTCCGGCAAAAGCTCCCTGGTCAACGAGATATTGTACAAGAGGCTGGCAAGGGATTTAAACAGAGCGAAGGTGAAGCCGGGAAAGCACAGGGATATGGAGGGCATAGAGCAGCTTGACAAGGTCATAGATATTGACCAGTCTCCTATCGGGCGGACACCCCGAAGCAATCCTGCCACCTATACAGGGCTTTTTGACATGATAAGGGATGTTTTTGCCCAGACAACAGAGGCGAAGATGAGAGGCTACCAGAAGGGGCGCTTCAGCTTTAATGTAAAGGGCGGACGCTGTGAAGCCTGCTCGGGTGACGGCATTATCAAAATAGAGATGCATTTTTTGCCCGATATTTATGTACCCTGTGAGGTGTGCGGCGGAAAAAGGTATAACAGGGAAACGCTTGAAGTAAAATACAAGGGAAAGACCATAGCTGACGTATTGGATATGACAGTGGAAGAGGCATTGGTATTTTTTGAGAATATTCCAAGAATAAAGGAAAAAATCCAAACCCTCAATGATGTGGGACTTTCCTATGTGAAGCTTGGCCAGTCCTCCACAACACTTTCCGGCGGCGAGGCGCAGAGAGTGAAGCTGGCAACGGAGCTGAGCAGAAAGAGCACGGGGAAAACCATGTATATATTGGATGAGCCCACAACCGGTCTTCATACGGCAGACGTCCACAAGCTGATTTATATTTTGCAGAGATTGGCGGAGGGCGGCAATACGGTTGTTGTCATAGAGCATAATCTGGACGTCATTAAAACAGCCGACTATATCATTGATTTGGGACCGGAAGGCGGTGACGGCGGCGGCCAGATTGTAGCAAGCGGTACGCCGGAGGAGATTGCGAAGGTGAGAGAATCCTACACAGGACAATATCTGAAGAAATTCCTGGAATAAAGCGAATCTGCAATTATATTGAAATTTTGCATATTTTGTATTGACAAGGGACGAGCTTCAATTGTACCATAGTAATGATAGCTCAAAATATGAATTACAGCAAAATGTGGAGGTTTCAAATGGCGGCGAAGGCAAAAAGACCGGTGCAGGATTATATAAGCGCGAAAAACAGTGTGATGGAATATTTCAAATGTGACGGAGATTATTATATCCGTCCCCTGATGGACTACAAATGGACGATAAAGGGAGACGATGAATATTTCATATTATCCTACTGGAAGGATGACGAAAAAAGAAATGACGCCGTTATTGTGAAAAAGGGCGGAGATCCCATGATTTTTAAGGCGGGAGATCATACGATGATAGTCGGTATTGACTGTGTAAAGATTGCTTTTATTTTTCATAATGCAAATAAAAAATAGCGATTGGTTGTTTTAACGGATTGAACGATATAGAGTCAATCCGTTTTTTATTAAAGAGCATTAACAATAGACATATGGGTGTTACTTCGTGGCGTATTAACAGTTCTTCTAAGGGGTGGGAGAAAGGATAAACAGAGTTCGCTGAGAAATGACAGCAACAAAGCCAAAGGCGTAAAAAAGCCTTTGGCATTTTTGTTTTTAATGAAAGCATAACAATTATTCTCATACATATTTGCCGAATGAAAAACCAAACTATCTTTATTCGAGGTTTATATGAATGTTGAAAGGAGGATACAAATGTTTTGTATTGGAATAATAGGGGATGATGGAAAATTTCAGACCATGAACCTGCTTTTGCGTTTATATGAATTGAAAGGATTTCGGGTATTTCATAAAAATATTGAAAAAGAAAAGGTAATTTCACAGGAGGAATTAAAAGATATTGCTGCTTTTGGCTGTAATATTTTGCTTGTGACGTTAAAGTATGAGGATATTAAAGATTTTGCAGGGCTGAAATTCCATATTTTAATGTATTTACGGGGCCTTGACGAATCGGAGGGCATTAAAGTTTTGCCCCAGCTGCTGGAAGATAAAAATATATTGATTATCAATACAGATGACAGGAATATATTCCCCTTTGGTATTCATGCGGGTACGACTTTGATTACCTGCGGCACAAACAGCAAGGCTTCCGTGACTGTATCCAGTATTGTATGCGAATCAAACTGGGAGACGATACAGTGCTGTATTCAAAGAAGTATTCCCACACTGACGGGTGAGCGCTTTGAGCCGCAGGAATTTGCTGTCAATGTGGATGATACCTTGAAAGACAAGGTGACCGATGTGCTGGCTGTTGTCGCCGCTGCAATTGCCGATGATATGGAGGTTTCTGATCTCAATTTCTCTCTGCTGGAAAATTATTCTTCTAAACCGTGAAGCTTGTGAATAAAAATATTTATTATAGGTGTGTTATTTACACATATGGTATGTCAAAAAGGACATAAGATTATTCTGATTAAGAACTTTTCATGGATAAGAAGAGGGGAGATAAAAGAATGCAGATTGAGGGACTCTTAGAAAATAACATCGTCAATATTATGGGCACAGTGGCACAGGAGTGTTGTTTCAGCCATGAGGTTTATGGGGAAGGTTTTTATTTATTCCAGTTGGATGTGCCGAGGCTCAGTGACAATGCAGACAGGCTTCCGGTGACGATATCAGACAGGCTCATAGACAAGGAGCTATTGAAGGAGGGCACTATCCTAAAGGTAAAGGGACAGCTACGCAGCTATAATAATTATTCAGACAAAAAAAACAGGCTGATACTGACTGTTTTTGCCAGGGATATTGAAATATTGGAGGAAATGGATGAGGAAAATCCAAATGAGATATGCTTAAACGGCTTTATTTGTAAAGCGCCGGTTTACCGCACGACGCCTTTTGGCAGAGAAATTGCTGATATTTTGGTTGCTGTAAACAGAGCCTACAATAAAAGCGATTATATTCCCTGTATCGCATGGGGCAGAAATGCACGTTTTGCCGGCAATCTGGAGGTTGGGACAAAAATCAGGCTGTGGGGGAGAATTCAAAGCAGAACCTATCAAAAAAAGATAGGGGATGCCGTGGAAGAAAAGGTCGCTTATGAGGTATCCATATCGAAAATTGAAACCGGTACGGAAGAAACGGCGGAAAAGGAAGAATAATGGATGTAAAAAAATGGTAATTATAGCTGGCCTTTATTGACTTTTTTGAGTAACTCTAGTATGATAGCTATTGTATTGATAAACAAATAACACAATGAAGACGACAGAGAGAAGGCGGCAGTTTTGATTAACTGCTGCTTTTAGAATTTGTTTTATATACAAATCGGTATACAAAGGACGGCTGTCAGCCGTATGAATTACGCAGGCTAGGGGGAATTAATATGAAGACAAATTTATATGTGGAATACCAGGAGGGAAAGGTAAATACAAAAAACCTTTCTGAGAGAGTAAAGGAGATTTGGAAAGAGCAGGGCGGCAAGGTAAAGGATCTGGAAACACTTGATATTTACTATAAGCCGGAGGAATCCATGTGTTATTATGTAATCAACGAAGACATAAAAGGCGGTTTTGCCGTTTAAATGACAAAGAACTGTTACCGAAATCTAATGCTGTGGGGAAAAATATTTTTTTGTTGACAAAGTGTTCTCTTTGGGTATACTATTGCTAAGTGTCGGCAAAAACCGGCTGGATAATGAAACTTTCGGGAGTTGAATCATGTGCGAAAAGGGTATATTTATGTCTATTATGGTGAAGGCAGGGGCAAAACAACTCTGGCTGTCGGGCAGGGCGTACGGGCAGTCGGGGAGGAACTCAGCGTAATCATGATACAGTTCTTAGATTACAATAATAACAAGGAATCCATTCCGCTGAAAAAGCTGGAGCCCGATTTCAAAGTTTTCCGTTTTGAGAAAATGAGAAACAGTATTGAGGACGCAGATGAGGCGGTTAAAAAGGAAGTTTACAATGAAGTGCAGACGGCTTTTAATTTTACAAAAAAAATATTGGAAACCGGAGAATGTGATATGCTGATACTGGATGGCATTGTGGACGCCATTGAGAAGGGGTATCTCAGCGAGGCGAGTCTCTGTGAATCTCTTGAGAGGAAACCTTCCTATATGGATGTCATTATCAGCGGCAGTACATTGACAGACGGTATCAGAAAGGATGCGGATTTTATCTATAAAATCTGTACAGAAAAGCTGAGTGTTGAGGAATAAGCAGTTTATTATACAGGACAAGATGATGATTGTTTGGCGGTGTGGCTTTGGCTATGCCGCTTTTTTATGCTGCAAAAACAGTGTTTTGAGGGACCGTAAGAGGATATAAGATTTATTTTTCATTACGGCAAGGGATACAGCAAGGAACTTTTGCGCAAAAAAAGAAGGAGGATGAAATTAAGTCATCCTCCTTGTGGCCATTAAATAAAATCTACGTATTATAATATAACGTCCCTCATGCTGTAAAAGCCTGATGGTTTACCGGCCAGATATTTGGCGGCTTTAACAGCGCCAACGGCGAATATTTCTTTTGACATGGCAGTATGGGACAGTTGTATAATCTCATCCTTGCCGGCAAATATGACATCATGCTCCCCAACGATTGTGCCGCCGCGCAGGGCATGAATACCGATTTCATCCCTGTTCCTTTTTTCTCTTTTCTGGGAGCGGTCATAAATATATTCATAACGTCCATCCATTGCTTCATTGACAGCGTCGGCTAAAGCGATGGCAGTTCCGCTGGGAGCGTCTATTTTTTGGTTGTGGTGTTTTTCTATAATTTCTATATCAAAACCGCTGTCAGCCAGTATCTGGGCGGCTTTTTGAACCAGACTGAATAAAAGATTCACGCCCAGCGACATATTTGCGCTTTTTAATATGGCAACCTCCTCGGCGGTATCCTTTACCAGTAGATTCAGCGCATCGTCAAAGCCTGTGGTACATAAAACGGCGGGTATCTGTTTTTCCCTCGCAAAGTCCAATAGAGCAGGTATGGCGGAGGCAGTGGAGAAGTCAATGATAACGTCAGCGGGAACGGTACACGCCGAAGGAGAGCGGAATACAGGATAAGAGGCCTCCACATCCCTTGGATCAATACCCGCTACAATTTCACAGTCTGCATCCTGGGAAACAATTTCATTGACCACGTGCCCCATTTTTCCGCCGCATCCATGCATGATAATCCGTATCATAATAAGCACCTCTTTCTGTTAAAAAAGGGCAGCGCGCAGCGTCTGCCCTCAGCGTGTCAAAAACCTCAGGGACTCCGTCTCCGAACTCCTGCAAGCCCCTTTATAAAAAATCAAACCAAGCTCAATTTTTTAAGGAAAACACAGTTTTTCGTTATGGTCAAGGGCACAGCCCATGGGAAGAGTTTAAGGGGTGCTGAACGTCCGGTGGACGTTCGTTTAGCACCGACCATAGCGGAGCGGAGACAGCCCTCTCAGGATTTTTACTTTATTTTATTAAGCCGTAGCTTTTCATTTCTTTTCTCAGAATTTCTCTGTGCTCCTCTGACATGGGGACAAGAGGCATTTTACATGGCCCGACACCAAAGCCCATCATGTTCATGGCTTCCTTGACGGGAATTGGATTTACCTCTATAAAAAGGGCGTTCATCAGCGCCAGAGATTTCAGCTGCAAATCAATAGCCTCCTGAATATTGCCGTTGAGGAAATTCATAACCATGTCGTGTGTCTGTCTTGGTGCAACATTGGAGAGAACGGAGATAACGCCTTTTCCGCCCAGAGAGAGAATAGGAAGCACCTGATCGTCATTTCCGGAATAGATGGTGAAATCGGGGCCGCACAATGCCGCGATCTGAGCGATAGCGGAAAGATTTCCGCTGGCCTCCTTGACGCCTATTATATTTTTTACTTTGGAAAGCTCATAGCAGGTTTCTGGGCTGATGGAAAGTCCTGTACGGCCCGGTACGTTATAAAGAATGACGGGAATATGGATGCTTTCCGCGATAGCTGTATAATGTGCGACAAGGCCCCTCTGGGTGGTCTTATTGTAATATGGTGTCACCAACAGTACACCATCGGCCCCCATTTTTTCGCAGCCCTGCGCCAGATTTATGCCGTGTTTTGTATCATTGCTTCCGGCGCCTGCAATTACGGGTATTCTTTTGTTGACAACCTCCGCTGTAAAGCGGACGCATTCCAGCTGTTCTTCATCTGTCAGGGTAGACGCTTCTCCCGTTGTGCCGCAGATTATAATAGCATCTGTTCCGTTTTCTATCTGAAACTCCAATATCTCCTTCAGTTTTTCAAAGTTTACGCTTCCATCCTCATGAAATGGAGTGACGATTGCTACACCTGCACCAGTAAATAGTGACATAAATAAAACCTCCTTCAATTAATTCATAGAGTTAATAATAACTTCGGCTATCTGCACCGCGTTGGAAGCGGCGCCCTTACGGATATTATCCGCCACAACCCACAGATTCAGGCCGTTATCCACACTGTCATCACGGCGGATTCTTCCGATAAATACTTCGTCATGGCCTGTGGCTTCAATGGCCAGGGGATATGTGTCATGAGCGGGATCGTCCACAATGACAACACCCGGTGCGTTTCGCAATATTTCCTTTGCCTCATCCAAATCAAAGGGATTCTCAAATTCGATATTAATTGATTCGCTGTGGCTGTTGAATACGGGAACACGCACTGTGGTTGCTGTTATTTTCATAGCGTCATTGTGCAGTATTTTTCTGGTTTCATCTATCATTTTCATTTCTTCTTTGGTATAGCCATTGTCTAAGAACACATCAATATGGGGCAGACAGTTGTTGGCGATTGGATGGGGAAATTTTTTGGGAGCCTCGCCCTTCAATCCATCCTCCAAATCCTTCCAGCCTGCAAGGCCTGCGCCGGAAACTGCCTGGTATGTAGAATAAACAACACGCTTTATTTTGTATTTGTCATCTAAAGGCTTCAGTGCCACCATTGCCTGTATGGTAGAGCAGTTTGGATTGGCGATGATGCCTTTGTTCCAGCCAATATCCTCCGGATTCACTTCAGGCACAATCAAGGGCACCTCGGGATCCATGCGCCACTGTGAGCTGTTATCAATGACAATGCAGCCCTTTGACGCAGCAATAGGCGCATATTTTTCACTTGTGGAGCCGCCGGCGGAAAAGAGGGCGATATCGATGGGTTTATCAAAGGAATGCTCTGTCAGCTCTTCTACTGTATACTCTTTACCCTTAAAGGTCAGCTTACTTCCTGCGGAACGCTTGGAGGCCATAACATAAAAGTTTTCAATAGGAAGATTCTTTTCTTCCAGTACCTTGAGGAATGTGCGGCCTACCATTCCTGTTGCACCTACAATTGCCAGATTAACTTTTTTCATTCTTTTCACTCCTATAGGATAGCTCAATAATGATTTACCAACAAAAAAAGCCGGCGGCGCCAGCTAATACAACTTAAAACCGAAAAAAAGGTCGGCTTTATATGTTTTCGTAGCGCTCCATCTGAAAGATGACAGTTTGAGGGCTATTAACCCACAACCCAGGGCCGGGATAATAAGGGCTCCCTTTCCTTCGGCATATTTCCCTTTCCACAGTCCTCCTCTGTGCCTTACCACATCAGACGGTGTACTGATAAAATATGCGCCTCTACTTGACTTTTCAATTGTTGCATTCATAGTATCATTATTTGGAGGGAGTGTCAAATGTTTTGCATGTTTTTATATTCCTATTTCGGAGAATTGTTATTTATGACCAAAAGCCTTTATTCATCAGGATATTTTATAGGGGATTTGGGTATATTTTTTTTAAAGGAGGCTTTTTGAATGGATAACAATGAAAATAAAGTGAAAAAGGAAACGGAATTTGATGCTTTGAAGTATGAAATCGCCGAGGAGTTAGGGCTTACGGATAAAGTAAGGGAAAGAGGCTGGCGCTCTCTGACAGCTCAGGAGAGCGGAAGGATTGGCGGACTATTGCGAAAGAGAAGAAGAGATTCCAGAAGCTGAAAGTATGATATGGTTACGCCGCAGAGGCCCGGTTGCCGAAAAGGTAACGGGCTTTTTGTATAGACTGTCCGATTCGGGGTTAAACGCTCAAACAGCTTCATAGTAAAAAACCGGTGTATATTGATTTTCTGTACTGATAACCGTATAATAAATAAAGTTGGAATTCATTTAGCGGGGGATGCAATATGGAAGCCTATAAAGGTTTTGCTTCAATTTATGATATATTTATGGAGGATACAGACTACGACGGCTGGGTCAGGTATCTGCATTGTATATGGGACAGATATGGACTCAAGCCGGAGCTGATTGCGGATATTGGCTGCGGAACAGGAAATATGACGCAGAGATTAGCGCAGGAAGGCTATGATATGATAGGCATTGACCTCTCGGAGGACATGCTGACAATTGCCAGGCAAAAGGCGGAGGAAGCGGGACTTGATATTCTATATTTAATGCAGGACATGCGGCAGTTTGAGCTTTACGGCACGGTACAATGTATCATAAGCCTTTATGACAGCCTGAATTATATTACGGAGGAAGAGGAGCTGTTGCAGGTATTCCGTCTGGTGAATAATTACCTGCATCCCGGCGGTCTTTTTATATTTGATCTGAATACGGAGTATAAGTTTAAAAATGTATTAGGTGACAATACCTATGCGGAAACAACAGAAAACGCTGCCTATATATGGGAAAACTGTTACGATGAAAAAGAGTGCGTCAATGAATTTTATATGAATTTTTTTATTGAGGATGAGAAGACAAAAAAATATCAGCGCTTTGAGGAGTTTCACTACGAGAAGGCATATTCCACCGACACCATAAAACGATTGATAGAAGAAAGCGGCATGGAATTTGTGGACATGTTTGACGCTTTTACCTTTCATCCGCCAAGAAACGACAGTGGAAGAATTTATGTTATTGCCAGGGAAATGAAGAAAGCGGCAAGCGAAAAATGACAGGAAGGAAGAATCAGAATGGAAGACTACATTATCAGAGCAACGGCGGGCAACGGATCAATACGGGCTTTTGCGGCATATACCAAAAAAATGGTGGAGGACGCCAGAAAAATACACGGCACTTCGCCGGTTGCGACAGCGGCCCTTGGAAGGCTTTTGACGGCGGCGGCAATGATGGGCTGTATGCTTAAGAGTGAAAAGGATTTACTGACATTACAGATAAAAGGGGATGGACCTCTTAGAGGAATTATGGCAACCTCAGACGCTAAAAGCAATGTGAAGGGGTATGTCTATGAGCCGGGGGCTTCCGTTCCCTCAAAATACCCGGGGAAGCTTGATGTAAGCGGTGCCGTTGGAAAAGGCTATCTGAGTGTTGTAAAGGATATTGGAATGAAGGAGCCCTATGCCGGACAGATTGAATTGGTGAGCGGAGAAATAGCGGACGATTTGACCTATTATTTTACAAAATCAGAGCAGACGCCGTCCTCCGTGGGCTTAGGCGTATTAATAGATGTGGACTTAAGTGTAAAGCAGGCGGGAGGCTTTTTGATACAGATTATGCCCGATGCGCAGGATGGTGCGATTGACCTTCTGGAAAAAAATTTGCAGACCCTTTCTCCCATTACAAAAATGCTGGAGGATGGACTGACGCCGGAGGCAATATTGGAAACAATTTTTAAAGGTATGGAGCTTTCCGTTTTGGAAAAAACACCAACGCGTTTTTACTGCAACTGTACCAGACAAAGAGTGGAAAAAGCACTTATTTCCATTGGGCTTGAGGAGCTTCATAAAATAGCGGATGAGGATAAGGAGGCTACGCTGCACTGCCATTTCTGCAACAAAGAATACCATTTTGATGAGAATGAGCTCAGGGCCTTGATAAGAGAAGCAGATGGGCGGAATGCGGAATAATGGCAGGAGGGGAGGAAATGAAAAGAAGCTTTGCATTGGCCGTAAAGGCTGTGATTTTAAAGGAGGATTCCTTTCTTGTTTTAAAGCGCTCGAGGCAGGAGATAGAAGGCAGCTATATGAATCAGAAAGAAGCATGGGATTTGCCCGGAGGAGGCGTTCGCTTTTTTGAATCGTCTCCGCGGGGACTTCTCAGGGAAATCAGTGAGGAAACGGGACTCACTGTGGAAATTATAAAGCCTCTCAGTATTTTTGATGCGATTAAAAGCAGGCTGCATTTGACGATTATTACATATTTATGCCTGTACAGGCATGGTGATGTTATGCTAAGTCAGGAACATGATGCGTTTTATTGGATGACTTACGCTGAAGGAAGGGAAAAGAATATACCAAGTTGGATGCTGCGGGATTTTGAGGAGGCCCAAAGAGCGCAGAACAACATGCCATAATGAAATGATTATGAGCTTGGAGGGTTTCCTTTATGGAAAAGATTTTTAAATGAAGATACAGATATAAAAAAAGGGGCTCTGACAGCTCTTTTTTATTTTATCATATGGAAAATAGATTCTAATATTTGATAAATCTCTTTTTTTTGTTCCGGGTTAAAGGTATTGTATAAAGCAATAAAATCATTATTCGTGACGCTTTGGTAAAGGTGTCTTTCTTCTGACACACCGAGGAGATAATCAAGACTGACGTTAAAAAATTCAGCCAGCTTAATTAAGTCCTCTATAGAGGGTTCATTCCGGCCGCTTTCGTAATTTGCAATTGCGGTATATCCATAATTTAACACATTTGCCAATTCCTTCTGAGACAGCTTTTTTCCGTTTCTGTAATAATTTTCTCTTAAAAATTTGAGCCTGTCTTTAAACTCCAACACTATCACCTTACCTATTGAACTAATAAGTCTAAATTGGATTTATTATCTTATTATAACATCTATAATTAAAACATACAATAAATATGTTGGAGGTGTTAATGTTATGAATTGTGGAATCGACTATGCATTATTGGGCAGAAGAATCAGAGAATACAGAAACAGGAATAATTTGACACAGGAACAGCTAGCTGAGAAATTGGGTATAACAGTAACACATCTGAGCCATATTGAGACAAACAATGCTAAAATAAGTCTTCAGACTTTGTATAGGGCTGCACAGATATTTGACGTCACGATAAATGATATTATCTATGATGACAAAGATGTTAATGGCATTGGATCCATTACGGAATCGTTAAAGGGCTGTAATGACAGGCAGTTAAAAATTATGAAGGAAACATTATGGACCATGAAGAAGGTAATGAATGACGAGGATGTTTAGTATTTGGGAAGCAAAGGGATGTCCCGGCTGCTCTTTTTTGTTTCTGCAAAAAAACAGAACCGCAAATGCGATTCTGTCTTGTTAAAATTCACAGATAATTGGTTTTATGTATTGTAATATGTCAGCGGTTATTGTAAAATAGCGCTTTTTGCTTTTGAAGGCTGTCCGACATTTAGTTTTAACAGAACACGGCAAAGTGCAACGGTGATTATGGATGCGACAATTGCCTCCGGTATGCCGTTCATGCCGATTATCGTAAGGATAAAGGCATACAGGGCGTTTGCGGATACACTGTTTGCGGCCGCATAGGCGTCTTTAAAACAAAAGAAAATCAGATTCATTACCAATAAGGTATTTGTAAGGGATCCGGCCAGGCCCGCAACGGCCAGAGATAAATTTTTTGCCGTGACCCTACTAAGTGCCCGGTATACATAATAGGGTATAACACCCACCAGTATGCGGGGAACAAAACAAATCACCAAGCTCCACAGGTTACCATGAATTTCTCCCACTGAATAAAAGGGTGAGAATACAAAAGAGGTAAGTGTTGGATTAAAGGTATTGTTGAAGAGGCTTGTCAGACCGAATATAAATCCAAGTACAGCACCCTTTTTCGGCCCGAGAAGAATGCAGCCTACAATCACAGGAACATGAATAATAGTCGCTCTTGTAAAGCCCAGCGGAATATAGCCCAGAAACGGTGTGAATGCCATCAGTATAATGATTGCGGCAAACAAAGACAGCTGAACTAAATCCAATGTTTTTTGAGATGTGTTTTTCATAACTTCAACCTCCTGCTATCGTTCTTAATATTTAAGATACAATGCGAATTTTAACCGTTTCAGTATACCGTATATCGGGGGCTTTTTCAATAAAAAAACGAAAAAGGATATGAAATACTGCTTAAAATTGGAAGGCTTTTTTTGTTTTATTTTACTTAAAGTTACAAAAGCTATAGCTATCTTAAATGAAAAGGTAGTGAAAATATGACAATGGTAAAAGAAAAGGTAAACTGTATTTCTCCTGAGAAAGCCCATAAAATGATGGCAGAGGATAAGAATACGATTCTATTGGATGTCAGAACAAGGGAAGAATTTGACGGAAAGCATATCCCAGGTGCTTTAAACATACCTGACAGTGAAATTTTGGATAAGGCGAAAAAAATGCTGCCTGATAAGGATAAAAAGCTTCTGGTTTACTGCCGCAGCGGTTTGAGAAGCAAAGAGGCCTGCAAAGTTCTGACAGAAATGGGATACCGCAATGTCTATGATTTTGGGGGTATCCTAAGCTGGCCTTATGAGATTGAAACAAGATAGAAGGGCGGTTTGCAACCCATACGGCTGTATTTTATATGCTGGCCAAAAAATGGATTACGAAACAAGAAATATAATGTCTGTGCAGTTTGACTTTTTGCAACAGCAGTGGTAATATGAATCACACAACTAAATAATGGAGCAATACAGGGGAGCTTGTGTGTGCAGGCTGAGAGGGAATAAAAATATTCCGACCTTTTACTTGATTTGGATAATGCCAACGTAAGGAGCAAATTGCGTAGAATCTTTAAGGATAGGCCAAATCTGGCTTATCCTTTTTTTGTATTGCTGCTATATGGAAAAGGAGGAATGATTTATGAATGCCAGTGCTGCTATTCAGGTACTGCCGGAAACAGAAGAAGGGAAAATGCTCCATGTGGTGGACAGTGTGATTCGGTTTATTGAAAAAAGCGGCCTGAATTATCAGGTTGGAGCCTTTGAGACTGTGATAGAGGGGGATTATGACAGGGTTATGGAGGTGATAAAGCTCTGCCAGACGGAGGCGGTCAGGGCCGGCGCCAAAAGCGTGAAGGCATATGTAAAAATAAATTACAATCCATCTCACGGAGTATTGACAATTGATGAAAAAACGGCAAAATATAGAAAGCAGGGAGTTTGAATGAAAACAAGGAAATTAGTTTTGACAGGGCTTTTGGCAGCATTGGGATTTGTACTGACGCCTTTTTTGCGCATACCGGGCGTGTGTGCACCCATGCAGCATTTTATAAATGTCATTGCGGCTGTTTTTCTGGGCCCCTGGTATGGTCTGTTATGCGCCGCCCTGCTGACATTTTTGAAAATATTATTGATGGGCGTGGATCTTATGTCAATAACAGGTGGCTGTATCGGTGCTTTTCTCTCAGGCCTTCTGTATCAGAGGAGTCAGAAGCTCATAGGGGCTGTTGGGGGTGAGATTTTTGGAACGGGAATAATCGGCGCCGTGTGTTCCTATCCGATATCCGCTTTTGTGTACGGCAACGGGGACGTAGCGCTGTTTACCTATATCCCAATCTATCTTGTCAGCACAACAGTGGGAGCGTTCTGCGCCTATATCTTCTTAAAAGCCATGTCAAGAAACCATACCCTGGAAAAACTGCAAAGGAGTGTCAGCATCTGATGGATGATATAGAACTGGAACAAATATTTGATAACGTAAAAAGCAGGCAGCCTTATATCCATAATTTTGCGAATATTGTAACTGCTAATGACTGCGCCAACATAGTGCTTGCCCTTTACGGACACCCCACCATGGCAAATAATGCTTTGGAGGTAGAGGAGATAACGGCATCATGTGATGCTCTTGTCATTAATATGGGAACAGCGGATGATAAGCTTTTGGAGGCTATGGTATTGGCCGGAAAAAGAGCAAATGCCCTGAAGCATGTAACTGTACTTGACCCAGTAGGGGCGGGTTCTTCCAGACTGCGGGGTAAAATTGCCCAAAAGCTGTTGGACGAAATTCAATTTGACGTAATTCGGGGCAACAGCTCTGAAATCAGGTATCTTGATCATCGCGGCGGGGGAACAAGAGGCGTGGATGCCTCAGAGGAGGACAGTATAACGGAAGAAAACATGGAAAAAACCATAGAAATGGCTCAGCATCTCAGCAAAAAAACAGGCGCTGTTGTCATTGTCAGCGGTAAAATAGATGTTGTGGGGAATCAGGATAAGGTATATATTGTTCATAACGGACATGAAATGATGAGCAGGGTGACGGGGACAGGCTGTATGCTCTCAAGCGCTGTCGGGACAATCTGTGCGGCGAACAAATCTTGTCTTTTGGATAGCTGCGCCGCCGCAGTAGCTGCCTTTGGCCTCAGCGGTGAAATTGCCTATGAAAAGATGAAACGGTATGAGGGAGGCACCGCTTCCTACCGTATGTTTTTGATAGACGCTATGAGCAATATGAACGGAATAACACTGGCAGGAGGAATAAAAATTGAAAGCAGATAGGAAATCCATGTTTTTATATGCAGTAACAGATCGCAGCTGGCTAAAGGGCAAGACACTTCCACAGGCAGTGGAGGAGGCTATTTTGGGCGGCGCTACCTTCGTACAGCTTCGGGAAAAAAACATAGCAGAAGAGGAGTACATTTCGTTAGCCAAAGAGGTGAAGCGGGTGACGGATCGATACCATGTGCCCTTTGTCATTGACGACAATGTAAAGGTCTGCCTGGAAAGCGGCGCGGACGGTATCCATATCGGTCAGAGTGATATGGACGCCTGTGATGTGAGAAAGCTCATAGGGGAGGACAAAATAATGGGCGTATCCGCAAGAACGCTGGAGCAGGCAAAAAGAGCGGAGGCCTATGGCGCTGATTATTTAGGTGTAGGCGCTGTTTTTTCCACCTCCACAAAGCTGGACGCAAAAAGTGTAACTGTTGAGGAGCTGAAAAATATCACGTCCTCTGTAACTATCCCCGTTGTGGCAATAGGCGGCATCACCCACGACAATGTAGACGGGCTTTCCGGCAGTGGTATTGACGGCGTGGCAGTTGTATCAGCACTATTTGCCAGGGATGATATTGAAGCAGCAGCCAGAAAAATGGCGGAAAAGCTGAGGGAGCTGGTGAGATGAAAAAGTATAAGATATTTGATTTGGACGGCACTCTTTTGGATTCTATGCCTGCATGGAAAAATCTGGATATCCAGTTTTTGAAAAAATATGATATAACGCCGCCGGATAATATACATGAGATAACAAAAAGGTTGTCGCTGAAAGCATCCGCAGAATACTTCTCCTATGATCTTGGCGTGCCTCTCAGCCCGGAGGAGGTGATTACGGGATTTAATGAAATGATAGAGGGCAGATACAGGCTTGATATTCCTATGAAGCCCTATGTGAGGGAGTACCTGGATAAGGAAAAGGAAAAGGGGACTAAAATGTGCGTGCTGACAGCTTCGGAGTATTCCTATGTCTACGAGGCGCTAAAAAGGCTTGATTTAGTCCGCTATTTTGAGTTTATTATGACCTGCTCTCAGGCAGGAGTGGGGAAGGATAAGGATGAGGTATTCCATATCGCTTCCAACCGTCTGGGGGGGAGTACAGGGGATACTGCTGTGTTTGAGGACGCGCTGCATGCGGCTGAAACAGCCAAGAGGGCCGGATATACGGTAGTAGGTGTTTATGATGAATCCGGAAAAAGGGATAAGGAAAAAATGAAGCTGGTTGTAGACAGGTATATCATGAGTTTTCAGGAGCTTTTGTAGAGGAGGCTGTTTCTCCAGCTTATAAAAATGGAGTTGCGTAAAAAGGGTTTGTAAATGATTTTAAACTTGGGCGCTGCTCAAATCACCGGCAAGTGTCAATACCTTTCCTTTGGAAAAGCTTTCTTTGGCAGGCAGGGCATTTTCCCCGCTGTCTTTTGAAAAAAGCGGGGCATAAACTTTATTCGGAAACTCTGTTTTCCTTATAAAATAAAGTGCTGCAAGAAACAGAGAGGAAGATGCCGCGTCGAGTGAAGCGAGCCTTGCAAGGCAATGTGCTGACTATGGCTTCTGTCAAACCTTGTGCGAAGAAACAAGACTTTATACCCATGTAAGGACTCACAAAAGCTCCCAAGGAACTTTTGTGACAGCTAAAAAGCCCCCTGGGGGGCTTTTTACAGTTGCTTTGGATTAAATTTTTCAATGCCGAGAAAGTGAACAATATTGATGAAGGCCGCGCCGTATAGAACTGCTTCGTCATTCATTTTTGATAATAGTATTGTTTTTGAAAAATGTGTTTTGGAGTGAAGCTGCTCCTTTATTTCATCCAGCAGCGCGGGGAATGCCTTTGTAAATTCTGAATTTAATATAATAATTTCAGGGTTATACAGATTCAAAAGATTATTGATACCGGCAGCAATAAATTTAACAAATTGTTTTGCAATGGCAATGGCATCCTCATCCTTTTTGCGGTACCATTCCGCAAACTGTTCAAAACACACTGTCTCCAGGCCCTTTTTTTCAGCAAGGTCCGATAGAAGCGCCCTCTGGGAGCCGTATTGCTCCAGACAGCCGCAGTTGCCGCAGGGGCAGGGTCTTCCGTCCAGTTCAATGATGGTATGGCCAAATTCTCCTGCATAACCGTTAAAGCCGCTGTAAAGCTGTCCGTTTAATACCATACCTAAGCCGATACCGGAATGAATGCCGATGACCGCAATATTTTCCACATAGTTGGAAAAGGTGTTTTCTCCCAGAACTGAAAGGTTAGCCTCATTATAGAGAAAAACGTCTGTTTTATATTTTTTGGAAAGGATATGAACAAAATCATACTGATGTAAGTCATAATAGGGGGTGAAAACAATTTTATTTTCATTGACGACACCGTGGATAGCAATGGTAATGCCTATAATGTCATAAGTTGTTTTGGATTCTCTGGTCTGCAAAAAAGTGTCCAGCAAAGAGCACAGCATATCTATAACATGAATAGCATCAATATTGGCATAGGTTACATGTTTTTGCCAGATACAACCTCCAAGAAGGTCTGTTATCATAAAATCTGTATGGTTTACGGAAAGGTCAATGCAGACGGAGTAACCGGCATCCTTATTTAAAGTCAGCATGGTTGGCTTACGGCCTATAACAGTATCTGCGCTTCCAATTTCAATCACAAAATTTTTTTCAATCAGTTCTTGGACAATGGATGAAATAGTTGCTTTTGTCAATCCCAAATCCTTAGACAAATCTGCCCTTGATATGGGGGCCTTTTCTATGATCGCTTCCAAAACCAATTTATTGTTGATATCCCTGATAAGTTCCTTGCTTCCGATTTTGATAGTACCACATCCTTTACAAAGTGAATGCCTTTACTCAACACCCTTATCTTTATTATATAGGCGTAATTTCAATACTACAATAGGCTTCATGCATTTTTGCAAAAGTTCAGTTTCAATTTTATATCAGCAGGAATTTACTTGTGCATAATGTATACTTTCAATCTGTCATTCTCATTTTAACTATAATTTGTTATAATGGAAACAAACCGCAAGGTGGTATGTTTCGCCGATTGTAAAGAGAAGAGAGCAATCGGCTGACTTCGTTTTTCTTAACAGTGTCACATAAAGATATAGGAGTGATGACAGATGAGATATTACATAGGTGTGGATTTGGGGACAAGCGCAGTTAAGCTGCTTTTGATGGATGAGAAGGGTAAAACAGTTAAGATTGTCTCAAAGGAATACCCTTTATATATGAATGAGGAGGGCTGGAGTGAACAAAATCCGGCGGACTGGTGGAAGGGAGTCTGTGAGGGCTTAAAAGAGATTGCTTCCTCCTGTGACAGCAGCTGTATTAAAGCTGTTTCATTCAGCGGACAAATGCATGGTCTTGTAATTCTGGACGAGAACGATACTGTATTGCGTCCGGCTATCTTATGGAACGACCAAAGGACACAGAAGCAGTGTGATGAGATTAACGGTGGGGACAGTACATTCGTCATAAGTAATACCGGCAATATTGCTCTTACAGGCTTCACTGCACCGAAGCTGCTCTGGGTGAAGGAAAACGAGCCTGAGTTGTTTGCCAAAATTAAAAAAATAATGCTCCCAAAGGATTACATGGCCTATATGCTGTCAGGGGTGCATGCAACAGACTATTCCGATGCGGCAGGGATGCTGCTGCTTGATACAGAGCACAGGGTATGGTCCAAAGAAATGCTGGATTTTATCGGCATAAAAGAAAGCCAGATGGCGAAACTTTTTAACAGTTTTGACGTAATTGGTATTATAAGGAAGGAAGCTGCAAAGTATCTGGGACTTTCGGAGGACACAAAGATTGTGATTGGCGGCGGCGACCAGGCAGTCGGCGCTGTGGGAAGCGGTACGGTGGAAAACAATATGTGCTCCGTTGCCCTTGGAACCTCCGGGGTAGTATTTATTGCAAGCGATACCTATAAAGCTGATTACGGCGGAAACGTTCTTCATTCCTTTTGTCACGCCAACGGTAAATATCACTTAATGGGGGTGATGCTTTCAGCGGCAGGCTCCAACAAATGGTGGACAGAAAACATTTTGCAGACAAGAGACTACAATGAAGAGCAAAGAGAAATTAAGGATTTGGGGAAAAACAAGGTTTATTTCCTACCCTATCTGACAGGGGAGAGGACTCCCCACAATGATCCTTATGCCAGAGGCGCCTTTGTGGGCATGTCAGCTGTTACTACAAGAGCCGAGATGACACAGGCCGTGCTGGAGGGAGTTGCGTTTGGACTTAGGGATACCCTTGAGGTTGTGCGGGGACTTGGCATTGAGGTCGGCAGAGTGCGCATAAATGGCGGAGGCGCAAAAAGCCCTCTGTGGCGTAAAATTGTAGCCAATATATTTGACTGTGCGGTGGAAACCATCAACAGCGAGGAGGGGCCGGCTTTTGGAGCTGCGATTCTCGCAAGTGTGGGAGATGGTGTATTTTCCAGCGTGGAGGAAGCATGCAGGGCTTTTATACAGGTAGTGGACGTTGTTGAGCCTGACAGGGAAACGGTATGTCTATACAATGAAAAATATCCGATATTCAAAAAACTGTACTGTGATTTAAGGGATACGTTTCGTATGCTAAATCAGGGATGAAATCAGTCATATATGCCTTTGGAGGCCTTATTGTCAGTGCGGGTTTTCACCTGCACTGTTTTTGTATAAAGTATACAAAAATGACTCCTTTTCTTTCGGAACGAAGATTTTTTTGTAAAAGGGTAACATTTGTATGGGGGATTTTAATGGATTCAGAATACAAGAAATTTGATTTTTGGTAATTATACATATAAAAATGGGGAAAAATAAGTGGTTATGTATCTATAAAAGTACATTTTGTATACTTTTATTTGTGTAAACTGAAAGAATTTTTATGAAGTGTGGGTAGAAAAAATGGGAGAATCAGGGAAAAGAATACCTTATTTTGAAATATGGTTAAAGATAAGTAATAAATTAACATGAAATTAGCCTTGATTTTTTTGGAATTGGTACAATAATCATAAATAAATCTCTTTTTTGTTCCTTAAAAAACACATAAACTTGGGGGTGCGGAGGGAGATTAAAAACAATTCAAAAAAAATATCGTTAATTCGTAGACAATTTAGTTCCTTGACAAAATGAAATAAAACCTTTAATATTTGAGTGTGATTCCAATTCGCATAATTTTATTTTTCTAAAATTTTATTTTTTGTATAAGAAGATTCGACAAAATTTCTAAGTCTCACAATAAGTGTAAAATAAGGCTATGATTTTTACATATAATATGCCCGATAGGGCAATTTGCTTAATGTTATTTCATTAACAATGTATAGGCTAATCTGATTATGCTTAGAATAAGCATGATTAGTTTATGAATAGTTACATAAATTAAGAGCAAAAGAGGTGAGATATGTGGCTTTAGAAATTATGAGAGGTATTGTTGAGGCTGAAAAGAATGCCGACGGCATCAAGGCGGAGGCTTTAAAGGAAGCTGAGAACCTGAAAGCGGAGACGGTTAGAAGAAGCAATGAAATTTTGGCCTCTGCAAAAAAAGAAGCAAAGCTTGTGGAGGAGGAGCTTATCCAAAAAGCGGTTGCTTCAAGCCAGCCGAAGATAAGTGAAATTTTGTCGGAGGCAGACAGCCAGTGCAAAAAAATTAAGGAAACCGCCGGCGCAAAAAAATCCGAAGCAGTGAAGGCGGTTTTAGGAAGGGTAGTGGGAGACGATGGCAATTGTTCCAATGAATAAAATTTCTATTGTTGGGCTGGAAAGCCAGAAAAGCCAGATTTTAAAGCTACTCATGAAGCGCGGATTTGTACAGATAGACGACAGTGCCTATTTGACAGAGGAAGAGGAATGGAGAAATTTCCTTATGAAGGACGGAGAAGAGTCCAAAGTAATGGAAATAGACCAGAAAGCTTTCCAGATTGAGCAGGCCATAAACGCGGTCCGAAGTGAAGCAAAAATTAAAAACTCCTTTTTTGCCCCTCAAAATGAATTTGAGGCGATGACGGAGGACGAGGCTGAAGAAAACTTTCTAAAGGCGAAGGAGATTAACGATGCTGTCAGACAGATGCAATCTCTTCAGGCTGTCGAGAACAATCTGACGAATGCCAAGAATCAGCTGATTCCCTGGATTAAATATGATGTTCCCTTTGATGGTATGGAAACAAAATCTGTGAGAACGATTTTAGGAACCATTCCCGCAGGTGTTAATATCAATCAGATAAGGGAAAAGTTTGATGAGGAAAGCTTTGCCGCTTTTGCTGATGTGGTTGATCAGGACAAATTACTGCAGTATATCTATATTGCGGCGCATAAAAGCTGTTTTGATGACGTGACAGAAAGCTTGAAAAATTTTGGTTTTTCTGCTGTATCCTTTCATGAAGAGAAAGGAACGCCCGCTCAATGCATCAAAGGGTATGAAGAAAAGCTGCAGGAAAACAACAAATTGAGAGAAGAAATTGGGGAAAGAGTAAAGGGCAGCGCTTATCTGCTTCCTAAATTGGAAAACGCCTATGATTATTTTACTCTGGCGAGGGAAGAAAAGTCTGCCGTGGGCAATTTGGTGAAAACACAAAATACATTTCTTATGGAGGGATGGGTGCCAAGGAGCAAAAGCGACGCACTGACAAAGGAATTAACGGAAAAGTTTATCTGCTCAGTGGATTCCCGACAGGCAGACGCGGAGGATAATTATCCTATATTATTAAAAAATAACGCATTGGTGACTCCTTTTGAATCCATTACCAACATGTACAGCTGTCCGGCGCCGGGGGAAATTGACCCCAACCCGATTATGGCATTTTTCTATTTTGTATTTTTCGGCCTTATGTTAAGTGATGCCGGATACGGGCTTATCATAGCGGCAGTCTGTGGATTTGTAGTTTGGAAAAAGAAATATCCGAAGGGTCAGGGAAATTTGATTAAAATGCTGGCGCTCTGCGGTGTTTCCACTGTACTTTGGGGCCTTGTGTTCGGCAGTATTTTCGGAGATCTGTTCCCGGTTAAGGCAATGATTAATCCTCTTGAGGATGTCATGCTTTTGATGGGGCTGTCCTTTCTGTTTGGTATCATCCACATTTATGTGGGCCTAGGCATTAAGGCTGTGAATCTAATCCGCAGCGGGCACGCATTTGACGCAGCGGTGGATGTGGGCTCCTGGTATCTTTTTGTTACGGGCGTGTGCCTTTTGGTAGTGCCGGTGGTAGCGGGGGATATTGGAATCTGGTCGACAGTAGGAAAGTATCTGGCCATTATAGGCGCGGTGCTGCTGGTTCTGACACAGGGCAGAAGCTTCCGCGGCATTTTTACAAAGGCATTTAAGGGTGTTTCAAGTCTCTATGACATAACGGGCTATATGTCTGATATACTGTCCTATTCAAGGCTTATGGCGCTTTGCCTGAGTACCGGCGTAATCAGCCAGGTTATCAATCTTCTGGGACAGATGGCGGGGCCGGTTCCGGCAATTATTATCGGTGTTATCGGGCATACAGTCAACCTTTTGATAAATGCTCTGGGCGCTTATGTGCATACCAGCAGACTTCAGTACGTTGAATTTTTCGGTAAATTTTATGAAGGCGGCGGAATTCCTTTTAAGCCTTTTCAATATAAGACGAAGTATACAAATATTAAAAACGAGGAGATGTAAAGTATGGAATTTTTAAATTCGTTATCTAGTGGTCAGTTTTTAGCAATTTTGGGCGCCGCTATCGCAGCTGGGCTGGCAGGTATGGGTTCTGCCAAAGGCACATCCCTTGGCGGGCAGGCTGCGGCAGGCGTTATCAGCGAGGATCCGAGTAAATTCGGTAAACTTTTGGTTTTGCAGCTTCTTCCCGGTACACAGGGACTTTACGGATTCATTATTGCCTTCCTTATTCTGACAAAAGCAGGACTTTTGGGCAGCGGCGTTGAGCTTACAGCGGCACAGGGCCTTCAGTTTCTGGCGGCAGGTATTCCGATTGGCATTGTGGGCTTTTATTCCGCTATTTATCAGGGCAAGGCGGCAGCGGCTGGTGTAAGCCTTGTAGCAAAGAAGCCGGATGAGCTTGGTAAAGCGATTACATTTGCGGCAATTGTTGAGACATACGCCCTTCTCGGACTGCTTGTTTCTTTCCTTGCTTGGAATGGTATCGTGGTAGGCTGATAGGAGATCATCTTTTCAAATTATAAAAGAAGGAGGATAGTCCTATGAGTAATGAGCAAAAGATTATAGACAAGATTATTTCGGATGCCAGAGAAGAAGCGGAAAAAATTCTTTCATCTGCCCGCATGGAAGCGGACAGGTGGGTTCAGGAAGCAGAGGATAAGTCCAATAAGGAAAAAGCCCAGTTAAGAAAGCTTTCTGAAGCGGAGGCACAAAAAGAGGCCGACAGGGGTATTTCTGCGGCCCAGATGGAAGCGAAAAAAAGAATCCTTCAGACGAAGCAGGAGGTTTTGGAGGAGGTATTGCGGGAAGCAAAGGAAACACTTTTTTCTCTGAGCGATAAGGAATATGAAAAAACCATATTTTCCATGCTCTCCAAGGCCAATATAGGGGCGGAGGATGAAATCATTTTATCTTCTGAGGACAAAAAGAAGTTTGGAGACGCTGTGGTGAATGCAGGCTACAGGCTTTCCGACGAGGCAAGAGAACTTTCAAAAGGCTTTATTGTAAAAAACGGGGATATTGAATATAATTATTCCTTTGAATCTATTATGACGGTAGAACGGGATCAGTTAGAGATGGCAGCAACCCAGATACTGTTTCGTTAAAGGGGGTAAATAGGAATGTCAAAAGAGAATATTTATCCTTATGCCGTTGCCCGTATCCGCATGCTGGAGCAGAAAATTTTGTCACAGCAGGCGCTTTATCAGATGGCGGAGGCAAAAAGTGCCGAAGACGCTCTGCGCATTATGACGGAGGGAGGAACTGCCCTTGATTCGTCCTTTGATGTTCATGACTATGAAAAGCTGTTGTCAGACAGGACGAGGGAAATGTATAAGACAATAGGGGAGCTGGTGCCCGACGAAAATTTTATGGATATTTTCCTCTACAAAAATGACTACCATAATTTAAAGGTGCTGCTGAAAAGTGAGCTCTCCGGCACAAACGGTGACAGATACCTGGTTGAGGGCGGCACACTTGAGAAGGAAAACCTAAAGAAGATGCTTGAAAACAGAGACTTCTCAGCATTTTCTCCAGTCATGGCGAATGCGGTAAAGGATGCCTTTGAGCTGTACCATAAAACCCAGAGCGGGCAGACTATAGATATTGTGCTGGATAAGGCGTGCTACCAAGAAATGATGCGTACTGCAAAGGAAAGCAAAAACAGCTTTTTAATCCGGTACGTTTCCAAATTAAGCGATTTGACAAATCTCAAAAGCTTTTTGAGGATTCGGAACATGAAAAAGGGCTTTGATGCCTTTGCCAATGTATTTTTGGAGGAGGGCACGATTTCACTGGATACCTTTGAGAAAGCCTTTGAGGACAGTGAGAATTATCTGAAGTATTTTTCGGCTTCTGACTACGGCACCCTTTGTGAAAAGGAAATGGAAAACGGTTTTACCGCCTTTGAAAAGGCGTGCGACAACTATATGATGGATTTTGTCAGGGAAGCAAAGCTTGTCAGCCTGACCCTAGAACCGCTGGTGGCCTATGTGTACGCAAGAGAAACGGAGATAAAGGCCATACGGATCATTATGACGGGAAAGCTTAACAATATTGACAGCGAAACCATCAAAGAAAGATTGAGGGATGCTTATGTATAAAGTAGGAGTGGTAGGGGACAAGGACAGCATTTTAGGCTTTCTTGCCCTTGGCATAGATATCTATCCTGCTTATGGGTCTGATGAAATCAAAAAGACCATACATAAGCTGGTCGAAGAGGAATATGCCATTATTTATATCACGGAACAGGCCAGTCTTCTGGCAAAGGAAACTATAGCAAGATACAAGGATTTACAGCTCCCTGCCATTATTGTCATACCGGGCATAGGCGGAAGTATGGGACTTGGAATGAATGAAATAAGAGAATCTACGAAACGTGCTATCGGCACAGACATATTGTTTAAAGAATAGAGTGGTGAAGAGAATATGAAAACAGGCACAGTCGTTAAGGTGTCCGGGCCGCTTGTTATAGCGGAGGGCATGAGAGACGCGAACATGTTTGACGTCGTTAGGGTTTCGGAGAAGAAGCTTATCGGCGAGATTATTGAAATGCACGGTGACAAGGCTTCTATTCAGGTTTATGAGGAGACGTCAGGCTTAGGCCCCGGCGAGGAGGTAGTTTCTCTTGGTATTCCAATGAGCGTTGAGCTTGGACCGGGACTGATTTCCACAATTTATGATGGTATCCAGCGCCCGCTTGAAAAGCTGTATGAGCTCAGCGGCACCAATATCCAAAAGGGTATTCAGGCGGATTCCCTGAACCGGAGCGCAAAATGGGATTTTATTGCAACCAAAAAGGCAGGCGACAGGGTTTCACAGGGTGACATTATCGGCTATGTGCAGGAAACTCCTGTTGTGCAGTGTAAAATTATGATTCCCGTGGGACTAAACGGCACTATCAAAGAGATAAAAGAGGGCAGCTATACGGTAGAGGATACAGTCTGCGTTGTGACAGACGCCAAAGGGCGGGATATAAATGTGACAATGATGCAGAAATGGCCTGTGCGTAAGGAGAGGCCCTACCAGTCAAAGGAGACACCGGATTCCCTTCTGGTGACAGGACAGAGGGTTATCGATACCTTTTTCCCAATCACAAAGGGCGGCGTTGCGGCAATTCCGGGGCCTTTCGGCAGCGGCAAGACAGTAACGCAGCATCAGCTTGCAAAATGGGCTGACGCCGATATTGTGGTCTATATCGGCTGCGGTGAGCGTGGAAATGAAATGACGGACGTTTTAAACGAGTTTCCTGAGTTAAAAGACCCTCGCACCGGCGAGAGCCTTATGCAGAGAACCGTTTTAATCGCCAATACCTCCGATATGCCTGTTGCGGCTCGTGAGGCATCTATCTATACAGGTATTACCATAGCGGAATATTTCAGAGATATGGGTTACAGCGTTGCGCTTATGGCGGATTCAACTTCCAGATGGGCCGAGGCCCTCAGGGAGATGAGCGGAAGACTTGAGGAGATGCCTGGTGAGGAGGGCTACCCCGCATATCTTGGATCCCGTCTTGCCCAGTTCTATGAGCGAGCAGGGAAGGTAAACTGTCTGGGAAGCGACGGAAGAGTGGGAACACTGACAGCCATTGGCGCCGTATCTCCTCCCGGAGGCGATACCTCAGAGCCTGTCAGCCAGGCGACTCTGCGTATCGTCAAGGTATTCTGGGGACTGGATGCGTCTCTTGCCTATAAGAGACACTTTCCTGCTATCAACTGGCTGAGCAGCTATTCCCTCTATCAGGATAAAATTGACCTGTGGACGGATAAAAACGTAGCGGAGGGCTTTGCCGCAAGGCGTGCGGAAGCCATGAGATTATTGCAGGTGGAAAGTGAGCTTCAGGAAATTGTTCAGCTGGTCGGTGTGGATTCTCTGTCTGACTCCGACAGGCTGATACTTGAGGTGACACGCTCTATCCGTGAGGACTTCCTGCACCAGAACTCTTTCCATGAGGTTGACACTTATACCTCCCTCCACAAGCAGTACAGGATGCTTGGCCTGATACTGATGTTCAGAGATGAGGCGGCAGCTGCCATCAAGCAGGGAATTTCAATCAACAAGATTATCAAGCTTCCGATTTTGGAGAAAATTGGGCGTGCAAAATATGTGGAAGAGGAAAATGTGGATACGGCATTTGATGAAATTGAAAATGAAATCCGCGGAGAAATTGATGAATTGATAAAGAAGGGGGCGGATGAATTATGATAAAGGAATACAGATCGATTCAGGAAGTTGCCGGCCCTCTGATGCTTGTTACAGGCGTAGACGGCGTAAAATACGACGAGCTGGGAGAGATTGAGCTTTCTGACGGCGAAATCCGCCGCTGCAAGGTGCTTGAGGTTAATGGTGATACCGCTTTGGTACAGCTTTTTGAGAGTTCAACCGGTATCAACCTTTCTGACAGCAAGGTTCGGTTTTTGGGAAAATCTCTTGACTTTGGCGTATCACCGGATATTTTGGGCCGTGTGTTCAGCGGCATGGGCAAGCCCATTGACGGCGGTCCTGAAATCATTCCAGATAAGAGACTGGATATTAACGGCGCGCCTATCAATCCGGCGGCACGTGATTATCCTTCCGAGTTTATACAGACGGGCGTCTCCGCAATTGACGGTTTGAATACACTGGTCAGGGGACAGAAGCTTCCTATATTCTCAGGCTCGGGTCTTCCCCACAATAACCTTGCGGTGCAGATTGCACGTCAGGCCAAGGTGCGTGGCACTGACAGCAAATTTGCCGTTGTATTTGCCGCTGTCGGTATTACCTTTGAGGACGCCGATTTCTTTATCAGCGATTTTAAGGCAACCGGTGCCATTGACCGTTCTGTTGTGTTTGTAAATCTTGCAAACGACCCTGCCGTAGAGCGTGTTTCTACCCCCCGTATGGCGCTGACCGCCGCGGAATACCTGGCTTTTGAGCAGGATATGCACGTATTGGTTATCATTACGGATATTACAAACTATGCGGAGGCTCTCCGTGAGGTTTCCGCCGCCAAAAAAGAGGTCCCCGGACGCCGAGGCTATCCGGGCTACCTTTATACAGACCTTGCTACCATGTACGAGAGGGCAGGCAGAATGAAGGGGAAGAATGGATCCATTACCATGATCCCTATTCTTACCATGCCGGAGGATGACAAAACCCATCCTATTCCCGACTTGACGGGCTATATCACTGAGGGCCAGATTATACTCAGCCGTGACCTCTATAAAAAAGGCATACAGCCTCCTATTGATGTACTTCCATCCCTCTCCCGTCTGAAGGATAAGGGAACAGGAAAGGGCAAAACGAGAGAGGATCATGCGGATACCATGAACCAGCTTTTTGCGGCTTACTCCAGAGGTAAGGACGCCAAGGAGCTTATGGCTATCTTGGGCGAGAGTGCTCTTTCTGAGATGGATCTTCTCTACGCAAAATTTGCGGAGGATTTTGAGAAGGAATATGTTTCCCAGGGCTTTCGGACAGACAGAACAATTGAGCAGACCCTGGATATTGGCTGGAAATTATTGAGACAGCTTCCAAAAGGCGAGCTGAAGCGTATCAGAGATGAATACCTTGAAAAATATTATGACGAAAAGGATTAATATTTTTTAAAGAATATGAGGTGATGATGTGGCCAGGTTAAATGTAAACCCAACCCGTATGGAGCTGACGCGTCTGAAAAAGCTGCTCAAAACCGCCACAAGGGGACATAAGCTTCTGAAGGATAAGCTGGATGAGCTTATGAAGCAATTCCTAGATATTGTAAGGGAGAATAAAAGGCTGAGAGAAGAGGCGGAAAACGCTTTGGAGGCTGCCTATAAAAACTTTATTATTGCCAGGGCTGTTATGAGTGAGGAATATTTGGGCGAGGCGTTAATGATGCCCAAGCAGTCAGTTGCCGTTGATGTGAGCAATAGAAATATTATGAGTGTGGATGTTCCTGTCTTTGATTTCAAGACAGAAAACAACCAATCTGATATTTACCCTTATGGCCTTGCCTTTACTTCCGGTGAGCTTGATTTAGCCATGGAAGCCTTTTCAGATGCTGTGGGCCCTCTTTTGAGGCTGGCGGAAAGTGAAAAGAGCGCACAGCTTTTGGCGCAGGAAATAGAAAAGACCAGAAGACGTGTAAACGCTTTGGAAAACGTAATGATTCCTAATTATCAGGAGACGATTAAGTATATCCGCATGAAGCTGGAGGAAAATGAAAGGGCCAATACAACAAGGCTTATGAAGGTCAAGGATATGATTGCCAAAAAAGCTATTGAGGAAAGACGTAAGCAGGACGAGGCTTTAGAGGCTATGTAGTGCGTAGAAAAGGGTAAAGTAGCGGAAATTTACCGAGATTATACCGTAGTTACGATAATACTAGATGTGATTAAAAGGTATCAGTTAAGAAATTAGCTGATACCTTTTTTGTTGTGTTTATTTTTATAAAGTTGTTCTACACAGTCACTAAACCAGTAGAGAAAGCAAGGGCAAAAGCCTTGCAGGTTCACGACTAGGCAAGGTATTTGAACAGCGTTAGAATGATTGTAGAAGTTGAGGAAAAAGAAAAGATACATTTAAAAAGGGGGAAACAATATGTGTAAATACTTAGTGAACAGCGAGACGTTAGGAAACAGATTGACAGGATATATACTCTATGAGAGTAAAACAAAAGAATTTATCGGAATGACAGAAAAGGCAATTATAACGGCATTGAAGAATGGTGAAGCGTTGAACGGGTTCAGGTTAAACGGTGAAGAATTAGAACTTGATACAGAAGGGTTTAAACAAATAAATTTATTAGCAAGGTCTGGAATAAATACCTATACGGCAGTAGTTGAAAGCGATTGTCCAGTGAATAACTTTTATACAGTAGTCAAGGCTACAAAGGAGAGTGGAAAAACAGTTTATGAGGTAATCAGTAGCAGACACGGAAGAATGGATATTACAGAGGAAAAGTTGAAAATATACCTTGAAATGGGGATTATTCAGGGCGGGGCATGGTTAGACAGCAAAGGGAAAATAAATGTTGCAAAAGGCGTTGAGGTTTTGGAGGATACAAAGGAGGTAATGAAAACAGCATAAATAAAATAGTTTATCCTTGTGGAATATTTTAGGAGTATGTCAAAATAAATGAATTTTGACATACTTCACACGGGTGTGGTTTATTGAAATATGTCAAAAATGTGACAATAGTAGGTTTGACATATGGCAATAGGGTTACAAATGAATTTTGAAATATGTCAAAAATGGGAGGGAGTCTATTGACATATATGTCAAAATAGAAAAGGCTTTTATTGAAACAGATTTCTGAATGTAAAGAAAAAATTCTTTACAGGAGGAAACGAAAATGAGCAATGAAAGTGCAAATAAAACATATGGTTATGCAAGGGTGTCAACAACAAAACAGAACATAGAAAGACAAAAAGAAGCACTATTAAAATATGGAGTAAATGAAAGGGACATCATTGTTGATGAAATGAGTGGAAAGGATTTTAATAGAGACAATTATATTCTATTAAAAGAACAGTTACTGAGAGGTGGCGACATTTTAGTAATTACTGAACTAGACAGGTTCGGCAGGAATTATGAGGAAATCAAAAAAGAATGGAAAGGGCTGATTGACAGAGGGATAAACATAGTTGTTCTGGATATGCCAATTATCAGCACAGGAGATAAAGGGGATACGACAAAGAAGTTAATAGCCGATATTGTATTTAATCTATTAGCTTACATGGCGGAAAAGGAACGGGAGAAGATAAAAGAACGGCAGACACAGGGAATTAAAATAGCAAAGGCGGAGGGGAAATACAAGGGCAGGAAGAAAATAGAATGCAAAGACTTTGAGAAGGTTTATCTGCAATGGAAGGAGGGAGAGATAACAGCGAAAAAGGCTATGGAAACACTGAATTTAAAGGCAAACACCTTTTACAGGAGAGCAAAGGAGTATGAGGCAGGGGAGGAACTCATTGATTTTTAAATAGTTTGTACAGATATGAAATTGAAAGAGATACAGTGGCAGGGATAGCGTTAAAAAAGAAAATTTTAAAAAAATAAAGTTGTTTCAGGCGATGAAAAATAGGGTATACAGTGGGTGGAATTTTAGGGATACATCAGCGTGAACAGTAGAGCGATTTTCAGCATAAATGAAATTTTAAGGCTGATTAGAACAAGTTTAGGAAATGAAAAAACAATATTTCAGCATTGTAAAATTTAAGTATACAGGAAAGGATTTTTAATTGCATGAACAAACGGCAGTAAATTTGCGACATATTATATTCATGAAATGGCTCGAAAAGGTAGCATATGATTGACGACATTGTAAGTACAAGATACTTATGTATACAGAAAACAACATGAGTATGGGGTTATCCACAACACACAAGATTGTAAATAGGCATGAGTTTTCCTATACTCCAGCTAGTTATAAAAAAAGGCGAACTCTAAAACGGACGTAAATGCGAAAAGAAGTACCAAACCCAGAAATAAGGAGTACGGCAAGACAGTATAAAACTAGGGAATAGGAGGACAAGAGAAGGAGCAGAGTAACAGCAGGGGAGGGGTTGAGGGGGTACAGATGTAAATGAACCAATATACACAGGAGGGCTAAAAATGGACAAGGAAATGGAATACATAGAAGAAATGCTCAATAGCACACATAGGAAAGATTGTGCATACAAGGAGGAATATAAACAGATAGCAGAGAGGGCGGCAGAGTTACAGGAGGCAATACATAATGTATTGTTACCAGACGACTATGAGGATTTTGATAAATTCATAGAAACTATGGAATTGAAGCATAAATATGAATTAAATAGTGTTTATAAGAAAGGTATCCTACATGGAGCATTTGTACAAAAGCTGTTATGTAATGCAGAGGATACAAAATAAGTAAGGCAGACTTTAAGGGAAAGGGTCTGCCGTTTATATTAGTCCTCATTGTCAGAAAGGTTAATATCTCCATTATCTTTCTGATATTCATCTAAGTACTGCAAAAGCACAAACTCAATAAAGTTAGTCATAGAACGGTGTTGGTCTTTTGCAAGGTATTCAATTTTATCAAAGACATCATCTTGTAGTCTTAAAGTAAAAACACGTTTATTTGTAGCCATACAACAATCACCTCCAAATGCTATATGAATATAGTATCAGCAATTAAAAATGTTGTATGCGCTCATAGTAAAGTTAAGTGATAGCACTAATATATAAAAAGACAGTTAATATATTGATTTTGATATAATGATACTATATAATAAAGGAAGTTAAATCAACTTATATAAGGGAGGACGTTAAAAGTGAAGAAGTTTAAAGAGGAAACGGCTAAGGGCATTATGATTGGTGTAGTAATGACTTCAATTATGTTTACCAGTATTCCAACTATGGCAATGTCAGCAAGAAAGACAATAGAAGTAGTTTATAGTAATATTAAATTGGTTGTAGATGGACAAGAGGTAACTCCTAGAGACGGAAATGGAAATATAGTAGAACCATTTGTTTATAATGGCACAACATATCTGCCATTAAGGGCTTGTGTCAATGCAATATCTGGAGGGGCAAAAGAAGTTGCATGGGACGCTAATAGTTCAACTATTTACATTGGAGAATACAATACTGAAGAATTGAGCAAAACTGTAAAAATGAATACATTAAAACCCATTTCAGGAAATGCTTTTGCAACATATACGTTTACAAATAGACAAATGGATATAAAATCAGATAATGCAAATCCTTGTTATGGTAAATTTCTTTTAGGAGGAAAATATAAGACATTTAATGCCATGCTTTTGGGCGTCGACACTGAAAATGGAAGCACAGAAGAAAATACGATTATTTTTACAGATATTGATACAGGCAAAGAGCTTGCTTCTTACACTGTAAAAACTTTTGAAGAGCCAATTGCCATATCTGTTGATGTGACAGGCGTAGATAAATTCCGGATCAGCACACAACATAGTTATGCTTGCTATTTATATGATGCAACATTAACGCTATATTGAGGGGGAAATGGATATGAATAAAAATCGTATACAAAATTTAATATTATTGCTAGCAACCTGCATGGTATTTATGGGTTTATTGGTTGGGTGTGACAGTGATAGTAAGAAGGCAACAGCAAGCATATCACATGAGGAAGAAACGGAACAAAAAGAAGAAATACAAACAACAATAGTTGATGAAAGTGCGCCTATAAAATTTGCAGACCCAACATTTGAAAAATATTTACGAAAAGCTATGGGCAATATGACAGGAGAGATAACAGAGGAAGATTTAGCGGAGATTAAGCAGATAGGCATTGATATTAACGGTAAAGCGTTTGCAATCTCCAATATTCCGTATGAGTATGGTACATTTAGCTTGTCATCAGCATACAATCAGGCAAATATTGCAAATTATGAGTTTCTTGATCCAGACAATGAATATAGTAAAAAACCTCTTTTAATAGAGTCGTTGGAAGATTTAGAATATTTTCCGAACCTCCAAGTTTTGGTAATAAATGAAATGGGCGAAGGAGTACAGGTAAAAAATTTGGATTTTTTGAAATCACTACCTGATTTACAGTGCTTTTATTCTAATAGCTTGACAGGAAGTGTTACTTTAGAACCATTTGCACAATGTGAAAAGTTAAAAGAAATTAATTTAAATAATTATAATGTGACATATGAAAATATTGATGATTTAATTAATTGTACTGAACTTAAAAAAATTAATATATATAAAGTTGAAAATTGGTCTGCACTTTTAGAGTTTCCTGAACTAAAAGAAGCATACGGCATAGGTATTACAGAAAATGAACAAATAAAACAGAAACTAATTGAAAAAGGTGCAGTTCTTGAATGATAAAATTTAATATGTTGAAAAGAAATGGGACATTCCAAATAGGGGTGTCCTATTTTTTTATGTAAAAGGCTAGTTAAAAATCATGTGTTCCAAAGGAGAATATAAAAATGAAAAGGAGTGGTTTAAATGAAACCATTATTTTACGAGGTACAGGCAAGCAAACCAGCATATACAAGAAGTCTGGTATGCAAGGAAACAGGGGTTGCAATTAATATATCAATACCAATGGACACAGCAGAAAAAGAAAGAATAATTGAAAGAGTGTCACAGGCAATAGCGACAGTGGATTGTCTAAAGATACAGGCAGAGGAAGGAGGCAAAGGAAAATGAATGGGTTATACTTAATAGATATGGGCAATGGCTACTATGCGCTGCAGTTACCGAATGGGTTTATTACGGCAAACATAATCATGCCTAATGACGGCAATGACAATGCAGATTTCGACAGCCTGTTCAACATATCTAAGCTGTTAGGGGCAAAGTGGGGTTTAATAGACGGAGATGTAAAGGAGTTAAAACGGCTGAAATTGCCAAACAGCATATTTGTTTATAAGAGTGAATATGGCTACAGCATATATACAAATGGAAAAGTCAAAGTTGCAGAAATATACATATCTATTGATTTAATCAGTGCGAAGATAGTTACAGGAATTAGTATTCTGCTTGAGAAAAGGTGGAGGGGATTTATTAAGCAACAGACAATTAATAGCAGTCTTAATAGTTTCAAAATAAACAACAGAATAGGTTAAACAGGAATAGGCAGACATTGAAAAGTGTCTGCTATTTCTATGTTTATTTGGAAAAGTTCCCAAAGTTCCCAAAGTTCCCAAAGTTCCCAAAGTTCTCAAAGTTCCCAACTAGTACCGGAAAGAAATCCGGATGCCGGAGGCGGTTTTGGTGCAAAGCGACAAAATATTGACTAGGTAAATATAGACATAAAAGGCATTGCAGGGGAAACGGTAAATGAATTTTGACAATAATATGGAGTTACCAAAGTAAGATAATAACCAAATAATAATAAACCAAAAATGTAATAACCAAATGAAAAAAAGTTGGTTATAGGTTTTATTTCTGTAAAAGGGTTGAATTGTGGGGGTTTTCAAAGAAATTATAGAAAGTGATGGAAAGAGTAGGGGAATAAAGATAGGCGGTGCTAGGTAAATTTCAAATAAAATTTCTATTGCAAAATTGACAATAGGGTGAAAAGTATAGGATAGGACTGGCTTACCAGTTTTACCACTTTTTCTAATATACGTTTGATAAGGAAGTTTACCACTTTTACCAGTTTTTGATGTTAGCATGGACTTTGTTGCATAAAAGTGATACCATACCCATCCCAAAGATATGGAATGGAGAATAGGAGGCGTAAAAATGAATAAAAGGCGGTGTAATGGTGAAGGCAGTATTACATTGAGAAAAGACGGCAAGTGGCTTGCATCATTAAAAATAGGAATGAATGCGGACGGCAAACCAAAGTACAAATATTTGTATGGCGATACGCAAAAAGAGGCAATACAGAAATTAGAGGAACTGAAACTTACTTTAAATATGGGGATACAGGTGGAAAGGGGGGATATTACAGTAGAAAAGTGGTGTCAAAACTGGATGGATAAATACAAGAAGAAGTTGAGACCGACAACGAAAACAAGCTATTACAATAATATCAGAATACATATCAATCCATATATAGGAGGCGTACCATTAAATAAGCTGGAAACTGGACAGATACAATATATGCTCGACAAGGCTTATAATAATGGTGAGAACAGTATTTCATTATTTATTAAGGTTTACAACGTACTCAATGGAGCGTTAAAGCAGGCGGTTAAAAATAAAATGATAAAAACAAACCCATGCGAGGACATAGCGTTTCCAGAGGACAACACAAAAACAATGACGGTATTTACAGTGGAAGAACAAAAGGCATTTGTTAAAGCGTTGGAGGGCGAGCGGTATAAAGTATTGTTTATGAGTTATCTTTATACGGGCGCAAGGCTAGGGGAATTACCAGCCTTGACATGGAAAGATATCAATTTTGACAAGCATTATATAGACATCAACAAGAAAACAGCAGTCATACATAACTATTATGCAGAAGGCAAGAAAACAGAATTACAGGTACAGGACTATTGCAAGAGCAAAAGCAGTAAGAGGAAAATTTACATAACAGATATGCTGATAAATTTATTGAAGGAGCATAGAGAACAGCAAAAAGCAGAATTTCAAACTATAGGAAAAGAGTGGAGGTCAGAAAGCCTTGTATTTCCAACCAGTGCAGGAACGATATTGCACCCTAGGAATATACAAACGATATTTGAGAGGATACGGAAAAAAGCGAAAATAGAACATGGAACAATGCACACATTACGTCACACATATGCAACCAGATGTTTTGAAGCTGACATTGGTATAAAAATAGTCAGCGAACAGTTAGGGCATAAGAATGTGAAAATTACTTATGACACCTATGTTCATGTGATACCAGATAAGAAGCTGAAGGAAATGGAGAAGCTGAACGCATTGGATAGTTTAACGGCATAATAAAATTTATATGATAATGCTTTACAAGTTCAAAAAGAACAGCTATAATAAATATATGCCAAGTGGGGTAACCGCCACAAAGTGGTTAGCCTTGAACAAAGATAAACTACCTGTTTAACTCGCCAAAGTTATCAGACAGGTAGTTTTTAATTATTTCCTATTTATGTAGGAAAGTAATGCTAGTATGAAAGTTCCAAAGAAAAGCATTAAGTAAATACTTTCAAAAACTGTCATATGGCATCACCTCCATTCCTTGGTAAAAAATGGAGGCTAACTACCTGTCACGGTTACCTTGTATAAGATTTTAACATATAATAGCACAGAATAAAAGAAAAAGTTATAAAGCGTACCATAAAATACCGAGATTTTACCGAGAATACGATAATACTATATAAAACCAGTTGGGACTGGTTAAGAAATGGGAAAACTGAAAACGTGATAAAACGGGGCTTTATGGGACTAATTAAGACGAAAAGGCAAGGGACGCCCATACAGGTCAAGGATATGGTTCTTGAAAAGGCCATTGAGGAAAAAAGAAGACAGGACGCTATGCTGGGCGCGTAAAATGACACAGTTGGTGTTCTAAATATAAATAAAAAGGTATTTCTTTCACTGGAATGCCTTTTTATTTTTTTCTTGCCTGTAAAAAAATATTTATAGCGGGTATAAATATCTTTGATTTCCGTTTTTTTGTCATATTATGGACAGTTGCGGCGAAAAGGTGCTATACTGATGTATATTAAATTCAGGAGGTCAGACGATGAAAAAGGTATATCAGGGAAAAACAAAGGATGTATTTGCGTTAGATAACGGTAATTATGAGCTTTTATTCAAGGATGATGTAACAGGAGAAAACGGTGTCTTTGACCCGGGTGCCAACACAGTAGGACTGTCCATTGACGGTATCGGCAAGGAGAATTTAAAGACAAGCGTATATTTTTTCGAGATTTTAAGAAACGCAGGCATCAAGACTCATTATGTGGGGGCAGATATTGATAAATCCACAATGGAGGTTCTTCCGGTCAAAGTATTTGGCAAGGGTCTTGAGATAGTTTGCCGTTTTAAAGCGACAGGAAGCTTTATCCGCCGTTACGGTGATTATATAGAGGACGGTACAGAGCTCCCGGGCGGTTATGTTGAGATGACATTTAAGGATGACGAGAAGGGGGATCCGTTGGTTACAAAAGATGCCTTGGCTGCTCTTGGCGTTATGACGGAGGCGCAGTATGACGCCATTGCAAATATGACCAAAAAAATCTGCACCATTATCAAGGAGGATATGGCGAAAAAGGGCCTGGACCTGTATGATATTAAGCTGGAATTTGGTCACTTTGGTGACGAGGTTATATTAATAGATGAGATTGCTTCCGGCAACATGCGTGTATACAAGGACGGTAAAATTGTGGATCCTGTGGATTTGACAAAGCTTATTCTGGCGTAAAACAGTGTGCGTCAGCTTGAGATATTGATTGGAAGGGTATTGTTTTTTTATTGCTGCCGCAATAAAAAAAATATTGAGGAAACGGATTGAATAAAAAATCATTCAATCCGTGAGCTGCGGCTATTTTCTTATAAAGTTCTTTTGAAGCTTTGCCTTCAAACCTCTGCGAAGGTTTCACCCTTAACCCGGGCAGAAAATTTTATTTGCCGCAGATGTTAAACCTAATATCTGAAAAATCAAATCGACTCATCGGGCTGTATTTATTAAGTAGGGTGAATAAATACTTACAGGTATTCAATTAAAAAAACAAAAAAAGCAGATGTGTTAAAACACATCTGCTTTTTTATCTTTTTATACGGTATATGTCATATACTCAATTATTCTCTAAATCTTCCCAAAATTCAGTTTTATTCTGAAATTCCAGGTACCGGGGGATATCATAGGGGTAAGACGTCACGATAGTTATTGTTTTAGGCACATAAATGATGGCGTCGGGGTAATTTTGAAGCTCTTTTACCAAAGAGTTTTTCAGTGTCTCTTCATCCAGTCTGAAATTTCCCATAGGGCGCTGGGTGTAGATATTGACTTTTGTATCCTCCTCGTCATAGGAAATGAAAAGAGGAACCTTATAGATGGTATCGCTGTCGTAGGTTTCTATGTAGAAGGAGTCATCTTCAGACTGGCGAAACAGTATGTTGCCGTAGTATTCACGGCTGAAATCAAGAGTGTTGACTGTTGATTTTATCTCGATTTTCTGTGGTTTGATTTCATTTTCTGTCAGGAGAGTGTTCATATTTTGTATGGTATCCTGCACGCCGAGGGGAACCATGGCGGCTGCCAGTAAAAGACTTGCGGCAAGCGTGCCCGAGAATATAACGGCGAGTTTTTTATACATAGTCCTCTCCTCCTTTCTTCTGTGTTTCTTGTTTGCCGGACAAATAACTTTTTATCAGACGCACGTTTTTGCTGATAAGAAAGACGACCAGCAGTCCGCATAGAAGTCCTGCGCAGGTGACTGCGATGGAGCTTAATATGCCGGAGGCCGAAAAAAAGACAGAAATAAAGCTGAAGGTACATATAAAGGCCAGTATGCCGAATATGCCGATTCCCAAAAAGGAGATAGAGGCAAATGTAAAAAGTCCTGTAATACACAAGAATATAAACTCGGCAAACAGAAGCAGCAGCAGTATCACAGCAAGCTTTATAAAACGGAAAAGCCATAAAAGAAAGCTTTTCAGCGGTCCGCCTATTCCGGCTATGCCTCGGCCAAGGGAGGAAAAGAGGGAGGAGACTGTATGTCCGATTCGTCTGAAAAAGCGGGAGAAGGAAACCTTTTCTTTTAGCTCATTCATGCCTTTTGCAGCAGTTTCTTTCATTTTCATCAGTTCCTGCGCCGCTTCGCTTTCTACCTTTTCTTCTTTGTATTCCTCTATAAACTGCTATGCAATAATTTCAGGGGACCCAAGCTTAGCCGAGATTTCCGTATCGGATTTGTTTTGTCTTCTGCCATCCTCAAAATATTCCCCATAATCTCGTAAGATATCGTTGATTTCACTTTTTGGAAGATGTTTTTTCAGCCGCGTTTCCAATTCATGCAAATATTCTTCTTTGTTCATATCCACTTTCCTTTCTGTTTTACTCTCCCCGTAATATATCGTCTACCATTTTGGAAAAATCCTTCCAGTCACTTTCCAGTGAGCTCAGATAGCCTCTGCCTTTTTCGGTAATATGGTAGTATTTCCGTGCCGGCCCGATGGTGCTTTCCTTTAAGTAGGTTACAAAATACCCTTCTGTTGTAAGCCGCCTTAATATGGGATAAACGGTCCCCTCGTTGATATCCGTATAGGAGGCAATGCTTTGAACAATCTCGTAACCATACATATCCAGGCGCGCAATCAGGGCCAGTACACACATTTCTATAATTCCTTTCCTAAACTGTGTATTCATCTTCTCCCTCCTTAGTACCCATTATAACAAACTACTGTGTAATACACAATATATGTTTTAAAACAATACTATAAAATTTTCTTACATTTTTCTGAAGACAGAAAAAATATCAGACAGTGGGGCGGAGGAAAAAGGAATGTGTATCGTACAGGACGCTCAAGTTTAATAATAGAATATTTTTTGTTTAGATAATGCAAAGAAAGTAAAAAAACAGATTTATATTTTTGGTTTTATAAATTGCATTTTAAAGTTTAATTTTTGTAAACTCATAATTTTGAAAAAGTTGGGTAAAATAAGCAATGTATTGCAAAAACCATTATTTGTCTCAATTTGTACCTGAAAGCTGCAATTTGAAGGCACTTTTCGGAATAAAAGGGCATAAATTAAGGAATCATTCCAAGTTATTTCCACTGTTTTCCACTGTTATTTGTAAGAAAAAAATCAAAGTCAGTGTTAAACAATTGTAAAATGTTTAATCATTCAAAACTTTTTGTTTATAAACTATTGCTTTTTTTTCTTTTTATTGTATAATGGTGTAGGTTTAGTAAAAATAACTTTGATGTTTAGTATTGCTAAAGGAGAATTTTATGGATATCGGTCATAAAATCAAACAATTGAGGATACAAAAGGGGCTTACGCTGGAGGAGCTGGCAAGCCGCTGTGAGCTGACAAAGGGATTTTTATCCCAGATGGAAAGAAATCTGACCTCGCCCTCCATCTCTACCCTGAGCGATATACTGGAGGCTTTGGGCTGTTCTCTTTCCGAGTTTTTTAAGGAAGCCAAGGAAGAAAAGGTTGTGTTCCAAAAGAAGGACTTTTTTGTGGATGAGAGGGACAGCTATACCGTCAACTGGATTGTGCCCAATACGCAGAAAAACGAGATGGAGCCTATTTTAATAGAGCTTTTTCAGGGTGGAAGCTCTTTTGAGGTGAATCCTCATAACGGGGAGGAGTTTGGTTTTGTCATAGAGGGCTGTGTTACACTGGTTTTAGGGGAAAAGGAATATATTGTCAGAAAAGGGGAGACCTTTTATATTGACGGAAAAAACTTCCATTTTTTAAGAAACGACAAAAAAACGGTAGGGAAAGTTTTGTGGGTATCCACGCCGCCATTATTCTAGGAGGTTATTATGCGCAAATTAATACAGTTTAAAAATATAGTGAAGGAATTTGACGGACAGCTGGTGCTGAAGGGAATCAATCTGGATATATACGAAAATGAATTTGTTACACTCCTGGGACCCAGCGGCTGCGGAAAAACCACATTGCTCCGAATACTGGGAGGTTTTTTGAATCCTACGGAGGGGCAGGTGCTTTTTGACGGGGAGGAAATCAGCCAGGTGCCGCCCTATAAAAGGGAAATCAATACAGTGTTTCAAAAGTATGCTCTGTTTCCCCATATGAATGTTTACGACAATATTGCTTTTGGGCTGAAAATAAAAAAAGAGCCGAAGGACATTATAGAGCAGAAGGTAAAGCGTATGCTGAAGCTGGTTGGCCTTGAGGATTACGGTCAAAGAAGTGTCACGGAAATGTCCGGCGGACAGCAGCAGAGAGTGGCCATAGCACGGGCTTTAGTCAATGAGCCTATGGTTTTGCTTCTGGATGAGCCCTTGGGCGCTCTTGATTTAAAGCTCAGAAAGGAAATGCAGCATGAGCTGAAAAAGATACAGCAGGAGGTAGGTATTACCTTTATCTATGTCACTCATGACCAGGAGGAGGCCCTGACCATGTCCGACAAAATTGTGGTCATGAAGGACGGGGAGATACAGCAGATCGGCACACCGACAGACATATACAACGAGCCAATCAATGAGTATGTGGCTAAATTTATTGGGGAAAGCAACATTATTGACGGTGTAATGGTAAAAGATTATGAGGTAATGTTTGAGGATAAAAAGTTTGAGTGTGTGGATTATGGTTTTGATGAGAATGAAAAAATAGATGTGGTAATCAGGCCGGAGGATTTGGATATTGTAAAGAAAAAGGACGGCAAACTGAAGGGTGTTGTCAAATCAGTGCTCTTTAAAGGTGTCCATTATGAAACAATAGTGGAGACAAAGGCGGGTACCAATATTACGGTAAAAATGACAGTATCCGCGGAGAAGCCTGTTGTAAACGCTGAAAAAAATGAAAAAATGAGTGCCAATGATTTCTATCTGGATGTAAGTGATGTGGCGGAGCTGACGGAGGCGGATATTGTAGCCAGGGCGGATGCTCAGGCCTGGGATCCTGAGACGGACGAGTGGATCTCAATCAATAAAATTGAGTACGATATTAAGGCGGAAAACGGCACTTATCCTGTCACCTTTTCCACATCGGCTGGCACCAGCGTCACTGTTAATATGATAGTGAAGGATGAAAACCGTGTTGTGAATAAGGAATATCAGGAAGAGATATTTGCAGTAAATTTCTTTAAAACAGTGGATGAAATAAAGGAAAGCATTGCTTTGGAAACGGATTTGAAAACCTGGGCAAATGCCTCCGCGTGGAGCCTGGAGGACGATACCCCTGTCGAAATCAGCGATATTGTATATGATTTTGACTCGGAAAAAATAGATCCGGGGGTTTACGACGTTACATTTAAAACAGAAGGCCATGAATATATGGTGGATACTACGGACAAATATGAGGTAGGAGATGAGGTTGGACTGATGTTTTATCCGGAGGATATCCATATTATGTCTAAAAAAGGGAGTTATTGAGTATGAAACAGTTTCGCAGTATGGCTTATCCTTATATCCTTTGGATTACGGTCATGATTGTGGTTCCCATGCTTTTAATCGTCATGTACGCCTTCACAACGAAGGGGAACGATGTGACCACATTCCGCTTTACGTTTGACAATTTTACACGTTTTTTCAGCGACCCTATTTTTATTGATGTTTTGCTGCGCTCACTTAAAATTGCGGTTCTCACTACAGTATTATGCGTTTTTCTGGGCTATCCGGCTGCCTATATCATTGCGAATGCCCAGGGGAAAAACAGACTTTTTCTGGTTTTGATGATTACCCTTCCCATGTGGATTAACATGCTGGTGCGCACCTATGCGTGGATAGGAATTTTGCAGGATGACGGCATCATTAACTCCATATTGTCCTTTTTTCATATAAAAAATGTGAAACTGCTTCACACGGATTTTGCGGTTATTCTGGGTATGGTATATAATTTTATACCCTTTATGATTTTGCAGATTTATACCTCGCTGACCAAGATGGATAAAAGTTATCTGGAAGCTGCCAGCGATTTGGGGGCGGACAGAGTGCAGTGCTTTTTGCGTATTACCCTGCCCCTGTCGCTGCCGGGGGTTATCAGCGGTATAACGCTGGTGTTTTTGCCGGCGGTTTCCAGCTTCTATATACCGAAGCTTTTGGGCGGAGGTCAGTATGTGCTTGTTGGTAATGTCATTGAGTCTCAATTTTTGACCAGTGGAAACTGGAATTTCGGAAGCGCTATTTCTTTGATTATGGCCGTTATTATCATGATTTCTATGTACATTACAAAGAGAGTTGACAAGGATGCCAGTGTGGGAAGGAGGCAGGTCAATTGAAAAAATCAAGGCATTATTTATCGAAAGCGTATATGCTTTTGGTGATGATTTTCTTTTATCTGCCCATTCTTTATACAGTAGTATTTTCCTTTAACTCTACCAGAAGCCTGACTCATTTCGGCGGCTTTTCACTGCGCTGGTATGAAAAAATGTTTCATGACGCCACCATGATGCAGTCAATTTTCTATACCATTGCCATAGCTGTTCTGGCAACGGCAGTTTCTACCATAGTGGGGACGATTACTGCTATTGGCCTGTCAAAATCAAAAAGGATTGTGAGAAGCCTTGTGGAGCAGGTGAACGACCTGCCTATTATGAATCCTGAGATCGTGACGGCTATCGGACTTCTCATGTTTTTTGCCGCTTTGGGTGTCAAGAAGGGTTTTATGAGTCTTTTGCTGGCCCACATTATGTTTTGTGTGCCCTATGTTATGCTCAGTATTATGCCAAAACTGCGCTCTCTTGACCCAAATCTTGCAGACGCTGCCCTTGATCTGGGAGCGACGCCCTGGCAGGCATTAATAAAGGTAATTGTACCTCAGATTATGCCCGGTATTGTTTCAGGCGCATTGATTGCTTTTACCATGTCCTTTGATGATTTTGTTATTTCTTATTTTGTCACGGGAAATGGCGTAAACAATATTTCCATTATGGTTTATACCATGAGTAAACGGATTAATCCGTCAATTAACTCCTTGTCCACAATTATTATATTAATTATTACAGTTGTACTGTTGTTGATTAATATAATACCTATTATAAAAGAAAAGAAGGGAAGAACTGTAAAATGAAAAAATTGATTGCACTGACACTGAGCACACTGTTCCTTTTTACTGCCTGCTCCGGCGGAGGAGATTCAAAAAAAGGGTCTGATGCTGTGGCAAAGTATGGTTCCGATACGCTGAAGCTCTATAATTGGGGAGAATATATGGGTGAAGACCTGATTCAAAATTTCCAGGATGAATTCGGTGTAAAGGTTATTGTGGAGTATTTTGATTCCAACGAGATGATGTATACGAAGCTGCAAAGCGGTGATTCCTATGATGTGCTGGTACCCAGCGATTATATGATTGAAAGGCTTATCAGGGACAAAGCGCTTATGGAGCTTGACAAATCCCTTATTCCGAACATGGAAAATCTGGCGGATGAGGTGAAGAGTCTGCCCTATGATCCCGACAATACGTATTCAGTTCCTTACTTCTGGGGCTCTGTGGGACTTGTTTATAACCATAACAATGTACCGAAGGATCTCATTGAGAGGGAAGGCTTCAATATATTAAAGAATACGGATTACAAAGGGAAAATTTATATGTATGACTCCGAGAGGGACTCCTTTATGGTTGCCTTTAAGGCTCTTGGCTATTCCATGAACACAGAAAAAGAGGATGAAATTAATGCTGCCTATGAATGGCTCAGAGAGCTCAACGATACCATGGAGCCCTCCTACGTGACAGATGAGGTTATTGACAACATGATGAACGGGCAGAAGGATATTGCAGTTGTATACAGCGGAGACGCTGCTACAATCCTTTCCGAGAATGAGGATATGAGCTATTTTATGCCTGATGAGGGAACAAATATCTGGAGCGATGCCATGGTAATTCCGGCTAATGCGGAAAATCCGCTTTTGGCGCATGAGTTTATCAATTATGTATTGACCTATGATGCATCCTATGACAATTCGGCTACAGTAGGCTACGCCTCCTCCAACAGGGATGTATTGGCCGACATGACAGCGGAGGATGGTCTTTTTGCCGGTAATGAAGCATACCTTCCGAAACTGGACAACGATAAGAACGAAGTATTTCAGGATAATGAGGTATTGAAGCAGAAGCTCTCCGAGCTGTGGATAAAGGTAAAGGCATCTAAGTAAATTTTAAATAGAAGAATAGAGCTGCTGCTCTTACAGGCAGTATTGAAAACCCCGGGTGCAGAAAAAGCAGATATTATTGCACCCGGGGGTTTTTATGTATTTAACACGAATTTAATTGCAATTATAACAGTTAATATTTAGACTGTTATTTATGTTGCGATATGGATAGAATAAGTTTGTTTGAGCAGTAAAAATGGGCCGGAGGTGAAGAAAATGTTTTATAAAATCAGCGATAATAAAATGTATCTTTTGGGTGACATAGAGGGAAAGACTGAGGAGCTGGAGGATGCCTATATCGGCATTTTTACGCTGGAAGATATTGGAGAGATATGCCGGAAGTTTGATATTCCAGAATACCTTTTTGAGGGTGAGATTACGAATAAAGCGGCAAAATACGAGAGCCTGGATGGATATGATCTGGTTAGTCTGAATGTATTAAACTATGAGGACCTGTATGTGAGTCAAAAAAGAGTGCTGCTGTACTTGAAAAAAAGGCTTGCGCTGTTTTTTTGTGAGGATATTGAACGGGTAAAGAATATTATCGAAGGCTGCAGTATCAATAAATATGAAAACATTACCTTCAACCGCCTGATCTATAATTTCTGTAATAAGCTGACGGTGGGGGATACCGGAATTTTTGACAGTATTGAAAAGGAAATTATGTCCTTGGAAAAGGCACTGATTACCACAAAAAAACAGGACTGTGTGAAGGAGATTATATCCCTCAGAAAAAGGCTTATGATTTTAAAGCGGTATTACGAGCAATTCCTGGATGTGCTGGATGATGTACAGGAAAACGACAACAGGATATTTGACAAAAAGACACTGCGCTATTTTAAAGTTTTGGAGGGGCGTATCGACCGGCTGTACCACAATGTGTTGAATTTAAGGGATTATGTAACCCAAGTGAGGGAGGCCTATCAGGCAGAGGTGGATATAAGTCTCAATACCACAATGAAGCTCTTTACTGTCATAACGGCTATATCCGTACCGCTGAACGTTATTGTGGGGTGGTATGGCATGAACCTTGATATGCCGGAATATAACTGGCATTTCATGTATCCTGCGGTAGTTGCTGCAAGCCTTTTGATAGTATTGGGAAGCGTATATTATTTTAAGAAAAATAACTGGTTTTAATATTTTGGAAACAGGAGAAAAGTATAGGTTTTTAGACAAAGTCTTTTGGAGGCTTTGCCTCCAAACCTCCACAAGGGTTTCACCCTTGACCCAGGCGGAAAATAAAATTTTCCGCAGATGTAAACCAAAATATCTGGAAAACCAGACCGGATTAAAATAAATTTGTTTTTAAATATTTATGAAAATTGTTTTGAAAGGATAACTCTCTTGCCTTTTCCTTTAGAATGGAACGTTTTCGAAACCTTTGGCATAGAATAGAGGAAAAAGAAAATAAGGCAGGGGAAGGACATGTTAAAAAGGGTATTGGGGCTTATTTTATGCTCGGTTGGTACGGGAATGCTGATTGTAATTTTTATACCCTGCTGGGGTTTTTTGGCGGCGGCCGTATTGGTTGTGATTGGCTGTCTCCTGCTTTTTAACAGATGCTGAAAACAAAAAAATAAAAGCTTCCAACACATTTTGTGTCCGGAAGCTTTATTTTTTATCAGATAGCACGGGTTACTTTATTTGCACGCAAACATCTTGTGCAGATATAAATAGATTTTACAGTGCCATTGTCAACAATTTTAACCTTTTTTACATTAGGTTTCCATTTTCTATTTGCACGTCTACTAACCTGGCTACGGTTAATACTGATTCTGTGGCCTGTACGCTGGCTTTTCTCACAAATTTCACACTTTGCCATTATGAATGCACCTCCTTATTTCTTTGCGTGAACACAACAAAAATATTCTATCAGAAATATTCCCATTTTGCAAGAATAATAATGATTATTCTTGTCTTTTTTCTGATTTCTTTTTGACAGTTATGACTTTTCATAAATTTGCAAAGCAAATTTATTCATAACCGACGGCATCTTATGATGCCTTGCTGTTCGGTGAGAGCATAAACCTCCCCCACTGAACAACATTATTAAGTACCTCCGCTTACAAAGACGAAGGTACTTAATAACATTAATTAAATATTATAATGCAATATCCGAAAAAAAACCAGTCTTTTATTCTGCTTTTTCTTGATTTTCACTTTTTTTCTTACATATCCGCCGAAAAAAAATTTTGCAGCAGCACTTGTTCTCAACCTCCAAACCGAAGGATTTGGTGGGTTACGCTTAAATTTTACGATAATAATTGTGTATTTCCATCTAATCTATGATATAATAATATAGAAATTTTATAGTCTTTGAATTGTTTATCCAATGAACGAAGGACTTTCTTCATTTGATATTGTACTTTTAGCCAATTAGGGGTAATATTCTAAAAGACCATTAAAAATTATCGTTTAGGAGGGTTATTATGCCAGCGAAACTTGAAAATGAATTTGGTGTTATTACCATAGAGAACGAAGTAATCGCCCGTATTGCAGGCATGGCGGCCATGGATTGCTACGGTATTGTGGGTATGGCCGCTAAAAATGTGAAGGACGGTTTGGTTCAGCTTTTAAAAAAGGAATCTCTGACAAAAGGAATCAAAATAACTGTCAATGAGAACAAAATTAATCTGGATTTCCATATTATTGTAGAATACGGCACCAACATTTCCGCTATAGCCGACAATATTATCTCTACTGTGAAGTATAAAATTGAGGATTCATTAGGACTTGAAGTAGAAAATATCAACATCTTTGTAGAGGGTGTCAGAGTTGACGGTTAAGGAGGAAGTACCAGTGGCGTTAAAGAGTATAAATGGGTTATTGCTGAAAAAAATGATAATAGCGGGGGCCAATGAGCTCAATGCAAATAAGCAGATGGTAGACAGTCTGAATGTTTTTCCTGTTCCTGACGGAGATACCGGTACGAACATGTCTCTGACGGCTTTGGCGGCGGCAAGAGAGGTCGAAAAAAGCAGTTCTCTTGATTGCGGGGAGATATCAAAGCTTGCCGCAAGCGGTTCTCTGAGAGGAGCGAGGGGAAATTCCGGCGTTATTTTGTCACAGCTTTTCAGAGGCTTTTCCAAGGGAATCGACGGGCTGGAGGAAATAAATACAAAGGATTTGGCAAGAGCGGCCCAAAAGGCAGTGGAAACTGCTTATAAGGCGGTTATGAAGCCTAAAGAGGGAACGATCCTTACAGTAGCCAGAGCCTGTGCCGAGAGCGCGGAGAAGTGCTGTGAGGAGACAGAGGATATTGAAGAATTTTTATCCCGCATCATTGCGGACGCCCGTGAGATGCTTTTGCAGACAAAGGAAATGCTTCCGGTACTGAAGCAGGCGGATGTTGTGGATGCAGGCGGCAAGGGCCTTATCTGTATTTTAGAGGGTGCATACAGCAATATCAATAATGAGAATGAGGTTAAGGTGGATGAGCCGGCGAAGACGGCATCAACCGATTATTCTGCTTTGGCTTCGGTGGAGAATGAATCCATAACCTTTGGCTACTGCACGGAATTTTTTATCAATACAGCAAAAGCGGATGAAGCAGTCTCAAAAAAGCTGAAATCCTATCTGGGTACAATCGGAGATTCCATTGTTGTTGTGGAGGATGATGATATTATCAAGGTTCATGTTCATACCGATCATCCCGGTCTGGCTATTGAAAAGGCACTTTCTGTAGGCAGCCTCAGCGGCCTGAAAATAGATAACATGAGGGAACAGCACACCAACAGAATTGATTTTTCCTCTGAGCGTTCGGCTTTAAAAGCGGATACAAAGCCGAAAAAGAAGGATGCGGAAGCGGAAAAGGAAACGGGCTTTATTTCTATCTCTATGGGCAGCGGCTTATCTGAAATTTTCGATAACCTTGGCGTCGACGTGATTATTGAGGGGGGACAGACAATGAACCCCAGCACGGAGGATATTTTACAGGCCATTGAGAAAATTAACGCTAAAAATATTGTGATACTGCCTAATAATAAAAATATTATTCTGGCTGCCGATCAGGCTGCAAAGCTCTGTGAGAATAAAAAAATATTTGTTGTACCAACCACATCCATACCTGAGGGTATTGCCGCCATGTTCAGCTTTGAGGGAAACGGTGACATGGAGGAGGCCGTTGAAAGCATGAGGGAGGCAATTGACGGCGTTCAAACAGCTATGGTTACATATGCTGTAAGAGACTCTCAGTATGAGGATAAATCCATTTTGACAGGTGATATACTTGGTATGCTTGACGGAAAAATTGCCGTTGTGGCAAAGGACATTGCAGAGGGGACAAAGGCGCTTATAGACAAGGCGGTGTCAGAGGATAACGACATGGTATCCATTTATTACGGCAGCGATGTAAGCCAGGCGGACGCGGACGGCATCAAAGCGTATATTGAGGAAAGCTTTCCGGAGTGTGAAGTGGAAGTAAAGTGCGGAAATCAGCCGCTCTACTATTATATAATTTCCGTAGAATAATGTATAAGGGCGCTTTCAAACAGCGGCCTAAAGTGTGTGAACCGGGCTGCCGCCTATGTCGGCAGCCTGTTGTTTTCCTGTAAAGGTTGGGAGGATCAGAATAATGCAGCTTCAGGACAGTGTATCAACTATCCAGAATATCGGAGAAGTCAGGGTAAAAAAACTGCATAGTCTGGGTATTGAAACCGTCAGAGACCTTATTGAGCATTTTCCAAGAGACTATGATGACCGCAGCGATATAAAAAAGATTAAAGATTTGGCTGTCAATGAGGACAATACATTTCGGGGCAGGGTAGAAAAGGCGCCGGAAAATATCCGTATCAAAAGTATGGTTATCACTCGTGCGAAGGTAGCGGATGAAACAGGTTCTGTTTCTGTTGTTTGGTATAACCAGCCCTATATGAAAAAGGTAATCGTGGAGGGGACGGAATATCTTTTTTGCGGCAAGTTTGGTGCGAAATATAATAAAAAAGAAATACAGTCGCCTGAGTATGAAAAGATTACAGAGGGTGAACTTTTAAGCGGCGGAAGGATAATACCCGTCTATTCCTCTACCAACGGTTTGTCACAAAAAGTATGGAGAGGGCTTATCAAGTCTACGCTTGGAAAAATCAGCAACCAACTTCTTGATTTTATACCAAAGACTATCAGAAGAAGCTATAATTTGTGCGACAGGAATTTTGCCGTTCAGAATATACATTTCCCTATGGACAATGAGAGCTTTTTTATTGCCAGAAGACGTTTGGTTTTTGAGGAGCTTTTTATGCTGCAGGTAACGCTTCTAAAAATCAAAGCTGTGCTCAATGACGGTAAAAAAGGAGCTGTTATGACTGACAGCGGCTACAGTAAGGAGCTGATAGATACTTTCCCCTTTACTCTGACAAAGGCACAGAGCCACGTTGTGGCAGAGGTACTGGAGGATATCAAAAGCGGCAGAGTGATGAACCGATTGATACAGGGGGATGTTGGCAGCGGCAAAACGGCGGTCGCCATGGTTTCCGCCTTTGTGGCAATCAAAAATGGCTATCAGGCGACAATGATGGCGCCTACGGAGGTTTTGGCGGCCCAGCATTATGAGAGCTTCCGGCAGATACTGGAGCCCTTTGGCATAAAAACGGTACTGCTTAACGGTTCTATGAAGAAAAAGGAGAAAACGGACGTGCTCTGTGACATCTGCTCGGGAGAAGCGCAGATGGTGATTGGCACCCATGCGGTAATACAAAAAAGCGTTACATTTAAGCGGCTTGGCATGGTGATAACGGACGAACAGCACCGTTTTGGAGTGAGGCAGAGGGGGACTCTGTCGGAAAAGGGGGACAATCCTCATGTGCTTGTTATGACTGCTACACCAATACCGCGCACGTTGGCTCTAATCCTTTACGGCGACCTGGATATTTCCATTATCAATGAGCTGCCGCCGGGGAGGCAGAAAATAGAGACCTTTGCAGTACCGCCCTCTTATCATGAGAGGATATATACGTTTATCAAAAAGGAGATTGCTCAGGGCAGACAGGCGTATATTATATGCCCTATGATAGAGGAATCGGAAAAAAATGATATACAGGCAGTTACCGCCTATACGAGTCAGGTTAAGGAGAATGCTTTTAAGTGTCTTGCAGTTGAGTGTCTGCACGGTAAAATGAAGCCTGAAGAGAAACGGGATATTATGAGACGCTTTGTAGAGGGAAGTATTGACATTCTCATTTCTACAACGGTTATTGAAGTAGGTATTAATGTGCCCAATGCCACAGTGATGCTCATTGAAAATGCGGAGCGCTTTGGTCTTGCCCAGCTGCATCAGCTTCGGGGCAGAGTTGGAAGGGGAGCGGTTCAGTCCTACTGTATTCTTGTCTGTGATGTGAAGAATGAAGTATCCAGAGAGCGCATGAAGGTAATGCAAAATTCAGGGGATGGTTTTGTTATCTCTGAAATGGATCTGAAGCTTCGCGGGCCGGGGGAATTTTTTGGAACCAGACAGCATGGACTTCCTGAGATGAAAATAGCAAATTTATACAGGGATATAGACATTTTGAAGGAAGCACAGAGGGCGGCACAAGATCTGGTAACAAATGACATGAAGCTGGAAAAAGAGGAACATTCCCTTTTAAATGAAGAGCTGGAGCATCGTTTTAACACGCAGAGCATTAATATTTAAGAAAATAATGAAGCAATAGAATAAAAACCGGCAGCGTTTCGGGGCTGAACGGTTTTTATTCCTTCTCACAGGAAAAGTAAAAATGTTTTTAATTTCTGTCTATATGGCCGATGTATGTAGATATCCACAAAAAAACAGTTTTGTTCTTGTGTTTTATAAACCTTTTTGCTATACTCTAAATAGTTTATTTTAATTGTAATATTCTGTCGTTTTACACAGTTAGGAAAAGGAAGGACGTCAGCTGATTTTCAGATGATGCCTATGTTCTTACGGCGCGGCGGAAGAAACAGTTTTTGCTTTGGAGGATATACCATGCGTGTCATTTCGGGACAGGCCAGAGGTCATAAGCTGAAAGCGCCTGAGGGACTTTCCACACGGCCTACGACGGATAAAATAAAGGAATCACTTTTTAACATAATGGCGCCCGATTTATATGAATGCGAGTTTCTTGATTTGTTCAGCGGTTCCGGGGCAATAGGAATAGAAGCGCTGAGCAGAGGGGCGCAAAAAGCAGTTTTTGTTGACTCCAGTGAAATCTGCAGAAACATTATTGAGGAAAATCTGAAATTTACCAAGCTTGATGCAAGGGCTGTTGTTTTAAAAATGGATATATTTCAGGCCATTGAAAAACTCGGCGCCGGCAAGAACAGGTTTGATATTATTTTTTTGGATCCGCCCTATGAAAGCGGTATCACTGTGCCGGTGTTAAAGGCAATTGTGAAAGCGGATTTATTGAAGGCGGATGGATATATTGTTGTTGAGCGTTCTTCCAAGCTGGGCTTGACGGAAGTTGAGGGGCTTACGGCTGTGAGGGAAAAAGATTACAAAACGACAACAATGACATTTTTAACAGCGGGGGTATGAAATGTTAAAGGGTATTTATCCCGGTAGCTTTGATCCGGTTACCAGGGGACATGTGGATATTATAGAAAGAGCAGCTAAGGTTGTAGACAGACTTGTTGTGAGTGTTATTGAAAATCCCAATAAGAAAGCCCTTTTTACTGTGGAGGAAAGAATGGAGCATCTGCGTCTTATCACAAGGGATATCCCCAATGTTGAGGTTGCTTCTTTCCAGGGACTGACAGTAGATTTTGCGGCGCAGGTTGGTGCAAGGGCAATTATACGCGGCCTGAGGTATGTATCTGATTTTGAGCCGGAGTTTCAGATGGCTCTGGTGAATAAAAGCTTAAACCCGGAAATAGAGACATTATTTATATCTGCCGATCCAACCCGCCTTCTTTTGAGTTCCAGTGCAGTAAAAGAGGTAGCTACCTTTGGCGGGGATTTTGCTTTTATGGTACCGGAGGAAATGGTAGAGGTAATCGCTGATAAATTTAAGAAATGAGGGATTGGAATATGGAAACTGTATTGCAGTTGTTAGATGAATTGGAGGCTGTTCTGGACCAAAGCAGGGCCGTTCCTTTTTCCAATAAAGTTACAGTTGATAAAGAAGAGCTGTATGATATTATTACAGAAATCAGAATGAGGCTTCCAAATGAAATAAAACAGTCCAAATGGGTGATTGAGGAGAGAAATAAAATTTTGATCGACGCTCAGAAAGAGGCTGATGAGATAATAAAGAATGCTGAGGAACGCCTGAGCAAAATGGTGGATGAAAATGAAGTAACAAAAATGGCTTATGAACAGGCGGCGGCGATTATTGAAAACAGTAAGAAGACGTCAAAAGAGATGCGTCTTGGTGCAAATGAGTATGCAGACGAGGTATTGGCCTTGGCAGAAAAAAGACTGAAGGAGATGATGGATATTATCCATCAGGAAAATGTACATACGGAGAATTTTTTTAACGAGACTCTGGATATCATTTTTGAGAACAGGCAGGAACTGCGGGGCGGCAAAAAATAAAAAAAGCAACGGACTGGTTTTAACTGAAAAACCAGTCTTTTTTTATGCCCTTTTTTCTGTTTTCGGTATCACACCAGTTGCTGCCTGAAATAAATAGAATAAGTTGTCACATCTTTTTTTAAAAAATTCAGATTAATTTACAAAATTCGTACAGCCTTATCATTATAATGAACCTAGTAAAGAGAAGGTATGGGGGGCATATTGGTTGCAGGTAAAAATATATGCTGATGTGGTATTTTTCATTAACTTTTTCATGGATTTTTTTATACTGTGGATTGTGTCCCGTCTGGTCAAAAACAGAGTATCCTTTTGGAGACTGGTGGCAGGGAGCCTGCTTGCATCGGTGTTATATTGTACTCTGCTGTTTTTTCCTTTATTACATAGGTACTATAACTTTTTTGGAGCGCTTTTCATATTGGCCGTATCGCTGAAGGCGGCGTTTCGGCCAAAAGGAATAAGGGAACTTTTAAAGCTCCTGTTTTTTGCCCATGTGTCCGCTTTTGCAGTGGGCGGCGCGGGGATCGCTATTTTTTACTTTACGAATATTTCGTCCTTTATGGGAAATATGCTGCACCTGTCGGTGGGAAATTTCAGCTTTAAGGTGCTTCTTGCGGCAACGGCATTTATTTATATTGCCTTAAAGCTGGGAACAGGATGGATAAATGTAAATATTACGAACAAAAAAAAGTTCTGTGATGCGACAATCTATTATGACGGGATTGATATAACTGTGACAGCGCTCATGGACACGGGCAGCTCCCTCTATGACCCTTTGACAAAAAAACCGGTTTTGGTTGCGGAATTTACAGCAATCAAGGAATTTTTCCCGCCCGAGGTAAAAATACTGTTTTATAAGGAACGGGTGGAAAAGGGAACGAACTTGCTGGAAGAGCTGTGCAAAACGGGTTTTTATCAAAAGATAAGAATGATACCCTTTTCCTCACTGGGTGCTCAAAACGGCATGCTCTTCGGTTTTCAGGCAGATAAAGCGGATTTTTACATAGACGGCAGAAAGGATAAAACTGTTGAGGAAATAATGATTGGAATTTATAACAATGAACTCAGTACAAATAAGGGCTATCACGCCTTGATTAATACAGATATATTTGAGGTATAAGGAGGACATTACAATGGCTTGGCTGAAACTGTTTTGGTTTAATGTGAAGTATGATATCAGAGTCCTGATTCAAAAAATAAAGAGGAAAAAATTTGAAGAGGTTTACTATATCGGGGGAAGTGATGTTTTCCCGCCGCCTCTGAATCAGGAGGAGGAGGCACTGTTATTGGGAAGACTCGGCGGTGAGGAGGATATCAAGGTGAAATCCATACTCATTGAGCGCAATCTCAGACTGGTTGTCTATATTGCCAGAAAATTTGAGAATACCGGCGTCAATGTGGAGGACCTGATTTCAATTGGAACTATCGGTCTTATCAAGGCCATTAATACCTTTAAGACGGATAAAAATATCAAGCTTGCAACCTATGCCTCACGCTGTATTGAAAATGAGATACTCATGTATCTGAGAAGAAACAGCAAGACAAAAACGGAGGTATCCATTGACGAACCCCTCAATGTGGACTGGGAGGGAAATGAGCTTCTTCTGTCCGACATTCTTGGCACAGATGTAGATGTGATTTATAAGGATATTGAGGATGAGGTGGACAGGGATTTGCTGCAAAAGGCCATGGATAAGCTTTCGGGAAGGGAAAAAAAGATTGTACAGCTTCGCTTTGGTATAAATACAGACGGCGACGAAAAAACACAAAAGGAGGTTGCGGATATGCTGGGAATTTCTCAGTCCTATATTTCCAGACTGGAGAAGAAAATCATCAGCCGTCTGAAAAAGGAAATTAACCGTATGGTTTAGCGGGAAAGGCGGAAAAGCTATGCCGGACTGACAATGAGTCTTTTCAAATGTAGGGCGTTGTCCAGAGCTGCCCTCTCTTTATAATTGGAGAGACCAAATCCTTTTCGGGAAATTGTATATAATGTGTTTAGACGGAAATGAATACGGCAATGTCATTCTATTATGCAAAGAAAGCTTGATAAATCAAGCTTTCTTTGCTGTTTTTCTATAGACTATTATACGAGGTTTTGAAACAGAGACCTAAAGGTTTCGCTTTCTGCCGGGCCGGCACGCCGTAAAATGCGTGATATGTTATGTGACTTATGGCAAAAATTTATCTTTTATCTCTGACAGTAATTCATCAGCAGTGATACAGCTTATCTTTGAGGAGGGAATGCCCATACAGCGTTCCGCCTCTTTTTTATTTCTGCAAAGCTCGTTTGCGGTGCTGCTGGTATCACAGACGAGAAGAAATATACTGTTGTATTCCAATACAGTAAAGTGCCCCATAACCCCTGCCAGGTTGTCATTGGCCTTATACCCGAATTGCAGATAGAGATCGTCTCTTCGCTTCAGGAGGTACTGTTTCGGGGCGGATAAAGTGTTTTCTTTTTGTATTTGTTCCGCTCCGCAGCTTGGACAGAAATTATCATTTTTGTGAAGCATATGGCCGCATCCGGCGCAAAAGACAGATTCATCCTGTATCCGTTCATTTGGCTCTTCTGCGTCTGTACCGTCCCAGCGCAGAGACGGATTGCCGCATACAGGACAAAAGTTTGCATTTTGAGAAATAAAATAACTGCCGCATAAACTGCAATGGCGTTTATAGGCGAAATCATGAAATTGCTTTATCAGCCAGAAATCGGACAGTAAAGGTTTTTTGCCCGAAAGACGAATTTGCTTTATCTCTGATACCCTGTTTTTGGCCGCTGCTGTTGAAATGCGGCATGTCTTTTTTATGAGGTAGGGATTTTGCGTACCGCATTGAGACAGGACATAAGGGTGGCAGAGAAGGCTTTTGGCAAAAAAATCAGCCTCTTTTTCCAAAATCTGATAGCTTTCCTGCGATATATGCTTTCTTTGCAGCAGGGTTGGTTTTATAATTTTATAGTGACCGAGCAGTATGTGACCCAATTCGTGGGCAAGGGTCCAATGCAGTCTTCCCTTGTTTTTTTCAGCTGTATTGAGAAAAATAATATAGAAATCATTTTCCCGAATGTAGGCGGTAGCGGCGTCTTTCGATTTGAACAACTGTATGCATTCCTCTATGGAAATACCGCGGAAAGCGGCAAAGCTCTGATAAGTGTCCAAAGTGATGTCAAAGTTCAGCCTGTCCAGATGTTTGATAAGGCAGGCGATGTCAATGGGATAACTGCGGATGTCCAGCATTTTTATAATTTTATAAACAATCTCTGAAATATATTGGCGTCGGGCGCTGTCAATTGACATAAAATCAATCCTTTTTAAATCTTTCAGGATACCGGAATTTTGCGTAGCTTAGAATATCCTCCAGTTCAGATTCTGTCATGCCTTTGTCAGCCGCTCTTTGAAGTGTATAGATTTTATCGTTTTTGACATCTTTTTCTATTTCGTTTCCCAAAATCTCATCTGTGGATACACCAAATATTTCTGCTAATTTGAGAATGGTTGAGGGGTTTGGCGTAGATTTGTTTGTCTCCCATTTTGCTACTGTCTGCTGGCTGACGGTAAGCCTTCTGGCTAATTCTGCCTGTGACAGGCCCTTTCTTGCACGCAGAGCTTTTAAATTATCACTAAACATGAAATCATCTCCTTTCTTACAATATACTACCCCCAGTTGTATTAGTAAATAAAAAATTTGAGAAATAGTATTTACAACGACAATTGGTAGTTATATACTGGTTATAACAACGAAAAGTAGTAGTAATCACAGGGACGGGAGCAGGTGGAGAATTTGAAGCAGCTGAAAGTAATGCGGAGAAAGAAAAATATAACGCAGGCACAGTTGGGAAAAATACTGGGAGTCAGTCAGCAGGCCATAGCCAAATGGGAAAACGGCATCAGCAAGCCGCGGGCAGAAATGCTGGTTATGATTGCAGATTATTTTTGCTGCAGCGTAGATGAACTGCTGCGGGGAGAGATAGAGAATGATAAGCCGTTTTTCTGAACCGCTTCTCCGCCGGGATTTAAAGTTTAGACAGACATAGGAATGAGAAAGGCAGGGAAGCTGTATGGGCATTATGGAGCAGAGAATCAGGGAATTAAGACTGGAAAAGGGGATGACGCAGTGGCATTTGGCTCGTAAACTGAATTTTGGCTGTTCTGCCATATCCAATTATGAAAATGGCAGGAACCAGCCCAATATTGAAACGCTGAAAAAATTGGCTTCAGTGTTTGAAGTAAGCCTGGATTATCTGACTGGTTTTTCAGATGAAAGGTATATAGAAGGGAAGGAAAATAAAAGGGACAAAGATTCACCAAAAATACAAAAAAGCGGAAGTGTGAAGGAAAAAAGCGGGGTTAAAAAGACGGCGTCTTAAACAGATACCGTCAACAGATTGGGGAGAGCCGCGCCGCATAAAGACAGATACGTGCGCGGCCCTTGTGCTGTAATGGAATACATTTTGTTTCTAAGCGGTAATGCTTGTATCCGATTTTTATTTTATGGTATGATGATATATATCAAGTGTGCTTTTAACTTTTTTGTTATTATCACGGAGGGGCCATGGAGAAAAAAGAGATACCGCAAAGTAATATTTCCTTATTGCAGGAAATTGAGGATTTAAAGGAAAAGATTGCTGAGCTGCAAAGAAACGAGAATAACCAAATCAGGCAGATATACAGGGATGTGGAGGAGTACTTCTATATGGTGTCCCATGAGCTTAGGGCGCCGCTGAGGGAAATTGACCTTTATGCGGCTTTCATTGAGGAGGACAGCGGGGACTTCATGCTTCCCCAATCCAGGGAGGATTTGCGTTCCATTCGGCAGACCTCAAGCAGTGCTATGGAAATGATAAAGCTTTTTATGAAATACTCCGTTACCAACAATACTGTATTGAACAGTGAAGTTATCAGGCTAAACGCTCTGATTAGCGAGTGTTTTGCAAGTCTTACGAAAATGCTTCCCGACAGAAAGGTTTCCATTGACGTTGAGAGGCTGCCTAATATGATTGGTGACAGGTTTTTGCTGAAACAGATGATATTTAACATACTCTCAAACAGTATCAAATTTACACAAAATGTCGAAAATGCGCAAATCAAAGTATATGTCCATGAGGGAGAACAGACAATGGACTATTGCTTTGAGGATAATGGCATAGGATTCGATATGAAATACGCCTCAAAAATATTTGATATTTTTGAACGTGCCCATGGGGATACGGATTATGACGGATATGGTATTGGATTGGCCATGGTCAAAAAAATTGCGGAGAGGCTTGACGGAAGTGTAGAAATTTTTGGGCGGGAAAACAAGGGCTGCATTGTCACTGTAAAATTTCCAAAGGAAATCATTATACCGCTTAAAAGGGAAATTCAGATTAGCAATGACAAAAAGAACAAGATTACCATCGGCGTACTTGGAGCGTATACCGGAAGCTATTCAGGGATTGCACCCTGCCGCAAGCATGCATATGAGCTGGCGGTTGAAGAGATAAACGCCTCTGGCGGCATTTTAGGCAAGCAGGTGCAGCTAAAATTTAAAAATTTTGATTCCGATGTCTCACAGGTGGCAAAAATGACATGGGAACTCACGGAAATAGAGCGCGTTGACGTGCTTATGGGAGGGCAGCTTTCCTCTGCGAGGGAGGAGATAAGAAAAGTTGTCAGCAAGGCGAAAATTCCTTATTTTTTTAATGCGCTGTATGAAGGCGGTGTAGCTGACCATTACACTTTTTGTATCTCAGCAGTGCCGGAGCAGAATATGTACCCCATGCTTGATTATCTTTTTGAGAGGTATGGGAAAAAGTGCTATATTATTGCGGCGGATTATAATTACGGTGTTTTGACCGGAGAATGTGCAAAGGATTATATTGAGAAAAAGGGCGGGGTTGTTTCAGGGGTTGAATACTTTTCGGTTTCAAAGTCGGATTTTGATGTTACCATCGAAAACATCAGAAATGTGAAGCCTGATATTCTCATATCCTTTTGTGTCAGCAAAAGCCAGAATTCTTTTTACAGACGCTGGTATGAGAGAGGAATGAAAATTCCTGTGGTTTCCTCCATCGGTATCGGGCTATCGTATCTTCATAAGCTCAATGAGCCTCCCATTATGAACCAGACTTATTTTATGAGTTCCTATGTGGAGGAGCTGACGACACCGTCTGCCAGAGAATTTACACAGAAACTCCACACGAAATACTCCAGGAACGAGGTTCCCTATGTCGAATTTGATGCGGAGACGGCCTATTCCTCTGTTTATCTTTATAAAAAAGCGGTCGAGATGGCGGGGACAACGGAAACGGAAGCGGTTATAAGTGCTCTGGAGTCCGGCAGTATAAGCTTTGACGGCCCGGGTGGGCTGGTTACTGTCCGTGGCGAGGATCACCATGTCATACGGGATGAAATTCTGTTTCGCATCAATGAAAAGCATCAGATTGAATGCATACGAAAGTATCCCGCCCTATATTCAAATTTTATTGAAAATGCAATCTATCAGGAAACGGGAACTTCCGGGGGGCTGAAGGCGTGTGGCATAAATGCACCCGGTGTACAGTACAATATGATGTTTCGCCGTATTTTATAGAGTGCGCGGCGTGCGGAGGATAGATACTGTTTATCAAGGAGCGGAGGATGCTTATGAAAGAGTTTTTGAAAACATTTGCCCTATGCCTATTACTGGAGATGTTATTTTTCTTTTGCGGTGGTACCATAATTTTTGATATGCGCCGCCATTTTTACCTTGCGGCGGTCACAATTGCTTTTTTGCTGGCAATACCGGTCAGACTTTATCAAAAGCAGAGGGAAAGGCTTGAGGAGCTGGAAAACAGAGTAAGGACTTTGGAAAACAAAGAAATGCAGTAGGATATTCTTTTTCTTTGCAGAAAAAAGGCATAACTTTTTGCGGCTGTAAAAGAGAAAGAAAGGAAAAAAATAACAGGCTATACGCTTTTCGGTCAGCCTGTTATTTTTTTGTTCCGCAGGTATTTGTCCCAGCAGAAATCGCTGGGAATAAAACCGGTCTGCTTTTTAAAGAGCTTGCTGAAATACTCGGCATCAGAAAAATGCAGCTTTTCGGCAATGTCGCTGATTTTTAAATCTGTGTAGGATAAGAGCATTTTGGCCCTGTCAATTTTTAAATCAATGACAAAATTTTTATAATAAATGCCTGTTTCCTTTTTAAACAGTGTGCTGAGATAATTCCTATTTACATAAAATAGCTCTGCGACAGTCTGAAGTGTACAGGGTGTTTCAATATTATGAATGGTATAAGACCAAATATTTTGAATTAGTGGATGGGTAGAGGCAACATGAAATTTTTTGAGACGGTTGCGCAGATATAATATTTTGGTATGGAAAAGGGTGATACACTCATTTTCGTCATGGATAAAGCCGTCATAGGAGCAAATACGGTTTAACGGCAAATAATTCGTGATATAGGAATACTGAATGGTAATTTGCTTTTGCAGCCTTTGCAGGGATTTGTTTGTTGTGAGCAGCATATCGGAGAGAGATTTGCTGTTTTGCTTTATGGAGTCAATAATAGTTTGTAAAATTGACAGGAAAACAGTATCGCCGCCGGACATGATGCATTCCGCCAGTCTGTCAATGCTGCTGAATAAAAAATTGCCGTCACTGCTTAAGTCTTGCAGATAGCTGTAGGCGCGGTCAAAGGTGCCTTTTAGTATCTTGTCATCAACCGGTTTTACAATATAGTCAAAGGCACCGTTTATGATTCCCTCCTTTGCATAGGAAAAATCAGCATATTCACTTAAGAGGATAGTGCATTTGCATAGATTTTTTTCGTTTATCCCCTTCAATAACTCAATACCGTTCATCAGCGGCATGCGGATATCTGTCAAAACGATATCGACATCCCCGTTTTCCAGACATTGAAGAGCCTCAATACCGTTTTTTGCATGGTATTTGATCTGAAATTTATCTGGATTGTTTTTAAAATAGGGCATTCTTGTGATTGTTCTGAAGAAAACGTCTTTATCGTCGACGACAAGAAGGTTATACATAGGCATCCCTCCCTTAATAAAGCCTTTGTACATAACGGCAGGAGTATAAAAAAGATACCTTCATTATACAATAAAATACTTCGCACAGCAAATAAAAAACACAAAAAAATCTAACATTTTTGGGGGGAACATGTGAATATTTTACATTCTTTCTCCGCGAAAATTACGATATAATGAAATAGTAAACAATAAAGGGTTATCTGGTTAAAGGAGGTTTTACGTATGGAAATTAAAGTTGGCAGTGCTAAAAAACCTGAATTTATGAAGTACAAGGTGGCGGCTATCAATGTTGATCCAAAAATGTTTGAAAAAGAAAAAAACATTGCGGAACAGCTTGCCCTCGTTGAGGAGGCCGCAAAAAATGGCGCAAAACTGATTACCACACCGGAAATGTCAACAACCGGCTACTGCTGGTACAACAGAGCGGAGGTAAAGCCTTATGTAGAACCAATTCCGGGAGAGACAACAGATCGTTTCGGAGAGATCGCTAAAAAATATGACTGCTATATTGTAGTCGGCATGCCTGAGGTAGACCCGAAAACAGATATTTATTACAACTCCGCAGTATTGATTGGACCTGACGGCGTTATCGGCACTCACAGGAAATCCCATCAATACATAGCAGAGCCGAAATGGGCGAAAGAGGGCGACGTTGATCATCAGGTATTTGAAACGCCAATCGGCAATATCGCAATGTTAATCTGTATGGATATTCACTTTATTGAGACAGCGAGAATTGACGGACTGCGCGGCGCGGATATTATTGTACATATCAGTAACTGGCTGGCAGAGAAAACGCCTGCTCCTTACTGGCTGACAAGAGCCTTTGACAGTGGTGTTTACGTTCTTGAGGGCAACAGAACGGGACTTGAGAGAACAGTTGAGTTTGCCGGCGGCAGTGTTTTGATTAACCCTGACGGTACCATCAATTCTTATGTGGACACAGATAAGATTATGTACGGTGAGGTTGACATTGAAAAGGCAAGGGCGAAGAAATTTGCAAACGGCGGAAATAAAATGCTGGAAAGACGCCCGAAGGAGTATATGGAGATACTCAACAATACCTATTTATGGAATCCTCTGGATTTCCACAAGCTTTATGGCTTTGACCCAATCCCTGCCGGAAAGGTTTCCAATATTTCCGTAGCACAGGTCAATGCAGTAAAGGGCGATGTAGCCGCTAACCTTGCAATTATCAAAGCGAAAACAGCGGAAGCTGCGGCACAGGGCAGCGAGCTTATTGTATTCCCAGAGCTTATGCTGACCGGTCTTGTGGATGCGGCGCAGGCAAAGGCCCTGGCTGAGGAGGCAACAGGAGACAGCGTAAACAAGCTCATTGATATTTCCATGAAGCACCATATCTACATTGTTGCGGGCATGGTGGAGAAGGATGGAGACAAATACTATAATACGGCTGTTTTGACCGGCCCTGAGGGACTTGCCGGCAAATACCGCAAGATGCATCTTTGCGAGCTGGATGAAGGATGGGCTACCCCTGGCGATTTAGGCTTCTGCCATTTCAATACGCCAATCGGCCGTATCGGTATTATGATAGGTCATGATGCAATGTTCCCTGAATGCGGACGTCTTCTTGCAATCCGCGGCTGTGATTTGATTTGCTGCCCATCTGCGGTTAACGCACCGAAGCCTTATGGCCTGGCGGGAACAAAGAACTGGCATAACTATCCGATTCCTATGGGCTACAGCACAATGCACTGGCATCTGTGGAGAGTACGTGCAGGCGAAAACAACTGTTATCTGGCATTTGCCAATATGACAGGCGCTTACATTGAGGGCGATAACTGTATCGGCCGCAGCGGTATTTTCCAGCCGGATACCTTCCTGTTCCCAAGAAGCGAGAAGATTTTGTCCGCTGACGAGGAAGAGATTGCAACACTCGCTATTGATACCAGCAACATTGAGGGTTCTGTATATCCGACCAATGTTGTCAGAAGAAAAGATTTGGTATGCATGAGGCATCCTCTCCAGTATGATGTCATTGTTGACCCGGATGCGCCTGTATATGAATTCTTTAAATAAGCTGTTATTGCAAAGATAACAGAGAGGAGGCTTGCAATGGAATCTGATAATCATCAACAAAAATACGGCTCATTAGCAGGACTCGCCCTGACAATTGCGGTTGGCTTTGGTTTTTATTTCCTGTTAACGTTTTTGCCGGCGATGAATGTGCTTCCTTCCTATGAAAATATTGTTTCATCAATCTATACACCGTCAGGGCACATATCCTGGTTTTTGATTAACTGGACAGAGCCTGAGTTTTATGCAGGCATCGTGACATCAGCCTTTTTGATAATCGGTGCGGTTGTCGCGTGGCAGTTAAGTATCCACAAGTCCAAATATGCAGGCTTTGAGATTTGCTACGGCAGTGCGCATATCTGGCCATGGGTATTCGCATCCCAGGTAATCTCCCTGCTTTTGACGGAATATCTTTTCGGATACTTAAGGCTCTTTGATTTAGGTGGTACATGGATTCCGACGTTCATTGTTTTGGTCAGCGTTCCGCCGTCCATGGTATTGATGTACGGTCCCAGCTGGAAGAACCTGATTACAGCGTCTGTCATCGGTGCGGCTATCTGTACGCCGGCAGCGTATTGGATTTCACAGGCGACAGCAAATCTGGGTATTCCGGGTGCCACCAACAATGTTTTGGCGATGGCAATTACAGGCATCATAGCAGGTGCTGTGTGCCATGTACTCCCGTGGATGGAAAAGGTGGAGGTAAAGCCTACCAACAATACAAATGACAGACCTATAGATTATTACAGTGTTTCCTGGGTACTGAGAAGGACGATTGCGGATTTGACCGAGCCTCAGTTTTATGGAAATGATGTAGTTGCCATATTTGTACTGGTCGGTGTAACGTTGGAATGCCTCTTAAATCCCACATTGCTGACCGGCGGCGCAGGAATGCTGCCTGCCATTATTCTGTCACAGTTTATCAGCGGCGGTTTGGGCGTATATCTGTACACCAACAAATATAAGGAAAAAGGCTGGTATGCAACCTATGTTCCTGTTGTCTGTACCGCACCGGCCTGTATACTGTTACATGGGGCAACAATGCCTATTATCCTTGTATCAAGTATTATCGGCGGCGTTATTGGCGCACCTTTGGCGGAGTGGCTGGATGAATTCAAACCATCTTACATACATGGAACTGTGAGCAACGTAACAGCGATGGCTCTCAGTACGGTTATGGTATCTGCAATCATCAGCTGTATACCTTGGCTGTAGAAGGATTTTTATGGAGATGAACAGTATAGCTGTATAATGGGGTAAAAAGGTAATCATAAGGCTGTATGGCATGCGTTTACGTCTGCTGTACAGCCTTTTTATGGCGAAGCATTGTTTTACTTTCGTATTATAACAGGCAATTTGGCACAGACATTTTGTTGAATCAGAAAGACTTTCCAGACTGTGCAATATCTTGTATTTTGTTTTTTTTCCGAAAAACGATTGACAGGAAAAAACAATGTGCTATAATGATTGGCATATAGAAAAAAGCGTTGATGGGGACAGTAGTTTTAAAGAGCACTTTCAGAGAGAAGGCGGCGGATGGCAATCCGGCTGTGACCGCTTTTAAGGCCTTTATGATGAAGACCACCCCGGAGCGGCTCTAATCAAGCCCGTCCTGACTACGTTACAGTCTTTAAATGAGTGGTTTTTATACAATTAGGGTGGAACCGCGGGAAAATGATATGCTCTCGTCCCTTTTTCTGACAGGAAAAGTGATAGGGGCTTTTTTTATTGCATAGGTCCTTCGCTTTCCTTCGGATGTTTAAAAAATAAAAAATTGAAGGGAGTATTTTGTATGATTAAAGTAGCTTTAAAAGATGGCGTTGTAAAGGAATTTGACAAACCGGTTTCTGTATATGAGATTGCACAGGCAATCAGCGAGGGCCTTGCGAGAAATGCATGCTGTGGTATGGTAGACGGCGAGGTCAGGGATTTAAGGTTTATTGTTGACAGGGACGCAGAGGTGAGCATTTGCACCTTTGAGGATGAAGCGGGAAGAAAAGCTTTCCGGCATACGGCAAGCCATATGATGGCACAGGCCATCAAGAGGCTTTACCCCGATACAAAGCTTGCTATAGGCCCGTCAATTGACGATGGCTTCTATTATGATTTTGACAGGGAAAAGGCGTTTACGCCAGAGGAACTGGAAGAGATTGAGAAAGAAATGAAAAAAATTGCCAAAGAGGACATTGCTTTGGAGCGCTTTGAGTTGCCAAGGGAAGAGGCAATTCAGTTTATGAAAGAAAAACAGGAACCTTATAAGGTTGAGCTGATTCAGGATTTGCCGGAGGACGCAATTATTTCTTTCTACAAGCAGGGTGACTTCACCGACCTTTGCGCGGGTCCTCACCTGATGAGCACAAAGAATGTAAAGGCAATTAAGCTTACCTCTGTGGCCGGTGCCTACTGGAGAGGCAGCGAAAAGAATAAAATGCTTTCCAGGATTTACGGAACGGCATATCCAAAGGCATCCGAGCTGGAGGCTTATCTGACAATGATGGAGGAGGCAAAAAAACGCGACCATAGGAAACTGGGCAAGGAATTGAAGCTTTTCGCTCTTTTAGATGAGGGCCCGGGATTCCCATTTTTTCTGCCTAACGGTATGGTTTTAAAAAATACTCTTCTTGATTATTGGAGAGAGATTCACAAAAAAGCAGGCTATGTGGAGATTTCTACGCCTATCATTCTCAATAGAGAGCTGTGGGAGAGAAGCGGTCACTGGGATCACTACAAAGATAATATGTACACTACACAAATCGACGGCGAGGATTATTCTATCAAGCCTATGAACTGCCCCGGTGGTATGCTTGTTTACAAGCAGGATTTGCATTCCTACAGAGATTTGCCTATGAGAGTTGCGGAAATCGGTCTTGTGCACAGGCACGAGAAAAGCGGCGCTCTTCACGGACTGATGCGTGTTCGCTGCTTTAATCAGGATGATGCTCATATCTTTATGACTGAGGATCAGATTACAAGTGAAATTAAAGGCGTTATTGATTTGATTGACAGTGTTTACAAACTGTTTGGATTCAAATACCATGTAGAGCTTTCTACCCGCCCTGAAAACAGCATGGGAAGCGACGAGGCATGGGAGATCGCTACAGAGGGTCTGAAAAAAGCGCTGGACGAAAAGGGACTTCCCTATGTAATCAACGAGGGAGACGGCGCGTTCTACGGACCTAAGATTGACTTCCACCTGGAGGACTCTATCGGCAGAACATGGCAGTGCGGTACAATTCAGCTTGATATGCAGATGCCTGAGAGATTTGAGCTGGAATATACGGACAAGGATGGCTCTAAGAAGAGACCGATTATGATACACAGGGTTTGCTTTGGCTCCATTGAGCGCTTTATCGGTATTTTGATTGAGCACTTTGCGGGACAGTTCCCAACATGGCTAGCACCTGTTCAGGTAAAGGTTCTGCCTATTTCCGAGAAGTTTGCGGATTACGCTGAGGGTATTGTGGATAAGCTCAATGCGGAGGGAATCCGTGTGGAGGCAGATTTCAGAGCGGAAAAGATTGGATATAAAATACGTGAGGCCAGAAATGAAAGGGTGCCTTACATGATTATTGTTGGAGAGAAGGACAAGGAAGCAAACAAGATTTCTCTCAGAAGCAGGGCCGGTGAAGAGGGACAGCAGGATTTGGCTGATTTTATCAAGAGAATCAAGGACGAAATTGCGGCAAGGTCCAACGGCTGAAAAAAGCTGAAATAATGTGTTGACTTAAAGGCGGGAAGTGTGGTATACTTCTTGAGTAACAAAGCAGAGGTATCCACTTCTCACCTTATTGCAAAGGGCAAATAGGGTTAATACGGAAAAATATTAAACGTTTGTTTGATACTTTGTATGTTAAAGTGGATAGTTTCTATCCACTTTTTTATTGCTTCATGCAGTAGGATGTAGGTAGGAGATGTATTTTTTAATTAGGAGGTGCTCGGCTATTACTGAGTTAATGATCAATGAGCAAATTAGAGACAAAGAGGTAAGACTTATCGGTGAGGACGGAGAACAGCTGGGGATCGTTTCTTCCAGGGATGCACAAAAATTAGCGGATGAAAAGAAGCTGGATCTGGTAAAGATTGCGCCGACAGCGAAGCCGCCGGTCTGCCGTATTATGGACTATGGGAAGTATAAATTCGACCAGGCAAAAAAGGAAAAAGAGGCCAGGAAGAAGCAGAAAACCATAGATGTAAAGGAACTGCGTTTGTCTCCAAGTATAGACACTCATGATATTCAGGTTAAAATAAAAAAAGCGATTGAATTTCTGAAGGATGGAGACAAGGTAAAGGTAAGCATCCGTTTCAGAGGCCGTGAAATCGGCAACACAAAAACAGGAATGGTTATACTTGAGGATTTTGCCAATGACATTGCGGAATACGGAGTAGTTGATAAACCGCCTAAAATGGAAGCAAGAAGTTTGGTTATGTTTTTATCGCCAAAAGCTTAATACATGAAGAAAATTCAAGGAGGATTATACAAATGCCTAAATTAAAAACAAAAAAAGCAGCAGCAAAACGCTTTAAACTGACTGGAACAGGAAAGCTTAAGAGGAACAAATCCAATACACAGCATATCCTTGGCAAAAAGACAACAAAGAGAAAAAGAAACTTAAGGCATGCGACAACTGTTGACAAGACAGTTCTGACAAGCATTAAGAAGAAATTATTACCATACGCATAAACCGGGGATAAGATATAGGAGGATTTGAGAAATGGCTAGAGTAAAAGGTGCGCTTAACGCAAGAAAAAAACATAAAAAAGTATTAAAGCTGGCGAAAGGCTACCGCGGTGCCAGGAGCAAGCAGTACAGAGTAGCAAAACAGTCTGTTATGAAAGCAATGGCTTATGCTTTTGCAGGCAGGAAACAGACAAAGAGAGAATACAGAAGCCTTTGGATCACAAGAATCAATGCAGCTGCAAGATTGAACAATATTTCCTATAGCCAATTGATGCACGGATTAAAGGTTGCCGGTGTAAACATGAACAGAAAAATGCTTGCTGATTTAGCAGTCAGCGATGCAGCTGCTTTCACAACATTGGCTGAAACTGCAAAAGCAAACCTGAAATAAGCGTTAGAATAATAGAAGGGCGGATCCATTCGGGGATCTGCCTTTTTTTCGTCAACAAACTGTTTGAAGCCTTGGGTGAGGCCAAACCCATCTGTTTTTAGAAAGCGCTTAAAAAGAAATCCCTCTTGAGATTATGTTTTTCTTGCCGGAGGAGACGAAGCAAATGTTAAGAAAGTTTTGGTCAAGCCTTTTTAAAGGGATGTGGGTGTAGACAGCGTCCACAGCTTTGATTTTTTTGATATGCGAAGAGCACAGTTCCGTTTAAACGGAATTGCTCTTTTTTGCTGTTTCTGCCGGAAAAAGCGGAAAAATTGTTTTGCACACAGTAAATTTTGTACTATAATAAGGATAGCAAAAAGGGGGATGTGTTATGAATTTAAAGCTGAATAAGAATATGATGCAGTTAGAAAAAATAAGCTATGCCAAGGAGGACGCCGTGCATGTTGAGCCGGAAATAGACTGCAGTGCAGGGAGCAATCCGTTTCTGATGCCGGAGGCGGCAAAGAAGGCGATAAAGGAAACGACAATTTCTCAGGTGAACCATTACCCTCATTTTATGGGGCTGAAGGAGGCCATTATCTCTTATTTTTCAGATGTGGCGGAGCTGAAGAACAGCAATATATTTTTGACATCAGGATCTATTGACGCAATTTATGCGGCAAATTATATTTTTATGGGAGACGGCGCCAGGGTTTTAGGCATATGTCCTCAATTTTCAGACTATATGTCCCATGCGAAGCTCATAGGATATGAGTATGTGCCGGTCATGCTGTCTGCGGAAAACGGTTACAAAGTAGAAGCAGAGGAGATACTGGACAGGCTGGATGAAAGTTACAGCCTGGTCTATATCGATAATCCTCATAATCCGACAGGCCAGGTTATCTCCTTGGATATTCTGCGCAGTATATGTAAAAAAGCTGAAAGGCTGGGGGTATGCGTCATTTTGGATGAGGCATATGGTGAGTTTATGGATAATATCAATTCCGGTATCAACCTGCTGAAGGAATTTGAGAATATATTGGTTTTCCGCACGCTGTCGAAGGGCTTTGGTCTGGCGGGTCTGCGCGCAGGCTATGCGGTTGGAAGCGAGTATCTGGTAGGAATGCTGGATAAGCTCTCTAATCCCTATGTTATTTCAGAGCCGGCGAGAAGAATCGCGGCGGCGGCCATGAGTGACAGAGCATTTATAGAGGACTGCAAGAAAAAAATATCGGACTGCAAAGAGGTTATGGTAAATGCTTTTAACGGTAACCTCTCTGTTGCATATACCACGAATACAGTGCCAATCAGCTTGATACTGCACAGGGATGAAAACGTTGACTTGGCAGCTCTACTCATGGAAAGAGGTGTGGAGGTGGTGTCCGGCGGCGATTTTGAAAATTTGGGCAGAAACGGTGTGCGTTTGAGGCTGCCTGAGCCGGCCCAGTTTGATAAGCTGATGAAAATACTAAAGGATATTGATGAGGGGAAATAAACGGCTGTAAAAAACAGAATACGTTTTTTCTGATTTTTCCGGCTCCATTCAAATTTCCGGAAAGCGGTTTACCGCAGCAAAATAAAAACAGATGGAGGATTTTTGAAAAGCCGTTCATGGGAGACTTTTCTTTATATAAATTTTTTCGTATAGCTCTTTATATATTTTGCTGACAACCAGAAAGTCTGATTTATCAGGCTTTCTTTTTTTATGAAAGAAAGGAGACTGTTATCATTTTAAAGGCAAGTCGCCTTACACGCTATTCATGTCGATTTTCGTTTGTTCTGTAGAGCAAGCCGTAATTATTTATTTTTGGTAAAGAGGCTATGCTTTAAATACTTCATAGATTGACAAAAATAGGGAAATACAGTAGAATATAAATAATAATGATTTTCATCAAGTAAACGTTTTTATTTAGTAAAGTGCCTATGGTAGAAGTTTGTTAAAGGAGGACAATATATTTATGAGTAAGCATTTGTTTACGAATATCAGAATACCCATTGAGGAGGATAATATAGCAATTCGGAGAAACGAAAGCCTTTGTGTAAAATGCGGTCAATGCAGGAGAGTATGTCGGGAAGAAATCGCTGTGGGTGAACTCTATGATTTAAAAAATACTGGAGACAGGGCTGTCTGTGTCCATTGCGGACAGTGTGCCAATGTCTGTCCTGTCAGCTCCATTACAGAGGTCTATGAATATAATGAAGTCAAAAAGGCGGTAGCCTCCAATGATAAAATAGTCATATTTTCTACATCACCTTCTGTCAGAGCCGCCTTGGGTGAGGAATTTGGTCTGGAAAACGGTACCTACGCGGAGGGAAAGATGGTGGCGGCACTGAGGGCTTTGGGCGGAGATTATGTATTGGATACTACCTTCGCAGCGGATTTGACGATTGTGGAGGAAGCCAGTGAGCTGATAGAGCGCATTACAAAGAAGAATAAACCTCTTCCGCAGTTTACAAGCTGCTGTCCGGCATGGGTGGAGTTTATGGAAACCTTTTACCCTGAAATGCTTCCCCATCTGTCAACAGCCAAAAGCCCTATCGGTATGCAGGGGCCTACAATAAAGACTTATTTTGCCAGAAAAATAGGGATAGACCCAGAGAGAATTGTCAATGTGGCAGTGACGCCCTGTACAGCCAAAAAATTTGAAATACGCCGTGAGGAAATGAAGGCGGCGGCGGATTACAACGAAATAGACGGCATGCGCGATATGGATCATGTCATCACAACAAGAGAGCTGGCAAAATGGCTGAAGGAGGAAAATATTAATTTTGCTTCTCTGGAGGATTCAGAATATGACAGGCTTTTGGGCCGAGGCTCAGGGGCAGGTATTATATTTGGCAATACTGGCGGTGTTATGGAGGCAGCCCTGAGAACGGCATACTTTTACATTACGGGCAATGTGCCGCCGCGCCTTATGTATGATTTAACGCCCGTAAGGGGATTAGACGGCATAAAGGAAGCGGTATTGGATATTGGAGATTTACAGGTGAAAGTTGCCATTGTCCATGGCACAGCAAACGCAAAGAGATTATTGGAAAAGTTGAAGGAGGGCAGTGTATGCTATGACTTTATTGAGGTAATGACCTGTCGCGGCGGTTGTATTGGCGGAGGCGGACAGCCAAAGGATGTCAATTATCTTGGAGATGAATTGAGGCAGAAACGAATTAATGCACTCTATCATAAAGACAATATGATATCTTTGCGGCTAAGCCATGAAAATGAGGAAATAATTGCAGTGTATAAAGAATTTTATGGGGAGCCCTTAAGTGAGCTTGCAGAAAAAATGTTGCACACCATTTACCGTTCACGCAATGATATTTTGCATATTACTGAAAATACAGAAGTTGAGCAGGACAAAAAATTAGAGGCGGCGAAGGGAAAAAAGAAATATAAGTGTAAAATATGCGGGTATGAAGTGGAAGCGGAGGAACTGCCGGCGGGCTATAAGTGTCCGATCTGCGGAAAAGGTAATGAGTTTTTTGAGGCAATAGATGTGGCAAAAGAAACGGGAAAAAAGAAATATAAGTGTAAAATATGCGGGTATGAAGTGGAAGCGGAGGAACTGCCGGCGGGCTATAAGTGTCCGATCTGCGGAAAAGGTAATGAGTTTTTTGAGGCAATAGATGTGGCAAAAGAAACGGGAAAAAAGAAATATAAGTGTAAAATATGCGGGTATGAAGTGGAAGCGGAGGAACTGCCGGAGAGCTATAAGTGTCCAATCTGCGGAAAGAGCAGTGAGTTTTTTGAAGAAATAAAAGCGGAAGAAAATTAAATAGTATGAAAACAACACACAGCAGATGGTAATAGCAGGTTTTTTGTATCATGATAAAACTAACTTTGGTAGCTTAAGTACGTAGGCTTTCTGTGTAGGATATGAGACGGGATAAATTTTGTTAAGGCAATTTGAGTAAAAGGTATAGGATTTTAATCAAAAATTCTATACTAAAACCTTAAAAACAAAAACATTTCTATATACTTTTCTTCTAGAAAAGTACCAAAAGAAACTGGGGACTGGCGCAAGGCCCCCAGACCCTGGCAGCGGAAAGTATGAATCGGCAGAAAAGAGCCGAACGCCGCAGGCGGCTTTGCGTTAGCAAAGTTCTGACCATTCCGCCGAGCGAAGCGAGCTTTG
>JAHZDZ010000004.1:233660-260880 GCA_019422105.1 Bacillota bacterium | reverse complement strand
ACGATAAATTTCAGCGGAGATACTCATAAACCTGCGGTTTATTCGTACATTTGCTACGCAAATAGTCTGCACCCGAAACAATCTCTTGCAAGCAAGCTTGCAGTATTGCTTCTGTGCAGCCTGCTTTCTCCGCTTTTATGGTATAATGATTTTTATTACGTGTTGAGGAGAAGGCTATGTTTGATATACAGGAAGAATTAAAAAAACTGCCCCAGAAGCCGGGCGTTTATCTGATGAAGAATAAAAATGATGAAATTATATATGTAGGCAAGGCGGTAAATTTGAAAAACCGTGTGCGCCAGTATTTCCAAAGCTCCCGCAACCAAACAGTGAAGGTTCAGACAATGGTGCCAAACATTGCGGAGTTCGAATACATTGTCACTGATTCGGAGATGGAGGCACTGATACTGGAGTGCAATCTCATTAAAAAGTACAGTCCGAGGTATAATATTCTCTTGAAGGACGACAAAATGTATCCTTATATTAAGGTTACAATCAATGAGGATTTTCCAAGGATTTTTATGACCCGAAAATATGTGAAGGACAAGGCGAAATACTATGGCCCTATCACAGATGTGTCGGCGGTCAAGGAAACCATTGAGATGGTGCATAAGCTGTGGCCCATACGCAAATGCAGGAAAAATCTTCCCAAGGAAATAGGAAAGGAAAGGCCTTGCCTGAATTACCATATCGGGCAGTGCACCGCTCCCTGTGACGGTATGATTTCTAAAGAGGATTACAGAAGTATTGTGTTTGACGCCATGCAGTTTTTAGAGGGAAAGCATGAGGAGATCACTAAAAAAATGGAGCAGGAAATGGAGGAAGCCGCGGAAAAATTAGATTTTGAGCGGGCGGCCCTTTTGCGGGACAAGATAAAGAGCATTCAAAGCATTGCCGAGAGACAGAAAATGGCTAATTCCTATATTGGGGAAAGTGATATTATCGCCTTTGCAAGAGCCCATGGCGAGGTTTTAGTACAGGTATTTTTTATACGCGGAGGCAAAATGACGGGACGGGAGCATTTTTTCCTGAAAGCTGCGGATACTATGACAAGAAGCGAGGTAATCACAGGCTTTGTTAAGCAGTTCTACAGCGGAACGGCTTATATTCCGAAAGAAATTATATTGGAATGCGATATTGTGGAGGAGGAAAAGGAGCTTTTGGAGCGTTTCCTCTCTGAAATGCGTGGCAGTAAGGTGCTTTTTACAGTCCCTCAAAAAGGAGAAAAGCACAAGCTTGTAGAACTGGCGGCTAAAAATGCCATACTCACCTTTGAACAGTTCGGGGAAAAGCTGAAAAGGGAACAGCTGAGAACAAAGGGTGCTATGGAGCAAATCAGGGACGCTCTTGGACTAATGAGAAGCGTCAACCGTGTGGAGGCCTATGACATTTCCAATATTCAGGGCTTTGAGTCAGTTGGCTCTATGGTAGTTTTTGAGGACGGCAAAGCGAAAAGAAGTGACTATCGTAAATTTAAAATAAAAACGGTAATTGGCGCAAATGACTATGCCAGTATGGAGGAGGTCATACAAAGACGTATTTCCCATGCTTTGAAGGAGAGGGAGGACAGAAAACTTCATGTTTCTTCTGAAAATAAATTTTCAAAGCTTCCTGATTTGATTATGATGGACGGCGGAAAAATACAGATACACGCGGCAGAGAACATATTGTCACAATTTGGGCTCAATATTCCTGTCTGCGGCATGATTAAGGATGACAGGCACAGGACCAGAGGACTGATTTACAGGGACGAGGAAATTTACCTGCCCCTGAGCTCCGAAGGGTTTAAGCTTGTGACAAGAATACAGGACGAGGTACATCGTTTTGCCATTGAGTACCACAGAAAGCTGAGGGACAAAACAATGCTGCATTCCGTTTTGGATGATATTAACGGAATCGGTGAGGTGAGAAGAAAGGCGCTTCTGCGCCATTTCGGTTCTGTAGAGGAAATTAAGAAGGCAGAGATAGAGGAGCTTTTGGAGGCAGAGGGCATGAACCAGAAGGCTGCGGAGGAGGTATACCGTTTCTTTCACAGCTCTTAAGGCTTTTATTGCCAAAATGAATGAGATACGGTATGATAGGGGTAAAAAGCGGGCTTCGTTTCACAGGCCGTTTTTCTATACAGGAACGGAGGGATTTGTGATGTATTCGGTATCATTGGAAAAGCTGGTGAAGGAATTTCATCTAACCAGCGTTGTTCCTGAAATTTCTTTAAAGGGCAGGGAATTATCGAAAAATGAGGTAAACAGGCCGGCATTGCAGATGGCCGGGTTTTTTGAGCATTTTGACAGTGACAGGGTACAGGTCATGGGAAGGGTAGAGCACGCCTATCTGTCAAAGCTTGATCCTGTATTCCGGGCGGAGGTTCTTCGTCAGATATTTGGGTTTCATATTCCATGCTTTGTTATCTGCAAGGGCCTTGAGCCGTTTCCTGAGATGAAGGTTTTTGCGAAGGAATTTAGTGTGCCGCTGTTTACAACGCAGGACGGCACCTCTGATTTTATGAGTGAGCTGATTCGTTATCTGAATTTTGAGCTGGCGGAGAGAGTAACCATACATGGTGTGCTGGTTGATATCTACGGCGAGGGAATACTCATAACAGGGGAAAGCGGTATCGGAAAAAGCGAAGCGGCACTGGAATTAATCAAAAGGGGACACAGGCTGGTTGCGGACGATGCGGTGGAAATTAAGCGCATATCTCATACGCAGCTTTTAGGCACAAGTCCTGAACTAATCCGTTATTTTATAGAGCTTAGAGGCATTGGCATTGTTGATGTAAAGCAGCTTTTTGGCGTGGGCTCCATTAAGCAGTCCCAAAATATTGATTTGGTGATTAAGCTGGAAATGTGGGATGAGGGAAAGGATTATGACAGGCTGGGACTGAATGACGAATATACGGAGATATTGGGCAATAAAATTATCTGTAACTCTATTCCGGTGAGGCCAGGGCGCAATATTGCCATTATCTGTGAGTCGGCTGCCATGAATAACCGACAGAAGAAGCTGGGGTATAATGCAGCACAGGTGTTAAACGACAGAATCTTCAGTTCCATGAATCCGGACGCATAAAAACAGGGGAGGATTAAAGATGTATTATATAGGAGTGCATTTCGGGGGAATCAGTATTACGGCTGGCATTGTATCGGAAAACGGGGAGATTGTGCAACGAGGAGCCGTACCCACATTAAAATACAGGGATTTTGACGTTATTGTTAAGGATATGGCAGCTTTGTGCCAAAGCCTTGTGGAGGATATGGGGCTTAATATGGAGAGGGATATTAAGTATATCGGTATTGGCTGTGGGGGAACAGCGGACAACAAAAACGGGACGATTGCCTATTCCAGTTATTTTGACTATCACAACGCACCCATACGGGATGAAATGCATAAGTATGTCAGTGTGCCGGTATATATTGAAAATGACGCCAACTGTGTTGCTCTGGCGGAAAATCTGTGGGGAGCGGCAAAGGGCCACAAAAACACAGTGTCTGTAACAGTGGGATATACCATAGGTGCCGGCATCATACTGGATGGCAGAGTCTACCACGGCGCTTTCGGAGGCGCAGGGGAAGCGGGACACCAGGTTATTGTTTTTCAGGGAGAAAAATGCAACTGCGGCAGGAACGGCTGCTGGGAGGCATATGCCTCTGCCGCCGCTATTGCCAGAGATGCCAGAATACAGGCCGTACGCCATACGGACAGCGAAATGTTTAAGATGGTAAACGGAGATATACGTGTTATGAGCTATAAGGTGCCCTTTGAGGCATGCCGTAGGGGTGACCCATGGGCGTGCGAGATCGTTGAGCTTTATACCAGGTATCTGGCGGTTGGTTTAATTAACATTATCAATATCCTGCAGCCGGAAGCCATTGTGCTTGGCGGAAGTATGGTAGAGGAAATTGAGTATATACTGGATCCGCTGAAAGAGATACTGGATGATAAAATTTATGGAAACCAATCCCATAAAAAAGAGGATGACAAAACCAAAATTTTAATTGCGGAGTTAGGTTCAGATGCAGAAATCATTGGCGCCGCAATGGTCAACAAATAATGTGGGAGTTGATTTTTTGACAGGATTAGCGGAAGAATTAAAGACTTTATTAAGGGATAGCATTGTGCTTACGGATGAGCCCATGAAAAACCATACATCCTTCAAAACAGGAGGGAAGGCCGATATATTAGTTGATGTCGGCAGTGCGGAGGATTTGGCAGGCGCCTTGACTTTGCTGAGGGAAAATGCTTATCCCTATTATATCATGGGGAATTGCTCCAACGTACTGGTAAGAGATAAGGGAATACATGGTGCTGTATTAAAGCTGTCCCATAAATTTCAGGATATAGAGATTGTTGATAATATTGTAAGGGTACAGGCTGGCGCATTGCTGTCATCAGTTGCGGCGCGGTGCTTGAAGGAAGGACTTGCGGGCTTTGAGTTTGCATCAGGCATTCCCGGAACCTTTGGGGGTGCTGTATATATGAACGCTGGGGCCTACGGCGGTGAAATGAAGGATGTATTATTGGATGCCGATATCATGCTGCCAGATTTTCGCATCATAACTTTACCTCTTGAGGAATTGAAATTAGGATATAGAAGCAGTATAATAGCTGAAAACAACTATATTGTTTTATCCGGACGCATGAAGCTTTCAAAAGGAAGTATTGCGGATATAAAAACGAGAATGGAGGAGCTGGCTCAAAAGAGAAGAGATAAACAGCCTCTGACATATTCAAGCGCAGGAAGCACATTCAAACGGCCCGAGGGCTACTTTGCCGGAAAACTGATAGAGGATGCGGGCCTTCGGGGGAAACAGATAGGCGGGGCGCAGGTAAGCGAAAAGCACTGTGGTTTTATTATTAATAAGGATAACGCAACCTCCAGTGATATTTTGGAACTGATACAGTACTGCCAGAGAGAGGTATATGAAAAATTTGGTGTCAGACTGGAAACAGAGGTTAAGATAATAGGGGAAGAATAAGGGACCCTCCCAATCTGTCTGAAATTTTTTTGTTGCTATGTACTTTTCTTAAAAGAAAAGTACCCCAAAATTGCGATAGTCAGCACTTTCTGCACTGTCAGCATATTTTTGCCACGGCGGAAGTTGTGCTCTGGTCATTCTTTCCGACACTGCCCGGCGGGGTGTTTTCCCTCACCTCACATTGTGCAATGCCCTGCACTCTATTTAAAAATACAGAATGGTGAGTCGGACTGATTTTTCAGATATTTCGGTATACATCCGCGGAAAATGAAATTTTCCGTTTAGAGCAAGGATGAAACCATTGCAGAGGCTTTGTCTATCAACTGATACAAAGAAAATATTTTTATTAAAAATATTCAGCAAAAAAGTTTCAGGGAAATGAAGCAAAATCACAGAAGAATAAATAACCGGAGGTGGCAGCATATGAGATTTGTAATTGTTACAGGAATGTCGGGAGCAGGAAAAACGACAGTATTAAAATTTTTAGAGGACATCAATTTTTTCTGCGCAGACAATTTGCCGCCCGCCTTAATACCGAAATTTGCGGAATTGTGTTTCGAGCAGGACAGCGAAATAGATAAGGTAGCATTGGGTATCGACATCCGCGGCGGAAAGCTGTTTTCCGATTTATTTTCAGGCTTATCCCAATTAAAGGATAAGGGCTACGAGTATGAAATATTGTTTTTGGATGCGTCGGATTCTACACTTATGAAGCGTTTTAAGGAGACAAGAAGGAGCCATCCTCTCTCCAAAGGGGATTCTATAGAGGCGGGGATACAAAAAGAGCGTGATTTGCTGGAGGATGTAAAGTCAAAGTCTACCTATATTATAGACACCAGCAATATTTTGACAAGAGAGTTAAAGGAACAGATTAATCGTATTTTTGTGGAAAACCAGAAATTTGAAAGTTTGATTATCACAGTATGCTCTTTTGGTTTTAAATATGGCATTCCGATTGATTCCGATTTGGTTTTTGATGTGCGTTTTCTTCCAAATCCCTATTATATCCAGGAGCTGAAGGAGATGACGGGAAATGACAACGCTGTCTACGATTATGTCATGAGCTTCCAGGAGAGCCGTATCTTTCTTGACAAGCTGACGGATATGATAGAGTTTTTGATACCACAGTACATTAAAGAGGGAAAAAATCAGCTTGTTATCAGTATCGGCTGTACAGGAGGCAAGCATCGCAGCGTCACGTTAGCAAATGCTCTGTATAATGCTCTGAGCAAAAAAAATCACAGTATTCTGTTAAAGCATAACGATATCGAAAAGGACACAAGGCACAAAAGATAGTACAAAAAAAGTCTCAGGAGGTGAAAACTTTGTCATTTTCATCTAATGTAAAAAGCGAGCTTTCACATCATTTTGGGAATGCACGACATTGTAATATAGCCGAAACAGCAGCTATCATAAATATGTGTGGACATATCAATGTAAATCGGGAAAAATTTTGTGTAAAAATACAGACCGAGAATGTTGCCGTAGCCAGAAAATACTTTACATTACTGAAAAAAACTTTTAATATAGATAGTGAAATATTGATAAGGAGAAACTCACAGCTCAATAAAAACAGGGTTTACATGCTCTTTGTCAATAACAGCAGTGAGGCAGAAAAACTGCTTCAGGCTACAGGAATTTTAAAAACAGAAAATAACAAAAGAATCATCTGTAACCGTATTTATCCGCTGGTTGTCAATAGTGTGTGCTGCAGGCGTGCGTATATCCGCGGTGCTTTTTTAGCGTCCGGTTCCTTATGTGACCCGGAGAAAACCTATCACCTTGAGTTTGTCAATTCCTCCTTTGCGTACAGTATGGAACTGAAAGATCTTATCAATTCTTTTGGCATGGACGCCAAAATTGTAAAGAGAAAGGAACATTACATAGTGTATTTGAAAGAAGGGGAGCAGATTGTAGATTTGCTCAATGTGATGGAAGCCCATGTTGCATTAATGGATTTGGAAAATGTCCGAATATTGAAGGACATGCGCAACAATGTCAACAGGATTGTGAACTGCGAAACGGCAAACCTGAATAAGACAATAGCAGCATCTGTGAAGCAGGTGGAGGATATTAACTACATTGAAGAGAGCATGGGTTTGTCACAGCTGCCGGAAGCCTTACGGGAAATAGCGGAGGTAAGAGTTGAATATCCTGATGCTAGTTTGAAGGAGCTGGGACAAATGCTGGTTCCGCCGGTAGGAAAAAGCGGAGTAAACCACAGACTGAGAAAAATAAGTAATATTGCGGAAACTTTAAGAGAGGGAAAAGGTGAATAAAAGATGACTGAAAAAACAATTACAGTGAATACTGCATTAGATGCTAGACAGGCGGCTTTTTTTGTACAGACAGCAAGCAAATTTTCCAGCAAAATTCAGGTGTTGATCGGAGAAAAAAAGGTAAATGCGAAAAGTATCATGGGTACGATTTCTTTGGGTATCACTGAAGGTCAGATTGCAACCATCATAGCAGAGGGCGAAGATGAGGAGACTGCTGCTAAAGAACTTTCTGAGGTTCTTGCATAATTACTTAAATAGAGATAAGCAAAGAGGGCTGACACAGCCTTCTTTTTTTGTCTGGTTAATCATCAAAAAATGACATTTCAGAATTTGTTTTTCTATTTTTGGGCAAATGCCGCTTCTCACATATTTGTCAATGCACCATAATCTTACAAGTTTATTAAGGAAAGATTTATTGTACAACTTTTCAATCATAAAATTCGTAAATAATGTAAGAATAAGCATAGGTAAGCATTGATATGGTGTGGTATTGTGTATTTAATTAGGGTAATAATAGAAAGGGCAGTCATTGTTTTTACCCGGTGAAAATGGTAAAATAAAACAAAAAGAATGAGGAGGATGCGGCATGGGATTATTTGATGATTTAGGTGAGGTATTCCAGGAAGTAGCAAAAAAATCAGGTGAGATTGCGCAGAAAACAGCAAAAAAATCAGGAGATATGATAGAGATAGGTAGATTGAATTTAAAAATTAAGGATGAAGAGGGAGCTGTAAAATCCAGATACGAAAGCCTTGGAAAAATGATTTACAGCAAATACAGCGATGTTCCGTTGACAGATATTCCTGACGAATATGTCGGCCTTGTAAACGAAATTAATGAAAAGCAGGCAAATATTGCTTCCCTGAAGGAGCAGATTGAAAAAATCAAGTCATCCGTAGAGGAAGATATGAATGCCGTGAAAGAAACGGCTAAGGACGTAAAGGAAAAGGCGGAGAGTGTCATGGCAGATGTAGTGGAAAGCGCAGAAGGGGCCTTTGATGACTTAAAAAGCAAATCCGACAGCGTTATCAAAGACATCAGGGAGAGTACCTCGAAGGTAGTATCCACAGTAAAAGAGGAAACAGGGGATATTATCTCTGATATTAAGGATAAGGTGAAGGACACAAAAAAAGACGCGGAGGATGTATTTGACGGCGTTGCCAGTGAAATAAAGGATACGGCAGAGGAAGCTGCTTCTAAGACGGATGAGGCAATTCAGACAGTAAAAAAAGAGGCGGAAGAAAAGCTGGATGACATGAAAGAGGCAGCAGCAGATACTGCCGGAGTGATTCAGGATACTGTCAATGAGATGAAAGAAAAGGCAGAAGAAAAAATAGACGAGATAAAAGAGAATGAACAATAATAATATAGAAGCTCTTTATACTGAGAAGAATATTATATGATAAAATAGCGGATAGAATAAATATACCGCAAAAAAAGAAAGCCTGTTTATGGCCGGCGCCTTAAGAAAGCACAAGAAAGGAAGCTTGATAATTCAAGCTTCCTTTCTTTTTAGATTAATTTTGTTATGCTTTCTTAAACAAAACTGAATTCAATCATATTGCGGAGGATATTTTATTTGTTCATACATTCCTGGTAAAGCTTATCTACTGCGTTCCAATTGATAAGATGGAACCAATTTTCCACATACTCGTTTCTTTTATTCTGATATTTCAGATAGTACGCATGTTCCCAGACGTCCAATGGCATGATAGGACAGTAGCCCAATGAGAGCGGAGAATCCTGGTTCGCTGTTGAAATAATTTTCAGCTTTTTGTCCTTATCCAATACCAGCCAGCCATATCCTGAACCAAATCTGCCCAGAGAGGCAGCAGTCAATTGCTTTACAAACTCATCAAAGGAGGAGAATGTTTTTTCAATTTCTCTTTTCAGTATGGAGGAAGAGGAATCCACGTCTTTCGCCATAATATCAAAATACATATTGTGATTATATACGCCGCCGGCATTGTTATATACCGCAGTTTGAATGCTTTCCGGCAGCTCTTTGTTTCTCACGATAAGATCATGAAGTGTCATGGCATGATATTCCGGATAACTTTCAAGGGCTTTGTTCAAATTGTTGACATAGGTTTGCAGATGCCTGTCATGATGAATCATGACGGTCTGTGCGTCAATGTAGGGCTCCAGCGCCTCATAACTGTATGGAAGCGGTTTCAGCTGAAAAGGGTAATGCTCATTCATTTTTTATCATCCTTTCTGTTTTAAATCCATTATATTTTTTGAAAGAAGGCTTCATGCCTTTTTTCAAATTACAATATTCTTTACATTGATTATCATACCAAATAAAGTTATAATTATACGAAGAAGAGAATAAGGAGAGATGAAAGATGGAAATTCAAAAGCTGCTTTTGTCAGCGGCGTCTATGACGGTATTTCAAAATATAAAACAAGCACCTATTTTTGAGCTTACCTATAAAGCTGTCGAAAGCCTGAAGAAAAATTCTTCGGATTTTTGCTGCTGTTATGCGGCTCTATGTAAATATAGATTGGAACACATGGGCGAGAACTCACTTTTTTATGATGAGATAATATATGACAGCAATATTTTTGCGCAGATGTCACAGAAAAATTCCCTGGAGGATATGCCTCTTGCATTGAAAAATGCCGTTGACTTTGATATTCATACGGTAAAGCTGTTTGCTGATTTGACGGCGGAGGAAATTTTGAAAAAGGCGAAAGAAATTTTTGTGGAGGAAAGACGCTTTATTGAAACGCTTCCGTCCTTTCCCGCCGGTACGCCCTTTTTGCTGCGTGACAGCGGTGCGCTTTACGAAATCTACCGCAAAACGGGTTTTGGTTATTTTGCAAAGGGAAGGGCATTTTGTGTGGAGGATGGGAAGGCTGTTCTCATCGAAAATCCCGATCCCACAAGGCTCAGCGATTTAAAGGGTTATCACCGTCAAAAACAGGCCATTATTGCCAATACACTTGCATTTTTAAATGGTATTGAGGCAAACAATATACTGCTTTACGGAGATAAGGGAACAGGAAAATCCTCCACTGTGAAGGCGATAGTAAATGAGTATGCCGACAGGGGATTAAAAATTGTAGAGTTAAAGCTGAATCAGATTGATGAATTCCAAAAAATATGTGATTTGGTGGAGGGAAGCCCCTTTCAATTCATTATTTTCCTGGATGATTTGAGCTTTGACAAGGAGGACGATAACTTTACGGCCCTGAAAGCTTTCATTGAAGGCGGATTGGCAGGCAAAACAAATAATGTGCTGGTTTACGCCACTTCAAACCGCCGTCATCTGGTGCGGGAAAGCTTTGCCGACAGAAACGGCGATGAACTGCATGTGCGGGATACTCTGGAAACAATTACTTCTCTTTCTGACCGTTTTGGCCTTGAAATTACCTTTTCTGTTCCGGATAAGGACGAATATCTGGAAATTGTTGATATTCTTGCGGAGGAAAACGGTATAGACATGGAAAAAGAGGAGCTTCACATGCTGGCGGAGCGTTTTGCTATCAGAAGAAACGGCCGTTCGCCCAGAACAGCGAGACAATTTATTAACCACCAGCTGTCCGTTGCCTGTCTTTAAATGATATGGACAGAACTCTGAGCTATACCATATCGGAGGATGAGAAAGATATTTCCGTAAAGGAGTATCTGAATCGTCAGGGAATATCGAACAGTGTTCTTGCAAAGCTGAAAAAATCTGAGGATGGCATTGAGGTAAACGGCAAAAGGGAATTTACCAGTTACAGTCTGAAAAGTGGCGATTTGCTTTGTCTTCACTGGAGAGAAGACAAAATATCAGACAGTATCATAGCTGTAGCGGAAAAGATAAATATTGTGTTTGAGGATGAGGATATTGTTGTTGCAGACAAGCCCTGCGGTATGCCTGTTCATCCCTCCAGCGGCAACAGGGAAAACACACTGGGCAACAGGCTGGCTTATTATTACAGTGGAAATAATTTTGTATACCGCCCGTTATACAGGCTGGACAAGGATACTACAGGGTTGGTTCTTGTATCAAAAAACGGACTGAGCAGCAGTATGCTAACCTCCATGCAGAAGAATAATGAAATCAGGCGAACATATTTTGCCATAGTCAGTGGGATTGTAAAAAAAGAAGGAAGTGTAAACGCGCCGATTGGCCGATGCGACGGAAGTATTATCAAAAGATGTGTAGATTTTGAAAAGGGAAGCAGTGCTTTGACCCATTTTAAACCTGTTCTTTGCACAAAAAACCTGACGCTTCTTGAAATTTGGCTGGAAAGCGGCAGGACACATCAAATAAGGGTACATATGTCCTATATTGGACATCCCTTAGTTGGTGATTTTCTGTATCATCCCGATTTTTCTTTGATTCACAGGCATGCGCTCCATGCCGGAAGAATCCGTTTCTGCCATCCGGTGACGAAGAAAAAAATAGAGATAGAAAGCGGTTTGCCCGAGGATATGAAAAAGGTATTGAGGGAGGAATAGATATGCAGTATTGGCAGTACATCAATGATTTTATTTTTATAATTGGATTGATTCTTGTTGTGATTGCTCTGGTATTTGGGCACATCAAAAAGAAATAGAGAGACAGGCAGATTGACGGTATCAATCTGCCTGTTTCTGTCTGGTGGGGAGAAACGATGTTTTTTCAGCGTGCTTGCAGGTTATGGATTATAAGAGTGTAATATAGTTTTTGCTGGCATAGCCTGTTACATCTCCGTATTCTACCACGTACCAGTTCTCCCATTCCCCAAGGACAACAACCTGCTCACCGTTTGTGACGCGTGCCAAGGCGGGGGCATACACGGAGGGTTCGCTCCGAATGTTTAAATATCCGGTATTGACATGGACGATGCCGGGCCGGTCGATAAGGGTTTCCACAAAGGGGATGCCAAAAAATTCGGTAACAGACATGGCAACATTTCTGGCGATTTCTTCTATATTATTTTTAATCCAGTTTGCATCCTCCACATTGTCATGGTATGCAAATTCAATGAGTACGGAGGGCGCTTTTGTCCTTCTCACCTCGCCTATGGTAGTAGAGGTAACGGCCTTGACCAGAGCGGGGACAGGGTAAATTTGCTTCAGGTTTTCCGCAATGATTTCTGCGGCCTCCCGCCCCCGTATGCTCGTTGGATAATAATAGACATCGGTGCCGCGAAGCTGTCCCTGAAGGCTTTCGGGCGCGGCATTTGAGTGAAGAGCCAGGTGAAGGCCGTAATTGCCGGCGTTTGACTGCTGAATTGAGGAAGCCGCCGTCATCTGCGGGGTGTTCCTTGTTACGGTTATACCGCTTGCAATCAGGTATGGCATCATGGCGTCGGCGATCAGGTTCATGTACTGCTCCTCTGTACCTCCGTTGACGTAATAGTTAAATTCCTGAGTGGATGGGCTAAGATAAAGATAATGCATTTTCTGAAACCTCCTAAAAGACATATAGTATATTTTATGCAGGTAAGCGGTATTTGTTAAAAGGAAAGGCAAGTGTGTTTGCGAGAGAAAGGAGAGGAAACATGGAAAAAGATATTTTAGTTGTAGTGGATATGCAAAATGATTTTATTGACGGCTCTCTTGGCACACAGGAGGCATGTGGTATTGTGGAGCGGGTGTGTGAAAAAATCAGAAACTTTGAGGGTATGGTTTTAGCCACTCTTGACACGCATGAGGATAATTATCTGGAAAAACAGGAGGGGAAAAAACTTCCTGTTAAACACTGCATCAAAGGAGAAAAGGGCTGGGAATTAAACAGCGAGGTGAAAAAAGAAATAGAGGAGAAGAAGGGACAGATTTTTGAAAAGAATACCTTTGGCAGCGTACTGCTTGGTGAGCATTTGAGTAATCTGGCGGACAGCGGACAGATTGCGGAAACTTCAAAAATAGTATTGGTCGGTTTATGCACAGATATTTGTGTTATCTCTAATGCCTTGCTTATAAAAGCATATCTTCCGGAAGCAGAAGTAAGTGTAGATGCCGCCTGCTGTGCCGGCGTTACGGTTCAAAGACATAAAAATGCCCTTGAGGCAATGAAAATGTGTCAGATTGGTGTCTTGGAACAGGAAGCGTAATTTGAAATGAAAATATTTCCAAAGAAAAACAGACATATGAAAATTTTGAGGTATTGCAAAAAGGTAAATAAAACAGAATAATAATTGAAAAGGGAACTTCAAAAACTGTGTGTCAGCGTATTTTTCAGAATTTCAAAACCTGTTTTTTTCGTTACATTTGCTGTGAAAATGACGACTGATATGTACTCTTAAACAGGCAAGACTGTTCAGTGTGTCCTGTCAGCGTATTATTATCCGCTTTTTTGATATAATAGGAAGAGGAATTGGAACAAAAAAGGCAGGGTGTTTTGTGATAATTGATAATAATTATTATTTAATATAAATTATTATTGCAATATTCTGACTTTTGTGTTAAGCTAAGTACAGATAAAGATACAGATAAGCAGCCAAAGGAAAAGGAGATGTTAGAATGCCAAATTTTGCAAACCCGTTTCAGGGAAATGTTAACAGAAAAATGACAAAGGAAGAATTGGTACAGGCTCTCAGACTGGACATATCAGGAGAGCTGGAAGCAATTTATGTTTATGAGGCCCATATTTTAGCAACAGATGATGTTTTTGCCAAGGAAGTATTGAGCGATATCAGAGACGAGGAAAAAGCACATATTGGTGAGCTGATGACGCTTCTGCGCCATCTTGACCCCCAGGAGGCGGAGCATTTTGCCTCCGGTGAGGCAGAGGTAAGAGAGCTTATGGAGGAGCTTGGAATAGAAGAAAAACCGAAAAAAAGTGCGGATGGCTCAACAGTGGGCTCATTGATGGAATAAGAAAGGGGGATTTTTAATGGATTATCTGGCAAGAGAAAGTGCGCCCTTTGAGGGAGGCTTCTGGGACAAAATAGACGAAACAGTCATAAAAATTATCCGTGACAATTTAACCGGAAGAAGATTTATACCGGTTTGGGGACCATTAGGCGCAGGTACAAGAAGTATTCCTGTCGACGAGACAGTAAAACGGGAAGAATTTTCAGAGGACGGCGTTGTAAAAACAGTTGGCAGAAGGTTTGTAGAGCTGCCCCAGCTGTTTGAGGATTTTACTCTTTATTGGCGGGATCTGGAAGCGAGCGAAAAGGACGGTACGCCTCTTGAGCTGACGAATGTGATGATTGCTGCCAGAAACATGGCCATAAAGGAAGACAGAATGATTTTCTTTGGAAATGAGTTTTTAGGCACAGAGGGTATAATGACAGCGCAGGGCGTCAACAGAATGGAGAAAAAGGACTGGTCTGTCGGTGAAAATGCATTCCAGGATTTGTCAGAGGCAATTGCCCTTTTGGAATCAAAGGGAATACTGGGAAAATACACTTTGGTTGTAAGCCCTGACGTTTATGTGAAGCTGCAGAGAATACAGCCCGGTACCGGCGTTATGGAAATTGAGAGAGTAAAGAACCTTTTTGACGGCAGAGTCATGAAATCCTTTGCGCTTGGAAGCGGCAATGCTTTTATTGTTTGCAGTGAGAGACAGTATATAGATTTGGCTATCGGCCAAGATGTAGCGGCATCCTATCTGGAATTAAAGGATTTAAATCATGTTTTCAGAATCATTGAGACATTGGCTTTGAGAATTAAGTGCAGAGACGCCATTGTTGTTTTTGAATAATATTAAAAAGCGCTGTTGTTTTCATCAACAGTGCTTTTTTTATGGCAAAGTTTCTTGGAGGGGAAAATGTACATCATAATGCCAATGTATTTTAAAAAAGCCGCAGATTTCTGAAAAGATAGGTTGCAAATCGAAAAGGGTAATGCTATAATAAAACAGGTATTTTGAAAAGCATGCTACTGTGGCTCAGTTGGTAGAGCAATTGATTCGTAATCAATAGGTCGCCGGTTCAAGTCCGGCCAGTAGCTTAAAGCCCCTCAATTTTAATTGAGGGGCTTTGTTTTATCATGTTTTTTGTCGGCGTATTTTCTGCCGGCAGCAGAAAGTCAGGGGTTATTGTCATGCCGATATAATTCGGCACAAAAGAAAAAAGGGGCGGGTATGATGAAAAAATTTTTGTCTTTGTGTATTGCTTTGGCTGTGACGGCAAGTATGTCTATCACTGCGTTTGGCGCGGAAACTGTAAAGATAAACGGCTATCCGGGCCACGCGGTTGGAGAGGATGAGGTGACGGCTGAATTTCAAATCAGCATTTCCAATGTTGTTAAAAAGGATGGTACAAAATACCTTCCTGATACAGATACCTATATATGTCAGGCGCCAACAGTGGTAACAGCTCTTGACAAGCTTGCTTTCTTTGGGGGAGAAACTCTTGTTCAGGATGGCGATTCTTACACGAGTGATCAATACTTGGGGGATATAAAGGGCAGTGTGGAATATTATAACGGAGAGGTCAAGGCTTATGAGGCCGAGGTTGAAGGGGAAGCAGGAGAAGGTTTTGATTTTCTGGCAGGCTCAGCAATAACCTTGAATACACCCGGCATTTATCGTGTTTACGGCATTTATGGCGCTTTGGAGGGCGGTGCGGAAGCTGTTATTGTAATAGAGGATACTGAATCAGGCAATACTGCGCCTTCTGCTCCTGTGGTGCCGGCTATCTCTTCCGTAACTGCCTCTCCTACTAGTTCAAAGGTTCTTGTAAATGGTCAGGAGATTTCATTTGAAGCCTACAGCATAAATGATAATAATTATTTTAAGCTGAGAGATGTTGCAAAGGCCGTGAGCGGTTCCGGCAAACAGTTTGAGGTCACATGGGATGAGAGCAAAAAAGCAATTAATCTGGTTTCAGGTCAGGTTTATACAGTGGCAGGAGGAGAGCTTGTAAAGGGAGACGGGGCAAATAAAAATGCGGTTTCCTGCACCTCTGCGATTTATAAAGACGGTGCGGCCGTAGAGTTGACTGCCTATACCATTAACGGCAATAATTATTTTAAGCTTCGTGATTTGGGTCAGGCTTTTGACTTTGGTGTATCATGGGATGGTGTAAATAATGCGGTTGTCATAGACACCAATACCGGCTATACTGCAAATTAGTATTGTTTTGAAGGGATGCGCCTGACGGCTGCATCCTTTTTTGACAATAAAAGCATTAAATTTAAGGGAGCAAAGCTTTTTCAGAAAGGGACGTACTTTTTTCCGGCAGCGGGAGAAAAAGATATTGTAAAATAGAAAAAGGTAAAAAGCCATTTATTCATTTTAAAAATATGCCGTATACTAGAGCTTTTTATTACAATATTTGCTATAATGGAACAAAGCCGCAGAGAGGCTTAGTTTTCAGATGACGGGTAATAGTTATGGCTTGATAAATGATGAAAAAAAGGAGTGAATATCATGTTGGATATTGCGATTATTGGCGCGGGGCCGGCCGGTCTTTCGGCGGGGATTAATGCCGTCCAGAGAAATAAATCAGTGACGGTGTTCGGAAAGAACATAAACACAAGCTTTCTATACAGGGCGGAAAGTGTAGATAATTATCTTGGCATGCCTAAACAAAGCGGAATGGAAATGATGACTAATTTTTATAACCATGCCAAAGAAAAGGGAGTAGCTTTTCAGGAATCCAGAGTCCTTCAGGTGTTTCCTATGGACGGTTATTTTACAGTAAACGCGGATAATGAATTTATAGAGGCGAAGACTGTTATCATTGCAACAGGGATCAATAAAAGCAAGGCGGTTAAGGGAGAAGAGGAATACATAGGAAGAGGCGTCAGCTACTGCGCGACCTGTGACGGAATGCTGTACAGACAGAAGGTTGCGGCAGTGATAGGGGAAAGCTCGGAAGCAGAGGAGGACGCTAATTTTTTAAGCGAGCTTTGCAGCAGGGTATATTATATTCCGCAGTATAAGGAAATCGGAAAACTGAATGATTCCATTGAGATTATAAGGGGAAAGGTGACGGAGGTTACAGGCGAACAGTTTGTAAACGGCATTGTAGTGGACGGCCAAAAAATCAGCTGCGATGGGGCTTTTTTTATCAAGGAGACAACGCCGGTCAACAATATTGTATTTGGTCTTGTCATGGATGGTAATTCCATAGCGGTAAACCGTTTTATGGAGACAAATCTGGAAGGGGTATATGCGGCAGGTGACTGCACCGGAAAGCCATACCAGGTAAGTAAAGCTGTAGGGGAGGGGCTTATTGCGGCCCAGCAGGCGGCAGCCAGAATAGACAGAATGAAGTGAGAAGAACACAGGGGTGAAGGGACTTCAGCTTTATCAAAGCATTGCAGACGTTGATATAAGCTTTACCGAGGTTGGATATATCCCCTGTACTGTTAAACAAAGCAGGAAAAGCCCTCAAAGGAATGCGGACAAGGAAATTCCTTTGAGGGCTTTTTTTATGAATTACAGTATTGAATTACATCTATCTGCCGATCGTTATCAAGACTCTTTTAATGGCGTTGATGCAGGGCTGTCCTTTATACCAGCATGTATTGAATCATATCCAAAAGGTGCCGTTTTAAAATAACATTTCACCTGACGGACAGATGCCATTGTTTTCAGTAACAGCTTCGGCTAGCATGCTATTCAAATGACTGCCGTAATTTGGCGGGACAGGAACGGCCGTACCAGATTTTTGGTCTATAAAATAGCTGTTATGCTTAAAACCAGGTTGCGGGCAGGGGAAAATCCTGCATTGAATTAAAAAGCTGAATTTTTAGCCTTGCCTATTATGCCGTTGAGCTAAGTATGAGCGTTGCCAAACACACCAAAACATTTTTTGATATCTAATTCCGTGTTTTTAAAACAGGCAGCTGCCAGTAAAAAGCAGAGTCAAACGGAAACCAACCAAGTCTGTAGGGAGGGTTTTGTTAAAAACATGTTAATTTTTACTTGCATGAAAACGAAAGAAGCTTGATTTTACAGCAAAAATCACGTTGCTTCTCAAATTGCGGCAATTGACAATTAAAGCTGAACTGTTATTATAAAATTGATATTATAATACAGGAGTGAATATAAATGGAGAAAAAAGTAATCCTGACAGTTGATGATGAAGCCCACATATTAGAACTTCTGAAATACAATTTGGAATCAAACGGCTATCTCGTTCTCCAAGCAGAAAGCGGAGAGGGAGCACTGGATCAGCTGGAAAAAAATAAGGTGGATGCCGTTCTTTTGGATTTAATGCTGCCTCAGATAGATGGATTGGAGGTTTTGAGAAGAATCAGAACCAACGAAAAGCTGAAAAAGCTTCCTGTTATTATGCTGACAGCAAAAAGCGAGGAGTTTGATAAGGTATTGGGTCTTGAAATGGGGGCGGACGACTACATTGCGAAGCCATTTGGTATCAGAGAGCTTTTAGCACGGCTAAAGGCTGTTTTGAGAAGAAGCGATTCAGAGGATGAGAATATGGATAAAAATAAAATCCGCCAGAAGGTTATAAAAAGCGGAGCTTTGGAAATAGGCGTTGAGACAAGGACGGTGACAATTGATAAAAGAACGGTTGAAATGTCCCTGAAGGAATTTGAACTTTTGAAGCTTCTGGCTGAAAACCCGGGAAGAGTTTACTCCAGAGATGTTTTGCTGGAAAAAATATGGGGTTATGAATATATTGGCGAGACGAGAACGGTAGATGTGCATATCCGCCATATCCGCAAAAAAATAGAGAAGGATGACAGTAATCCGGAGTTCATCAAAACAGTGCGGGGGTTTGGATATAAATTCAGAGAGGATTAAGCCATGAGAAAAAAATTATTTGCGACTTATGTCGTGATTATATTATTTTTATCTGCTATTCTCGGCTTTTTTTCAATCAGTACCTGCAAAAAATACTACATTGAGGAGTACAGCGGACATCTGAAAAAGGAGGTGTCGGCGCTTACCTATATTTTGGAGGATAAATTCAAGGATTACGGAAATGCGGGAATAGAAAGCTTTACGCGGGACTATGCGGAAAAATTCCAGTACAGGATTACTGTAATTTCCTCTGACGGTTTTGTGATCAGCGATTCTCAGGCAGATGCCTCCGCCCTTGAAAATCATGGCGGCAGACAAGAGATTGAAGAGGCCATGAAAGGAAATACAGTGGTGGTAACTCGCTACAGCAAAACATTAGGTACGGATTACATCTACACTGCCGCGAAGGCGGAAACAAGAGACGGTTTTTTGATACTTCGCCTTTCGCAGCCCTTGACAGAGCTTGTCACAATGCAGAACCAGGTTATTGTCTATATTGCAAGCGGCATCACTCTGGCTGCCTTTATTGCTTTTTTGTTTGCATATTTCTTTGCGGAAAGAATTGCAAATCCGCTGACAAAGCTGACGCTTGCTGTGGAGGAAATGGCGCAGGGGCGTTACGGAAAGAAGATACCAAGCGATTCGAAGGATCAAATCGGTCTTTTAACCAATGCCTTTAATCAAATGAGCAGTGAGCTCACTAATACCATTGAGCAGCTGGAAGACGAGAATATGAAGCTGGAATCCATTGTCAACAGCATGATTAACGGCGTTGTGGCAATAGACGGCGAGGACAGGATACTGATGATAAACAGTGAATGTCATAAGCTGTTCCATATTAAAATAAATAATGTCATAGGCTATAACTTTTATGATGTGATACGCAATGAGACAGTTTACAGAGTGCTTGATATGTCGATGAAGCATAAAACCCATGTGGCGGAGGAATTTACATTGCGTTCAGGTCTTGAGGGGACAAAAATACTGCGAATTTACGCCAACCCGATATTAAGGAAATATCAAAGCGACAATACATTGGGAACGCTTCTTGTATTTCAGGACGTTACGCAAATCAGGAAGCTGGAACAGCTCAGAAGTGATTTTGTATCCAATGTTACCCATGAGCTGAAAACTCCCCTTACCTCTATTATGGGCTTTACGGATACGCTGAAGGCAGGAGCGCTTCATGACACGCAGGCGGCGCTTCACTTTATTGATATTATAGATATAGAGGCGCAGAGGCTTTACCGCCTGATACAGGATATTCTCTCCCTGTCTGAAATAGAGACGAGAAACGATGATATTAATGTTTCCGATAACAACATAAAGAAAATAGCCGAAAATATATGTGAGTTCTTAAGACCGACCGCAGAGAAAAAGGGATTGAAATTAACGCTTTGTACGGAAAACGAAATAAAGCCTTTTTGCTGCAACAGAGACAGAATTTCTCAGATGTTTATCAATCTTATTGATAATGCGATTAAGTATACGGAGGAGGGCAGTGTTTCAGTTCTATTGAGGGACAGAGGCAGGCATTTGGAAATTATTGTGGCCGATACGGGAATCGGCATTCCAAAGGAAGCTCAGGAAAGGATTTTTGAGCGCTTTTACAGAGTAGACAAGGGACGCTCCAGGAAAGCGGGCGGAACAGGTCTCGGGCTTTCCATTGTCAAGCATATTGTACTGCTGTATAACGGCAGTCTCCGTGTGGAAAGTGTGGAGGGGGAGGGCTCGGTTTTTACTATTATACTGCCCTATGGTAAATAGCTGTTACAATATAAATCAGACTATTCTTTTCTTTCAGTCAACTTCAAAGTGCATCATAAGAAATCTACACCCTTCATCGAATACTTGTTTTCGATGCGTTTATATGAAGGAATAAACAGACGTATTCCGGCGGCATAAATGCCTTGAAACCCTCTGTTTCCTCGGCTGGGCAAAGGCCCGGCTGTCAGGAATTTCCCCTTGGAGAAAATGGCCTATAGCAGCCGCACTTCTCTTTGCGGTTCCCTGCTCACAAATTCCCTACGGGCATGGCTTCGCCGCCGGACTACTCTTTCGATTGCTTTTCCTGCGGATTGCATGCGGGAAACGCTTTGGTGCAGCGGCAGCCTCTCGCGGTTATGTTAACCGCTGGCGGTATCAAAGACAAACGGGGACGCAGAGCGGTTTTTGAGCAAAGCGAAAAAGTGCTGACCATGTACCCCGAACCTCTCGCGGTTACGTTAACCGCTGGCGGTACCAAAGACAAACGGGGACGCGGAGCGGTTTTTGAGCAAGGCGAAAAAGTGCTGACCATGCACCCCGAAGATAAACGGGGACGCGGAGCGGCTTTTGAGCAAAGCGAAAAAGTGCTGACCATGCACCCCGAAGATAAACGGGGACGCGGAGCGGCTTTTGAGCAAAGCGAAAAAGTGCTGACCATTCCCGAACCCTTCCGCAGTATAAAAAAGGCTTTGTCTACAGTCTTAAGCAATTGTCCCCGCAAATAAGCGGGGATAATTGCTTTTATGTTTTTTTATCGCTTATCACTGTATGATAAACCGTATTCTATTGTAGAAGCAGAAATATTTTTTAATGGAATTTTAATCCTTCAGTGTTGACAAATGCTCTGACTTTTCGTAAAATAGTTAGGCACCTAACAAAATGGTTAGGTGCCTAACTATTATTTGCAGCATGGAATGTAGGTGAAAACAAATTTGAATCATTTATTTTTTAAGCTTCACAAATTGGAACTGCTTTTATTAAAAAGGATCACCTATTTAACCTCCAGCATGGAACTTTACCCCGGACAAATACGTATATTACTTCTGCTCAGTCAAAATTGTGGTTTATCCCAGAATAAGCTGTGCAAAATAATCAATATACGGCCTGCAAGCATGACGGATATTCTTCGCAAGTTGGAAAAAAGGGGGCTTTTGGTGCGGGAGAGCGATGAGAAGGATTTAAGGGCTGTCCATGTTTTTATTACCCCAAAGGGGGAGGAGATGGCAAAAGAAGCATCCGGTATTATTGAAAGAATTGATGCGGAGTGCTTCGGTTTTTTTGACGTTGAGGAGAAAGAGGAATTCAGACGGCTGATTGACAAATTAAATAATGGATTAGCAGAATTAGTAGAGAAACAGAATTAAGAGAAACAGGGAGGTGCTTTCTGCTTGAAAAATTTATTGCCTTATTTGAAACCATACATGAAATGGGTATTTTTGGCACCCATATTAATGCTTATCGAGGTGTCTTCTGAGCTTATCATACCGAAAATGATGACAAAAATAATTAATGTGGGCGTAGCCGGCGGAGATTTTCAGTACATTATGAAAACAGGCGCGCTGATGATTCTGATTGCGGTGATTGGTATTATAGGCGGTATAGGCTGCCTTATTTATGCCAGCAAAGCCAGTCAGAGCTTTGGTGCGGATGTGAGAAAAGCTGCTTTTGTTAAAATACAGGATTTTTCCTTCGGAAACATTGACAAATTCAAAACGTCCTCCTTGATTACCCGTCTCACCAATGATATTACACAGATACAGATGGTCATTTTAATGTCATTGAGGATGCTGGTAAGGGCGCCTTTGCTTTCTGCCGGGGGCATTATTATGGCGGCATCAATTAATCCTAAGCTGACGCTGGTATTTCTGGCGCTGGTACCTGTTGTTATCGGAGTCATTGCCCTTGTCATTAAAAATGGATTTCCTCTTTTTCGGCTGGTGCAGGACAAACTGGACAGGGTGAACACAGTAATGCGTGAAAACCTATCCGGTGTGCGAGTCGTAAAGGCTTTTGTGAGAAGCGATTATGAGAAGGAAAAATTCAATACTATAAATGAGGATTATAAAAATACAACGGTAAAGGCATTCCGTATTATTGTGGCAATGATGCCGGCTATGATGTTTATTATGAATGTTGCGACCATAGCCATACTCTGGTTCGGCGGAAAGCAGGTAGATGCCGGCACCATGCAGATTGGTGATATTATGGCCTTTATTACCTATTTGACACAGATTTTAATGGCACTGATGATGATTGCCATGGTTTTTATGTTTATCTCAAGGGCGAAGGTTTCCGCAGACAGGCTAAATGAGGTGCTGGAAACGGAAGTGGATATTACAGACCCCGGGAAGCCGTTAGAAAACGCGGTTACAGAAGGAAAAGTAGAATACAGAAATGTGACCTTCCGATACTCGGAGGGGTCGGGAGACCCCGTTTTGGAAAACATCTCATTTACGGCAAAACCGGGACAGACAATTGCCATACTCGGTGTTACAGGCGCCGGAAAATCAACCCTTGTAAATCTAATGCCCCGCCTGTATGACGTGACGGAGGGAGAAATTCTCATTGACGGCGTGAATATCAGAGATATGGCTCTGGACGATCTGCGGAAAAATGTGTCCGTTGTGCTGCAGGAGGCCATATTGTTTTCCGGCACAATAAAGGACAATATTAAATGGGGCAAGGAGGACGCTTCAGACGAGGAGGTATACGAGGCATGTAGAAAGGCTCAGGCCTATGACTTCATTATGGAGCTCCCCGACAAATTTGAGACAGAGCTTGGACAGAAGGGCGTCAACCTCTCCGGCGGACAGAAGCAGCGTATTTCTATTGCGAGGGCTTTGATTAAAGAGCCCAAAATCATTATTTTTGACGACAGTACCAGCGCCGTGGATATGGTGACAGAAAAGAAGATACAAAAAGCCCTGCGGGAGGATAAGAATCAATGCACCAAATTTATAATTGCGCAGAGAATCAGCTCTGTGCAGGACGCAGATGAGATTATTGTGTTAAGCGGCGGCAAAATTGCGGCTATGGGAACCCATGATGAGCTTATCGCTTCAAGCAGCGATTACCAGGATATTTATTATTCCCAGATAAAAAAGGGGGCGGTACTTCATGAGTGAGGAAAGACAAATGCCAAGGGGCCCTGGCTTCGGAAGAAGACGTGGGGCAGGGAATATGCCCCATGGAAAACCAAAAAATGCACAGAAAACAGCTAAACGCCTGTTTGGCTATCTGAAAAAACATTCCTTCAAGCTGTTTCTGGTTTTTCTTATGATTATTTTTTCCACGCTGATGTCAGTGGCCGGAACCCGTGTTATCGGTATTGCCATTGACAGCTTTATATCCGTTGGAAACTTTTCGGGGCTGATTAAGGTTTGTTTGGGGCTTCTGTTTATTTATGTTCTGGCCTCTGCTTTTACCTGGCTTCAGAATGTTATTATGATAAATGTAGCGCAGCAGACAGTGGCGGAACTAAGAAAAGAGATATTTGACAAATTTCAGGTGCTGCCGCTCTCTTATTTTGACAGTAAAACCCATGGGGATTTGATGAGCCGTGTGACAAATGACGTTGACAACATTTCTGTGACATTGAACACCAGTGTATCACAAATTTTTCAGAGTGTTCTGACCGTTGTCACCACCTTTGCCATGATGATTTACCTAAGCCCGCTGTTAACTGTTGCGAGCCTTATCACCATTCCGGTTCTGCTTCTGATTACGAAGCAGATTACCTCCCGATCCCGTGTTTATTTTGCGGAAAGGCAGAGGAAGCTTGGAAAGCTTAACGGCTATGTGGAGGAGGTTATATCAGGTCAGAAGGTAGTGAAGGTGTTTACGCGGGAAGAAAAAGAGATTCGGGAATTTTCTGATATGAATGACGGCCTTTTGGATGTTGGTATTAAGGCGGAAATTTTTTCCGGTATGATTGGCCCCCTTTCCATGGCGCTGAATAATGTCAGCTATGCCCTTGTCGCCGCAATCGGCGGTCTTATGATAATTGGAGGGCGCGGTATGACCATAGGTGTTGTCTCCAACTTTATGATTTATTCCAAGCAGTTCTCAAGACCTCTGAACGAGCTTGCAAACCAGATTAATACGATAATGTCGGCTGTTGCAGGTGCGGAGCGTGTTTTTGAGGTGCTTGACGAGACAGATGAGCCGGAGGATACGGAGGATGCCTATGAGCTTACGGAGGTAGAGGGGGAGGTAATACTCAAGGATGTAAACTTCTCTTATAAAAAAGGCAATCCCATTTTAAAGAATATCAATCTTTATGCTCTGCCGGGTCAGACCATAGCTTTTGTAGGCCCTACAGGGGCAGGCAAGACAACTATTATTAACCTGTTGACCAGGTTTTATGATATAGACAGCGGAAAAATAACGATAGACGGTCACGATATTACCCATATAAAGAGAAACAGCCTGCGCTCCTCACTGGGTATTGTTTTACAGGACACCTACCTTTTTACAGGCTCAATAAAGGACAATATCCGTTATGGAAGGCTGGATGCGTCAGACGGTGAAATCAAGGAGGCGGCAAAGCTTGCCAATGCCCACGAATTTATAAGAAGACTGCCGGAGGGCTACGATACCTTACTCACAGACGGCGGCGGTAATCTGAGCCAGGGACAGAGACAGATGCTTTCCATCGCCAGAGCGATACTGGCAAACCCTTCTATATTAATACTGGATGAGGCAACCTCCAGCGTAGATACCAGGACAGAGGTAAAAATACAGGAGGCAATGAATAATCTGATGAGAGGGAGAACTAACTTTGTCATTGCCCACAGACTCAGCACAATCAAGGATGCTGATTTGATTGCCGTTATCAACCACGGTGAAATCATAGAGCGGGGGAATCATGACCAGCTTATTGAGAAGAAGGGCTTTTATTATAACCTTTATATGAGCCAGTTTGCCCAGGCGGAAGATACGGCTGTATAAAGGAGGAAGAAGCTGGAAATACTGGAGACAGCAGCTACTGTTAATATGTTTTGGCAGGGTACTTCACGAAAGGCGGACGGCACTGCAAAAGAGGGAAAAGGATAGCGAAAAACGCCAAAAAATTACGGAAAGCCTTGCATTTTTAGCGCAGGTATGATATAAACGTATATAGTTGTAAATACAAAAAGCAATGAGAAGGAATAGTAAATACAGCTCGTTTTTACAGAGAGCTGCCGGCAGGGTGCGAGGCAGTAAATAGGCTTTATTGAACTCACCTTTGAGCTTCACGCTGAAATTTTAGTAGGCGCTGACGTCTCTTCCGCGTTAAGGGGGAATTGAGTGTGTCTTGTAAGGCAAACTAGAGTGGTAACGCGAAGAGTCCTTCGTCTCTAAAGGGAGATGGAGGACTTTATTTTCATGAATACTTTGACAGAAAGTAAAAATCCAAAAAGTTAATTTGAGGAGGAAACAACCAATGAATACCCGTTATGATTTCAGGGAAATCGAGAAAAAATGGCGCGCTGAATGGGAAAAGAACCCAATCAACAAAGAGGATGACAAAAAGCCAAAATACTATTGTCTGGATATGTTCCCCTATCCATCCGGCAGCGGACTGCATGTCGGCCATTGGAGAGGATATGTTTTAAGCGATATTTTAAGCCGCTATAAGGTTTTGCAGGGATATCAGGTACTTCATCCAATGGGATGGGACGCTTTTGGACTGCCGGCGGAAAACTATGCCATTAAAACAAATACCCATCCCGAAATTTCAACTGCTGCAAACATTGCCAATGTAAAAAGACAGCTTCACGAAATCAGCGCTATTTATGACTGGGACAGGGAAGTAAACACAACGGACAAGGGTTACTATAAATGGACACAGTGGATTTTTGCCAGAATGTTTGAAAATGGCCTTGCCTATGAAAAGGAAATGCCTTTGAACTGGTGCCCAAGCTGTAAATGTGTCCTTGCCAACGAGGAGGCAACAAATGGCGTCTGTGAGCGCTGCGGATCTACTGTAACGAAGAAGAATCTCCGCCAGTGGATGCTGAAAATTACAGCATATGCCGAGAGACTTTTGAACGACCTTGAAAAGCTTGACTGGCCGGATAAGGTAAAAAAGATGCAGTCAGACTGGATTGGGAAAAGCTATGGCGCTGAGGTTGCGTTTCCTGTAAAGGATACAGATGTCACCCTGACTGTTTATACCACACGGCCCGATACCTTATATGGCGCTACCTTTATGGTAATTTCCCCGGAGCATGCTGATGTAAAGAAAATCACAACAGCAGAATATGCCGACGCTATGGAGAAATACTGCTATCAGGCATCCACCAAATCCTCTGTTGACCGTATGACTGACAAGGAGAAAACAGGCGTGTTCACGGGAAGCTATGGCGTGAATCCTCTAGACGGCGCATTGATACCTATTTGGGTATCCGATTATGTTTTGGCGGATTACGGCACCGGCGCTATTATGTGTGTGCCTGCCCATGACCAGCGTGACTTTGAGTTTGCCACAAAATTCGGCCTTCCTATTATCCAGGTAGTGGGAAAGGACGGTAAAGAAATAGAAAACCTAACGGAAGCGTACACA
>JAHZDZ010000004.1:105070-233650 GCA_019422105.1 Bacillota bacterium | reverse complement strand
GACGGCATATTGATAAATTCTCCGCTCTTTAACGGCATGACTGTGACAGAGGCTAAAGAGAAGGTTCCCGGAATGCTTGAGGAAAAGGGAATCGGCAAAAAGACAATCAATTACAAGCTTCGTGACTGGGTATTTTCAAGACAGCGGTATTGGGGAGAGCCAATTCCACTCGTACACTGTCCTCACTGCGGTACAGTAGTTGTACCTGACGAGGATCTTCCCGTAGAGCTTCCAATGGTGGAAAGCTATCAGCCTACAGAAACAGGAGAGTCTCCTTTGGCAGCTATTGATGACTGGGTGAATACAACCTGTCCGAAATGCGGCGGACCTGCAAAGAGGGAAACAAACACCATGCCTCAGTGGGCCGGTTCCTCCTGGTATTTCCTGCGCTATACGGACCCTCACAACGACGAGTGTCTGGCAAGCAAGGAGGCACTGAAAAAGTGGGCGCCTGTTGATATGTATGTCGGCGGTATTGAGCATGCTGTACTCCATCTGCTCTATGCCAGATTTTATACCAAGTTCCTGCATGATATCGGCGTAGTCGATTTTGACGAACCGTTTATGAAGCTTTTCAATCAGGGAATGATTAATAAGGACGGCGCTAAGATGAGCAAGTCCAAGGGAAATGTTGTTTCTCCCGACGAGCTTGTAGCAAAATACGGCTGTGACTCCCTGAGAATGTACGAGCTTTTTGTCGGGCCGCCGGAGGTGGATTCCGAGTGGGACGACAGGGGAATTGACGGCGTATTCCGTTATCTGAATAAAGTCTGGAAAATGTATGACAATTATAAGGATAAGCCAATCAAAGCGACAAAGGATTTGGAATTTGTCCGCAACAAAATGATTTGTGAGATTACATCCAGGCTGAATGCTTTGACGATGAACACTGTTGTCAGCGGTTTTATGGAATTTACCAATATGCTGCTTGACGTTGCCAAGAAAGAGGGCGGTATCGACAAAGAAACCCTTGATACACTTGTCATTCTCTTAGCACCCTTTACACCTCACATTGCTGAGGAGCTTTGGCGTGAGCTGGGCCACACAGACACTGTATTCAATGAAAAATGGCCGGAGTATGACGAATCCAAGCTGAAGGTGGATACAGTTGAAATCGCTCTTCAGATAAACGGCAAATTCAGGGAAAACATGATGATTAACGTCGCGGACGCGAAAGAGGATGTTTTAAGCAGGGCAAAAGAGCTTTTGGCCTCCAGGCTGGAGGGGAAAGCAATTGTCAAGGAAATTTATGTTCCGGGCAAGATCGTAAATATTGTTGTAAAATAAACCGGTATCGGTTAAGAGTCAAAAGCTTTGCAGTGCAGGAAATGGGGGCGTACTATCTCATTGCCTGCGCTGTTTTTGTTTTTTCCGGCGGAGGTATTTCTGCGTCGAAATGTATTTTACCCTTTGACATAGGCCAAACGTAAGATTACACTGGAGACAGAAAGAGCAGTTCAAGGGGAGGTACTTTTATGGAAGCAGAAATAATAACAGCCTATGATAAGCTGGACAGTGTCAGGATACTGTTTCAGGAATATACAGATATGCTTATTCAGTCGGACAGGGAGTTTGCAGCATATTTAAAGATTCAAAATTATGAAAAGGAGCTGGCAGGCCTGAATGAAAAATATGCGCCGCCCAGTGGAAGACTCTATATTGCGCAAATGGGTCAAAAACCTGTAGGCTGCATTGCCCTGCATGCTCTAAGTGATACTGTCTGCGAAATGAAGCGGCTGTATGTCAAGCCTGAATTTCGGGGAAGCAAAGTGGGAGAAGGGCTAGTGGCAAAAATAATAGAGGACGCAAAGAAAATAGGATACGACTTTATTGTACTGGACACAGTACCCTTTTTAAAAAATGCCGTGAAGCTTTACAGGAAGTTCGGATTTTATGAAATATCATCCTATAATAACAGTCCTGTGACATCCTCTGTTTTCATGCGTTTGGATTTAAATTAGGTCTTGGAAGATGTCATTGCTGTGTGCTGTTTTTGACGCCATATGTAAAATTTGTAAAGCTATGTATTGAGAATTAATATTGGCAGGTACTGCGAAAAGCAAAAGAAGAGGGAGGGAGACAGAGTGGTAGATATTTCAAAGGTTGTGGGCAACAATCTTAAGAATTTTCGGGTGGAGACGAAAATGTCACTGGATGCTGTTTCGGAATTGACAGGCATCAGCAAAAGTATGCTTTCAGAGATGGAAAAAGGAAGTAAAAGTCCGACAATTACGCTGTTATGGAAGCTCTGTGAGGGTCTGAATATTACAATAGAGGAACTGCTTCGCATCCCAACGCCGGCTGTATCCTGCCAGAGAGCAGAAGGTATGGAGCATTACAGTCTGGGAGAGGGCGTAGACTACAGAATTCTCTTTCCCTTTACACCGGAGGATAAGCTGGAATTTTATCAGCAGAGGCTGGCGCCTCATACCTCCAAAAAGGATTCCCGCCACAGCGCCTCAGTCACAGAATTTGTGATTGTGACAAAGGGGGAATACCATATTAAAATCAATGACGAGGTATTTCAGCTTTCACAGGGTGACACCATTCAATTTGTGGGCAATTGTGAACACGCCTACCACAACGAAAGTGACGAAGACGCAGAGGCGATAATTGTTATGGCACATAAGATTGGGTGATTTTCTAAAACGCGTATGAAAAATGAAAAATTGCTGTATTTTAACTGCATTTTTCATCGGAAAATGCTCAGATGCTTTGCTTATGGGAGTAAATTATGTCATCCCCAATAAATGTACTATTTCGATCAAATCTAAGAGACCAATGCCAATCTAAAGCAGCTTTAATTATTGTTTTTTAGGAGAAATACTGAATGAAGTGTGCTTTGGAAGTACGAAACAATAAGTAAGCGAAGATAACTTGATTTCTCAAGCTTTCAGATTGACGATAAATTTGTTTTAAACTTTGGGCTTTGAAAAAACGACTGATTCTTTGTAAAAATCGAGACAAATATAAGAAACCGCGTTTTGACGCGGTTTCAGCGCATCAAAAAAGTCCCTTTGGGACTTTTTTGAATTCTTCAGAATAATAAAGAGAGCAGTTCCGTCGGCTTTTTAAAAATTGCAAAATATCAGTATTTACTGTATAAGGCCGCTTTCAGCGGTCTGCGGCGAAAAATGACGAAAGCTTAAGCGGCATTTCTTTTGTTATATTCCTCCAAAGCCATTACAGCATTACAAATCATTTCCTCTGTCACGGGATACGGCCATACCCTGACGTCGATTCCCTTTAAAGCGCTTTTTGCAACAAGAGAAATTCTCTCAGGCGCCACATCCAAATCAGAGAGGCAGGTAGGAAGTCCGATGGATTTATAAAACGCATAGAGGCGTTCCAACTCTTTATTCTGACCATCCGCCATAAGAAGCACCAGAATGCCGTAGGATACAATTTCGCCGTGCAGATGATGGTTTTCCTCTATCTCGGGCAGAACCGTAAAGCCGTTATATACGGCATGAGCCAATCCGGTCGTGTAATCTACCTGAACAAAGTTGGAAACGATGCCGGTGGATATGATAATACCTAATATGACCTCCTCCAGCTCAAAGGTTACAGCATTTTGGCGGCAAGCCTCCATTGCCTGCTTTCCGTAGCGGATAACGGGATCGGCACACATGGAGCAAAGAGCAATGCCCATGGAATCGGAGTGCTCAGGAATATGACCGCGGCTGGAGGCGGTACATTCGAAATATTTTGCCATGGTGTCGCCCATACCGGCCCATAGATATATATCAGGCGCATCTGCAATAATTTGCGTATTGATGAACACATGATTAGGCGGAATCTTTGAGAAGGAATACTCCCGCAGAGAGCCGTCCGGATGGTACAAAATACCAAGGCTGGTACAGGAAGCACAGGTGGAGGCTATGGTCGGAAAAGTAAAAAAGGGTCTTTCCGTGAGGTGAGCCATGACCTTACAGGTGTCGATTGCCTTGCCTCCGCCAACAGCAAAAATTATCTCCGCTTCGGCAACTTCACGAATGGCTGAAAGCCGCTCTATATTTTCTACAGACGCCTCTCCGCCGTACCAAAAGGCGCCTGTTATTTTAATACCCCCCTCCTCCGCGGACTTTCTTATCCTTTCCTCCGCCGCTTTTAAAGCGTGTTTTCCACCGATAATCACAGCAGTTTTTCCGTAGCGGGGACATACATTTCTTATATCGTCGTAAGCGTCTGTGCCTATGGTATAACTGGGAAATAAAGTGCGTTTCATAATACCTCAAGTCCTTTCTCCATGGAATAGTTTTTCTTATCTGCTCTTTTTTCCTGCTCCTTCAGGTATTTTCTGTTTTTGTATACGCCTGCTGTCAGGAAAGGAATAATAATGATTGCGATACCTAAATATCCACAATAACCGTAGCCGTATTTGATGATATTTGTAAGTCCCACGCTGGAAACAGTCATAGAAACAGTCATAACCAATGCGGATACAATGGCTCTTCGGGCAATTGTATTTTTGATGCCCGAAAGGACTTTGATGTGCTCGAAGCGGGAGACAAAGCCGTAAATTGTTGTCACACCCGTAGAGATAAAGCACAAAAACAGCGCAATATTATAGAACCAGAACAAAAACGGCATATGAAGCTGTTCGCAGATATATAAGGACGGAACGGAGGTATTGCCTGCCGAAAAGGCTGCCTGGTAATCACCATACCAGCCCACCAGCATGAGAACACTCAATACCAGGGCGACAGAGTTCAGTAGAAAAGCAATTGTCATAGCTCTTCCGGCATTTTTGTCTGTTTTCAGGGGTGTGCCGCATTTTATCATGGTAGGAATGACAACAGACTGAAAACCCGCGTAAGTAAACACGTTCAAAATTGACTTTTTCCAGTTGCCCGGCGTGTCAAAGGCTGTCACGGCTTGCATGATGTTTGCACCTTTGGCGGCAATACCCAGTACAAATATTACGACACAGCAGCTTAAAATACAGACAGACATGACAGTGGACGCCTTGCTTACGAGGGAGGCGCCGAATATAGTCAGAGCAAGCAGTATGACGCCTGTTACTAAAACGCCTGCGAAATATGGAATGCCGACTCCCTCCTGAAACAGAGACGCGGCGCCGGCTATGACAGCGCTCACGGCCATAATCACCATGATAAAGAAATAAACCTCAAACAGCCATTCAATTTTATCAAAGGGATGATACAGTGTCTGAAATAATTCCTTGTAGCTTGTTAATCCGCGGGAATTATACATGATGATGCACTCACGCACAGTGAGAGATAAAACGGCCATGGCGCCGATTGCAATCAACGGTGCAGTCCATCCCACGCTGACAAAATACTGTGTTGCCTGGTTGCCTGTTGCAAAGCCGCCGCCTGCATGAGATCCAAAAAGGACGCAGGCTACGGAAAATACAGCGGCAAAGCCTGCAAATGGGGAATTGTGTTTTTCTGACATAATGATTTCTCCTTTTATTTTAGAAATTTAGTCAGAATCAAAGAAACACGCAAAAGTAAGCGGGCTGTTTATTCCGGAAAACAAAAAGGGCCCTTCGTCTCCGGACTTAACAAAGCCCTAAGAGACGAAAGACCCTAAAACCTTTCGCGGTACCACTCTTGTTCATTTCAAAAAGCTGAAATGCGCTCACCGGATACGGACAAGCAAATGTCTTATATCCTGCCTGGATAACGGTCGGCTGCCGAATTTTCTTACTTTTCATTCTGAAAATTCACTCTGGGACCAGTTCAATTTCCAAACAGCGCTGCTTCGCACCATCCAGCAGCTCTCTGTGCCTGTCTTAAAAATTTACTAACTTCCCATCATTGTGTTTTTTTGATTCATGAAATTATTGAGATTTTAGCACCGAAAAGATCAAATGTCAATATCAAACCGCGAAATGTAGTTGTTTTTTAGCGGATACATTTGCGGCGCAGCAGTTCTCTTTCTTGAAAACAGCCGCTTTTGTACTGTGAAACAATATCGGCTGCATGCTCATCCTGCATTTACCACACTTACAAATTGCTGTTATATTTCTAAATAATAATGGCAATATTAAAAAATAGTCGTAAAGAGATGATTTTTACAGACAGAGTAATTTAACATCTATCTGTTTTTGCAAAACCACTTTATTGTGTCAGCGGTAAATAAGTTTGAAGAAAGGCTGTGACAGCATGCTTTTGGTTAAAAGTGCATTGATTAAATTTTTGGAAAAGTTTGACGCCAACCCCTTTTTCGTAAGACTGGAGGATAAGGACTATCTGATAGGCGAGGGAAAGCCTCGTTTTAAGGTCACGTTTCACAGGGAACCTGAGCTGTCGGAGCTGATGGCAAGCACCTCTTTAGCCCTGGGAGAGGCTTATATGAGGGGCGATATCGAAATAGAAGGTGATTTATATGAGGCGCTGTATTATTTCCTGGGACAGATGCAACAGTTTGCCGTGGATAAAAAGGCGCTGAAAAAGTTAATTTTCACGCCGCTTAACCAGAAAAATCAGAAAAAAGAGGTTTCCTCCCACTATGATATTGGAAACGATTTTTATAAATTATGGCTGGATGAGACAATGAACTATTCCTGCGGGTATTTTGATAGGGAGGATAATACACTTTTTGAGGCGCAGGTAAATAAAACAGACAGAATACTGAAAAAGCTCTGTCTGGAAAAAGATATGCGTCTATTGGATATTGGCTGCGGCTGGGGCTTTCTTCTCATTGAGGCCGCAAAAAAATATGGCATAAAGGGTTTGGGAATTACATTAAGTGAGGAACAATATAAGGGCTTTCGTGACAGAATAGAGGAGGAAGGACTTTCCTCCCAGCTTGATGTGGCATTGATGGACTACAGGGATTTGGAAAAAAGCGGTCTTTCTTTTGACAGAGTGGTGAGTGTTGGTATGGTAGAGCATGTGGGGCGTAAAAACTACGAGCTTTTTATGCACAATGTGGAATCTGTACTGAAACCAGGCGGAATGTTTCTGCTTCATTTTATCAGTGCCCTCAAGGAATACCCTGGGGATCCCTGGATCAAAAAATATATTTTCCCCGGCGGTGTGGTGCCAAGTCTGAGGGAAATGATTTCTCTTGCCGCCGAGGATAATTTTTTTGTTTTGGATGTTGAAAGCCTGAGGAGGCATTACAATAAAACACTGCTGTGCTGGGATAAAAACTTCAACGGCCACAGGGGCGAGATTGAGGAGATGATGGGAGCAGAATTTACTCGTATGTGGGATTTATATCTTTGCTCCTGCGCGGCTACATTCCAAAACGGTATTATAGATTTGCATCAGATATTGATGACAAAGGGTGTCAATAATACACTTCCCATGACAAGATGGTACTGAGAAATTACCGCATTTCGGTTTTTTCACTGATGGTATGCCTGTTATTTTTACAGCCCGGTATTCGGGCTTTTTTTGTGCCGTAAAAAAGGGAATCGATATCCGTTGCAAAAATCTGCATTTATGGTATTATAGTAATGTTCTAACTGATATAAAACGATAAATTGATTTTCTTTTCAGAATTTTTTATAATTTGATGTTATTTGAGACTAACAAAGGAGGGGTTTTATGACGCTTGATGAAATGCCGATTGGCCGGAACGCCAAAATACTGTCTGTCGGCGGAGAAGGTGCTTTGCGCTGCCGTCTTTTAGATATGGGCCTGACGCCCAAAGCAAATGTTATGGTACGCAAGGTTGCGCCCATGGGAGACCCAATGGAAATCCATCTTCGGGGCTATGAGCTTACCATTCGTCTGGATGATGCGAGAAAAATCCAGGTGGAGGTGTGCAACTCATGATTTTTGCATTGGCTGGCAACCAAAACTGCGGAAAAACCACTTTATTTAATCAGCTGACAGGTTCAAACCAGCATGTAGGCAACTTTCCCGGCGTTACGGTAGATCAGAAAAGCGGGGAGATAAAAGGCCATAAAAATGTGACTGTTGTGGACCTGCCGGGTATATACTCCATACGTCCTTATACCAGCGAGGAAATAGTGACAAGGGATTTTTTAATCAAGGGAAAACCGAATGGTATTATCAATATTGTCGACGCAACCAATATTGAAAGAAACCTTTATTTGTCACTTCAGCTGATAGAGCTTAATATACCTATGGTTTTGGCCCTGAATATGATGGACGAGGTGCGCAATAACGGCGGCACCATAGATGTTTCTAAATTAAGCGAGGAACTTGGTATACCTGTTGTGCCCATAAGTGCCTCTCAAAATGAGGGCGTTGAGGAGCTTATCAATGTAGCTATTGAGACTGCCGAAAAAAAATTGAGGCCGGTCAGACAGGATTTCTGCTCCGGCGCTGTTCACCGCTGTATCCACGCTTTGACCCACTTAATTGAGGATCATGCGGACGCCATTGAGATCCCCGCCCGTTTTGCAGCTACCAAGCTGGCGGAGGGAGACGAATCCATGTTTGAGGCCCTCAGGCTCAATGAAAACGAAAAAGACATGGTAGAGCACAGCGTGACGGAGATGGAGCACGAGGTTGAAATGGACAGGAACGCAGCACTTGCGGATATGCGTTACACCTTTATTGAGGACGTCTGTTCCCGAACTGTGGTGAAGTGCAAGGAGAGCAAAGAGCATATACGAAGCATTAAAATCGATAATGTTTTGACACATAAATACTTTGCCATACCAATTTTTCTCTGTATTATGCTTTTTGTATTCTGGATGACCTTTGGCGTCATCGGTTCCGCCCTCAGCGATTTACTCAGCATCGGAATTGATTTTATTACGAATATAACTGACAGGGCATTGAGCGCGTATGGGCTTAACCCGGTTGTACATAGTCTTGTGATTGATGGCATTTTTGCGGGCGTAGGAAGCGTTCTGAGTTTTCTGCCAATTATTGTAACACTGTTTTTCTTTCTATCCATACTGGAAGACAGCGGCTATATGGCCCGTGTCGCTTTTGTCATGGATAAGCTCCTTCGCAAAATAGGACTTTCAGGAAGAAGCTTTGTGCCTATGCTCATCGGCTTTGGGTGCAGTGTTCCGGCTATAATGGCGACCAGAACCCTTTCCAGTGAGAGGGACAGGAAAATGACAATACTGTTGACGCCTTTTATGAGCTGTAGTGCCAAGCTGCCTATTTACGCGGTATTTACCTCTGCCTTTTTTCCGAAATATCAGGCGTTGGTTATGATCTTACTGTATTTTATGGGAATTGTGATTGGTATACTGTGTGGCTTTATTTTAAAGGGAACGGTATACAGAGGTAATCCGGTACCCTTTGTTATGGAACTGCCAAACTACCGCTTTCCCTCCGCAAAAAGTGTTTTTTTACTGATGTGGGATAAAGCGAAGGATTTCCTTGTAAGAGCCTTTACTGTCATTTTTTTGGCTACAATAGTCATCTGGTTTTTACAGACCTTTGATTATCAGTTCAATGTCGTATCTGACAGCGGACATAGCCTGCTGGCGGCAATTGGAAAGGTGATAAGTCCTGTGCTGAAGCCTATTGGATTCAATGATTGGCGGGTGTCTACCGCTCTGATTACAGGGTTTACGGCAAAAGAGGCGGTTGTAAGCACAATGGCTGTATTGACAGGAACCAGTGTTACAAATCTTGGAGTTACGCTGAGCGGTATATTTACGCCGCTGACGGCATTCAGCTTTTTGACATTTACTTTGCTGTATACCCCCTGCGTGGCGGCTATTGCAGCGGTGAAAAGGGAAATGGACTCCAGATGGTCGGCCTTTGTTGTTGTTGTAATGCAGTGCGCCATTGCATGGCTCGCAGCCTGTCTAGTATTTCAGATTGGACGGCTGATCGGTTTTTAACAGCAGAAAAATTTGAGCAGAGCAGGCAATTTTGTCTGTTCTGTTTTATTTCAAAAAAAGAAAGCCCTGTCCTCAGATATGGCTTAGTTTGACGATAAACCCATTTAAAATCTTGAAATAGCCCCAACTCATTTGTTTTTGTAAGGATGAAATAAATTTATAGGAACCGCGTATTTACGCGGTTCCTATAAATTTGACTTTTGTATCATATTGTCTTTTGAAAATGGCTTACTCAAATTATTATTTCAGCAAAACATTTTTGGTAAAGTCAGAAGCAAGGTTTGCTGCGTCTACAACAGCGGTGGATGTAATGGTAGCACCGGTAATCGCCTGTATCTCATTAAAATCGGTAGGTGCGCTTACACCGCTGAACTGGCTGTAAAAAGGTTCTTCCGCCGCCTTTGCACCCAGATTTTCCGTTTCTCCGTTGGCGCCGATACGTAAATTGACAATTTTCTCTCCCGATGCGTCAGTCGAGACATTTACCTCCATATTTCCGTTGTAGCCCGGTACGCTTAAAAGAGAAATATATCCCAATGTGTTTCCGCCTTCATCTATGGCCTTGAAGGCTTTTTTTACAGCCTGATATTCCTCGGGAAGGCCGGTGAGGGAAATCTCTTCATAAATATCTGCCTGAATCAATTCTGTTACGGCGTCTCCCGCTTTTGCGGTGCTTATTTTTTCCATTCTGGAAAGGCTGACGCTGTGCATGCCATACAAAGCCCCTACAGCAACAATAGCTCCTACAACGACTGTTCCTGCTACCTTTGTGTTAAAGTGACTCATGATTACGCTCCTTTGTAAATATACTTCATTTCATTTTTGTGTTATATACATCATAACCATATTCGCTTAAAAGTATATCATAGAAGTTATTTCGTGACAATATTTTTGTTTTTTATTTAACATACATTTCTGATAAAAATTGTTTTTTGACGGCTGCGGAACAATTTTGACAAAATGCTTTTAAAAAAAGTACTTATTATTTTTATTTTTATAAGACTTTTCAACTTATTTTCCGTTTATAATGATGTAAAATAAATAAAGTTACTATCGCAAAAGGGCAAAGGCCTGTCTGTTCACCCCCAAAAACAGTACAGGCTTTTGTTCTGTTTGGAATCATAGTATGTTGATATGTTTTCGCGGTTATGCTATACTTTAAGATAAAGAGAGGCATTGAATAGAGGGGTGTTTTTATGAAAATTTCTACAAAGGGCAGGTATGGTATTCGGCTGATGCTGTATTTGGCGGTCAAATACAAAAACGGTCATATCCCGTTAAAAGAAATCGCTGTGGATCAGGATATTTCAGAAAAATATCTGGAACAGATTATCAATCCACTTTTAAAGGCGGGGCTTGTAAAAAGCGCGCGAGGGGCGCAGGGAGGATATTCTCTGACAGACAGGCCTTCACAGATTACAGTGGGCTCAATACTTCGGGTGCTGGAGGGTTCTCTGTCTCCGGTGGACTGTGCGGAAAATGAGGAGTGCTGCGACAAGTCCTACAGCTGTGCTACTATAAGCCTGTGGAAGAGGATAAAGGATGCGGTAGACAGCGTAGTGGATAATACTACACTGGAGGATTTGGTGAATGAATACAATGAAAAAAATGGTTTAAATTACTATATATAATAAAAAGCCTGACAGGCTTTTTATTTTTTACATATTTTTATCTGAAATGTGAATAATGAGATTAGAACTTCTTTATTTATAATCTCAAATCATTCAGGAGGCATATATGGATAAAAATAATAAGGGAAAAACGATTTTGATTGTAGTGATTATTATTGTTGTTTTGATTATCGCCTTTTTCTTTATGCGGGGCATGGGAAAGGGAAGGACAGACAGCAACAATAAAACGGAAGAGGAGAGGACCGTAAGCGAATTGCTGCCGGCAGACAAATATGAAAAGGTTGACGCAGAGGATATGCTTACCCCCTATGATGAAATCAACGCAATTTACCGCTGTATGGACGAAAATGATAAGGTTATCGGATATGTTGCCTTTATGACGGTAGACGGCTACGGCGGACCTATGAATGTCAATGTGGCAACAGATGAAAAAGGGGAGAAGGTTGTCAATCTGAGAGTTGGGGACAACAATGAGACAGAGGGACTTGGCGCTCTTGCCACAGAGGAAGCCTTTTATGGCCAGTTCAGTAACGTTAATTTGCCTGTTGCTTTGAGAAATGCGGGTGCGGAGGGAACAGGCGACCCCGAAGAAGCGGGAAATCTTCAGGATGGAACCTACAAGGCAGAGGCCGATGAGTATTCTAACGATTTTAAATCACAGGTTGAGCTTACCATAAAGGACGGAAGAATTGTTTCCGTTAACTGGGATGAATTAAAACAGGATGGCGAGAGCAAGAAAAACCTGTCTATCAAGGGCGAATACAATATGACGGAAACAGGACCCAAGTGGCATGAGCAGGCGGAGCAAATGGAAAACACACTTCTGGAAGTACAGGATCCTATGAAAATTGAAATGAACAACGATGGAAAAACTGATGCCATATCCTCCGTCAGTATCAGTATCAATAATTTTGTAAAGCTTGCACAGGATTGTATTGATCAGGCAAGAGGTGTAAAGGCGACAGAGGGGACTCATGAGGTCGAAGCTATATCCGGCGCTACTGTGACCTCTACCGCGGTGGTAAATGCAGCAAATATTGCAGCAGATTTCATCAGCCAAAACCTAAATAAATAAAAATAGCCGCAGGGTGGCTATTTTAACGGATTGACCGTAGTTCAGGTCAATCCGTTTCCATAAGAAAGTCTATTGCGTCAGCAAAAAGGCAGGCCGCAGGGTGGCTATTTTAACGGATTGACTATAGTTCAGGTCAATCCGTTTCCATAAGAAAGTTTATTGCGTCAGCAAAAAGGCAGGCCGCAGGGTGGCTATTTTAACGGATTGACTATAGTTCAGGTCAATCCGTTTCCATAAGAAAGTTTATTGCGTCAGCAAAAAGGCAGGCCGCAGGAAGCTTTTTTCATATTTCTATTTGGACAGACCAAAAGGTCTGTCTATTTTTTTTGACGGTGTGGCATCATACCATGCTTTTCCTCAAAAACAATACACTATATTATTGACATATGCCTTTTTCCATACTAAAATAAAAAGCGTTGAATAAGGCATATGTCAATAATGGAATGAATGCAGTTAAAGCGGGGAGGAAACGCTATGCCCAGGCCGAGGAAAAGGAGAATGGTGTGCTGTCTGCCGGATAACAATCATTTTGGTCCTCTTGACTGTACTATAAAAGGGCCGGACGGCACCATTCATTTGACGGTTGATGAATATGAAACGGTGAGGCTGATTGATTTGGAGAGCTTAACCCAGGAGGAATGCGCTAAACAGATGAATATAGCCCGAACCACAGTGCAGGGAATTTATAACAGCGCAAGAACAAAAATAGCCGATGCTCTGGTGAATGCGAAAGCGATTAATATAGAGGGTGGCGATTACCGTCTATGTGAAAGGTATGGCGTCAGCTGTGAAAATTGTGAGTGCGGTGTGAAAAAATGCTATAACCGGAGACAGGAAAAATAAATTAAAATATTTTGAAGGAGGCATTATCATGAGTGAAGCGTGTGGAGGAAACTGCAACAGCTGCCAAAGCGACTGTGCGGAAAGAAAAAATACAGGAGCAGCAGGTGCAATTTTTGCGGAAAAGCCTCATGAGCTGAGCAGTATCAAAAAAGTAATCGGCGTTGTCAGCGGCAAGGGAGGCGTTGGAAAATCCCTTGTCACCTCAATGCTGGCTGTTGCCATGAATCGAAAAGGATATCACAGTGCCATACTGGATGCCGATATTACCGGGCCCTCTATCCCCAAGGCTTTTGGGCTGAAGGAAAAAGCGGAGAATACAGAAATCGGACTTTTGCCGGTTAGGACAAAAAAAGGGATTGAGGTTATGTCCATCAACCTTCTTCTGGAAAATGACACGGATCCCGTTATCTGGCGCGGTCCAATTATTGCAAGCGCTGTAAAGCAGTTCTGGACGGATGTAATCTGGAAGGATATAGATTTTATGTTTGTGGATATGCCGCCGGGAACAGGTGATGTTCCTCTGACAGTGTTTCAGTCCCTTCCGGTGAACGGTATTGTTATCGTGACCTCGCCTCAGGAGCTGGTTTCCATGATTGTAGGTAAAGCGGTAAAAATGGCGGAGGCTATGAATGTGCCAATACTCGGCCTGGTAGAAAATATGTCTTATTTTAAATGTCCTGACAACGGCAGGGATTATAAGATATTCGGAGAGAGCCATATTGATGAGATTGCGAAAAAGCATAATACGCAGGTCCTTGCCAAGCTTCCCATAGATCCAAGGGTGGCGGAAGCCTGTGACAGAGGTGAAATTGAAGACCTGCCCTTTGATTGGATGGACAGTGTTGCCGCTATTTTGGAAAAATAAACGGAACCGCAGTATTTTGCGCTTATGCCATAGAAAAGAAAATATAAAAACAAAGAAAGCCCGATATAATCGGGCTTTCTTTGTTTATCTCTCAATGCTCGCTTTTTGTATTAAATTGTTTTCTTTATGTATGCCCCCAAAATTGCAGGTCAGGATAAATTATTCTCTTCTTCAGCGGGTTTTCAGTCAAAAAATTTTTCGGCAGTGTTTCAAAAGAAACTTTTGACAAATTATTCCAATCTTTTTGACATAATATCTAAAGGAACAGCAGTTTCCTCTCTGCCTTTCTATAGAACTTGGACGAAAAAATTTTTTATACAGCCGTTAAAGCAAAAAAGATTGTCGTCCAAGGCTGAAAACTGTCGATATTTTTTAGTGTGAAACTCTTGTAAATGCTTGTATGGTACACTATAATGTATAGCATATATAGTCAAAAAATACAAATTAAGGCATGATAGATACTACATATTGTGTTTTTAGTCAAGTATCATGGAGGGTTTATATGATTCGGATAATAAAAAAAGACGGAACCTTAGAGGATTATAATGCAGAGAAGATTGTGAATGCGACCAATAAATCTGCCGGCAGGGTGCTTGTAACCTTTACGCCGGAGGAAAGCCGTCGGATATGTGATTTTGTATACAGCAAAATTGTGGAAATGCAGCTGTCAGAGGTGCCTATCCATGTCATGCATAATCTGGTGGAGGGCGCTTTGGATATGGTTAATCCCGCTGTGGCGAAAAGCTATAAGGATTACCGTAATTACAAGCAGGACTTCGTGGAAATGCTTGACGAGGTTTACCAAAAAAGTCAATCCATTATGTATATTGGGGACAAGGAAAACAGCAATACGGACAGTGCTCTTGTTTCCACAAAAAGAAGCCTTATATTTAACGAGCTGAACAAGGAGCTTTATAAGAAGTTTTTCTTAAATAAGGACGAGCTTCAGGCTATTCGTGACGGATATATTTATATTCACGACATGTCTGCCAGAAGGGATACCATGAATTGCTGTCTCTTTAACACGGAAGCGGTTTTGAAGGGCGGCTTTGAGATGGGTAACCTCTGGTACAATGAGCCTAAAACATTGGATGTTGCCTTTGACGTAATCGGCGATATTGTGTTGTCCACGGCCTCTCAGCAGTACGGCGGTTTTACGCTTCCTCAGGTTGACAAGGTGCTGTCCCCTTATGCGGAATTAAGCTATGAAAAGTACAAAAAGGAGATCCGGGATATTCAGGAGAGCCTTGGCGTACGGGATGACCTGCAGGCAGAGCGATATGCTTTAAGCCATGTCAAAAGGGAATTTGAGCAGGGCTTTCAGGGATGGGAATATAAGCTTAATTCCGTCGGTTCCTCCCGTGGAGATTATCCTTTTGTTACCATGACAATTGGACTTGGACAGGACAGATTTGCTAAAATGGCTTCCATTACGATGCTTGAGGTCCACAAAAAGGGTCAGGGGAAAAAGGACAACAAAAAGCCGGTTTTATTCCCAAAAATAGTTTTTTTATATGATGAGGCTCTTCATGGCCCCGGCTGTCCTCTTGAAGATGTGTTTGATGCCGGTGTGGAATGCTCCAGAACGACCATGTATCCGGACTGGCTCAGCCTGACAGGGGAGGGGTATGTGGCCAGTATGTACAAAAAATACGGCGAGGTGATTTCTCCTATGGGTTGCCGTGCCTTTTTATCCCCCTGGTACGAGCGAGGCGGTATGAAGCTGGCAGATGAAAAGGACAGGCCGGTTTTTGTCGGACGGTTCAATATCGGCGCCATAAGCCTTCACCTTCCCATGATTTATGCAAAGGCCCAGTCTGAAAGCCGTGATTTTTATGAGGTGCTGGACTACTATTTAAACCTTATCAGAAAGCTTCACCAAAAAACATATGATTATCTGGGAGAAATGCGCGCCTCCACCAATCCTCTTGCCTACTGTGAGGGCGGTTTTTACGGCGGACATTTAGAGTTGCATGATAAGATTAAGCCCATACTGAAAACTGCAACGGCATCCTTTGGCATTACGGCCTTAAACGAGCTTCAGCAGCTTCACAACCATAAATCTTTGGTCGAGGACGGACAGTTTGCTATAGAGGTAATGGAATATATCAACTGTAAAATAAACGAATTCAAAGAGGAGGACGGACATCTCTACGCTCTTTATGGGACGCCTGCCGAAAACCTCTGCGGTTTGCAGGTTTTGCAGTTCCGAAAAAAATATGGCATTGTCGAGAATGTGTCTGACAGGGAGTATGTTTCCAACAGCTTTCACTGTCATGTTTCGGAGGAAATTACGCCCATAGAAAAGCAGGACCTGGAAAAACGTTTCTGGGATTTGATGAACGGCGGCAAAATACAGTATGTAAAATATCCGATTGGCTACAATATTGAGGCAGTGAAAACGCTTATCAGAAGGGCCATGAAAATGGGCTTTTACGAGGGTGTGAATCTTGCACTTTCCTACTGCGACGACTGCGGCTACCAGCAGCTTGACATGGATGTATGCCCCAAATGCGGAAGCAAAAACCTGACAAAGATTGACCGCATGAACGGCTATCTCAGTTATTCCCGGGTGAAGGGGGACACGAGGCTAAACAGTGCGAAAATGGCTGAAATAAAGGAAAGGAAATCGATGTGATGCGGTACCATAATATAACACATGATGATATGCTAAACGGCGACGGCCTGCGTGTCGTTTTATGGGTTTCGGGATGCAGCCACGGCTGTAAGGGCTGTCATAATCAGATTACCTGGAATCCTTTTGAGGGTCTTCTCTTTGATGAAAACGCAAAAAAGGAAATTTATGACATGCTTTCCAGGGACTATATCAGTGGTCTTACTCTGAGCGGCGGCGATCCGCTTTTTGAGGGAAACAGGAAGGACATCTTTTTATTGGCCAGAGAAATAAAAGAAAACTTTCCTCAAAAAACGATTTGGCTGTATACCGGCTATCTATGGGAAGAAATAAAGGATTTGGAAATCATAGATTACATAGATGTTTTGGTTGACGGAAAGTTTGTAGAAGCATTGAGAGATGAAAAGCTGCAGTGGAAGGGCTCCTCAAACCAAAGAGTGATTGATGTAAAAAGTACAAGACAAATGAATAAAATTGTATTATGGAGTGAATAAAATGGAAATTAATATCAAAAAACTGCGTTCAAACGCCACCATCCCAACCCGCGGCAGTGAGGAGGCGGCAGGCTATGATTTATATGCCTGCCTTGAAAAAGAAATTGAGATAAAGGCGGGAGATACCGCAAAAATACCAACGGGATTGGCCATAGAAATCCCGTCCGGTTATGCAGGACTGGTCTATGCCAGAAGCGGACTATCAACCAAAAAGGGATTGGCCCCTGCCAATAAGGTAGGCGTCTGCGACAGCGATTACAGAGGGGAATATATTGTTTTTCTCCATAACCACAGCAGGTCAGACGCTGTAGTAGAGCCGGGGGAGAGAATTGCGCAGCTGGTGGTTACACCGTTTTTAAATGTGGAATTCAGAGAGGTTGAGGAATTAAGCGATACAAAGCGCGGCAGCGGCGGCTTTGGCTCAACCGGAAAATAAACTTGTGAAAACCAACGCAATCAGTTAAAATAGTCTGATGAATGGTTTGCGGCATCAGAAAACAAAGAATGCAATGAAGCCTGATTTATCAGGCTTTCTTTGCTTGAAGCCAATTTTTATTCCGTTTTTTATTTTATTTTATATTTACTGAGGGGATAGGAAAATGACAAAAAAAAGGATAGAGGAGCTTTCCTATTTTACAACCATAATGTGTTTTTGTGTAATACTAATTCATCTGACGGCGGCGCCGGTCACAAAACTGACTGCGGGAAGTCTTCCCCAGACCCTGTTTTTTGTGCTGAATAAAGGAATATCCTTTGTAGTGCCCGGATTTGTTTTTTTGAGTGGATTAAAGCTTGCCTATACCTATAGGGACAGGGAGTTTCATATAGGGGAATTTTTCCGCAAAAGAGTAAAACGCATTTTTTTCCCTTACCTGTTTTGGTATATCGTTTTTTACCGCTATTTTTTGTGGCAGCACTTTATGGAGCCTAAAACATTGAGCCAGCATTTGTTTTCCTTTGTCATGGGCAATCTGGTATCCCCCTTTTATTTTATAACAGTCATATTTCAGCTTTATTTTTTATTTGGGTTCATATTGTACCTGTTTCAAAAGGTGAGCCATAAATGGATTTTGTTGGCAGCTGTAATTTTCAGCTTTTTTTATTTTCGCTTTTGCTCATTTCCCTACCAGGACAGGTTTTTTGCCACCTATCTCATTTACTTCTTATCAGGTGTATATGCAGCGTTCCACTTAGATGATTTCAGGGAGCTTTGCAGGAGATACCAGGGGATAATATGTATTTTGTATTTATCTGTCACAGTTTATTATGTCTGGAAGGCTTATGCTTCCTTTGTATATGGTGCAGGATTTGGGAATTTTCTTCTCTGGCAGCTTATATTCAGTATGATTGCCATACCGTTTTACTATCGCCTTTCCTGTCTGCTCAGCAAGCTTTTGCAGGGGCTTGCCCCTGTGTTTCAGGCTATCGACAGCGCATCCTACAATATTTTTTTAAGTCATTGTATTGTAATTTATATCGGTGATTATATTTGGTATAAGTGGGGCTATACTTCCATTGTAAACAAATTTTTATTTACAGGACTTTTACTGCTGCTCACTGTTTTTCCGGTTTGCATCGGCTATGATTTTCTGAAGAAAAGATTGCGGAGAAAAATTAATTAAAATGTTATTTTTATGCAATCCTTTTTTAAAACAGACATTGTAAAATGGAAGATAGCCATAATGTGACTTTCAATGAATGGGAAAGTTTTTACAGGTGTCGGTTCCAAATCTGCTTATTTATATTGTGTGAGATTAAAATGAAATGTAACCTGAAAATGAAGAATTGGACAATTGGTGGAAGGTCAGCGTTTCTTTTGTAGTTCCGCTCTGTTTCGTTGAACTAACAGAGGTGTTATGGTATACTTATCGTGGTGCTGATTATTTCAAGTTCTGTATGAAGGAAGGGTATGTCTCATGGCATTAAAAAATAGAGTACAAGTTGTAATAGAAGGGCGTATCTGCACTCTGATGGGGTCGGAGCCGGAGGAATACATCAAAAAAGTAGCGGAATATATTGATAAAAAATCAGAGGAAATCAGAAGCAGTGATTCTTCCAGGGCCTTAAGTCCCAGTATGGTATCTGTTTTGACCTCTTTAAATATTGCGGATGATTATTTTAAGGGGAAGGAGAGTATTGACGCTCTCCAAAAAGAAATAGCAGATATCAAAAAGTCATTGGATCTTGCTGTTGGGGAGAAGGGCCGTCATGAAAAGGAGTTGGAGCGGCTCTCAACGGATAATAAGACATTGCGTGAGTCTGCGCTGAAGCTGGAAAGCCTGAACAGGGCAAACGCTTCCAAGACAGCGGAATTATTAAAGGAAAGGGATACTGCCCGTCAGAAAAATGAGGATCTTGCAGGTGAGCTTGGCAAAGCAAGGAAGAAGGCAGATGCTTATGATGCGGAAAGAAATAAAGTGAAGCAGCGCAACGCCTATCTGGAAAATGAAATCATCAGGCTGCGCAGGCAGTTAGAGGAAAAAAATAACGCCGCTCTCAAAAATGAGGATATAGGCAAGAAATTAGCGGTATCAGAAAACGAGATTACCAGACTTAAAAAACAGCTGGAGGAAAAAAATAATATCATTCTTAAGAATGAGAATATAAGCAGAAAATTAACGATGTCGGAAAGTGAGATCGCAACGCTTAAAAAGCAGCTGGAGGAGAAAAACAACGCCGCTCTCAAAAATGAGGATATGAGCAGAAAATTAGCGGCATCGGAAAACGAAATCGCCGGACTTAAAAAGCAGCTGGAGGAAAAAAATAACGATACAGTCAAAGATGAGGAAATTGGTAAAAAACTGATGAGTTTTGAAAATGAAAAAAGGGAATTGGAATCAAGAACAATACGTCTTGAGGAACAGATTCGATTTTTGGAGCAAGAAAAACAGGCCGTATCTGCCAGGCTGTCTGAAAAAGAGGAACTTCTTGACAAGGCAGTGGGAGAGTTAAAACTTCAGGAACAGGAAAAAAAGGAAATTGCGGAAAAGCTGAAGGAAGCAGCAATGGACGCTGCACAAAACGCGCCTGCTCTTTCACAGGCTTCGGGCCATGCAAAAAACTATAGAGTAAACAAACAAAACAGAAGATAAGGGTGTTTGAAGGGAGAAAAATAATGTTAACAGGAAATAAACCGGAGTTACTATCGCCGGCCGGAAGTATGGAGAGCGTCTATGCTGCGGTTAATAATGGCTGCAATGCCGTTTACCTTGGCGGTAAAGCATTCAGTGCCAGACAGTCGGCCTCAAATTTTACTCTGGAGGAGCTGGAAGAGGTCTGTGACTACTGTCATCTCAGAAATGTAAAGGTGTACGTGACAGTCAATACCATATATAAGGATAAAGAGCTGGAAGAACTTCTTCGGTTTGTTGGTGAGCTTTACCGCATGGGGGCGGACGCACTGATAATGCAGGATTTGGGAGCGGCAAAGCTTATCAGAAGTGTCTATCCTGATTTTACACTTCACGCCAGCACACAGCTAACGTCGAATCATATCAGCGACGTCAATTTTCTTGCGGAAAACGGGTTTGAGAAGGTTGTGTTAAGCCGTGAATTATCTCTGGAGGAGATTAAGGATATTACCGAGCAGACGGATATTCTTATTGAAACCTTTATTCATGGCGCTCTGTGTGTGTCCTATTCGGGGCAATGCATTATGAGCAGTATTCTGGGTGGCAGAAGCGGTAACAGGGGGCGTTGTGCTCAGACCTGCCGTCTGCCCTACAGTCTGTATAAAAATTATGATGTTATAAAGGAAGGCTATCTTTTATGTCCGAAGGATATTCAAACCCTGTATCTATTGCCGGAGCTTTGCGAGGCGGGGATTTCATCCTTCAAGATAGAGGGAAGAATGAAGAATCCGGAGTACGTTGCGGCTGTAACAGGCGTTTACCGTAAATATATTGATTTGTATTATGAAAACCCAAAGCAGTACACGGTGGAGGAAAAGGATGTCAAAATACTGCTTCAGGTGTTTAACAGAGGCGGATTCAGCGAGGGATATTATAAAACCCATTCTGGAAGCAGTATGATGAGCACGGAAAGACCAAAGCCCTGGGGACTGAAATGTGGTTTTGTCGATTCCTACAATCCCAAAATAGGCAGGGCAACCATACGGACAAGGGAATCTTTTGTGCCCGGTGACGGTATAGAAATATGGACAAAAACAGAACCTCATACAGGAACCAGTATTTCCAGAGCATCCAGGGCAGGAGAAGTCATCAGTCTTCCTATTGCGGGAGATTTAAACAAAAATGATGTTGTGTATAAGACTCACGATAAGGCGTTGATGGACGCCCTGCGCAAAACATGGGAAAAGGATACGCGGAAAAAAGAAATTTACGCTTATCTGAAAGCCCGTGAGGGAGAGCCTGTATCCTTAAAGCTGTGGGATACAGAGGGTAGCAGCGTTTACGTGCAGGGGGACGAAGTACAAAGAGCGCAGAATCAGCCTGTATCAGATGAAAAAATATTGCAGCAGATAAAGAAAACTGGCGCTACCCCCTTTACTATCATTGATATTCAATCAGAAATTGGAAACAATATATATATTGGCATTTCAAGCTTAAATGAGTTGAGACGAAAAGGGACAGAGGCACTTCAGGAGGCAGTTATCCGAAAATCAAAAAGGGAAGCGCCAGAGATTATCCCCTTGGAAGAAAGAAATAAGATGCCCCATCTGACAAAAAAAGAAATGACAGTACTTGTTAATACCATACTGCAATTTAATGCTGCTGTGGAGATGGAGGCAGTCTGCGACATTTATTTTGAAATGAACAGGGATTTTGAGGAGAAGCTTGAGGAATGTATTGAAAAGGCCCACAGGGAACATAAAAGAATTTTCGCGGCGCTGCCGAGAATTTACAGAAAATATACAGAAAAGGTCTTTGAATCCTTTTACCGGAAATTAAAAGACAGCAGTATTGATGGATTTGTAGCACGCAGCGGAGGAGAGTATATATGGGCCAAAGGTACAGGCAAGGCTGTTATTGCAGATTACAGCTTAAATGCATTTAACAGAGAGGCTGTGCTGTTTTGGGAGGATTTGGGTGCCGATGTGGTTACGGTATCCCCTGAATCGAATATACAGGAAATCTGCAGCATGGGGGATGACAAGTGCGAGATGCTTGTTTACGGCTATCTGCCCTTAATGACAACCCACCAGTGTCCTGTCGGCGCCTTTGATGGAGATAAAGATGATACTATATTTTGCAGGGAGCGGTTTCATACAGACAGCTATTTTTTGAAGGACAGAAAAGGCATTAAGTTTCCGCTTATGACAGATTGCAGTCAGTGCATATGCTATGTCTTAAACAGCAAGCCCCTTTTTACGCTGAAATTTTTTGACGAGTTATTGGCTTCCCCTGTAAAAAGGGTACGGCTTTCCTTTACAACGGAGGGCTATAAGGAAACAAAAAATATTTTATATGCTTACGGCGGCATGGTAAAAAGTCAGGGGAGGCCAACTCTTGATGCCAAGCTGCTGATTGAGGAAATGGGTGAAAGGGGAAGTACGAAGGGTCACTTTTTCCGAGGCATAGAATAGAGGTTATTATGTTTGAGTTATTGCTGCTATTGAGCAGATATTTGTTTGTTATATATATCGGTGTTTTTCTTATAGAGGGCTTTCTTTATATCCTCAATGAAAGAGGGCACTGTTCCTTGAACGCTGTCAAGGCCGTTTCTATTCAGAGAATACTGATTATATTCATGCATATCACTGCTTTTTTGATACTCTCCTACAGGGAAGGACAGTTCTCATTTGATATGGAAACACTTTTTGTGGGCGCCGGAGGCTTGATTTTTCTTTTATATGTCAATTTTGCCTCAATGGCTGTCTATGAAAGCAGCTGTCCTTTGATATGGAACGGCATGCTTTTTCTTCTTGATGTGGGGCTTATCATGCTGCAGCGGCTTTATCCTGTTTTGGCAGTGAAACAGCTGATTTGGATGACTCTTGGATTTACCATCATGCTTTTGATTCCCTTTGTGTTAAAGCTGATACCGCGTTTTGAAGTATTTCAAAACTTATATATTGTATTGGCCCTGATACTCATTGTGTCCACATTAATTTTTGGCAAGGAGGAAAACGGCTCTGTTAATTGGATTAAATTTGCGGGCTTTGGGTTTCAGCCGTCTGAAATTGTAAAATTTCTTTTTATTTTCTATCTGGCTTCTGTTTTCCGAAAAAAGGTGGAGCTAAGGCAGTTGATTACAACAGGCGCCCTGAGTGCGGCGATTGTTTTATTGTTGGTAGTGCAGAAGGATTTAGGCGGAGCGCTCATTTTCTTTATGACCTACATGGTGATGCTTTATATTGCTACCTCAAATGAATTTTTGTTTTTCAGCGGTCTGGGCGCTTCCGCGGTAGCGGCTATGATTGCCTATAAATTATTCAGTCATGTCAGGGTAAGAGTGGCGGCGTGGCAGAACCCGTGGAAGGATATTGACGCCGGAGGCTATCAAATTGTACAATCTCTGTTTGCTATCTGCTCCTGGGGACTGCTGGGAAGTGGGCTTACAAGAGGAATGCCCTTAAAAATTCCGGTTGTGGAAAATGATTTTATATTTGCAGCGGTCTGTGAAGAGTTTGGCAGTCTGTTTGGCATCGGTATTATATTAATTTTCATTATGATTTTTTTGAGAGGACTGCTGATTTCCCTGAGCTGCAAGAGAAGATATTATTCTCTGCTGGCGGCAGGCGTTACAACTATGATGGCTTTTCAGACATTTTTGATTATCGGCGGTGTAATTAAGCTGATTCCACTCACAGGAGTTACGCTTCCCTTTATCAGCTACGGCGGAAGCTCCGTCTTGGTCAGCATCATGATGATAGGTCTTTTACAGTGGATAAACGCCTACTATGAAATTCATGGGCGAAGAGGCGGTGAGGAATATGAATAGTATGAAAAGAAGCATTAAACGGATATTTTGGCTCATATTCCTGCTTTTTGTTTTAGCCATTTTATATATGATTAAGATTACAGTCTTTGACAGTAATTCCATCATTTCCAATTCCTATAATCCAAGGCTGAATTATACGGACGATTCCGTTAAACGCGGTGACATCAGAGACATAAACGGGAATGTAATGGCCTACAGTGAAAAAAACGGCGAAAGCACCTATGTCAGGGAATACGTCTATGGCGAGGATGCCGCCCATGTAACGGGCTATACCGGCATTGGAAAATCAGGTCTTGAGTCAGCTGAAAATTTTGAACTGCAAAAGCTTCATAATGAGTTTTATCAGAGAATACGATCCATTCTTACAAAAGATGAGCTTATTGGAAACTCCGTTGTGACAACTATCAATATGGATATACAAAAGAAGGCAAGTGAGTTGTTGGGGAATCAAAAGGGAGCTGTTGTTGTCATGGAGCCGTCTACGGGCAGGATACTGGCTATGGTTTCCTATCCGGATTTTAGTCCAAATACCATAGTGGAAAATTGGAATACCCTTAGGGAAGGGGAGGACAGTCCATTGATTAACAGGGCAGTGCAGGGACTGTATCCGCCCGGATCTACATTTAAAATTATTACCGCTCTTAGCGCAATGGAAAATGTGCCCGATGTCGAAAGCTTTACCTACACCTGCACAGGAGAGGCGGAATTTCAGGGAAAAGTGATTCACTGCTTTGACGGTAAGGCACATGGAGAGGTAAATTTAAACAGTGCTATGGCAGTATCCTGTAATTGTTATTTTGCAGAGCTCAGCAAGAAAATTGGGCCGGTCAATCTAAAGGAGACAACGGACAGGCTCCATTTCAGCGATACGATTCCTTTTGCGCTGGGATACAGCACAGGCTCATTTGCATTAAATAAAAATTCAACAGAGAGTGAACTTGTAGAAACGGCAATCGGTCAGGGAAGAACATTGATAAATCCACTTTACATGGCTATGCTGACTTCTGCCGTGGCCAACGATGGTATGATGATGAAACCGTATATAATTGACCATATTGAATACTATAATGGTGGCAGCGGAAAGATAACCGTTCCTCAGAAAATGGATCAGGTTATGACGAAAGAGGAAGCAGACCGAATCACAGTAATGATGGAGGCCGTTGTCAATGAGGGCACCGGAACTGCCGCAAATATTTCCGGTTATCAGGCGGCAGGAAAGACGGGTACTGCTGAAAATCCAAACGGCGCTGATCATTCCTGGTTTATCGGCTTTGCTCCGTCCGATGATCCCAAGGTGGCTGTAGCGGTTGTACTTGAAAATTCGGATTATAAAAAAGCTGCTCCAATTGCCGGAAAGCTTATGTCTGCTGTGTTAAATAATTGAATAGTTTGAACCAATATACAAATACTACTTTTAAATAAAAGTAGTATTTTTTTTGGAGGAAATATGAGTAATCTTCTACAGGCCGCCCTTGCACCAACCTTAGTATGTGTCATATATATATACATAAGGGATAAATATGAAAAAGAACCGATTCGTCTTCTTCTTTTAGGCGTTTTGTATGGTGCTTATTCTACCTCCCTTATTCTGGCGCTGGGAGGAGTAGCTGAGCGGTACATTACATTTGATTTTGGTGAGTTGGAAAACCTTTACACGGCTTTTGTCACATCAGCAGGGATAGAGGAAAGTGTGAAATATCTTTTTTTATATTTTTTAGTATGGCGGAATAAAAACTTTAATGAGCGGTTTGACGGCATTGTTTATTCTGTTTTTATTTCTCTTGGCTTTGCTGGAGTTGAAAATATTATTTATGTATTTAATCCAGTTTTCGGCGGGTTTCAGACAGCACTGTCAAGAGCTGTATTTTCTGTTCCGGGACATGGCTTTTTTGGAGTCACCATGGGTTATTATTTTGCCCTTGCCAAATTTGAACCGCATCACAAAAGAAGGCATCTGATACAGGCATTTTTAATGCCCTGGCTGTTTCATGGCATTTATAATACTATATTGTTGATGAGGCTGCGTTTTTACCTTGTTTTGTTAATTCCATTTGTCGCTTTTTTGTGGTTAAACGGATTAAAAAAGATTAGGGTGCATATAGAAAGCTCTCCCTTTAAGTAAGTGTACCAAAAAAAACAGTATATTTTCGTGTAATTTTAGTATGCTTCTTGAAAATACATGTAATTCGCGGTATACTAATGATTAATAGCTGGTAAGAAAATAAATAAGCGGAGGTATTTCAGTGATAGAGGCAGTAAGTTGCGGCGGCGTTGTGATTTACAAATGGAAAATTCTGCTTCTGTATAAAAATCAAAACGGCAGGTATATGGGCTGGGTGCTTCCAAAGGGTACCGTTGAGGAGGGTGAAAGCTTCAAAGAAACAGCTCTGCGTGAAGTGCTGGAAGAGTCCGGTGCAAAAGGTGATATCATGAAGTATATCGGAAAAACACAATATGTTTTCAGAGGTAATGATGATATCGTAAATAAAACTGTACATTGGTTTTTAATGTCTGCAAATTCTTTTTATTGCAAACCACAAAGTGAGGAGTATTTTGCGGATGCGGGATTTTATAAATTCCATGAGGCATACCATTTGTTGAAATTTAATGACGAACGCCAAATATTAAAGAAGGCATATTTTGAATACAGCGATTTGAAAAAGGTCAGCGGGTATGGAAAAAAAGAATCCGTAAAAAGAAATATTTTTAAAGGGTATAATTAAGATTGGATTTTTTATGGTATGGATTATACCATAAACAAAATAAAGGAGGACTTCATATGAAAAGGTTATTTGATAGAGACATGTCTATGGATGATTTAAAAATGGCACTGGCGTCAATTCATGAGAAAGAAGACAAAAAAGCGTTTTATATTATGGTTGGTATTATGATTACAGTTTTGGCGGCATCTGTCATTGGTATTGTCTGGCTATTGAAAAATAAACTGGATGATGAGGATTATGACGATTGGGATTATGATTGGGATGAAGAGGAAGATGATGATTATTGCTGCGGCGAGGATGAAGAAGACTGTTGCTGCACAGATAAGGACATCGACAAATCCGTTAAAGTAGAAAAGCTTTAAAAATTATAAAAGCCGGCAGTTAAATAGCTGTCGGCTTTTTTCTGTAAAATTTTATAGCTGTCGGGATCTTTTCATTAAATATTTAACCGAGAAATTGAATAATGCCTTATTCAGTAAAAGAGTAAATCCTCTATTATTATTTACCATAAATATTTTATGTAAACAAAAACGTTATTTTCTATATACCACTTCTCACTCATGACGTGAGATGTTGACCGTTTGGGAGGTGGTTTGCGTGCGTACGGAACCAGTTGCATATTTGAAGGATTACGGTAAGTATTATAAGATTTCCGTTGTTGAGGTGCCTGTGGAATCCGCCTATGAGTGGTCGGATGAAGATATTGAATTTTTCCGTTCGGTGTGGGGTTTTTGTACCAAACGTTTCGCCTGCCGTGCGCTGTCATTGCTGGCGGAATTGCCTGATAAGTTTAAAAGAATTATGACTTCGGACTATCCTGTTTCTGTGGCGGCGGTTGACGAATTGATGGAGAAAATGGGGCGGTATATGAATAACGTGGTGGTGCGGGCCAGGTCAACCATTGAACAGCTTGGAAACTGTAATGAATGGGACTTCTTTGTTACTTTTACGGTCAATCCTGAGAAATATGACCGTTATGATTTTCAGGCGTTTTATAAACCGTTTAGTAAGTTTGTGAATAATTACAAACGCAAAACAGGCAGTAAGTTTTATTATATCTTTGTCCCTGAACAGCACAAGGATGGTGCATGGCACTTGCACGGCCTGATAGGTGGCTTGCCCCTGGAACATCTTCGGCCTTTCAGTTTAGAAGAGAGATTGCCAAAGTACATAAGAGATAAATTGAAATCTGGTATTCAGTTATATGAATGGCCCGATTTTGCTCAAAGATTCGGCTATACCATAGTGGAACCGTTGCGAGATACGGAAAAGGCGGCCAATTACATCACAAAGTACATAGGCAAGGGCTTTGCCAATGATAGCCGCTTTAAGAACGCGAGATTGTTTATACCGTCTCTGGGCCTGAAGCGTGCGGAGCAGTTGAAAAGGGGCTTTGCTGATATGTCGGGCTTTTCGCCTGTGTATGAGTGTGAGTACAGTAAGGTGTTTAAATTTGACAAGGACAGCTATAGCCGTGAGGAATTGGAAAAGCTGTTTTTCAGTGAAAGGAAGTAAGAAATACCCACAAACTATTATTGGGGTGCTATAAAAAGAATTTAAAAGAAAAAAGAAGATAACAACAGTATTTTACAGCATTTGATATATATAGGTTGATAGATAGTTGAAAACATTTGAATCATGTCAAAAATCCTTATATTTACGGAATGGTATAAATTATTTCGTAAAAGTTGTGTTTTGCGAATAAATTTAGATGCTCTCTTTCTCAACCCCCAAGCTGTATTCACAATGCGGATACCAATTCATTATCCTGTCTGCTATAGCACAAACGAATAAAAAAGACCATTCTAATTTAATTTAGAACAGTCTTTTTTATTACTTTTTATATTTCACCATAGAATATTATTATCAATATAAAATATTATCTGCGTCTTAACTTGGAGCTGTATCTGTAATGAGATCTGGAACGTTTCCGGCGTTTCCGAATCAAATTGATGATGATAATAATTACAACAATTATAATGATTACTGCCAAAACCTTTAATAAGCCCTTTACACTAAACAAATTACTGAATGTATTTTTAAAGAAAAATTTTATACTGCTGAAGACAGTATTTTTTTCTACTGCATTTGCTGCGTAAATCTTGGCCTCTTTTATTGTATCGCCATTTAGCTGATATGTCACAGTACCTATTTCAGCGTCCTTTTCAATAGGTGCTTTTAATCTGACAGTTTTATCATCCTCTTTTTTGTTTTCAGCTATCAGTGAATCGCTGTACTTGACTACCTTTTCCACCTTACTAATATCATCTGAAGAAATGAAATCTGTAATATTCTCTTTTACAATTGCGTCCAATGTGTCACCGTTGAGACGATTATGTCCTGTAAGCTGTACAGTATCTACTACATCACCATTTTTTTGTAAATCTTCAAAGGAAAAATTATTAAACCCATATTCAAAAAGGCTTTTTGCATCATTCCACCGTGCAGGATCCTCTGAGTGGAAAATAACTGCAATAAGCTCCTCATTGTCCTTTACTGCTGTTGCTGCTAAACAATCGCCGGCTTCATCTGTAAAACCTGTTTTCAACCCATTAGCATATTCATAATAATATTCCCCTGGTGTTAAGAGCAGATTGTGACTTTTCCAGTTATAATTTTCTGTTTTCAGCGTAGAACTGTTTTCCAGCGTGTTGCCCGCACCGTTGCCGGAAAAGCTTTTTTCAGCGGCAATTTTCCGAATGGTTTCATTTTTCATAGCCTCCGCCGCAATCAAGGACATATCATAAGCCGTAGTATAGTGATTATCGTCATGGTAACCATGTGGATTTGAGAAGTGAGATTCGTTGGCGCCCAGCGCCTTTGCCTTCTCATTCATCAAATCTGAAAATATTTTCTCACATTCCGCATAGGACAGTGTCTCGTCATTTTTTACCTTTTTTGCGACTGCTGAGGCAAGTACATTCGCCGTATCATTTCCAGATGGAATAATTAACCCGCGGATCAGGTTTTCCGTAGAAAGTGTCTCCCCCACTACATGCCCTGCCTTGCTGGAATCCAGAGAAACTTCATTGATTTCAGTTCCGACGGTAATCAAAGCTTCCGGGGCAAAATAATCCAGCGTAACCAAAGCTGTCAGTATTTTTGTCATACTGGCAGGATACATTTTTTTATGTATATCTTTTTCATACAATATTTTTCCCGTCGTTACCTCTGTAAGAATTGCGGACTGTGCCTCAACTGTTGGGGGCTGCGGCGCCGCAAAAGCAACAGAGTTTATTAAAAAAGATAAAATTAGTATAACAAGGAGAATACCTCTTTTCTTATGACTGTTTTTCATTCGTTTTCACATCCCCGTTCTCTTTTTTTTCCAGCTTCTCTTTTTTTGCCATAGACCGTTTTTTCATTTCCTTCATAACCTCCTCATAATGAAAGGAGCGAATATTAGGAAATGCTTTCATAAGTCTTTTTTCAAATATATTATTAGTATTGACAGATTTTTGGTATTTATCAGCCGCTTTTCTAATTTCTTCCTGTATCCTTTCTAACTTTTCGTTAAATTCCATATAGTTTTCCAGCTTCGCTTCCCTGTACTTACTTATTTGCAATTCTACTCTGTCCTTCAGCTCATCCAAAAGCTCATTCTTAGACATAGCCTCCAGCTTATACCGTATTTCCTCCTGAGTTTCGTAAAGCTTTGTATTTTCAAGGCGCTCCCAAAGCTGTTCTCTAAATTCGCTTGCTCTTTTCAGCTTGCTGTTCAGGTGAAGGACATGATAGGTTGTAAGCATCATATCACCCAGGAAATAAAAAATCAAGAGGCTGCCAAAAGCCCTTCCGGCCTCAACAGGTATTTTGCCGACAATTATCAATATAAAGGGCTGGAACACCTTCAGCATCAAGACAGACAAAAATCCCCAGCAGACAGAAATACTGAGGCATACCCTGCCTTTTAAATTATATTTTTTATCGCTGTAATCCCACCATTTAGCATGAAAAAGAAATTCCATAAAGGTGGCGGTGACATATTCAATAACGGTAGCAAGGCACATTCCCCCTGCAAAAATCAGGAGAACATTATTTGCCGCCGGCGTCAGAAACAAATACACACAACTTGCCCCTATCCCGTAAATAGGGCAAAAGGGGCCATTTAGAAATCCCCTGTTTACAAATTTTTTCCCGCTGGCGGAAACTAGGCAGGTTTCCATTGCCCAGCCTAAAAAGCTGTAAATAAAAAAATAATAAAACAGATGATAAAAATCTGTATGCAGTATTTTTAATGTCCACATAGCTGCCACCCCGTTATCTGCTGAGAACGCTTAAATTTTAATCAGACCTTTATCCACCATGGTTTGAAGTCCTATCATAATACCTAATTTTGCGTGATGCCAGGAGAGTCCGCCCTGCATAAATACGCTGTACGGCGGCTTTATAGGGGCATCCGCGCTTAATTCAATGGAGGATCCTTGTACAAAGGCACCTGCAGCCATGATGACAGGACAGTCATAGCCCGGCATATCCCAAGGCTCCGGTGTAACATAGCTGTCTACAGGCGCACCCTTTTGTATTCCCTGACAGAAAGCGATTACATTTTCCGGCGTTTTCATTTGAATGGCCTCTACAATGTCCGCTCTCTTTTCCTGAGAAGCGGGGACAACAGAAAAACCTAAATCCTCAAAAAGCTTTGCCGCAAAAACAGCACCCTTCAAGCTGCCGCCCACCACTTGAGGCGCCATGAAAAGGCCCTGAAAAAGTGCCGGAGTTACGCCAAGAGTGGCGCCTACTTCCCTGCCAAGCCCGGGGGAGGTAAGTCTCACGGCCGCGTTTTCCACATATTCCTCTTTTCCAACAATATAACCGCCGATTGGAGCAAGACCGCCGCCCGGATTCTTAATGAGGCTTCCGACGCATAAATCCGCACCCACATCACTGGGCTCTATGGTATCCACGAATTCTCCGTAGCAATTATCAACCATGATAATAACGTCTTTTTTTATTTCCCTGATAAAGGCTATCAGCTCGCCAATCCTCTCTACTGTCAGAGAAGGTCGAAGAGAATAACCCTTTGAACGCTGTATGGTGACAAGCTTTGTTTTTTTGTTCAGCGCTTTTTCAATTCCCTCGAAGTCAAAGCTTCCGTCCTCCTGTAAATCAACCTGCCTGTAAACAATACCATATTCCGTTAAAGAACCTCTCTCCTTACGGATGCCGATAACGCCCTGCAACGTATCATAGGGAAGGCCAACCGGTGACAGCAATTCGTCTCCCGGCCTTAAATTGCCTGCCAAAGCTACCGTAAGGGCATGGGTTCCCGATATGATCTGAGGACGGACAAGACCGGATTCTGTATGAAAAACATCTGCATATACGCTTTCCAGTGTATCTCTTCCCAAATCATTATATCCATACCCTGTGGTCGCCGCAAAATGAATATCGCTCAGCCGGTTTTTCTGCATTGCGCCTGTTACCTTATATTGATTGTATTCCGTTACCGCTTCAATGGCGCCAAACTGCCCTTTTATTTTCTCTTCCGTCCGCTCTGCAAAATCCAAAACGTTGTCGGTAAAATGAAACTGCTCCTTCATAAATGCATGTAAATCAATTGTCATTTCTAATATTCTCCCTCAAATGAATATTCCTTTCTCTACAGTAAGAAAGTATTTTATCCAGTATTTCATCCTCTTTTGCTTTTGTAATGTCCATCCACAGACCCTCAGACTGTCCGCGGAACCACGTCAGCTGACGCTTCGCAAAATGCCGTGTGCTCTTTTTCAATAGCTCCGCGGCCTCCGAAAGAGTGCATTCCCCTTCCAGGCAGGAAACGATTTCCTTATACCCAAGGCCCTGCATGGAGACAAGAGAGGGGCTGTAGCCCATACATAAAAGCTTCTGCACCTCTTCAACAAGGCCGTTCTCAATCATTTTATCTACCCTGCTGTTGATGCGGTCATATAAGAGCTTTCTGTCCATATTCAGTATAATAAAGGCAGTATTATAGGGAGATTCCTTTTCCTTTTCCCTTCTATTGTGCTCCGAAATCCGCTCACCTGTCAGTTCATAATACTCTATGGCGCGGGCGACTCTTTTTACATTGTTATAATGTATCTTATCCGCGGATGCGGGGTCAACCTCCCTCAGTTTGTTGTGTATATACGCAGGCCCAAAGGTTTTTGCTTCTTCATAGAGCCTGTTTCTCAATTCTGTGTTTTCGTTAGTTTCCATAAAATTATTATCGTAAACCAAAGCGTTGATGTAAAAGCCGGTCCCGCCTACCAGAATGGGAATCTTGCCCTTTTCCCAAATTTCCTCCATATATTGTTTTGCCTTTTGCTGAAAAACCATAACGTTAAATTCTTCATCCGGCAAAAACTCGTCAATGAGATAATGATGAATTCCCTGCATTTCTTCTCTCGTTATCTTAGCAGTGCCAATATCCATATAGCGGTAAACCTGCATGGAATCAGCGGATATAATTTCTCCGCCGATTTTTTTTGCCAGAGCAATAGACGTGCTGGTTTTTCCGCAGGCTGTCGGACCTGCTATGACAATCAAAGGATTTTTCATAGCCTTTTTACCCTTCTATTGTATTCTTTTGAATTTTTTTTCCAGTTCATACTCTGTCATTTCAATAATAGTCGGTCTTCCATGAGGGCAGTTGAATGGATTCTCCAATTCAAGGAGCTTCTCAATCAATACTTTAGCTTCCTGGAAGCTGAGTTTGTCATTCGCCTTTACCGCCGCCTTACAGGCCATAGTAGCAACAGCATGCACCTTTGTGTCGTAGAGACTATCCAATGCGGTATCTCCCAATATATCAAGAATGTCTGTAAAATATTTTATCTCGGAGGGGCCTTTGAATATAAAGGGCACAGAGCGGAGTGCATAGGCAGTATCCCCAAATTCCTCAATATCAAATCCAAATTTTTGAAAAAGATCCAGATTTTCCTTCAGTATTTCCTTTTCCCTATGGCTCAGATTGACGACAGCAGGCTGTAAAAGCCGCTGGGCAATCACAGTTTCCTCCTTAAATTTATGCATCAGTTCCTCAAAAAGGATACGCTCGTGGGCCGCATGCTGATCAATCATAAAAATGCTGTTATTTTGCTCAACTATCCAGTAGGTATTGAATATTTGTCCTATAATTTTGTAATGACTGAAAAAAGGTATAAATTTTTTCTTTATCTCCTGTTTTTCCGCTGGCTTGCTGTCTCCCAGCTTTTTTTCCAGCTTTGAGAAGATGTCCTCTTCCTCCTCTTCCTCCAAAACTTGTATCAGCTCAGACGGCTTGTTGACAATATTTTCTTCCAAATATGCTTTTGTCTGATAACCGCCTTTTTCTTCCTGTACGGTTTTTTCTTTGTACATGGATTGACTCAATAATCCCGGAATACGGTATTCCTCTTCTGTTTTTTCACTTGCCTCGGGCTTTACATAGGTAAAGTCTCCCTTTTGCTCAAAGAGAGATTTCTGTTCCGGCTTATTAGCCTCATAATCCTTTATAAACTCTCTGACACTCTGGGATGTTTTGGAATTCCAGTCTGCCTCCGGTATCAATATCTCCTCCTTCAGCGAATCCAAAACAGTGTGGTAGACAAAATTGTACACCCTGTCTTCGTCCGAAAAACGTACCTCCAGCTTTGCGGGATGCACATTGACATCCACAAGAGAAGGAGGAAGATTCAGATTCAGCACATAAAAAGGAAATTTACCCACCATAAGCCTGGTTTTATAAGCCTCCTCCACTGCGGAGGAAACCAGCTCATTTTTGATATAGCGCCCGTTAATAAACAGTGTTTCATAATTTCTGTTGGCGCGGGAAAGCTCCGGGCGGCCAATAAGCCCCCTCAAGACATATTCTCTGTCCTCTCCGTTAAGCTCTATCATTTTTTTAGCCACATCTTTACCATAGACATGGAATACGGCAGTTTTTAAATCGTTATTGCCCGATGTATGCAAAAGCATAGAATCATTGTTTATGTACTGAAAGGAGATGTCTGGATGCCCGAGGGCCAGACGGTTTACAACCTCGGAGACATACCCGCTTTCCGTTCCAGCCTTCTTTAAAAATTTTCTTCTTGCCGGAACATTAAAAAACAGATTGTGCATGGCAATACTGGTTCCATCGGCGCAGCCGCAGTCCTGCTCCTGTAAAACCTCTCCTGCCGTAATCGTTATTTTCGTACCTGTATCCTCATCATGAGTTTTGGTTGTCATCTCCAGCTGTGAGACAGCGGCGATACTGGCTAATGCCTCACCCCGAAAGCCCATGGAAAAAATAGAATCCAAATCCTCAATAGCGGTTATTTTGCTGGTAGCATGGCGGATGAAAGCGCTTTTTACCTGTTCCTTCGGTATGCCTTTTCCGTTGTCCGTGATGCGAAGGTAGGAAATTCCGCCCTCCTTGATTTCTATGGTCACAGCGCTGGCATCGGCGTCAATGGCATTTTCCACAAGCTCCTTTACCACAGAGCTTGGACGCTCTACTACCTCTCCGGCAGCTATTTTATTGATTGTCGCATTGTCAAGCAGCTTTATTTTATTCATGAATACACCTCTCTTTCACAGGGGCAGCAATAGATTAAAGCCCCTTTGTTTTCCGCTGCAGATCAAACAAAACCTGCAGCCCCTGAATAGGTGTCAGGGACATGACATCTATTTTGTTGATTTCATCAATAATCTGAGTCTCCTGTAGGGTAAACAAATCAGCCTGCTTTGCGATCTCCTCATTCTGCTCTTTGGATTCCTTCGCCAGCTTCTTCGCTTTTTTTGTGATGTCAGCGGCGTTAAGCTGTTTTAAAATTTCACTGGAACGCTTGATAACCTTGTTGGGAAGTCCCGCCAGGCGGGCTACCTGTACGCCATAGCTGTGGTCTGCTCCGCCGCGAACGATTTTACGCAGGAAAATAATATCTTCTCCCTGTTCCTTTACGGTAATGCAGTAATTCTTTACGCCGTTCAGTTTTCCCTCTAGCTCCGTTAATTCGTGATAGTGGGTGGCAAAGAGCGTTTTTGCGCCGATTTGTTTTTTATCCGTAATATATTCCAATACCGCCCAGGCAATACTTAATCCATCAAAGGTACTGGTTCCCCTGCCGATTTCATCCAGTATGAGAAGGCTTCTGTCCGTTGCGTTATTGAGTATATTTGCAACCTCCGTCATCTCTACCATAAAGGTACTCTGACCGCTGGCCAAATCATCAGAGGCGCCAACTCTTGTGAATATGCGGTCCACAATTCCTATGTCGGCTTCCGCCGCCGGAACAAAGCTTCCAATCTGCGCCATAAGAACAATCAAAGCCACCTGACGCATATAGGTTGACTTTCCGGCCATGTTAGGGCCGGTTATGATAGACAGGCGGTTTTCATCAATATCCAGAAAGGTATCGTTGGGAACAAAGCCGCTTTGGGACATTTTTTCTACCACCGGATGGCGTCCCTCCTTAATATCGATAACACCGTCCTCATTGATTTTGGGGCATACATATTGGTTTGCCTGCGCAGTCTCCGCCAGGGATTGCAGGGCGTCTATGACGGACACAATCGTCGCGCATTTTTGTATGCGGTTTACCTCGTCAGCCACTGCATTTCTCACCTGGCAGAATAAATCATACTCCAGGCTTATCATTTTTTCCTCAGAGCCCAGTATAAGCTCTGCCAGCTCGTTTAATTCCGGTGTTGCATAACGCTCGCAGTTTGCAAGGGTCTGTTTTCTGATATAGCGATCGGGTACCTCGCCGATATTTGATTTTGTAACCTCTATGTAATAGCCAAAAACCTTATTATAACGAATTCTCAGGTTTTTGATGCCTGTTTTTTCTTTTTCCTCGCTTTCCAAATCCGCAATCCACTGAGCACCCTCGCTTTTTGCCTTCATTAAAATATCCAGCTCATTGTTATAGCCGTATTTAATCAGACCGCCTTCCCTCACGGTAAAGGGAGGATCGTCTGTGACAGCATTTTGAATCAGCTCATAAATATTATCCAAAGTATCCAGATTATCATAAAGCTCTGACAGATATGCACTCTTGCATTTTCTGATTATCTGTTTTAAAAGCGGCAGATTTTCGAGGGAGTTTTTCAGTGAAACCAAATCGCGGCAGTTGGCTGTCTGATACACAACCTTGCTCATAATTCTCTCAAAATCGTACATGGAATCCAGCACTTCTTTTATTTCCTCGCGGAGAAAGAGCTCATTTTTCAGTTCTCCTACGCCCTCCAGCCTTTTTCTGATAGAGCCGGCATCCAGAAGGGGCTGCTCCACCCATTTCCTTAAAAGCCTTGCACCCATTGCCGTTTTTGTTTTATCCAATACCCACAGAAGGGAGCCCCGGCGCTTTTTTTCCCGCAGAGTTTCCGTCAGCTCCAGATTGCGGCGGCTGGATATGTCCAGAAGCATAAAGTCATTCGTCGTATAGGTTTTAATGGATGTAATATGGCTCAAATCATTTTTCTGCATATCGTAAAGATATTGTAAAAGGCTTCCGCAGGCGCACACCGAAAAATGCTTTTCCCTGAGGCCAAAGCCTTCAACATTATGTATGCGGAAATGGTCACATATTTTTTTATAGGCCGTACCGTATTCAAACATCCATTTGTCGCAGATACTGAGCTTTACCTGAAAACGGTTTTCAATCTCTGTGAACTGCGCCTCCCTTCTGAAATCTTCATTGCACATAATTTCAGCTGGGTGAAAACGGGCAATTTCATCTATCAGCTTGCTGCCGGCGTTGATACTCAAAAATTCTGTTGTCTGAAATTCTCCGGTTGTTACATCGCAGACGGCCAAAGCATAACCGTTTTTATCGCTGTAGACGGACATAATATAGTTATTTTTTGTTTCGTCGAGCATAGTGTTGTCAAGTACTGTCCCCGGTGTAATGATGCGGATGACATCCCTCTTTACAATACCCTTGGCTAATTTAGGGTCTTCCACCTGCTCACAGATAGCCACCTTGTAGCCCTTTTCCACAAGCTTTGCGATATAGGAATCGGCGCTGTGGTACGGAATACCGCACATAGGTGCGCGCTCCTCCTGACCGTAGGATTTTCCCGTCAGTGTGATTTCAAGTTCTTTTGAGGCAATAATCGCGTCGTCAAAGAACATTTCATAAAAATCGCCCAGCCTGAAAAAAAGGATACAGTATTTGTATTTTTCTTTCATTTCCAGATATTGTTCCATCATCGGTGTTATCTTCGCCATTTGGGACCTCCTGAAATTACAAAAAAGTATAATTTTCGCGAAAAGAAGCGAAATTAAAATCGGAAGCGTAAACTTCCGATTTTAATCGCAAAACTATTAATGGCATCCGCCGCCGCAGGAAGAGCAGCAGCCTCCGTCACATCCGCCGCCGCAGTTCTCCTCTTCGCCTGAAAGGGTGCTTGTGACAATGGAAAATACGGAATTCATGAACTGGTTAAAGTCATTTTCAGCCTCTATCAGTTCTTTTGTGATTTCATAGCTTTGGATAATATCTCCCTTTGCCATAATCTCCTCTGTCAGCTTATTGTATTCCTCAGAGGTAATGTCCGGATTCTGCATTTTTTCCCTGTACTGCTTTTGAAGGGTATTGTATTCAGTAATCATGCCCACTGCCTTTTCATCTGCCTCATAAGCCTTTTTGGCGGCGAGAACTCTCTCAACCTCTTCTGTTTTCAGTAACTCCTCGCCTAACTGTCTTGCCAACTCATAAACTGTCATATCTGCACCTATATCCTTTCTCCGATTAAATAAAATGTTTTGTTTTCCTCTATTTTTACATCTATTAACTGACCGATAAGGTCGTTGTTGCCTTTAAAATGAACCAGTGTATTATTTTCGGTGCGTCCGGTCAGAACTCCGCTGATTTGCTTGCTTTCTTCTTCTACCAGCACCTTTAAGGTCTGCCCCACCATTTCCTCATTTACCTCATGTATTACAGGATTCAGAACATTTAAAAGCCTCTCAAATCTGTCCTTCACAATATCCTCAGGTACCTGATTTTCCATTACCGCTGCGGGAGTGCCCGTTCTTTTGGAATAAATAAAGGTGAACGCTGTAGAGTAGCGCACCCTTTTGATAACGTCTAAGGTATCCTGAAAATCCTCCTCCGTCTCGCCCGGAAAGCCCACCATAATATCGGTACTGATGTGTATACCGGGTACCGCCTTTTTCACCTTTTCTATAATGTCCAGATATTTTTCCTTTGTATAGTGCCTATTCATTTTTTCAAGCAGACGGCTGCTTCCTGACTGAATGGGAAGATGCAGATATTTTCCTGTTTTTTTGCATGTCCCAAGGGCCTCTATCAGTTCGTCTGATATATCCTTGGGATGAGAGGTCATAAAACGGATGCGCTCAAGCCCCTCTATTTCATCCACCATTTTCAGAAGCTGCGCAAAGGAGACCGGCCTGTCCAGATTTTTGCCGTAGGAATTGACGTTTTGCCCCAGAAGGGTTACTTCCTTCACACCATCTTTTACAAGCGCTTTTATTTCCTTTAAAATGTCCTCCGCTTCCCGGCTTCTCTCTCTGCCTCTGACATAGGGCACAATACAGTAAGTGCAGAAATTATTGCAGCCATACATGACATTAACGCTGGCTTTGAATGGATATTTGCGGATACTTGGCATATCCTCCACAATCTCCCTCTGCTCCTTCCAGATGTCAAAGACAGTCCGGCCCGTTTCGTACCGCGTTTCAATGAGTTCCGGCAGCTTATAGAGATTAAAAGTGCCGAATACAATGTCCACATGACGATAGGATCTTTTAATTGTCTCTATGACAGTGTCCTGCTGCATCATACAGCCGCATACTGCAATAATGGCATTGGGATTTTTTTCTTTATAGTGTTTCAAAAAACCAAGCTTTCCATACACCTTTAATTCCGCATTTTCCCTGACACAGCAGGTATTGTAGATAATGAAATCGGCCTGTGTTTCCTCTTTTGTCTCCAGGTAACCCATTTCCGTTAGCATGCCTGACAGCTTTTCGGAATCATGGGCGTTCATTTGGCACCCCATTACCAGGTTATAAAAATATTTTTGTTTGCCTGTTTTATGAAATTCTTCCCTGTTTCTTTGTTTTATTTTTTCAATAAACTGGTTTTGCCGCTGGATTTCAGTCAGCAAAGCCATATTGTTTTCATTCATCCTCTATCGCCTTTCCATCGTCTTCGCTTTGCGGTTCCAAAAGACAGTGAAACCTGTCAGAGATTTCCCTTACACTGGCCAAAGCAGACTTTTGTTTATTTTTTTTATTCTGCTTTACATTTTTTGCAATTAAAAAATTTTTATTTTTACTGCACAAAAAGCGGTATTCCTTTTCATAGCTGTCAAAAACGCCGTTTTGCCTCAAAAATTCCTGCATACCGCTTAACGCCTGTACAATGTCATCGGCATGCTTTATCTGAAAGGATTTTGTGATGCTTGTGGAACGGTTCAGATAATAATACAGGCAGTCATTGATACAGACTATTTTTTTTGCATAAAAAAACAACTTATAGGTAGTCGCTAAATCCTCATAGCTGGCGCCCACAGGAAAACGTATTTCATGGTCCGCAAAAAGCTCTCTGCGATACAGCTTATCCCATACGTAATTATTTATCTTTAGATCCATCAGAAGAGCTTTTAGTGCTTCCTCCGAGGTAAGCGCTGTGGCTGCACCGATTCTTTTTCTCGGACTCATGTATATCTTTTTAGAGCTCTCTCTCACCCTTTTATAATTGCATATAACGATTTGTGCCTCTTCCTTTTCCGCCTTTACATACATTTTTTCCAGAAAATTCGTGCTCGCAAAATCATCGCTGTCCATAAAGGCAATATATTTGCCTCTTGCCATAGAAATCCCTATATTTCTGGCATAGCTCAAGCCATGATTTGCCTGGTCAACAATTTTAATGCGTCTGTCGCACAGAGCAAAAAGCTTTATAATCTCAAGGGAGTTATCGGTAGAGCCGTCATTGATGACAATAATTTCTATATCCTCAAGGGTTTGATTTACAGCCGTAAAAAGACAGCGGTACAAATATTTTTCAACGTTATAAACAGGAATAATCAAGCTTACCTTTATTTCTTCTTCCAACGAAAGCACCTCTGACATTGTTTTCTTTTTATATACGAGATTCCGAGAGGCTATTCCTCATAAATATTTATTTTATCTTTTATCTGCTAAATATATTGTTATTATATCATAAAATAGCGCGGAGTTCCTCGCAAAACTTGTGTTTTGCTCGGTCGCGTTGCTTCTTGAATCCTTCAAAGAAGCACTTCCTGCCTGTAAAACAGTCAGGCTGGTTCTTTTTCGGATTCTCTCCGCTTTATCGCGGATATTATATCATAAAATAGCGCGGAGTTCCTCGCAAAACTTGTGTTTTGCTCGGTCGCGTTGCTTCTTGAATCCTTCAAAGAAGCACTTCCTGCCTGTAAAACAGTCAGGCTGGTTCTTTTTCGGATTCTCTCCGCTTTATCGCGGATATTATATCATAAAATTGGATATTTCTCAATGAATTTGTAGGATTTTCATAAATTGGGTTTTGATTTTTTGGTAAATCATTTCGTTTTTATAAGGCTTACGCTGTACATAAAAATATTTCAGGGAGACAAAAAGCCTTTCAGGCTTTTTTGTCTCCCTGACGATTAAAACTTATCTTTCTCCTCTAAAATAATGTCAGCTGATTTGTCTCGGGGATTCCCTTCAAAACATTGTTTTCCTTCAAAAGCTCAATTAAGGTTTTGCCCACAGAGGTTCTATTTTTGAATTCCTCAATGGTATTGAATTCACCGTCTTCCCGGCCATCTACGATGCTCTGAGCGGCATTGACGCCCAACCCCTGTAAGGAATTAAAAGGCGGCAAAAGGCCATTATCCACAACCTTGAATTTTTTGGCGTCCGACTCATACAAATCAATGGGCAGAAAATGAAATCCCCTTTCATAGTACTCAATGATAATTTCCAAAACCGTCTGTTTGTTTTTCTCCTTCGTAGTCGCTTCCATACCCTTTGCCAGTATTTCGTTGAGAGCTGCTTTTGCTGTGTCCTCGCCCTTGCACATGGTTTCATAATCGAAATCATCACAGGCGCGGATAGTGAAGTAGGAGGCATAATAGGCCAGCGGATAATTGATTTTAAAATAGGCAATACGAAAGGCCATCATAACGTATGCCGCTGCATGAGCCTTGGGGAACATGTATTTTATTTTCTGGCAGGACTGGATATACCATTCCGGTACATGATGCTCCTTCATAAGCTCTATATCCTCGTCCGTAAGACCCTTTCCCTTTCTGACCTTTTCCATAATTTTAAAAGACGCCTTATTGGGAAGCCCTTTGTTGATAAGGTATCCCATAATGGAGTCACGTGTGGAAATGGTTTCCTTAAGTGTTATAACTCCATCCTGAATCAAGGTCTGGGCGTTATTGGTCCAAACGTCGGTGCCATGAGACAGTCCTGAAATCCTCAGAAGGTCGGAGAAGGTTTTGGGCTTTGTGTCCAAAAGCATTTTTCGTGTAAATTTCGTTCCGAACTCGGGAATGCCAAGAGTTCCCGTCTCACAGTTAATCTGCTCCGCCGTAACACCAAGAGCCTTTGGAGACTCAAAAAGGGACATTGTCTCCTTATCATCTAACGGCACGCACTGAGGATTCACACCTGTCAAATCGTACAGCATGCGGATAACAGTGGGATCGTCGTGTCCCAGGAGGTCAAGCTTCAAGAGACGGCCGCTGATGGAGTGATAGTCAAAGTGCGTTGTTGTGACTGTGGCGTTCATATCGTTTGCAGGCCGCTGAATAGGACAGAACTCATGAATATCATGAGCCTGGGGGACTATCATCAGGCCGCCGGGATGCTGCCCCGTGGTGCGCTTAATACCGGTACAGCCATTTACCAGGCGGTTTATCTCCGCATTATGCGCCACAACACCCCGCTCATCCAGATATTTTTTGACAAAACCGTAGGCCGTCTTATCTGCCAGGGTGCCGATAGTGCCCGCTTTAAACACATGACCCTTACCAAAAAGCACCTCCGTATAGGCATGGGCCTGCTGCTGGTATTCCCCCGAAAAGTTCAGGTCAATATCAGGCTCCTTGTCCCCGTCAAAGCCAAGGAATGTCTCGAAGGGAATATCATGACCCTCTTTTCTCATTTTTGCGCCGCATTTCGGACAGCAGGCATCCGGCATGTCAACGCCGGAGCCGCCCTCCAGAAATACTTTTTTGACTGTTTCGGACTCAAAATCGGAATATTTGCAGTTGGGGCATACATAATGGGGCGGCAAGGGATTTACCTCCGTAATACCTGACATTGTCGCCACAAAGGATGATCCGACAGATCCCCTGGATCCCACCAGATAACCATGATCCATTGAATTCCATACTAATTTCTGTGCAATAATATACATAACGGAAAAGCCGTTTTTAATAATAGAGGTTAATTCTCTGTCAAGACGCTGCTCCACAATGGGCGGCAATGGATCGCCATAAATAGAGTGCGCCTTATCCATGGTTATCTGCCGTATTTCCTCCTCAGCACCCTCGATGACAGGCGGGTAGGTTTCATCAGGAATGGGCTTAATGTCCTCTATCATATCCGCTATGAGGTTGGGATTGGTGATGACGACTTCCCTCGCCTTCTCCTCTCCCAGATAGGTAAATTCCTTCAGCATTTCCTCCGTTGTTCTGAAATAAAGAGGCGCCTGCTTATCCGCGTCAGGAAAGCCCTCTGCCGCCATAATAATTTTGCGGTAGGCTGCGTCCTCAGGGTCTATAAAATGCACGTCACAGGTAGCCACAACCAGCTTATTATGGCTTTCTCCCAGCCGGATAATCTCACGGTTTATATTTTTAATGTCCTCCACAGAATTAACGGCATCGATTTTGGGAGAGTCCACCATAAACATATTGTTGCCAAGAGGCTGTATTTCCAGATAGTCATAAAAATTGACCAGGCCTTCAATATATTCTCGGGGTTTTTTGTCAAGAAGCGCCCGGTATAGCTCCCCCGCCTCGCAGGCGCTTCCGAGGATAAGCCCTTCTCTGTGCTTGATAAACTCACTTTTTGGAATCCTTGGCCTCCTGAAATAATAGTCAATATGACTAAGTGATATGAGTTCATATAGATTGCGAAGTCCTGTATCATTTTTTGCCAGTATAATGGCATGATATGCCTTCAGCTTTTTATAATTCATGGTTGTGCTGGCCAGCACATTAATTTCGTCAATGGTATGTATTCCTTTATTTAAAAGCATGGTGCCCAGCTTCAAAAATATTTCAGCTGTCGCCTGAGCATCATTTACAGCCCTGTGATGTCCCTCAAGGCTGACGCCCAATCTTTCCGCCACAATATCAAGCTTATGCCTCGTAAGGTCTGTCAAAAGGCTTCTGGAAAGCTCCAGAGTATCTAAGACCGTATTGTCAACAGAGGGCATGTGCAGACTGTACGCTGCTGCGCGGATAAAACCAACATCAAAATTGGCATTATGAGCAACCAGCACGGCGTCACCGCAAAAACTTAAAAAATCAGGCAGCACAGCGTCAATGACTGGAGCGTCCGCAAGCATTTCATCTGTAATACCTGTCAGCTTTGTGATTTCTTCCGTTAAGGGACGCAGAGGATTGACAAAGGTAGAAAAGGTATCGACAATTTCCTTATTTTTAATCTTGACGGCGCCGATTTCCGTTATTTTATCCCTCTCCTTTGAGAGCCCCGTCGTCTCAATATCAAAGACAACAAATTCATCCTCCAAAGTCTGACCTTTTGGACACTGCACTACAGCGCCCAGATTGTCTATGAGATAGGCTTCTACACCGTAGAGAACCTTGATTCCCTCTTTTTTTGCGGCATCCATAGCGTCAGGAAAGGCCTGTACGACGCCGTGATCCGTCACAGCTATGGCTTTATGCCCCCACTTGGCGGCGCGCTGAATAAATTTCTTCACATTTGTTATGCCGTCCATGCTGCTCATCTGGGTATGTAAATGAAGCTCCACTCTTTTTTCCGGCGCGTTGTCCATTTTTTCCGGCGGCTTCTGTGCCTTGAGAATGTCACGGGACATAATATTCAATTCTTTTGCGTACTTGTCAAACTGCACTTCTCCCTTTACCTTGACAAAAGCTCCCGTTTTCAGTTCATCCTTCAATGTCTTGTCAAAGGTTTTTTTGTCAACAAAAAACTTGACGGTAGTGGAATCACTTTTGTCTGTGATGTCAAAGGATACGATATACCTTTCCCCTTTTATCTCTCGTGGCTCCACATTAAAAATGTTGCCCTGAATAATGACCTTTTCCCCTTCTGTCTTTGTGTCTATAATACGGCTTACTTCACCGGAAAATTCCTTGCCGATTATGATGCCCTTTGTCAGACCCACTGCGGCCTGAGAAGCTTTTTCCTCCGCCTTTTCGTTTACAATGGCCGTCTGAGAGGAGGAAATCATTTGAAAGAGCCTGTTTTCCGTTTCCTTCTGCTCTCTCTCATAGAGTTCCTTTTCCTCCCGGGTAATTCTTTTATCCTTAAATTTTACGGCAACAGTCAATGAAAATTCTTCCTTCAGCTTGTCCGCAATTTTTTTGTCTATTCCTTTTTTTGCCATATAATAAGCGGAGTTGTTTTTCACCTCAATGACAAGACAGTCATTTATGATATTCCATTCCGCTGTTTTCAATATTCCCCGACAGATGGGGGAGTCCTTTGACAGGCAGCAGACGATATTTTGCCACGCCGCTTCAATAATATCCTTTACGTTTTTCAAATCCTTCAGCTCATAGCATATGTAGACAAGAGCGTTTTCTATTCCGGGCAGCGCCGAAACAAGATTTTTCTTTAATTCGTCTACTGTTTCCTCCCGCACCAGTTTGTGGGAGGTAAGCCTTACCTTAATGGTCCGGCTGTCCCTGCAAATCTTAATGCCATGAACCCTGGCCTCCTGAAAACCGTCCAGTATTGCAGAGGACAATGGTATTTTCTGAAATACAGTTGAAAAAAGCGCTTCCTCCATATCCTCTTCCTCCGTTTATTCCATCAAATCAATTTCCTTCATCAGTTCTTCCACCAGCTTATCCTCCGGCACCTTGCGGAGAATCTCCCCTTTTTTGAAAAGAAGTCCCTCTCCTTTGCCTCCGGCAATGCCGATATCCGCTTCTCTTGCCTCGCCGGGGCCGTTGACAATACAGCCCATGACCGCCACCTTAATATCTTTGTTTCTAAGGCGGCAGCGTTTTTCTACCTCCTCCGCAATGGAAACCAAATCTATCTGTGTTCTGCCGCAGGTGGGACAGGATACCATCTGAATGCCGAATTTTCTAAGCTCAAGGGATTTCAGTATCTCCTTCGCCGCCCGCACCTCCTCAATGGGATCTCCTGTCAGGGACACGCGTATGGTATCGCCAATGCCCTGAGAGAGTATGGAACCAATGCCGACGGCACTTTTCACCGTTCCGCTCCAGACAGTGCCCGCCTCTGTAATGCCTACATGAAGAGGATAATTCACAGTTTCGGAAAGGATACGGTATGCCTCCAGTGAAAAAGGCACACTGGAAGCCTTTATCGAAATTATCATATCATAAAAATTGTATTTCTCCAATATCCTGACATGCTTCATAGCGCTTTCCACTAAACCCTGCGGTGTTACCCCGCCGTATTTTTCTACCAGGGATTTTTCAAGGGAGCCGCTGTTGACGCCAATTCTGATAGGAATCCCTCTATCCTTCGCCATTTCAACAACCTGGCGTATACGCTCCTCCTCCCCAATGTTACCGGGATTCAGGCGTATTTTATCTACGCCGCCCTCCATCGCCTTTAAGGCAAGACGGTAATTAAAATGGATGTCAGCCACCAGTGGGATATGTATATTTTCCTTTATTTCCTTAATCGCCTCCGCAGCCTTAATATCAGGCACCGCCACACGGATTATCTCGCAGCCCTCCTCTTCAAGCTTCAATATCTGCTCTATTGTCTTTTCTGCATTGCGGGTATCCGTATTGCACATGGACTGTATGGCTATGGGATTATTCCCGCCTATTTTAACATCTCCGACCGTAACCTCTCTTGTCATTTTCCGTTTTATAAAGTTATTCATAAAGCGCCTCCTAAAAAACACCTGAAAATACAATCTGCATTCACCAGGTGTTTTCCTTTATCTGAAAAATATATTCGCAATATCATTATACGCGACAAATACCATAAAAACCATTAAAAGCACAAAACCGGCAAAATGTACCATGCCTTCCTTTTCCCTGTCGATAGGCTTTCCTCTGACGCCCTCAATTAAAAGGAAAAACAGTCGGCCTCCGTCAAGGGCCGGTATGGGAAAAAGGTTGAGCGCGCCCAGATTGGCGCTCAGAAGGGCAGCCAGATAAGCAATATTTTTTAAAGCTGAAACAACGGAATCCTTAATTCCCACCTCATAGGAATCCCCAATTACCTTGATAATGCCGATTGGCCCCGAAACCTCATCTTTTGAAACCTGTCTGGTAAATATCTGTATAAAACCCTCGACAGTAGTCCGTATATAAAAGCCCATGGTTTTTGTGCCGACCGTAAGCGTTTCCAGAAAGCCGGCCTTCTCATAACCGGGAAGTCCCTTGGAAAAGTAACCTACATGGTACTGCGGTGTAAAGCCTATAAGATATTTTCCCGTCTGCGGATCCTTTTTTGGAGTTACGGTAAAGGTTAATTTCTCATTTCCTCTTTTCACACCGACTTGTAAGTTCTCACCGGTGCAGGCGTCCATGATAAATTGGAGATCCTCGTAAACACTTATTTTTTTGCCGTCAATGGAAATGATGCGATCCCCCTCCATCATGCCGCTGGCCTGTGCGCCATAGCCGTCAGCAACCTTCGTCAAAACAGGATTGATAAATCCGTCGGCGGAGATCAAAACACATATGATTATCAGAGCAAAAAGAAAGTTCATAAGCGGGCCGGCAATGACCACGGATATTCTTGCCAATACACCTTTTGTGTTGAATGCCCCTTTTCTGTCGCTTTTTTCATCCTCGCCAAGCATGCGGCAAAAGCCGCCCAAGGGCAGAGCACGGACAGAATAGAGCGTTTCCCCCTTCTGCTTTCCGTAAAGAAGCGGCCCCATGCCAACAGCAAACTCCTCCACAACAATACCGTTTTTCTTAGCCAGTATAAAATGCCCGAACTCATGGACAACAACAAGCACACTGAATACGATAACTGCAATCAGTACCGGTATGATGTTGGAAAAAACTGCTGAAAAAATGTTTAGTAACAAATCCACTTCACCTCTGTTTCAGAAGGTTTACTTTCCCTGCAAACTCTCTGGCCCATTTGTCGGCCTCAAGTAAATCTTCCAGCGTATAGTCATATTTTACAGTATATGCATCCATTGTATTCTCTATTAATAAAGGTATTTCCAAAAAGGATATGCCGCCTTCCAAAAAGCGTTTTACCGCAATTTCATTGGCCGCGTTTAATACGGCGGGCATTGTGCCGCCGCTTTTTATTGCCCTGTATGCTAAAGCCAGGCAGGGAAAGGATGCTGTATCCGGCTTTTCAAAGGTTAAGCTGTTTCTTTTGGTAAAGTCAATTTTAGGAAAATTGTTTTTTATTCTTCTGGGATATGTCAGCGCATACTGTATGGGAACCTTCATATCAGGCTCTCCCATCTGGGCTATGACAGCGCCGTCCTCATATTCCACCGCTGAATGAACGATACTTTGAGGATGCACCAATACCTCAATCTTATCCAACTCTACGCCAAAAAGCCATTTGGCCTCTATCACCTCAAGGCCCTTATTCATGAGAGTCGCGGAGTCTATGGTAATTTTCTTTCCCATACTCCAATTTGGGTGATTCAGAGCATCTTCTATCGTAACTTTCTCCAGCTCCTCTTTTGTTTTTCCCCGGAAGGGACCGCCGGAAGCCGTCAGAAGGATACGTCTGATGCTGTTATTTTCATTTCCCTGCAAGCTTTGGAATATAGCGGAATGCTCGCTGTCCACAGGATAGATATGGACATTGTTTTCCCGCGCCATACGGATAACAAGTTCCCCTGCGCTGACAAGAGTTTCCTTATTGGCAAGGGCAATATCCTTTTTGGCCTCAATCGCGGCAAAGGTCGGTTTTAAGCCTACATTTCCCACAACAGATGTGACAACAGTATCAATTTCATTAAGCGTTGCCACTTCCGTAAGACCATCCATGCCGCTGACAATTTTAACAGAATGCCCCCTCAGCCTTTCCCGTAAAGCAGCTGCCTTTTCTTCCTCCATTACGGCAGCTATGAGAGGATGAAATTCCCGTATCTGTTTTTCCAAAAGCTCTATATTTGAATTCGCGCTCAGGCCCAAAACCTGTATTCCCCTTAGTTCTCTTATCACCTCAAGGGTCTGGGTGCCGATGGAGCCGGTTGAGCCCAATATTGATATTTTTTCTGCCAATGAAATTCCCTCCAAATTTTATTTCTTTGTTATCAGAAAAAGCATAATGTAATATACCACAGGAGAGGTCAGGAGCACACTGTCAAAGCGGTCTATAATCCCTCCGTGCCCCGGAATAAGATTGCCGAAATCCTTGATGCCTGTATAGCGTTTCATGGCAGATGCCGCCAAATCGCCTATTTGGGCCAAAATTGAGCCTGCGGCACAGGTTACTGTGCTCAAAAGGACTGTATTGACATTAGGAAGGGCAAAGGTTCTGTCAATCACAGTGCCGTACAGTAACCCCAAAAGGGTTGCCACCACAACGCCGCCCACAGCTCCTTCCACCGTCTTTTTAGGGCTTAAATCAGGTATCAGCTTATGCTTTCCAAAGGCCATTCCCGTAAAGTATGCGCCGGTGTCACAGCCCCAGGCGCAGATAAAGGCCAGCCACACAAAATATTCACCATAGGTAAATTCCCGTATGAGATAGATATGGGAAATCAAAAAGCATACATAAAAATAACCGAAAAACGTTATAATTGCTTCCGTTATGTTTGTAGACTTATGCTGAAGCACAACGTAAATTAAGAGGACAACCAAAAAAGAGGACACAAAAATATTGAAAACATTATTCTGATTGATAATATCCTCAATAAACATCATATAAAATACAGCAGCAAGGTATCCAATTGCGTGTATCGTCTTAAATTCCTTGGAAAAAGCCCTGTAAAATTCAAACATGCCAATCAAGCCTGCCGCAAGAATTGCAATTTTAAGCGGCAGCCCGCCGAAAATCACAAGCCCTATCAATACGGGAAGCAGCACAACACTTGATATTATTCTCACTGCCATATCATCACCTCTTTTATTTTCTGCCGCCAAAGCGCCTGTCCCTCATTTGGTATTCCAAAATTGCGCTTTTCAGATCCTCTTCTGTAAAATCAGGCCAAAGCTTGTCTGTAAAGGTAAATTCACTGTAAGCCAGCTGCCAAAGCAGGAAATTGCTGATTCTTTCCTCCCCGCTGGTGCGTATTAACAGGTCAGGATCCGGAACGCCCGCCGTATCCAGATGGCTTGCTATGGTATCCTCCGTGATAAGCTCATAGCTTAATTTGCCCTGGGCTATCTCTTTTCCGATTTTAGCTACGGCCCGTTTCAGCTCATCCCGTCCGCCGTAATTCAAAGCGATATGAAGAGCCATCTGCTCTTTGTGTTTTGTCAATTCCTCAAGCTCAGTGATTTTTTCCTGTAAATCCTTATCAAGACGGCTGATGTCACCGATAATGTCCACCTTGACATTATCTTTTTTTGCCCGCCCTATGTAGTCCTTCAGATAGCTTCTCAGTAAATCCATAATATCCTTTACTTCCTCAGGACTTCTCTTCCAGTTTTCCGTGGAAAAGGCATATACGGTCAAATGCTTTACCCCCAGATCCATAGCGGCCTGAGATATTTTCTCAAGCGTCTGTGCCCCCGCCTTATGTCCGGCTTTTTTTGCCAGAAAGCGTTTTGAAGCCCATCGGCCGTTACCGTCCATAATGATAGCGATATGCTTTGGAATGCGCTCCATATCCAATGTAATTTCTTTATTATTAAAAAACATAACTTCCTCCAAAACAGGAACGATTCAAATAACAAATATGGGTGGAGTAATCCCCACCCTATGATTCGTTTCCCTTATATACGATTTTTCATCATTTAAGTTTGGCTCTTATACGGCAAGAATATCTTTGCATTTATCCTCTGCTATTTTTTCAATTGAACTGATGTTTTTATCTGTCAGTTTCTGAATTTTATCTTCCAAATCCTTTAAATCATCCTCAGAAATCTCATGCTTTTTCTCCTGCTTTTTAAAGGTGTCCAAAGCATCCCTTCTGATATTTCGGATAGCGACCTTTGCACCCTCCGCTTTTTTGCTGACGTCCTTTGTCAGTTCTTTTCTTCTCTCCTCCGTAAGCTCCGGAAAAACAAGACGGATAACTTTGCCGTCATTGGATGGATGGATTCCCAAATCAGAGGCGTTGATTGCCTTTTCAATGGCCTTGAGAAGACTTGCGTCCCATGGCTGTATCTGAATCAGTCTGGCCTCGGGAATGGCAATATTTCCAACCTGATTGACAGGCGTGGGAGTGCCATAATAATCGACAGTGATACGGTCTAAAACATGGGGGTTAGCCCTTCCCGCACGTATTGTGCTCAATTCACTCTCCAGGGAAGCAATCGTTTTTTTCATTTTCTCTTCATAAACAGCTGTCTCATTTGCCATAATTTATCCTCCTGTATTTTAGATTTATTCAGGCAGTTACCAGGGTGCCGATTTTTTCACCGCCTACTGCTCTGATGATACTTTTATCCTCGTTCAGTCCAAACAATACGACAGGTATTTTTTGCTCAAAGCACATAGCCGCCGCTGCCAGATCGATTACCTTAAGGTTATTTTTGACAATATCCTGGCTTTTAATCACATCTATTTTTTTCGCTTCAGGGTTAAGCGCCGGATCGCTGTCATATACGCCGTCAATATTTTTGGCAAAAAACAGGCCGTCCGCTTCCAGTTCTGCACCCCGCAGGGCCGTAATTGTGTCTGTGGAGAAAAATGGATGTCCGAGTCCGCCGGCAAAAATTACAACCTCTTTATTTTCAAAATGCTTTAAAGCGCTTTCCTTTGAAAACTGTTCTGTCATGGTACCAATTACAAAAGGAGTCTGCACAACCGCGCCGATTCCTGCCTGATGGAGAGAATCCGCAAAGTAGATAGCGTTCATGACAGTGGCAAGCATACCGATTTGATCGGCTTTTGTCCTGTCCATGGAAGGGTTGGCACTTCTGCCGCGCCAAAAATTACCGCCGCCGATAACCAGACCGACCTCCGTCCCTTTCTCCATTATCGTTTTTATCTGGCCTACAATGCTTTTGATAACTGTATTGTCAAAATTTGAGCCGTCTCCGGCCAGGGCCTCTCCGCTGAGTTTTAAAATGATTCTTTTATACATAAGTAACCTCCATTCAGACTCACTATAAATGTACCATATAACGCTAAAAAATTCCATAAAAATTTTCATTTGTACGGAATGTAAATCAAAAAGTTAATATTAAAAATTTATCTTAAAAGAAGCGGCCTTGTCCATTCCTGCCGCCGGAAGTAATTTTACCAATTTCCCTATTTCCCGTCAAGTATTTTACTCCTTGTATCAAAAAATAGCCTGATTATTTGCCTCGGTCAGTAAAGCACAGTAAAAAATTATTACGCGCCGTGCTTTATCGGGCAGCCGTCTGCGTTATAGGAATTTATTTCCGAATAAAATCTACAGCAACCATTTTGCCGTCCTTCTATAAAAACGGGCATAGTACATGGATACCGTGCCCGTTTTTTACAATTTTACTTTTTGAAATCCTCTCTGGTATCTATATCCATCAGTTCCCTTTCCTCTTCGGCAAAAACAAGCGCCGTATCCCCTATATGCCTTTTAACTACTGCCTTGCCGCCCGTATCTTTGGCAAGAGCTAAAAGCTCTCTTTTATAGCAAAAATCAAAAATAACGGGATTCCCCAGCTTCTCTCCATACGCCATACAGGCAATATTTCTGCCGCTTGTGTAAAAGGTGTCTATCAGCAGTAAAATACTTTTCCGCTTCAGATAGGGCTGATCACAGACAGAAAACATAATTGCATCGCATTCTCCGCATGCTTTTATTCCAAGGGCAATGGAATGGGATATACCCAGCTCCGGATTTTTATTGTAAACCGTGTCAAATCCTTTATCCCCAGCAGCCTTTCCTATTTCCTCATACTGTGTTACTACAATATTTTTGTGAAAAGGAATCCCCTCATATTTTTCCAGAACGCTCAAATACAGAGGTTTTCCTCCCCAAATGGAAAGCAGCTTGTTTCCGCCAAAGCGCCGGCTGTTTCCCGCCGCCAAAAGCACCAGATTAATTTTCATTTTTTAAAAGTCCCAAAACAACATTTTCACCCGTTATGGGCAGTGTTCTGAAATAAAGCCCTGTAGCGTTATGAACAGCATGGGCGATGGCAGGGGACGGCGTATTGATAACGACCTCTCCAATGGATTTTGCCCCATAGGGACCGCTTGGCTCATAGCTGGATTCAAAGGCAATGCGCACATTGCCCACATCCAGACGGGAAGGTATTTTGTACTGCATAAAGGAGTCTGTCAGAAGTTTGCCCTTGTCGTCAAAAATAATATCCTCATATAAAGCCATACCGATTCCCTGTACAACGCCGCCCTCTGTCTGCACTCTGGCAAGATTTGGATTAATAGGCGTACCGCAGTCCACAACCCCAACGTAGTCTATAATGTCAATCTGTCCTGTTTCCCTGTCCAACTCAATTTCAACCATGCCCACCATAAAAGGTGGCGGTGATACAGGGGAATAGTGAGACTCACTGGCACTTATCAGGCTGTTGCCGCCCACATAGGTATTGTTCGCCAATTCCTTCAGTGAAATTTCCTTCTCTTTGTTCAGGGTAAAAACCCTTTTTCCATCAAATTCCACATTTTCTTTTTCGTCCCCCAGCATTCTGGCTCCCTCAGCCAGTATCCTTTCACGCAGAGCCTCACAGGTTTTCAATACCGCCATTCCCGTGACATAGGTCGTGCTTGAGGCATAGGAACCTGTATCATAGGGAGACTGATCCGTATCCACACCCTGAACGGATATATTGTCAATGTCACACTCAAGGGCTTCCGCCGCTATCTGGGACAGTATGGTGTCACAGCCCGTCCCCATGTCCGTCGCTCCAATCATCAGTGTATAGAAGCCATCGTCATTGAGCTTTATTTCGGCTCCGGCTATATCCACACCGGAGATGCCGCTTCCCTGCATGCTCATTGCCATTCCCACAGAACGCACCTTATTGTTTCCAAGCTCAACACAGGGATATTTTTTGTCCCATCCTATCATTTCCGCCGCCCGCGCCAGACATCGGTCAAGGGCGCAGCTGTCTATTTTTTCACCGAAATAGGTGGTAACAATATCACCCTCCCTTACCATGTTAATTTCGCGGAGCTTCACCGGATCCATGCGGAGTTTGTCCGCAAGCTGGTTGACAGCCGATTCCAGTGCAAAAAACCCCTGTGTGGCTCCGTAGCCCCTGTAAGCGCCGGCGCCGAAGGTGTTGGTATAAACAACGTCATACTCAAATTGATAGGCGTTGGCGCCGTTATAAAGAGACATGGATTTATGACCGGACAAGCCGATTGTGGTAGGGCCATGCTCCCCGTAAGCTCCGGCGTTAGATAGAGTATGCATATATATTGCCCTGATATGTCCCTTTTTGTCAGCGCCCAGACGGACGTGTATCTGCATTTCGTGCCGCGGACTGCCGTTTGTAAAGCTTTCCTTCCTAGTGTAAACCATTTTGGCCGCTTTGCCTGTTTTTAAAGTAACAATAGCGGGAAATACCTCGCTGACCACTGACTGCTTTGCGCCGAAGCCGCCGCCGATACGGGGCTTGACAACACGTATACGGGATTTGGGTATTTCAAGGGCCGTGGAGAGTATCCTTCTGACATGGAAAGGAATCTGGGTAGAGCTTATGACATTCAGCCTTCCGTAGGCGTCCATATGAGTCCAGGTGCGGAAGGTTTCCATCATTGTCTGGTTGTTTGCCTTTGTATGGTAAACCTCGTCGATGACAACATCGCATTTTTTCAGCTCGTCCTCCACATCTCCGCTGACAAATCTGCCGCTGGAGCAAAGGTTTCTTTTGGCGTCCGTCCCCACATCCGCACAGAGACTTTTAAAATCCTCCTCGGGATGCACAATGATAGGATTGTCCATGGCCTTTGTAAAATCCAAAAGAGGCTCTAAAACCTCATAGCTTACCTTTATTAATTTGAGAGCCCTGTCAACACTTTTTTCACTGTCCCCCGCCGCAATGGCGACAGGATCCCCCACACAGCGCAGACGCCTGTCAAGTATAAGTCGATCATAGGGACTTGGTTCGGGATAGGTCTGTCCTGCCATGGTAAAACGGCTTTTGGGCATATCCTCATAGGTCAGAATACACGCAATGCCCGGAACCTTCATGGCATTTGATATATCAATCTCCTTCACCAAAGCATGTGCGTGGGGACTTCTCAAAAGCTTCACCACAAGACAGTCCCTTGGGGCTATATCGTCTGTGTAAACAGGTTTTCCCGTTACCAGTGCCATGGAATCCTTTTTGCGGATTCCCTTATTGACAATTTTCATGTTTGTCTCCCCCTTCCGCCAGATATTTTTTGATAGCCCTGAGCTGCCCCATATATCCGGTGCAGCGGCAGAGATTGCCGGAGAGATACTCTTTGATTTCCTCCTCGGAGGGATTTTTCAGCTCTTTTTTCATGGCAAGCACCGTCATGATGAAGCCGGGAGAGCAAAAACCACACTGCTCAGCGCCCTCATCTGCTAAAAAGGCCCCGAATTCCAGCGCTTCCTTTTCCACACCCTCAAGGGTTGTAATATTTTTTCCGTTACAGCGAAGGGCCAGCACAGAGCAGGAAAGCACCGGCCTTCCCTCCACCCAGACGGTACACAGGCCGCAGTTTGAGGTCTCACATCCCCTTTTGACGCTGTAAAACCCCTTGTCTCTGATATAGTCCAACAAAAGTATATCTGCGTCAATGTCGTCCTGAAAAGATCTGCCGTTAATATTCAGTTTAATCTGCATATACCCCGCCTCCTGTTATCCTGCCGACAGCCCTTTTTATAAAAACATCGGCAAGTATCTGTCTGTACTGCTCGCTTCCTCTCATATTGGAGCCAAATTTCACTGTATCATGCATATTTTGCAGTAAAGCGTCGATTTGGGCTTCACCGGGATTTTCTGAAAGCCCCGACACATCCACAAGACATGCCCTCGACGGCCTGGCCCCAAGGGCAATACGCCATTTACCCTTTGTTTGGCTGACGGCACATGCCAGAAGAGGAAAATCAGTGGCAGTAATACGTCTGGACTGGTAGCATGTTTGGCAGTCCTCTTTTTTTATTTTGATTTTAACGAGAATATCATTGTCATAGGGCATGGCTATAAACTTCTCCAGAGGAATATGGCCGCCCTTATAAAGGCTTACGCTCGTATCCAGGCAAAGCAGAGCCGTCAATACGTCCGAAAAACCAAAACGGGAAAAAATACTGCCTCCCACGGTTGCTGTGTTTCTAAACTGCACACCTACAATGTGTCTTACCGCTTCCCTGAAAAGTCCGCCGTAGGCCGTGTCGAGGCCCTTATGTAATTCCAGATCACGAAGAGAAGTCATAGCGCCAATAGAAAAGCCATCCTTCGTCTCTTCGATATTTTGAAGTCCAAGCCCTGAAATATCAATGGCTGTGTGGATATTGGCCGAAGACATTTTCAGCCACATCATGCCGCCCAATATTTTATTGCTTCTTTTCTGATTCAGTGTGTAGGCCTCCTCCAATGAGGCGGCGTACACTAAGTTTTTGGCTGTAAACATTAGCTAATCCTCCCGCCAGTTAAAATAATAGGAATTTTGATTTTGCAGCAGTTCAAATTTTCCCCGGTAAATGCTGTTTAGGGCATCCGCAAAAGCCCTGTAAAAGTCTGCACAGGAACGGTCTAGGACTGCCGCTATTTTTTTGTGATGCAAAAACAGAACCTGGTCCGCATACCGCAAGGCGATATTGGGGTCATGCAGGCTCAAAAGAGCAAATGCTTTTTTTTGTTGAACAAAATGCGTAAGACTCTCCATAAATTCGTACTGCCTTATGGTATCCAGAGAAGCGTTCGGCTCATCAAGAACCATAAATTCAGCGTCTTGAAAAAACGCTCGGGCCAGATAAACGGTCTTTAACTCGCCTCCGCTGAGAGAATCAATGCATTTCCCGCAAAGGCTTTCTATGTGAAATAGCTTCATAGCCTCATCTGCTCTCTTTTCAAATCGCTTTCCCGGAAGTCCGAATACATTTAAGTAGGGATTTGCCCCCATCAGTATAAAGTCCTTCACTGTATAGCGAAGCGGCTTATCCATAAGCTGGGGGATATAGCTTAATCGCTTTGCTCTTTCTCTCAGACCAATGCTCTCAATAGGTTTGTCGTTATAAAGTATCCGTCCCCCCGATGGTTTTTGAAGTCCCGTCAGTGCCTTGAGAAGCGTTGTTTTTCCCGCGCCGTTAAGCCCTAAAACAGCCGTTACGCCCCTGTCGCCAAAAGTATAGGTTATATTGTCCAGTACCGTCTGACCATCCAGTATGACGGACAGGTTCTCCGCTGCTATTTTCATGACGGAACACCTCCCCTTTTCGATAAAATTGCTAAAAGAAAAACCGCACCGATAAGGGAGGTCAGTATACTGATAGGAAGCTCCACTGAAAATAACGATCTGGAGAGGGTATCGGAAAATAATAGCAGTATGCCGCCGCAGAGGAAGGAGGATACAAAATTGGCGGTAAAATCCTCCCCTGCAAAAAGGCGAATAATATGCGGCGCAATAAGGCCCACCCAGGATACCACACCCGCAACCGATACAACAGTGGAAACCAGCAGGGTCGCGCACAATAGGGCGGTGTTTCGCACAATGCCCACATTAAGCCCCAGCATTTGCGCCTCATCATCCCCTAATGTCAGAATTTTAATAGGAAAGCGCAGCAAATATAAAACGGCGGCTGCCGCCAGCAAAAGAGGCAGTATCATTTTAACATCACCCCATGAAGCGTTGTGAAAACCTCCCATGAGCCAGTATTCTATAGCGGGAAGGTGTTTATTGGGATCCGCCACATATTTTATGGCCATGACAGAAGAGCTCGCCACAGAACTTGCAATAATACCTGATATAATCATGGATAAAATTCTGTTTCCCCTTACCCTGTTGGACAGGGTTATAGCAAATATGACAACAAGCATTCCCGTCAAAAACGGATAAAGCTGCATTTTGAAGGGTGCGCTGTCCGTAAATACAATGGCTGCCGCGGCTCCCACAGAGCAGCCGTTTGCCACACCCAAAACATCAGGCGATACCAGCGGATTTTTAAAAATTGTCTGAAAAACCATGCCGGAAAGTGCCAATGAGCCGCCGCAGAGAAAGACCAGTACAGTCCGGCTGAGACGGATGTTAAAAAACAGGTTCCGGCCTGTTTCGTTTTCATAAGTGCCGGCTATAATATGTGCAATATCAAAGAGGGAGAGCTGGTAACGTCCGCTCAGACAGGACCACATAAAAACAATACATACAATTCCCCACAACAGCCACACCTTTTTTTTCATGTCTATAACCCCAAATCCTCTGCTGTAACTTCAATATTAAAATAAGTACTGTAAAAATTCTGTGCTTCATTCACATAATCTTCTGTGCTGTATATTTCCGGATGCAGCTTATTCGTCAGCCAAAGTATACCCAAAACAGAGGAAGGGGTTGGGTAGTCCCAAGGCTCCAACGCAGATGGGAATACAAATATGCTGCCGTTTTTTACAGCTTCCATATCCGCAAGCCTTGTATCCCTTAAAATATCATCCCTGGAATACTCTGCATAGTTTACCATAAAGAAGTATTCCGGATTCCAGCTGATAAGCTGTTCCGCCGATATGGTCTGCCAGTATCCGTCCTCCAAGGATGCGGATACATTCTCTCCCCCCGTCATCTGAATCAAATCGTTCTGGTACATTTTTGAGGTGCATGTACTGAGGTAATCAGATCCGGCGGATAAATACACTGTAGGCTTATCAAGCCCTTCTGTTTTTTCCTTTGTGCTTTGAATAATACTTTCATAATAGCCGACCAGTTCTTCCCCGCGTTCTTCGCAGCCTACGGCTTTACTCACGATCAAAACGCAGTCTATAAAATTATCCATGGTTTCCGGATTAATGACGATAACGGGGATATTCAGCTCCTCAAGCTGCGCGACGGAATCCGCAAGCTTTATGGGGAGAATAACAACGTCAGGCGCAAGCTTTGCAATTTCCTCTATATTGACTCCTTTTCCCGAGCCTACTGCGGGAAGCTCCAAAAACTCCGGCGCCGCCCTTTTATAAATTTCCCTGGCATCCGCTTTCATTTCAATTCCCACAAGCTTGTCCCTTGCGCCAAGCGCAATCAAAAGAGATGAGGATATGTAGTAGGTAGATACAATTCTCTGCACATCCTTTTTCACAGACACCGTCCGTCCCAACTGGTCTGTGATAGTGACAGTATCTGTATTTTCCTCCTCCTGCTGTGAATTTTGACCTGGCGCAGGCAATTCCGTTATGTCTTTTTTCCCGCAGGCCGATAATGTAAAAATAAGCATTATGGCTAAAAACAGGCTTAAGCCCCTTTTAATCAATTGTTTCATGGAAATACCTCCCCAAATTTTGTTTTATATCCTGGAAAATAAAATCGGCTGTATCCTTTTCGGTATGATAGACAAGGATATCCGCCCTTGATTTAATCCCTTTCCTGTAGCCTGAATCACCTTCCTGCAGCACACCGACAACCGGCTGCAAGCCGTCCAGTACACTCCAAACGCTTTTTAAAAAGGCAGGAGCTTGTTCCTCAAACCTGCCAAGCTCATCCATCAGTATAATTTTTTTGCCGCTTTGTCGGCATTTTTCAAGGCATTCAACTCCGAGTGTTTCAAAAGTTTCGGTAACAGGCCATGCTCTTTTTTCATCATACTGTACGCTGATGGGAATATCGTTATTTTTAACCTCCTCAAGTGAGTGAAAATAGAAGCCCCGTCTTTTTTCTCCAATCTCATACGGAAGAGTCAAAAAGCCGGTACATTCATTTTGAAAGAAAGCTGCAAGTTTATTGATGATACAGGACTTTCCGCTTCCCCTTTTGCCTGTTATGAAAAATAGCCGCGACGTGACTATTTTTGCGGATTGGGCGGTTTTCGGACTAATCTGTTTCGAAACATCGTTTTTTGCCATACTTCACTTCCGTTCTCTGTTTGTCAATAACAGCAAAAAAGCTTCTACGGAAGTAGAAACTTTATAAGACTTGTTTTTTCATTTTATCATATTCCAACAGGTTATGCCACTATTTCTTACGCCTTCTTTTATTTCTCCCTCCCCTTATACGATAAAATATAATGAAAAACAATAGGAGCAAAACAATGATAATTGTCCATTTGTGATCCGTAAAAAACACGGATGCCGTTTGCCAATGCTCTCCCAGAAAAAATCCCATGGAAATTAAAACAGTATTCCATACAAAAGCACCTATGGCCGTATAAGTGACAAAGGATAAGACATTCATTTTTGCAATTCCCGCCGGTATGGATATGTAAGTACGCACAATGGGAAACACCCTCCCAAACATTACGGAATAGCTGCCGTGGCGTCTGAAAAAAGATACCGCCCTGCTGATGCCTATATCTGCGCTTTTGAACCTCCGACACAGGGTACGGTTGAGAAAATTTCCGCCGAATCTTCCTATCATATAGCAAAAAAGACATCCCATAATTCCGCCCAGTGTACTGGTTAATATGGTCAGGACAAGACTCATCTGCCCCTTAGATACTGTGTAGCCGATAAAAGGAAGCAGAAGCTCGCTTGAAACGGGAAAACAGGCATACTCCAGCCCTGTGGCGCACAGTATGCCGGCATATCCCAGCTTATTGATTATTTCAATGAGTGTGTTGAGTATCATTTCCGCCATAAAATCACCTGCAAATAGAGTTACTCTATTATTTTATGTCGGAAACCGCCTTTTCAGACTTGAATTTAGTTGTAGCTATTATGCTCCCCTGTTACCCTGTAGGCAACCCATTCACAGATATTGGTGGAATGATCGGCAATGCGCTCTATATACTTTATAATATAGAGATAGCATATTCCCTCAAATATAAAGTCCCCGTTCTCCTTCATTTTCTGCTCAATGTTTTTCGCGATTCCGGAAAAATACCGATCAATTTCATCATCTCTCTGCGAAATTTCAATTGCCCTCCCGACATCCAGGTTTACATAGCATTCAATGGTTTCCACAACCATATCCTTCGCACGGGAGGCCATGTGCAAAATATCCGTCAGGTCAAAGGATTCGGCCCGGCAGCCTTTTTGTATTATCTGAATCATATATTCGGCAATATCACTGCTCTGATCGGCAATGCGCTCCATATCGGTGATAATTTTCAGCACAGAGGCAATGGCCCTCAAATCTGCGGCTACAGGCTGCTGTCTGATTATCATGTTCAGACAGCTTCTTTCAATATCACTTTCATATTGGTCGATGATGTCGTCCCTTCGGATGATTTCCTCCAAAACGGAAATACTTCTATTCTTCAGTGCCTCTATCGTCATATTCAAGGTTTCCTCTATCACGCTGCCCATCTTTAAAACCTCATTGTGCAGTTTATTTAACTCCCTGTCGAACTCATTTCTTATACTCATTGTTTTCCCTCCTGCTTTTGAGCTATGAACCATATAACAATGAACATAACACAGGGATGTAAAGTGCTTGTATATACTGTGTAAACTCCAGGTTAATCCGAAGATACGGAATACCTTAAGAATGTTACCTTTCCGTATATTGAAAAAAGCCCTCGTGGGAGGACTTTTTCAGCATACCTTATTTTCATATTCACCAAAAGCAGACGCAATATTTATACTTATTCCGGCTCACCGAAAATATAGTGGCGGCGCTTCATAAATATAATAAATGTAGTCGACGCAGCCATAAAATCTGCCACGGGCTCCGCAAAAAATACACCCTGTGTTCCCCACAGCGCACCAAACAACAGTGCAAGAGGCATTAAAAGTATAATCTTTCTCAACATAGCCAAAAACAGGGAAACCTTGGCCTGCCCCGTCGCCAGAAAGCTTTGCTGGCATGATGTCTGTACTGCCATAGCAGCTATCATAAACATATATATCCGCATAGCGGGAACGGTAAACTCAATAAGTGCCTCCTGGTTTGTAAAGAACATAACAATGGTCCGAGTGAAAAACATAACCGCAACCCAGAAAATACCGCTCATTGCCAGCGAAGACTTCAGCATAAGAGTAAAAGCTTCCTTCACCCTCTTAAACTGCCTGGCGCCAAAATTAAAGCTTATAATAGGCTGTGCGCCCTGACTCAGACCCTGAAGCGGCAGATTGAAAAACTGCATAACGCTGGACAATATAGTCATTGCACCAACCGCCACGTCTCCGCCGTATTTTTGCAGGCTGGCGTTTAACACAACGCTTATCAAGCTCTCTGTGGAAAGCATGACAAAAGGAGATATACCCAGCCCAAGAGACTGCTTCATCAGTTCAAAATCAAGCTTCATACAGCTCAACTTCAGCCTGAGCTTTGTTTTCTTTCCAATTAAAAACAGGAACACCCACACAGCGGAAACCGCCTGCGAGATAATAGTAGCCAGAGCAGCGCCTTTGACGCCCATGTTAAATACAAAAATAAAGATTGGGTCTAATATAATATTGAGTACGGCGCCTATCAGAACCGTTTTCATACCCACCTTGGAAAATCCCTGTGTATTGATAAACATGTTTAGTCCCAATGCTATCAATACCGGCAGACTGCCAATCAGATAGATGCGGATATAATCCTCTGCATAGCCTATGGTATTGACACTTGCGCCCACTGCAAATAATATGGGACGTTTGAAAACCTGAAATAATACTGTCAGCACAATGCCCGTGCCTATCAGCAGTGTAAAACAGTTGCCCATAAGCTTTTCAGCCTTGTTATCACTGTTTTGGCCCATAAAAATTGCCGCAATGGACGCGCCGCCCTGGGCAATCAAAGAGGCAAAGGCCGCAATGAGCATAATAATAGGAAAGCAAAGGCCAAGGCCCGTCAAGGCCAAATCTCCGTTTTGGGGAATATGCCCGATATACATTCTGTCAACAATATTATAAAGTGCATTGATAACCTGTGCTGTGATTGCCGGTATGGATAGGTTCAGCAGCAGTTTTTTGACATCGTCTTTTCCAAGATCATTGGTTTTTTCCTTTTTTTGCAGTTCCATTTCTATTTCCCCTCTATCCATTATTCTGATTATACTCTAAATTGGAGAGCATTTTGTCCAGTACTTTTTTAAATATGACCAATTCCTCTGCCGGAATATCCCGTGCTATTGATGCGATAAATTCCATCTTGTTCTCTTGCAGCTTTTCTGCAATATCCAATGCGGATTCTGTTAGAAAAAGCCTGTCTATCCGCTTATCCGACTCATCCGTCTTCCTGAAAAGAAACCCCCTTCTCACTAGGGAATCCACAGATTTACATACCAGTGATTTGGAGATTCCCTTATACAGAGAAATTTCCTTTGCCGTATTCCTCCCCTTGTTGTTTGTCAAAAACATTAATACTTCTATTTCATTGGGCATAAAATTGTATTCGGCAACTGCCCGGGAGCATATTTTTTTATATTCCTTTACTGATTTAAAATAAATTGATAAGAAGTTGTCACCGGAAAGAATATCCGGTACAGACCGTATCTTTTCCAAATTGCCCCCTCCTTTTAGTTCATTTATGAACTATACTACTCCTTTTCCTGCCTCCTGTCAACTGTATACCGTATATAGAAGGGGGGTAATATCACAATCACCGCCCCAAAGTATTTTTTTCAAAGCGGCACTGGTGTCTGTGAGCTTAAATGGCAACACAGTGGGAGAGATTACCGTATTTATCAGATACTCAGCAAATGTGCAGCCGTTGTTTGAAGAATCTCCGCCGAAATTTCATCCTTTTTTACCATAAAAGCGAAGAAAAAGGTGCTTAAGAAGCATACTGTGCAAGCCTGCTTGTTAAGGTTTGCTCCTTAAGAGTTCATTTGCGAAGCAAATGTACCGAGAAACCACAGGTTTTAAGGTTCTTCGCTGTAATTTATCGTTATTTTATGGAGAAAACAATTGACAATTCCATTTTTTAGAGTTATCTTATTATTAGATGATAATTATTATAAGTTAATAGATTTTATCAAATACTTAATTCAGCTATGCTAAAAAAGAAGGGGGATTTACTATGAACTTTAAGCTTACACCGCAGCAGGAGGCTTTACAGCAAAAACTGAGAACTTTTGCCGAAAGCAAAATTGCTCCCATCGCTTTTCAACTGGATCAGGAAAACCGTTTTCCTGAGGAAATTGTAAAGGAACTGGGACAGATGGGTATACTGGGCATTCCTTTTCCAACGGAATACGGCGGCGCCGGCATGGACGCACTGAGCTATGCCATTGCAGTAGAAGAGCTCAGCCGTGTTGATGCGGGAACAGGCGTTATTCTTTCCGCCCATGTTTCTCTCGGAAGCTGGCCAATCTATGCATATGGCTCAGAGGCGCAGAAGGAAAAGTATCTGAAGCCTATGGCATCAGGAAAAAAGCTTGGCGCTTTCGGACTGACAGAACCAAATGCGGGCAGCGATGCCAGCGGAACGGAAACAACTGCTGTACTTGACGGAGAGCACTATATTTTAAACGGTACAAAAATATTTATTACCAATGCGGGATATGCAGATACCTATGTTATCTTTGCTCTGACAACCCCCGGCATTGGAAGCAGAGGCATCAGCGCCTTTATTGTAGAGAAGGACTTCCCCGGCTTTACGATTGAACCCCATTATGACAAAATGGGAATCCGTTCCTCCGCCACGGCACAGCTTACCTTTAAGGATGTAAAGGTGCCAAAGGATAATCTTCTCGGAAAGGAAGGAGAAGGCTTTGTTATCGCCATGAAAACTCTGGAGGGCGGACGCATCGGTATTGCGGCGCAGGCGCTTGGCATCGCACAGGGAGCATATGAGCAGGCGCTTCTCTACGCGAAAGAACGAGTTCAGTTTGGAAAGCCAATCGGAAAGCAGCAGGCCGTTGCCTTCAAAATCGCAGATATGGCAACCAAAATCAGGGCAGCCCGCTTTCTTGTCTACAGTGCTGCTGAGTTGAAGGAGAACCATGAATCCTACGGTGTGGAATCCGCTATGGCAAAGCAATATGCGTCAGATATCTGTCTTGAGGTGGTTAACGACGCTGTTCAGATTTACGGCGGCTCCGGTTTCCTGAAGGGCTTTGCGGTGGAGCGTATGTACCGTGACGCAAAAATTACAACAATTTATGAGGGGACAAATGAAATACAGAGGGTTGTCATCTCCGCCGCGCTTCTTGGAAAGGATAAAAAGAGCGCAGCACCTGTTTCAAAGCCTGTAGAGGCAAATCAAGGACGAAAAAAAGTCAGATTGGACGGAGCAACTCCGGCTAAAAAAGCAGAGGCTCTGTTGGAAGCGCTGAAAAAAGATGGGCTCTCCCCTTCCGCTATATATCAGGGAGATCATACAATAGCCGGATCTGATCGTGTTATAAGCGTCGGTATGGGACTTGAAAAGGACACAGATATGATAATGATCCGTACATTGGCAGAAGCCATGGGAGCGGAGGTCGGTTCCTCCCGTCCTGCTGCGGAGTGGAAAAAATATGTGCCTCTGGATCATTTTGTCGGCCTTTCCGGCCAGAAATTTAAGGGAAACCTCTATTTGGCTGTCGGTATTTCCGGTCAATCTCAGCATTTGGCGGGTATCAAGGATGCAAAGACGGTTATCGCCATCAATAGCGATCCTGCCGCGCCAATATTTGAGCATGCCGATTATTATATTGTAGACGATTTGTATAAAATTGTTCCGGAAATAATTAAAATGCTTTTGTAGAACCTTCCCTTTCTTCACAACAAGTAAAAGGGCGCAAACCAACGGTTTGTGCCCTTTTTTGCCCAAATCTTTCTACCGTGCTTCTGCGTCTGAGGAATCCTCATCCCGTTCGTTGTCCATGGGGGATAAAACAGATAAAAAGCCCTGAATAGATTTATCATAAAAGCAGTACTGCATTTTGCCATTCTTTTTAGCGGCATACAGTGCCTGATCCGCGCAGGAAAACAGGTTCTCGTAATTTGTTCCGTGCTCTGGAAACAGGGAAACTCCCATACTCAGGGATATATTAAACTGCTTATAGCGGTTTGACAGCGCCCTGAAAAGCCTGTCTACCAAAGGCTGAATACCATCCTTATAGGAAACAAAAATCAAGAATTCATCACCGCCTATTCGTGCGGCAATGTCATTGCTGCGAATATTTTGCAGAACCATTTTCGCCATATGCTTTAACACGGCATCTCCAAATAAATGACCGTACTGGTCATTTGCCGACTTAAAAAAATCAAGGTCAAAAAGGAGAAGTGCGTATTTTCTATCGTCATTTTTAGACAGTGCGTTCTCAATCATTTCTCTGGCTGCCATGTGGTTATTAAGCTTTGTCAGGGAATCTCTCACGGCCATCTGCTTAAAGGTATCCAATTCTATAAATTCCTCATGAATATCCATGAACTTCCCTATCGTACCGGTCATCTCAAGATTTTCCTCCCCTACCCACAGAGGCCTGGCGACTACCTTATACCAGCGGGGCTTGCCGTGAACATGAAGGCAGTAGGTTCCATTCACCACCGGATTGGACGGCGTTACCCTTCTGAGCTTATCATGTAAATCTTTAAAGTCCTCAGCAGGAAAAACCTGATGGAACGATTTATTTTCTGTTGGATGAGCAATAAGCTCATTTAATCCCAGTTGGGCAGCACCCCATTCCGAGAGAGACAAAATATCCGTATATTCATTATACTCAAATTGTATTTCCTTGGACATTGAAGCGAAAAACTGGTATTTTGTTCTCTCCTGCTCCAAAAGCGCAAGCGTACGGTTGGACGCCTGTCCGTTTACCAACATCTGGCTTGTCAGATAAGGCGTATCTGTTTTCGTTATCTCGCTTACTATCGTCTTATTCAGTTCTGCCTCAATTTGAGGGCCAATATCCGTCAGACATTGCAGCAAGAGAGGATTAAAACTGCCGCATTCTCCGTTCATAATCATTTTCATAGCTGTCTCATGAGGATATGCGGGTTTGTAAACCCTGACATTCGTCAATGCATCGTAGACATCCGCCAGAGCCACCACCTGGGCGGAAATGGGGATTTCCTCTCCCTTAAGTCCGTCAGGATACCCTTTTCCGTCATATCTCTCGTGGTGCCAACGGCAAATATCATGGGCTACCTGCATCAGCTCTTCCTTCTGGCGGTAAGGGGCGTTTTCCAGAATCTTCGCGCCGATTTCACTGTGTGTTTTCATAACTTCAAACTCTTCCGCCGTCAGTTTTCCGGGCTTATTTAATATATTTTCCGGGATCGATATTTTTCCGATATCATGCAGGGCGGAGGCGTTTACTATCAGGGCAATCTGAGATGCTGTCAAATGATATTGATCTGTTGTTCTGACAAGCTGCCTGAGCAAAAGCTCAGTAAATGTCCTGATGTGCAGAACATGGAGCCCGCTCTCTCCGTTACGGAACTCAACAATATTGCTGAGAATCTCCACCATCATAAAATTATTTTTTTCCTTTTCTATTATCTGCTTAGCTACCATGCTCTCTAAAAATTTCTGCTTCGCATAGAGCATAATAGTATTTTTGACTCGGCGCTGCACCGTTTTTTCATCAAAGGGTCTGCTGATATAATCCGTTGCGCCCAGGTCATAGGCTCTGTCGATATAATTAGATGAGGTTTCGGCAGATATGGTGATAACAGGAGTATTATTAATCCACTCGCTTTTGCTCATGACGGATAAAACCTCAAAACCGTCCATAACAGGCATGACAATATCCAAAAGAACCAGCGAAATGTCCGTATGGTATTTATCCAGTATAGAAATTGCCTCTATCCCATTGGAGGCTTCAATTACTTCATATTGCGCACACAGCATATCAGTCAATAGAGAACGGTTGATTTCTGCATCGTCAACAATTAATATTTTATGCTTTTTCTCCAATTTCTGACATCTCCTTGTATTTTTGTGTTTGCGCGGTATAAATAATAGAAGCAGGCCGCAATCATAGAACGAGAGGCCCAGAAGGCCCCTCTCATTTCTGTACAGGTTTTTCAATTCATAATCGTTTATCATATTATATTATTTTTATTTATTATATCATTCTAACCGTCAATATGCAATGAATTTAGACACAAAACCCCAGCCGGAAAATTCTTATCAATTGAAACAAACGTATCTTTTCCGCCACCCTTTTCATTGAACGAAGCAAAGCGGAGCCCGGTAAAACGCTGCTTCAGTAAACGCGGCTTGAAGTGCGAAGGAAAACAGCGCTTCCATAAAAAAATCGCACAAAGTAACAAAATTCCATACTTGCAGAGAATTGTAAACATAACTATAATAAATTATTGTGATATAAAATACTGTATAATCGGAAGGAGAATATAGATGACAAAAAAAGATATTGCCGAATTAAAGCGGAGATTCAAAAAAGAGGACTGTACTTTTACGAGGCTATGCGGGTGCTACGTTGACGCACAGAAAAACATAGTTCTGCGCCTGAACGAAACCTTTTTAAATCTGGTGGACGAGGAATTTTTCAAATACCTGGAAATAGCCAAAAAAACATTGTCGGGAACCGTAGGAAATAATCTGCTTGAACTAGAATTTCTGCCGGAGGAGGAAACCGGCGGCGTCAAACAGCAGTTTCTTTTAGGACTTCGCGACAGCAGGCTCAAAAACGAAGCGCTTTTAGAGCGTTTCTACGAGCTTATTATTGATAATTATGATTATATTGGCAACTACCTCATTTTAATTTTTCATGATGCCTATGACGTCATGACGAAAACCAGCGATAACCAGAAAATAGATGAATCCGAGGAAGTTTATGATTATCTGCTTTGTGCCGTGTGCCCTGTGGAGCTGACAAAGGCGGGTCTTGGTTACAGGGAGGACGAAAACAGGATAGGCGCCCGCGTGAGGGATTGGGTTGTCTCCCCTCCCGAAAACGGTTTTGTTTTCCCCGCTTTCTCCGATAGAAGCGGCGATATCCATTCCATTATCTTTTATACAAAAAACGCTAAGGAGCCTCGCAGGGACTTTATGAGAGAAGGTCTTGGCTGTATCCCCAAGCGGACAGCGGCTGAAGAAAAAGGCACCTTTCAGGCAATTTTAAAAAATGTTCTGGGACCTGAGGAGGAAGCTGTGAATGAAATATATATGGAAATTCAACAGAATTTGAATGGTCTAGTGGAGGAACATCACTCAATTTATAATAATGAACCCGCTCTTCTCACAGAAGGCACAATACAGAATATAATGTCGGACAGCGATATCCCCGATGAGGTTGCAGAAACCATTAAAAAATGCTGTCAGGAGGAATTTGGGGACACGCCCCCTCTTGCCGACAATTTGATTGACGCAAAGGCTCTGGCTGCAGGCGAACAAAAAAGAAAGGAACAGGACTTACAAAAGGAGGTTTTTACTCTCAGACAGCAATTGGAAGAAACAGTGCACGAGCTCCTTCCAGAAAAAGAAGAGGATGAGGGAAAAGAGAAATTTGATATACTGCTCAAAGTAAATCCGCAGAAGGTACCGCAAATTAAATCGGAAATTTTGGATGGCAAAAAATATCTATTGATTCCCTTGGAGGATAATGAACAGGCAAATATTAACGGTGTCAATGCGTCCGTCTGAACTGTATTTAACAGTATTTTAATACCCGCACAGAAAGCCTAACACTTCTTTTATGGAGCTGATGCTACAATAAAAGCATCAGAAAAAGAGGTGATTTTTATGTATCTGGCCGCGGATATTGCCATACTGTGTGTTTTGTACTGCCCTTTGCTTATTCTTCTATACATAAAAAAATCAGGCATGATACAAAAATTGAAATAGGGCCGTAAGGCCTTGTTTCATTGCATCAAAGGAATACCCAACAATAGGAAACGTACGAGAAATAAAAATAAAAGATGCACCGGATAAAAACAATAAAAGGCATATTTCAGCTTTGTTTTCCCCTTTTTCCGGTTATATTTGGATATTGGGACCAGCGCCAGTGTAGAAGCCCCAAAGCTATAGCGTGATTCATACAGCAGGAGTAAGAGCAGTACCGCAAAGCGGTATAATGGCTTTTCTCTCAGCAGATAGACAGTACATATCAGAAGGACACCATAAACGTCATAATCAGTTTTCAGTATTTTAGCGCCAGCACAGCCAGCTAAAATTACCGCAAAGCAGTAAGCAGGCATTTCCCTGTATTTTTTCAGCCCCATCAATACCAGAAGCGCAATTGCAAGGGTAAAAAAAATATTCTGATAACTCCAGTCAAAAACTTGATTTTTGACTGCCAAATCAAAGGGAATTTCCGAGATTACAGCAAAGGACATTAGACGCAGAAAATAGCGTTTTACATTGGAGGTATGCAAAAATCCCTCCACCAGAAGAAAACAGAATATCGGAAAGGAAATCCTGCCTATGGTTCGAAATACCATATCTATTTGGTACCACACTCTCCCCCAGTCTGTTTCCAATATCCGGTACAGACGGCGGCTGTCCCAGGCATATAAAATACCATTTTCAATCACAACAGCACCGATGTGGTCAATCAGCATCGTTATAATCGCCAGCCATTTCAATGCGCTGCCGCTCCAGAATGTCTGCTCTGTGTTGTTTATAAGTGTCATGGAAACCGCCCTTTTCCTTTTTATTTTTTCTTCTATAAAAAATGCAGAAGATAGCCATTAGGCAGTCAAGCTGAAAAAATTTCTCTGTGGCTTTTGTCTCATACTTCAGTACAAAAGAGTTCGTGCCAAAAAAAGCAAAGAAGGCTTGATTTGTGAAATCTTCTTAAAATAATGATGTTTTGTTTATTGATTGAGGAGCCGCCTTAACAGAATCTTATTTACTGCCGACGCAGTAAAATAAGATATTTGTAGAAACAGCTGGAATAAAATAATTCAATCTGTTAAAATAGCCATCTTGCGGCTATTTTTTATTGTTGGCGCAATAAAAACGAATTTTTAGGAAACGGATTGAATTAAGAATCATTCAATCCGTTAAAATAGCCACCTTGCGGCTATTTTTTATTGCCGGCGCAATAAAAACGAATTTTTAGGAAACGGATTGAATCAAAAATCATTCAATCCGTTAAAATAGCCACCTTGCGGCTATTTTTCATTATACAATAGAATACAAAATAAAAAAATGTTTATTTTATAATTGTTCTCCAATGTCGGCTGCCACATCTTTGTACCGCTGCATTCTCTTTATAAGATGTTTTTTCATCAACACTATTCCCCCAAAAAACGAATAAGCCTTTTTTGGCTTATCCGCTTACGACTATCTCTACTGCACGAAGGAAATCATAGCACTTTTACGGCTTCTCTCCTCTTTTTTGTCCACACCTATTATTCATTTAATAAACTATATACCATTATAAAAAAGAAATTTGACTGCAAGGCAAAAATCAAATGAAACGGATACTATGATTCAATTATTTCTGTATATATATGCACTTTGTATATAAAGTTGACAAATTTCTATAAAAAAGGAGGGATAAAAATATCCCTCCCAAGCTATGTCAAAATAAATTTATCTCCTTTGACAGTTTTAAGCAAATTTTATATACGGTATAACCATGCTGCAAAGCCCTTATTTTAAGAAAGATACCCTATCAAACGCAGTGGGCTAACAGATAAGATACGGGCTGTATCTTCAATCCTGCATAAGGAAACGGTCTTTCCTGCTATGCTATTTCCGGTGTTGAAACAGGCGGTTTCCGTAAATGAGACAGCTGTTCAAAGGAATAAGCAATCTCTATTAACTCCGGCTCACTCCATGGCCTGCCGATAATCTCCATCCCTACTGGTACACCGATTGGAGCGTTTTCATCAGGATCGGTAAAGCCTGCAGGCACTGCAATAGACGGGAAGCCTGTCACGGAGCATAAGACGCCGTTTCTCTGCTTCTGTCCCTCCCCTATTTTGCAGACAAGCTGCTGCTGATGGGGATAAACGATAGCATCTATATTATAGTCAGCCATTATTTTCATAATTTTGCCTCTTATCTGTTCTCTCAGCACAAGTCTTTGATTGTATTCAGGAGTTCCGACATCAAGTTTTAATGCTTTTTCCATGTTTTCCCTGATACCCTCATGATATTTCCCGGAGGCCATTACCTCCTCTAGGGAGTGTACCGGCGCATCTGGGCGAAGGGCACTTAAATATTGATTTAAATGAGCCTTTAAATCATGGAGATGTACACTGACATCAGTGGTAAGCCAGCCGGAATCAATTTCCTCTGAAATGGATACCAGTTCGGCGCCGCCCTCCTCCAGGTAATGAAGGGCACTTCTCACGACCCTGTTGGTAGCTCCATGAAGAGCCTCATCCCTGCCAAAAAAGCTTTCCAAAATACCGATCCTTTTTCCTTTTAATCCATCCTTTTTCAGATAGGTTAAATAGCTTTCCGGTTTTTCCTTATAACTCCATGCCGTCTCCGCGTCATCCCTGTCATAGCCCGAAATAACATCAAGGGTACGTACCGCGTCCTCCACAGTTCGGCAGATTGGGCCGGCTGTATCCTGTGTAAAGGAATAAGGTACAATACCGTCCCTGCTGACAAGGCCTATGGTTGGTCTGATTCCTACAAGGCTGTTCGCTGAGGAAGGCGACCTGATGGAATTAATGGTATCCGTTCCAATTCCAATGATACCGATATTGCTTGCGATAGAGGCGCCGGTGCCGCCTGAGGAACCTCCCGGCGTTCGGCTCGCGTCATAAGGGTTAACTGTCTGTCCTAATATGGAACTGATTGTCTCGCCCCAAATGGCAAACTCATGAAGGTTTGTTTTCGCCAGTATCAGCGCTCCCGCCTCCTTCAGGCGCTTGGTAATAAAAGCATCATCATCAGGGACAAACCCTCTCAGACTTTCAGATCCTGCGGTAGTTGGCATATCAAAGGTATCTACATTATCCTTCAGCATAACGGGAATACCATGCAGGGGGCCGGTAAGACCTCCCTCCTGCAATTTTTTGTCCAGCTCCTCCGCTTCCTTCAAAGCATTTTCATTCATACAGATAACAGCATTCAGGGAAATCCCCTTCTGGTCATAGGCTTCTATTCTTTTTATATAGTAGCTGACAAGCTCCTTACAGGTAATTTCCCCTGCAAGCATTGCCTTATGCACTTTTTCAATTGTCGTTTCAAAAATTGTGAATTTCTCCAAGCTCATGGCAGCAGTCCCCTTTCTACCTTAAAACAATGGTGTAGCCGGCAGTATCGTAACACATATGATAAATATCAAACCGCTCATAATCATAATACCTGTTGAATATCCCATAATGTCCTTTGCCTTCAGGCCCGTGATACCAAGAAGCGCGATGGCCCAGAATGGCTGGAACATATTTGTCCAAGTATTGCCGTAAGCAACGCATAGACAGGTTTTAATAATATCAGCGTCCATAAGCATAGCCGAATGAATCGCAATAGGCCCCTGCACTGCCCATTGTCCGCCGCCGCTTGGAACGAAAAGGTTTACAATTGATGCCGTGAGGAATGTCATCAGCGGGAATGTTGTTTCTGTTGAAATGCTTGCCATGCCCTGCGCCAGAATATCTACAAGACCGGAATATTTCACCATACCCAAAACACCGGCGTAGAGCGGAAATTGAAATATAATGCCGCTGACACTTCCTGTCGCATTCTTAACCGCTTTTACATAATTTGCTATGTTTCCGTATAACAGTATGCCGCCAAAGAGGAAAATCGCATTGACAAGGTCAATGTCCAAATCAAAGCCGTTCATATAAAAACGCCTGACAACATACACAAAGCCCATACCGCCCAGTACATAGGCAATACCTCTGTTATAATTTAAAATATCCCCTACAGATGGATTTTCGGGACGCCTGTCTGTAATCGCATCATCCTCCTCAATAGCCCTTATGGCTTCCTCCTCAAGAGGCGTAATGTGGTCAGGGGTTGGATGGAGCATAACCGCAAAAAGAGGAGGCAGCAAAAGAAGCAGTACTGTTACGGCAATATTCATGGGATTAAACATGTAATCCGTCATGGGAATGACACCGATTTCCGCCTCCAAAAAGTGCCCCGGTTTCGCTATCAAAAGTCCAATAGATGCAGAAAGCATACCATGCCATGTCATCTGACCGACATAGGCGCCGGCGCCAATCAGTCCATATTCAAACGGAATTTTTTTGATTCTGAGATTTTTGGCGACCTCCTTGGCTAAAAGAGCGCCCACAATCAAACTGAGCCCCCAATGTACAAAGGAAACCAGTATAGAAACAAAGGTAACCAGATAAACCGCCTGCTTGCTGTTTTTTGGTATTCCCGCAATTTTGCAGATAAGCTTCCTGACAGCAGGCGCATTTGCCACAGCTGAACCGGTGACAACAATCAAGGCCATCTGCATACTGAAGGCTAAAAGCTCCCAAAATCCCTTATACCAGTTGTCAATCATTTGGAATGCTGTCTGCTTTGCTACGAATATTCCCAATAGAAAAGCGATAAAAGTTAATATTACTGCAAAAATACTGGGATCCGGCATATATTTCAACGACCAGCGCAGTAAGGCCGCGCCCCACCTGTTAATTAAATTCCCCTCATCCTTCTTTGGCTTACTCCCGTTACTCATATGATACCCCGCCTTTCTAAATTAAGTTTTATGATGAAATAAATAATTTCCTAAGAGAACATGGTGACAAACTGAAACTTAATAGGGCTATGGCTGAGAAAATACGTTATATTCCACAAAGCTATTTTACCATTCCATTTTGGAATTAATAGCAATCAAATCATTCATATAAAATAAATATGCTTTATATTCAAAATCAAACAATTTGCTGTTATTCTGTAACGGCAAGCTGTTTTTAAATTTGTATGCCGTTTTGCCTTTCATTTGGTTTATTATAACATGATGTACAAAAAATGACAACTATCAATCTTTTTTTTATTTATTTCATGTATAAAACTTTCGCCCTTATTGTTGTTTTATCTATTTTTCTCATTTTGAGACACCGCGAATTCGTGTATTTTTTCGTGTGGTATTACCAATGAGATTCCGATATATTTTTTTAATATATATTTATTTTGTATGTATTGTGTCAAAATTTACATTCCATTGTGCATGTAAACAAAAAAAAGGCACACAAATGATGGACATTTGTGCGCCATGTTGAAAACTATATTAATTTATCAAAGCCTTCTTTGAATGCTTCTATAATATCTTCAATATCCTCCAGGCCTACGGAAATTCTGACCAGTCCTTCCGATATTCCCGCTGCATCCAAGTCCTCCTTGGAATAAGCGCTGTGAGTCATGCTGGCCGGATGCTCCACCAGTGTTTCGGCATCCCCCAGACTGACCGCTATGGTGACAAGCCTCAGGGAATTGATGCATTGTGCTGTTTTATCCCTGTCGGCGTTCAGCTCAATGGAAACCATACCGCCAAAGTCCTTCATCTGTTTCTTCGCTGTTTCATAGCCCTCAAAGCTGCTGAGACCGGGATAATAAACCTTTTTAACAGCCTTATGTCCCTCCAGGAATTCAGCAAGCCTCTGCGCGCTTTTACAGTGCTTTTCCATTCTGATATCCAGCGTTTTCAGGCCCCTGTTAATCAAAAATGCGTCAAAGGGACTCAAAACAGCACCTGTCATATCCTTCAGTCCAAATTTTTTACACCTGTCTATCACATCCTGACGGCTTATAATGGCTCCGGCAATGACGTCTCCATGCCCATTCAGATATTTTGTCGCACTGTGGACAACAACATCAACTCCTAAGTCCAGCGGCCTTTGCAGATAAGGAGTGGCAAAGGTATTGTCTACAATAATGACAACGTCTTCCTTTACGCTGCGGATTGCCTCCACTACCGCTCTGATATCAATGATTTTCAGTGTAGGATTACAGGGTGTTTCAAAATACGCGATTCTGGTATTTGGCTTTACGGACCGTTTTATTTTTTCAATATCAGTAAAATCTATCATGTCTACTTCCACGCCAAATTCCCTGATGCCATGATTCAATAAATCAAAGGTACAGCCATAAAGGGTTTCATCGGCAAGCAGATGCTCCCCGCCCTTGATAACAGACCAGATAGCCGTAGAGATGGCGCCCATGCCGGAGGCAGTTACTGCTGCTGCCTCACCGTTTTCCAGGGAAGCAAGCTTCTTTTCAAGAAGCTCATTGGTAGGATTTCCAAGGCGGGTATAGATATAACCGCCCTCTGTGCCGCCAAAACGGTTGCCGCCCTGCTCAACCGTTTGAAAAGCAAAGGTGGAAGTCTGATAGATTGGCGCACAAAGGGCACCGGGTGTATTGGCTTCATGTCCCGCATGTATCTGGCGGGTTGCAAATCCATAACTCTTTTTATTTTCCAACTTCTGTCACTGCTCCCTTTTTATGTCTGAATATTGCCGTTTAAAAAATCAAATGCTATTTTTGCCAGTGCAGCGGCTCCTTTTTCCAAAACACCGCTGTCTATATCAAAATAGGGATTATGGAGTGGATATTGAGTGCTTTTGTCATGGTTTGAGGAACCGATTGGTATATATACGGCAGGAACCTTGTCACTGATAAAACAGAAATCCTCTCCGCTCATATCCTTGTTTCTGCGGTATCCCAACTCAAAAATATCCTTCACGCTTTCCCTTATCTGTTTTGCGCAGGTTTCATCATTGACAACAGCAAAGCATCTTCCCCTGTAATCAATTTTACAGGTTGTTCCATAGATATGGCAGACCTCCTTTGCTACTTTCTCAATTCCCTCTCTGACAAATTTCCTGACGTTCCTGTCAAAAGTTCTGACCGTTCCCTGTATTGTACATTCTTCAGGTATGACAGACTGGGCTGTTCCCGCATGTATCATGCAGACCTGTATGACACAGGGCTCCAGCGGATCCACCTTGTTCCTCAAAGCATGTATCATGCTTCTGGCCTCGACAGCGGCATCTATAGGGTCAAGGGCAAGATAGGGAAGAGATCCTGCCCCGCCCTTTCCGTAGAAAGTAATGGAAAAGAAGTCCGGCGCCGCCATCACAGGCCCCGGCTCTATACCGCAGCTTCCCACGGAGAATAAAGGCTCCACATGCAGAGCTGCCGCAAAATCCACCTTTGGATTTTCCAAAAGACCCTCCCTGACCATTTCCTCGGCGCCGCCTGTGGCCGCTTCCTCTGCCGGCTGAAAGCAAAGCTTTACATTGCCGGCAAAATTGTTTTTTAAGCCATGCAGTATATGGGCCGCGCCCAAAAGCATTGCCACATGGGCGTCATGTCCGCATGCATGCATCACACCGTCATTTTCTGACTTGTAGGGGCAGTTATTTAATTCCTGCATGGGAAGGGCATCCATATCAGCCCTCAGAAGTATGGTTTTTCCTTCCTCTTTTCCCTCTATCAGTCCTACAACACCCGTACGGGCCATACCCGAGGTATAGTCTATGCCAAGTCTACTTAGCTCATTTCGTATCAGCCTGTTTGTCTCCCATTCCTCTCCGCCCAATTCGGGATGCCTGTGTATTTCCTCCCTTATATCTTTCATATAGGCGGAAAGCTTTTGCGCTTTCTCTAAAATTGACATATTTTCCTCCGATTATTTATCAAAGTCTCCGTTCAAAAAGTCAAAAGCTGATTTGGCAAGCGTTGCCGCTCCCTTTGCAAAAACCCTGTTGTCAATTTCAAAGTTTGGATTATGTACGGGATACTGTGTGGCAGGATCATCGTTGGAGGTTCCCACCGGAATATAGACAGAGGGAACCTTATCACTGATAAAACAGAAATCCTCTCCGCCCATGTCCTTATTTTTTACATAGCCCAGCTCATAAAAGTCTTTAACGCTTTCGCGGACACATTGTGTGTACTTTTCGTCATTTATGACAGAAAAGCATCTGCCTCTGTAATTAAACTCACAGGTGGTACCGTATATTCTGCATACATCCTCTGCGATACGCTCAATTCCGCTTTTCACAATATCTCTGGCTTCCCTGCTGAACAGCCTGACGGTTCCTTCTATGGTACATTCGTCCGGTATAACAGCAGCAGCCGTTCCTGCATGGAACATACACACCTGTATCACGCAGGGATCCAGGGGATCAACTCTGCTTTTCAGTGCGTTCAGCATTGTACATGCCTCAACAGCCGGCGCAATGGGGTCAATTGACAGGTGAGGCAGAGAACCATGTCCGCCCTGTCCCTTAAAGGTAATAGAAAAGAAATCTGGAAAAGCCGTAATAGCGCCGGAGGACATACCGCAGCTTCCAACCCTGAATTGAGGCTCAACATGAAGCCCCATGGCAAAATCTACCTTTGGATTTTCGAGAACTCCCTCCTCCACCATAAGCTGCGCCCCGCCGGAGGATGCTTCCTCCGCTGGCTGGAAACACAGCTTTACATTGCCGTTAAGCTCGTCCTTCATATCGTTTAATATCCTTGCAGCACCCAAAAGCATAGCGGTATGCACATCATGTCCGCAGGCGTGCATGACCCCCTCATTTTGCGATTTATAGGGGCATTCGTTCATTTCCTGCATGGGAAGGGCATCCATGTCAGCCCGCAGAAGTATGGTTTTTCCCTTCGGGTTTTTCCCTTTTATCAAGCCGACAACACCTGTTTTTGCAACGCCTGACTGATACTCAATTCCCATCTTGTCAAGCTCTCCCATAACAAGCCTGCTGGTTTCTATCTCATTTTCTCCTAATTCGGGATGCATGTGTATCGTTTCCCTGATGTTTTTCATGTAGTCGTACTGCTCCTGCGCTTTTTCCAAAAAGCCCATATCAACACCTTCTCCCTTCCGTTTTGAAAGTTATTTCCACACCGTGATTTTAAAGCGGTTAAGCCTGTATCGTCGGACGCTTGGAGTCATACTCCTTTTCTTCCTTTGTCCTCAAAAGACCAAACTGTATGGTAATGATTGCACAGACGCCAAGTGCCATTGCATAGTAAGCGCCCTTGAAGATATCAACAGGAGAACAATTTGCCAATGTTGTCAAGAGTACCATACTTCCTGTGTGCGGTGCGAATTCCAAAAGTACACAGCTGAAAATATCCAGAAGGCTGGCAGTTCTCTTCGGTGCAATATGGTAGGTTTCACCGATTTCCTTTGCCAAAGGCGCAGAAATGATGATAGCTATTGTGTTGTTTGCCAAAGCGATAGATAAAATAGAAGCGAGGAACGCAATACAATACTCCGCTGTTCTTCTTGATTTGGCTAATTTCAGAATTGTCGCTACAAGCCATTCAATACCGCCGTACTCGTGAACAACACCAACCAGGCCTCTGATGAGGATACACGCAATGGCAATACCAAGCATGTCACTTAAACCTGCGCCTGCCGCCTGGAAAATACCCAGAATGGTGATAGTGCCCATACCAAGGCCGATAACGCTGGCCATGGCAATACCGATAAATAATACGACCAGAACGTTCATGCCAAGCAAAGCTGTAACCAATACTGTAACGTATGGAAGAAGGTGAATAAAGTTGTAAGCTCCGATTTCACCAATATTCTCTGTTGCTACCGGCACCATGCAGTAGAAAACAATTGCGATAAGTGCTGCCGGAACCGCAATAAGGAAGTTCATTTTGAATTTGTCTCTCATCTCCGCGCCAACGCCCTTTGTTGCGGCGATTGTCGTATCAGAAATAACAGAAAGGTTATCACCGAACATGGAGCCGCCGCTCATAGCCGCCAAAGCGATTGCAGGTGATATGCCGGATGCTGTTGAAACCGCTACCGCGATAGGGGATAATGCAACAACTGTACCGGTTGATGAGCCCATTGCCGTAGAGAGAAAGGCGGATACAACGAAAATACCTGCTACCAAAAATTTCTTCGGAATAAAGGTAAGACCCATATTGACAACTGAATCCGCACCGCCTGTAGCGGAGCAGACGCCTGAAAATGCACCGGCTACCAGGAATATGAGAACCATAGTCATAACGCCGGTTTGGCCGGAATTTTTGGCTATCATCTCTACCTTGTCCTCAATGTTCATTTTCCTGTTCATGATTAACGCAACTACGATACCAACTAAAAGAGAAGCCTCTCTTGGTATCTGTTTAAAGGGACTTTCCAACCCCATAAATGTAAAAATAATACCGCCGCCGATATAAATCAGTAAAAATACCAGTAATGGTGTAAATGCCCAAAAGCCATAGGTCTTGTGATTGTCGTTCTCATTTGGTTTGTTATTGTTTTCGCTCATGGTATTCCCTCCTTAGACACAATAGTTCATTTAATAGGATTTATGATTGCATTTGTTGTGTTCCGGGCTCTAAATTTCTGCCATGGCATTCTTTATTCTGCCAAGCGCCTCCTCCAGTGTAGATTTTGGACAGGCCGCGTTCAGTCTTAAAAATCCGCTGCCGCCGTGGCCAAACTGGTATCCCATGTTAAAAGCAACCTTCGCCTTATTCACTGTAAAATCAAACAATTCTTCATCTGTCATGCCGCTGTCTCTGGCGTCAATCCAGCAAAGATAAGTGCATTCCGGCATATTCGGTTTGAGCATCGGAAGATGTTCCTTACAGTATTCATTGATAAATATCATATTTTTTTCCAGATAGCTTCTCAGCTGATCAAGCCATTCCGCCCCCTGTTCATAGGCGGCCATTGTTGCAACCAGGCTGAAGCAGTTATTTCTTGCAATATCCATGTTTTTCAGATTCGCCACATATTTCTCTTTTTTGTCCTCATCGTTAAAAATAATCGTGGAGGATTGAAGCCCTGCCAGATTGAAAGCCTTGCTTGGAGCAATACAGGTTGTTGTAATGGCGGCTATCTCCTCCGATACAGAGGCAAATACAGTGTGCTTGTGATTAAAAAGCATCAAATCGGAATGGATTTCATCCGAGATGACCTGAATGCCGTATTTGATACAGATATCTCCTATTTTTTTCAATTCCTCCTTTGTCCAACATCTGCCCACCGGGTTATGGGGATTACAGAGCAGAAAATATTTGATACCCTGCTTTGCCTTTTCCTCGAAGTCCTCATAATCCATAACATACTTCCCGTCAACTACCTTTAAAAGGCTAGGGACTATCTGTCTGCCGGTATTCTCCACAATATCCGTAAACGGATGGTAGACGGGATACTGTATTAAAATTTTGTCTCCCGGGTTGGTAAACAGATTTAAAATCATGCGCATTGCCGGCACGACTCCCGGTGCAAAAGCCATTTTGTTTACATCAGGAAGGTATCCGTTTCTTTCCTCCTGCCATTTGGCAATGGAATTGAAATATGCGTCCGGCCTTGCCGTATAACCGAAAATCCCCTGGTCAGCCCTCTCCTTAATCGCGTCAATAATAGGCTGTGCTGTTTTGAAATCCATGTCTGCTATCCAAAGCGGAATTACGTCATTTGTTCCAAAATGAAGATACGCCTCTTCAAATTTAGCAGCATTGTTTTTACTTCTGTCGATTCTTTCATCGAAATTGTAAATCATCCTGCTCATTCCCCCTCTCTCAAATTGTCTGTTTTGTTAGAATATTCTTTTTTTATGTACCCTACGTAGTCATTCTTTTATATGAGCAAAAGGCGTGCCAAACTTACAAAGTAAAAAATGAATAAAGAAGCCGTATTCAAAAGGGCCGAAATTAAGCATTATTCAATTGTTTTTTTATCCATACGCAATTCTTACAAAAAAATGAATGGTTGATTAATTGGATAACAACCATATAAATATCCATTTAATCAACCATTTAACCAATTAATTGTTCCTCAGATATTCTTTTCCCGTTTCTGTTATACTGGTACCCAGTCTGCCCCTCGATACGGCAATCAGCCCGCCGGCTTCCAGTGTACGCATAACAGTCCTTACCTCCTGCTCGGAAAGCGGATCTCCCTTTAGCTTTGTTGCCTGTGAAATCATTTTCCTTCCCATTCCTATGCCCTTCTCCTCCGCCTCCTGCAAAATGCTGAGAACAAGATACTGCTTCGCGTTTTCCCTCTTTTCTCTTTGGGATATGAGAATAGAGGTGTTTAAAGCCGTTTTTGAGGAAACTGCCGTTTCCTTGAGAACATCCGGCAAATCATTGCAGTCAATAATTCTCAGATCCATAAATTTGAGATATTCCACAATATTGCGAAGCTCTCTGATGTTTCCGTCCCAGCGGTAACGCTTGAACGCCTTTTTCGCTTCCTCAGTCAGCTTAAAATCAGCTCTGCATTTTTCCTTCATGTCCTCCATAACCAGAAAAATATCATTTCCTCTTTCTCTGAGGGGCGGAATATCAATAGGCAGAGTGTTCAGCCTATAATATAAATCCTTTCGGAAGGAACCATTATCTACCATATTCCGTATATTCTCATTGGTTGCCGCAATAATGCGGACGTCTATGTTTATCATTTTGTTTTCGCCAATTCGCATAACCTCTTTTTCTTGAAGCACTCTCAAAAGCTTAATCTGGAGATTAGGGCTCATTCCTTCTATTTCATCCAGAAACATGGTTCCCTTATGGGCATACTCAAAAAGGCCCATCTTTCCACCCTTTTTCGCGCCGGTAAAAGCGCCGTCGCCATAGCCGAACAATTCGCTTTCCAAAAGGGAATCGGGCAGAGCGGCACAGTTGATGGCTACAAAGGGCATATCCCTTCTCTCAGAGCTGTTATGAATGGAATGGGCAAAAAGCTCCTTTCCTGTTCCGCTTTCGCCTGTCAAAAGTATGGAGGCATCGGTTTTTGCCATTTTTCTGGCAATATTTTTAGCCTTCAGTATATTTGGGCTTTCCCCCACAATATCATCAAAGGTATATTTGGAGCGGTAGCCCCGCCCGAGCATCTGCGCCCTCAGCTTATGCTGCTTGTTTTCCTCATCGGAAAAACGCTGTATCAAAAGAAAGGTTCCGATATATTGCTTTCCCCTGATAATAGGGATAATTGTCACATTGAGATAAACTCCCTTTATTTTAACCAGATTTGTTTCCGACTCCGTATATTTTTCCTTTACCATAATATCCCCCAAAAAGGGAATGGCCTCCGGCGCCTTTTTTCCAATAGCCTTGGAGCGGTCCATCATCAGTATGTTTCCTGCCAGCTTATTAAAGGCAAAAACAATATTGTCGGAATCAATTCCCACAATGCCGACATCGACCGCTTCCAATAAAATTTCAAATTTATTTTCCAGGCTATAGCTTTTGGATGCCAATGTGTTGGTGCTGTAGTCCACCTCCGCAAGTCCTTCGATATACTCCCTGCATTTATCGCTCTCAATAAAGGAGGTAAAATCCAGCTTTAAGGCTATTTCCATAACAGTATTTGCCGTGAACACCCTATGGCCAATGTCAATTACCTGATTGACGCCCTTGGGAACATACCGTCCCTCCCCGGGAGTAATAGCCAAATCAATATCCGGTATATTTTTAATGCCCGGATAAACGGGGAAGAATTCTATATTTGTAATGCCAAAACGATTTAAGTCCGCAATAGTTTCTATGGCCATATTAACGCTCAGATTTACAAGAAGAGCCTTTGTACCCTTGGGAAATTTGGAGAGGACAAGAAGGCTTTCCCTTCTGAATGTAATATTGGATACAACCACCTTGGAGCCCTTCGGAATAAAGGACATAACAAAGTCAAAGGTATCGGAGGAGGTAGTGGCTACCAGAAACAAATCCGCACTGACCATATGATTCAAATCCCCTTTTTCAATACTGAAATTGGAAACCTCAATCAAGTCTCCAAACAGTCTGTACAGCTGATCCCTGTAAAATTCCCCCACCTTGTCCGATATGGTAAAAACAGCTATTTTCTTTTTCATTCAATCCCCTCCGCCCGCATCTTATTGCCTTAAGAATACCATAGAGAGCAAAAAGAAAAAAGAGCCAATATCTTGAAGGAAACCACCCCCAAAGAATACCGCCCCTTATTCTATTTGATTTTTTTATTGTTGCAAAATTCAGAAGCACGGGCACTGTCCGTACCTGCAAAGCTGGCAGAAGGCTTGACCAAAAACGAAATTGTCAATATTATTTTTTTGAAAATGGCTTTGGCCAAAACCCAAGCCTGACATTTTTTTTGATACAGTCCCATGGTTCCTCATTAGCTGACGCAGCTTGCTGCCAAAACAGGATTGACCATAGGCTTGATACACGAAAAGACATCTCGATACCTTTTTTACTGTGTTGATATTTTGCCGTCGGTTGTTATCCATAAATGTGTTTTTTCTCCTTCGCTACACTCGAATAGAAAACAGAAGCTTTGATTTTTCTCATCCCAATAGGAATAGACGCTTCTTTCCGCAAAATCCCGGTTCCTTTCTTCCGAAATTGCAACTTTTATCGTATATCCATCGGAGCTGACAGTCCAGACGCTGTCCCTGTATAATTTCCTATCGCCTTTTGGAAAAAGCTCAGCTCTTTGAAAGGAGTCGCCTTTCATGCAGAAAGCCTTTAAATCAACTGTGTAGGGTATGGAGGACATTTCCTTCCCCATCAGTATAACCGCCGGATTACCGTTCCACTCCAGTGTAATGCAGTCTTCAAGATAAAAATTGTTGCCCTCCGAAAGCGCCGAAAAATAAAAGCTCTCATCATCATAACACTGCACCCACACCCATTTGTTGCTCATAGCCCTGTCTGTCAGTGCCTGTACATAAAAATCAACGGCATACCCAATAACACGAAGCTTATACATTCTGCCTCCGGCAGCAATTTCGCTGTCTCTGTACCACAAACTATCCTGCCCCAATATACTTTCCAGTTCAACAGGGTTAATCTTCAGACTCTCCCTGCTGCCGAAAAAGGATTCCAGATCTTTTAAAAAGTCAGATTCCATAAAATCCTGCAGAGGATTTTTGTTTTGTGACAGCTGATTTTGAAAAAGAGAGCGTTCTTCTCTGAGCGCCAGAAGCCTTTCCCTGTACCCGCTGTCTAAGCTTGGATAGGCAGCATCCAGCTGAAAAGAACTTATCTCCACATTGGATTTTTCCTTTTCTTCCTTTTCCCTTAGCCAGCCCCCCGCCATCAACAATCCTGCCAAAAAGGAGGCGATAAATAAGGGTATGATGATATAAATCACTCTTTTATTCATACTGTCTCCTCACTGTACTAAACTGTTTACATAGCGGTTTGGCATATCAGTATTTTCCAAATCAAAATATGCGCTGATTATCCCCTTTGCCGTCTTTATGGCCGGCGCATGGGAGGATTCCCCAAAGGGTATCATGACGACAACTGCAATACCGGGCTCCTCATAAGGGGCAAAACCGGCAAACCAGGAATGGGACGGTCTGGTTTTGGCCTCCTCTGCCGTTCCTGTCTTTGCAGCCACCTCAATAGGGTAATCACTGAAATACGAGCGCAGTGTTCCCTGACTTCCGTGGGTAACCAGATACATCCCCTCACAAACAGCCTTTAATGTATCCTCTTTCAGGTTCAACTCCTCCTCCATGACCGCTTCCTGCCAAAGCGTGTCTTCGCTCTCTTTTTCTTTGATACCCTTTATCAGGCTTGTTTTTACTCTCGTACCTCCGTTTGCCACAGCAGAAATATATTTTGCCACATGAATAGCGGCAAAGCTGTTATAGCTCTGGCCGATAGCACAGCGTATGGAATCCCCGTCCATCCACTTTTTCTGACCTTCAGCCGCATTTTCATCAGTATTCTCCGCTATGGAGGCTTTCAGCTGTGGCGATGCCATTTTGGGCGCCGATTCCTCTATCTCTATGCCGGATACCTTGTCTAAACCAAACTTCTGCATATATTCCTCAAAATTATTGATAGCATTCAGGGTTGTGCTGTTTTTGGCGTTTCCCATACGGTAGGCCAGCTCATAAAAGAAGTAGTTGCAGGATACCTCAAGAGCCTTCCTCACATCAACCATACCATGGGTTATGCCATAATTGGAATATATCAGGCACTTTGGATAGGGAAGCCCCGCTTCCCGATACACTCCTTCATCCCTGATAAGTGTATTGGGCGTTATCGTGCCTGTTTCGAGTCCCGTGACAGCGCTGAGCATTTTGAAGGTGGAGCCGGGCGCCTTGCGCTCCATAGCGGGTCGGTTAATCAGGGGAGTGGTGGGGTCTGAAAGCAGCTTATTGTAGTATTCCTCATTAAACTGGTTTACAAGCTGATTATTGTCATAGGAAGGATAGGTTACCATTGCCAGCACCTCGCCGCTGTTTACATCTAAAACAACAGCCGAACCGGTACAGGGATCCATATTCAACTGATGAACAGGAATCTCCCCTTCCTCAATTTTCTCCCTCAAAAGCTGATACGGTGACAGGATGCCCTGCGTCAGTTTATACTTATCCTCCTTCTGAAGGGAAATTATCTTTTGTTCCTCCATCACCTGCAGCATCTGTATCAGGCTTATTTCCCCTTTCTCCACGGCACTGCATAAATAATCCTTTGCCCTCTGCAAATCTTCGGCATCCTCCCCTTTATAAGACGGAACTGCGTTCAAAATACTGTGTCTGATTTCATACTGTACCTCTCCTGCCTGAGAGGAAAGAATGGAAGATACACTGACAGCATTGCTCTGTATCATTGCCTTTATAATATCCGTTTCGTTGACCTCCCCTCCATTCATTCTGGCAAGAAGGACGTCCTTTAAATTATTTTCCAAAATGTGATATGTCTCATTTTGAAGACGACTGTCAATGGTTAAAATAATGTCTCCGCCTTTTACAGGGACCTGCACCTGTTCCTCACCAACGCGCCTGCCCTGCGCGTCTACCTCCACAGCCCGTTTGCCGTTTTCTCCCCGCAATACAAGCTCATACGCCTTTTCAATGCCAAGCTTGCCTATTTTATCCTCCTGCGAATAGCCGTACTGATCATAATCATCCAGTTCCTCCTCGTTAATAGAGCCAACATAGCCCAGAATATGGGAAAAAGCCTCTCCCTGCGGGTAGCAGCGTTTGGTTTCCGCTTCAATATAGATGCCGGGGTACTTTTCCCCATGTTCCTCTATGACAGCGATTATTTCCTGATTGGCTTCCTCAGAGATCAAAACGGAATTATATTTTTTATATCTCTGCAAAAACAGTTTTGACCTGACGGAGAGCAGTCTTCTTTCTGCTTCCGCAGTCAATCCCCTGGGCAGATTAAACTTTTTTTTCAGGTATACCATTGTCTCATCCGCAGTCATGGACAATTCATCTGCTTTCATTCCCATGTCCTTTTTCCATCTCTCCTCCGCCTTTTGACTGGAGAAGGTAAAGGCAAAGGGCATTTCCTCCGTAATCGGAAAATCATCCGTGTATGTTATGCCGCAGTTATGGAATTCCTCAAAAAGATCTAAAAACATGGCGTTCAGATCCTCTGTTTCCACATTCAAGTCATATTTAATGCAGTAGTCCGCAGTATTTTCCGCCAAGGGTATGCCAAACCTGTCATATATATTTCCTCTCTGCGCTTCCTCAGGCAATGTGCGGATTGTTGTAATTCTTATTTTTTCCTGATACTGTCTGCCGTGTACTACCTGCAAGCTGTATAGCCTGGCTGACAGGAGCACAAAGAGAAACACAATTCCGGTAAACATGAGCAGCAATCTGTTTTTTGCAGCCTCCTCTATTTTATTCCACAGGGCATTTTCTTTTCTCTTTCGACTCTTCATGCTATCCCTCTTTTGCCTACATTTGTAATATTTTATATCTTACGTTCGTAGGATTACAATGTCAAGAGCTTTTTAAAAATATTTCCGTCGCCGATTTAGGAAATAAATTGTTGCTGTATTTATATACTGACGAATGAAAATACATTCCGCTTTTCGGATGAATGCCGTTTCTTTGGGAACCATAAAGGAATGTTTTACACCGATTTGGGGCAAAGTTGACTTTTTTTTGTATTCTGTTAAAATATTCATAGCATTGGAAACAACGCATTTTCAAGTAAAACAGACTATCGAAGTAGGTGCAGTTATGACGAACAGGAAAAATTCCTCCAATTACAACAACGAAAGTATCACCTCACTGAAAGGCGCCGACAGGGTCCGTCTCCGTCCCGGCGTTATTTTTGGCTCTGACGGTATTGAGGGCTGCCAGCACTCTATTTTTGAAATCCTCTCCAATTCCATCGACGAGGCCAGAGAGGGCTTTGGCAGCAAAATAGAGGTTGTGCGCTATGGGGATAAGTCAATCATGGTCAAGGACTATGGGCGGGGCATACCTGTAGATTACAACAATAAAGAAGAGCGCTTTAACTGGGAGCTGGTGTTTTGTGAGCTGTATGCAGGAGGAAAGTATCAAAACAATACAGGCGAAAACTATGAGTACAGCCTTGGACTGAATGGCCTTGGCACCTGTGCTACCCAATATGCCTCCGAATATATGGACGCCGTCATTTACAGGGAGGGCTTTCAGTATACCCTGCACTTTGAAAAGGGCGAAAATATAGGCGGACTTGAAAAAGTACCCTCTTCCGTAAAGACAACGGGGACGCAGATAAAATGGCGGCCTGATATGGATGTTTTTACTGATATAAACGTGCCTCTCTCCTATTTTCAGGATACGCTGAAAAAACAGGCAATTGTAAATGCCGGCCTTACCTTCGAGCTTTTCGACGAGGAAAGCGGAGAACATTTTACCTTCCTCTATGAAAACGGTATCAAAGATTACCTAAACGAGTTAAATGAGGGAAAAGGCTTTACCGAAATACAGTATCTGGAGACAGAGACCAGAGGACGGGATAGAGAGGACAAACCGGAGTATAAGCTGAAATTTGAGGCGTCCTTCTGTTTCAACAATGAGATTAACCTGATGCAGTATTTTCACAATTCAAGCTTCCTGGAATATGGAGGTTCCCCTGATAAGGCGGTAAAATCCTCCTTTGTCTATGCCATTGACAAATATATCAAAAATAATGGTCTTTATAAAAAGGATGAAAAGAAAATAACCTTTGTGGATATAGAGGACAGCCTTATATTGGTCATAAACTCCTTCTCCACCATCACAAGCTATGAAAACCAGACAAAGAAATCCATTACAAATAAGTTTATACAGGATGCAATGACGGATTATTTTAAGCATCAGCTGGAAATATATTTTATAGAGAATAAAATGGAAGCGGATAAAATCGCAAATCAGGTGCTTGCCAACAAGAGAAGCCGCGAAACGGCGGAAAAAACAAGGGTCAATATTCGCAAAAAGCTGACGGGCTCCATTGATATGAATAACCGTGTGGAAAAATTTGTAAACTGCCGCACCAAGGATGTCACAAGACGAGAAATCTACATTGTGGAGGGAGATTCCGCCTTGGGTTCCTGTAAACTGGGTCGTGACGCGGAATTTCAGGCTATCATGCCTATCCGCGGCAAGATATTAAACTGTCTGAAAGCGGATTACGATAAAATTTTCAACAGCGATATTATCACCGATCTTTTAAAGGTATTGGGCTGCGGCGTAGAAATAAAATCCAAGCATAATGCAGAGCTCAATTCCTTTGATTTAAGCCAGCTGAAATGGAGCAAGGTTATTATCTGCACCGATGCCGATGTGGACGGATTTCAGATAAGAACGCTGATACTGACAATGCTCTACCGTCTGGTCCCAACACTCATCAATGAAAAAAAGGTTTTTATTGCGGAATCCCCCCTCTATGAGATAAGCGCCGGAAAAAATACCTTTTTTGCCTACACAGAGCAGGAAAAGGCGGACATTACGGGAAAAATAAAGGGAAAATATAAAATTCAGCGTTCCAAGGGCCTTGGAGAAAATCAACCCGAGATGATGTGGATTACAACTATGAATCCGGAATCCAGACGACTGATACTGGTGACGCCTGACGAAATCAGAAAGACCCAGGAGATGTTTGATTTGCTTTTGGGAGAAAACCTGAAAGGCAGAAAAGAGTTTATCGAGGAAGAGGGCTACCGCTATATTGACTTGACCGATATCAGCTGATGAATTAGAGGTGTACTATGGCAAAAAAAACAATAAAGAAACAGCCTCCCAAAGAGGAAAAAATAGTGGAACAAAAAATTACGGATACCTTGGAACTGAACTATATGCCCTACGCCATGAGCGTAATTGTGTCAAGGGCAATTCCAGAAATTGACGGCTTTAAGCCATCTCATCGAAAGCTTTTGTATACTATGTACAAAATGGGACTTTTAAACGGTGACAGAACGAAATCCGCCAATGTGGTAGGCCAGACAATGAAGCTGAATCCTCACGGTGACGGCGCAATCTATGAGACTATGGTGCGGCTTACGCAGGGCAACGCCTCTTTGCTCCACCCCTTTGTGGATTCCAAGGGAAACTTCGGAAAGCAGTACAGCCGTGATATGGCCTATGCTGCCTCCCGTTACACGGAAGTAAAGCTTGCGCCCATCTGCGCCGAAATTTTCTCAGATATTGATAAAAATACAGTTGAGTTTGCAGACAACTATGATAATTCTATGAAGGAACCCCTCCTTCTGCCCACTACCTTTCCGAACATACTGGTAAATCCAAATCAGGGAATCGCTGTGGGCATGGCAAGCTCCTTTTGCAGCTTTAATTTAAATGAGGTATGTGAGGGGATAATTGCCTTTCTGAAAAATGAAAACGCCGATCTGCTCCAATATATGAAGGCGCCTGATTTCCCCTCCGGCGGACAGCTTATTTATAGTGAAAAAGAGCTTCGCCAAATTTATGAGTCAGGGCGCGGCAGCTTTAAGGTTCGTTCCAAATACATTTACAACAAAGAAAACAGCTGTATTGAAATTACGGAAATCCCTTACAGCACCAATGTGGAAGCCATTATAGACAAAATTATACAGCTGGTAAAAACAAATAAAATCAGGGATATTACCGACGTCAGGGATGAAACGGATTTAAATGGTCTCAGAATCACCATAGACATTAAAAAGAGCGCCAATGCTGATATGCTGATGCATAAGCTTTACTCCATGACGCCGCTGAGAGATTCCTTCAGCTGCAACTTTAATCTGCTCATTGACGGCAGACCGAAAACCTTGGGTGTTGCCGGCATATTGAAGGAGTGGGTGCGCTTCCGCATGAATTCCATCAAAGGACAGCTTCAGTTTGATATCGGTAAAAAATCAGAAAAGCAGCATCTTTTGGAGGGCCTCTCCAAAATTCTACTGGATATCGACAAGGCCATCCGCATCATACGGGAAACCGAGCATGAAAGTGATGTTGTGCCCAATTTGATGAAGGGCTTCGGAATTGATGCGGTTCAGGCAGAATATATCGCGGAAATTAAACTGCGCAATATCAACAAGGAGTATATTTTAAACCGCATCAAGGAGCTTGACGCTCTGCGCGAGGAAATCCAAAAGCTCGGCGAAACGCTGCAAAGCGATACAAAAATAAAAAATATCATTATTTCTCAGTTAAAAAATGTCATGAAAAAATATGGCATTCCAAGAAAAACGGAAATTATTATGGAAGAGGACATTGCAGAAATTACACAGGAGGACCTGATTGAGGACTATGGCATCCGCCTGTTTTTGACGGAGCATAATTATTTCAAAAAAATATCCCTGGTATCCATGCGATCCGCCTCCGAGCAAAAGCTGAAGGAAGATGATCAGATTATTCTTGAGGAGGAAACCACAAATAAGGCAGATATATTGTTTTTTTCAGACAAATTTAATGTTTATAAAATGAAAGCCAACGATATTCCTGACTGCAAAGCCAGCAGTTTGGGCGAGTATCTGAGCAATCTGCTGAATCTGGAAGCTGAGGAGAAAATCATCTATTTTACCTCGACCACCGACTATAAGGGCTGCATGATATTTGTATTTGAAAACGGAAAGGCCGCAAAGGTTAATCTGCAAAGCTATGAAACGAAAGTAAATCGGCGTAAGCTTGTCAATGCCTATTCCTCCAAATCAAAGCTAATATATATGGTAAAGACAGAGGAGGACTGCGATTTGCTTCTCATGAGGAATCTGGACAAGGCAACTCTTATCTCCACTGCCATGATACCTGCCAACAACTCAAAGAATTCCTCCGGCGTTCAGGTTTATACCCTGAAAAAAAACAGTCTGGTTACCAAGGTGTACCGCAAGGATATGTTTATCACAGAGGATATTGAATATTATCGCACCTCAAAAATACCGACAACGGGTCATTTTATACAGGAGAAGGATAAGAGTGTCAACCAAATACCCACACAGATGAATTTATTCTGACGCTGTAAAACGCCTCCGGCATAATCTCAAAGAAGTTGGAAATTTATACCGGCAAACTCTTATGGGGTTTCAGTTGTTTCCTACGCTGACCATACGCTTGATGCTCCGTGGAAAACAACATTTCCGCTATGGGTCAGGCATAGCCTTTATTAGCGATTGAGGGTTAAAACCTTTCAAATTTTTAATAACTTTTTTAATTGCAAAAAGCCTCCTGTACTTTTTTATAAAGCACGGGAGGCTTTTGCGTTTTATTTTGACATTTTGTCTATAATCGCAATAATCTCGTTTATCTTTTCCCCTTCACTTCCATCCGTCAGGGCGTCCTTCACACAGCCCTCCATATGGGCCTTCAAAATCTCGCGGTTTGCTTTCTTCAATATGGATTCTGTTGCCAAAAGCTGGTTTACAATGTCCATACAGTAACGATCCTCCTCAATCATTTTGAGTATGCCGTCCAGTTGCCCCCTGGCCGTTTTCAGCAAATTGGATACCTTTGTCTTATCCGCTTTCATATACCCGCTCCTTATTTGACGGAAGAAACCTCGTAGCCTGCGTCAGTGACAGCCTGAATCAAAGCATCATCTGCTACATCACTATCCAAAGTAATCTCCGCTTCCTTGGAATCTAAATTGACTACCGCCTTCTGAACGCCGTCCAGTCCGTTTAACGCCTTTTCTACTCTGCCGGAGCAGTGGCTGCATGACATACCCTCTACAATCAATGTCTTTTTCATTTTAATCTCTCCTTGTTCTGTTGTATTATTTTCAGACTGTATCACAGTCCCGTTGACATTATTTTCTTTCCTCGGCTCCTCTTTTCCATCTGTCTTTATCATTCTGAGCGGTTTAAAAAGCTTTAGCCTCAAAGCATTTGTCACAACACAGACAGAGCTTAAGCTCATAGCAGCCGCTGCAAACATGGGATTTAGCTGTAGGCCGAAAATGGGAAAGAACACACCTGCCGCAATGGGGATACCGATAGTGTTATAAAAAAACGCCCAAAACAGATTTTGCTTGATATTGCGTATAACGGATTTGCTCAAATGAATCGCTGTCACAGCATCCAGCAAATCGCTTTTCATGAGCACAATATCCGCAGATTCTATGGCCACATCAGTCCCTGCGCCTATGGCTACGCCCACATCCGCTCTGGCCAGTGCCGGTGCGTCATTGATGCCGTCCCCAATCATGGCCACCCTTTTTCCGCTTTCCTGTATCTTTCTGATTTCGCTTTCTTTGTCCTGCGGCATAACCTCCGCAATGGCCTTTGTGATCCCCAGTTGATTTTTAATGGCTTCCGCTGTCTTTTTGTTATCTCCCGTCAGCATAACCACTTCAATTCCCAAATGTCTGAATTCGTCAATGGCCTCCTTGCTGGTTGGCTTTACCGTATCCGCTACGGCGATGATACCGAGTATTTGGTTTCCCTTTGCAAAATACAGCGGCGTTTTACCGTTTTCAGCCAGATCATCTCCTGCTGTATCAAGACCCTCCAAAGCTACCTTTTTCTCCATAAACAGCTTTTTATTCCCCGCAAAGTATTCCTCGCCGTTTATGACGGCCTCTATTCCCTGCCCGACTACGGCGCTGAAAGATTTTACTTCATATAAATCTATATTCTCCTCTGCCGCCTTTTCAATGACCGCATCCGCCAGAGGATGTTCGGATGGCTTTTCAATTGACGCCGCAATCCTTAAAAGCTCTCTTTCCTCTATTCCTCTTGTAACTATATCCGTGACCTTAGGTTTACCCTCGGTAATAGTACCGGTTTTGTCCATTACCACCGTATTGACAGTATGAGCTATCTCAAGGGCTTCTGCCGATTTAATTAAAATGCCGTTTTCAGCACCCTTTCCTGTTCCAACCATAATTGCCACAGGCGTCGCAAGGCCCAATGCGCAGGGGCAGGAAATAACCAATACCGCTATGCCGATGGAAAGTGCAAATTCGGGTGAATAGCCTAACAGAAGCCATATTGCCGTTGCAATAACGGCGATACAGATAACTGTCGGCACAAAAATGCTTGAAACCTTATCCGCAAGCTTGGATATAGGCGCCTTGGAGGAACTTGCCTCCTCCACAAGCTGTATAATTTGGGCCAGCGTTGTGTCATCTCCGATTTTTGTTGCCCTGAATTGAAAGAATCCGGATTTATTTATGGTGGCGGCGATTACCTTATCCCCTGCCTGCTTTTCTACAGGGATGCTTTCTCCTGTGAGAGCGGATTCATCAATGGACGTGCCGCCCTCTGTAATGACACCGTCAACAGGTATGCTCTGGCCCGGCCTTACCAGTATAATATCCCCTACCACAACTTCTTCAACAGGAATCTCCTCTTCTTTTCCGTCGCGGAGAACAAAAGCGGTCTTAGGAGCCAAATCCATCAGCTTTGTGATAGCCTCCGATGTCTTGCCCTTGCTTCTGGCCTCCAAAAATTTTCCCAATGTAATCAGCGTCAGTATGGTGCCGGCGGACTCAAAATATAAGTCCATTGAATAACGGCTTACAACAGCCATATCCCCATGACCCAAGCCAAAGCCTATTTTATAAATGGCAAAAATACCGTATACAACTGCGGCGCCGGAGCCGATAGCAATGAGGGAATCCATATTAGGCGCTCTCTTCGCCAGTGTTTTAAAACCTACTATAAAATACTTGCGGTTAATATAAAGTATAGGCAGTGTCAGAAGAAACTGGGTAAAGGCATACACAAGGGAATTTTCATTTCCGTGAAAATAATGAGGAATAGGCAGTCCCATCATATGTCCCATCGTAATATAGAATAATGGTACTAAAAACACAAAGGAAACAATCAGCCTGACCTTCATAGATCTCATTTCATCCTCGACTGCCGAATCCTTTTTTGTCTCTTTTCCGCCGACTGTACTCTTTTCATGAAGCCTGGCGCCATAACCGGCATCCTCCACAGCTTTTATTATTTCTTCTTCACTTAGCTTCGTGTTGTCATAAGCCACATGCATATTGTTTGCCAACAGATTGACATTTACCTCTCCCACTCCCTCAAGCTTCCGCACGCTTTTTTCAACATGGGCGGAACAGGCGGAGCAGGTCATGCCTGTCACATCGAACTTTTGATTCATGTCATCACCTCTATTTATCACCCCCTCCCCCCGGGGGTGTTTCTGTGTTTACTATAACCTCTTTTTTTCATTCCGTCAATAGGTAGTATTGATTATTTTTTCATCATTAACCATAAAAAAACTGGAAACGCTTTGCTGCCCGCCTCCAGTTCTTTTGAAATCATTTTAAAATCAGTTTCTTATAATCTTTGACAGGACAGTCCCGTTTTCTTCCTCAACCAGATACTTCCTTCCTTATTTTCTCCTCAAAGGATAGAGGAATAATCCATAGCCTCCTGGTCTCTATCATAAATTTATCCCTTCTCACTGCCGGCCCTTTTTACCAGAGGCAAAGAAAATACAAACTCCGTCCCCTCGCCAAGATTGCTTTTGCAGATTATATTTTCGCCGTGGGCCTTAATAAATTCCTTTGCAATGGAAAGCCCCAGTCCGCCGCCCTTTTTATCCTCGCCGCGGCTAGTATCTGCCTTGAAGAAACGGTCGAAAATATGCTTCTGGTCCTCCTCACTGATGCCCTTTCCGTTGTCTCTGACAGCAATGTAAACCTTTTTGCCGCTTTCCTCAATGGTTGTCTCAACCTCTATGCTGCCGCCCCTGTCCGTAAATTTCAGTGCATTATCCAAAAGATTCTGCAAAACACGCACAATCTTATCTCTGTCCGCGTCAATAAGTGTTTCTTTTTCGGCCAGAAGCAAATCGGCTTTGATTTCCTTCTCCATAAACCGGGGCTGTATTTTTTCCAGGGAATCCCTTATCAGTTCATTAATGTCAAATTCCGATTTGTCCAGTATAATCTTTCCCTCTTGGGCGCTGCTCAAGTCCACAATGTTATTTGTAAGCTTCGTCAGCCTCTGTGTTTCCTCCAAAACAATATTCAGATAATGCTCCTGGCTCTCCTTTGGTATAGTGCCGTCCAGTATTGCATTCAAAAATCCTTGTATACTGGTAAGAGGAGAGCGCAGATCGTGTGAAATATTGGCAATAAATTCCCGTCTGTCCTTTTCATGGGTATAAAGGCTTTCCGCCATGTTATTAAAGCTCTTTGCCAGCTGTCCTATTTCGTCATTCTCTCTGATGGATATTCTCCTATCAAAATTCCCGCCTGCTATCACCTTGGCAGCCTCATTGATTTCCATTAGAGGCTTGCTTATTTTTCTGGAGGAAAAATAAACAAGTATGGAACCGAAAAACATGGCGATGACGACACAGGCAAAGCAGGCCTTATACATCTGGGATATATTTTTTTCTATTTCCGGCATGGAGGAGCACATAAAAATACCGCCGATATTCTGCTCTCCCAATTGGATAGGATAGCCCACCGTCAATACCGACTCCACAAACATGCCGTTTATTTTGCCCTCAACGGAAACAATTTTTCCCTCAAGCACACCCTCTATCGCCTCGTTGGTAATCGTCTGGCCCACCCAGCTTTGGCTGATGCCTTGGCTTGCCAGTATCAACTCTCCATCCTTATTGACAAAGAAAACACTGGCCTCCATATAGTCCTCCAAAACCTGAATTTCATTGTTCAGCTTCTGAAGTCCGTCGATTCCCGTGTAAAAGCTTTTTACATACTGCTCCGCCACCTTCCTTCCCTGCTTTACAAGCTGTTCCTCCTTTTCATTGACGTAATAGCCTGTGAGAACCAGTGAGAGGGTTGCCGCCAGCATGGCAAAGCTGAACAGCAGTATGCCCATATATAAAAGCATCTGTTTTCTCAGTATGGATTTGCCGCGCATTATTTTTTCACCTCAAATTTATATCCTACGCCCCACACAGTTTTAATGCCCCAGTCATCCTCTTTATTCAGTTTTTCCCTGATTCTTTTTACATGAACATCCACAGTCCTTGTATCACCAATATATTCATAGCCCCATATTTTATCCAAAAGCTTTTCCCTGGTAAACACCTGGTTCGGATGACTCGCCAGAAAATATAAAAGCTCAAATTCCTTCGGCGGAAAATCCATGGTTTCTCCGTAATAGATTACGCTGTAATTGGAGATATTGATGACAATATTGTCAAATATAAGCTCTTTATTATCCTCCTCGGGCTTTTGCTCAAAGCGGCGCAAAACGGCCTTCACCCTGGCAACCAGCTCCTTCGGATCAAAGGGCTTGACCATATAGTCATCAGCGCCAAGCTCAAGTCCCAACACCTTGTCAAAGGTTTCTCCCTTTGCTGTCAGCATAATTACAGGAATTTTGCTTGTCTTCCTGATTTCCCGCAAAACCTGATAGCCGTCTATTTCAGGCAGCATGATATCAAGCATCACCAGATGAGGATTATATTTAAAAAATTCCTCTGCCGCATCCTTTCCGTTATGTACCTCCTTCGTCTCAAAGCCCTCTTTTTTCAGATATAACGAAATCAGCTCCGCAATATGCGGATCATCATCTACCACTAATATTCTGCCAATACTCATGCGTTTATCTCCTTTCTATAACAATAAAGGTATCATTTACCCGTAATTATTATTAACATTACAGTAACAGCGGAAGGATTTATTCATTTCCGTTCCGCTGCCGCAACTGTCTGATTCAAAGAAAATTTTATTTTAATTCTACTACTGTAACGCCCATTTCACCCTCTCCATAGACACCGGGGCGGTAGCTTTTCACATGGGGATGATTCCGCAGATAATTTTGTACCGCGCTTCGCAAAGCGCCCGTACCCTTGCCGTGAATGATCATAATCTGCTTTAAACCCGAAAGGTAAGCATCGTCCAGATATTTATCCAAATTACCGATTCCCTCATCAACAAGCTGTCCTCTGATATCGATTTCTGCATTAATATACTGGCTCTTTCCCTTTTTCACATTGGAGGTATGATACTGCGGTTTGTTTTCCGTTTTCTTCACAGGCGTTTCATTCAGCATCAATTCCCTCAAAGGTACCTTGACCTTCATAATACCCATCTGAACCATGACCTCGTTATTGGAATCCGGCGCCGTAATCGCCGTTCCGTTTTGGTCAAAGGATATAACATAGACGCTGTCTCCCGCTTTCAGGTTCTTCGGTATTTTAGTGTTTGTCTTTTTACGACTGGAGCTTTTGAGTATCTCCTCCTCCATATCGGAGAGCTTACTCTTAAGCTGAGCCCTTGTCTCGTTCAATTTAGACTGAGATGTTTTTTCTTTTGCCTGTCTGTTTAATTCCTTTATAATTCTGTCGGCATCCTCCTTGGAACGCTGCAAAATAAGGCGCGCTTCCTCTTTCGCCTCCATAATAATTTTTTCCTTCTGCTGTCTTGTCTTGTCCTTTTGACTCTCCACCTCTTTTTTCAGGCGTTCCGCTTCCTTGCGGTACTGCTCCGCTCTTTCCTGCTCATGGATGACCGTTTTTTTGCTGATTTCCAAATCAGTGATAACATCCTCAAAACGGGCGTCCTCATGGCTGATAAATTCCTTGGCGCTGTCTATGATAAAGTCCTGCAATCCCAGCCTTTTTGAAATGGCAAAGGCGTTGCTTTTTCCCGGGATGCCAATTAAAAGTCTGTAAGTGGGTCTCAGAGAATCCACATCAAACTCGCAGGAAGCGTTTTCCACTCCGTCTGTGGACAGAGCGTAAACCTTCAGCTCACTGTAATGGGTCGTGACAGCCGTCCTTATTTTCCGCTGGCGGAGGTATTGTATGATCGCCATGGCCAAAGCGGCACCCTCTATAGGGTCTGTACCGGCGCCCAATTCATCAAAAAGAACAAGACTGTTGTCTGTGACTGCGTCCAGTATTTTTACAATATTGCTCATATGTGCAGAGAAAGTACTCAAGCTCTGCTCAATGCTCTGTTCATCACCGATATCGGCAAATACCTCATCAAAAATAGCAAGCTGAGAGTTGTCAAAGGCGGGTATATGAAGCCCCGCCTGTCCCATAAGCGTAAATAGACCCAGCGTCTTTAAAGCAACTGTCTTACCGCCGGTATTGGGCCCCGTAATCAAAAGAGTCGTGAAATCCTTTCCAATATAAATATCAATGGGTACAACCGATTTTTTATCTAAAAGCGGGTGCCTGGCCCTTCTGATATTGATATAGCCCATGAGATTAAACATAGGCTGTGAAGCCTCCATAGATAAAGAAAGACTGGCCTTTGCAAAAATAAAATCCAGATGAGTCAAAAGCTCCAGATTCGCTTCTATCTGAGCCGCGTTTTCACTAACCCCCGCCGACAAATCCGCTAATATTTTTTCTATTTCTTCCTTCTCCTTGCCCTGTAGCTCCTTGATTTTGTTGTTAAGCTGCACAACGCTCATAGGCTCTATAAAAAGCGTGGATCCCGTATTGGACTGGTCGTGAACCATGCCCTGAAAGCTGCTGCGGTACTCGCTTTTCACGGGAACGCAGTACCTGTCGTTGCGGATAGTGATAACAGGATCCTGGAGCATAGTACGGTAAGCGGAGGAATTGATAATACTGTTCAGCTGTTCTCTTACTCTGTCATTTGCTGTTTTAATATCCCGTCTCACCGCCCTGAGCGTCAAACTTGCGTCATCTGAAATCTCAACCTCGGAAATAATACAGCGGTTAATCTCCGCTTCCAACTTTGGAATCGTCTGCAAAAGCTCAAAATATTCATCAATTCCCTCATAGGTCTCATTTTTATTTTCACTTTTGGCGTAATTTTTTACCTTGCGGCAAACATAGAGAAACTCCCCTACGTTCATCAATTCTTCAATGGAAAGAATGCCTCCCATTGACGCCCTCCTGATTTGGGGACGTATTTCCCGAAGCCCTCCCAAGGGAAGGTTTCCACGCTTCAAGGACATAGCCGCCGCCTGTGTTGTTTCCTTCTGGGCCGTTGCAATATCTGACATATCTGTCATGGGCACAAGACTGGCAGCCTTTTCCTTTCCCATAGGGGAAATAGCAAAACCTGCCAGTTTATCAATTATTTTATGATATTCCAATGTTCTTAATACTTTCTCGTTCATACTTTTACCTCAACTCTGTCTGTTTTCTATCTATAGTTATACAACAAATCTTCTATATAAGCGTGCTTCACGCAAGCAGCACTGCGCCATATGATATTAACAAATTACACTCTCTTCTTTACCTCCCATAAATATCGACTTCCTCAAAAAAATATGTGACAGCATTTATCCCATGACCTCTTTCCCTTTATTGCGGAGAAAAAGATGCTCAGGAAAAACATGTAATAGCTTTTCTGTTAAGATGTACGTCATAAGCAATTATTTGCGAAACAAAGGTACCGGACGCCGCAGGCAGCTTTTGCCCCCGCAAAAGTGATGAACATGAAACCATAGGTTTTGAGGTTTCTCCGCTGAAATTTATCGTTATTATACCATAAAATTACACACAGCGCATTGCAAATCAATGTTTCAATCAGCCATTTCACCACATAACCTACTGCCCAGGAAAACGGTATCACTGAAATTATAGTTGTTTTTCCTTATTTCAAGCGCAAAACCGCGGATTTCGAGGTTTCTACACCGAACTTTATCGTTACTATGCCATACTCGCAAAACTTTGTTTTGCTTGGCCGTTTCACTCCTCAAGACCTTTCAAGAAAGTTTTTTTGTCTGCAAGAAGTCACAATGCTTTCTTTTCGGCCTTTCTCCGCTTATTGCGGATATGATACCATAAAAGCGGAGAAAGCAGCTGCACAGAAGGAATACTGCAAGCTTGCTTGCAAGAGATTGTTTCGGGTGCAGACTATTTGCGCAGCAAATATACGAATAAACCGCAGGTTTATGAGTATCTCCGCTAAAATTTATCGTTATTATACCATAAATTGTCGCGGAGTTCCTCCAAAACTTCGGTTTTGTCGGTCGCGTCGCTCCTCGAAGCCTTTAAGAATCACTCCCTGCCTGCTATGCAGTCCAGCTGCTTCTTTTTTGGCTTCTCTCCGCTTTTTGCATAACGAGAAAAACCTTCGGTTTTCTCGTTCGCGTAGCGCGCGGTGAAACAAAAAAGCAATCGGCATCTAATTTCATTTGTTTCCTTTGCTTCTTATTGTTTCTGCTTTGCTTTTTCGCGGATATTATACCATAAATGACAGGGTTCCATGTAGCAATACAGAAATTTTACAGATTGTTCACATTTTACTAGACTTTTTTCTAAATTAATATATAATTAATTATAAATTTTATAAAATAATTTATTAAAAGGAGATTTGTTATGAAAAACAGCCTGGTTGAGAAATACAGTCCTATTGCGCAGATGATAGCAAAAACCTTTAATCACGACTGTGAGGTTGTTATACATGATTTAAGTGTTCCACAGAATTCCGTTGTTTACACTATCAACAATCACGTAACGGGAAGACAAGTCGGTCAAAGCTTTGATCATTTGGTAAAAGATGTTCTGTTAAGTCAGAATTTTGAAAACGACTGCTCTGCCAACTACTATTTTCATACACCCGACGGCAGATTAATCAAGTCTTCCACCGCCCTGCTTCGGGATGACGATCATAAGGTAATCGGCGCGTTATGTGTGAACATGGACACCACAAAAATACAAAGCGCCGCTGATCTTCTGTTAAGCTTTATGCCCACAACCTATTCCGGACCTGCCCTCAGGGAGGATTGTTATGACGGTCACATCAGCGATATTGCGGAGGATTTAATTGATAAAATATTATCTGCCAAAAACACAGAAAAACTGCGGCGGGACGAAAAGGTGGAGCTCATCGGTTTTATGGAGCAAAAGGGTATATTTTTAATTAAGGGCGCCATTGATAAGGTTGCCGAAAAAATGGGCATTTCCAAGGTGACCGTTTACAGTTATATTGATGAAATCAAGGAAAAAGAAAATAGGCCCTCACCTGATGTAAAATAATAAGAGATTGACAAAAATCAGCATAATATGGATTTCTCCAATGTGAAGATACCGTTCTGTCATATTCATAATATTTTATATATACTGCAATTGTATACAGATTTTTTTCTATATCAGAAAGGAGGATTTTAATGGAATTTGTTGAGGGAAAAAATATAGTTCCGCCTGCCGGTCATTATTCCCCTGCTGTTAAAATGGGCAATATCATGTGGGTATCGGGTCAGCTTCCCATTCATCCCAAAACAGGATGTATTGCCGAGGGAGGTCTGGAAGGACAGGCAAAACAAGTTTTTGCCAATTTGGAGGCTATTTTAGAGTGCGCCGGTATGAAAAAAGAGGATGTTATGAAAACAACGGTTTATATCCCTGATATTTCTCTTTGGGGGGAAATCAATGAGCTTTACGCCGAATTTTTTGGCAGCCATAAGCCATCCCGCTCCGTTGTCCCCACAGGGAATCTTCATTTAGGCGCATTGCTTGAGATGGAGGCCTTTGTCTGCTGCAAGGAGGAATAAAAATGGAATATATCTGCTCTAAATGCGGGAAAAAATATCCCGTCACCACTTTGAAATACAAATGTGAATGCGGTGGTCTTTTTCACCTTTCCTTTGAAAAAAAGCCTTTGGATTTTGAAAAAACCTCTGTCTCAAAGGAAAACTCCCTTTGGAAATACATAGATGCCCTTCCCTTTGAAAAAGAGGATATCTGGAAGGAAGTCACCCTTTCTGAAGGAAATACACCCCTTATCAGAGTTGACAGTAACCTTTATGCGAAAGCCGACTATTATATGCCCACCCTTTCCTTCAAGGACAGGGGCGCTGTCATGCTGGTTTCTCTGGCGAAAAAAACAGGTGCAAAAGAGATTGTCATTGACAGCAGCGGCAACGCCGCTACGGCTGTGGCGGCCTATAGTGCAAGAGTGGGTATCAAAGCCCACATTTTTGTTCCCGATTATACTTCCCTGAAGAAAGTGGCGCAAATCAAAGCCCATGACGCGGATATTCACCTGATATCCGGTAACCGCGAAAACACAGGCAGGGAAGCGATGAAAATGGTGGAGGAAAACGGACTTTTTTATGCCAGCCATATTTATAACCCCATATTCTGGGAGGGCACCAAAACCTATGCCTATGAGGTCTATGAGCATTTCGGTCATATGCCGGACGCTTTTATTATTCCATGCGGTAACGGAACACTGGTAATGGGGGTCTATATCGCTTTGCAGGAAATGCTTGACTGGGGAATTATAGACAGGCTTCCTAAAATTTTGGCCGTACAGGCGGAGGGCTGCTCCCCTGTATATCAGGCCTATGAAAAAGGCCTTGATTCAGTTCCCTCCTGTGATAATTGCGGAACCGTCGCAGAGGGTATCGCCATTGCCGCTCCCGCCAGAGGAAGAGAAATATTGAAGGCTATCCGAAAAACCAACGGAACAATTATAACCGTTACGGATGAGGCGGTGCTTGAGGCCAGAGAAAAGCTAGCCCAAAAAGGCATTTATATCGAGATAACGTCTGCCGCAAACTATGCAGGCTATTTTGAGCTTTTGAAAAAGGATCCTTGTTTAAAGGATATGGAAGTTGTATTTCCGCTTTGCGGCGCCGGAATCAAAAGCAACTAAAGGAGAATAGATATGAAAAAATTACTGATGATTGCTACAGGCGGAACCATTGCCTCAAGTCCCTCCGAGAATGGGCTTATCCCAACAGTAACACCGGATGAATTTTTAAACTACATACCTGAGATAAAAGACTTTGCACAAATTGAAACCATTCAGCCTGTCAATCTGGATTCCAGCAACGTCCAGCCGGAGGATTGGCTGATTATGGCAAAGACGGTTCAGGAAAATTATCATAATTACGATGGCTTTGTTATCACCCATGGCACAGATACCCTCTGTTACAGCGCCTGTGCCCTGTCCTATCTGATACAGAATCCGGATAAGCCTGTTATTATAACAGGCGCTATGCACCCTATCGGCGCTACCGTATCGGACGCCAATCAAAACATATTGGACAGCGTAAGACTGGCAAGCACAGACGGCGTCAGCGGTGTTTATATTGTTTTCGGCGGCTATGCCCTCATTGGCACACGGGGAAGCAAAACAAGCAACACAGAGTTTACATCCTTCAAAAGTTATAACTATCCCCCTGCCGCAGTGATGAACAATACTATTTTGCATTACCACACGAAGAAAACACCGTCTGACAAGCTAAAATTTTATAATACCCTTCACACCTCAGTGGGCCTTTTGAAGCTCTCCCCCGGCATGGATACGGAAATACTTGACTATATGACAGATCACTATGATGCTGTAGTCATAGAAAGCTACGGCTGCGGCGGCATGCCATTTACGGGAAAAAGGAATTTTCTTGAAATGCTTGAGAAAGTAAGCAAGAAGGGGAAAACAATTGTCATAACCACACAGGTTCCAATTGGCGGCAGCGATCTGTCTATTTATGAGGTAGGTCAAAAATCCTTAAAAATCCCCGGCGTACTCCAGGGCTACGATATGTCTGTGGAAGCAATTGTTGTAAAGCTGATGTGGATTCTGGCGCAGAGTAGAGAGTTCTCTTTTGTGAGGGATAAATTATATACTCCTGTCAATTTGGATATTTCAGAGGCGTTGATAAAGTAGTCTTTCAAATGTCTGTGGAAAAAAGCGCTGAGCGGATTTTTTTGCACAGTCCACCATATTAATTAATCCTACAGTATTCCTATTTCATCCCTAGTGCCGGCGTTTTGAAGCCTCCAAGAAAAACAGCAGGATTATGACGAATAGCATCTTTTTTTGTACTGTTTTATAAAGAGCAACAATGAATAACTCCCCTATCAAAATGATACAAAAAAGGGATAAAAACCCTTCTATGTTTTTATCCCCTTTCTTTTCTCAGTCTATTGTCAAAATAATTCCTAACCGACGGCATTGCATGATGCCTTTTTGTTTGCTGTGAGCTTGTATCTCTCACTGAAGCAAAGTCAGTAAGTATCTCCTGCCCATAGAGGCGGCGACTTTCTGACATCAGTTAAAATATCTTACAGCTCCCTTTTTACAAAGTCTCCCTCTTTCATGATAACACGCATATTTTCAACAGATACCGCCCTTATATTTTCCAAAGGATTATTTTCCAAAACCAGAAGATCAGCGAACTTCCCTTCCTCAAGGGTTCCTGTAATATCACCTGCCAAAAGCATATCCGCCCCTGTCTTGGTGGCGGCAACAATCGTATCCATCTCAGAAATGCCGGCCCGTTCCACAAAGGAATACATCTCACCGATAGCGGTAATGCCATAGGGCGTCAGACTGGAGCAGAAGGAGTCGGATCCTATGGTCAGTCCGATACCCTTTTCTTTTGCCTTTCTCAAATTAGCGTAGACACGGTTCAGTTCCTTTTCCGCCACAGTGTCCCCTGGATACTGGTCATGCACCTCTGGAATATAGGGCGGTGCATAGGTTTTAAACCAATCGTTTAAAAACTGTATCGTAGGGCAGAAATAGATGCCCTTTTCCGCCATAATGTCCAGACACTCATCATTGAGAGTCTGTCCATGTATGATCAAATGTACGCCTGCTCTTGCGGAATCCAATGCACCGCCGTAGCCCTCCGCATGGCTCCACACCGGGATGCCGACCATACGGCACTCGTCAACAACAGCCTGTATTTCTTCCATGGTGTAGTGCTGGTCAAGCTTTTTGTCCCATCTCCAGATACCGCCGCCGGTTGACCATATTTTAATGGCATCCGGACTTTCCCTTAATCTTCTCCTAACCGCTTTTCTTAAATCCCATGGACCATCTACCCGCTCCGCCCATGGATGGGATTCCTCATTATACCATTTGGGCAGCCTGTGAGAATCGCCATGTCCTCCGGTACGGCAAAAGCCCATACCCGTAGCCACAATTCTTGGTCCCTTCATGACATGGGCCTCCACCATATTTCTGATATGTATGCCGCTTCTGGAAATTTCACCGACTGTAGTCAATCCCCTTTCCAGGCATTCATGGGCCTGCTGTACTGCTACCACTGTTTTTTGTATTGGATCCTCCAGTACCCAGTCGCTGTCATTATCAGTCAGATTGCCACTGAAATGTAAATGCGTGTCAATCAGTCCCGGCATAATTGTTTTTCCGCTGATGTCAATCTCCTCATATCCTTTGTCAAAGCTCTTTTTTTCTCCGGCATATTCAATCCTCTCCCCGTCTACCAGAACAAGACTGTCCTTTACCGCTGCTCTTCCTGTTCCGTCAATGAGTAGTCCCCCTGTAAAAGCTGTTCTTCCCATAAAAAAAATACCTCCTGCATAATTTTGTTCATTTATTATGACACATGCCCATTATAGCATAAGAAATATTTGTGTCTACCCATTATTTTGTTTTAATTGTTGAATCAATTCCAACAGCGCCTTCACCGCGCACTCAAAGTCATCCAGCTCCTGCTTCGTACAGTTCTGCAAAATCTCCGCGATTTCGCGCCGCAAGGAAACACTCAGTGCGGGCTCCTCAATGAATGTATCCAAAGAGACGCCCAGAGCCTTCGCAATATTGATGAAAGCAGGCAGCTCCGCCCTCACCTTATTTCTCTCAATCCTGCTTATATAGCTTGCGGACAAACCTGTGGCTGCCGAAAGCTCCTTCTGTGTCATCCCCATTTTACTGCGCATCTTTTTAATATTTTCGCCTATTTTCGAATAACTAATTTCTTCCATACAAATCACCTGAGTCAAGTATACTCAAATTATTCGATTTTGCAAAGTAGATATGCCGAATCAGAAATATAAACTTGCAAATGAAAATATAAATTGCCCGGATTTAATTGACAACGCCGTATAGAGAACAAATAACAGCCCCAAAAACCGTCTTGCGCATCCTATACCAATTTTTTTCATCTCCTTAGACTTATCACGAAAAAATTCCTGCTTGGCAGAGACAATAATATGAAGCGGCTATATATAATATCAACTGAAGGCCTGTCAATTCTTCTGCACTTTTGGTGTAAGTATTTTTTTCTGTGGGCTCCGAATGACGATAAGCTCCAACAACTAAATATTCCCGTAAAAAAACATTGGCAAAAATGCCAATGTTTCCTATACTACTTCTGCCCTTCAGCTGCTAAGCAAAACATAGTTTCAATTTTTTTCTTTCAAAATACCCCGTCTGTAAGCCTTCACCAGCTTCTCCAGCTCACAGATATTTTTTTTCAGTTCCTTGCCCACATCGGTATTCATCACTCTCAGTCTTGCCTGGGAATACTGAAGTGCAACTGTGGAGGATAAAATGTCCTTCTCCTCACGGATGGCAACTTCCGCAGACTCAAAAGGCTCATGGGACACCAAAACAAGTCCGTGTGAATTATAAATTAAGGTATAGCCGGCAATTCCCGTCACCTTTTGATATGCCTTGGCGAAACCGCCGTCAATGACAAAAAGCCTTCCGTTTGCCTTTATGGGACTTTCCCCCTTTGATACCTTAACAGGCACATGTCCGTTTATAATGTGGGATTTTTCCGGATCAAGCCCAAACTGCCGCAGCACCTCCTTACAGATATCTTCATTATTTCTCAGCTCATAATAAGGATTGCTCACTTCCTTGTGGGTTATTTTATCGTCAATAAAATACCGCTCAAAGGTAGTCATTTTTTTCTTGCCAAATAAGGGAGAATCCTCGCCACACCACATATACCAGATTAAATCCATGCATTCTCTTTTCCTCTGGGTGTGAGGCTTATTAAAATACCCTTCTCTGACTGCTCTTTCCAAAGCATCCAGATATTCCTTGCCGGAAAAAACACCGCAGCTGAGAGAAACCGTTTTCAAAGAGCCGTCGTCATTCATGGGCAGACAGCCGTGAAACAGCAGATTGGAATTAAAAATTGTATACATACTCCCCTTCGTATAGATCATACGAATGTGTTCCTGAAGCTTTTCACTGTTGATAAAGGAGGATTTGATTTTATCCATGACTTCCTGTTCCTCCTCCGTCATGGCAAAAGGATCCTTTGGATCTACTGTGGGAAAATGGATGTCATTCATCTGGTATTCCACTCCCTCTACCAGTATAGTGCCGTTTTCAAAATCGATTTTGTCAAGAAGAAGCCTGTTTTCCATTTTATACTCAGGGTGGCGCTTTATAATTTTCGCTTCCTCTTTAAACTGCATAACGGCTATCGCCTTGTGCATTTTTGCAATAAGCTGTGTCTCCTTGTCGGAGAGCGCTTCCTCGGAAGAATTCTTCGGCAGGAAATGGACACAGGGATCATCCGCATACTTTTCCATGGCAAAGGTTGCAAGAGGGATAAGATTAATACCGTATTCCTCCTCAATGGTATCCAGATTCGCATACCGCGCCTGTATCCTCACCACATTGCAGATAAGGGCCTGACAGCCTGCCGCGGCGCCCATCCATGAAATATCATGGTTTCCCCACTGAACATCAACGGAATGATAGTTTTCTATCATATCCATTATTTTGGCCGCATTGGGGCCCCTGTCATAAATATCGCCTATAATATGCAGCTGGTCGATGGCCAGACGCTGTATCAAATGACTGATGGATATGATAAACCTATCGGCCTGATAAAGCCTGATTATGGTATCAATGATTTCATTGTAGTACATTTCCTTATTGCTTCCCACGCCGTCCTCGTGAAGAAGCTCCTCTATAATATAAGCAAAATCCTTGGGCAGAGCCTTCCTCACCTTGGAGCGGGTATACTTGGAGGACATTACCTTGCAAATAGTCACCAGTCTGTGCAGTGTAATCTTATACCAATCGCAGATATCCTCCTCCGACTTTGTGATTTCCTCCAGCTTTTTCTCAGGATAATAAATCAATGTGGCCAACGTTTTTTTCTCGCTGTCCCGCATGCTTGTGCCGAAAATAGAGCTGATTTGATTCTTGATAACACCGGATGCATTCCTCAGAACATGGCTGAAGGACTCATATTCCCCATGAATATCTGAAACAAAGTGCTCTGTCCCCTTGGGAAGATTTAAAATAGCCTGTAAATTGATAATCTCGGAGCACGCACTGTCAATATTCGGATACTCTCTGGATAAAAGCTTCAGATATTTTAATTCCTCATCGGTAAACAATTTTTCGTCCAAATCCATTTCTTTTCCCCCTAGTAATTGCCTTATACTTAAAACATGTATTCCATTATAACAAAGAAAAAATGACTTTTATATATTTTAGACTTATTTCTTTTACTAAACTAATTATTTTTCGTCTATTTTGTACAGAAATCGATACAAGTATCCCTTATCCCTTCCCTTTTGACAAAAAAAGAGAATAAAAAAGCAGGCTTTCAAAAAAGCCCGCTGATTGTTTAAAGCTGCTCTCTTCCCGCAACACCGTATACAACCGCATCCCTGTTCATAAACCATACCGCTGTTATCACAAAAAAGTAAATGGATACCAGAGAGCTTAAAGTGCTTGCTAAAACCTGTACTGCAAAAATTTGATAGCCCCAGCTGAATATATAATTGATAATAATGTTAAAACCGTAGTTCATAAAGTAGATGGCAATAATCATACCGATACTGCCCAAAATATTGCCTTTGATGAGTGAGGTGCTGTATCGGAAGGCAGAAAACCCCTTTTGATCCCGCAATATGATGGCGTATACATAGAAAAACCAAAACAGCATCAATATAAGCCCCGGAATAAGAAAGGCCAAGGTTCCGAGGGAAATAAGGACTGCATAGAGTATGGATGTAAAAATCAAAACCGGTCCCTTGGACACTGCATCCAAAATTGCCTCTTTATATCTTATTTTTCTTCCATAGCAGTATTGCTCCGCCAGCTTGGCGGCGGCCATAGTACCAATCGGCACAAAAAAAAGCTGAAGCAGAAAACCGATAAACTGATATATTGCCATCTGCTGATACTGCGGTGTCGCAACAAATTTTGCCATCAGATCCATATCCGTCAGCAGACTTTCAATATTCAGTGTATTCATAATAGCGGCAGCTTTATTGTTGATAATGGTTGATAAAATATTAATGGGAAAAAACACCAGAAGTGTTATATACACAATCGCGATAAAGTTTTCTCTGAATATGTAGGAAGACAGATTCACCATCTCCGTCAGCTTCAATTTTTTTGTTCTTATATTGTCTATCAGCATAGATAACTTCCTTTCGGTTATAAATAAATAGAAATACCATTCGTAATATTATACTATCTGCCGGCAGGAAAAGTCTATACCTTTCTGAAAATAAAGATTCTCCTTTTTCTGCCGCTCTCCTGTGCCATCTCTTGTAAATACGGCAGGAATCGTATAAAATGGAATATCATAAAGGAAAGAAGGTTTTATATATGTTGATTGGATCACATGTATCCATAAGCGGAGGGCTGCTGGGTGCGGCAAAGGAAGCGGCATCCTACGGTGCAAACACATTTATGGTTTATACCGGCGCTCCTCAAAATACTGTACGTAAGTCCCTTGAGGATTTAAAAATAGAGGAAGGCCGCCGGTTTATGAATGAAAATGGTATAGAAAGCTTTGTCGTCCACGCCCCCTATATTATTAATCTGGCGTCCTATAAGGAGGAAACCTATGAAATCGCCAGAATCTTTTTGAAAAAGGAACTGGAGCGCACTGAAAAAATGGGTTCCGACATCTTAGTGCTGCACCCCGGCGCATATACGGAAAAAGACCTGGAATACGGGCTGAACCGCATAGCTGACGGTATAAATGAGGTTTTATGCGATGACACAAAGCCTTTTCTGTGCCTTGAGACAATGGCGGGCAAAGGAACAGAAATTGGGAGAAGCTTTGAGGAGCTTGCTGCTCTGATAGAGAGGATTGAGAGAAAAGATAAAATCGGCGTATGCTTTGATACCTGCCATGTCCATGACAGCGGCTATGATATTGTAAACAACTTTGAGTCAGTTTTGGACGCCTTTGACCGCACTGTAGGTTTAGATAGGATTAAGGTATTTCATATCAACGGATCTCTCAACCAAAAAGGCGCCAGAAAGGACAGGCATGCCAATATAGGCGCCGGAGAGGATAATCCAAGGGGTATGGATGCTATCGGTTTTGACGCTCTTTATCGCATTGTCCACCATCCTGTCTGTGACGGCAAGCCACTGATACTGGAAACGCCATGGCTTGATAAAAAGACAAACCTGTATAAAGAAGAGATTGCCCTTCTAAGGGGATAAGGGAGGAGCCTAAGATGAAACTGAACGGAAAAACTGTTTTAATCACCGGCTCGTCCCGCGGTATCGGCAAGGAAATTGCCTGGAGCTTTGCAAGGGAGGGCTGCAAGGTCGTACTGAATGCCTCCAAAAGCCTGGATGAGCTGAATTGCTGCTATGAGGAAATGCGCGGTGCCGGCTATCCCTGCATAAAGGCCGCAGGAGATGTGTCGGACTACACTGTATGCCAATCTATTTTCCGTGAAATGGAAGAAAAATTTGGCCCTGTGGACATACTTGTAAATAACGCGGGTATTTCCCATATCGGTCTTTTCACAGATATGCAGCCTGAGGAATGGCAAACTATAATTAACTGTAATCTAAACTCCGTTTTTAACTGTACCCACATCGCCCTAAAGACTATGATTAAAAAGCAGGCGGGCGTTATCCTCAATATTTCCTCTATATGGGGTGAGAGAGGCGCCTCCTGCGAGGCGGTCTATTCCGCCTCCAAGGGCGGTATGAACGCTTTTACAAAAGCTATTGCCAAAGAGGCGGGGCCAAGCGGAGTGCGTGTAAACGCTATCAGCTGCGGCGTTATCGACACCCGTATGAATCAATGCTTTACTGCCGAGGAGCGGGATAGCCTCAGAGATGAAATCTCTCTGATGCGCTTCGGAAAGCCTGGGGAAGCGGCGGATCTGGCTGTATTTCTTGCAGGAGAAAAGGGAGAATATATAAACGGTCAGATAATAACGTTGGACGGCGGAATGTATTAAAAAGCCTGTCATAATGGCTTGACGCAGGAAAACATAAGTCAGAATATAATTGACGTCTTAAGACAGAAATATTTGAGAATGTGCTAAGAAAAGGAAATGAAATTATTTAAGAAATTGTTGCAGTAAAGAAAAGAAAGCCTGATAAACGGACTTTCTTTTCTTTACTGCCCTTTTATGGGGCAGAACCTACTTTCCGTTATATTTTAATTCTTACAAAATAATCTGTTCATAGGGATAGTAGCTTTGAAGAGACTCGACCTCTGCTGCCTTTGCCTTATAAGTATCCAGCCAGCTTTCATACGCAGGATTCTCCCATTCCGAGCCGTCAGAAAAAACAATCTTTTTTGCACAGTAAAGAGCATATGCCACCCTATTGGGGCCGCCATCACCAATTTTAGGCCAGTTTTTCATTTTCTCTCCGTCATACAGTGACCAGCCTCCGCCGACATCCAGCTTTTCACCGGCCGGAATATTGATTTCATCTTCAAATACACAATCATAGGCCGGCTTATCGCCGGAATCCATAATATGCCACTGAAGCTCAAGGGGCTTTCCGTCTTTATCGTAGGCAAGCATGCAATATGTAAGCCCTGTAATGTCTTTCTCCGTATTGTTCACAATGACGTCATGAAGATAGGGCCAGCCATTATCCTCATAGTATCTAAGCTCAACGCTTTCAAAAACCATGGTCCCGATACTGCCGTCACCCTTTTTTTGTATATTGGCTTTCTTGTATGGTATGCCTTTTCTTTCTCCAAATACGCGGATAGAACCCAATAAACATAATAAAACCAATATCAATAATGCCGCTTTCTTTTTCCCCATTGCTGCTCGCCTCCGGATGAAAGTATCCTATAAACAAAACAACAGTTGTCCCGTTACTGCTTCAGAATTGAATCTGGAAACAGATTAATCAAACCATTCCAATTTGTAAAAATATACTTGCTGAAACCGATAGCTTAGGTAATAAGCTATCGGCAGCAAACAGCCTCGATTTCATCTCGACTAATCATAGTTATGGAAACGGATTGACCTAAACATAGCCAATCCGTAAAAATAACCACGGTGCGTTTTTTTATTCATAGCGAAGGGCCGTAATTGGATCTGCCTTCGCAGCCTTTCTTGCCGGATAAATACCGAAGAAAATACCCACTACTGCTGAAAACGCTACTGCTATAACGACAATCATAGGATTGACGACAACGGATATACCAAGGAAGGTACCGCCGATAACAACAATTCCAATACCCAATATCGTACCTATAATTCCGCCTGCCGCCGATATAATGGCGGATTCAATCAAAAACTGTATGAGAACATCCTTTGTCCTTGCACCAAGGGCTTTTCTGATACCGATTTCACGTGTTCTCTCTGTGACGGAAACCAACATGATATTCATAATGCCGATGCCGCCGACTAAAAGAGATATGGCAGCTATTGCGCCTACCGCGGAGGAAAGACCGGCCATCATGGTGTCCATCTGTCCCATCTCTTCCTTCACAGGATAGTAAACAAAGTTTTCGGGCTCTCTGTTTTTCATTCTGGCGAGCATTCCGATAAACTGCTTTTGGAATACATCCGTATCAATACCGTCTCTGGTATATAAATCAATGGAAAATGACAAACCGTAGGGAGAAAAAATTGTGGTTGTCGGCACATACATCAGAGGTCTTCCGCCGCCGCCCATAAGAGACTCCATCAACGTTTTCTCTGTATGGTACACACCGATAATATTAAACTCCAAAAGCTCCCCGTAAAGGACACAGCGGAGTGTTTCACCCACAACGTTTTCCTTTCCAAAAAGCTCCAGGGCCGTTTTATCTTCAATCACAATATTGTCCTTGCTTGCCTGTACATCCGCCTCAGAAATCATCCGTCCATGCACGATATTGACATTTTGCACAGAGGAGTAATTTTCGATAACGCCCTCCAGGGAAGCGGAAAGGTTATTCCTGCCCTGTGTTATGGTGACGTTTTCATAGGGATCTACATCCACATATTCTATTTGGTCATGAAAGGTTTCCCTTATCTTCTCTACATCATCTAGTGAAAAATAATCGGAATCCCTATAGTCATCTACCCTTCCAATGTAAACCATAACTCTGTTGATACCAATGCTGTTGTACTGATCTGCCACAACACCTCTCATGGTATCTCCGATAGAGACAATAGAAATGACAGAGCTGATACCGATAATTATACCGAGCATTGTCAGAAAGGAGCGCATTTTATTGACCCGGATGGCTTGAAACGCCAGCTTAATACTCTCAAAAAACAGCATCTATTTCACCACCCTTTTGTCACTGACAATATGTCCATCCTGAAAACGCACAATCCGCTTTGTAAACTCTGCAATATCATCCTCATGGGTAACAACAATAACCGTGGCGCCTTCCCTGTTAAGGGCCGTAAACAGCTCCATGATCTCTACCGAGGATGCCGTATCCAGATTGCCTGTAGGTTCATCGGCAAGTATGATGGGAGGATTATTGGCAAGGGCTCTTGCAATGGCAACCCTTTGCTTCTGGCCTCCTGAAAGCTCATTTGGCATATGATGCATACGCTCCCCAAGTCCCACCTTATTCAAAAGCTCCTCCGCCTTTTTCTGCCGCTCCTTTTTGCCAACTTTCGCGTATACCATGGGAAGCTCCACGTTTTTCATGGCAGAGGTTCTGGGAATCAGGTTGAATGCCTGAAATACAAATCCGATTTTTTTATTTCTGATTAAGGACAGCTCATCCGGCGTCTTGTCTACAACGTCTGTACCATCCAATATGTATTGTCCTTCCGTTGGTCTGTCCAGACAGCCCAATATATTCATGAGGGTGGATTTTCCGGAACCCGACTGGCCCATAATAGCCACATAATCCCCCTGCTCTATGGTAAGATTGATTTTTTTCAGCGCCTCCACCTGTATCGCACCGGTATCGTACACCTTCACCAAATCAATGATGTTAATAATGTCACTCATGGCATATTCCTTTCCATGCTTTTTTTAATAAGCATTGACTGCTTTCTTCATGCGGATATTGACGAAAATACAACTATCATCCATATCCAAGTATTACTCGGCTGCCATGCCGTCTGTGCCCGCGTCTGCCGCACCTGCCGGTGCCATGACCTGCATGCCGTCCGTCATATCCATGGTAGGTCCTAAAATAAGCAAATCTCCTTCCGCAAGCTTTTCACTTTTTACCTCTATCTCAATATCATTTTCAATGCCAAGCTCCACAGGTATAATTTCCACGATGCCCTCTGCACTGACACGGTAAACCTGGTTTACGCCATCAGGCGTTTCCATAACGCATTCTATAGGAACAACCATAACACCGCTTGCCTTGGCAATCTCTATTTTCGCCTTTGCCGTGATACCGGAAATCATTTTGTCATTTTGGCCTGTCACATTGATAAAGGTTGGCACAAAACGCTCACTGGTGCCGGATTTTTCCTCACCTGTGGGAGAAATTCTTGCCACAACGCCCTCTACGCTGTCCTTGCCCATAATGTCCGCTGTAATAACCGCCTTTTGACCTACCTCTATTTTGCCGATATCATACTCGCTTACCATAACCTTCATTTCCAGCGTGTCTATATTTTCGATTACAAACATGGGTTTATCATCATCTGTCTCGTCGGCAAAACGTCCTACCTTGATGTTTACTCTGGTAACTGTTCCGTCGATGGTGCTCTTAATCTGGCAGTCCTCCAAATCGTCCAGCTTCTTTTGAAGATTTCGCTCCGCTATTTCAATATTTTTGCGGTCTGATTCCAGTGCCGCCGCCTTACCGTTTATCACATTTACACCGTTCTGTGCTGTCTCTATTTCCTTTAAATCGGCGTCGCTTGGCACAACCTTGCCGTTTTCCACAGTAAAGCCGTCAACAATTCTCTGGGCCTCCACAACCTTAAGCTCCTGATTTTTTAAGTTATCCAGAGATTCTGCGCCGCTTTCATACAGAGTTTTGATATTTTCATATACTCTTTTTGCATCTTCCAAGTTTTTAACCGCTTTGTCATAATCCTTCTGGTCTTCCTCCAGCTTATCCGAAAGCTTTGTATTTGCCAGGGAAAGTGCTTCATTTGCGTCCTTTAATTTTTCATTGAGCTGCGCCCTGCTGAGAGCAAGAGAATCCTTTGCGTCCGCTATTTCATCCTCCAGCTTCTTGGAATCAAGCGTTGCAAGAACTTGCCCCTTTGTAACCTTGTCTCCCTCTTTTACATTGATACTCAAAACCTCATAGTGAAGATTGGAAACTACCTCAACGCTCTCCTTGCCCTCCAAAGGCGCCTTCAGCGTAAGAGATTCCTCAATGTCCTTTTTCTCCACCGGAGATGTAGTAACCATTGCCCCAACCGGCTGGGCCGCTCCCGATTTCATTTTCAGAAACGCCGCTATTGCCACAACAGCGATAATTCCAATGATGACATATTTCTTTTTCAGTTTGAATTTCATAATTGCACTCTCCTATCCCCCATTTAGTATAGTTACATTATAAATGATATTTCTTAAAAAAAAGCAAACAACTTCTTACATGTGACATAAAAAACATCCAAATTTTTCATAAAATCCTCCCCTGTATCTGAAATCAGACAGGCTGAAAACTGCCTGTCTGACCTTCCCTCTGTTATGAAGCCTGAATCAGGCTTTTTTCGTGCCAGACTCCGCTTCTCCATCTCACCAAAAATAGGACAGCTCTGATACATTCGTCAAGAGTCATGGCAATCCAGTATCCGCACAGGCCCAAATGAAAAACGGTTCCCAGAAGAAATCCTCCCAAAACAGCAACCGTCCACTGACTGATAATACCCGTCACAATAGGGAATCTGATATCCCCGCAGGCCTGCAAATCCCTGACCATTGTCATGTTCACAGCCCTTCCAAGCTCCAATACAATATCAATCGCCATTATTTTCCTTCCCAGCTCAATTACCTCCTCATTGGAGGTAAAAAAGCCAAATATCCGATCGCTTATGAGAAAAAGCACTACCGACAGACTGAAGGAGGCAATCAGGGATAAAAATACAGTTCTTTTAACCTGAAGCTTTGTACCCTCTATGTCCTGCGCTCCTATTAAATATCCCACAACTATCTGTGACGCCTGTGAAATAGCGTTGGAGTAGAGGTAAGATATCATAGCAAACATTGTCGCATATACTCTCGTTGTAATCACTGTGGTGCCAAAGCGGTTTACCAATGCCTGTGTGCAGACCAGTGAGGAATTGTATGAAAGGGTTTCACCGCCTGAGGGTATTCCTATGCCCATAAGCTTTTTGAACTGCACCGCAGGAAACGGCCTCAAATGAGACAGAGACAGCTTTGTCCTTATCCTCTTTTGAAACTGGCGAAAAATCAGCAAAACACCAAGCACTCTGCTGATGTCACTTGATATGGCGGCGCCCGCAATACCCAAAGCCGGTATATTAAGTGCCCGGCTGCCGTTAATGAGAATATAATTGCCTATAATATTTATCACATTGATGACAACAGAAATAAGCATGGTTTCCTTCATCATGGCGTTGCTGCGGAATATAGCGGTAAAGGTGAGGTATACAGCCTGAAAGGCAATACCGCCTCCTATAATAGCCATATAAAGCCTGGATTCCTCCATCAATTCCTCCGGCACCCGCATCAGCGCAAATATCTGTCTGTTAAAAAAAAGCAGAATGATACTGACAGCAATTCCCAATACAACATTGACAAACAGAGAAAGCGTGTAAATTTCCTCCGCCTTCTTCCTGTCATTGGAACCTATATAGAGAGATACCAGAATTGTCGTCGCAACACTGATAACGCTGAAGGTCAGTATCAAAACATTGATAACCTGATTTGCATTTCCGATAGCACCCACGGACAACGGGGAATGCTTTCCCACCATAAACTGGTCCACATTGCCTACAAGCATCTGAAGCAGCAATTCAATAAAAATCGGCCAGGACAGCTTTACAAGATAGCCGGTTTTTTTTACATTCACTGTGCTTTCCATATTTTAACACTCCAAAGCAAAAAATTTCTTCATCTGCCGGAATTTTATGTAATTTAAAAGGTTCCTCATCGTTAATAAGACGAGGCTGCACCTCCTCCGGCTTCAAAAGGCAGCATATTTAATTCATAATTTTAGCTATTTCATTATAAACGTTTTTGAACTGAAAGCAATAACATGGCCGTAAAATATATAAAATCAGCTATAATGCTGAAAGCAGCGATTTTTCTTTCTCTCTTTTCACCGTATCGGGAATAAAAAAAGAGCCGAAATACATCCGGCTCAATAATTGTATAAAAGACATATACTTTTTCATTGTTTTTTCATACATATGAATAAAACGTCACACAGACAGAATACAGCCGGACATCACCAACACCTTGAAGAAGTCCTCCCATTTTCCTTCAGGCAGAGTACTGATTTTTCTGTGCCCGCCGTAGAACAAGGCTGACTGTACTGCCACTGACATAAAACGACGTGATTTATAAAGCATAAAGATGCGGTTTAATCGTCTTTTCTTTTATTCAGCAGGCTTTATTTTTTTCGTTGGTTTTACATAAATCGCATACACTTACCATATGAATGCGGCAGGAAAGATAATCCAGCTTCGCTTTCTCCAAGACCACTTTCATGCCATCCTCCGCCTCCTTCACATCAATAACCGTTATTTTCCCGCAGGAAGGGCAAACATTTTGAATGCATATTTTATCTTTGTCATTTGGAACAAAGGCGTTATGATACAGCATCTCCTTTATATTCTCGTTGTTCATAATAAGCAGTGTCCTGTAAACGGTAGCAATGCCGATAGATGGATCCTTTTTTCTCACCTGAAAATAAATCTCCTTAGACTGTGCGCATATATTGCAGGGCTTTAAAGCTTCCTCTATGATGATTTTCCTCTGATGGGTAATTTTGTACCCCTTTTCCCTCAACAAATCCAGGCACAGCTGTGCCGCTGTTCTTACCATTTCATTCCCTCCCGTCAGTTCGGTATTTGATAGACATGCAGCAATTGTTAATCATAGCTAACATTTTAACACCCATCAAAAATACTGTCAACGGGATGGTGATGAAAAATTATCATAATCAGGATATCATTTCCGCGCCTACCGTATAGTCCCACATACCATTTTTCTTTTCTGCTGTGCAGTCTGTAAAGAAATAGGCTCCTAAACCGCTTCTCCATTTTTCTGCATCAAACTGAAATGCGTCATTCTCTATTCTATTGTCCTTCAGCTGAAAGAAAAGTCCGTCAGGAAAGATAAGCGCATCCTCGTCAATATAGCCCTCACTGCAGAGCTCTTCAAAGGTGCCTGTAACAGTTTCCTTTCCAAATTGCTGTCCTGCCAGATATACCAGAGCACTCTTTTCGGCACTGCTTAGATTGTTTACCTGTGTCAAATCAAAGGCCAAAACGGAAATATCTGTGTTTAATCCCGCGTCCGTATCGTAAAGATCCTTAAGCACCCGCAAATAAAATCCGACCATATCATTTTCCTCTTCCAGTATACGAACCTGGTAAATCTGCCCAAGTTTTGCCGGATATGTTTCCAAAACCATTCCATTATAAGCTATTTCCATTGTCATACCGGCTTTCAGCATATCAAAGTCAACTGCATTTCCGTTTCCATCCATCACACTGATGCCCTCCAGCGATACACTGTACAAATCATTGCCAGAGGATTCTTCTTCTATTCCGGCCAAAAGAACCGTATTATCACCCTTCTCCATAATTTTTACCCTGTAATATGCCTCTGCATCAATTTTCGGAATTTCCTTTTCTGTTGTACCAGAACTTGCTTTACCGGAAACATTGTCTGCTTCTCCCACCTTTTCCATTGAAGAATTGCCGCCGCTACAGGCGGTAAATGACAAAGTAAGCATTAAAATACCGGCCAAGTAAATAAAACGCTTCATAATTAACCCCTCCTCAACTGCTTTTTCTTATTTGGACGGTTTTTCCAATGATTTGTTCCCATCAAAAAAGCAGCCATAGAGTCGGCTGCTTTGTGTGTGGAAAATTACAACGATACCGTATAGGCCGCATCTTTCTTTCCTTTGTTTTCAGTTCTTTTCTCTCTTCCCGCAAAAAGATTGCACAGAGGAATCAAATAAAGCAGACAAGCATAGGGCAGCGCCCCCAAATCGGCCCCCATCATCGCCAAAGGCACAGTACAGGCAACACTCCAGGGTATCAAACCGGCCAGCAGGACAGCAGAATTCGAAATATCAACAGCAAGCTTTTTTCTTCCTCCCTCTTTTCCATCATATACAGGTGCAAATAACTGTTCTACCAGCATAATTGCCAAAGTCTGATTACATGTTACGGCACAGACCAGTACGGAAACAGCGGCAATAGCCGTAAAAGTCCTTACACGGATGCAAACGCATTTTAATATATTCTCCACTGCACTCAGCATTTTTGTCTCCTCAAAAATTGCCGCATAGGTAGAGGATACCAAAACAATACTCATTGCTTTCCACATGGAAGCAATTCCGCCGCCGCCCAGCACAGCGTCCAGTGTTACCTCTCCCTCAAGGTGAAACCCCAGAAAAGAAACCTCTGCCAATGAAGCGAAGGGGACTTTCTGTACAAAAACGGCCGCCAAAGCGGCACAAAACGCACTGACTGCCACTGCTTTCTTTACTTCTATTTTAAACAAAGGCAAAACCAGAATCAATACAGCGGGCATTACCGTCACCGCAGATAAATGAAAATTTGCGGAAAGTTGTTCTGAAAGCTCCGTACTCCCGCCCGCCTGCGGTGAGAAAAAGGACAGTGCCGCATAAACGCCCAATGTCAATAGAAGGGGGAGCACTCCTGTTTTCCACATCCTTTTCACATTGTCATAGAGCTCTGTATCCGTTAATGATGCCACCAGTACGGCACAGGAGGACGTTGGCGCTGTTCTGTCTCCCCAGTAAGCTCCTGACAATACGGCGCCGGCCGTAAAGGGTACACTTACACCGCTTGATCTTGCTATAACCATCAGCACTGCTCCTATAGTGCCCGCAGCGCCAAAGCTGCTGCCCAGCATATAGGAAACCAGACCTGTCAAAAAAAACGCAAACAGCACAAAGAATTTTGGGTCAACAAATTTAATACTGTAATAGATAAGATAAGGAATTGTACCGGAGGCTCTCCAAAGAGCGGTCAATACTCCTATCAAAGTTACAACCTCAATGACAATCAGGGATCTGACAGCGCCTTTTCGTATCATTTTGCCGACTTGACCTACAGTATATCCCCTGTGCAAGGCAACAGCCGAAAAACAAAGCATGCCCAGAATAACAGGCAATATCGTCGGAACCTGTAAAACCACACTTCCTACCAGAAAAAATAGAAAAAGGCCGATCGCAATCCATAAATCCATTCCCAACCACTTCTTTCCGAACAATGTTCTTCTCATCCGTGCTAAGCCTTCTTACCATTTTAGCCTATTCCTCACTTCAACCCGCCATTCTATAAATAAAAGCTCTTATTGATAATATAGTTCCATAGAAACAGACCTTTTGCCAAAGCAGCTACAGAAAGCGTATTTTTATTTTATCCCATCTGTATTGTAAAAGCAACTGCGCGCCGTTTTGTATTATGCAGACAAGAAGCTCTCCCAAATCAATTGATAAGGGAGAGCTTCTTATATTGATACAATCATAACTTTGCAGAAAACACTTTTTAGTAAAATACCTAAGACGTCATTCTCAGGTCATTTTCACCCGCTTTACAAAGCATTATCCCGCCTATTTATTAGGCGTTATACTTACTTCGCTCACAATGCCATCCTTAAAAAGAAACGTCATATTACCGGAAACCGCCTTTTGTCCCGGCTCATACAGGGAACCTATCACTATTTTATTTGTATCCGCTGTGCTGACACCAGGATATTTTGCAACAACATCCTGATATTTGTCTCCCTTGGCGATATAGCGAATTGTTTCGCCCTCTTCACTCAAAACATACCTGCTTACAGGCTTGTTGGCATCGTTTTTAACAGGGATATAGTTATCCGTCTTCTTGGCATAGGTCAGTTCATTTTCCAAATTCATTAAAAAGTTATCCGTTATCCAGATACCCTTAGAGCCGTCCTTCAAAAACGTCTCATCATATGTCACATACATGCCAAAACCTTCCGACACAAAGCGTATAGGAATCATAGTACTGCCGTCAATGACTCTGGGCATGGCATCCAAAAGCTTCTGTGTACCATTTACATTGACATACATGGAATTTAAACGCATTTCAATATAACTGCCGATTTTTATCAGTGTAATTTTTTTCTCCGCATCATCCCACGCTACCTGAAAACCAAGAGCCTCTGAAAGAGCTCTTACCGGTACCAGAGTATAGCCATCCGCAACAACGGGAGGCACTTTACTCTCTAAAACCTTATCATCCACAATAATTGTTGTTTTCTTTTCTTCATCCTGAGCGTATACAAACTGCATTTGTGCAAGAACCGTAACGGACATCACCATGGTAGCCAACAATCTCTTCACTGCCTTTTTCATTGTCATCCCCTCCTGAACATGTATTGCTTCTTCATTTATATAATACATTTTACAACAATAAGTTGCAACTATAATTCCTGAAATCCAGATTTTGTAAGAGGATTGTAATATTACAGGATGTAAATGCTTCTTTTAAATGGTACAAAAATATGGTTTCAATGTACATTTTAAAAAAATAAATGAATGCTTTGCATTTTTATTGTACTGTTTTAACTTTATATATTCTTTTGAAACAAAAAAAGAGCCCTTTCTGCTTTGCTTTTTTTTGCAGAAATAAAAATACAGGACAATCCTTTTATATAGGACTGTCCTGCTAAAGCATATCGTATTTTTTTCTGCATTAATACCGCAGTCAATTTACGCATTAGCGTCTTTTATGACAACCTTCATTGTCATAGCTGTTTTTCCATCTCTGATAATTCTGATATCTACAGAATCTCCTACCTTTTGCTTCGCCAAATTCGTAACCAGATCGTCCATGTTCATAATTTTCTCTCCGGCAAATTCCGTTATAATATCACTGGCCTGAATGCCGGCAGTCGCTGCACTGCCGCCTTCCTCCACCTGCCTGATCAAGACGCCTACCGGAAGACCGTAAAGCTCTGCCAAATCATCTGTAATATCAGAGCCTACAATGCCCAGATATGGCTTCTCAATATGTCCTTTTTCCAAAAGTGTATTCATAATCGGTGTAAACTGATTGCTTGGAATCGCGTATCCCATTCCCTCCACAGACTGCTCTGCTGTTTTCGCTGTGTTAATACCGACTACCTCGCCTTTATAATTTACCAGCGCACCGCCGCTGTTGCCGGGATTTATGGCTGCATCCACCTGTATAACGCTCAATTTTTTCCCATCTACTGTAATTTCCTTCTCTACGGCGCTCACCATGCCGCCTGTAGCAGATTTTCCCTCGCCCAGTGCGTTGCCGATTGCCAACACGCTTTCTCCTACCTCAAGGCTGTCGGAATCTCCAAATTTCGCACAGGTTACACTGTCAATGCCGGCAGAGGCAAGATCCGTCTTTAAAACGGAAATAACTGCCAAATCACTGGAGGAATCAGCCCCCACTACAGAAGCGGGTATATTTTCATTTCCGGTAATGGAAATACCAATCTGAGACGCACCGTCAATTACATGGTTGTTGGTGACAATATAAACCTTTGTGTCATCCTCGTGGAATATAACACCGCTGCCCGCCCCTTTTCCCTCATAGGGGATATTGCCAAAAAAGGTTGTTGTGCTGCCGGATACCTTCGTTGTGATACTGACAACAGAAGGAGAAACCGCCTTTATAACGTCCACCGCGTCCCCCTTGACATAAGATAGCGCCAAGGCAGAACCGCCGCTGCTGCTAGTGGTGTTATTATTCACAGAGGCATCTATTGCCTCATCCTTGCTGTTTAAATAATGCTGCGTCAGGGAATAGCCTGCCCCGATACTTCCTCCTCCTGCAACACTGATGACCAGACAGGCTGCTATCAGTTTTTTGAAGGAAAAACTCTTCGATTTTTTTTCTTTCTTTTCTTTTACCGTTTCCTTATAAAAATGTTCTTGACCTGCTGTATCTTCATCCGTTGACGGCCCTTTGTTTTCCAATCGCTCAATCACCTTGATACGGTCCCGGTGATTTCCATCTAAACCATACCTGCCATCAGCCTTCGGAGAATACCTGTACTCTCCGTCAGGCATGGAATCCTCGTTAGTTCCATCTAAAAAATCCTCGTTATAGGCGTTCTCGCCGGCCTCAGATGTGCCCGATGCTGTCTCCCTGTTCTCATCCTCCTGCTGATGCTTTTTTTCTTCATTTGACACCTGATCTATTTTTTCTTCCCTGTTTTCTTCTCCCCATCTTTTTTCCTCATCCATATGAATTCCTCCTTTGCTTTTGTCTATATGAATTTGTATCATCATCCTTATGTATTTATTATAGGCCGGCATTTTGAACAAATTATGAACAGCCAGTAAACAATATATTAATATTCATGCAGATATTTCAGACAACCTCTTTTTGCCCTCATGTCTGAAAAAAGTCGGCTATTTGTCCTCTAAGCTCGCAGAATATTGTAATCGTTTATTATTATAAAATCATAGCAAACAGCCTGTAAGTAGCACACATACAAACTTTTATCACGAAAGGGTCTGCATATGAGACTATTTGCAGCAAATGTTCCGAAAAAGAGAACGCTTCTAAAAGCACACATACAGCGATATCCCGTAAAAATGATTGGGATATACCAATGAATTTATTGTTATTTTACCACACTTCGCTCCCGATTATATATACCGAAACAAAAAAAATGAGAATAAACCATAGGCTTATTCTCATCCATTTATCTTATTCATACTGCTCATATTTTTCCACATCATTTAAATAACTCATCGTATCCTTTGTCACCTGCTGTATCAATGTAATTCCTCCTGCTAAAAAGGGCACGTGGATCACATTGGAGTTGACGCTGTATTCTACAAGAGGAGCGTCTTTATAAGTCGTAATCCGTAACATCTCCTTATATTCAGGCTCTGCCTTTCTATCCTCGCCTAAAAGTACGGTCGGCTCCTGATAGAGGATATAGGAATACTGCTTTTCGCCGGTTTCTAAACCTTCCGCATTCTGCTCTTCCCCCATAGCCTCCGCTTCCTCCGTAAATACATGACTGCAAAAGTCATCTATTACATCTCTATCCTCCGTCTCAAACAGTGTTGTGCTGTTTTTCAAATCCACAATCACCATTTTATTCCGTTTTTTCTCTTCCTCCACCTGACTTTTCACTATTTTACCAAAATATTCGTCACTATGCCCTTCCTTTTTTTCCGTGCTGCATGCAGTCAAAAAAGCCGCACATATACAAAGCATTACTATTATCCTCTTTTTTACCATAAACCCACTCCCTTATTTTTTCAATAATCTGCGGTAGATTTTAAGCACGCCTCCATAATAGAGAAGGATAAAAGCTGACACTGCCGTTCCCGCCGTTCCTATGAACATACAGGCATTTACAAAAAAATCCTCTGTATTTTCATCCGAAAAAGAAATTATACCGGCTAAAACAGGCAGTATGAGAAAGCTGATTCCAAGTAGAATAACAGCAAAAACCACCAGGCTGCCATACTTTTTACGATATTCATCATATTCCCTTGCAATCCGTTCATTGATAAACAAAACCGCGCCAGTGTCCCGAAAGTATTTTTCCGCTCCACTGTTATCTTTCAGTGATGCCGAAACAAAAAGAGCAGCGGCAAGAGTACAGGAGCAGAGAAAAAGCAGTAATCCCAGCTCTGACACTTCCGTATACAAAAATGCCAGACTTGCAATCATACAGAATACTCCAACGGCGACCTTACGCTTTTTCCTCTTATAAAAGGCAATGTAACTCTCAAACGCCTGCTCGAAGCAATCGCCTGCTCTCGTATCCTCTTCCGTTTTTTCCTTCTCCGCACTTTCTTTTTGTTCTTCCTCCCTCAGTAGATAATCCAGGTTCGTGTGGAACAGTTCAGCCAGCTTAATCAGCTTTTCTGTCTCGGGAAAACCATTATTGTTCTCCCATTTGCTGACAGCCTGACGGGAAACCTTCAGCCGGTATGCTAGCTCCTCCTGTGACAGGGATGCCTCTTTTCTCAATTTTTGTACCTTTTCTCCAAATGTCATTTTTTTCCCTTTCATTCTATCGCAGCTTTATTCTATCCGCTGCATTCCAAATACACCACCAGCTTTTGGTTGCATAGCGGGGGTAACTTTAAGTTGCGCACCATTATTAGCTTAATCCCGAAAATACAGGATAAAAAGTATCCTCAGCCCAAATTTTGCCGAGAGCTATCTCTCATTTCCCTATACTACATATTATTTTACAATACACATTGTTCATCAACAACTGCTTCTAAAAAAACAGGGCGCAAACACACCCTGTTTTTCCGGTTCTTATTGAAAATAAATAATCTCGTCATTTATCTGCATGCTTTTCACCTTTGTGATATCTGTTATATCTCGGAAAACAAACCGTATCATTGTATTATCCATACCTGTCTTACTCTCATCAAGGTACCAGTAGGAACCCTCCTCCTCCAGTTGAATCGTCTTTGCGCCATAGTTTACCTCAACCTTCAGCGGGTAACTGAAATCTCCATCCTTTGATATGCCTCTCATTGTCACACCAATGGGGGAAAGGGTAACTTTGGTTACCCTTAAATCTCCTATATGAATACTTGTCTCCGCCTTCTTTACCTCATCAACGGCCTTGATTTTGAAATTCAAATTCCATTCCCCGTCTACACATACCCGGTTAACAGCAAAGGAGGCATTTAAGGAAATATTCTTCAGCTCCTCTTTCTCCAAATCCATATCGTCAATATCAACAATGATTTCCTCATAATAAACGCCGTTTTCCCCTAAAATCTCGTTGAAGGAATCCTCAACATGTCCCTTTTCATTTACAGTGAAATATTCCAGGCTGGCACCATAACCAATAAATGCGCCGTCCTTTTCAAACCCAAGGGATGCGTGACACTGCCTGATTCCCTTTGCCTCATATTTAAACTGGATATGAAGATTTCCATCTATCATGCCGATGTTGGAAAGGTACGCAGCCGTGCCGCCCCCATCATCCCTGATTTCTTCTATAGGTTCATTCAAAACATCGGTTTTTAAGTATTTTCTTTGAACCCTTTTTCCGCCCTCATCAACAAATTCCTTTCCAACAGGAATATATTCCGCCTCATTTTCAGCGTACTCATCAAGAGAACTAAACAGGGGAATGTCCTCAAAGTTCTCCTCTTTGCTGTAAAACGATTTTGCGTCCAGGTTAATCTCCTGACCATCCAAATTTTCACCGCTTAGCTTAGCCCTGATAATCAGCGATTTCGTCTCAGCGTCATAGTCAATCACATCATAATCCCAGCTCGCGATATTTTTGATACTGTCATCAGAAAAATCCAACTCATTAAAACGGAAGGTTTCATCCAACCTATCCTTCTCCAAATCCTGAACGACAATATAAACCATGGCCATGTCGCCGTCATTTAGAGCACCGACAACCTCCATTTTTATCCCCTTATTCTCAGTACCGCCTTCCTTGGGCGGTATCGCCTGTATAATTTCACCCTCATAGCTCCCCCCCAGCATGTCGGATACCTTTTGAAAGAGGGTAGTATTTCCAATGGCGCTTCCAATAAACAGTACCAGACAGAGGCATGCCGCTATAATCCCTGCGGCATAACGCCTTCTCGGAAACCTTTTTACCTGAGATTTAAATATGATTTTGTATTTTAAATTATCAGAGACCGTAAGGCCGGAAAGTCTTTCGTCAATATCATCCTTTATACTATTCATCATAATACCACCCTTTCAAGTTTTCCTTCAATTGGTCCCTGCCCCTGTTAAGCCTGCTTGAGACAGTACCGCGGGGTATCCCAAGAATTTGTGTAATCTCAGATACTTTAAAATCATGATAATAATATAAAAGTATCACTTCCCTGTATTTTCTCGGCAGCTTCATAATTTGAACAATCAGTTCATCCCGGTCATGGGAATTTTCAAATCCCGCTTCATAGGGAATGTCTGACAGTTCATCTTCTGTATTTTTATGCTTGAACCATGACTTGCGCAGGAAGTCCTTGCACACATTGATAGCGATTCTTGTAATCCAGGTTTTTTCTGCGCAGGCGCCGTTAAAGCCTCCATATCCTCTGTATGCTTTTAAAAAGGTTTCCTGAAGGGCATCCTCTGCCAGATGGATGTCCTTCAAATATAAAAAACAGAGTCTTAAAAGGCTGTTGCCGTATTTACTGATTGCATCCTCCAAATCCAGGCACTTTACCGGAGCTTTATCTGATATCAAGTCCTTCTCAGGCATTTCATCCGCTTTCAACAATCTCACATCCTTCGCTCCCCTTTGATTCCGTTAACCATTAGACGCCGAATTTTATAAAATGCATCCCCATTTTCTGAAAGAAATGTCAATATTTCAAAAAAAATCCTTTGTAACTTTTTTTCAGTCAGTCAGAGCAATAAAACTCTTTCTGGTATCTCTTCAAAAATCATGAAATCTCAATATCTTGCTGCGCACAGCCGCTTTCAGCGGTCCAATTCTTTTCGATACCAATAAAAGACTAAGTTATAGAACGGATGGACTTAACATTCCATCCGTAAAAACAGCCACCCTGCGGCTTCTTATT